>NZ_JCAUKV010000005.1:0-379147 GCF_059693665.1 Pseudomonas sp. PGPR N4
ACGATGCATCGCCGATGGTAGTGTGGGGTCTCCCCATGTGAGAGTAGGTCATCGTCAAGATTCATTTCGCAAAACCCCTATCTGCGCGAGCAGGTAGGGGTTTTGTCTTTTTCCGGGATCCGGAAATCTGGGGCTACATAGCGGCCCCCATCGCACCACCCCCGCCCATGATATGGTTCCCCCCAGGACGAACGCCTTTCAGAGAGAGCGCAATGGCAGATACCCGCTTGCACCCCGGCTTCATGATTGTTCACGGCAACCGCCTGGACGACCTGCGCAGCCTGGTGGTGAGTATGATGCGCCGCTTCCCTCTGGCCCCGTTGGAAAACGAAGTCGCCCTGGTGCAAAGCAATGGCATCGCCCAATGGCTGAAACTCGCCCTGGCCGAAGACCCACAAGACGATGACAGCGGCGGCTGTGGCATCGCTGCCGCCATCGATGTGCAATTGCCCGGTACCTTCATGTGGCAGCTGTACCGCAAGGTGCTCGGCCGCGACGAAATCCCTGAAGTATCCCTGCTCGACAAGGCCCCACTTACCTGGCGCCTGATGCGCTTGCTGCCGGCACTGATCGAGCGCCCGCACTTCGAGCCGCTACGGCGCTTTCTGACTGACGACAGCGACCTGCGCAAGCGCTACCAGCTGGCCGAGCGCCTGGCTGACCTGTTCGACCAATATCAGGTCTACCGCGCCGACTGGCTGCAGGATTGGGCAGCCGGTAAGCATGTTCTCAACACCGCCCGCGCCCAGCGCAAGCCACTGGCTGCCGGCAACTGCTGGCAGGCCGAACTGTGGCGGGCGTTGCTCGAAGATGTCGGCCAGGCCGGTATGGAGCAGAGCCGTGCCGGCGTGCACCAGCGCTTTATCGAGCGTATGAACAGCCTCGAGCAGCCGCCCAAGGGCCTGCCAGCGCGAGTCATCGTCTTTGGTATCTCGTCCCTGCCGGCGCAGGCACTCGAGGCTCTGGCGGCGTTGGCCCGTTTCAGCCAGGTGCTGCTTTGCGTGCACAACCCATGTCGTCACCACTGGGGCGATATCGTTGCCGACAAAGACCTGCTCCGCCACCAGTACAAGCGCCAACAGCGCAAGCAGGGCATGCCCCTGCAACTGGACGACGAGAGCCTGCACCAGCATGCCCACCCGTTGCTCGCTGCCTGGGGCAAACAGGGCCGTGATTACATCAACCTGCTCGACAGCTACGACGACCCTGCCAGTTACCTTGGCGTGTTCAACGAAGGCCGCATCGACCTGTTCAGTGAGGCCCAGCCAGGCAATCTGCTCAACCAGTTGCAGGATGACATTCTCGAGTTGCGGCCATTGGCCGAAACCCGCGAAGTCTGGCCCGCAGTGGACCCGACCAAGGACCGCTCGGTCAGGTTTCACATCGCCCACAGCGCCCAACGTGAAGTCGAGATCCTTCACGACCAACTGCTGGCCCGCTTCAGCGCCGATCCTACTCTGCGCCCGCGCGATATCATCGTCATGCTGCCGGCCATCGATGACTACGCCCCGCATATCCGCGCGGTGTTCGGCCAGCTCGATCGCCACGACCCGCGCTATATCCCGTTCACCCTGACCGATCAGGGCCAGCGTGGCCGTGACCCTTTACTGATCGCTCTTGAGCATCTACTCAAGCTGCCCGACAGTCGCTTTGCCGTTAGTGAGGTACTCGATCTGCTCGACGTGCCCGCACTACGCGCGCGCTTCGCCATTCAGGAAAGCGACCTGCCGACTCTGCATCGCTGGATCGAAGGCGCCGGCATCCGTTGGGGCCTGAGTGCCGCCCAGCGCGCCAGCCTCGGCCTGCCCGAAGGGCTGGAGCAGAACAGCTGGCGGTTTGGCTTGCGCCGGATGCTGCTCGGTTACGCAGTGGGCGTAGGCGAGGGCTGCGATGGCATCGAGCCCTACGACGAGATCGGCGGCCTCGATGCCGCCTTGATCGGGCCGCTGGTGGCGTTGCTCGATGCGCTTGATGTGGCCTGTGTCGAGCTCGCTCAAGCGGCAACAGCAGTTGAGTGGGGCGAGCGCCTGAATGCACTGCTGCAGGTGTTTTTCCTGGCCGAAAACGAGCATGATGAGTTTCTTCTGGTACAGCTTCAGGACCTACGCGACACCTGGCTGCAAACCTGCGATACGGTCGCCCTTCACGAGCCACTACCACTGACGGTAGTGCGCGAGGCGTGGCTGTCAGGTCTCGATCAAGGCAAACTTTCGCAACGCTTTCTCGCCGGCTCAGTAAACTTCTGCACGCTGATGCCGATGCGAGCGATCCCCTTCCGGGTGGTCTGCCTGCTGGGCATGAACGACGGCGATTACCCACGAGCCCAGCAGCCGCTGGATTTCGACCTGATGGCCAGTGACTACCGCCCAGGCGACCGCTCGCGTCGTGAGGATGACCGCTACCTGCTGCTCGAAGCCCTGCTGTCTGCCCGCGACCAGCTGTATGTCAGCTGGGTAGGGCGCAGCATCCGCGACAACAGCGAGCGGCCGGCCTCGGTCCTGATCGGCCAGTTGCGCGATCACCTGGCCGCCGGTTGGCAAGTCGCCAACGCCAAGCCAGGCCTGCGCGAAGACGCCGGCCAGCAACTGCTGCACGGCCTGACTCAGGAGCACCCGCTGCAGCCGTTCAGCCAGCGCTACTTCCAGAAAGGTAGCCCGCTGTTCAGTTACGCCCATGAGTGGCAACTGTTGCATCAGGCCGAGGCTGCCACACCGCCCGCAGACGACACGCTAGCGCCCTACGTCAATGACGAGCCGCTGAGCCTGACCCAACTGCAGGACTTTCTGCGTCACCCGGTGCGGCATTTCTTTCGCCAGCGCTTGAAGGTGTTCTTCGAGTCACTCGAGGCACCGACCCCGGACGAAGAACCGTTCGTGCTCGACGCACTGCAGCGCTACGGCCTCAGCGAAAGCCTGCTGGATGCCGCCCTGGCTGACCCAGGCAACGCCGAATCGGCCCTGTACGCCCAGGCGCGCCGCCTGCAAGGCCATGGCCTGCTGCCGTTGGCCGGTTTTGGCGAGATCCTCCAGGCCGAGCTGATCGAGCCCCTGCCCAATCTGCTGCAACGTCATCGACACCTGCTGCAACGCTGGCCGAGCCTGGTCGAAGGCGCGCTGCCGATTCACTTCGAGCATGGCCGCGAGCGCCTGCAAGGCTGGCTTGGGCGGGTGTATCAGGCGGCCGACCAAAGCCTGCTGAGCATCACTACCATCCCCAACACCATCAGTGCCGGGCGTAACAACCTCAAGCGCCATCGACTGATTCCGACCTGGGTCATGCACCTGGCTGGCTGCGCTGCCGGCTACCCGCTGCACAGTGCACTGGTGGCCAGCGACCTGACCCTGCTGCTGGAACCTTTGCCACAGGCTGAGGCCAGTGAGCGGCTTGCTGATCTGCTGGTCGCACGCCAGGCCGGCATGAACGCGCCGCTGCCGGTGGCGGCCAAGACCGCCTTCGCCTGGCTCGGCCAGGACGACCCGGACAAGGCCTTGGCCGCTGCCGCCCGGGCCTACGAAGGCGACGGCCAGAACAGCTTTGGCGAACGCAGCGAAAGCCTCGCCCTGGCGCGCCAGTTCCGCGACTTCGCCGCACTGAGCGCCGATGAAACCTTCGAAGGCTGGTGTGAAGCCCTGTACCGCCCCCTGTTCGCCGCGCCTTGGCAAACCCAGGGCAATCCGGAGAGTGCCGCATGACCCAGGCCCGCCCCTTGGCCTTGAGCTTCCCGCTGCATGGCAGCCAGCTGATCGAAGCCAGCGCCGGTACCGGCAAGACCTTCACCATCTCGGCGCTGTACCTGCGGCTGATCCTCGGCCATGGCGATGCGCACGGCTTTGGTCGCGAGCTGTTGCCGCCGCAGATCCTCGTGGTGACCTTTACCGATGCGGCCACCAAAGAGCTGCGTGAGCGCATTCGTACGCGACTGGCCGAAGCCGCACGGTTCTTCCGTGACGAGCTGGGCGACGCCGACCCGCTGCTGCAGATGCTCCGTGCCGACTACCCGGCAGAGCTCTGGCCACGTTGCGCCAGCCGCCTGGAAGTGGCCGTACAGTGGATGGACGAAGCCGCCGTGTCGACCATTCACGGATGGTGCCAACGGATGCTGCGCGAACACGCCTTCGACAGCGGCAGCCTGTTTACCCAAAGTCTTGAGACCGATCACAGCGAACTGCTCGGCCAGGTCATGCGCGACTACTGGCGGCGCTTCTGCTATGGCATGCGCGGCGAGTCCCTGAACTGGGTACGCGGCAACTGGGTCAGCCCCGATGCCTTGTTGCCGCGCCTGCGTCCGCTGTTTGGCCGTGTCGCCAGCAGCGCCGATGATATCGAGCCGCAGGCACTCATCGAGACCACTCTGGAGCAACGCGCGCAGCAGCTGTGCCAGCTCAAGGCGCCTTGGGGCGTCTGGGCCGACGAGTTGCAGCAGATCTGCCACGCTGCGGTTGCGGCCAAGCACGCTGATGGGCGCAAGCTGCAGGCGCGTTACTTCGAGCCGTGGTTCGAAAAACTGCGCGCCTGGGCCGGTGACGATCAGGTCCTCGAACTGGATCTGGGCACTGGCTTCACCCGCCTGACTCCAGCCGGCATGGCCGAAGCCTGGAAGCACGGTGACCCACCCGATCACCCGGCCCTGCGCGCCATGGAAACCCTGCGCCAGCAGCTACAAGGCCTGGCCAGCCCCGAAGTGCCTTTGCTCGAGCATGCCGCCAGTTGGGTGTCGGCACGCTTCGAGCAGGAGAAGCGCCGGCGCGCCGAGATGGGCTTCGACGACATGCTCCTGCGCCTGCAGCACGCGCTCAATCAGGAGTCCGGCGAACGCTTGGCCGCGCTCATCCGCGAGCAGTTCCCGGTCGCCCTGATCGACGAATTCCAGGACACCGACCCGGTCCAGTACGGCATCTTCGAGCGCATCTACCAGATCAGCCAGAACCACGCCGAAACCGGCCTGTTCATGATCGGCGACCCGAAGCAGGCAATCTACGCTTTCCGCGGTGCCGACATCTTTACCTACCTGGCGGCCCGCCGCGCCACTGCCGGGCGCCTGCACAGCCTGGACACCAACTACCGTTCCAGCAAAGCCATGGTCAGTGCGGTCAACCGCCTGTTCCTCGCCGCAGAAGGGCGTAGCAGTGGCCGCGGCGCATTCCTGTTCCGTGAGGGGCAAGACAATCCCTTGCCGTTCATCGAGGTCCACGCCAAGGGCCGCAGCGAGCAACTGCTGATCAACGACCAGCCATCCGCCGCGCTGCATTGCTGGCGGCTGGACAGCGACGAACCGGTGTCCAGTACCCTCTATCGTCAGCAACTGGCCGCCAGCTGCGCCAGCCATATCGTCGGGCTGCTCAACGGTGGTCAACAGGGCGTCAGTGGATTCAGAAAAATCGATGGCAAACTCAGGGCGTGCCTGCCTTCGGATATCGCCATCCTTGTGCGCGACGGTCGCGAAGCGCAGCTGGTCCGCGCCGAGCTGGCAGCGCGCGATGTGCGCAGTGTGTACCTGTCGGACAAAGACTCGGTGTTCGCCGCCCAGGAGGCGCACGACCTGCTGGCCTGGCTCAAGGCCTGCGCCGAACCCGACTCCGAGCGCCTGCTCAAGACCGCCTTGGCCAGCCCGACCCTCGAGCAGTCACTGCTTGAACTCGAGCGGCTGAATCAGGACGAGCGGGTCTGGGAAGACTGGGTCATGCGCTTCCGCCAGTACCGCGAAACCTGGCAGCGCCAGGGCGTATTGCCGATGCTGCGGCGCCTGCTGCATGACTTCGAACTGCCGCGCCGGCTGATTGCCCGCAGCGACGGCGAGCGGGTGCTGACCAATTTGCTGCACCTGGCCGAACTGCTGCAGCAGGCCGCTGGCGAACTGGATGGCGAGCAAGCCTTGATCCGCCATCTGGGCGAGAACCTGGCCGGCTCCGGGCAGGCGGGCGAAGAGCAGATCCTGCGCCTGGAGAGCGACGAGCAACTGGTCAAGGTCGTGACCATTCACAAGTCCAAGGGCCTTGAGTATCCGTTGGTGTATCTGCCGTTCATCTGCACCAGCAAGCCGGTCGATGGCCAGCGCCTGCCGCTGATCTGGCACGACAGCGACGGCCACGCGCACCTGACCCTGACACCCGACCAAGAGCAGATCGAGCGCGCCGATGATGAGCGCCTGGCCGAAGATCTGCGCTTGCTCTACGTCGCCTTGACCCGCGCCCAGCACGCCTGCTGGCTCGGTGTCGCCGACCTCAAACGCGGTAACCAGAAACACTCGCTGCTGCATCGCTCGGCCCTGGGCTATCTGCTCGGCGGCGGCCTGCCGCTGGCCTCGTCGGCACAGCTGGCCGAGTGGCTGCAAAGCCTGCAAGCGAGCTGCGCGGATATCGTCTGTGAAGAGCTGCCTGGCGCAGACGAACAGCGCTATCTGCCCCCACAAGATGGTCACGAGCTGATTGCTGCGCGCAAGCCACGCCGGGCTGCGGCAGAGAACTGGTGGATCGCCTCCTATAGCGCCCTGCGCGTGGGCGACCAGAGCCTTGCCGGTGACAGCTCGCTGGCCCAGCAGCTGACCGATGACGAGCGCATCGACGCCCAGCAGTTGCGTGATATCCCGGCTCAGAGCGGCGACATTCATCGCTTCCCACGCGGGCCCAATCCCGGCACCTTCCTGCACGGTCTGCTCGAGTGGGCCGGGCGTGAGGGCTTCGCCGAAGTCAGCCAGCAGCCTCAGCTCATCGAACATACGGTCGGCCAACGCTGCAACCGGCGCGACTGGAAAGGCTGGATCCCGGGCCTCACCGAGTGGCTGCAGCATCTGCTGGTCGAGCCGCTGCCGTTACATGGCGAGGATCGCCAATTGACCTTGGCGCACCTGCAGCAGTATCAGATCGAGATGGAATTCTGGTTTGCCAGTCACAAGGTCGATGTCATCGAGCTTGATCAGTTGGTGACCCGGCATACCCACGGCGGCGCCGCGCGTGCCGCCGCCGAGCCGAGTCAGCTCAACGGCATGTTCAAAGGTTTTATCGACCTGGCCTTCGAGCTGGACGGCCGTTATTACGTGACCGACTACAAATCCAACTGGCTCGGCCCGGACCTGCACAGCTACAACGCGCTGGCCATGGAACAGGCGATTCTCGATCACCGCTACGACCTGCAGTACGTGCTCTACCTGCTCGCGCTGCACCGCCAGTTGCGCGCGCGCATGCCCGACTACGATTACGACCGCCATGTCGGCGGTGCGCTGTTCATCTTCCTGCGTGGCGCCAGCCGGGCAGGCCACGGGGTGTATTTCAGCAAGCCGCCACGTGAGCTGATCGAAGCCCTCGATGCCCTGTTCCGCGGTGCCCCGGTGCCGGCACAGCAGGACCTGTTTGCCGGAGCCGCGCCATGAGCCGCCGCCTTGAAGACCTGTTGCCAACCCCCCTGCAAGCCGAGCAGCTGGCTGCCTTGGCGCCGCTGCAGAGCAGCCATGACCTGCTGATCCTGCTCGACCGCTGGGTTGAGCGCGGCTGGCTGCGCGCGCTCGACCGCGCACTGGTGGGTTTTCTTGAAGAGCGTGCGCCCGGCAGCGACCCGCTGCTGTTGCTCGCCGCTGCCCTGGCCAGCCACCAGTTGGGTCACGGGCATGTCTGCCTGGACCTCGCCCAGACCCTGGCCGAGCCGGACTTCGCCCTGTCGCTGCCACCGGAAGGTGATGCCCTCGACGGGCCATTGCTGCTGCCATCCCAACTGCTGACCAAGCTCGATCAGCACACCTGGTGCGAGCGCATCGCGGCCAGCCCGCTAGTGGCCACTGGCAATACGCCGGGGCACAGCGCGCGACCACTGGTCCTCAGCGGCTTGCGCCTGTACCTGCGCCGCTACTGGAGCTACGAGCGGCAGATCGACAACGCGCTGCGCCAGCGCCTGGCAGCGGATCAAGTTATCGCGCCAGCGCTGCCGGAACGGCTTGAGCAACTGTTCAAGGGTGGCGCGCCGCAAGGCCAGGTCGACTGGCAGAAGCTCGCCTGCGCCTTGGCTACCCGCGCCTCGTTCAGCATCATCACCGGCGGCCCCGGCACCGGCAAGACCACAACAGTGGTGCGCCTGCTGGCACTGCTGCAAGGGCCTGCGGTGGAGCAGGGCAGGCCGCTGCGGATTCGCCTGGCAGCGCCCACCGGCAAGGCCGCTGCGCGCCTGACCGAGTCGATAGGCCAACAGGTCGAGTTGCTTGAGGTCAGCGCCGAGGTCCGCCAGCAGATTCCAACCGACGTCAGCACCGTGCACCGCTTGCTCGGCAGCCGCCCGGGCTCGCGCCATTTCCGCCACCATGCTGGCAACCCGTTGCCACTGGATGTGTTGGTGATCGATGAAGCATCGATGATCGACCTGGAGATGATGGCCGTGCTGCTCGACGCCTTGCCACCGTCGGCGCGGCTGGTGCTACTGGGTGACAAGGACCAGTTGGCCTCGGTCGAAGCCGGTGCAGTGCTCGGTGACCTGTGCCGCGACGCCGAGGAGGGTTTCTATTCGGCGGCCACCCGCGCCTGGCTGGAGCAGGTCGGCGGACAGTCCCTGCAGGACAGCGGGCTAACCCCCGGCGACGCCGAGCAGCACCCACTTGCGCAGCAGGTGGTGATGTTGCGCCACTCGCGGCGTTTTGGTGAAGGCAGCGGGATCGGTCAGCTGGCCCGCCTGGTCAACCGCCAGCAAGCCCAGTCGGCGCGCGAACTGCTGACGCAAAAACTCGACGACGTGCACGGCCTGTCGCTGCAAGGCGAGCATGATCGACGCTTCGACAGACTGCTGCTCGATGGCCTTGATCGCGGCACCGACGGCCCACAGGGCTACCGCCATTACCTGCGCAACATCGGTCGCCTGCGCCCCCCGCCCGCGACCGCAGCAGACGACCCGCGCTGGGAGCAGTGGGCCGGCCAGGTGCTGCACAGTTTCGAGGAGTTCCAGCTGCTCTGTGCTGTACGCAAGGGGCCGTGGGGCGTGCAGGGTCTGAACGAGCGCGTCACCCGCGTGCTGCACAACGCTGGTCTGATCGACAGTCAGCAGCCGTGGTACGAAGGCCGGCCGGTGCTGGTCACCCGCAACGACTATGGTCTGGGCCTGATGAACGGCGATATCGGCATTGCCCTGCGCCTGCCCGACGAGCGCGGCGTCGCCTTGTTGCGCGTGGCCTTTGCGCGTAACGACGGCAGTGGCGGGGTGCGCTTCGTGTTGCCCAGCCGGCTCAATGAAGTCGAAACCGTCTATGCCATGACCGTGCACAAGTCGCAGGGCTCGGAGTTCAGCCACACCGCTCTGGTGCTGCCGGACACGCTCAATCCGGTGCTGACCAAGGAGCTGGTATATACCGGCATCACCCGCGCCAAGCACTGCTTCAGCTTGATCGAGCCGCGTGCGGGAGTATTCGAGGAGGCGGTTGAACGCCGCGTGCGGCGCATCTCCGGCCTGATGTTGGAGCAAGGCTGACGTTCTGCCGCAGCGGCAATATGCTATCGTTGCGGCATCATCTGACAAGATTTTGAGAAAATTCCCACATGATGGTGGCTGTCTCGACCTGGGCGCGCGCAACGGGCGCTGCGCTTGCCCTGCTGCTCGCCGCCCTGTTGCTCTACGCCAGCCCCAGCCGGGCAGAGCCCGCTGCCAGCGCCGCCCTGGCGCAGCAGCGGGGCAAGGCCGTGACCCAGGTGGTGTTGGGCATTTTCAGCTACGCGCGCTGGCCCAGTGAGCCGGCCCCGTTGCGGCTGTGCCTGATCGGCCCGACCGAATACGCCGATGACTTGATCAAGGGCACCGAGCAGAACTCTGGCAAGCCGCTGCAGACCCGTCGCCTTCTGGCCGACGATCCGCAAACCGCCGGTGCTTGCGATGCGGTGTATATCGGCAAGCTCGACCGTGGCCAGCGCGAGCGGTTGTTCCATGCCCTCAGCGGCCGGCCGGTGCTGAGCATCAGCGAAGCAGACGACCCCTGCACGGTCGGTAGCCTGTTCTGCCTGCGCGTGAGCGACGAGCAGGTAACCTTCGAAGTCAACCTCGATTCGGTAGCCCGCAGCGGTGTGCGTATCCACCCCAGCGTGCTGCAGCTGTCGCGTCGCCGCGCGGTGCAGCCATGATCCGCTCAGCCAGGCGCGACCGCCGGCCGACCCTGCGCGCTGTGCTTGGCCGCGGGCATTTGGGCGTGGCCCTGCTCGCGGTCGGCCTGGCTGGCCTGTGCGTGACCCTGCTTGGCGTGCTGGCCTTGCGCGTATATGCAAATCAGAACCTGCACCTGATCGCGCGCTCGATCAATTACACAGTCGAAGCCGCGGTGGTGTTCGACGACAGCGCCGCCGCCAACGAGTCACTGGCGCTGATCGCCGCCAACGAAGGCGTGGCCGACGCCAAGGTGTTCAACAACGAGGGTGAGCTGCTGGCCCACTGGCAAAGGCCCGAAGACGGCGTGCTGGCGCCGCTGGAACGGTCGCTGGCAAGCAGCTTTCTGGTCGAGCCGGTGCACATGCCGATTCTCCATCAGCAACAGCAGGTCGGCCACATCGAAGTCACCGGCCAGGGCCGCAGCGTATTGCGCTTTCTGCTCAGCGGGCTGACCGGCATCCTCTTGTGCATGCTGCTCAGCGCCTGGGTCGCCAGCCACTGGTCGCGGCGCCTGTTCGGCGACATCATCCGGCCCCTGCGCAACCTTGCCAGCGTCGCCCATGCCGCCCGCCGCGAGCGCAGCTTCGACCGCCGCGTACCGGAAACCCACATCGCCGAGCTCAACGAGCTGGGCAACGACTTCAATGCCCTGCTCGACGAACTGGAGAACTGGCAGAACCACCTGCGCAGCGAGAACGCCACCCTGGCCCATCTGGCCAGTCATGACAGCCTGACCGGGTTGCCGAATCGCGCTTTCTTCGAGGGGCGCCTGAGCCGCACCTTGCGCACTGCCGAGCGTCACCAGGAGTATCTGGCGCTGCTGTTCATCGACTGCGATCACTTCAAGCAGATCAACGACAGCCAGGGCCATGCCGTTGGCGACGAGGTGCTGGTCACCGTTGCTGCGCGGGTGCGTGCGCAGTTGCGCGAGCATGATCTGGTCGCGCGGCTGGGCGGTGATGAGTTCGCGGTATTGCTGACCCCGCTGCAATCCTGCGAGGACGCCCAACGGATTGCCGAGAAGATCGTTGCCAGCATGAAGCTGCCGATAGCCCTGAACGATGGCACCAGCATCAGCGCCTCACTCAGCGTTGGCATCGCGTGTTACCCGGACGATGGCCATGACCCGGCCAGTCTACTCAATGCCGCTGATGCGGCGATGTACCAGGCCAAACGCGCACGCCGCGGCCAGTGGCATGTGGCGCATACGGAAAGTAGCGCCGCAGATTTTGAAAAAAGGAGCTGATCGTGTTGCAACTGTTTGTACGTTTGCGCCTGCCTTGCATGGCAGTGTTGTTGAGTCTGCTGGCCTTGAGCGGTTGCCAGAGTGTGCCACCGCCGGGACTGACTGCCGAGCAGATCGCCGTGCTCAAGCGCGAGGGCTTCACCCCCACCGATGATGGATGGAGTTTCGATCTGTCCGGCAAAGTGCTGTTCGGCAGTGATCTGGACAGCCTCAACAGCCAGAGCCGAACCATCGTCGAGCGTATTGGCCGGGCCTTGCTTAGCGTCGATATCCAGCGTGTCCGCGTTGACGGCCACACCGATGCCTCGGGCAAAGCGACCTACAACCAGCAACTGTCCGAACGCCGCGCCCAGAGCGTGGCCAAGGCGCTGATCGAGATCGGCATGCAACCGCAGAACATTCAAAGTCGCGGCCTCGGCAGCAGCCAGCCAGTCGCCGACAACCGCACCAGCGCCGGGCGCACGGAAAACCGCCGGGTGTCGATCGTGGTGGCGTCCAACTGAGTCAGTCCTGGGCGAAGCGCATCTCGCGTGATTCGCCTAGCAACAGCGGCGCATTGGCCTCGGTCACCTCGCGGATGTAATCCCACAACAGGGTAATCCGCTTGAGCTTGCGCAAATCCTCCCGGCAGTACATCCAGAACTGCCGGGTAATCGCGATCTCCTCCGGCAACACTGTCACCAGCCGTGGATCCTGTGCAGCCAGGAAGCATGGCAGAATCGCCAACCCCCGCCCTTGCAGCGCAGCCGTGTACTGGGCAATGACGCTGGTGCTGCGCAGGTGGGCGTGGGCGTTGGGGATCAGGTTGGCCAGGTACAGCAGCTCTGAACTGAAGGCCAGGTCGTCGACGTAGCTGATGAACGGGTGCTCGGCCAGGTCGCTGACCTGGCGAATCGGCGCGTGGTTGTCGAGGTAGTCCTGGGTGGCGTACAGGCGCAGGCGGTAGTCGGTCAGCTTGCAGCACACGTAGGGGCCATGTTCTGGGCGCTCGAGGGCGATAACGATGTCGGCTTCGCGCTTGGACAGGCTGATGAAGTGCGGTAGCGGCAGGATGTCCACGGTGATCGCCGGCCAGGCGTCGACGAAGTGGCTCAGTTGCGGGGTGACGAAGAAACTGCCGAAACCTTCGGTGCAGCCCATGCGCACGTGCCCGGACAAGGCCACGCCGGAGCCCGATACCTGCTCACAGGCCATGTGCAGAGTGCTCTCGACTGATTCGGCGTAACCGAGCAGGCGCTGGCCTTCGTTGGTCAGGACAAAGCCATTGGTGCGCGACTTTTCGAACAGCAACGTGCCCAGCGCCGCCTCCAGCGAGCTGATCCGCCGCGACACCGTGGTGTAGTCGACATTCAGCCGTTTCGCCGCGCTGCTGGCCTTGCGCGTGCGCGCCACTTCAAGAAAGAACTTCAGGTCATCCCAGTTCAGCGAACTGAGGGAGGTAAGGTCTTTTTGCATGATGATCCGGTTTTTATATGCGTTCTTATTGGATGTTTGCACATCTATACTCGAAATCAGCGCCTCGACGCCAGCCCCGCCTGGCGATCTCGTCTCCCACAATAATTCCAAGGAACGCGCAGATGAACGCACCCCAATCCCCGACCCAGACTCAGATTGAGCAGGTCAAGCTGCTGATCGACGGCCAATGGGTCGAGTCGAAAACCACCGAATGGCGCGATGTCGTCAACCCGGCTACCCAGCAAGTGCTGGCGCGGGTGCCGTTTGCCACGGTCGACGAGGTCGATGCCGCCGTCGCTGCCGCCCAGCGTGCATTCGCCAGCTGGCGCGACACGCCGATCGGGGCGCGCATGCGCATCATGCTCAAATTGCAGGCGCTGATCCGCGAGCACAGCAAACGCATCGCCCAGACCCTCAGCGCCGAGCAGGGCAAGACCATTGCCGACGCCGAGGGCGATATCTTCCGCGGCCTGGAAGTGGTCGAACACGCAGCGTCGATTGGCACCCTGCAGATGGGTGAGTTCGCCGAGAACGTCGCTGGCGGCGTGGACACCTACACGCTGCGTCAGCCGATCGGCGTCTGCGCCGGGATCACCCCGTTCAACTTCCCGGCGATGATCCCCCTGTGGATGTTCCCGATGGCCATCGTCTGCGGTAACACCTTCGTCCTTAAACCGTCCGAACAGGACCCGCTGTCGACCCTGATGCTGGTCGAGCTTGCGCTGCAGGCCGGGGTGCCGGCCGGTGTACTCAACGTGGTCCACGGCGGTAAGCAGGTGGTAGATGCGATCTGCACGCACAAGGACATCAAGGCAATCTCGTTCGTCGGTTCGACCGAGGTCGGTACCCACGTCTACAACCTCGGCAGCCAGCACGGCAAGCGCGTGCAGTCGATGATGGGCGCCAAGAACCACGCGGTGGTGCTGCCTGACGCCAACCGCACGCAAACCATCAACGCCCTGGTCGGCGCTGCCTTTGGTGCCGCCGGGCAACGCTGCATGGCCACCTCGGTGGCGGTGCTGGTCGGCAAGGCCCGCGAGTGGCTGCCGGACATCAAGGCTGCCGCCAGCCAGCTCAAGGTCAACGCCGGTTGCGAGCCAGGCACGGATGTTGGCCCGGTGGTCTCCAAGCGGGCCAAAGAGCGCGTGCTGGGCTTGATCGAAAGCGGCATCGCCGAGGGCGCCAAGCTGGAGCTGGATGGCCGTGACGTCAGCGTGCCGGGCTATGAGCAAGGCAACTTCGTCGGCCCGACGCTGTTCTCCGGGGTCACCACCGAGATGCAGATCTACACCCAGGAAATCTTCGGCCCGGTGCTGATTACCCTTGAAGTCGACACGCTCGACGAGGCCATCGCCCTGGTCAACAGCAACCCGTTCGGCAACGGCACCGGCCTGTTCACCCAAAGCGGCGCTGCGGCGCGCAAGTTCCAGAGCGAGATCGACGTCGGCCAGGTCGGCATCAACATCCCGATCCCGGTGCCGGTGCCGTACTTCAGCTTCACCGGTTCGCGCGGCTCCAAGCTCGGCGACCTCGGCCCGTATGGCAAGCAGGTGGTGCAGTTCTACACTCAGACCAAGACGGTCACGGCCCGTTGGTTCGATGACGACAGCGTCAACGACGGCGTCAACACCACCATCAGCCTGCGCTAAGGAGGCTCCATGCGTATTGCATTCATTGGTCTGGGCAACATGGGCGCGCCCATGGCTCGCAACCTGATCAAGGCTGGGCATCAGCTCAACCTGTTCGACCTCAACCAGAACGTACTGGCCGAACTTGCCGAGCTTGGCGGGCAGATCAGCGCCTCACCCAAGGACGCTGCGGCCAACAGCGAGCTGGTCATCACCATGCTGCCGGCGGCAGCGCATGTGCGTGGCGTCTACCTCAACGATGACGGCGTGCTGGCCGGGATTCGCCCAGGTACGCCGACCGTCGATTGCAGCACGATCGACCCACAGACCGCCCGCGAAGTGTCCAAGGCTGCTGCGGCCAAGGGCGTCGACATGGGCGATGCGCCGGTGTCCGGCGGTACCGGTGGCGCAGCGGGCGGCACCCTGACCTTCATGGTCGGCGCCAGCGCTGAACTGTTTGCTCGCCTGGAGCCGGTGCTCAAGGACATGGGCCGCAACATCGTCCATTGCGGCGAAGTCGGTACCGGGCAAATCGCCAAGATCTGCAACAACCTGCTGTTGGGCATCTCGATGATCGGCGTCTCCGAGGCGATGGCGCTGGGCAATGCGCTGGGCATCGACACCCAGGTGCTGGCCGGCATCATCAACAGTTCCACAGGCCGTTGCTGGAGTTCGGATACCTACAACCCATGGCCGGGTGTGATCGACACGGCGCCTGCCGCGCGCGGTTATACCGGCGGCTTTGGTGCCGAGCTGATGCTCAAGGATCTGGGGTTGGCCACTGAAGCTGCGCGACAGGCGCATCAGCCGGTGATTCTCGGTGCCGTGGCGCAGCAGCTGTATCAGGCGATGAGCCTGCGCGGCGATGGCGGCAAGGACTTCTCGGCAATCGTCGAGGGCTATCGCAAGAAGGATTGAGCGTCACGTGTCTTGATCGTGGCTCGAAGCGCCCTCCCACTGTAACTGCGCACCTGGGGGAGGGCGGTTCGAGTCGCGATTTTTTTTGCCTTGCGCTTAGCCGATCAACTCAATCTTTGATCAGGCAAAGACAAAATACTTGCGCACGGTTTCGACCACTTCCCAGGTGCCTTTCATGCCCGGCTCGATGACGAACACATCGCCGGCCTTGAGGTGCTTGGGCTCTTCGCCTTCCGGGGTGATGATGCAGTAGCCGTCGAGGAAGTGGCAGAATTCCCACTTGTCGTAGTTGACCTCGAACTTGCCCGGGGTGCAGATCCAGGTGCCCATGATCTTGCTGCCGTCAGCCGACAGGTAGGCGTTGAGGTTGACCGTGTGCGGGTCACCGCCAATGCGCTTCCACTTGGTCGCGTCGACTACCGGGATCGGGCAGGTTTCACGCAGGACGGTAATGAAATCGGACATGGCAGGTGTTCCCTTTGGGATGCTTATGGACGCATCACCATAGGGCTATCGCGCGTGGCCCAGTTGCCTGCGCTCGACCTCTACCTGCCTGCCCGCGCTATCGCCGCGCGGTTATGCCCACCAGTAACGCACAAAGTGAAAGAACACCGGCGCGGCAAAACACACCGAGTCGATGCGGTCGAGCATGCCGCCGTGGCCTTCGATCATGTGCCCCCAGTCCTTGACCCCGCGGTCGCGTTTGATCGCCGACATCACCAGCCCGCCGAAGAAGCCCATGGCGTTCACGGTCAGCGCCATCAACGCCGCCTGCCAGAAGCTGAACGGGGTAATCCAGCACAGCGAGGCGCCGATCAGAGTGGCCAGGGCTACACCGCCGAGCAGGCCCTCGAGGGTTTTCGACGGGGACAGGTTGGGTGCCACTTTGCGCTTGCCGAACAGCTTGCCGCAGACGTACTGCAGCACATCGCTGATCTGCACTACCAGGATCAGCCAGGCGATCAGCAGCAGGTTACGGCCTTCGAAACCGGGGATGTCGAGGGTCATCAGCGCCGGCACCGCCGACACGCAGTACACGGCAATCATCAGCCCCCACTGCACTTTCGAGGCGCGTTCGAGAAAGCGCGTGGTGTCGCCGCCAAAGCTGGCCAGGATCGGCAGGAGCAGGAACAGGTACACCGGGATGAAGATGCTGAACAGGCCGTACCAGTCCATCGCGATCAGCAGATACTGCAGCGGCAATGCCACATAGAACGCTGCGACCAGCGCGGGGTAGTCGCTGCGCCGGGTCGGGGTCAGGGTCATGAACTCGCGCAGGGCATAGAACGACACGCAGTAGAACAGCACGATCACGCCGTACTTGCCGAACAGGAAGGCGATGCCGATCACCAGCACCATCACCCACCAGGCGTTGATCCGCGCATTGAGGTTGTCGATCACCGCATGGGGGCCGGCGCCGGCGCGCCACTTGAGCAGGCGGCCGATGACGCTGGCGAGCAGCAGCAGCGCGCCGATCCCGGCAAACAGCAAAACAGTGTTGTGGTCCATCTCAGGCTTCCTTGGGGGCCAGGTTCAGCAGGGCCTGGCGGGCCCGCTCGAGAAACGCGTGCTTGTCTTCAGCGGCCTGCACCTGCAGCGGTTCGCCAAAGCTCAAGGTGCACAACAGCGGCAGCGGCAGGGCGCGGCCCTTGGGCATGACCCGGTTGAGGTTGGCGATCCACACTGGCACCACTTCCATGTCGGGGTTGGCGACGGCGAGGTGGAACAAACCGCTCTTGAACGGCAACAGTGGCTCATCGCCGAGATTGCGCGTGCCCTCGGGGAAGAAGATCAACGAATCGCCACCGGACAGCGCATCAAGCACCGGCTGCAACGGGTTGGCCTGGACTTCGCTGCGCTGCCGGTCGATCAGCACACCGTTGAATACCTTGCGGATGACGAAGTTGCGCAGGCCCGGTTTGGCCCAGTAGTCGGCGCCTGCAACCGGTCGCGTGCGCTGGCGCAGCGGCCCCGGCAGCGACGCCCAGAGCAGGACGAAGTCGCCGTGGCTACTGTGGTTGGCGAAGTACAGGCGCTGCACCGGCTGCGGCGTGCAGCCGAGCCAGAGGGCACGGGCGCCGGTGATCAGGCGCGCGGCGGAGGTGATGGCAAAGGCAGTCAGGGCGGTGAGCATGGCACGGGTCTTATCCGATCAAAGGGAGTGTCAGCAGCGTAGTCAGGCACAGCGCGATCTGCAGCGCCAGGCACATGCCTTGGCGGCGTAACAGGCCGAGCGCAGCCTGGCTGCGCGTGGTCCAGTCGCGCGGGTCGCTGGCGCTGGGTTTGAGGTTGAGGTCGAACAAGGCGCGGTCGAGCTGGCCCGTAGCGGCTGGCAGGTCGCTCCGCGAAGTCAGCTCGGCAAATAACTCGGCATCCAGCGCGACTCGCACCGCCAGGTATTTATGCACAAGGCCGAGTATCACCAGCAGGGCGCATAAGCCACTGCCCAGCAGCGGCAGTGGGGCGCCCAGCAGCGGCGCCAGGCCATAGCCCAGCGCGATCAGGCTGATGCCGTCGGACAGTCGCTCCAGTTGCTGGCCGCGGCCGAGCAGGCTGGCGGTTATGCGCAGCTGCATGCTTGCCCCTCCAGTTGCCTGAGCATGTGCTGGTGTGCGCTGCGCAGGACGATGCCCGGGCGCGCCTGGCGCAAGCGCAGTTCGGCTTCAGCCAGGCTCGTGCAGCGGCCACTGAGCAGCAACCAGGCGGCGACGGCGGTGGCGCTGCGCGAGTAACCCAGCGCGCAACAGACCAGCAACGGCCCTTGCTGGCGCAGCGTCTCGATAGCGTCGGCGGCGGCGCGGCACAGCTGTAGATCGGCGACCACCAGATCCAGGGTCGGCAGGCTACGGTAATGGTTTGCCAATGGTTTGGCTGCCAGGCATGGCAGTTCGGCACTCAGGTCGACAATCGCCGAAAACTGCCCCGCCTCACCGGCTGCCGGAATACGGCCGAGGAAGACCCCGTCACAGATTTCGTCCGCCTGCGGATGGCGTCGCGTCCACAGCCGCGAGTTGATCCAGGCGCCGAGCAGGTAGGGTGCAAACAGCCAGCTGGCGGCCATCGACAGGCGCCCATCAGCGCCTTTTTGAAACGCGCTGGCACCGAGTACCGCGTAGCTCAAGGCCACCAGCAGCAGCGCCAGTGCCGGCCACAATAGCCACAGCCAGGCGCCGCCGGCCCAGCTCGCCAAACCGGTGCACAGCGCAGCGCCCAGGGTGTAGTAAAGCGCCAGCCGCCAGCGCTTGGGATCCTGCGCCAGACGCGCAGCCTGCAACGGCGGTTGACCGTCGCGAGGCCACAGCCAGACGCATAGCAGCCCGACCAACGCACCGCTCGGCAAGTCGATGAAGTGGTGCTGCCAGGTGGTCAGCACCGACACCCCGATCAGCGCCATCCAGCCGTGCATCAGCCAGCGCCCACGCGGGTTGCGCAGGTGGCGGGCGAACATCGTCCAGATGATCACCAGCAGGGCGATGTGCAGCGAGGGCGCCTGATTGAACGGTTTGTCGAAGCCCATCAGCACATCGAACAGCCAGCCGAACAGGCCGCTCAGCTCCGGTCGCTCGAAGGTAAAGCGCAGCGGCCAGAGCAGAAAGCCGGCCACGCAGATCAGCTGCGCGCTGAACAAGGCCAGGGCGTGGCGATCCATCTCGCGGCGGTTGCGTGGCAGCAGAAACGACAGGCCGTAGAGCAGGTCGATGGACCAGTACGGGATGATCGTCCACGGCCACAACGGCATCTGGCTTTCCCAGCCGAACACCAGGCTGCCGACATCGGCACGGCCCGCCGTGTAGGTGTTGGCCAGGCCGTAGCTGAGAAAGAAAAACGGCCCGAGCAGCAGTAGCCACAAGACCCCACGGCGGATCAGCCCGGCTTCACGCGCCATCACTCGACCCGCTGCGCCAGGCTGACACTGAAGATGCCCCATTCGTCGATGCGCTGGGTGATCTTGCGAAAACCAGCGGCGGCAACCAGCTGATCCATTTCGGCCTGGCTGCGTCGACGCATGACCCAGGCCTGACCGCCGCGGTGGCTGGTCAGGGCGCGGGCGATCATCTCCAGCTGCGGGTGCCACGGCTGGCCGGTATAGACCAGATAGCCGCCCGTTTCGACGGCATCAGCCAGGCCGGCCAGCGAGGTGCTGACCATCTGGTTGCTGGCGAACAGTTCGTACAGCCCGGAAACCACAGCCAGGCTCGGGCGCGGCTCGAGTGTGGCCAGGCTCTGCCGGTCAAAGGCGTCGCCCTGGACGAAACGCGCGATATCGCCCAAGCCCTTTTCGGCAATCAGCGCCGTGCCCTGCTGCACATTCAGTTCGCTGTAGTCGCGCAGCAGGATCGAGTCCGGCAGTTGCTCGAGTTCCTGCAAGGCTTCAAGAATGTAGCGGCCATGGCCGGCGGCGATGTCGACGATATCGACTGTGCGGCCCTGCTCGCGCAGGCGCCGGATCGCTTCGCGCAGCAGCTCTTCGACATGCAGCTTGCGTTGGCGAATACCGCGCCAGCCAATGGCGTCGAGGTAGTTGCGGTCGATCATCTGGCCCAGCTTGCCCTTGCCAGTG
Source organism: Pseudomonas sp. PGPR N4 (assembly GCF_059693665.1). NCBI lineage: Bacteria > Pseudomonadati > Pseudomonadota > Gammaproteobacteria > Pseudomonadales > Pseudomonadaceae > Pseudomonas > Pseudomonas sp. PGPR N4. Next base: position 19,913 of record NZ_JCAUKV010000005.1, read on the forward strand.
GCCTGGTTGCGATAGACATAGTCAAGGGTGCTGCCGGAGTCGAAGCCAGTATCGAAGCCCAGCTTGACCCCGTCTGCCATGCCTTTGCCCAGGCGCAGGCCGGCGCGGGTGGCGCGCCAGTACAGATCCCGTGGCGAGTTGCGCGGCAGCTTTGCTGCGAGGCTTTCGGCTTCGGCGCAGCTGGCGCCGGACTGGTCGGCATCGAGCAGCGAAGGTGCCGCCAGCGGGACATCGAAGCAGTGCTCGACGAAGCGCTTGATGCGCGGCAGTACATGGCCGCGGTCACGCTCGCCAAGGGTGTCGTGGAAGAACCCAGGCAGCAGGTGCAGCTCTTTGCGGGCACTGCCCAGGCGCTCGAAGAACTGCTCCTGCGGCGCCCGCTCGACCACCAGGTCGGCGCCCGAAACCAGCAATTGGGTCGGCAGTTGGATCGCCTGAGCGTCCGCCACTACCCGGTCTGCGGCTTCATACAGGCCGAGCAGCATGGTCACCGAGATGGGCCGGCTGATCAGCGGGTCGGCCACATACGAAGCCACCCGCTCCGGGTCGTGGGTGAGCAGCCGTGGCTTGACGTAGCTGTTGACGAAGAAGTTGCCGCGCGCGGCCTTCATCAGCTTCAGGCCAGGGCGGGCAAACGGCACGTAGAGTTTGACCTTGAACGCCGGCGAGGCCAGCACCAGGCAGCGTACCTTGGGCGCGTAGTCATGCGCCCAGGTGGCAATCAGCACGGCACCGACGCTTTGCGCCAGCACCACGGTGTTTTCTTCGGCGATGCCGTGGCGGGTTTGAATGTGCTCGATGAAGGTCTGCACATCGCGCACGCTGGTGGCAAAGCTCGGGCTGTCGCCGCGCGCCCCTGGCGACTGGCCGTGGCCACGTGCGTCCCAGGCAAAGAAGTCATAGCCGGGCATGTCCAGTTCGTCTGCCAGGTGCGCCAGGCGCCCACCGTGCTCATGGCCGCGGTGGAACATCACCACCGCCCGACGCGGCTGATGCTCGCTGCGGATGGCCGGCCAGTAGCGATAGTGCAGCTCGACGCCGTCATGGGTAGAGAAGTGCAGCGATTGCGCCTGGCGCATGGCAAAGGTCCTTTTAGCTGGCGGCGGTGCGGTCAGTGGCGACGATCAGTTGGCGTGGGTCAGGCCCTGACGTACCCGGTTGTAGAGGGTATAGAGCGAGAGCAGCAGAATCACCAGCAGCAGGCCGTTGATCCAGGTTGGATCGAGCAGGCCAAAGGCGACACCGGTACCGAGCAGGCCAAAGGCAAACGCGCGATCGCTCTTGCCCATCGGCCCGTCGTAGCGCCGCGCTGCACCGGCCAGCGGGCCCATCACCCCCGCGTATTCGCTGATCAGTGCGCTCAAAACCAGCAGCACCACCAGCACGGGCGATACCCCGACCAGCAGGGCAAACGGCAGGTACAGCGCAGCGTCGGCGATCACGTCGCTCAGTTCATTGAGGTAGGCACCAAGCCTGGACTGCTGGCCAAACTCGCGGGCGAGCATGCCGTCCACCGCGTTGAGCGCCATGCGCAGCAGCATCCAGATCGGCAGCAGGATGAACAGCCCGTGGATGTCGGCAAAGCAGGCCAGCAGCAGGCCCAGCAGCAGCGAGACTATCCCAGCGGCAACCGTGACCTGATTGGCCGTCACCCCGCGGTCGTACAGGCGCTGCACGGTGGGCCGCAGCAGGGCCTGGAAGCGGGGTTTGAGCTGATAGATGGACGGCACGGGGAGATCCTTATCGGGTGCGCAATGAAAGCCAATCGGTGGATTGTGAGAAGCCCGGCGGCTGGCGGCAAGCGACATTTGTCAGCTATTTGAACGGCTCAACGTTTACCCGAGGCGGCGCTGAGCATGTCGATGCGTTGCACCTCGAAATCGTGCTCCAGATAGTCCATGCGCTGCGCGGCAAACTGCTGCATATGGGCCAGCGCGCAGTGCGCATCGAACGCCGCCTGATCGGCCCACACCTCATAGAAGATGAACAGGCTCGGGTCCTGCTGATCGCGCAACATGTGGTATTCGACGCAGCCCGGCTCCTGGCGGCTTGGTTCGACGTAGGCGCGGAACAGTTGCTCGAATGCTTCGGCCTTTTCCGGGCGGGTCTTGGCTTTGAGAATAAAGGCGTGTTGAGCGTTCATGACTGCACCTTGCAAATAAGTGGAGAAGCGATTTTAAAGCAACAGTCTGGTGATGATTCGTGATTACAAGGCAAAACTGATTTGCCCAATGCTGGCTGTTTCCGCCACGGGCGAGCCCCTAACCTGCAGCCATCTGAAGTGCATCGGTCTGCGGATCGACACAGAACCTTAGAGGCTCGATATGAAAAAGATTCTTCTGCTCAATGGCGGCAAACAGTTCGCCCACTCCGATGGCCGCTTGAACGAAACCCTGCACGATGCCGCGCTGGCCTATCTGGACCGGGCCGGTTTCGATGTCAAACAAACCTTCATCGACGGCGGCTACGACATCAAGGAAGAAGTGCAGAAATACCTTTGGGCCGACGTGATCATCTATCAGATGCCCGGCTGGTGGATGGGTGCCCCGTACACCGTCAAACAGTACTTGGATGAAGTGTTCACCGAAGGCCACGGCAGCCTCTACGCCAGCGACGGCCGGACCCGCTCCGACGCTTCGCAGAAGTACGGCAGTGGCGGCCTGATCCAGGGCAAGCAGTACATGATTTCGGCCACCTGGAACGCGCCGCAACAGGCCTTCGACGACCCCAACGACTTCTTTGAAGGCAAGGGCGTGGATGCGGTGTACTTCCCGTTCCACAAGGCCAACCAGTTCCTCGGCATGAGCGGCCTGCCAACCTTCCTCGCCGTCGATGTGATGAAGCGCCCGGATGTGGCCGCTACCGTGGCAGCCTACGAGGCGCATCTGGCCAAGGTGTTCGGCCAGGCCCGGTAAGCGATGCGCGGCGTTACCGACGCGGCAGTTGCTTGCCCGGCAATAAACGGCCGACAATCCAGGCCTCATCCTGGCCCAGGCACTGCCGTGAAAACCCGCTCAGAAGAACTCCAGGTATTCGTCAGCGTGATCGACTGCGGCTCGATTTCCGCCGCTGCCGAGCAACTCGGGCAAACCCCGTCTGCGGTCAGCCGCACCCTGGCGCGGCTGGAAGGCAAGCTTGGCACCACGCTGATCAACCGCACCACGCGGCGCATGGACCTGACCGAAGAAGGGCGGTTCTTTGTACTGCACGCGCGGACCATCCTCGAACAGATGAGCGAGCTCGAAGAGCGCCTGTCGCTGCACCGGCAGACGCCGTCGGGGCGCCTGCGCATCAACGCCGCAGCACCATTCATGCTGCACGCGATCGTGCCCTGGATCGCTGAGTTCCGCGCGCTGTACCCGGCCATCGAGCTGGAGCTGAACACCGATGACCTGATCATCGACCTGCTCCAGCAAAGCACCGACGTCGCCATCCGCATCGGCGAGCTGGCCGACTCCAGCCTGCATGCGCGCTCGCTGGGCTGCAGCCCGGTCCAGATTCTGGCCAGCCCCGAATACCTGCAACGCCACGGCGTGCCGCGCCAGGTCAGTGACTTGAGCGAGCACTGCCTGCTCGGCTTCAGCTCGCTGGACAGCCTCAACCAATGGCCGCTGCGCCACGCCGACGGCGACAGTTGGCGAATCCGCCCGCAGTTGACCGCATCCAGTGGCGAGACCTTGCGCCAGCTGGTGCTGGCCGGGCAGGGTATCGTCTGCCTGTCGCATTTCATGACCCACGAAGATATCCGCGCCGGGCGCCTGCACGTGCTGTTGAGCGAGGCCAACAATGGGTACCGGCAGCCGATTCATGCGGTTTACTACCGCAACACCCAGCTGGCGCTGCGGATTCAGTGCTTCCTTGATTTCATCCAGGCCAAGCTGGCGGCGTATGCCTGCTGAGCGCGTGGTACTGGTCCGGGATTGCCGGGGGTGCTGCGCACCCCTTTCGCGACACAAGGCCGCTCCTACGCCGACCGCGTCCACTCAGGCTGACGCGGCCCCAGCAATCTCGATCCTAAGAACCGTTCTGAAAACGACACGAATGACGCAATGCCGTCGTCCTGTGTCTGGTGCGTTTGCTTAGTCAAAACGCTTCAGTGTTAATAAGTGATCAACAAAAACAACACCAAGGAAGTGCTCATGCGTCTCGTCATGTTCCAGTCCATGGCCCTCGGGGCCGCGATCCTGAGCTGTTCGTCGGCCTTCGCGGTGACTCTTGAAGGCGGCGCAGTGGCCGCGCCCGATCAATATGGCGCACAGGTCGCCGCCGATATCCTGAAAAAAGGCGGCAACGCCGTCGATGCCGCCGTGGCCACTGCCTTCACCCTGGCAGTCACCTATCCAGAAGCCGGCAACATCGGCGGCGGTGGCTTCATGACCTTGTACGTGGACGGCAAAGCGTACTTCCTCGACTACCGCGAAGTGGCGCCCAAGGCGGCCACCCGCAATATGTACCTGGACGAAAAAGGCGAGGTCATCGAGAACCTCAGCCTGGTCGGCGTGCGCGCCGCTGGCGTACCGGGCACAGTAATGGGCTTGTGGGAGGCGCATCAAAAGTTCGGCAAGTTGCCCTGGAGCGAGCTGCTGACTCCGGCCATCGGTTACGCCAACAACGGCTTCAAGATCGCCCAGAAGCAGTACCAGTATCGCGACGATGCCCAAGGCCTGTTCAAGACCGCGACCAACTTCAACGATTATTTCGGCAGCATGAAAGTCGGCGAGCTGTTCAAGCAGCCGGAGCTGGCGCAGACCCTCGAACGCATCGCCGACAAAGGCGTCAGCGAGTTCTATCAAGGCAAGACCGCCGATCTGCTGGTTGCGCAGATGAAGGCCGATAACGGCCTGATCAACAAAGACGACCTGAAGGACTACAAAGCCCTCTGGCGCGAGCCGATGGCCATCGACTGGCGCGGCAACGTGGTCTACACCGCGCCACCGCCAAGCTCCGGCGGCGTAGCACTGGCGCAGTTGCTCGGGATCAAGGAAAACCGCGCGGCAGACTTCAAGGGCGTCGAGCAGAACTCGGCGCGCTACATCCACCTGCTGGCCGAGATTGAAAAGCGCGTGTTCGCCGACCGCGCCGACTATCTTGGCGACCCGGCCTTCACCGAGGTACCGGTAGACAAGCTGGTGGCCAAGGACTACCTGAAAAAGCGCGCCGAGCAGGTCAACCCAACCGCCATCTCCGCCACCGACAAGGTCCGCCCGGGGCTGGAGCCGCATCAAACCACGCACTTCTCGATCGTCGACAAACAGGGCAACGCGGTCAGCAACACCTACACCCTCAACCTCGACTACGGCAGTGGTGTGGTGGTCAAGGGCGCAGGCTTCCTGCTCAACGACGAGATGGATGACTTCAGCAGCAAGCCCGGTACCGCCAATGCCTTTGGCGTGGTCGGCGGCGATGCCAACGCGATTGCTCCGGGCAAACGCATGCTGTCGTCGATGAGCCCAAGCCTGGTGACCCGCGACGGCAAGGTCAGCCTGGTCATCGGTACGCCGGGCGGCTCGCGCATCTTCACCTCGATCTTCCAGGTAATGAACAACCTCTACGACTACGACATGCCGCTGGCCAAGGCCGTTGCAGCGCAGCGCGTGCATCACCAGCTGCTGCCCAAGGACACTATCTACTTCGACAGCTATGCACCGTTGACCGGCAAGGTCGCCGACGAGCTGAAAAAGATGGGCTATGTGCTTGAGGATCAGGGCTGGGAGATGGGCGATATCCAGGCCATTCGCGTCACCGATGGCAAGCTTGAAACCGCCTCCGACCCGCGCGGTCGTGGTGTTGGCATGATCGTCAAGTAACGCCAGTGCTGCTCAGCCCGGCCAGCATTGCGCTGGCCGGGCTGAGCAGTTCACAAGGCAGCGGTCACACGCGGAACTTGCTTACCAGCGTCTGCAGATGACTGCCAAGGCGTGCCAGCTCGACGCTCGACGCGGCGGTTTCATCACTGGCTGCGGCTGTCTGTTCCGACACATCGCGTACATTGAGAATGCTCCGGCTGATCTCCTCGGCAACCGCGCTCTGTTGCTCGGCGGCTGCGGCGATCTGCTGGTTCATCGACTGGATGTTGGACACAGTGCGGGTGATGTTCTCCAGCGAACCACCGGCCTTGCGCGCCAGCTCGACGCTGCTTTCAGTCAGGTTGCGGCTGCCCAGCATGGCGTTGGCCACTTGCTGGGTGCCGTTCTGCAGGCTGGCGATCAGCTCTTCGATCTCTTCGGTGGACTTCTGCGTACGCTGCGCCAGGCCCCGCACTTCGTCGGCGACCACGGCAAAACCACGCCCGGCTTCACCGGCGCGGGCGGCTTCGATGGCCGCGTTCAATGCCAGCAAGTTGGTCTGCTCGGCAACCGACTTGATCACGTCCATGACACTGCCGATCTTCTGGCTTTCCTGCTGCAGCAGGTTCATTGCGTCAGTCGAGCGCTGGACTTCGTCGGCCAGGCGTTCGATCTGGTTGATCGCCTCGCCCACCACCCGGTCACCGGCACGCGCTTCATCATCGGCACCCGTTGCCGCGCGCGAAGCCTGTTCAGCGTTGCGGGCGACTTCCTGCACGGTCGCAGCCATCTCGTGCATGGCAGTGGCAACCTGGTCAGTCTCGACTTTCTGGCTGTTGGCACCGGCGCTGGTCTGCTCGGTCACGGCCGACAGCTCTTCGGCGGCGCTGGCAATCTGCGTTACGCCATCACGAATACCACCGATCAACTCGCGCAGGGTGCTGCCCATGCGGCTGATGCTTTGTTGCAGCACGCCCAACTCGTCACGGCGGGTGACCCGCAGCTCACTGGACAGGTCGCCACCGGCAATACGCTCGACGGCGTCCATGGTTTCGCGCAGCGGGCGGGTGATCTGGCGGGTGATGATGATCGCGGCGCATACCCCGACCAACAATGCCAGCAGGGTCGAGATGATCTGCAGATGGCGCGCCTGGTCGCTTTCGATGTCGCGGCGCTCGAGCTGGATCTTGTACAGGGCATCGCTACGCTTGACGATATCGGCACCTTGCACGGTCATCTCGGCGCGGGCCACGGCGATGGCGGCGGTGGCGTCGCGGAAGTCACGCACGGCCGAGCGGTAAGCCTGCACGCTCTGGTCGAACTGTTGCAGGCGGGTGCTTTCGTTGGGTAGCTGGCGCTTGAGGTTGTCGATCTCGACCAGGGCCGCGTCGAGCTGGCGCAGGGCGGCCTGTTCATTGGCTGCGCTGTTGTCAGCGATGTAGCCGCGTACATCGACGCGCACTTGCAGCAACTGCTGACGCGTCTTGCTGATGGCCTGATACTGGGCCAGGCGTACGCTGTCGACTTCCGGCTGGGCCAACACGTCGCGGCTGATCGCATCAAGGATCTGATCGGCCTTGGCGGCAGTCTGGTTCATGTTCTCGCGGTTGGCGAGGGTGGTCTTGTAGCCCGCGCGCATCTTGCTCAGCGACAGTTTGTAGTCGCTGATGATCGCGCCCAGCTCGTTGAGCAGCTTGACGTTTTCAGGGCTCTTGAACGAGGCCACCAAGCGCTGCTGCTGGGCACTGAAGGTGTCCAGTTTGGTCTGGGTGTTGGCCGCAGCGGCGTCATCGCCGTTGGCGATCATGTACTGCAGACGTGCTACGCGCAGGTCGGTGAGGTCTTTGTTGAGCTGGCTGATGTCGCTCATCCAGTTACTGCGGTCGATCAAGCTGCCCAGGCTGTTCCAGCCGGTCAGGGCCAGCAGGCCGGTCAAAAGCAGGACCAGGCCAAAGCCCAGGCCCAGTTTGAGGTTGACGCTGATGTTGGCAAACCAGCTGTTCATGCACGCACTCCATAAAGATCATTCGCTCAGTTGTTGTCAATCGCTGGCGTTATTCTTCCCGGGGCCCGCTGATTCGTGCATGAGTTATCGGCCACAATCGGGCTAGCTGAAACGCTTTTTCAGCAGATTTGTAACTGTCTGAAAATCCGAGAGTTTTACTGCGGCATTGGCGTTAAAAAGCGGTGCATTCAACGACACCTCCTGAGCGCAAAGTGCTCAAGAGGCGCTGTTGCATGCAGATTGGCGGGGAGTTACAGCGTGCGTGCGTTGAAGGTATCGCAGCGGTTGACGTCACCGTCGCTGAAGCCGGTCTTGAACCAGCGTACGCGCTGCGCCGACGTGCCATGGGTGAACGAATCCGGCACCACGCGACCTTGGCCTTGCTGTTGCAAGCGGTCATCACCGATGGCGTTGGCGGCGTTAAGTGCCTCTTCGATGTCACCCGGTTCCAGCCAGTTCAGGCGTTTCTGCGCCTGATAGGCCCAGACCCCGGCAAAACAGTCGGCCTGCAATTCCTGACGCACCAGCAGGCCGTTGTCACCTTCCATCTTCTGCCCGCGCTGGCGAGCGGCCTGGACCTGATTGGAGACGCCGAGCAGCGTCTGCACATGATGGCCGATCTCGTGCGCGATGACGTAGGCCTGGGCGAAGTCGCCGGCGGCGGCAAAGCGCGTTTCCATTTCGCGGAAGAAGGTCATGTCCAGGTACACCCGCTGGTCAGCCGGGCAGTAGAATGGCCCGACCGCCGAGGAGGCGAAGCCGCAGGCCGAATTGACCTGGCCGCTGAACAGCACCAGCTTGGGGTCACGGTATTGCTTGCCGGCCTGGGCGAACAGCGCCTTCCAGGTGTCTTCGGTGTCACCCAGGATCGAGGCAACGAACGCTGCCTGATCATCATTGGCCGGCGGCGCCTTGCCTTCGACGTTGGCCGGCGCGCTTTGCTGCATCTGCCCGGTCAGTTGGCCGAGAATCTGCAGCGGGTCCTGGCCGGTCATCCAGCCGATGCCGACGATCAGCAGGATGGCGCCCAGGCCCAGCCCCTTGCCGCCGCCAAAGCGCATGCCACCGCCGCCGCCTGCACCGCGAGCATCGACCACATTGTCGCTACGCCGACCTTTTCGCCATTCCATCGAGCTTCTCCAAACCGCGAGGTTGAGGGTATAGATTAGTTCAGTGCTGCTGCCTTGTGCAGGCACGCTGCAAGGCATAACCAAACAGTTATGGCTAAGACCGCTGATTTCAATATTCATCCCATCCAGGCTATCGGAAACTGCAAGTCCGCCCGCCACGCACGGGCGCTCGCACAACTCCAATAAGAGGAACACCGGTATGCCTGCCGAGGACACCAGCCGCTTCGTGATCCGTGATCGCAACTGGCACCCGAAAGCGCTGACCCCAGATTACAAGACGTCGATTGCCCGCTCGCCGCGCCAGGCGCTGGTCAGCATCCCGCAGTCGATCAGTGAAACCACCGGCCCGGACTTCACTCACCTGGGCTTTGGCCAGCACGACAACGACCTGCTGCTCAACTTCGACAACGGTGGCCTGCCGATCGGCGAGCGCATCATCGTCGCCGGCCGAGTGATCGACCAGTACGGCAAACCAGTGCCAAACACCTTGGTGGAAATGTGGCAGGCCAACGCCGGCGGCCGTTACCGCCACAAGAACGACCGTTACCTGGCGCCGCTGGACCCCAACTTCGGCGGTGTCGGCCGGGCCCTGACCGACCGCGATGGCTATTACAGCTTCCGCACCATCAAGCCCGGCCCGTACCCATGGCGCAACGGCCCGAATGACTGGCGCCCGGCGCACATTCACTTCTCGATCAGCGGCCCGTCGATCTCGACCAAGTTGATTACCCAGCTGTACTTCGAAGGTGATCCGCTGATCCCGCTGTGCCCGATCGTCAAGTCGATCGCCAACCCGCAAGCGGTGCAGCAACTGATTGCCAAGCTCGACATGAGCAACGCCAATCCGATGGATTGCCTGGCGTACCGTTTTGACATCGTTCTGCGCGGTCAGCGCCAGACCCACTTCGAAAACCGCTGAGGAGCCGCGACATGCCAATTGAATTGCTGCCGGAAACCCCGTCGCAGACTGCCGGCCCTTACGTGCACATCGGCCTGGCCCTGCAAGCAGCGGGCAACCCGGTTCGGCCGACCGAAATCTGGAACACCCTGGCGCGCCCTGAAGCCGCCGGCGAGCACATCCTGCTGATCGGTCAGGTCTACGATGGCAATGGCCATCTGGTGCGTGATTCGTTTCTGGAAGTGTGGCAGGCCGATGCCGACGGCCAGTACCAGGATCAGTACAACCTGGAAAACCCGTTCAACAGCTTTGGCCGTACCGCCACCACCTTCGACTCCGGTGACTGGACGCTGCACACGGTCAAACCGGGTGTGGTCAAGAATGCCGCCGGCGTGCCAATGGCGCCGCACATCAACATCAGCCTGTTTGCCCGCGGCATCAATATCCAACTGCACACGCGGCTGTACTTTGATGACGAAGCCGAGGCCAACGCCAAGTGCCCGGTGCTCAACCTGATCGAGCAGCCGCAACGGCGCGAGACGCTGATTGCCAAACGCTGCGAAGTCGACGGCAAGACTGCCTATCGCTTCGACATGCGGATTCAGGGCGAAGGCGAGACGGTGTTCTTCGACTTCTGATACAAGCCTGAAACCAGCCTACGCCAGCGAGGCCCCCAAAAGCCTCGCTGGCGCCGGCATCAGCACATCGCACTGCTCGTCTGCCGGGCTGCGCAGCTGCAAGCGCTGCGGGTGGGTCAGGCGGCTGTAGCCGAGCAGGGCCTGGCTGGCCAGTTGCTCGATGCTGGTGGGGTGGCCGTGCCGAAGCATTGCAGCCCCGGCAGAGGTCGGTTCAGCGTCGGACCAGCAGCACACCGCTTTCCATATGGTGGGTATAGGGGAACTGGTCGAACAGGGCGCAGCGTTCGATCCGGTGCGTATCGTGCAACTGGGCGATGTTGGCCGCCAGAGTTTCCGGGTTGCAGGATATGTACAGGATACGCTCGAAGCGTCGAGTCAACTCGCAGGTATCCGGGTCCATCCCCGCGCGCGGCGGGTCGACGAACACCGTGCCGAACTGATAGCTCTTCAGGTCGATGCCCTGCAGGCGGCGGAACGGGCGCACCTCGTTCAGTGCCTCGGTCAGCTCTTCGGCCGACAGGCGCACCAGGCGCACGTTATCCACGCCGTTTTCGTCGAGATTGTGCAAGGCGGCATTGACCGAGGTCTTGCTGATCTCGGTGGCCAGCACCTGGCGTACGCGGGTTGCCAGCGGCAGGGTGAAGTTGCCGTTGCCGCAGTACAGCTCGAGCAGGTCGTCGTCGCGCTCGCCGATGGCCTCAAAGGCCCAGTTGAGCATCTTCTGGTTGACCGCGCCGTTGGGCTGGGTAAAAGCACCCTCGGGCTGGCGGTAGCTGAAGGTGCGGCCGGCGACGTCGAGTTTTTCCACCGCATAGTCACGGCCAATCACCAGACGTTTACCTTTGGAGCGGCCGACCAGGCTCACGTCGAGCTCGGCGGCCAGCTCGCGGGCGGCAGCTTCCCACTCGTCGTCGAGCGGGCGGTGATAGCACAGGGTGATCATCGCATCGCCGGCCAGGGTGGTCAGGAACTCCACCTGGAACAGCCGGTTGCTCAGCGTCTCGCTCGCCTGCCAGGCCGCTTTCAGGCGCGGCATCAGCGCATTGATGCGTTGGCTGGCAATCGGGAAATCCTCGATCAGGATCGCCTTGTGCTTTTCGCCCGGGGCGAACATGGCGTAGTGACGCTGGCCGTCTTCACGCCACAGGCGAAACTCGGCGCGCAGGCGGTAGTGCTCGCGCGGCGACTCGAACACCACAGGCTCGGGCGCGCTGAACGGCGCCAGCAGCTCGCGCAGGCGCTCGACTTTTGGCGCCAGCAGGCTTTGGTAGGCAGATGGATCGAAAACAGAACTCATGCGTTGAACCAGCCCAGCTTGATAACGAACAGAATCGACAGGATGATCAGCGCCGGGTTCAGGTCCTGGCGGCGGCCCGACAGCAGCTTGATCGCGGTCCAGGCAATGAAGCCGAAGGCGATGCCGTTGGCGATCGAGTAGGTCAGCGGCATGGCCAGGGCAGTCACCACCACAGGGGCTGCCTCGGTGACGTCGTCCCAGTTGATTTCAGCCAGGCCCGAGGCCATCAGCACGGCGACGAACAAAAGCGCCGGTGCGGTGGCGAAGGCCGGCACACTGCCGGCCAACGGCGCGAAGAACAGCGCCAGCAGGAACAACACCGCGACCACGATGGCGGTCAGGCCCGTACGGCCACCGGCGCTAACGCCTGCTGCCGACTCGATGTAGCTGGTGGTGGTCGAGGTACCCAGCAGCGAGCCGGCCATGGCTGCGGTACTGTCGGCGATCAGTGCCCGGCCCATTTTCGGCATGTGGCCGTCCTTGCTCATCAGGCCTGCGCGTTTGGCGACGCCGATCAAGGTGCCGGAGTTGTCGAACAGGTCGACGAACAGGAAGGCAAAGATCACGCTGACCAGGCCCACATCCAAAGCACCAGCGATGTCCAGCTGGAGGAAGGTCGGCGCCAGCGATGGCGGCATCGAGACTACACCGGCAAACGGCGTCACGCCCATCAGGATCGAGGCTACGGTGACGGCTAGAATGCCGATCAGTACTGCACCGCGAACCTTCATTGCTTCCAGCGCGACGATCAGGAAGAAGCCCAGTGCAGCGAGCACCGGAGCAGGCTTCTTGAGGTCGCCCAAACCAACCAGGGTGGCTGGGTTATCAACGACGATGCCGGCATTGTTCAGCGCAATCAGCGCGAGGAACAGGCCGATACCGGCGGCGATGGCCGAGCGTAGCGGCAGCGGAATGCTGTTCACGATCCACTCGCGGATGCGGAAGATCGACAGCAGGAAGAACAACACCGCCGAGATGAACACCGCACCCAGCGCCACCTGCCAGGTATGGCCCATGTGCAGGACCACGGTGTAAGTGAAGAAGGCGTTCAGGCCCATGCCCGGCGCCAGTGCGATCGGGTAGTTGGCGATCAGGCCCATGGTCGCCGAGCCGATGGCCGCAGCCAGGCACGTCGCGACAAAGATCGCGCCCTTGTCCATACCGGTCTCGCCGAGGATGCTCGGGTTGACGAAGAGGATGTAGGCCATGGCCAGGAACGTGGTCACGCCCGCAAGTATCTCGGTGCGCACGTTGGTGTTGTGTGCTTTTAGTTGAAACAGCCTTTCCAGCATGCCCGCTCCCAAAGACGCCTCCGGGGCGCCGTTAATGTATCGACCTCATCAGCAAAGCACAGACCGTACCGGATGCCGTGGTTTTATCTGGGGTAGAAAAAAGCCGCGCATCATACCAGCATGCTTGCTGAGCGGTAATCAATGTCGCGATACACTGCGCATTCAGTGCCGATCACCCAGACGGCCGCCGCCGAGATGCCGCTGTGCAGCTGATTGACTACTCGCAGCTAACCCCGGCCCAGCGTGGGCAACTGCTGGAGATCCAGCTGCCGTCAGAGCAGCAGTGCTTCGCCGGCGATATCGCTGATGCCTTGTATCTGTTACTCGGTTGCGGCTCTGATCAGCGCCGCGGCGTCGCGCTGTTGCTCGATGATGTGCCCAGAGCGTTTCTGCTGCTTCAGCGTGGCGCATTTCTGCCCGCCTGGGGTCAACCTGATGCAGCGATGATGACTGCGTTGCAGGTCGATCGCAGGTTTCAGGGGCAGGGCCTTGGGCGCTTTTGCATGCAGGCGCTACCGGCTCTTTTGCGCACCATGTGGCCTGATCTCAGGCGCCTGCAGTTGTCAGTGGACCGCGCCAACCTCGGCGCTTTGGCCTTGTACCGTGCAACCGGCTGGCGCGAAAGCGGCAACGGCTTTCGCGCCCGGGTCGGCTACGAGCAGCAGATGAGCCTGCTGCTGGCGGGGTCAACCTTTGATCGGTGCAGCTGACGCCGCTGGCGCTTCTGCTACCGGCTGGCTGTGCAGTTGATCGCGGTTGGCCAGGCTCGGGAACAACTTAATCCACACCCCGGTCACCACCAGCGTGCCGACGCCGCCCAGCACCACTGCCGGTACGGTGCCGAACCAGTGCGCGGTAATACCTGACTCGAACTCCCCGAGCTGGTTCGAAGCCCCGATGAACAATCCATTTACCGCGCTGACCCGGCCGCGCATTTCGTCAGGCGTCTCCAGCTGCACGAAAGCGCTGCGGATGACCATGCTGATCATGTCTGCCGCGCCCAGCACCACCAACACCGCCAGCGAGAACCAGAACGAGGTCGACAGGCCAAAGGCGATGGTGGCCACGCCGAACACGCCGACTGCGGTGAACATGGTCCGGCCGACCTTGCGCTCGAACGGGAAGCGCGCCAGCCATACCGACATCAACAGCGCGCCGACTGCCGGCGCCGAACGCAGCAGGCCCAGGCCCCACGGGCCAGTCAACAGGATGTCCTTGGCAAACACCGGCAACAACGCCGTGGCGCCGCCCAGCAGCACGGCGAACAGGTCCAGCGAGATGGCACCGAGGATGTCCGGCCGGCTACGGATGAAGCGTATCCCGGCCAATAGAGACTCCAGCGTCGCCCGGCCGCGCTGCTGGACCTGCTGGCGGGCATCCAGGCTCAGGGTCAGGCCGCAGGCGATCACATACAGCGCCACGGTCGGGCCGTACACCCAGATGCTGCCCAGCGCATACAACAAGCCGCCGACCGCAGGGGCGACGATAGTAGCGGCCTGGGTCGCCGATGCCGAGGCTGCCACGGCCCGCGGGAACAGTCCGGGCGGGACCACGTTGGGCAGCAGGGCCTGAGTCGCCGGCATTTCAAACGAACGTGCGGCGCCGAGCAGGAAGGCCAGGCAGAAGATCAGCTCACGGCTGACGTTGTCGGTGGCACTGCCGAGCACCAGTGCCAGCGCAATCAGCGCTTGCAGGCTCTGGCACAGCGCCGCCACCCGGCGCCGGTCATAGCGGTCGGCCACGTGCCCGGTATGCAGCATGAACAGCACCCGCGGGGCGAATTCGACCAGGCCGACCAGACCCAGATCGAGCACGTTGCCGGTCAGCTGATAGAGCTGCCAGCCAATCGCCACAGTGAGCATCTGAAAGCCGCTCGCGGTAAATACGCGGGCCAGCCAGAACGCGAGAAAGGGGCGGTGGTGACGCAACAACAGCGGAGCAGAGTCGGACATCGGCAGCCTGCGACCTATAAGAAACCCGGGGCTCTGCAGCCTATCATCTGTTTGTAACAAAGAGTTGCATAAGTCCTGCTCAAGCACCTTTTGCCATTGCATGGAAGAGGGTGGGGCAATGCGCCACGCGGCATCCAGCCACAGGCCCTGGGGCGGAATTCGGGGCTATGCTGGATACAGCCATTGATCTGGGTCAATCGTTGCAAATGCATTGATCGGCCTGTGCGGCGTGAATCCCTGCAATCGAATAGAACAATTCCAACAGGTCGCACTCGATAACCGTGGGGGCAGTGGGCATCAGGGCCACAAGCCCGAAATGCCGGTTCACCTGAAGAGGAAGCACCATGTTCGGCTTAGAAGCCCTAGAGCTCGCCCGAATCCAGTTCGCCTTTACCGTGTCCTTTCACATCCTGTTCCCGGCCATCACCATTGGCCTGGCCAGTTATCTGGCGGTTCTCGAAGGCCTGTGGTTGAGAACCGACAACCGCATCTACCGCGATCTCTACCATTTCTGGTCGAAGATCTTCGCCGTCAACTTTGGCATGGGCGTGGTCTCGGGTTTGGTCATGGCGTATCAGTTCGGCACCAACTGGAGCCGCTTCTCTGATTTTGCCGGCGCCGTCACCGGGCCATTGCTGACCTACGAAGTGCTCACTGCCTTCTTCCTCGAAGCGGGCTTCCTTGGCGTCATGCTGTTTGGCTGGAGCCGAGTAGGCCGCGGCCTGCATTTCTTCTCGACGCTGATGGTGGCGCTGGGCACGCTGGTCTCGACCTTCTGGATCCTGGCTTCCAACAGCTGGATGCAGACCCCGCAGGGCCACGAAATCATCGATGGCCGGGTAATCCCGGTGGATTGGCTGGCGGTGATCTTCAACCCGTCGTTCCCCTACCGCCTGGCGCACATGGCCACCGCCGCCTTCGTCGCCACGGCGTTCTTCGTCGGCGCCTCGGCGGCCTGGCATCTGCTGCGCGGGCGCGACAACCCGGCCGTGCGCAAGATGCTTTCGATGGCGATGTGGATGGCCCTGATCGTGGCCCCGGTGCAGGCGATTATCGGCGACTTCCATGGGCTCAATACGCTCAAGCATCAGCCGGTGAAAATCGCCGCCATCGAAGGCCACTGGGAGAACAAACCCGGTGAGCCGACCCCGCTGATTCTGTTCGGCATCCCCGACATGGAAGCTGAAACCACCCGCTTCAAGGTCGAGATTCCGGTGCTGGGCAGCTTGATCCTGACCCACAGTCTGGACAAGCAAGTGCCGGCCATGAAGGAGTTCCCCAAAGAGGATCGGCCTAACTCGACGATCATCTTCTGGTCGTTCCGGGTCATGGTTGCGCTGGGCATGCTGATGATTGCCGCTGGCCTGTGGAGCCTGTGGCTGCGTAGAACCGGCGCGATCTACCATTCGCGGCCGTTCCTGTACTTCGTATTGTGGATGGGGCCATCCGGGCTGATCGCCATCCTGGCTGGCTGGTTCACCACCGAGATCGGCCGCCAGCCGTGGGTGGTGTATGGCTTGATGCGCACGGCCGATGGCGTCTCCAACCACAGCTACGGCCAGCTTGGCTTCACTCTGGTGATGTTCGTGGTGGTCTACTTTGCGGTGTTCGGCACCGGCCTGGCGTACATGATGCGCCTGGTGCGCAAAGGCCCGCATACCGGTGAAGAAGAGCAGCCACCTGGCGGCCCAGGGCAAAAACGGACCCCGGCGCGGCCCTTGTCCGCTGCCGATGACGGCCATGAGGCCAACTCCAGCCTGACCGAGAGGAACTGAGCCATGGGTATCGATCTTCCGCTGATCTGGGCTGTGATCATCATCTTTGGCGTGATGATGTATGTGGTGATGGACGGGTTCGACCTGGGCATCGGCATTCTCTTCCCGTTCGTCAAGGCCGAGCATGACCGCGACGTGATGATGAACACCGTCGCGCCGGTCTGGGACGGCAACGAAACCTGGCTGGTGCTGGGCGGAGCGGGCTTGTTCGGGGCGTTTCCGATGGCCTACGCGGTGGTGCTGGAGGCACTGTATCTGCCGCTGATCCTGATGCTGATCGGGTTGATCTTCCGCGGTGTGGCCTTCGAATTCCGCTTCAAGGCCACTGCTGCCAAGCGCCACGTGTGGGACAAGGCGTTCATCGGCGGCTCGCTGCTGGCGACGTTCTTTCAGGGTGTGGCATTGGGCGCGTTCATCGAGGGCTTCAAGGTGGTCGACCGCCACTATGCCGGCGGCGCCTGGGACTGGGTCACGCCGTTCAGCCTGTTCTCCGGGCTGGGCCTGATCGTCGCCTACGCCTTGCTGGGTTGCACCTGGCTGATCATGAAAACCGAAGGCCCGCTGCAACAGCAGATGCATGTGCTTGGCCGGCCCCTGGCTCTGGTACTGCTGGCGGTCATCGGCATCGTCAGCCTGTGGACGCCGATCGCTTACCCGCAGATTGCCGAGCGCTGGTTCAGCATGCCTAACCTGCTGTGGTTCATGCCGGTGCCGATTCTGGTCATGGTGACATTCTATGGCTTGTTCAAGGCGATTGCCCGCTCAGCGCACTACACGCCGTTTCTGCTGACCCTGGTGTTGATCTTCTTGGGCTACAGCGGCCTGGGGATCAGCGTCTGGCCAAACATCATCCCGCCGTCGATCTCGATCTGGGAGGCCGCAGCACCGCCGCAGAGCCAGGGCTTCATGCTGGTGGGGACGCTGTTCATCCTGCCGTTGATCCTCGGTTACACGTTCTGGAGCTATTACGTGTTCCGCGGCAAAGTCACCCATGACCAGGGCTATCACTAGGAGGTGCGCGGCATGACCGGTGTCGAACAGAAGAAGCCACTGTGGCAGCGGCTAGGTTGGCTGGTGATGATCTGGGCGGCGAGTGTCGCCGCCCTGGGTGTGCTGGCTTGGCTGATGCGCATGTTCATGAGCGCAGCCGGGCTGAGCACGCATTGACCGGGCGAATTACTTGCGCGCTTTGAGGATGACGAACTTGGGGGTCGCGGCAACTTGCTCGACCCCACGGAACAACCGCGCTAGCTTGCTGTGATAGCCCAGGTGGCGGTTGCCGACGATGTACAGCGCGCCGCCCACCACCAGCGCATCGCGGGCCTGCTGGAACATGCGCCAGGCGAGGAAGTCACCGACCACCTGTTGCTGGTGGAACGGTGGGTTGCACAGCACCACATCCAGTGATTGCTTCTCGAACCCGGCCAGGCCGTCTGCCGCGAGCACCTCAACCGGCCGCTCGGGCAATGCTGCCTGCCAGTTTTCCAGTGCCGACTGCACGGCCATGTACGACTCATCGACCAGACTGAACTGCGCCTGTGGGTTGAGCAGCGCACAGGCGATCGCCAGCACGCCGTTACCGCAACCCAGGTCGGCGACCCGGGCCTGACCAAGATCGCGCGGCAGGTGCGGGAGAAACGCACGGGTGCCGATATCCAGTCCTTCGCGGCAGAACACATTGGCGTGGTTGACCAACTCCAGGGGCGGTTGATCCAAGGAGTAACGGCTAGGGTAGGGCGATTGAGCCGGAGCCCGTTCGCTGAAGCTGGCCGTCAGCAGGCGCGCTTTTTTCTGCGCCAGCGAGGCCTGCACCGGGCCGATGTACTTTTCCAGCAAGTCGCCAGCGGCACGCGGCAAGTGCTTGATCATGGCCGTGGCGATCACCTCGGCGCCCGGTGCCAGGTGGCCTCGCAAGCGGATCAACTGCTCTTCAAGCAAGGCCAGGGTTTTCGGCACCCGCACCAGCACCCGATCGAACGTCCCCTGCCAGACCTGGTTGGACGGCACGAACGGCACGCTGTCGAACGCCTTGGCGTTGCGCACGAGGTTCTTTTCCAGAGCCATGCGGGCCAGGTGCGAGTCGCCGCTGCTGGTCACCTGCAGGCTGTCGCACAGGCTGACCGCCAGCGCGCCAAAGCTGTCATTGAGTACCAGCACACGGCAGTCGGCGGGCAAACCTTGGCTGGCGAGGTGCTCGAGCAGGTACTGGTCGGCAGCGTCGAACGCTTGCAGCGGGTCGTCGGCCTGTTCCGGTTGGCGGATCAGATCGAGTTCGGCGAAGGGGCTGGTCAGCAGGGGCATGGCGTGGGGCTCAGCTATGAATCTGCTCGGCGCAGACCACGACGAGCTTGAGGGGCGAGATTCTACAGGGCTTTATCCACGGGGGGGAGGTTGCGCTCAGAACAGCCCACGGCTGGCTGCGATGGCGATGGCGCCGGCTTTGTTGGAGGCGTTGCTCAACCTGCCTGACTCAGTGTAGGAAAAGAGTCGTCCTCTTGTTTGTTTTCTTTCTCATTAACGCTGTTCCCGCCATTCACTTCGCGCCTTGCCCCTGCAAACCGTCGGTGTTCATTCAGTCAGCTTTAGGCGAAACTGGGCGCATCTGATTTATGGAGCCCGTCATGACCGCCAGCGCCGACAAGTTCACCCGCCAGACTCTGCTCGACGTTCGGCCGTTGACGCCTAACCTGTTTTCCCTGCGCGTGACACGCGATGCAGGCTTTCGTTTTCGCGCAGGGCAGTTCGCTCGGTTGGGCGTGAGCAAAGCCGATGGCAGCGTGGTCTGGCGCGCGTACTCGATGGTCAGTGCGCCGCATGACGAGTATCTGGATTTCTTCTCGATCGTTGTGCCTGGCGGCGAATTCACCAGCGAGCTCAGCCGCCTGGCGCAGGGCGACAGCTTGCTTATCGATCGCCAGGCGTTCGGCTATCTAACCCTTGATCGACTGCCAGCTGGCCGCGATCTGTGGCTGCTGGCAACCGGCACCGGCATTGCACCGTTCATGTCGATCCTGCAGGACTTCGAAGTCTGGGAACGCTTCGACAACATCAAACTGGTGTATTCGGTACGCGAGGCCGCGGAATTGGCCTACGTCGATGAAATTGCCGGGCTGGAGCAGCGCGACTATCTGGCCGAATATGCCGGCAAGTTGCAGTTCATTCCAGTGGTCACGCGCGAAGCGTATCCGGGTGCACTGAATGCCCGGATTACCCAGTTGATTGAAAGCGGCGAGCTGGAGCGGGCGGCGGGGCTTGAATTATCCCCCGAGCATTCGCGGATCATGCTCTGCGGCAACCCGCAGATGATCGACGACACGCGCCAGGTGTTGAAGGCGCGCGATCTGCAACTCAACTTGAGCAAACGTCCAGGCCAGGTTGCGGTGGAAAACTACTGGTAAAGGGGCGCACCGCGCCCCTTTGTTTTAATCAGGGCAGACGGTTCTGATTCTGCGTCTTGAGCAGATCGCGAATCTCGGTCAGCAGGGTTTCCTGAGGGGTTGGCACCGGTGGCGTGGTAGGCGCCACGGCTTCTTCGCGCTTGAGGCGGTTGATCGCCTTGACGCCCATGAAGATGGCGAATGCGACGATGACGAAGTCGATCACGGTCTGAATGAACTTGCCATACGCCAGCACGACAGCCGGGATATCCCCTTGCGCGGCTTTCAGGGTGATTGCCAGGTCACTGAAGTCGACGCCACCGATCAGCAGGCCCAGTGGCGGCATCACCACGTCGCCAACGAACGACGAAACGATTTTGCCGAAGGCGGCGCCGATGATGATACCGACCGCCATATCGACCACATTGCCTTTGACGGCAAATGCCTTGAATTCACTGATCATGCCCATGGTTTATTCCTTGTAACAAATGGATAAGTAAAACGCAGTGTAAGCCACTAAAACGCTTCATGCGTGACGCTGCAGTGACTGAGGTTAGTAAGTGACTGCGGTTAGATCGAATAGTTTTGTCGCATCCTGCAGCGTTCGAGACACGTCTGGCTCGGCTATCATGACCACTTTTTTCCGGGAGACTGCCTTATGGCCAAGGCCAAGCGCTTGTATGGCTGCACTGAGTGCGGCGCGACCTTTCCCAAATGGGCGGGCCAGTGCGGCGAGTGCGGCGCCTGGAACACCTTGGTCGAGAGCATGATCGAGAGCGGTGGCGCAGCGGCGCCCAGCGGGCGTGCCGGCTGGACTGGCCAGCAGGCCCAGCTCAAGACCCTGGCCGAAGTCAGCGTCGAAGAAATCCCCCGTTTCAGCACCAGCAGCGGCGAACTCGACCGGGTGCTCGGTGGCGGTCTGGTCGATGGTTCGGTGGTGCTGATCGGTGGTGACCCGGGTATCGGCAAATCGACCATCTTGTTGCAGACCCTGTGCCACATGGCCGCCGCCATGCCGGCACTGTATGTCACCGGCGAAGAGTCGCAGCAGCAGGTAGCGATGCGCTCACGGCGTCTGGGCCTGCCGCAGGACAAGCTCAAGGTCATGACCGAAACCTGCATCGAGACCATCATCGCCACCGCTCGCGTCGAGCAGCCGCGGGTCATGGTCATCGACTCGATCCAGACCATCTTCACCGAACAGCTGCAATCCGCACCAGGCGGGGTCGCCCAGGTGCGCGAGAGCACGGCATTGCTGGTGCGTTACGCCAAGCAGAGCGGCACGGCGATCTTCCTCGTTGGTCACGTGACCAAGGAAGGCTCGCTGGCCGGGCCGCGGGTGCTCGAGCACATGGTCGATACCGTGCTGTATTTCGAGGGCGAGTCGGATGGCCGTCTGCGCTTGTTGCGTGCGGTGAAAAACCGCTTTGGCGCGGTCAACGAACTGGGCGTGTTCGGCATGACCGATCGCGGCTTGAAAGAGGTCTCCAACCCGTCGGCGATTTTCCTCAACCGCACCCAGGAAGAAGTCCCCGGCAGTGTGGTCATGGCGACCTGGGAAGGCACCCGGCCGATGCTGGTCGAGGTGCAGGCGTTGGTCGACGACAGCCACCTGGCCAACCCGCGCCGGGTCACCCTGGGCCTGGACCAGAACCGCCTGGCCATGCTTCTGGCCGTCTTGCACCGGCACGGCGGCATCCCGACCCACGATCAGGACGTGTTCCTCAACGTGGTCGGCGGGGTCAAGGTGCTGGAAACGGCCTCTGACCTGGCGTTGTTGGCCGCAGTAATGTCGAGCTTGCGCAATCGGCCCCTGGCCCATGACCTGCTGGTGTTCGGTGAAATCGGCCTGTCTGGCGAAGTACGGCCGGTGCCCAGCGGTCAGGAGCGTTTGAAGGAAGCCGCCAAGCATGGCTTCAAGCGTGCCATCGTGCCCAAGGGCAATGCGCCCAAGGAGTCTCCACCGGGGCTGCAGGTGATTGCCGTGACCCGGCTTGAACAGGCCCTCGACGCGCTGTTCGAGTAACCAGGCAAAACCGCCGCATAAAAAAGGGGAGCCGACGATGCGCGTCGGCTCCCCTTGTTACTGCTCGGCCAGGCGTCAGTGCTCGGCCACCGCGTTGCGCCGTCGCGCCGCGCCGTCCTGCTCTGCGCCCTCTTGCAGTGGCACCTCGTTGCCTTCGGCGTCGAACAGTTTGCCGTCCTTGAAGTAGTCGCCATCACGCAGGGCGGAGATGTCCGAGTACTGGATGGTGCGCTCGTAGGCTGCGGCGAACACCGACTGGTTCTCCGAGTTACCGGTGGTGAAGTGGTTGAACATCAGGTTGAGCAGAATCGCCATGATCGCCGCCGAGCTGATGCCGGAGTGGAAGATGGTCTCGAACCAGTTCGGGAAGTGGTGGTAGAAGTTCGGTGCGGCAATCGGGATCATGCCAAAGCCCAGCGAGGCGGCGACGATGATCAGGTTGACGTTGTTCTTGTAGCTGACCTTGGACAAGGTGCGAATCCCGCTCGCAGCCACGGTGCCGAACAGCACGATGCCAGCACCGCCAAGTACTGGCGTCGGCACTGCGGCGATCACCCGGCCCATCACCGGCAGCAGCCCCAGCACGACCAGGATCAGGCCGCCGGTAGCCACCACATAGCGGCTCTTGACTCCGGTCACAGCCACCAGGCCGACGTTCTGGGCGAAAGCGCTCTGGGTGAAGGAGCCAAAGATCGGTGCCAGGATGCTGGAGGCCATGTCGGCGCGCAGACCGTCGCCCAGGCGCTTGGAGTCAACCTTGGTATCGATGATCTCACCGACCGCAAGGATGTCTGCCGAGGTTTCGACCAAGGTCACCATGATCACGATGCACATCGACAGGATCGCGGCGATATGGAAGGTCGGCATGCCGAAGTGGAACGGCGAGGGCATGGCGAACATCGGGCCTTCGGCGACCTTGCTGAAATCGGCCATGCCCAGCGACCAGGCAATCAACGTACCGACCACCATCGCCAGCAGGATCGACAGTCGCGAGATGGTCGCGCTGCCGAGTTTGCTCAGCACCAGCACGATGGCGAAGGTCAGCGCGGCCAGGCCGATGTTGGCCATGCTGCCGAACTCTGGCGAGGCACTGTTGCCGCCCATGACCCAGCGCGCCGCAACCGGCATCAGGGTCAGGCCGATGGTGGTGATGACGATGCCGGTCACCAGCGGTGGGAAGTACTTGGTGATCCGCGAGAACACCGGCGTGATCAAAAAGCCGAGCACCGAGGCCGCCATCACTGCGCCGAGCACCCCCGGCAGGCCACCGCCACCTTCACTGCTGAGGATCGCGCCCATGGTCGCCACACCGGCGAAGGACACACCTTGAACCAGCGGCAGCTGGCAGCCGAAAAACGGTAAACCAAGTGTTTGCAGCAAGGTCGCCAGGCCACCGGCAAACAGTGAGGCGGCGATCAACAGACCGATCTCGGCGGGGTTCAGGCCCGCTGCCTGGCCCAGGATCAGCGGGACCGCAACGATCCCGCCATACATGGTCAGCACATGCTGCAGACCGTAGGCCAGGTTGGCGCCAAGGCCGAGGTTTTCGTCCTCGGGACGTTGGGTCGCAGATGTTCCAGGGGGCGTCGTCATGGAGCAGGCTCTCTGTTTATTGTTGTGGGGCTACTGTAGACACTTCCTGCAAAGGATGGCCACAAAAATTGTATACAATATTTTGATCGGAGCGCGCACAAGAGTGCCCGTAAACAGCGTCTTAGCTGAATGCAGAAAGCGTTCCAACAGAGCGCAAGCGTGATTATAAAGTTGTGTACAAGTCCCCAGACCGCTTGCAAGAAGCTGTCTGGGTAGACAGGAAACACATTGAGGAGGGGCAGGTTAGCTAGCTAACAGATAGTATTATTCGATGAGTTCGCGCAGTTCGCGCATCATTTCGGTGCGATCAGCCAGGTTCAATTCCACAAGACGGTGCAGATGGCTCATCGAGTCGAGGTCGATGTGGAGGCAGACGAAGCCCAGCTTGCCGGTTTCTTCATGACGCAGCTCGACCTGCATTTCCAGTTGCACCTCAGGGCTGAGGTGTACCGTCGCTTCAAAATCCTGCGTGGCATCTGGCTCCCAGCGCTCGGGGCGGCTGACCAGAATGCCCTTCAGGGAGATATCCAGCAGCTTTACCTGCCATTTTCGCGAGCCTTGGCGCAGTTCTGCGGTGGCATCGAAAGCAATTCGCTGGAAACGCCGACGTTCGTCGTGATCGCTCATGGTCAAAGCCCTCTGCAAGACATCCTGACTATAGTTGAAGGTATGGGCGTATGTGCTTGCGCAATCGGGCGGCAAAGGCTCTAGAACAAAGCAAATGTGGCAATGCGCCTTGACTGGCCCTAGACTCGCTTGGCGGTCTTTCCAATCCACCAGCTGGAAGTAAACCATGAACAACAATAATAGCCTGCTACGCCACATTCCGTGGCTGGTGTTGGCAGTACTGGGAGCCTGTGCGCTGGGTGTAGTTGCCCTGCGTCGCGGCGAGGCAGTCAACGCCTTGTGGATTGTGGTTGCGGCAGTGGCCTTGTATCTGGTCGCCTATCGCTACTACAGCCTGTTCATCGCCACCAAGGTGATGCAGCTCGACTCACGTCGGGCAACCCCTGCGGTACTCAACAACGATGGTCTGGACTATGTGCCGACCAACAAGCACATCCTCTTCGGTCACCACTTCGCCGCCATCGCTGGCGCGGGGCCGCTGGTCGGTCCGGTACTCGCCGCGCAGATGGGTTACTTGCCCGGTACGCTGTGGCTGATTGCCGGTGTGGTCCTGGCAGGTGCCGTTCAGGACTTCATGGTCCTGTTCATGTCCACCCGCCGCAATGGCCGCTCGCTGGGTGACATGGTCCGTGAAGAAATGGGCCGGATCCCGGGCACCATCGCCCTGTTCGGCTGCTTCCTGATCATGATCATCATCCTCGCGGTGCTGGCGCTGATCGTGGTCAAGGCCCTGGCTGAAAGCCCGTGGGGCATGTTCACGGTGATGGCGACCATCCCGATCGCGATGTTCATGGGCATCTATATGCGCTACATCCGCCCGGGGCGGATTGGTGAGATCTCGATCATCGGCGTGGTCCTGCTGCTGCTGTCGATCTGGATCGGTGGCCTGGTGGCTGCCGACCCGGTCTGGGGCCCGGCGTTCACCTTCACCGGTGTGCAGATCACCTGGATGCTGGTGGGCTATGGCTTCGTTGCCGCTGTACTGCCGGTATGGCTGGTACTGGCGCCGCGTGACTATCTGTCGACCTTCCTCAAGATCGGTACCATCGTCGCGCTGGCGCTGGGCATCCTGATCCTCGCGCCTGAACTGAAGATGCCTGCGCTGACCCAGTTCACTGACGGCACTGGCCCGGTCTGGAAGGGCACGCTGTTCCCGTTCCTGTTCATCACCATCGCCTGCGGTGCGGTATCCGGTTTCCATGCGTTGATCTCCTCGGGCACCACGCCCAAGCTGCTCGACAACGAAACCAACGCCCGTTACATCGGTTACGGCGGCATGCTGATGGAGTCGTTCGTGGCTATCATGGCCATGGTTGCTGCTTCGGTGATCGAGCCAGGCGTGTACTTCGCCATGAACAGCCCGGCAGCAGTGGTCGGCTCCGACGTGGTAAGCGTCGCGCAGACGGTCAGCAGCTGGGGCTTCCTGATCACCCCTGAGCAACTTGAAGCGGTTGCCCGCGACATTGGCGAGCACACCATTCTGGCCCGTGCCGGTGGTGCGCCAACGCTGGCAGTCGGTATCGCGCAGATCCTGCACCAGGTATTGCCGGGTGAAAACACCATGGCCTTCTGGTACCACTTTGCGATTCTGTTCGAGGCGCTGTTCATCCTCACCGCAGTGGACGCCGGTACCCGTGCCGGGCGCTTCATGCTGCAGGACCTGCTCGGCAGCTTCGTGCCTGCACTCAAACGCACTGAATCGTGGGGCGCCAACCTGCTTGCCACTGCTGGCTGTGTGGCGATGTGGGGCTACCTGCTGTATCAAGGCGTGATCGATCCGCTGGGTGGCATCAACACCTTGTGGCCGCTGTTCGGTATCTCCAACCAGATGCTGGCCGGTATCGCGCTGATGCTCGGCACCGTGGTGCTGATCAAGATGAAGCGCCAGCGCTACATGTGGGTCACCCTGGTACCGGCGGTATGGCTGCTGATCTGCACCACTACTGCAGGCTTCATCAAGCTGTTCGATCCGAACCCGGCTGTTGGCTTCCTAGCCCTGGCGAACAAGTACAGCGTCGCGCTGGACGCCGGTCAGGTACTGGCCCCGGCCAAGGACGTTGGTCAGATGCAGCACGTGATCTTCAACGCCTATACCAACGCTGGCTTGACCATCCTGTTCCTGGTGGTGGTGTTCAGCATCCTGTTCTTCGCCCTCAGAGTCGGTTACTCGGCACTGGGTCGCAAAGAGCGCAGCGATAAAGAAACCCCGTTCCAGGCGCTGCCTGACGCGTAAACGAGAGGACTGCAGCCATGTTCAACGACCTGGGTCGCCTGGGTAAGTACCTGGGGCAAGCTGCCCGGCTGATGGTCGGCATGCCCGACTACGACAATTATGTCGAGCACATGCAGGGCAAGCACCCGGACAAGCCGATGATGAGCTACGAGGAGTTCTTCCGCGAGCGACAGGAAGCCCGTTACGGCGGCAAGTCCGGGCCCAAGTGCTGTTGAACCAGCGGCAAGTGTGATCGAGTGGGAGCCCGGGCAACCGGGCTCCCACTTTCATTTATGGCCAAAGGAGATGTCTGCGTGCAAACGCCTATTCCTGTAACGGTCCTCACCGGTTTTCTCGGTGCGGGCAAGACCACCCTGCTCAAGCACATGCTCAAGGCCGAGCATGGCCTGAAGATCGCCGTGATCGAAAACGAATTCAGCGAAGCCGGCATCGACAGCCAATTGCTCGGAGACGAGCCGGTGCAGGTCATGACCCTGGCCAACGGTTGTGTGTGCTGCACCATCCACACCGACCTGACCAAAGCCCTGTACCTGCTGCTGGAGCGGCTGGATGCCGGCGACATCGCGTTTGACCGGCTGGTGATCGAATGCACCGGTCTGGCTGACCCGGCGCCAGTCGCGCAGACCTTCTTCATCGAAGAAGAGCTGCGCGATCGCTACATCCTCGACGGCATCATCACCCTGGTCGACGCTGCCCACGCCGATGTCCACCTGACCCAGGCCATTGCCCAGGCTCAGGTCGGCTTTGCCGACCGCTTGCTGTTGAGCAAGACCGATCTGGTCACGGCTGAGGCTGTCGAGGCCTTGCAGGAGCGCCTGGCGCGGATCAACGGCCGCGCGGCGATTCGCATCGTCGAGCAGGGCCGCATCGACCTGGCTGAGTTGCTTGATGTGCGCGGCTTCAATCTCAATCCTGACCTGGGCGCGAGTATCACCCGCAGCCTGCGCCCGGTGCTCAAGCCGGCGACCCCGGATCGCATCTCGACGCTGGTTTTGCGTACCAGCACGGCGCTGGATATCGATCGCCTCAGCGAGTTCATGAACGAGCTGCTGGAAAACCACGGCAAGCAGTTGCTGCGCTACAAAGGCGTGCTCAATATCGCCGGGGATGAGCGCCGTTTGGTGTTTCAGGGCGTGTTGAAGCTGTACGGCTTCGACTGGGACAGCGAATGGAAGGCCGACGAGGCGCGTGAAAGTGTGATGGTGTTTATCGGCGATGAACTGCCCGAAGACGAGATCCGTGCAGGCTTTGCCGCGCTGACCTGAGCAAAAAAAAGGCCACTGCACGTGCAGTGGCCAATCTGGACGTTAGATCAAGGAGCTTCAAAATCAACGTCGTCAAGCGTGGCCTGCACTCAGGGCGGGGGAGTGCGCTGCGTGCTGGCCAGTGAACTCAGCATAAGCCGCTGTTGCGGCGAGAAAAATAGCCCCAGGCGACATTCACCTTTACGCGCCGAGTAAGAGTCACTGTTCAGGCCGCGTAGCCCATCCGCCAGCTGATGTCGCGGGTGGCCGCCAGCAACTGCTGCGCCGCCGGGCCATGCTCATCGGCATGAAAAATCGAGGTCGGCCCAACCACGGTCATCACCGCTACGATGTGCCCCATGGCATTGAAGATCGGCGCCGAAAGTGCGTCGACGCCAGGCATCAACAGCCCATGCACATGGTGCAGCCCCTGCTCGCGAATCCCTGCCAAAAGTGGCTGATAGGCGTCGAATGTCTGCGTCATGGCGGCCAACTCACGTTCACGCAGGTCAACCGTTTCGCGCTCGGGCAAATGCGCAGCGAACACCAGCCCGGTCGATGAGCTGAGCAGTGGCAGCACCGAGCCGATCTGCGTCACCACGGTAACGGCGCGCACCGCCGGCTCGATACTGACCACGGTCGCGCCCTGATTACCCCACACAGCAATGAAGCAGCTCTCGTTGAGCGCGTCGCGCAATGCCGACAGCGGCAGCGCCGCCACCTTGAGCACATCGATGCTGCCCAGCGCGGCCATGCCCACTCGCAACGCTTCGCGGCCCAGGCCGTAGTGGTTGGTGGCGCGATCCTGCTCGGCGAAACCGCTGGCAATCAGCGCCTGCAAATAGCGATGCACCTTGCTCGCCGGCATGCCGACGTGCTCGGCCAGGCGCGACAGCGAGGTCGACGGCGAAAGCTCGGCAAGGGCCTTGAGGATATCGGTGCCGACTTCCGCCGAGCGGACCTTTTGCTTGCCGGTGTCGGCAGGGGTGCTGGCTTTGGACATGGGGAAAGGAATCCACATTGACAGATGGCGACTTTATAACTTGACGACGAGCGGCGAGCAAATTACGTTATTCGTAATCTGATTACGACAATAACAATGCAGACGCGCTGCCAGCCACCGTGATACGGCCCGGTTCAGCCCAGCAGCCCCTGCCAGCATGGCTCTCAGTGAGCCTGGAGGCACAGATGACCCGCGACACCGCCCTCGACTACCTCAGCGGCTTTGGCAACGAGTTTGCCAGTGAAGCGCTGCCTGGCGCCCTGCCGGTCGGGCAGAATTCACCCCAGCGTGCGCCTTACGGCCTGTACGCCGAGTTGCTCTCGGGCACCGCGTTCACCATGGCCCGCAGCGAACTGCGGCGCACCTGGCTGTATCGCATTCGCCCGTCGGCGCTGCACCCGCGCTTCGAACGCCTTGCGCGCCAACCGCTGGCGGCGCCACTGGGCGCGGTGACGCCCAACCGCCTGCGCTGGAACCCGCAGCCGCTACCGGCCGAAGCCACTGATTTCATCGAAGGTTGGCGGCCGATGGTTGCCACCGCCGCGGCGGACAAGCCATCCGGCGTCAGCATCTATATCTACAGCGCCAACCGCTCGATGCAGCGGGTGTTCTTCAATGCCGATGGCGAGCTGCTGCTGGTGCCTGAGCAAGGCCGCCTGCGTATCGCCACCGAGCTGGGCGTACTCGATGTCGAACCGCTGGAAATCGCCGTGATTCCGCGCGGTATGAAGTTTCGCGTCGAGCTGCTCGACGGTCAGGCGCGTGGTTATCTGGCCGAAAACCACGGCGCGCCACTGCGCCTGCCCGATCTTGGCCCGATCGGCAGCAACGGCCTGGCCAACCCGCGAGATTTCCTCACCCCCGTGGCGCATTACGAAGACAGCAGCGGCCCGGTCCAGTTGGTGCAGAAGTTTCTCGGCGAACACTGGGCCTGCGAACTGCAGCATTCGCCGTTGGATGTGGTCGCCTGGCACGGCAGCAACGTCCCGTACAAATACGACCTGCGTCGCTTCAATACCCTCGGTACGGTCAGCTTCGACCACCCGGACCCATCGATCTTCACCGTGCTGACTTCACCTAGCAGCGTCCACGGCCTGGCCAACATGGACTTCGTGATCTTCCCGCCACGCTGGATGGTCGCCGAGAATACCTTCCGCCCGCCGTGGTTCCACCGCAACCTGATGAACGAATTCATGGGCCTGATCCAGGGCGCCTACGACGCCAAGGCCGACGGCTTCCTGCCCGGTGGCGCGTCGCTGCATGGGGTGATGAGCGCCCATGGCCCGGATGCCGAGACTTGCCACAAGGCCATCAATGGCGAGCTGGCACCGCACAAGATCGACAACACCATGGCCTTCATGTTCGAGACCAGCCAGGTCCTGCGCCCGAGCCAGAGTGCGCTTGAATGCCCGCAATTGCAGGCCGACTACGACAGCTGCTGGGCCACCTTGCCGAGCACCTTCAACCCGAATCGGAGATAACCCATGAACCACACCGCGACTGCCCGTAGCTGGGTCGAACAGGCCAACGGCCACAGCGACTTCCCGCTGCAGAACCTGCCATTGGGGATTTTCAGCCGGCCGGGTGAAGCGCAGCGCTGTGGCGTGGCCATCGGCGATTCGATTCTCGACCTGCAGGCCGTGCTTGCCGCCGGCCTGTTCGAGGGTGACGCCAAAACTGCGGTCGAGGCCACCGCCGACGCCACGCTGAATGCCTATTTCGCCCTTGGCCGTTCGGCCCGGGTTGCGTTGCGCCAGCGTTTGCTGGAACTGCTGGGCGAGCACAGCGAACATCAGGCTGCACTGCAAGCGGCGCTGTACCTCGCCAGCGACTGCCAAATGCACCTGCCGGCCAAGGTGGGCGACTACACCGACTTCTATGTCGGCATCGAGCACGCGAAGAACGTCGGCAAGCTGTTCCGCCCGGACAACCCGCTGCTGCCCAACTACAAGTACGTGCCAATCGGCTACCACGGCCGCGCCTCGACCCTGCGCCCGTCGGGCACCGATGTGCGTCGGCCGAAGGGCCAGACCCTGCCTGCGGGTCAGACCGAGCCAAGCTTTGGCCCATGCGCCCGGCTCGACTTCGAGCTGGAACTGGGCATCTGGATTGGCCAGGGCAATGACATTGGGCAAGCGATCCCGATTGGCGATGCGGCCGAGCATGTCGCTGGTTATTGCCTGCTCAACGATTGGTCGGCGCGCGATATTCAGGCGTGGGAATACCAGCCGTTGGGGCCGTTCCTGTCGAAGAGCTTCATCACCACGCTGTCGCCGTGGGTAGTCACTGCCGAGGCACTGGAACCTTTCCGTTGCGCTCAGCCGGCGCGTCCCGAGGGTGATCCGCAGCCACTGTCGTATCTGCTCGATGCACGCGATCAGGCCAACGGCGCGCTCGACATCGAACTGGAAGTGCTGCTGATCACCGAAGGCCTGCGCGAACAGGGCTTGCCGCCTCACCGCCTGAGCCTGAGCAACACCCTGAGCATGTACTGGACCGTGGCGCAGATGGTTGCCCACCACAGCGTCAATGGCTGCCAGTTGCAAGCAGGCGACCTGTTCGGCTCGGGGACATTGTCCGGCGCGCAGCCAGGGGCATTTGGCAGCCTGCTGGAGATGACGGATGGCGGCAAGCAGGTGGTCGAACTGGCCAGCGGCGAGGTGCGCAAGTTCCTTGAAGACGGTGACGAGATCATCCTGCGTGCTCGCTGCAAGCGCGACGGCGCGGTCAGCATCGGCTTCGGCGAGTGCCGCGGCAAAGTCATCGCGGCCAACTGAGAGGGTAGGCCATGCGGCTGTTCGGCTATTACCGTTCGACCTCGTCCTATCGGGTGCGGATTGCCCTGGGGTTAAAGGGCCTCGCGTTCGACAACGTGCCGGTCAACCTGCTCAAGGGCGAGCAGCGTGGCGATGCCTACCTTGCGCTCAATCCGCAGGGCAGGGTGCCCGCGCTGGGCTGTGACAGCGGTAGTGTGCTGGTGCAATCGGCGGCGATCATCGAGTACCTGGAGGAGGTTTATCCACAGCCGCCGCTATTGCCTGCCGAGGCTGAGGCGCGGGCGAAGGTACGGGGCGTCGCGGCGATCATCGGCTGCGATGTGCACCCGCTGCACAACGTCAGCGTACTCAATCAGTTGCGTCAGCTGGGGCTGGACGAGGCGCAGGTCAATCTATGGATTGCCCAATGGATTGGCCAGGGTCTGGCAGCGGTGGAGCAGTTGATCGATGATCAGGGCTTCTGCTTTGGTCTGGCGCCGGGTTTGGCTGATGCCTACCTGCTGCCACAGCTGTATGCGGCCGAGCGGTTCAGTGTCGATCTGAGCCGCTACCCGCGGATCAACCGGGTGGCAGCGCTGGCGGCGCAGCATCCGGCGTTTATCCAGGCGCATCCATCACGTCAGCCTGATACCCCGCTTCAGTGAATCGATGGGCTGCTGGCGGGCAGGTGGCCAAGACGTTCGCTCAGCTTCAAGCGCTGCGCCGGGTCTTCGCTGAGCAGCAATGCGCGTTCCAGGTCAAAGCGCTCGGCCTGCGGGCAATCCAGGCGCTGGTACAGCGTGGCTCGCGCCAGATAGTCGCTGACCAGCACCGGCCCCAGCTGCATGACCCGTTCGGCGTCGATCAATGCGGCCAGGTCATTGTCGTTGCTGATATGCAGCTGGCGCAGGTTGCGTGACAGCCGCTGCAGCATCTGCAACGGGCTGGCCACCTGCATATGTTCAGCCGTCAACGCTACCTGTGGGCCGAACTGACGGGCCAGTAGCTGACGGCACTCAGCCGGGTACAGACGACGACCGCCGCACGGGTCGAGCAGGTGATCCGCGCCAGGCACGCGCAGCAGGAAATGGCCCGGGAAGTTGACCCCTTCCAGCGGGATCGACAAACCCCGGGCCAACTCCAGGGCGAGGATTGCCAGCGCCAGCGGCTGGCCACGGCGGCGCTGCAACACTTTGTCCATCAGTGCTGCGTGGGCACGCAGTGGCAGCATTTCGTCTTGCTGAAAGCCCAGCGTGTTGAGCTGGCGCAACAGCGGCTGGGCGAGCTCACTGAGCGGCAACATCGGCAGGCTGGCATTGATTTGCTGGTGCAGCTCGCGCACCTGGGCGAGGGCGTGGGCGGGCACGACACTGGGATCGTGCTCGGCGGCGATCCACAAGGTTGCTTCCAGCAGGTCGACGGGCGCGCGTTCCAGGCACGCCAGGCAGGCTTTACGTGGGTTCATCAGACTCTCCCCCGACATGCTTGAGTATTAGCTCTGACAGCGTGGTTCGTCCAGTGGTCCGACCAGCCTGCGCTGTGCATCGCGCTGCCTATACTGTCAGGAGCACCTCGCTGGAGGCGGTCGATGTTCGCGCTCATGCAAAGCACCCGCACGCAGTCACTGCACCTGTTCGTCGATCCACCCAGCGGCCTCAGAGCCATGGTGGCGATCCACAACGAGCAGTTGGGCCCTGCCATGGGCGGCTGTCGCTACCTGGCCTATGCCGACGACGAAAGCGCCGTCACCGACGCCATCCGCCTGGCTCAGGGCATGAGCTACAAGGCTGCACTGGCAGGCCTGGCACAGGGCGGTGGCAATGCCGTGATCATGCGCGGCGCCCATGTGGAAAACCGCGCAGCACTGTTCGAGGCGTTTGGCCGCGCGCTCGACAGCTTGAATGGGCGCTTCATCACTGCCGTCGACAGTGGCACCTCAACCCTGGACATGGACTGCATTGCCCAGAGCACTGCCCACGTTACCAGTACCACCGCTTCGGGAGACCCCTCGGCACATGCAGCCATCGGGGTGTTCGCTGGCATCCGGGCCACAGCAATGGCACGGCTGGGCACCGATAATCTGGAAGGCTTGCGGATTGCTGTACAGGGCTTGGGCAACGTTGGCTTCGCGTTGGCCGAGCAACTGCACGCGGCGGGCGCGGAACTGTTGGTCAGCGATCTTGACGCGGGCAAGGTACGTTTGGCGGTGGAGCAATTCAATGCCCAACCAGTGACCAATGATGCGCTGGTCAGCACCCCGTGCGACATCTTCGCGCCTTGTGGTGTGGGCCAGGTACTCAGTGGCCAAAGCGTCACGCAATTACGCTGCGCTGCCGTGGCGGGGTCTGCCAACAACCAGCTGACGACCCTGCAGGTGGCTGATCATCTGGAAAAGCGCGGGATCCTCTATGCGCCGGATTACGTCATCAATGCCGGTGGCTTGATCTACGTGGCACTGACCCACCGTGGCGAGAGCCTCGGCACCATTACTGCGCACCTGGCCCGGATTCCGTCACGCCTGACCGAAGTGTTCGCCCATGCCCAGGCGGAAAAACGCTCGCCAGCGCGGGTGGCGCAGATGCTGGCGGAGCGCTTGCTGTATGGCTGACGGCAGTTATTCTGCCGCGTTGCCCTCAAGCAATTCGGCCAAGGCATCGGGCTGGCTCTTGAACGCTCGGGCGAACACATCACGATTCTTCGCCATGTAAATGCCGGCTTCCTCGACTTGTTGTTCGGTCAGCGACGGCACTGCTTTTTGCAGCACATCAGCCAGGCGCTCGGCCAGCTCGAGCATCTTGTCGTGACGATCCGCTTCGGCTTTATCCATGAACAACTGCTCCGGGTCGCGACTGCTGCGGTATACCACTTCGACGGCCATTCATCACCTCTGTGCCTTTATAGCGGGTTATGCAAATAATTTACTGTATGGGTGTACAGTACTCGCATAGGCCACCCCAGCGCAACCCGATAGTGGCCATTTATCTGCACGAAAGCGTAGCTCATAGGTGCCTTGCGGCAATCGGTCGCCTTCCAACCCTCGTGTCTGGCCTTTTAACTGCATGGCACAAGCGTCACACAGGTGGCGCACCATCCTTCAGTCGTATCGGGGAATCGAGCATCGTGAACATCAAATGGGCAGAAAAAATGCGCAAGGGCCTGCACGGCTCTGCCGACTCGCTGGGCAACCTGTGCGTCGAGGGGTTTCACTACCTGGCGTTGTTCGGTATCGGCGGAATTACCGCGTGGGCGGCGGTCGAGGCGTTTCTGGACATGCTCAGCAAGGGCGGGGTCAGCGTCGATGACATTCTGCTGCTGTTCATCTACCTGGAGCTGGGGGCGATGGTCGGGATCTATTTCAAGACCAACCACATGCCGATCCGCTTCCTGCTGTACGTGGCAATCACGGCCCTGACGCGCCTGCTGATCGGCGATGTGTCCCATCACAAGGCGCCGGACGTCGGCCTGCTGTACTTGTGCGGCGGCATCTTGCTGTTGGCCTTCGCGATTCTGGTGGTGCGCTATGCATCGTACCGCTATCCCTCAAGCCGGGCGCTAGACGCTCACGGCAAGGAAGTCGACGAAGGCCGCTAGCGCTCAGTTGGCGAGCTGGCTGGCGGCGTGACGTTGCTGGCCAGGGTCGCGGGTGAGGGCGGCGAGTACCTGTAGCGGGTTTTCGCCTTGTTCGATGGCCAGGCCCAGACGGATGCTGTCGATGACCCGCTGCAAGCGTACCGGATCGTTGCGTTGGGCCTGGCTGATCAAACGCTTGGCGACGGCGCCGCTGTCGTCGGACAGGGTCAGCATGATGCTGCCGTCGAGGCGGGTGATGCTTAGGTTGACCCGATAACGCGGGGCGAAGGCATTGCTGATCTGATCGAATGGATTGTGCATGGTCGCGGATCTGCAGGTTAACTGGATGGAAAAGTTGACCGGGTATCCGCGCAGATGGTTCACAGCCGCTGATCGGCGTGGCTTTGTGGTGAGTTGGTTGAATCAGAAAGGGCCGCGGAGCGGCCCTTGTGCAACTAACCGAACAGCGCTGTCATCACTCCTCGATTTCTTCGTTCACTTCCAGCACTACACGCTTGCTGCGCAGTTTGCCGAACAGGTGATCCAGTGCGTGGTCGAGCTTGGTCGTGGCACCCTCGACAGCCTGCTCCAGCGAAGTGGCCGTGTGGCTTACGGAAATCGGTTGATGGCCTTTGGGGCGAGCCTCCATCTGGCAACGTTTGTCATGCGGTCCGGGCTTGGCGCCGTTGTCGTCGCGCAGGTGCACCTCGATGCGGGTGAGATCGTCCTCGTAACGTTCAAGACTGCTCTCAAGAGTACTGCGTACCCACTCTTCAAGCCGGATGCTGCCGTCGATCTGGTTGCTGCTGTTGACTTGGATTTGCATGACTTCAATCCTTATTCAGCTTGCTCGCAAGAGTCGCCCAGGCCATTGAGGCCTGTGGAAATTTATCGCCTCTTGACTGTAAGGTCAGGCATCCGAGCGGCGATTTCAAGCCCTTTTAAAATATAAATTTTTTGAATTAAATCAGCGCTGGATGGACGCAGCCGAGCGCAGCATGATTCGGCTTGGGGCGCCGATGCGCCCCTCACCCCGTCAGAATTCGACCGAGGTCTGAACGTACAACGTGCGTGGCTCACCGACATATTTGCCGCGATTGTTATCGTCAAACGAGCGCGTGTAGTACTCGCGGTTGAACAGGTTCTTCACCCCAACGGCGAGCTTCAGGTTAGATAGCTGCGGGCCAAAGTCGTAGCCCGCGCGGGTGCTTACCAGCATGTAGCCGGGGATGCGCCCATTGGCGCCATTGGCGCTTTCCTCGCGAGTGTTAGCGTTGTCGGCGAACTGGCTGCTCTGGAAGCTGCTGTCCAGGTTCAGCTGCCACGGCCCATCGGTATAACCCAGGCCGAGGGTGCCCTTGTGGCGAGACGAGAACGGCACCTGATTACCCTGGTTGGCGCCGTCTTCACGGATGGTCGCATCGACGAACGCATAGCCAAGGTGCACATCGAAGCCGCTTAATACCGGGTTCAAACCATCGAGCGCGTAACGCAGGCTGGTCTCGATGCCCTGGTGGCGCGTTTCGCCGCGTGCGATGACCGCATCGTTGCTCTGGTTGCTTTCATATTGGTTGTCGAAATTGATCAAGAATGCACCGATCTCCGCCTGCAGGTCGCCATTGTCGTAGCGCGTGCCAACTTCCCAGGTGCGGGCTTTTTCCGGTTTTACTTCGCCGCTGCTGACGCGATTGGGCATCTGGCTGTACTGCACGCTGCCGAATGAGCCTTCGGTGTTGGCGTACAGATTCCAGCGGTCTGTCAGGTGGTAAAGCACGTTCAGGGCGGGCAGGGCGGTGTTGTAACTGCCCTGGTAACGCTGGCCGCTGATCTTGTTGCTCTGCTCGGAGTCGATCATCTCGTAGCGCACGCCCGGGGTGATGGTCCAGCGGCCGATATCGATACGGTCGTCCAGGTAGATCGCATGCGCTTCGGTGCTGCCGCGGGTGTCGCGACCGAGAAAGCTGCTGCTGGTCGGCAGGTCGCCATTGACCGGTGCCTGGTAGCGCAACTCGTGGCCGGCTTCGTTGATGTAACGGTAGCCGACGCCGACTTCATGCCAGCTGTCACCTAGGGCGAGGCCTTGCGAGAAGCGCGTTTCGATGCCGCGTACCCAGTATTCGCGTGGCGACAGCGAGACGAAGTTGCCCTGGTCCAGATAGCCGCTGCGCAGGGTCTTGGTGAAGAAGCTGTTGATGCTGACCTGGCGATCATCCTGCTTGTAGTCGTAACCGACGTTGACCAGCGTGCGCCGGCCCCAGAACTTGTCCTTGAGTCGGGTCGACTGATATGGATCGGCGTCGTAGGCTGCCTGGCTCAAGCCGCCGGGCATCTCGGCTTCGCCTTCATAGTATTGCGCCATGGCGTGCAGGCTGTTGGCCTCATCGAGCTGCAGCTTGCCCTTGAGCATCAAATCGTCGATCTGCGTATCGCTGTGCTCACGCCAGTCGCCGCCGCGGCTGCCGGAATACAGCAGGGCGCCGCCCAGGCCATTGGCGTTGGTGCCGCCGACCAGCAGGTTGGCGCTGTTCTTGATGCCATCGTGGCTGGACGACGGCGTCAGCTGGTTCTGCATGGCCGCCTTGAACGTGGCCTGTTCGGGGATCGCCCGGGTCACGAAGTTGACGATGCCGCCGACGTTCTGCGGCCCATAGCGCACTGCACCGCCGCCGCGCACCACGTCTACCGCGTCCATGTTGCCCAGGCTCAGCGGGGCCAGCGACAACTGCGGCTGGCCATACGGCGCGAACGGCACCGGGATGCCGTCCATCAGCACCGTCGAGCGCGAGGCCAGGCGCGGGTTGAGGCCGCGGATGCCGAAGTTCAGCGCCAGGTCGTGGCCGCCGGTGCCGCTGGTGTCCGGCGCATTCACCCCTGGGATGCGGTTGAGCACTTCACGCGGGCTGCTGGCGCCGCTGCGTTCGAACTGCTCGCGGCGGATCACGTCACGTGCGCCGGGGTGGTCGAAGACATTGTCGGCTTGCGCTTCGGCCAGCCAGTCACCGACCACGGTGGACGCGCCCAGCTCGATCGGCGCGCTGGCCGCAGGTGCCGCGACAGGCTGCAGGCTGAAGGCATTGGCACCTTCCTGGCGAGCTTGCAGGCCGCTGCCGCGCAGCAGTGCCTCCAGGCCCTGATCGAGCGCGTACTCGCCTTGCAGACCCGGGCTCTGCAAGCCTTGGGTGAGTTGCGAACCGTACGAAATCAGCGCACCGCTCTCGCGGCCAAATTGGTTCAAGGCCTGCTCCAGCGAGCCGGCGGCGATGTGGTACTCGGCGGCCAGCACGGCAGGCGCGGCGAGGCTGAAGGTGGAGGCAAGCAACAGGGCGAGGGAGCTGGGACGCAACAGCATGAGCGGGTCCTTGAGAGGGGGTCTGCCTTGTCTGTCACGCGAGCTTGCAGAAATGGCTCAGGTTATTTGAAAAATACTTGCTGACTAGCCAACGCGGCGCTCGACCGTGACCCAATAGCGGGTGAAACGGCGCACGCTGACCGGCAGTGCCACTTCGAGCATCTGCAGGATCCGCTCGCTGTCATCCAGCGGATAAGAGCCGGAAATACGCAGGTTGGCGACTTGCTCGCTGCAGCTCAAGCGGCCGTGGCGGTAGCGACCGAGGTCGTCGAGAAAGTCCGCCAGGCGCATTTGCGCGGCCACCAGCATGCCGTCGACCCAGGCACCGCGATCCGCCTGCAAC
Source organism: Pseudomonas sp. PGPR N4 (assembly GCF_059693665.1). Classification (NCBI taxonomy): domain Bacteria; kingdom Pseudomonadati; phylum Pseudomonadota; class Gammaproteobacteria; order Pseudomonadales; family Pseudomonadaceae; genus Pseudomonas; species Pseudomonas sp. PGPR N4. The sequence continues at coordinate 58,807 of NZ_JCAUKV010000005.1, forward strand.
GGCGCAATACCCTGCCAGCCAGCGTTGGCAAAATCTGCCTGCTGGCCCGCCAGCAATGACTGCCCGTCGAGACTGGCGCGGCCGCTGTACACCGCCAGTTGGCTGAAGCCGCTGAACTGACGCAGGTTGAAGCGCCCCGGTTCCAGCCGCAGCACGCCTTCGGCGCTGCGCAGCAGCATTGGCCGGCTATCGTTGACCACCTCAACTTGCAGCTCGCCCTCGACCAACCGCAGCAGCCGCTGCTGGCTGTCGAAGCGCACATCGGCGGCGCTGTCGGTGTTGAGCTGCAGCTGGCTGCCGTCATCGAGGCTCAGCCGCCGGCGTTGGCCGACCGGGCTGCGGTAGTCGGCCAGCAGCCCCGGCACGGGGCTATGTTGCTGCACAGCGAGCCCGCTTGCGCTGGCCACACCAAGCAGCAACAAAGCCTTGAGCGCACGCCGCCGGGCAGGCGATGGCGGCGCCTGCAAAGTCGCATGCACAACGGGCGAGGCGACCCCACGCAAGCGCTGGTTGACCTGTTGGATATGCGCCCAGGCGCGCTGGTGCTCGCCGTCAGCCTCCAGCCAGCGCTGCAGCGCATGCTGCTGGCGCGCGTCGAAATCATCGCCCTGGGACTCGATCAGCCAGTGCACCGCCTGCTCGGCGACCTCGGCGCCAAAGCTGCTGTTCACAGGGCGAAGTAGCAGCGCAGGGCTGCCTTGCTCAGATAACGCTTCACCGTGGCCAGCGAGATACCCAGTTCACGGGCGATTTCGCTTTGCCCGAGGCCATCGACCTGGGCCAGCAGGAAGGCGCGCTTGACCAGCGGCGGTAAGCCGTCGAGCAGGCGGTCCAGCTCCAGCAGGGTCTCGAAGATGATCGCCTTCTGTTCTTCGCACGGGGCGAACTGCTCAGGCACCTGCGCCAAAGCTTCGCGGTAGGCGCGTTCCAGCTCTTGGCGGCGGAAGTGATTGCACAGCACCCGCTTGGCCACAGTGGCGAGGAACGCCCGCGGCTCGAGCAGTTGCGGCGTCTCGCGGGCCTGGAGCAGGCGCAGGTAGGTGTCTTGGGCCAGATCGGCAGCGCTGTGCGGGCAGCCCAAACGACGCCGCAACCAACCGGTGAGCCAGCTGTGATGCTCGTGATAGAGGCCTTCGACGGTTGTAGAAAGGGCGCTGGACACCGTAACGACTCCGGCGCTGATTGGCGCGAGTGCTAGTAAGAATTGTTCGCATTGTAATTTCCCTGCAGCATGTCGGCAATCCTCAAAAAACCGATAGCAGCCGCAGCCGAGCTTTGCTTATGAGAATTGAAATCATTATTATTGATGGCTTCAATTAGCGGACCTTGTCATGAAGCGCAACGCTGGCGGGATTCTCCTGAGCTATCGACTGGCTGTAGCCTCGCGCTGCCTGGCGGCCTTGCTTGGCGGCTACCTGCTGGCGTCGATGGCAAGCGTCTGTATCACCCTGCTGGTGCCCATGACCCCGGTCGATGCGACCTTGACCGGGATGATGCTGTCGTTCGTGTTTTACCTGCTGGCGTTCATCTGGTGCTTCGCCTGCCGCACGGCCGCCCGCGCCTGGCTTGGTGTACTGCTGCCAAGCCTTGCGCTGGCGCTGATCAATGGGCTGGCTTACTGGATGAAGAACCCATGAAAGAAGGCTTTCGCCAGGCCATGGCCTGGCTGCACACCTGGACTGGGCTGCTGTTTGGCTGGCTGCTGTTCGCAATTTTCCTGACCGGCACGCTGTCGTACTTCAAGGACGAGATCACCCACTGGAGCCAGCCCGAGGTACAGCGCCATCAGCTCGACCCGGCTGCCAGCCTTGGCCTCGCCCAGCGGTATCTGCAGAGCAACGCCGCCACTGCCGGCAGCTGGTTCATCCGCTTGCCCAGCGACCGCGAACCTGCCCTCAGCGTCAGCTGGCGCGACCCCAACGCCACCGGGCGGCGCGGTTTCATCAGCCATGAGCTGGACGCGCGCAGCGGTGAGCGGGTAGAGGTGCGCGACAGCCGCGGTGGCGACTTCTTCTACCGCTTCCACTTCCAGTTGCAGATGCCGCACCCGTGGGGCCGCTGGCTGGCGACTTTCTGTGCGCTGATCATGCTGCTGGGGCTGGTAACCGGGATCATCACCCACAAGAAGATCTTCAAGGAATTCTTCACTTTCCGCCCAGGCAAGGGCCAGCGCTCGTGGCTCGACGGCCACAACGCGATCGGCGTGCTGGTACTGCCGTTTCACCTGATGATCAGCTACAGCAGCCTGCTGCTGTTCATGTACATGGTCATGCCGGCGAGCATCATGGCGGCGTACAAGGGCGAATCCGACACTTACTTCAGCGAGCTGTTCGGCCGTGACGAAGCGCCCAAGGCCGCCGGCGTGGCAGCGCCGCTGACCGATCTGCCGGCGCTGTATGCCAAGGTGCAGACCATCGTGCCCGGCGCCCGTATCGGCTACCTGCAGGTTGCCAACCCCGGCGACAGCAATGCCCGGGTGACCGTGACCCAGGCCGCCGCCGATCACGTCGCCTATCAGCGCAGCGCCAACTGGACCTTCGATGGCGTCAGCGGCGCGCAGCTCAGCCAGGGCGAGCCGGAAAGCGCGGCGATGATGACCTCGTTCACTATCGCCGGCCTGCACATGGGCAACTTTGCCGGGCCGTGGCTGCGCTGGTTGTACTTTGTGTTTGGCGTGGCCGGTACTGCGGTGATCGGCACCGGCCTGGTGATGTGGCTGGGCAAGCGCCAGCTCAAGCACGCCAAGAGTGGCCGCTTGCCGTTCGAGCTGCGCCTGGTCGAAGTGCTCAATATCGCCAGCATGAGCGGGCTGTTGCTCGGTGTGGCAGGGTTCTTCTGGGCCAATCGGTTGCTGCCAATCGGCATGCCGGGGCGGGCTGATTGGGAGATCAACGTGTTCTTCCTGGCCTGGGCCCTGTCGCCGCTGCACGCGCTGCTGCGGCCGGGGCGCAAGGCCTGGGGCGAGCAATTGGCGCTCGGGGCACTGGCGTTTGCCGGGTTGCCGCTGCTCAACGCGGTGGTCACCGGCCACGGCCTTGATCAGTCGATCGCCCGTGGCGACTGGGCCATGGCCGGCTTTGACCTTACCGCGCTGGGCACCGGGCTGTTCCTCGCCTGGGCCGCTGGCAAGATGCTGCGCACGCCCAACGTGCAGGCCAAGCGCGCACCGCGTGCTGCCAAAGCCGCCTCGACCACGGCCGAGGTGAACTGATGCTGAGCGTTGCTCTGATCACCTTCGCCGGGCTGGTGGCCCTGTGTCTGGCGATGGAAAAGCACTTCGGTGAGCTGCTCAAGCGCAAACCCAAGCCTGGGCAATTACCTGCCCTGCGTTGGGCTGGCTGGGCGCTGCTGGCGCTGTCGCTGATCCTTGCCGTCAACATCCGCGGCCTGGCCTTCGGCCTGGTTGAGTGGTTTGCGCTGGTGATGGCCGGGCTGACCCTGTGGGTGTTCGGCCTGCCTTATCAGCCCCGGCTGTTGCTTGGCCTGGCCCTGGTCAGCGTGCTGCTCGGGCCGGTGCTGGCTGCGCTGGGTGTGTGAGCGCTTGAACGAGCCAACGCCCAGCAACCCGGCAGACGCCGACGCCGCCAGTGGCCGGGCGCGCTTCGTCCAGGTGTTTCTCGCCCAGCGCGGGCGTATGGAAGCACTGGTCAGCCGTCGGGTGGGCTGCCGGGCGACCGCGGCGGACCTGGTGCAGGAGTTGTTCCTGCGCTTCTGGCGCCGGCCCGAGGTCAAGGTCGAAGCACTGGATACCTACCTGCTGCGCTGCGCCGGTAACCTGGCGATCGACCACCTGCGCAGTGAGGGCAGCCGTGGCCGAGTAGTTGAAGGCTTGCCGGTTGCCGATGACAGCCCGGCGCCAGAGCAGGCGCTGGCCGCCGAGCATGATCTGCAGCGGATCGAGGCCGCGTTGCGCGGCCTGCCCGAGCGCAGCCGGCAGATATTTCTGCTCAGCCGCGTCCACGGCTGCACCTACGGCGAAATCGCCAAGGCCATGCAGTTGTCCCAGAGCGCTGTGGAAAAGCATATGATGCGCGCCCTCGAAGCGTGCAAGGCAAGCGTTGCCGCGCCGCGCAGGCCAGGAGGCGGCCGATGACCAGCCACACCGAGCCAAGCAGCCAGGCTCCCGAGCAGGCGGCGCTGCATTGGCTGAACCGCATCATTCACAATCCAGGCGAAGCCCAGGCTGCGCCGTTCAAACGCTGGTTGCTGGCCGACCCGGCCAATCGCGAGGCGTATGCGCACGCAGAGCATGTCTGGCAACTGAGCCAACTGCCGGCGGCCAAACTGGCCGAAGAACAGCAGGCCAGTCTGCAGCCTTACCTGGACGCTATCCGCCAGGCTCGCCAGCCCAAGCGCTGGGGCCGTCGTGGTGGTGCTTTGGCTGCCGCCGCCTGCCTGCTGCTGGCGCTGGGCAGCGTCGGCGGCTGGCAGCCGCAGCATTGGTTGCAGGATGCCCAGGCCGACTACCGCAGTGGCGCTGAGTTGCAGCAAATCACCCTGGCCGATGGCTCGCAGATGACCCTGGATGCGGGCAGCGCGGTGGCGGTCGACTTCGATCACGGTGAGCGGCGGATTCAGCTTTTGCGCGGCGCAGCCTTCTTCCAGGTGACCCACACCGGTCAGCCCTTTCTGGTCGACGCCGCTGGCGGTGAAGTGCGCGTGCTCGGCACCCAGTTCGAAGTACGCGAGCAAGGCGAGGGCGCCCAGGTCACGGTGCGCAGCGGGCGCGTTGCGGTAACGCCGACGGCAGGTCAGTCGGCCCGCGAGTTGACGGCCAATCAGCAACTGACCTATGCCGCAGGCCGCGCCGGGCAAATCGAAGCCGTCGACAGTGACAGCCGCCTGGCCTGGCGTCAGGGCTGGCTAAGTTATCAACAGGTGCCGTTGGCCGACGTGCTGGAAGACCTGCGTCGCTATTACCCAGGGCGGATCGTGCTGCTCGATGACACCCTGGGCCAGCGCCTTGTCAGTGCCAGCATCCCGGCCAATCAACCGCTGCTGGCGCTGGACTCGCTGGGCCAGGTGGTGGGTTTCTCGCGGCAGACGTTGCTCGGCCGGCTGACTTTGCTCACATCATCAGCCGGCTCTGAAAAATAATTGCGAATTGTTGTGAGGTAACCGGCGACGCCATCCGTGTAGTGAGTGAAAAGCGATTCATTCGCATGCGATCACCCCTCTTTCAGGTCAGCGTCCATGAAGTTCACCTCGCGTTGCGTTCCCCTCTGGCTGGGTCTTGCCAGCCTGTCCGGCGCCGTCGTTGCCCCGCCTGCCAGTGCTGCGGCGCAAGCACAGCTGTACAGCTTCGCCCAGCCCAGCCAGCCGTTGCCGGCGGCACTCAACGCCTTTAGCCGCACCACCGGCCAGAGCCTGGTCTATACCGTCGAACTGCCCACCCTGCAGGCCCCGGCTTTGAGCGGTTCGCTCAGCGCCGAACAGGCCTTGCAGCAACTGCTGGGCAATGCCGGCCTGAGCTGGCGGCGCGTCGATGCACGCACCCTTACGCTGGAGCCGGTGGACACTTCCGGTGCGCTCAACCTGCAGGCGATCAACGTCAACTCGCAGAGCGACCTGTACAGCTATCAACCCCCCGCCAACGCCTCGATCATGCGCGGCCAGGGCGCGGTGCAGGACATCCCCCACACCATCAACGTGGTCCCGGCCCAGGTCATCCGCGACCAGGCGCCGCGCAACCTGGACGATGCCCTGGCCAACGTCAGCGGCATCACCCAGGGCAACAATTTCGGCGGCACTGCGGACACGGTGATGAAACGCGGTTTTGGCGACAACCGCGACGGCTCGATCATGCGCGACGGCATGCCGCTGGTGCAGGGGCGCAGCCTCAATGCCAGCACCGAGCGGGTCGAAGTACTCAAGGGCCCGGCCTCGCTGTTGTATGGCATCCAGGACCCGGGCGGGGTGATCAACGTGGTCAGCAAGCGCCCGCAACTTGAGCAGTACAACGCCTTGAACCTGCGCGGCTCGACCTACGGCAGCGGCAAGAACGGCAGCGGCGGCGGCTTCGACAGTACCGGCGCGCTGGGCGACACGCCGCTGGCCTACCGGCTGATCGTCGACCACGAAGACGAAGACTACTGGCGCAACTACGGCGTGCACCGCGAGTCGATGGTCGCGCCGTCGCTGGCTTGGTTGGGCGAGGATACGCAAGTGGTGCTGGCCTACGAGCACCGCGAGTTTCTCTATCCGTTCGACCGCGGTACCGCCTTCGGCAGCAATGGCCACCCGTTGAATATCCCGGCAACCCGGCGCCTTGATGAGCCGTTCAACGACATGCAGGGGCGCAGCGACCTGTACCGGCTCGAGCTGGACCACCAGCTCAGCGACGACTGGAAGGTCCATGCCGGCTACAGCTTCAACCGCGAAACCTACGATGCCAGCCAGGTCCGCGTGACCGGCGTCAACGAGGCGCGTGGCACCTTGACCCGGAGTATCGATGGCACCCACGGCGCGATGAGCCGCGACCAATTCGCCACCGTCAGCCTGAACGGCAACCTCGAATTGGCCGGGCTGCGCAATGACCTGCTGCTCGGCCTTGATCACGAAGACCGCAAGGTGTTTCGCGGCGACCTGATCCGCCAGACCAGCCGCTCGACCTTCAGCTACCAGAACCCGGTGTATGGCCAGGAGGTGGAAGGCAGCAACGTGCGCGCCAGCGACAGCGACCAGACCGACAAGCTGCGCACCGACTCGCTGTTCGTGCAGGACGCGCTGCACCTCGATGAGCACTGGATTCTGGTGGCCGGCGCGCGCTTCCAGCAGTACGACCAGTACGCCGGCCGCGGCCGCCCGTTCAAGGCCAACACCGACAGCAATGGCCAGACCTGGGTGCCGAATGCTGGCGTGGTGTACAAGGTCGCTGAGCAGTTGTCGCTGTATGCCAGCTACAGCGAGTCGTTCAAGCCCAACTCGACCATCGCGCCGATCAGCGTCGGCGCTGGCCAGACCCTCACGCTGGATGGCAGCATCGCTCCGGAGGAGGGCAAGTCGTGGGAGCTGGGGGCCAAGCTGGACATGCCTGGGCAGCTCACTGGCAACATTGCCCTGTTCGACATCACCAAGCGCAATGTCCTGGTCGCCAATGGCACCAGCGACACTGGCACGATCATCTACAGCAACGCCGGTGAAGTTCGCTCGCGTGGGCTTGAGATGGACCTCAGCGGCCAGCTCAGCGAGCGCTGGAGCCTGATCGGCAGCTATGCCTTCACCGATGCCGAAGTGACCAAGGATCCAGAGCTCAAGGGCAAGCGTTTGCAGAACGTGGCGCGCAACAGTGGCTCGCTGTCGGCGGTGTATGACTACGGTAGCCTGTTCGGTGGCGACCGCCTGCGCCTGGGCGCTGGCGCCCGCTATGTCGGCGAGCGTGCCGGCAACGCGGCCAATGACTTCGACCTGCCGGCCTACACCGTGGCCGATGCCTTCGCCAGCTACGAAACCCAGCTCGACGAGCACAAGGTGCGTCTGCAACTGAACGTGAAGAACCTGTTCGACAAGGTCTATTACAGCTCGGCAGTGAATAGTTACTTCGTTGCTGTTGGCGATGCACGCCAGGTCAGCCTGTCGACCACCCTGGAGTTCTAACCGCGCCAGGCTGCTCGGTATTCGCCAGGCGTCGCCGCAAAGGCCTGGCGGAAACGGTTGCTGAAGTGGCTGGCGCTGGCAAAACCGCAGTGCAGGGCAATCTGCAGCAAGGGCTGTTGGCCGTAACGCAACATCTGGCAAGCACGCTGCAGGCGGCGGGCCAGCAGGTATTGATGCGGCGGCAGGCCGAAGCTTGCACGAAACATCCGCGCAAAGTGGTATTCGGAGAGGTTGCAGCGCAGCGCCAGCTCGCCGAGGCTGAGCGGCTGGTCCAGGTGCGCTTCGATGTACTCGGCCAGTTGCCGGCGCACACTTGGCGCCAGGCCGCCCTTGAGGCGTAAGCCCTGGCGCAGCCCGGCCTGGCTGAGCACCGCATGGTCGACGATGGCATGCGCCAGGCTGCTCGCCAGCAGGCGTTCGCCGGGTTCGTCCCAGGCCATGCCGATCAGCTGGCGAAAGCGCTGCGCCTGCTCGCGGTCATCGACGAAGGTCGCTTCGCGCAGCTGCATTTCCCGCGGTTCACGGTCGAGCAGGCGAATGCAGCCGAGGGCGAACTGTTCCTCGCTGATGTACAGGTGGGCCAGGCGGATCGAGCCGTTGACTACCCAGTTCGACTCGGAGCCAGCTGGCATGATGCACAGCTTGTCCGGGGCGCCCTTGTCCGAAGGGCGCTGACGGCGAAAGGTGCCGGTGCCGTCGCTGATGTAGCACGACAGCGTGTGGTGGCTCGGCGCCTGATAGTCGCGGGCGTCGTCGCGGTTGCTCCACACCGCCGCCGACAGGCCGTCAGCCAGCTGCACGCTGTGCTCCAGGCGTGCGTTGGGCGCCGCATGCATGACGTTGAAGACTTGCAACTGGCTGAATGGGGTCATGGTGAAATCCTCTGATTGCCATCCTACTGCGCTGGCGCGCGGATGGCAGCCGCTGGCGACGCAAAAGCGCAAGTTTGTGCAAGCGCCGCGAGCAGCCGAGCCGGACACTGCCTGCATCGTCATGCCTTGCCAGAGAGTCCCGCCATGAACCTGTCGCTGTACCTGCTGACCGTACTCATCTGGGGTACCACCTGGATCGCCCTGAAACTGCAGCTGGGGGTGGTCGCCATCCCGGTATCGATCGTCTACCGCTTTGCCCTGGCCGGGCTGCTGCTGTTCGTCATCCTGGTGCTCACCCGTCGCCTGCAACCGATGAACCGGCGCGGGCATCTGATCTGCCTGGCGCAGGGCTTGTGCCTGTTCTGTGTCAACTTCATGTGCTTTTTGACCGCCAGTCAATGGATCGCCAGCGGCCTGCTGGCGGTGGTGTTCTCCACGGCAACCCTGTGGAATGCGCTGAATGCGCGGGTGTTCTTCGGTCAGCGCATCGCCGCCAATGTGCTCGCCGGTGGCGCTCTAGGCCTGCTTGGCCTGGGGCTGTTGTTTTCGCCGGAGCTGAGCAGCCATGGCGCAAGCCGCGAGACCCTCTACGGCATCGGCCTGGCCTTGCTTGGCACGTTGTGTTTTTCGGCAGGCAACATGCTCTCGAGCATGCAGCAGAAAGCCGGGCTGCGGCCATTGACCACCAACGCCTGGGGCATGCTCTACGGTGCCGGGATGCTGGGGATGTACTGCGTGCTGCGCGGGATTCCGTTCGACATGGAGTGGAACAGCCGTTACATCGGCTCGCTGCTGTACCTGGTGATACCGGGTTCGGTGATCGCTTTTACCGCGTACCTGACCCTGGTTGGGCGCATCGGCCCGGAGCGGGCCGCGTACAGCACGGTGCTGTTCCCGCTGGTGGCGCTGAATGTGTCGGCATTTGCCGAAGGCTACCAGTGGACCACGCCAGCGTTGTTGGGCCTGGTGGCGGTGATGGCGGGCAACGTACTGGTTTTTCGCAAGCCCAAGGTCAAGCGGCCCGAAGCTGTAGCGGTGGCGCCGTAACCTTCAGATCGCCGGGGGCGCGAAGCGGCCCCCAACGGTAGTGATCAGTGCTTCCAAACCTGCGGATTGACCAAATCCCGCGGCCGCTCACCAAGCAGCGCTGCGCGCAGGTTGTCCAGCGCGCGGTTGGCCATCGCCTCGCGGGTTTCGGCGGTGGCCGAGCCGATGTGCGGCAAGGTCAGCGCGTTGGGCAGCTGGAACAACGGCGACTCAGCCAGCGGCTCATGCTCGTAGACGTCCAGGCCCGCGCCACGAATGGTCCCGGCCTGCAGCGCCTCGATCAGCGCCGCCTCATCCACCACCGGCCCGCGGGCGATGTTGATCAGGAACGCGCTGGGCTTCATCAGTTGCAGCTCGCGGGCGCCGATCAGCTTGCGCGTAGCCTCCGACAACGGCACCACCACGCAGACGAAGTCGGCTTCGGCCAGCAGTTGCTCGAGGCTGCGGTACTGCGCGCCGAGCTCTTGTTCCAGTGCCTGCTTGCGGCTGTTGCCGGCATACACGATCGACATGTTGAAACCGAAGCGGCCACGCCGGGCAATCGCCGCGCCGATATTGCCCATGCCGATGATACCGAGGGTCTTGCCGTGTACGTCAGTGCCGAAGCGCTCCGGGCCGACCGTGGCTTTCCAGTTGCCGGCCTTGGTCCAGGCATCCAGCTCGGCGGTGCGTCGGGCGCAGCCCATGATCAGCGAGAAGCCGAGGTCGGCGGTGCTTTCGGTGAGCACGTCGGGGGTGTTGGTCAGGGCGATGCCGCGCTCGTTGAAGTAGTCGACGTCGTAGTTGTCGTAGCCGACCGATACGCTCGATACCACTTCCAGCTTGGCCGCGCCTTCCAGTTGCGCGCGGCCGAGCTTGCGCCCAGCGCCGATCAGGCCGTGGGCCTCGGGCAGTGCTTCGTTGAACTGGGCGCTGATGTCACCCAATTTGGGGTTGGGCACGATCACGTTGAAGTCGTGCTGCAGGCGCTCGGCCATGGCCGGGGTAATGCGGCTGAAGGCCAGGACGGTCTTTTTCATCGGCAACTCTCTGCAAGGCGCTACGGGTATGCCAGCCTCGACCGCGTAGGTCGAGGCTGGCGCCAGAACAATGCATAGCAACCTACCATTGGTCCCGCCCCCAATGCAGCAGCTTTTTCAGTGGGCAACCAGCAGCTCGTGGGTTTTCAGGTCGGCTTCATGGGCGGCGAGGATCTCCGGCAGCGAGTTGCGCAGGTACTCGACCCAGGTCTTGATCTTGGCATCCAAATATTGCCGGGACGGGTAGATCGCGTACAGGTTCAGCTCCTGCAGGCGGTAGTCCGGCATCACCCGCACCAGGCTGCCATCGCGCAGGCCATCGATGGCCGAGTAGATTGGCAGCACGCCCACGCCCATACCCGAGCGGATCGCGGTCTTCATCGCATCGGCTGAGTTGACCTGAAACGGCGAGCTGTTGATGTTGACCAGCTCTTGGCCCTCAGGCCCGTCGAACAGCCATTTTTCCAGCGGAATGACCGGGCTGACCATGCGCAGGCAGGCGTGCTTGAGCAGATCGGCCGGCTTGTGCGCCATGCCGTGGCGGGCGACGTATTCCGGCGAGGCACAGACGATGCTGTAGGTGATGCCCAGCCGCTGCGAGACGAAGCCGGAGTCGGGCAGCTCGCTGGCGAGCACGATCGACACGTCGTAACCCTCGTCGAGCAGGTCCGGGACGCGGTTGGCCATGGTCAGGTCAAAGGTCACGTCCGGGTGGGTTTCGCGATAGCGAGCGATGGCATCGACCACGAAGTGCTGGCCGACGCCAGTCATCGAGTGCACCTTCAACTGCCCGCCGGGCCGCGCATGGGCGTCGCTGGCTTCGGCTTCGGCTTCCTCGACGTAGGTAAGGATCTGCTCGCAGCGCATCAGGTAGCGCTTGCCCGCTTCGGTCAGGGCAATGCGCCGGGTGGTCCGGTTGAGCAGGCGGGTTTGCAGATGGGCTTCCAGGTTGGAGACCGCTCGCGACACGTTGGCGGTGGTGGTATCCAGTTGCACAGCGGCGGCGGTGAAGCTGCCAAGCTGGGCCACGCAGCTGAACGCACGCATGTTTTGCAGGGTGTCCATGGGTCACTCTCAAAATAGAGGCCGAAATTGTGACATGAAGTTACGAATTCGTTGCTTCGACCAAAGGCGGATTATCGCTGTTTTGGTAACAAAGATTCGCAGGATTATGCGCTTATCGCCAGTCCGGCGGCCCCCTAGAATTGCCCGGCCTCATCCACTTCTCGGGAAATCGCAGCTGTGCCGCGTCGCATCATCGGAGCGCTGAATGCGCTCAGTGCCTGTGCCCTGAGCCTGACCTTGTCGGGCTGTATCGGAACCTGGGGCATCGCCCCGCAAACCCAGACGCTGCAAGCCAACACCCTACTCACTGACCACGCCATCGCCGAGGCCGCCACGGACGCCCACTGGCCGCGCCAGCAGTGGTGGCAAGCCTATGGCGATCGCCAGCTGGATCGCTGGCTGGCACTGGCCATAGCCGACAGCCCAAGCCTGGCCATGGCCGCCGCGCGGGTCCGCGAAGCGCGGGCGCTGGCCGGTGTCAGCGAAGCGGCCGAGCAGCTGCAGGGCAATGGCCAGGCAAACCTGAAACGGCACAACTGGCCGGAGGACCAGTTCTACGGCCCCGGTGCGCTGTCGGGTGCCAACACCTGGGACAACAACGCTGGCCTTGGTTTGAGCTACGCGCTCGACCTGTGGGGCGGTGAGCGCAGTGCCAGCGAGCAGGCGCTCGACCTCGCGCACATGAACGTGGCCGAAGCGCGGCAGGCCCAGCTCGAGCTGGAAAACAACCTGGTCAAGGTCTACATCCAGTTTGCCTTGCACTTTGCTCAGCGCGACATCGTCCAGGCCGAGCTTGAGCAGCAGGAGCAGCTCGTGGTCCTGGCCAGGCGTCGCCTTGACGGCGGCATCGGGACCCACTTCGAAGTCAGCCAGGCCGAGGCGCCGCTGCCCGAAACCCACCGCCAGCTGGATGCAGTCAACGAGGCGATTGCCCTGGCGCGTAACCAGCTGGCAGCGTTGGCAGGCAAAGGCCCGGGCGAGGGCGTGCAGTTGCAGCGGCCGACTCTGGCCCTCGCCGCGCCGCTGCAATTGCCCTCGACACTGCCCGCCGAACTGGTCGGCCAGCGCCCGGATGTAGTCGCCAGGCGGTGGCAGGTGGCGGCTCAGGCGCGCGGTATCGAAGTCGTCCACGCCAGCTTCATGCCCAATGTCGATCTGGTCGGCAGCCTGGGGTTCATGGCCACCGGTGGTGGTGCGCTGGCGTTTCTCAGCGGGCGCAAGTTCAACTACAACGTCGGCCCGGCGATCAGCCTGCCGGTGTTCGATGGCGGCCGCCTGCGGGCACAGCTGGGGGTGGCTTCGGCCGGTTATGACGTGGCGGTGGCGCGCTACAACCAGACGGTGGTCGGCGCGTTGAAAGGCATCTCCGACCAGTTGATCCGCCGTGAGTCGATGCACGAGCAGGCGCACTTCGCCGAGCAGTCGGTGGCCGCCGCGCAGAAGACCTACGACATCGCCCTGGTGGCCTTCCAGCGCGGCCTGACCGACTACGTCAACGTGCTCAATGCGCAGACCTTGCTGTTTCGCCAGCAGCAGATTCAGCAGCAGGTACAGGCCGCGCGCCTGACTGCTCACGCCGAGCTGGTCACGGCGCTGGGCGGCGGCTTGCAGGCCGGGGACGACGTGCCCGCGCCAGCGCAACAGGCCGCGCCGAAACCGCCGGCCAGCCTGGCCATAGTCGATCGTCTTGGCGACCGCCGATGAGCCTGCTCTGGAACTGGCTGCACAGCCTGGAATGGCGCCGCGGCTTCTTTGCCTGGGCGCGCACCGACGGGGTGACCTGGGTGTACATCTTCAAGGTGCTGGTGGCGGCGTTCATTACCCTGTGGCTGGCCATGCGCCTGGAACTGCCGCAGCCCCGCACGGCGATGATCACCGTGTTCATCGTCATGCAGCCGCAGAGTGGGCATGTCTTCGCCAAGAGCTTTTACCGTGTGTTAGGCACCTTGGCGGGCTCGGCGATGATGGTCGCGTTGATTGCGATCTTCCCGCAGAACAGTGAGCTGTTCTTGCCAAGCCTGGCGCTGTGGGTCGGCCTGTGCTCGGCCGGGGCCATGCGCTATCGCACCTTTCGTGCCTATGGCTTCGTGCTGGCCGGCTACACCGCAGCGATGATCGGCCTGCCGGTACTGGAGCACCCCGATCAAGCCTTTATGGCGGCGGTGTGGCGGGTGCTGGAAATCTCCCTGGGCATCCTCGTATCGACCCTGGTCAGCGCGGCGATCCTGCCGCAGTCGGCCAGCGCCGCCATGCGCAACGCCTTGTATCAGCGCTTTGGCGTGTTTGCCGGGGTGGTGGTCGAGGCGCTGCGCGGCAACACTCCGCGCGACCGTTTCGAGGCCAGCAATGTGCGCTTCATCGCCGAGGCGGTGGGCCTGGAGAGCCTGCGCAACGTCACCGCCTTCGAAGACCCGCACATGCGCCGTCGCAGCGGCCGACTGGTGCGCATGAACAGCGAGTTCATGGCCATCAGCACCCGCTTCAATGCCCTCTATCAATTGCTCGAACGGCTGCGCGCGCGCGGCCCTTTGCAGATTGTCGGCGCCATCGAGCCGGGCCTGGAAACCCTCGTCGAGCTGCTCGAACCCTACGTGGGCCGGGCCCTGACCGAAGCCGACGCATTGCGCCTGACCCTCGAACTGGCCGCCTACAAAGATGGCCTGCAAGCCCAGGTGCGCGGCCTGCGCAGCGAGTATCTGCAAACCCATCCCAGCGAAGCCGAGCTGCTCGATTTTCATACGGCCTTTGAGCTGCTCTATCGCCTGGTCGACGAGATGTTCAGCTATGCCCAGACCCACGCCTCACTGTCGGCGCACCGCCACCAGCGCGAGCAGTGGGACGAACCGTACGTGTCGCGGACCAACTGGCTGGTGTCGCTGGCGGCGGGCCTGCGCGCCTCGGCGGTACTGCTCTTGCTCGGCAGCTATTGGCTGCTCAGCGACTGGCCGAGCGGGGCGATGATGACCCTGATCGCGACCGTCACCGCCGGTCTATCGGCGGCTTCGCCAAACCCCAAACGCATGTCGTTCCAGATGGCCTGCGGCACTTTGCTCGGGGCCTTCATCGGCTTTTTCGAAACCTTTTTCGTGTTCCCCTGGATCGACGGTTTCCCGCTGCTGTGCATGGTGCTGGCGCCGGTGTTCGTGCTTGGCGCGTTTCTCTCGTCGCGACCAGCCTATGCCGGTTATGGGATCGGCCTGCTGGTGTTCTTCGCGATCGGCTCGGTGCCGAACAACCTGACTGTGTACAACCCGTACACCTTCATCAACGACTACATCGGCATGCTCCTGGGCATGCTGGTCTGCGCCGCCGCCGGGGCCATCATCCTGCCGCCGAACAGCCGCTGGTTATGGAGCCGGCTGGAGCAGGACTTGCGCGAGCAGGTGCTGTTCGCCATCGGTGGGCGCCTGCGCGGGCTCGGTTCGGCCTTCGACAGCCGCACCCGCGACCTGCTCCATCAAGCCTACGGCCTGGCTGCCGGCAAGCCGCAGGTGCAGAGCCAACTGATGCGCTGGATGTTCGTCGTGCTGGAAATCGGCCACGCCGTGATCGAGCTGCGCAAGGAGCAGCACAACGCACCCGTGCACCCGGCCTATGCCGAGTCGCAGCCGTGGCGCCAGGCGATCCGAGTCATGGGCCGTGCCCTGGCGCGGTTGTTCCTGCAGCCCAGCGCCAGCAACCACGAACGCGCGCTGGTCGCCGTCGACCACGCCATCAGCCGCGTGCAGACCACCGACGAGCCGTTCGCCCGGCACTTCGACACCTCGCTGCTGCGCCGTGCGCAGAGCTACCTGCACTTCATCCGCAGCTCGCTGCTCGACCCGCAATCGCCACTGGCGCAAGGACTGCCGCATGCTCCGTGAAATTGCCTTCCATGGTGTGTACATGCCGACCATGACCTTGTTGTTTCTGCTTGCCGCAGGACTGGCCTGGGGCCTGGACCGGTTTATCGCCAGCCATGACGGCTACCGCTTCTTCTGGCACCCGGCGCTGCTGCGCCTGTGCCTGTTCATCTGCCTCTTTGGCGCGCTGGCGCTGACTGTCTACTGGTGAGAACCCCTCGATGAAAAAGTTCTTCAGCCTGATCGCCACCCTGCTGGTGCTGGTCGCAGCCGTGGCCATCGGCCGCCAGCTGTGGCTGCACTACATGACTACCCCGTGGACCCGCGACGGCCGCGTGCGCGCCGACATCATCAATGTCGCCGCCGATGTGCCGGGCTACGTCACCGATGTGCCGGTGCGCGATAACCAGCGCGTCAAGAAGGGCGATGTGCTGATCCAGATCGACGCCGAGCATTACCAGGTTGCGCTCGACCAGGCCAAGGCGCTGGTGGCTTCACGCAAGGCCACCTGGGAGATGCGCAAGGTCAACGCCAAGCGCCGGGCCGATCTCGACAACCTGGTTATTTCCAAGGAAAACCGTGACGACGCCAGCAACATCGCCAACTCGGCCCAGGCCGATTACCAGCAGGCCCTTGCGCAGCTGGCCGCCGCCGAGCTGGACCTGAAACGCACGCGCATCCTTGCCACCGTCGACGGCTACGTGACCAACCTCAACGTCCACCGCGGCGACTATGCGCGCATCGGTGAGCCGGTGATGGCGGTGGTCGACGAGCACTCGTTCTGGGTCTACGGCTTTTTTGAAGAGACCAAGCTGCCGCACGTGCGTGTCGGCGATCAGGCCGAGTTGCAGATGATGAGTGGCGAGCGCCTCAGCGGCCATGTCGAGAGCATCGCCCGCGGCATCTACGACCGCGACAACCCACAAAGCCGTGAGCTGATCGCCGATGTCAACCCGACCTTCAACTGGGTACGTCTGGCCCAGCGCGTGCCGGTGCGGATTCATATCGATGCAGTGCCGGAGGGGTTTCTGTTGGCGGCGGGGACGACCTGTACGGTGGTGGTGAGGCCAGGTGGAAAGTAGCGAACGCGATAGTGTCCATTACTGCTGGGGCCGCTTCGCGGCCCTTTCGCGACACAAGGCCGCTCCTACAGGTGACCGCGCACGATCAACTTACGCGGTCCCCGTAGGAGCGGCCTTGTGTCGCGAAAGGGGTGCGCAGCGCCCCCGGCGTACTCGAACCAGACGCAAGCTTCTAATCCGTCACCCCCACCAGCACCGGTATTTCGACCCGATCCAGCACCTTGGCGCTGATCGACGGATCAAGCAGTCGGCCCAGCCGTGACAGGTGGCGGTGGCCCATGACGATCAGTTCGCAGTCCAGCGCCTGGGCTTGAGCGACGATGGCGTCTACCGGTTGGTCGGCGCGCAGGCTGCCGTCGGTTGCAAAGCCGGCAGCGCGCAAGGTCTGTACCGCGGCGGCGATGGCGGCCTCTGCGTGTTGCTGCTCTTCGCAGGCAGCGGGGTATTCCTCGCGCTCAGCCTGGGTGAAGGGCGCGGGTTGCTCGTGCACGGCGAAGGTCGAGTCGATCGCCAGCAGCACATGCAACTGGTGCAGATCGGGGCGGCAGAAGCGTTGCGCCAGGGCCAGCAGGTTGCTGGTGGCAGGGGATGCGTCGATGGCGATCAGTACAGAGCGGAGCATAGGGGGTCCTCGCGAGGCGATGTGGCCGGCAGGCCATTCTGAGCTGAGCGCCAGCTGTGGATAAATGGCCCCGCACGCACGGCGTCGTTGCGTCTGGCGCAATCGTGCGAGCTGTTAACATGCACATTCCCACAACAGTCACGGAAACCGGCCATGCAACTCCCGGACATGAACCTGCTGGTTGCCCTTGATGCCTTGCTTGATGAGGGCAGTGTGGTCGGTGCTGCGCAGCGGATGAACCTGAGCCCGGCGGCGATGAGCCGGACCTTGGGGCGGATTCGCGATGCGCTCGGTGACCCGATTCTGGTCCGCGCCGGTCGTGGCCTGGTGCCGACGCCACGGGCGCTCGCCCTGCGCGAGCAGGTCAGCGTGCTGGTGGAGCAGGCCGGGCAGGTCTTTCGCAGTGCCGATACGGTCGATCTGGCCAACCTCGACCGCGCCTTCAACATCCGCACCAATGACCTGTTCATTGCCCTGTACGGCGCGCAGTTGCTGCGCATGATGCATGAGCAGGCGCCGCGCACGGTGCTGCGCTTCATCCCGGAAAGCCCAGGCGGGGACGACGACAGTGTGCTGCGTGACGGGCGCACCGACCTGATCATCAGCTCGACTGTCGATCTGGGCCCGGAGATCAAGATCCAGAGCCTGTTTCAGACGTTCTATATCGGCCTGGCGCGGCAGGACCATCCGATCTTCGCCGAGCCGGTGACCGCGCAGAGCTTTGCCAGTTATCCACAGATCAGCGTATCGCGCCGGGGGCGCGCCAACGGGCCGATCGATGTCGAACTGGCCCACTGCAAGGTGCAGCGGCGGGTAGCGCTGATCACCCCGAGCTTCCACTCGGCGTTGTTTTCTCTGCCCGATTCGGACCTGATCCTGCCGATGCCGGCGAATATTCTCAGCAGTGTCAGCAAGCTCGGCCTGCCGCTGCGCTCGTTCGAGATCCCGCTGGCGCTGGAGCGGGTCAATGTCATGCAGGCCTGGCACCCGCGCTTTGATAGCGACCCAGCGCACCGTTGGCTGCGCCAGACCTTGAAGGCCTGTTGCGGGCTTGAACCTTGAACTCGAGACACATGCGGATTGCGTCTGACGCACTTTAAAGCTGGCGATAAGTCAGTTTTCGTAAGCATTCGATCTTTTTAAAATGCCTCCAGTGCAATTTGTTGCTGGAGATTTCCCTGATATGACCTCGCTTTCCGCCACCCCTGCGGCTACCGCCCCCGCTCAGGCCGCATTTGGCCTGCGCGTGGTGGTCGGGCTGTTCGGTGTGCTGCTGGCTGTGCTCTGCGCCGGGTTGAACGAGGCGGTCACCAAGATTTCCTTGAACGACATTCGCGGCGCGATGGGCATCGGTGCCGACGAGGGCGCCTGGTTGCTGGCGGTGTATGCGGCTGCGTCGGTGTCGGCGATGGCCTTTTCGCCGTGGCTGGCGACGACCTTTTCCCTGCGTCGCTTCACCCTTTGCGCAATAGCCGTGTTTGCCGTGCTGGGCCTGCTGCAACCCTACGCGCCGAACCTGCACAGCCTGATGCTGCTGCGGATCGTTCAGGGCCTGGCCGCAGGCGCCTTGCCGCCGATGCTGATGAGCGTGGCGCTGCGCTTTCTGCCACCGGGAATCAAAGTCTATGGCCTGGCCTGCTATGCCCTGACCGCCACCTTCGGACCCAATCTCGGCACACCTCTGGCGGGCCTGTGGACCGAATACGTCGGCTGGCAATGGGCGTTCTGGCAGATCATCCTGCCGTCGCTGCTGGCCATGGCCTGTGTGGCCTGGGGCCTGCCGCAGGACCCGCTGCGGCTGGAGCGCTTCAAGCAGTTCAACTGGCGCGGCGTGCTGCTGGGCTTGCCTGCACTGAGCTGCATCGTCCTCGGGTTGTCGCTGGGCGACCGCTGGGGCTGGCTGGACTCGCCGCTGATCTGTTGGCTGCTCGGCGGCGGCCTGCTGCTGTTGCTGCTGTTCATGTACAACGAGTGGTCCGAGCCGGTGCCGTTCTTTCAGTTGCGCATGCTCTCGCGGCGTAACCTGAGTTTTGCCCTGTTGACCCTCGCCGGGGTGCTGATTGTGTTGTCCGGGCTGGGCTCGATCCCTTCGGCGTACCTGGCGCAGATTCAGGGCTACCGGCCGGCGCAGTCCAGCCCGCTGATGCTGCTGGTGGCGATGCCGCAACTGATCGCGCTGCCGTTGACGGCCGCGCTATGCAACATCCGCGCGGTGGATTGCCGCTGGGTGCTGGCGCTGGGCCTGGGCATGCTGGCGCTGTCTTGTGTGGGCAGCAGCCAGTTGACCTCGCAGTGGATTCGCAATGATTTCTACGGCTTTTACCTGTTGCAGGTGTTCGGCCAACCGATGGCCGTGCTGCCGTTGCTGATGCTGTCCACCAACGGCATGTCGCCGCAGGAAGGGCCGTTCGCTTCGGCCTGGTTCAACACCGTCAAAGGCCTTGCCGCAGTGATCGCTGCGGGCCTGCTGGAAGCCGTCGGCACGCTGCGCCGGCACTTTCATTCCAATCACCTGGTGGACAGCCTGGGCAATGCACCGCTGCTTGATGACCGCACAGCCGGGCTGGCTCAGCGCGTGCACCAGCAGGCGCTGGTGCTGACCTCGGCCGACCTCTACCTGCTGCTGGCCTGCGTCGCCGTGATCCTGATTTGCCTGATTCCTTTTGCGCCCACCCGGGTCTACCCACCCCGCGCGGTGGCCTGAACCCGACTGAATTCGAGAACACTGAACATGAGCAACAATCGCAAGACTATCGTCATCGGCTCGGTGCTGGCCGTGGCTGTCCTGGCTGCACTGGTTGGGCCGTGGCTGCTGGGCAGTGATCACCGGCAGCAGACCAACGATGCCTATGTCAGCGCGGACTACACCGTGGTGGCGCCCAAGGTTGCCGGGTTTATCCAGGAGGTGCTGGTCGAAGACAACCAGCAGGTCCAGGCTGGTCAGCTGCTGGCCACCATCGATGCCCGCGACTATGAGGCGGCGTTGGCCGCCGCGCAGGCACAGGTGCTGGTCGCCCAGGCGCAGAGCGCCGATGCGCGCGCCACCCTCGAACGCCAGGCTGCGCTGATCGCCCAGGCCGAGGCCGCGTTCAAGGCGGCTCAAGCGCAGGCGGCGTTTGCCGAACAGGAGGTCAAGCGCTACGGCCGTCTGGCCGAGCAGGGCGCGGGCACCGTGCAGAACGCGCAACAAGCGCGCAGCCGGGTCGATCAGGCTCGGGCGCAGCAAGCCAACAGCCAGGCCGCATTGGTAGCGACGCGCAAGCAGGTGGATATTCTCACGGCTCAGGTCGCCAGCGCCGATGGCCAGCTCAAGCGCGCTGAAGCCGGTGTCGACAAGGCCCAGTTGGACCTGTCGCACACCCGCATTACTGCGCCGGTAGCGGGCATGGTCGGCGAGCGCGCCCTGCGAGTTGGCGCCTATGTCACCCCCGGCGCCCGACTACTGTCGGTAGTGCCGCTGGAGCAGGCCTACGTGGTCGGTAACTTCCAGGAAACCCAGCTGACCCATGTGCAACCGGGGCAGCCGGTCAGCATCAGCGTCGATACCTATTCCGACGTGACCCTCAAAGGCCATGTGCAGAGCATCGCCCCTGCCACCGGCGTGACCTTTGCCGCAGTCAAACCCGACAACGCCACCGGCAACTTCACCAAAGTTGTGCAGCGGATACCGGTGAAGATCGTTTTCGATGATGGCCAGCCGTTGCTGTCGCGCCTGCGCGTGGGCATGTCGGTGGTGGTCACTATCGACACACAGGGCGATTCGCTCGACAGCCAGCAGGTGAGCACGCGATGAGCGCACTTGTCCGCTTCAGCCCGTTGCTGCTCGCTGTCGCATTGGCCGGTTGCAGCCTGGGCCCAGATTTTCAGCGCCCGGCCAGCCAGGCTCCACAGCAATGGGCGCCGGTGCAAGGTGAGGCCGCCGCCAGCCAGCCCTTGGCCGAACCACTGCAAGTGCGTTGGTGGGAGAGTTTTCACGATGCCAGGCTGAGCGCGCTGATCCAGCGCGTCGCCGCCAACAACCTCGATCTGCAGATTGCCAGTGCGCGTCTGCTGCAAAGCCGCGCGCTGCGCAGCACGATTGCAGCTGACGAGACGCCTTCGTTAGGTCTGGATGCCGGCTACAGTCGCGCGCGCAACAGTGCCGAGGGTCTGAATGACCCGTCCGGCAATGCCGGCAAATCGGCCTACAACCTTTGGCAGGGCGACCTGGTTGCGGGCTGGGAGCTGGATCTGTGGGGCCGGGTGCGCCGTCAGGTGGAAGCTGCCGATGCGAGCGTGGCGGTTGCCGAAGAGGACCGCCGCGGCGTATTGCTGGCGCTGCTCGCAGAGACCGCCGGCGATTACATCCAGTTGCGGGCCGTGCAGCAAACGCTGGAGGTGACCGAAAACAATCTCAAGGTCGCCCGGCACAGCCTGCAACTGTCCCGCGACCGTCAGGCCGAGGGCGTCGCGACGCGCCTGGATGTTGCCCAGGCCAGCGCTCAGGTTGCCTCGATCGAAGCGCGTTTACCTACCTTGCAAGCGAGGCGTGACGACCTGATCAATGCCCTCAGCCTGCTCGCCGCCGAACCGCCGCGCAGTTTGCAGGCCGAGCTGCTGGCGCCGGGCGAACTGCCGGTGCCGCAGCAGCGCTTTGCGGTTGGCTTGCCGTCGGAGTTGGCCGAGCGCCGCCCGGATATTCGCCAGGCCGAAGCGCGCCTGCATGCGGCAACTGCCAGCATCGGCGTGGCCAAGGCGGACTTCTATCCGCGTATTCGGCTGTCGGGCAACGTCGGTATGCAGGCCCTGCAATTGGCGGACTTTGGCGACTGGGACTCACGACGGTTTGCTTTTGGCCCGCAACTGTCGCTGCCGATCTTTGAAGGTGGCCGGCTCAAGGGCACGCTGCAGTTGCGTGAAGCGCAGCAGCAGGAGGCCGCGCTGAACTACCGCAAGGTGGTGCTCGGCGCCTGGCATGAGATCGACGATGTGCTGCGCCTGTACAACGCCAGCCAGCTGCGCCGCGATCACCTGGCCGAGGCCGTGCGCGAAAACCGCATCGCCCTGGACACCGCTCAGCAGCAGTACGTGGAAGGCGCGGTGGACTTTCTCAACGTGCTCACGGTGCAGACAGCGCTGCTGGCCAGCGAAGAGCAGTGGATCGACAGCTCGGCGGCCGTCTCGCAGGCGATGGTCGGCTTGTACAAGGCGCTCGGTGGCGGCTGGCAAGCGTTCGCCGAGGCGCCGCCGAAGGCTTGGCTGTCAGAGCGGTCGTAACAGGCCAAAGCGCTTGCGCAGGATGCTGTCGAGCAAACGTCGCGGCAGCAGCCACGCCAACAGTGGCAGCGCCCGGCTGCCGTTGCCCAGCCGCACCAGGGCCGGCACCGGTGACTTGCCCGCTGCCGCCAGCACGCCTTGGGCGAACTCGGCGGTTGGCGTTGGCTTGTCCTGCGAGGCGCGCGCGCGCGCGCGGATGTGCTCGCGCAGCGGCCACCACGGTGAATCCGCCGCTATCAGGTGTTCAGCCTGCTGCTGGGCGTTGCTGGCAAATTGCGAAGCGATGGCGCCGGGCTGGACTTCCATCACGCGAATGCCAAACGGCGCCAGCTCCAGGCGCAGCGCGGTGTTCAGCGCGTGCACAGCGGCCTTGGACGCGCAATAAGTACCGGCGAATGGCGTCACCAGCACGCCAGAGACGCTACCGATGTTAATGACCAGGCCGCGATTACGCCGCAGCAGCGGGAACAGCGTGCGAGTGACCCCAACCAGCGCGAACACGTTGGTTTCGAATTGCTCGCGCAACCCATCGACACCGCCATCGAGCACAGGGCCCATGGCGCCGTAGCCGGCATTGTTGATGAGGATATCGAGGCCGCCATGGCTGGCTTGCAGCTCATCTGTGAGGCGTGTCAGCTCGGCGCTGTCATTGACGTCCAACTGTCGCGCGGTAAAGCCCGCTGCAGCCAGTTGGGCAACGGCTTCGGGCTTGCGCGCGGTGGCCCAGACCTCATGACCGGCATCACGAAAGGCATCGGCAAGGGCGCGGCCGATGCCGCTGGAGCAACCGGTGATCAGGACTGTGGGCATGGCGGGGCCTGTGGGCTGTGCAAGGTGCTCGATCATACCCCAGACAAATCAGCCTGCGGCTAGTTGGCAAACGAGCCCTGCAGGCGTTCGGCACGAAACTCCAGGGTTTGCGCGCGGTAGCCGGAGCGCAACGGCGGCAGTGGCAGGCAGTCGTTCCACTCGGCGCCTGGCTGCAGGTCGCCGGGGCCGCGATAGCGCGGCGTGCTGTAGGTGTTTTCGGCGAGGTTGACCGTGTCGCCGGGGGCGTAGGCGCCGACCTGCCAGCGCAGTTCGGTGAGCGGCACGCTGTTGGCGTTTTTCATGCTCACGCGCAGGCTGCGGTCGGCTGGGCACAGTTCAGGGGCATATTGCAGGCGCAGGTCGAGGCGGGCCAGCTGGTTGGATTCGCGGGTGTCCTGCCAGGCAACCCAAAGGGCGATCAAACCGAGGCCGAGTACAGCGGCCAGGGAAATCGGCAGGGCCTTGGCCGGGTAGCGAATGAGCAGGACCAGCCAGGTCAGGATGAGCAGAGCGCCGATGATCATGGGAAGGGCAAGCCTTGGGTGTGCGGGTTTTGCACATCCTAGCTGAAATAGTGATGGGGGTGAAAAACGGTGCGACATGGACGACGCGGTCGCGTGTAGGAGCGGCCTTGTGTCGCGAAAGGCCAGCGTAGCTGGCCCGGCAATGTCAGCGGCGAAGCTGAAAATGCGGGGCCGCTACGCAGCCCTTTCGCGACACAAGGCCGCTCCTACACGGACCGTGTATGGCTGGAAGGATTACTGGGCGATGGTTTTCACCGAAACGCCGCGCTCGATCGGCGTGGCGCTACGGCCGTAGACGTCTTCGAAGCGTTCGATGTCGTCTTCACCCAGGTAGCTGCCGGACTGCACTTCGATGATTTCCAGCGGGATCTTGCCCGGGTTGCGCAAGCGGTGCACCGAGGCGATCGGGATGTAGGTCGATTGGTTTTCGGTGAGCAGGAACACGTTCTCGTCACAGGTCACTTCAGCCGTGCCCGACACTACGATCCAATGCTCGGCGCGGTGGTGGTGCATCTGCAGCGACAGGCTGGCGCCGGGCTTGACGGTGATGTGCTTGACCTGGAAGCGGCCGCCCATGTCCACCGAGTCGTACGAGCCCCATGGGCGATACACCTCAAGATGGTTCTGGGTCTCGCTGCGGCCTTGCTTGTCGAGGGTGTTGACCATCTGCTTGACGCCCTGGACCTTGTCCTTGTGGGCAATCATCATGGCGTCCTTGGTCTCGACCACGACGATGTTCTCAAGACCGATCACCGAGACCAGCTTGCCGTTGCCGTGGATCATGCAGTTGTGGCTGTCCTGCACCACCACGTCGCCTTTGGTGACGTTGCCGTTGGCGTCTTTCTCATGCACATCCCACAGCGACGACCAGCAGCCGACGTCGCTCCAGCCTGCGGTCAGTGGCACCACGCAGGCGCGCTGGGTCTTTTCCATCACGGCGTAGTCGATCGAGTTGTCCGGGCAGCAGGCGAAGGTGGCTTCGTCGATGCTCAGGTAGTCGCCGTCTTCTTCGCTGCGCTCGAGTGCCAGCAGGCAGGTGTCGTAGATATCCGGATCGTGTTTTTTCAGCTCTTCGAGGAAGCGGCTGGCGCGGAACAGGAACATGCCGCTGTTCCAGAAGTAGCCGCCGCTGCGGACGAACTCGGTGGCGCGTTTTTCGTCAGGCTTTTCGACAAACTGCGCAACCCGGGCGACGCCTTCCGGCAGCAGGGCATCCTGGCTGGAACGGATGTAGCCGTAGCCGGTTTCCGGTTTGGTCGCCGGCACGCCGAACAGCACCATCTCGCCACGCTCGGCCGCCACGGTGGCCAGGGCCAGGGCACGTTGCAGGGCCTTCTGGTCATCGATCACATGGTCAGCCGGCAGTACCAGCATCAGCTCGTCGCTGCCTTCATTGACCAGCTTCATCGCGGTGATGGCCACGGCCGGCGCGGTGTTGCGGCCAAACGGCTCCATCAGGATCGCCTGGGTCTGCAGGTTCAGTGCAGTCAGCTGCTCGTTGACGATGAACTTGTGGTCCTTGTTGCAGACCACGATCGGCGCTTGCATGCCGTCGAACACCAGGCGCTCGAGGGTTTGCTGGAACAGCGTGTGCTCACCGGTCAGGGCGAGGAACTGCTTGGGGAACTGTTTACGCGACAAAGGCCACAGACGCGAACCGCTACCACCAGAAAGGATTACCGGAATCATGATGTTTCTCCAAAGGTTGATAGAGGCAGAAATCAGTTGGTCGAGACAGGACGGGTTACCCACACCGGGGCCAGGCTGCTGCCGGAGCCGGTGACGTACAGCACGGCGGCTTCACCGCGTTCCAGCGCGACAGGTTTGATGTCGCTGACTTTCTTGTCGCCTTGGTACAGGGCCAGGTTGACCTTGACTGGATTGATCTCGCGCTCGCCGCGCGCATGGGCCGCTACCGGCTTGACCACTTCGGTCTTGCCGTCGGCGGTTTTCAGGGTCAGCGCCTGGTCGGTGAGGTTCTGCACCCGCACCAAAGCCTTTTGCTTGTTCTTGAACGGTGGCTCTTCGATCAGTTGCGGGCTGCCGCTGGCGTTGTTGACCAGGGTGTAATACTTGTCCGAGGCGAGCTTCACCGGCACCGACTTGCCACCGACCTGGGCGCTGTAGTCGCCGCCCGGGAGGAAGCTGAAGTCACTGCTGGACTGCGCGCCGACCTGCTTGATCTGGGTGTTGCCGACACTGGCGGCAGCCGGTGCGCTGCTGGCGTTGTACAGGCGCACGAAGCTTGAGCCTTTCGGTGCGCTGGGGCCGTACAGTGCGGCGTCGGCGCCGGCGAAGGCTTGCAGCGAGGCCAGCGACAGGCCCGCAGCGAGGGTGAAGACTTTGGCAAAAGATGGCTTGTTGGACATGTGCGTGTTCCTCTCTTTCAGTGTTCCGTCCGATTGGACGACAGGGCCAGGTTTTCTTCGGATTTACGGGTGTTCTTTAATTGCGCGATCCACTGCGGGTCGAACCCGCTGAGGTCGTTTTTCATCGGCAGATAGCGTTCCGGGAACTCCCACACCACCACTTGCGGCGGGGCATCCTTGAAGGCGTCGCTTTGCAGGTACTTGAGCATCGGCAGCAACGGCCCATGGCCGTCTTCGGCGTAGTTGGCGACATCGCTGTGCAGCGCCTGCTGCAGCGCGCCGAGGAAATTCCAGTGCGGGTTGGCGCTGTAGCTGGTGCCAACCAGCGCCACCGGGATCTGGCTGTCGGCGAACAGCGCGTCACCGCTGTCGGCGTTGCCGGCCGCTGGGCGGGTAGTGCGTTTTTGCAGGTTGTCCGGCGCTGGCAGCAACTCGCTGAACAGCGGGTCGAGCGGCAGGAAGTTGGTCAGGTCGCCTTTGTACGGCGCACTGCTGCCAGCGTCGGTGACGTAGGCCTGGGGTTCGGCTTGCAGCAGTTTTTGCCGGGACACGGCTTGGGCCACGGTCTGCGCGGCGACTTCGGCGCCCAGCGGGGTCCAGTGCGTGTCGGTGCGCAGGAATACCTGGCCGCGGGCTTTGGCTTGCTCCATTGGCGCCTGCAGGTCAGGGGCAAACACGTTGGCCTGGCGTGCCTGGGCATGGAACTGGTTGTACAGGTCACCATGCAGGCTGGCCGGCTGCTCTTCGCCGAGGTACTCGGAGTAGATCCGCGCCTTGGCCGGGATGATCGCCAGCACCAGCTGCACGCCCTGGCGTTGCAGGGTGTCGCGCACGCCGCGGATCAGCGCCAGGTTGTCCTGCATGAGCTGGTCGGCACCGGCGGTGGGTTTGAACTCTTCGTCGCTGAACAGCCATTGCTCGCGGCCCAGCACCACGCCGGGGCGGCCTTCGTTGAACAGCTTGTAGTCCAGTGCGGCCCACAGGTTGGTGCTCAGGCGCTTGATCGGGAACTGCTCGTCGTAATGGGTCTCGGCGGCCTTGGCCAGCTTGCCGTTGAGCACCGTCATCTGCTCGGTGCGCTGAAAGCTCGAAGCGCCGCTCAGCGACCACACGCCAAGGCCGGTGAGCAGGCCAAGGAAGGTCAGCGAGTAGGTGATGCGAAGTGTCCGGGTCATGGTCGTCCGTGCCTCAGAACTGGAAATAGAGGAATGGCGAATAGCTTTGCGCCGAGAGTTTCAGCACCGAGGCAACGAACAACAGCAGCACCAGCACGCGGGCCATGACCCGGCCCCAGTCCAGGCCGATCGAACCGTCGCTGTTGATCTGTACCGGGGTTGCCTTGGGCGTTGGCTTGGCATTGCGGTAGAAGTCGCGCAGGCCGAAGAACGCCAGGGTTGCGTAGGCGATGAACATGGTTGCCACCTGCAGGCCGGTGAGGTTGGCGCGGTTGAGTTCCGACAGCTGCCATTCGCCGAAGCTGAACATGGCGGCGTACATGCGCCCGGCCACGTCGAGGTTTTCCGAGCGGAACATCACCCAGCCGGTCACCACCAGCAGGAAGGTGAACGCCCACTTGATCGGGTTGAAGCGCTGCGGGTTGGTGTCCAGGCCCAGCGCACGTTCGATCGCGAGCCAGATGCCGTGCCAGGCGCCCCAGAGGATGTAGGTGATGTTGGCGCCGTGCCACAAGCCGCCGAGCAACATGGTCAGGAACAGGTTGCGGTAGGTGTTGAAGGTGCCTTTGCGGTTGCCGCCCAGGGTGATGTACAGGTAGTCGCGCAGCCAGGTCGACAGGCTGATGTGCCAGCGCCGCCAGAACTCGGTGATCGACTGGCTGATGTACGGCTGCTTGAAGTTCTCCATGAAGCGAAAGCCCATCATCAAACCGAGGCCGATGGCCATGTCGCTGTAGCCGGAGAAGTCGAAGTACAGCTGCGCGGTGTAGGCCAGGGCGCCGAGCCAGGCGTCACCGGTGGTAGGGTTTTCCAGGGCGAAGCAATGGTCGGCAACCACCGCCAGGGTGTCGGCGATGAACACCTTCTTGATGAAGCCCTGCATGAAGCGGGTGCAGCCTTCGGAGAACTTGTCGAGGGTGTGAGTGCGGTTGTTGAACTGGTCGACCAGGTCCTTGAAGCGCAGTACGGGGCCCGCGATCAAGTGCGGGAAGATCGCCACGAACGCTGCAAAGTCGATCAGGTTTCGAGTCGCCGGGGTATCACCGCGGTACACGTCGATGATGTAGCTGATCGACTCGAAGATGTAGAACGAGATGCCGATCGGCAGCAGCACGTGGGTGATGATGAACGGCTCGAAACCGAACGAGGTGATGATTGCGTTGAGGCTGTCGACGCCGAAGTTGGCGTACTTGAAGTAGCCGAGAATGGCCAGGTCGACACCTACGCCGAGCAGCAGCCAGCGCTGTGCGGGTTTGGTGCGCACGCCTGCGGCGCCGACTTTGAGGCCGATCCAGTAGTTCCACAGGGTCACGCCGGCGAACAGGGCGAGGAAGTCGACCCGCCACCAGGCGTAGAAGATGTAGCTGGCGACCAGCAGCAGCAGGTTGCGATAGCGTTGCCCGCTCAAGTAGTACAAGCCGAGGAAGATCGGCAGGAACAGGAACAGGAACACATTTGACGAGAAGACCATCCTCGTTCTCCTGATGGATGTACGTAGCTGGGGCAGCAGCCCCCCAAACCCCCCAGCCTGGACCGGGGAGCAACTTAATACCCTGTGGGAGCGGGCTTGCCCGCGAACAAAGGCGTAGCCTTTGCCTGGCATCACGCGGTGCCTCATTCGCGGGCAAGCCCGCTCCCATAGGGATGAGTGTTACTTGTTGCTAGCTGCGCTCGGGTCATACACCCGGGTCATGTTGCCGCCCAGGCGGAAACTGTCGAACGGCTGCATGCCATGCTTGCGCGACAGCGTGTCGCTAACGCACTGGTACAGCGCGCACCACGGCTCGAGCCAGGCGTACTTGCTGTCGACCTTGAGGTCTTTCATGTCCTGTTTGACGCCGGTACGGGCAACGAACTGACGCGGATCACGGGCACCGGCCAGCACCCCTTCGCCGAGGCGCTGCAGGGCAAAGTTGTTCTCGCTGCGCAAGTCGACCCCGTTGACCTTGGCGAAGCTGGCGATCATCGCCAGCGGCGGCAGAGCGTAGTTGTGGTAGGCCAGCGCGCGCTGGCGGCGCTTGAGCTCGTTAGGCAAGAAGCCCTGCTCGTCGATCTGGTTGGCGCCGACGCGGTACTCCTTCACGGCCCAGTCGAACAGGTCGCGGCGGTCGGTGGCGACGGCAGTAGCCATCACCGACCAGGCGGCCCAGTAGCTGTGGTTGTTGATCTTCTCCAGCGGCAGGTCGCTCCAGTCCTTGACGGTCTGTTCGGCCAGGCGGGCGAACCATTTTTCAATGGCTTCGGCTTCGGCCTTGTGCGCCGCCAGCGGCTGCGAATTGGAGAACTTCAAGCGCAGCCAGGAGCCGCTCATGCTGCCCAGGGCCCATTTGCGCATGGACTTGCCGGTGTGGTTGTAATCGGTCGAGAGCAAGGCGTCGGCCTGCGCCCACTGGCTCAGCCAGCCAAGCGCGCAATCGAGCTGCGCCGGGCGGCCGTCGCGCATGTACTGGCCGACCATCTTGCTGACGCCACGCTCGAGGGTGGTGATGTCTTTGGTCGAGTCGCGGAAGGCTTTTTCCGAGCGCAGGTTGAGCGTCGAGCGGGCCTTGTCCGAGCCTTCGTACTTGCTGCGAAACTGCAAGGCGCCGGTGTAAGGCTTGGGCGCCTGTTCACAGCGGAACTTGCCGTCGGTGGTTTTCATCTGCTCGATGCCGGCGTAGTAACCCTGTGGGGGTACCAGCTCGGCCTGCGCAGCGCCGGCAAACAGGGCCAGGGCGAGCAGGGCAGGGGCGAAGGTCGTGCGTGGCTTGATCATGTGCGCCTCACTGGCCAGCCTGCGCTGTGTGCGCAGGGCTGGCGAAGTTGTTGCGTTTGCAGAGCTTGGCTTCGACTTTCTGGGTGCCTTGTTCCGGGCCTTGCAGCTCCAGCGCGAGCAGGTTCTGGCTCGCCCAGTCTTCGTCTTCACGCAGTTGGAAGACAAAGCGCCCGTCGGTGTCGGAGGTCTCTGGTTTTTCGATCTTGATGTCCTCGTGGCGCCCGTTCAGATACCACAGGGTCGCTTGCAGGACCTTGACCGAAGTGTCTTCGAACTTGATGTCCATCTGCAGGTTGCGGTTGACCAGGTCCTTGATCACGCCGCCCTTGCCGTTGACCATGACTTCGTTGGTGCCGGGCTTGAGCGTGGTGCTGGCGCTCATCTGTGCTGGGCGGTCATCGCAGCCGTTGTCGAGCAGGCCGAGGATCTGCCGCCAGATGGTTTCCTGGTCGAGGCGATACAGCGGCGAGAATTCCCAGATGAGGATCTTCGGCGGGTGGGTCTTGAACTCTTCGCTGCCCAGGTACTGGATCATCGCACCTTCCAGGCCACCGCCCGGGAAGGCGACGTTGAGCACGTCGGCGCCGATGTATTGCTGCAGGAAGCCCGAGAAGTTGTAGTTCTTGCCGCTGTGGCTGGTGCCGACCAGGGTGATCTCGGCATTGCCGCTGTCGCCGAACAGGTCGTCGTCGCCGGCGGCGCCTTTCGGCTCGGTGGCGAACTGGTCCATGTACTGCACCGCGTAGCTGCTGCCGCAGAGCTGGCCGGCGACGTTGTGCAGGGTGCCGGTCTTGCCCATGCGCCCGGACTTGTGGGTTTCGAATTCCTTGCGCGGAATGTCGGCGAAGGCCGGCATCTGCTGCACGCTCTTGGCGATGATCTTCGCCGCTCGTTCAGCGCCATACGGCGTCCAGTGCTGGTCGCCGCGGAAGTAGAAGTCCTTGCCCTGATCGGCTGCCGCCAGCTGCTCGTTGGTCAGTGGCGACAGGTCCGGCACGGTGTAGCCCATCTTGGCAAAGCGCTTGAGCATGGCCTGGTAGTTGCCCAGCGCCTTCTGGTAATCGAACGCGGCCTTGTCGACCGGATTGAGCATGTTGCGGTTAACCAGGCCACGGGTTGGCTGATAGACCATCACCAGCTCGATGCCGCGTTTCTTGAAGGCGTCGTGCACCTGCTGCAGGCGCTGGTAGCCGGCAGCGCTGGTGCTGAACTCGGTGCGCAGGTCTTCGCGGGTACGGAACAACCAGTCGCCCTGCGCCTGCACCAGGGTGGTGAAGTTCTGCTGGTAGCGGGTGGTGTAGCGGCTGGCGTCGTGCGCTTCCGGGCACAGCTGGCAGCATGGCTCGGCAGTGAAGCTCGGCGCCTGGACCTGTTCGGCGCGCACGCCCTGGCTGATCGCCAGCAAGGCGGCAGTCAGGCCGAGCAGTTTCATCAAAGGTGCAGTGGTCATGGTCAGCATTCCTTAATCGATCATTTCGGTCTGGCGTTCGACCGGGTCGATCAGCACAGCCTTCTGCTGGCGCACCAGCAGGTCGAGGATTTCGTCCTGGCGCTCGCCGAGCACGCCATTGAGGCTGATGCCGCTGGCTTTGCGCGGGGCGAGCATGGCCACCTTGTACAGCTCGACCGACAGCGGCGAGTCGATCGACAAGGGGCCGGAGCCATTGGCGGTCAACTCGCCGCCGACCACGATCAGCGAGACCTTGGCGTCGAACGGGTCGAGGGCGATGTCGCGGTCGGTGTCGGACAGGTCCTTGATGTGCCCGTAAACACCGACCAGGCCGTTGGCCATGGCGATGTTCTCGTAAAGGCGAATGTTGACGCTGTTGCGCACGCGGATGCCGTGGCGACGGTTGTTGATGACCTTGTTGCCCCAGATCAGGTTGTCACCGCTTTCGTACACGGTGATGCCGTCGGTGTGGTTGCGGTAGATCTCGTTGTAGGCAATCAGGTTGTTGACGCTGTTACGGTCGATCACCACCCCGGAGAGCTTGTTGTCGTAGCTCTTGTTGTTGAAGATCCAGCTGTCGTTGACCTCACGCGAAACGATGATGCCGTGTTTTTTCTTGGTGCCATGCACGGTGTTGCCGGCGATGATCAGGCGGTGCGAACGGTCGTGCGGGTCGATGCCGTAGACGATGTTGTCGCGGTAGGTGCTGTCCTTGACCACGAAGTCGCTGGTCTCGTAGCAGTAGAAGCCGTACCACATGTCACTGAATTCGGAACCGATGATCCAGCCGGTCGGTTCGGCGCGGCCCATCTTTTTCGCCATGTTCGGCGTGTACTGCGAGATGCTCACGCCGTACGACTTGGACTGCGAGTAGCCAAAGCTGGCCATCTTGCTGTTGACGATGTAGGTCTCGGTGCCGCCCCACGACAGCAGGAACGGGCGGAACTCCTTGGGCGAGCGGAAGCTGGCCGGGCCGTTGTCCTTCTCGCGCCAGCCGGTGACCTGGGTGTCGCTGACGAACAGCTTGCCGTCGTTGACCAGAAACGCGCCGCGCTCCTGCGACAGACGCAGCTCTTTGACCTTACCGTTGATTTCCAGCACGCCCTTCTGCCCGACCACGATTGGCAAGCGTGCCAGATACACGCCCGGCGACACTTCACTCAGGTACTGCTTGGGCACTTGCTTGCTCAGCTCGGTCAGGTCGACATGGCCGTCGTCGACAAAGATCGCCTGGGGGATACCCTGCTGGCGCTGGACCCACTCGGCGGCCTTGTTGTCGCCGCCGATGAATTCCTTGAGCGATTCTTCCTGAAGCATGCGGCGCACGCTGACCTTGCCCTTGCGGCTGCGATCGATCTTGGCTTGCACCGCTTGCGCGGTGTAACCAGTCAGATCAGGCAGCTTGGGCGGCTCCATGTGCAGCGGCTCGACTGGCGCGCTGGTCACGGTGTAGGTCTTGGCCTGCTGCAGGCCCTTGGCCGTGCCTGGCTCGGCGGCCTGAGCCACGCCTGCGGCCAGCAGCAGGGCGCTGGCGAGCAGGCTGTAGCGAAGCTTGGGTTGCAGGTTCATATCCAGTCCTCGGCGCACGTCAGAAACGCCAGATCACGTCGACAAAGGCGCGGTGCATGTACGAGTCGGCCTCTTTGCCGTAGGCATCGCCAGGCTTGAACACGCCAGCACGCAGGCGTACCAGCGCCGACGGTTCGTCGATCGACTGGCTCAGCGATGCTGGCAGCAGGCCTTGCTTGAAGTACTTGGTGACGACCACGTCCATCTCCTGGCCCAGGTCCTTCTCGCCGTTGACCAGTGGGCGGTTGACGCCTTCGTCATCGACCACCGCATTGATGCCGCTGGAGCCGATGTTCTGCTGGCCGTTGACGCGCCAGAACTTGTGGTAGATCAAGCTGGCGTCGTAGTCGTCGCGCAGCTGCCAGGAGGCGAACAGGGTGGCTGCCTGCAGGTTGCCCAGCTCACCGCGGAAGGCTTCGCCGAAGCGGTGCACCCGCGAGCGGGTGCCGGTGAAGCTGGAGCGATTGCTCTCAAGGCCGGTCTGCTCGTAGTTGTTCGAACCCTTGCTGCCGCCGCCACCGCTGCCACGGGCATAGGCCGCGCCGACTTGCCATTGCGGGTCGAGACGCAGGCGGATACCGAGATCGGTGGCCCAGGCATTGACGTCGCCGCTCTGCCTGCCGGTGGCGACTTGCTCGTTGCCGACCAGCTCGCTGTTGAGCTTGTTGCGGTCACCGGTCAGCCAGGTCAGGCTGCCCCAGTAGTTGACGGTGTGCTGGTTGCGCCAGTTGTAGGCATCGCTGTTGGCTTCCAGGCCCAGCCAGGTCAGGTCGCCGGTGCGGCGCTTGTCCAGGCCATCAAGGCTCTCGCCAGTGTTTTTCAGGCTGCCGCTGTCATGGGTGTGGTGCGCGCGCAGGCCAACCCAGTGACCGGGGGTCCACTGCGTGGCAACGTCGCCGTAGAAATGGGTGCGGTCCTTGTCTTCCGGAGCCAGCTCGGTGAGGTCGGTGCGGTATTCGCTGAAGCGCTGGGCCATGCCCAGGTTGGCCCGCAGCAGGGTGGTGTCGAAGGTCCAGTTGAGCGCTTCGATGTTGCTGTCACGCCACATGCCGTCGTCGTTGCGCAGGCGCTGGCGGCCGAGCCGCAGTTGCTCGCCGGGGTAGGCGGTGAAGCCGCTGTAGCCGACCCAGAACTCGCGCATGGCCAGGTAGCTTTTGTCGGCTTTGCGGCCGTCGGCAGCGGTGTCGACGGTGCTGCCATCGTCGGACTGGCGCAGGGTGTCGGTTTCGATGGTGTCGGTGGCCGCGACCGCCTGGCCCATGGCAAAGGCGCTCCAGTTGCCACGCTCGCCGTAGACCCAAGGGCGCAGGTCCAGACCCAGGCCTTGCACATCACCGCCGGAGCGGGTGCCTAGGTCGCGGTCGTCTTCCGACTGGCCGGTGATTTTCACGTCGAGGCCGAAGTTCTTCTCGGCGGTGATATCGGCCAAGGTCGGGCACGACCAGAGCAGGGCGAAGCTCAGGCCGATCCCGGCCTTCACGAAGGGGTTGAGCGTCATAGGGAGGAATCCTCGGCGTCTTCATCGTCTTGCAGGGCTTCGATGGCCATCATGCTGTTGCCGGCTTTGGCCATGCTGCCGCGCGCCTGCTGCTCTTGCGCAAGCAGGCGCTGGGCCTGGCTGCGCTGCTCAGGCGTCAGTTGCTGATCGAGTTGCTGCAGCAGTTCGGTCGACTGCTGCGACGGGTTGGCCTGCGCCAGGCTGGCGAATACCCAGGCATTGCCAGGGTTCGGGCGGATGCCGTGGCCTTCGCTGTACAGCTGAGCCAGCGCATAGTCGGCGCTGAGCTGGCCGCCGCGGGCGGCGTTGAGCAGGTGATCGACCGCCTTTTGCGGCTCGACCTGGCCGAGGTAACCACGGCGGTACAACTGGCCGAGGTAGTAATGGGCGCTGATTTCGCCGGCAGCAGCGGCGGCTTGCAGATGAGTTTCGGCTTTGGCCGCATCGGCTGGCAGGGTCTTGCCTTCGTAGTACAGGCGGCCCAGCAGCAGCTCGGCACGCGGCTGTTCGGCGGCGCGGCCTTTGTCGATGTAAGCCAGCAACTGGTCGGTGTCGCCCAGCTCGGGGAAGTCATACAGCAACTGCGCCAGGCTGACCCAGGAGGCCGGGTTGGCCGGGGCAACCTGCTCGAGCAGGTCCTTGGCGGTTTTCTCGTCGGTCTGGCCCAGGCTGCGATCAGCCAGTACCCGCGCCACGCTGTCGACCCGGCTGGCCGGTACGCTGCCGCGGGCATAGGCCGACTTGAGCTGCTCAAGCAGGGCAGTGCGTTGCTCGGCCTGGTTGCGTTTCTGGTAGACGGTGGCCAGCTCGACATAGCAGATGTCGGTGCTGTTCAGGGCGGTTTTGCAGATGCGCTCGACGTCATCCAGGTGCTGATCGTAGCTGCCCTGGGTGCGGTAGAGGAGGATCTGCGCCAGGCCCGCTTCCGGGTTGCCGGCAGCGCGCCATTGTTCGATCTGTTGCTGCGCGTTGACCTTGGGGAAGCTCTGCGGGTATTGCAGATACAGCATCGCCAGCGGGATCAGGGTGTTGCTTTCGCCCTGGGCGGCGGCGCGCTTGAGCAGGCTTTCGGCCTCTTCGCGCTCGGCCTGGGTGCTGTCCGGTTTGGCTACCAGCAGGCGGCCAAGACGGGCCTGGGCCCGCGACGAGGTGCTGGCGGCGGCGCGGTAGGTGGCTTCGGCCTGCTGCAGTTGCGCAGGGTCGCGCGAGGCCACCTGAATATCGGCCAGGCCGACCTGCGCATCGCTGTAGCCAAGATCAGCCAAGGCCTTGTAGTTGCGCTCGGCAGTGGCGGTGTCGCCACGCTTGAGCGCTTCGTTGGCCAGGCGCTGATCGGGCAGGCCGGCGCAGCCACTCAGGGCAATGGCGATCGCCAGTGAACACCAGGTGGCTGGGCGCGCGCCGGGCGACGCCATGGGTAGGTTGAACAGGCTCATGGTCAGATCCTCTTACAGCCCACGGGCCGCAGCTTTGCTGATCAGCCAATCCAGCGAAGGGCCGCGATCGCTGTTGACCGCTGCCGGGCGACCGGCCAGTTCGGCGGGCAAGGCACCGTCGGGTTTGATCTGCACGCGGATGTCGGAGGCCAGGTCTTCGCTGTTGAGGCTTGCGCTGCTGACGATCTGGCCAGTGCGCACTTCGTCTTCACCGGCGATCTGGAAGTTAACCTTGGTGCCCGGCTTTACCTCGTCGAACTGGCGGTAGCTGAAGCGCGCCTCGATCATCGGGTTGGTGGTGCGCGGTACCAGGTGGAAGATCGGCTGGCCTTTGCTGGCGTACTGGTCGTCATCCACCAGTTGCTCGGCGACGACGCAATCACACGGGCTGGTAAGGGTACCGGCGAGTTGCTTGCCGAACAGTTCCTCGACCTTGGCCGGCTCCAGCTGCGAGTCGTCCAGGTGGCCTTTGAGCATGTCCAGCATGCTGGTGCTGAAGCTTGCCAGTGGCGCGCCCTTGACCACTTGCCCGCCGCTTTCGACCAGGCTCTTGACCGTGCCGTCGCGGGGCATGGTCACGGTGGTGGTCGGCACGGCGACCACACCGGCTTCGGCGTGGCTGACGAAGTACATGCCATACAGCGACTTGGCGACAAAACCAAAGGCGGCGATACCGACCACGAACACGCCCAGGGTCACGGTCACGGCACGCAGGCGGCCAAACGCGCTCAGACCCGAGCCGCCGTCCTTCTGCTTGCGCGCCTTGGTGAAGTTGTCGCGTTGCAGGGTACTGAGCACGTCACCGGCAGTGATCAACTCGCCCGACAGGTGCGAGGTGATGATGTGGCGCAGGGTGGCGATGTCGCGTGGCTCGAGGTTCTGGAACTCCGCACCGGTACGGCCGGTGGCGGCGTCGCTGGTGCGCACCAAAAACTCGATGTCCATCGACAGGCCGAGGTTGTCGACCACGAACTGCAGGCGACCGCGGATCACTTCGCCGATCGGCAGTGCGCGCTTGGCCTGGAAGGACAGGCCGCCAGCAGACAGGTCATCGACCTTGGCCTCTTGCGGCTCACGGTTGCCGTCCACAAAACGCAGCTTGGCGGGGATACGCACCCGGGCGTGTTGGCGCTGGGCTTCGGACTCATGCACGACATTGACGTTGACGGCGTTATTCATGGCGATTTCAAGTTCCTGTTAGTTCTGATCCGGAGGGGCTCACACGACCATGAACAGCACAGCAACGAAGATGCTGGCCGCCGAGAAGGTCATGGTCCGCGAGGACCAGGTGTTGAACCATTGTTGAAAGCTGGCAAGGTCACGCTTGAGGGCAGTCGGCTGACGCGTCCAGGACTGCTTGTCGAGGCGGAAGAACACGTAGATCTTCATCATCGCGCCGACGATCTGGTTGTAATAAAGGATCACGGGATAGGCCGGGCCGACCTTGTGCCCCGAGCACAGCAGCATGATCGTCAGGATCAGCCGGGTGATGCCGATCCACAGCAGGTACACCAGCAGGTATGCCATGCCGAATTTCAGGCTGGCGATCACCGCCACGGTCAGCCCGAGCAGGCTGGTCCACATCGACACACGCTGGTCGAACAGCACCAGGCTGGTGAACGGGCCGAGGCGTTTCAGGCCCAGGCCAAGGGCGCGCGAGTTCTGCCGCAGGTTGTTGCCGTACCAGCGGTACATCAGTTTGCGGCTGGCCTTGAGGAAGCTCTTTTCCGGCGGGTGCTCGACCGTGTTGATCGCCGCGTCCGGTACGTAGAAGGTGTCGTAGCCAAGGCGCATCAGGCTGAACCAGCTCGACTTGTCGTCACCGGTAAGGAACTTGAAGCGGCCCAGGCGCCAGTGCATCAGTGAGTCGCTTTCGACGTCGGCGATGAACTCGGGGTTGGTCACCACGCTGGCGCGGAACATCGACATGCGCCCGGTCATGGTCAGCACGCGCTTGGACAGGGCCATCGAGCACATGTTGATGTGGCGCTGGGCGAAGCGCAGCTTGTGCCACTCGCTCATGATGTAGCCGCCGCGCACTTCGCAGAATTCGTTGGTGGTCAGGCCACCGACATTGGGGTACAGCTTGAACCAGGGTACGGTCTTGCGCACGATGCCGTCGCCGAGCACGGTGTCGCCGTCGATCACGGCCACTACGGCATGCTGGTCGGGCATCATCCGCGAGATGGCACGGAAGCCGAAGGCCAGGCCATCGCGCTTGCCGGTACCGGCAATACGCACGAAATCGAGGGTGACGTGCTCTGGTGGGTTGTATTTGGCCCACAGGCTTTTCACCAACAGCTCATCGCACTTTTCCACCAACGAGCAGACCACGGTGGTCGGGTAGCCGCAGTTGATCGCTTCGCGAATCACCGAGCTGTACACCTGCGCGGTGGTCAGCGCGTCGATGCGAAAGCTGGTGACCATCAGGTACACGTGCGATGGCGCGGCGGCGTCGCCCAGCTTGCGCACCTTGTTGCGCAGGTACGGATAGACGCCATACAGGAAGATCATGCCGCGGATGAAATGGGTGGCGCCCATCGAGTAACGCCAGATGCCGACCGCACCGACCAGGAAGATGAAATGCTTCGACTCGGAGTCGAAGATGTCGCTGGGCAGGGCCAGGGCGATCAACATGAGCAAGCTCATGTAGAGCAGCCATCCGGCGCACTGCATCAGTACTGTCTGGAACCTATGCATGTTCGGCATCCGTCACGAAATTCAGTAGAGAGCGGGGCCTTGCGGCCCCGCGTCAGGCTGGCTTACCAGCAGATGCCTTCGGTGCGGCTGGTGCTGCAGGTGGGCTTGCTCATGAAGCCAACCAGGTCGATCACTTGCTTGCCGGCCGGCGCTTGCTGGGCAAGGGCGCGGAACTGCTCGTCACGGTTGCCGAGGATGATGATTTCGGCATCGTTGATGACTTGCTCGAAGTTGGCGTTGAGCAGCGACGAGACGTGTGGGATCTTCGACTCGATGTACTCTTTGTTGGCGCCGTGGACACGGGCGTACTCAACGTTCTGGTCGTAGATGTTGAGCTGGTAGCCTTTGCCAATCAGGCGCTCGGCCAGTTCCACCAGCGGGCTCTCGCGCAGGTCGTCGGTGCCGGCCTTGAAGCTCAGGCCGAGCAGGGCGATCTTGCGTTTGTCGTGGCTCTCGATGATGTCGAAGGCGTTCTGCACCTGCGATTCGTTGCTGCGCATCAGCGAGTCGAGCAGCGGGGCACGTACGTCGAGGCTGGCAGCGCGGTAGGTGAGGGCGCGCACGTCCTTGGGCAGGCACGAGCCGCCGAAGGCGAAGCCTGGGCGCATGTAGTACTGCGACAGGTTGAGCACGGTGTCCTGGCAGACCACGTCCATCACTTCGCGGCCATCGACGCCGACCGCCTTGGCGATGTTGCCGATCTCGTTGGCGAAGGTGACCTTGGTCGCGTGCCACACGTTGCAGGTGTACTTGATCATTTCGGCAACGGCGATGTCCTTGCGGATCACCGGCGCATCGAGCTCTTCGTACAGCGCTTGCAGGACGTCGCCGCTGGCGGTGTCGAACTCGCCGATGACAGTCATCGGTGGCTGGTCGTAGTCCTTGATCGCGGTGCTTTCACGCAGGAATTCAGGGTTGACCGCGACACCGAAGTCGACGCCGGCCTTTTTCCCCGAGCAGTCTTCCAGGATCGGGATGACCACGTTCTTGACGGTGCC
Source organism: Pseudomonas sp. PGPR N4 (assembly GCF_059693665.1). Classification (NCBI taxonomy): domain Bacteria; kingdom Pseudomonadati; phylum Pseudomonadota; class Gammaproteobacteria; order Pseudomonadales; family Pseudomonadaceae; genus Pseudomonas; species Pseudomonas sp. PGPR N4. The sequence goes on from NZ_JCAUKV010000005.1 coordinate 98,492, forward strand.
AGGCAGCACGGTGCTGCGCACCACGATGGTGTGGCGGCTGGCTTTGTCACGCAGCACGTAACCGATTTCGCGGCAAACCGATTCGATGTACTCAAGGCCCAGGTCGCCGTTTTTCTTGCTCGGCGTGCCGACGCAGATCATCGACACGTCGCTGGCGCGGATGGCCTCGGCGAAGTCCGTGGTGCCACGCAGACGGCCATTGGCGATGCCCTGTTGCAGCAGTTGCTCAAGGCCCGGCTCGACGATGGGCGACTTGCCCTTGTTGATCAGGTCGATCTTGGTCTGCGACACATCCACACCAATCACTTCATGGCCCCGTGCCGACAGGCAGCCTGCACACACTGCACCCACATAACCCAAACCAAAAATGCTGATACGCATCGCTTTCACCTCAAGTGTTTATCACGCCGACTCTTCCACGGAAGTATCGGCCGGTTTGATTAACCAGCATTAATTCGGGCGCACTTTGCCAAGGCGAGTGCACACTTCACCGAACGCAGGCATGAATAAATCCGGAGTGCACAACGGTGTGCACTCTAAGTAGGCAGTCAAAGACTGATCATTAAAAAACGTGCCCTGAAATGCAGCCGTCTTTACTGCAGCGCGCTACGTGGCGAACTGCTGTGCTTGTTCTTTCAAGTGGATAAATCCTTTGAAATCAACCACTAGGACGTTTAAGGGGCTTGCATCTCCTTCAGCTGGCAGCGCGCTTGGTGGTTACCGTGGCGTCTGCCTAAGTTCTTCGGCCGGGTAGTAGGTACCTGCCGCTTGTCATCTGTAAGTCATCTCTCACATGCAGCGATGAAGATTCGTTACGGGTCCTATGAGGGGCACCTGGGGGGCAAAGTTCCTGAACCGAAACTGACGAAATGAAAGATTTCTAAATATTTATCTAAGTGCGCATAGTTGCATGGTAATAGCACGCGGCGGTTTTACCCCGGTATATAAAGGGTGAAAACCCAGCGGGATGGTTATATGCCATCACCGGAAAAATAATTGCAAAATTCGTCAAAAAACTACGAACGGTCTGCCGGCGCGGGGGCGTCGAGCTTGGATTGTCGATTATTTGGCGCCTGATGTTTGGCGTTTAATGCCGCTCCGCCCCGTCTATCACGCGGTGCTCTGCAATGGGGCTCACATGCCGTAACAGAGCAAGACCTTACGAACCCTAAGGGTTAGAGGCGGGGTGCCGTTAGAAATGATGGATGAGCTGCAGGTGCTGGCCTGGAACGATGGAGCGTCGTGGGCAGCCTTGGATCAGAAGTCACCTTCAGCAGCCAGTGAGCAGCGCCCATCCGATGAAGGGTGCGCGCTGCCACCCAGCAGATCCGATCCACGGAGCTGCCCAATAGGGAAGAGTCAATATGAGAAATCTAATGGTAGGCATCATGGGCGCTGTATCCCTGTCCACTGTGGGGCTGGCGCATGCTGGGCCGCCTGTAGAGGTAACATTCAAAAACATGGGGTCGGCGAAAGCGACCCTGAAAATAGTTACTTCCAATGAGTCCAGCACTTACTTGGCTGCCAAGCCAAAGCCCGCTGAAGAAGTCCCTGCTGGGGCTAGCAATAACTTTACGGTACAGCGAGTAATCAGTCCTGACGTGAACGCGGCTATGGTGCGATACACGATCGGTCAGAAGACGTGTGCTTTCGGCACCACGTTTCAGATGCGCGTGTTGCCCGGTGGAATAAAAAAGCCGGAATGGACCAAAACGGCCACCCCGTCTGGGGGAGCCACCTGTACGGCGATCATTACTGCTACTGCTGCTAATTACTCATGGCGAGTTGAGTTCGTGATGAAGTAGCGTTTTACTCAACAGCGCCGCCCGCTCAGGTGTAACGAGTGGGTTGCGCATGATCTGGGCGTGCGCTTAATCCAAGGCCGGCGCTCGAAATGAACAGGTGCATGATGCAAATAAAGAATAATGACTTCACCCTGAATAGCGCCAGTGAGGTACGAGTTTCCGCACACAATACTGGCGATCAAAGTTCACCTGTAGATGGTGTGGTTGTCAGCGAAAACAGCCAGGAAACCCTATCATCCCTTGCTCAGAGGCTGAGTGCAGCTGAACAACGCGCAAGTGCTCGTGACAGTCAATTAAGCCGTAAGGAATTAACCGCTCTGGCTGCATCCATCAGAGAAAAAGTGTATGGCGCAGTTTACGATCTCAACAAAGCAAAACATGATGCAGAATTACCTGGCAGCGATGACCCTCAGTGGCTTGCAAGTGCCCGCCAAGCGACGGATTTTATCAATGGTCGAAGTGAGAACCCATTCTTTGGCATGAGTGCACAGCAGTTGAGTGTTATTGCCTATGACGAAGGAGGTTCGTTCACGACTAATGAACGTCAGGCGGCGATGATTGAGTCAGGTCGGCAGTACAGTGAATGGTCAAAGTCTGTTGTTGGGAAAATGTGGGATGAGTATCAGCAGAGAGGAAAAAGCACCGAAGGTCTTAAGGAAATCTTGGCATATTACAAGGCGCTGCCAGCAATAGAGGAATCACGTTACGGCAATTATGAAGTGGAAATCATGCTTCAGCTGGACGTGCAGGAAGTTGACTGGCCAGAATTCAATACGTCTCTTCTTGATATGTTGGCCAACGAATGGAAACCCGCTAATGAACGCAAGGATGCGGCCGGCGACGAGGGCAGCGCCAAAGGTCTTGGCAACGAGGCAAGTCCCTCATGAGCGCCGCCATCTCGCTTGAACACGTCCACCGTTCACTCGGCGGCGAGGTAATCCTTGGTGATGTCTCGCTGTCGATCGCTCATGGTCAATCCTGCGCCATCGTTGGCCCGTCAGGCTCTGGCAAAAGCACGCTGCTTAACCTGATCGGTCTGCTCGATGAACCCTGTCATGGCCGTGTGCTGATCGGTGGTGAGAACATGACCGGTGCCAGCGGTGCGCAACGGGCAATGATGCGTAACCGCAGCATCGGCTTCGTCTTCCAAAGCTTCCACTTGCTGCCGCGCTTGACTGTGCTGGACAACGTTGCCTTGCCGCTTTTTTATCGCGGCATGCCTGTGCTGCGGGCCAGATGCGCCGCGCGACGGCAGCTGCAGTCGGTCGGGTTGGGGGCGCGCATGAGCCATCGGCCAGCCGAGCTTTCCGGCGGCCAGCGTCAACGCGTCGCGATCGCCCGCGCGTTGGTCGGCGAGCCGCAGTTGTTACTCGCCGATGAGCCCACCGGCAACCTTGATGGCGAAGCGGCGGCAGATGTGCTTGAGCTATTGAAAGCGCTCAATCGTGAGCGCGGTGTGACGCTGTTGCTGGTCACTCATGATCCCGCGATGGCCAGCCACATGCAGCGCTGCTTGAACGTGTGGGCAGGGCAGGTCGGCGATGCTCGCTGAACATTACGGGCCGAGCGCTTCTCAGCGGCTGGCCGAATCGATAGCAAACCTGGGCACGATGGGGCGTCGCGCCTGGCTGGGCTTGTTGGGCATTGCGGTGGGCTGCGCCGCAGTGGTGGCGTTGCTCAATGTCGGCCATAGCGCCGCCTTGCAATCTCGGCAGTTATTTCAAGGCATGGGCAGCGAGTTGCTGGTCGCCACTTTGCAGCGTGATAGCGAGACCCCGGCGATGACGGCTCAGCCGCCGCAGCTGTCAGCGGTTTCACCACTGCTGATCAGCGCAGCGCCGCTGGCGATGGCGCCGGTCGAGGTGCGTCTGGGCGCTATCAGTGAAGCGCTCATGGTCACAGGCAGTACACCGGCGTTAGCCACTGTTCTCGACCTGACCGCCGACCAGGGACGGTTGTTGTCAGAGCATGACGCCCACAGCCCTTACCTGCTGCTGGGGGCGATCGCTGCGCAGCAACTGCAGGCGTGCGTGGGCGACCAGTTGCAGCTGGGTCGCTATCTGTTCGAAGTGATCGGCATCCTTGCTCCGATTGGCTACAACCCGTTGCTGCCAGTGGCGGTCGATGACGGCTTGCTGATACCGCTGCAAGCCATGCGCCGCTTGTCATCGGCACCGCAGATCAGCGCGGTAGTGGCGCTGGCGCGCAATTCACAAAGCGTGCGCGTTGCTGCTGATGAATTGGCCGGTGATCTGCGCATGCAACTGCCCGGCGCTGAAGTCGAAGTGCAGGTACCCCAGCAGTTGCTTGATGGCATGGCCAGCCAGGCGCGTCTGTTCAGCTGGTTGTTGGCAGGCCTGGGCGCTATCGCACTGCTGGTTGGCGGCGTAGGCGTCATGAATGTAATGCTGATGAGCGTCATCGAGCGGCGGCGTGAGATCGGCGTACGCATGGCGCTCGGCGCACGGCCTGTGGATATCGCTTGGTTGTTTCTGCTCGAGGCGGTGATTCTGGCAAGTGGCGGGGCTGTGCTTGGTTCGATGGTTGGGGTACTGGCCGCCTGGTTGTTCGCTTGGCTGTCGGGCTGGGATTTTGCCCTTGATCCCTGGTCGATACCGCTGGGCGTGGTCAGTGCGCTGCTGATCGGGGTGTTCTTCGGCCTGCAGCCGGCGCTGGCTGCTGCGCGTCTGCAACCCGTGGCAGCGCTGCGTGATGAATGACCGGATGATGCGCTGCTGCCTGCTGCTGTGCCTGCTGCCTGGTATCACCGCAGCCGCCTTTCGCTCGCCTGGCCAGATCATCCCCGGGGCGGTTTCGGCCAAGGCGGTTACAGCTCGTGACCAGCTGGTGTTGAGTCTGAGCGACGCGATTGCCTTGGCCTTGCGCGACAACCGCAGTATTCGCAGTGCTTACTTGCAGCGCATTGCTGACAAGTTCGAGCTGCGCGTTGCAGTTGACCGCTACGCGCCACAACTTTCCTTCAAGGCGCAGTATCAGGCCAACCGCAATCAGGACGATCGCTATCGCCAGGCAGAGTTAACGCCCAGCGCGAGTGTGCTGACGGCTTACGGCACCCGCGTGAGTCTCGACTGGGCCTACGGCCAGACTCGGGGCAATGCAGCTGGGCCGCGCTATCGTGACGGCGCTAACCTTATGCTGATCCAGCCGCTGCTCAGAGGTGCAGGGCGTGACATAGCCATGGCACCGTTGCATCAGGCGGAACTGGCTGAGCAGGCCAATCGACTGGCCCTCAAAGATCAAGTGTCACATACCATCACCAGCATCATTGGCTTGTATCGCGACCTGTTACGTGCGCAGGAACAACTAAACATCACCGATGATGCACGGCAACGGGCCAGCCAGCTGATTGCCGTCAACCGCGAGCTGATTGACGCCGGGCGCATGGCCGCGTTCGAGATTGTTCAGGCCGAAGCAGAGCTGGCCAATCAGGAACTGGCTCTGGAGGGCAGTCGTAATAACCTGCACGCTGGCCGCCTGGCGCTGCTGCAAGCACTGGCTCTGGACCTGGACACGCCCTTGCGCGTTAGCGAAGAGGCGGAAGCCGAGCCGATCGGGCTAGATCCGAGGCGGGCTTTAGCCCAGGCTGAAGCCTTGCAGCCGATCTATCTACTGCAGTTGCTGGCCGATCAGCAAGCAGACCTCGATCTACGCCTTGCCAAGGATCAGCAGCGCTGGGACTTGTCGTTGATCGGTGCTACCAGCCAGGCCCGTGAGCGGCCAAGTTCCGGCAAGATCTGGGAACACTATCTGGGGTTGCAGTTGGAAATCCCAATTGCTGACTTGAGCCGGCGGCAAGGGCTGGTACGGGCCCAAGTCGCCGTTGATAGTCGACGCTTGCAACTGGCCGACGCCCGTCAGCAACTGCAGCGCGAGGTTGTCGATGGCGTGCGCGAAGTGCAGGTCAGTTGGCGCCAGTTACAAATCGCCGGGCGAGCACTGGATCTGTCACGGCGCAAGCTCGCCATCGAACAGGAGAAGCTAGCGCTCGGCCTGTCGAGCAACTTTCAGGTGCTCAGTTTCGAGAGCGATCTGCGCGGCGCACAGAGTGCACGGCTGGACGCGCAGATCGCTTATTTGAATGCGCAGACCGCTCTTGATTTGATTCTGGGCACGACATTGGACAGCTGGGACGTGGCCATCAATGACTAGGCAGCAGGTGTTGGCAATTTCGATGCTGGTGCTTGGCTGCCTTCTGCTGAGCCCATGGCGCCCTTGGCCGGCAGAGGTGAGCGAGAATAGCGTCGGCTCATGGCTGCGGATTGAGCCGCAACTCATCGAGCAGCGTCTTGGCGTGCTCGGGCGGATTCAGGCTGTTCGTCAAGTGACCGTGGCGGCGCCGTTTGCCGGCCTGCTTCAGGCGCTGCCGATAGCGCCGGGGCAGCAGGTGGCAGCGGGAGATATCATTGCTGTACTCGACACTGCCGAACTGGACCCGCAGCTTCGCCAAGCTGAAGCGCAGCTGCTGCAGAGCCAGCGCGCGTTGCGGCAACTGCAAGCCTGGGCAAGCGGCTCGGAGATGGCCCAGGCCAAACGAGCGCAGGCTATGGCCAGCAGCAGCCTGGAGCTCGCGCAGGCAGCCTTGAAGCAGACGCAGCGGCTGTTCGACCGGGGTATCGTCGCCCGTCAGGAAGTGGAGGCCTTGCAGCAACAAATGGTGATGCTGCAGCAGGACCTGCTTGATGCCAGGCAGCATCTGCGACAAACCCGTGAGCGCGGGCAAGGCGTAGATTTGCGACTGGCGAGCATTGAACTCGACGCTGCTCAAGCGCGCCAGCGCGAGTTGGCGGCGTTACGTAACCAGCGCGAGGTACGCGCACCGTTCAGTGGGCTGCTGGTGCCTCGGCCAAGTGAGGACCGCCAACTTGCGCTGCAAGTCGGCCAGTTGGCCAGTCAAGGCACGCCGCTGTTTGTGCTGGTCGATCTGAGCCAGTTACAGGTGCGCGCCGCACTGGAGCAAAGCGATCTGCACAAGGTCCACGAGGGGATGTTCGTGCAGGTAAGCGGGGAGGGGTTTGCTGGGCACACGCTCAACGGCCGGGTCGTCGCGGTTGGTCAGCAGGCCAGGACCGAGGAGGGGCAGGGCGCCTGGTTCGATTTGTTGATTGCTCTGGATACTCAGCCGGACCCGGTCGCGCTGGGCGTTCGGCTGGGGATGAGCGCGCAGGTGACCGTGTTGCTGTACAGCAATGAGCAAGCGTTGGCGGTGCCCGCAGCGGCGCTGCGTACTGACGACGGCAGTGGCCACTACGTGCTGTATCGCGCGGACGACTATCAGCCAGGGCGCAATGTTGTCGTCACTCCCCTGCGCGCAGTGCCGCAAGGCGTCGAAGTTAAAGGGCTGGAGGCGGGTTGGGTCTGGGTGGAGTAAGACGCTGGCGGTCAGCATCCCCATTGGCGTGTAGGAGCGGCCTTGCCGGAACGCCGGACCGGTCGGAAAGGCGGGCGTAGTGTGCCCTCATTTTCAGCTTCGCCGCCGACATCGCCGGGCCCGCTTTGCGGGCCTTTCGCGACACAAGGCCGCTCCTACAGGTGATCCCGCAGAAACACCAGCTGATCCGGCTTCGACTGCTCGGCACTGTAGTAGTACCCCTGCACATCGAACTGCTTGAGCTGCTCCGGATCGGCGATCCGCTCCTGGATCACGAACCGGCTCATCATCCCACGGGCTTTCTTGGCGTAGAAGCTGATGATCTTGTACTGGCCGTTCTTCCAGTCCTTGAAATCGACATTGATGATCCGTGCCTTGAGCGTGCTGCGTTTGACCGCACTGAAATACTCGTTGCTGGCCAGGTTGAGCAGCACGTCGTCGCCTTGCTCGGCCAGTGCCTGGTTCAGCCATTCGCTGATGCGCGTGTCCCAGAAGGCGTACAGGTCCTTGCCGCGTGGGTTGGCCAGCTTGGTGCCCATCTCCAGGCGGTAGGGTTGCATCAGATCGAGTGGGCGCAGCAGGCCGTAGAGGCCGGAGAGCATGCGCAGGTGATCCTGGGCGTAGCTGAAGTCGTCTTCACTGAGGCTTTCGGCGTCGAGACCGGTGTATACGTCACCTTTGAACGCGAGCAGCGCTTGTTTGGCATTGTCTGGGGTGAAGTCTGCGCTCCAGCTGCCAAAGCGTGCGGCGTTGAGGCCGGCGAGTTTGTCCGAGAGGTGCATCAGCTCGCTGATCTGTGCCGGGCTCAGGTCGCGCAGTTGGCTGATCAGCGCCTGCGAGTGATCCAAATACTGCGGCAGGGTGAAACGCTCGGTCACCGGCGGGGTGTCGTAGTCGAGGGTTTTGGCGGGGGAAATCACCGTCAGCATCGGGTCGGCTCCTGAAATCGAATGGGGCCGATTCTACGGGCTGAACCGGGCAAGTCCAAACTATGCCGACGATAGTCACAGAACATCGACGAGGGTCGCGCTATAGTGCCGGCCAGGATGAAATGGAGAATCTGATCGTGCGCATTGCCTTGGCCGTGCTGGCCAGTGTGTTGAGCCTGGCCGTGCAAGCCGTCCCGGTCGTCCCGGCCAGCTTTGATCGCAGCCTGTGGCCTGAGCAACTGGACAGCCCGGTGCTGTTCGATGTGGCGTCGCGGGCCGAGATCCTGTCGTTTGCCCAAGTGCTGCAGGAGAGCGAAATGCTCGACGAGCCGGCGCTGGCGGCGCGGCTTCAGCTCAGGCAGGTCAACCTGCCGGTAGTGCGTGCGGTGCGGGCGCGGATGTGGCAGCGGCTGTGGCAGAACTACCAGCAGGCGCAGCGCAGTTGCGAGCAGGATGCGTCGTTCTGCTATCCGCTCGAGTCGATGGCCGAATTGCGCACCCGGGCGGCCACGTTCAATGCCGATGTCGGCGAGTTCTATGTCGGTTGGACCGAACCCAGCCATAGCTTCCATCGGCGCTACCTGGATGAACAGCTGCGCAAGGCCGCGCTGTTCCCGCAGACCAGCAGCGAGATCGAACGGCTGTCCAGCCGCGAGCGCAACGGCGATGAACTGAATGACCGGATGTTCCTGCTGACCTTTGTTGGCGGACCAGGCGGGCAGGGCAGCAGCACCGACAACCTGGCCGATTACCTGCGCCGGCAGAAACTCAACGCCACCTTCTTCGTCCTTGGCAACCGCCTGCAGCAGCGCCGCGACAGCGGCGCTGGCCGATTGCAGGACGTGTACCGCAAGCAATGCGTCGGCATCCAGGGCTGGGAGTATCGCTCCCACGCGCAATGGCAGGGTTGGCAGGATTCGCTGCGGCGCAGCCAGGCGTGGGTGCAGGCCGAGTTGCCCGAGCAGTACGTGCCGCTGTTCCGTCCGCCCTATGGCCAGCGGCGCAGCGATGGTGAGGCGTTCATGGCCAGCGAAGGGCTGCAGGTGTCGTTGTGGGATATCGACGCAATGGACGATGGCGCACTGACCGCAGAGGCATCAGCCCAGCGTGTGGTGACGCTGATGCTGTTGTGGCGCAAGGGCGTTATCCAGTTTCATGACAACCAGAGCAAGGCTCAGCCGGCGCTGGAGTGGCTGCTGCAGCACACGGTGCAGAGCGGTATCGGTTGGCAGGACTGCAAGGAATACGGGCGCGGCGCAGACGCTGGCGCAACGGCGCAGAGCGGCGTAGGCGGGTGATGACGATTGAGCTTGATATATGACTCTAGACCCATGCCGGGGCTTCGCCAAGGTCGGATCGTCATTCGGAAAAATAAACTTCATCAACACGTAAAAAAGCTTTTTTTGTTCATCGTTTTTGCGGTATGAAAGAACCAGACAGCCGATTCCTGCAGCACAGGTGGCGTCATCCAGACCCTCCTTTGCCAGGTGAGCCCCCCGCCCGTAACAACGCGGATACGGGGAGAACGGCGTCACTCTGCGACGCAGCCAGAATGCGTCGCGCGGTTCTGACATAAGGTGCCCGAGTATGGATGACCATGGACGCAACCCTTCCTCCAGCAAGCCAATCCTGTATGTGCTCGATACCAACGTCCTGATCCACGATCCCAACGCCCTGCTCAACTTCGAGGAGCACCACGTCGCTATCCCGATGACGGTGCTGGAGGAACTCGACAAGCTCAAGACGGGCACAAAGACCATCGCCGCCGACTGCCGCCAGGCCATTCGCCTGATCGACCAGACCCTTGCCGACGCGTCACCCAATGACGTCGAACAGGGCGTGCCGATCCAGCGTGGCAAGAGCGGACCCAAAGGCTTCCTGTCGATCCTGATGGGCCCGCGCAGCGAGCCCAATCGCCTGCTGCCGGAAAACCTCGCTGACAACATCATCATCAACCAGTTGCTGGAACTGCGCGCCAAACGTGCGGATCTGGACGTGGTGCTGGTCACCAAAGACATCAACATGCGCCTCAAGGCGCGCGCCTGCGGCATTGCCGCCGAGGACTACAGCACCGACCAACTGGTTGACGACGTATCGCTGTTGTCCAAGGGCTATCACTCGGTCAGCGGTTCCTTCTGGGACCGCGTCAACAAGGTCGACACGCGTCAGGAGCGCGGCCGTACCTGGCACCGGGTACAACTGACCGACCCGTTGCCGTCGGTGCACGTCAACGAGTTCATCATCGACGAGCAAGGCTTTGTCGGCTGGGTCAAAGGCATCCGCGAGGGCGAACTGCTGTTGCTCGACCTGCACCAGGAGCCGCTGTTGCACCAGGAAGCCTGGGGCCTGAAACCGCGTGACATCCACCAGAGCCTGGCGCTGTTCGCCTTGCTCGATCCGGATATCCATCTGGTCAACCTGACCGGCGCAGCGGGTTCGGGCAAGACCATCCTGGCGTTGGCGGCAGCCATCGAACAAACCATGGTCAGCAAACGCTACCGGCGCATCATCGCCACCCGCAGCGTGCAGGGGCTGGACCAGGAGATCGGCTTCCTGCCCGGTACCGAGGCGGAGAAGATGGAGCCTTGGCTGGGCGCTATCACCGACAACCTCGAAGCCCTGCACATGGACGACGAGAGTACCCACGGCAGTGTCGAGTACATCCTTGAACGGGTACCGCTGCAGTTCAAATCGCTGAACTACATCCGCGGTCGCAGTTTCCAGCAGAGCCTGATCCTGATCGATGAATGCCAGAACCTCACCCCGCACCAGATGAAAACCATCATCACCCGTGCCGGTGCTGGCTCCAAGGTGGTCTGCCTGGGCAACCTGGCGCAGATCGACACCCCTTACCTGTCCGCAACCAGCTCGGGCCTGACCTACCTGACCGAGCGCTTCAAGGACTTCCCCCACGGCGTGCACATCACCCTGCAGGGTGTTCCGCGCTCGGTGCTCGCCGAGTACGCCGAGTCGCATATGTAAACCATCTGGCCGGGCGGTTCGCCGCCCGGTTATTTTCGCTGCGAAAAGCTGACTTGCAGGTTTACACTCTCTGCTCCCTTCACAGGAGCAGAGCAGTGCTGACTCATCTCGATTCCCAGGGGCGCGCCAATATGGTCGACGTCACTGAAAAAGCCGTGACCCAGCGCGAGGCAGTGGCCGAGGCGCGGGTACGCATGTTGCCGCAGACCCTGCAGATGATCGTCGACGGTGATCACCCCAAGGGTGATGTGTTCGCCGTGGCGCGTATTGCCGGTATCCAGGCGGCGAAAAAGACCAGTGACCTAATCCCGCTGTGCCACCCGCTGATGCTCACCAGCGTCAAGGTCGAGCTCACAGCCGATGGCGTTGATGCCGTGCGTATCGTTGCCCGCTGCAAGCTCGCCGGGCAGACCGGAGTGGAGATGGAAGCACTGACGGCTGCCAGCGTCGCCGCGCTGACCATCTACGACATGTGCAAGGCCGTCGACAAAGGCATGGTCATTGAACAGGTGCGCCTGCTGGAGAAGGTCGGCGGCAAGAGCGGCGACTTCAAGGCGGCTGCGCAATGAGCGTCGAGGTGGTGTACTTCGCCCGTTACCGTGAGCTGCTTGGGCGCGACGGTGAGCGCCTGGAGGGTGACTTCGGATCTGTCGAAGCAGTCCGCCAGGCACTGCTTGGCAAAGGCCCGGAGTATGCCGTGCTCGCCGAGCAGAATCTGATGTGCGCGCGCAACCAGGACCTTTGCCGTTTGGCTGAACCACTGGCAGATGGCGACGAAGTGGCGTTTTTCCCACCGGTGACCGGAGGCTGAACATGGCCGTACGAGTGCAGCAACAGGCGTTCGATCCCGGCGCCGAGGTCAATGCCATGCACGCAGCCAATGCCGGCGTCGGTGCGGTGGTGAGTTTTGTCGGCTATGTGCGCGACTTCAACGATGGCCGCGAAGTGGCGGGGATGTTTCTCGAGCACGCCCCCGGCATGACCGAAAAGGCCCTGACCAAGATCATCGTCGAAGCCGAGCAGCGTTGGCCGTTGCTCAAGGTCGAGGTGCTGCACCGTATAGGGACGCTTCAGCCCGGCGAGCCGATCGTTTTCGTCGGCGTCGCCAGCGCGCACCGTCAGGCCGCCTTCGATGGCTGCAACTTCATCATGGATTACCTGAAAACCCGCGCGCCGTTCTGGAAGAAAGAAACCACCGAAGACGGACCACGCTGGGTCGAGGGCAGGCACAGCGATCAGCAGGCTGCCGAACGCTGGTAGTTCGGCAGAGCCTGCGATCGGACTATCAGTGCGCCTTGCGCGGCACCGCCTGGAGCAGTTCGTCAGGCGGCATTTCGCACTTGATCTTGCGACCCAGCAGGGCTTCGATGCCCGGCAACTGATACGAGTCGTCTTCACCCGCAAAACTGATCGAGATGCCAGCGGCGCCAGCGCGGCCGGTACGGCCGATGCGGTGCACGTAGTCGTCCGGATCTTCCGGCAGGGTGAAGTTGATCACGTGGCTGATGCCATCGATGTGAATCCCGCGCCCGGCAACGTCGGTAGCGACCAGCACGGTGACGCGCCCTTCGCGGAAATTCTCCAGAGTACGAATACGCTTGTGCTGCGGTACATCGCCGGACAGCTGAGCGGCGTTGATGCCATCGCGCACCAGGCGCTCTTCGATACGCCGTACTTCGTCCTTGCGGTTGGCAAAGACCATCACCCGTTCCCACTTCTGCTGGGTAATCAGGTTGTACAGCAGCTTGTACTTGTCGCTGCCGGCAACGGCGTAGACGTGCTGCTCGACAGTTTCGCTGGCGACGTTTTCCGGCTCGATCTCGACGATCGCCGGGTTGGTGGTCCACTGCTTGGCCAGGTTCATCACGTCGTCGGTGAAGGTCGCCGAGAACAGCAGCGTCTGCCGTTCGCTCTTCGGCGGGGTCTGGCGGATGATCTGCCGGACCTGAGGGATGAAGCCCATGTCGAGCATACGGTCAGCTTCATCGAGCACCATCACTTCGACCATGTCCAGGTGCACTTCGCCGCGCTGGTGGAAGTCCAGCAGGCGGCCCGGGGTGGCCACCAGAATGTCGCAGTGACGGGCTTCAAGCGCTTTGAGCTGCTTGTCGAAGTCCATGCCGCCAACAAAGGTCATGACGTTGAGGCCGCTGTACTTGGTCAGGTCGGCGGCGTCTTTGGCGATCTGCACCACCAGCTCGCGGGTCGGCGCGATGATCAGCGCACGCGGCTCGCCCATGTAGCGCTCTTTCGGCGGCGGCGTCTGCTGCAGCTGGGAAATGATCGAAATCAGAAACGCGGCCGTCTTGCCGGTACCGGTCTGGGCCCGGCCGATGGCGTCCTGACCGCGCAGGGTATAACCCAGAACCTGGGCCTGGATCGGCGTGCAGTACGGGAAGCCGAGGTCTTGAATGGCATGCATCAGCTCGTTGCTGAGCTTGAAGTCGTGGAAGCGGGTCTTGCCTTCCTGAGCTTCGACGACGAAATCTTCCGGCTTCCACAGGCTGGCCTGTGGCTTGGGCTTGCGTTCGCGGCGAGGCTTGGCTTGCGCAGGCTTTTCGCTGCGCGGCGATACAACCGGCGCAGCAGCAACGGCAGGCTCGGGGTGAGGCTTAACCTCGGTAGCAGGCGGTAGAACCGCAGGTGCGGGTGCTGTCTCAGTGGCTTGGGGAGCAGCCGTTTGCGCTGCGGCGTCTCCCTTGCCGAATATCTTTTTCAGTGCCTTCAGCACGGTCATCTCGTTATTTGATTAAGGAATATACGCCGGCCAGTGTAATGCAAGATTCGGGCGCGGCGTAGGAGAATGCACCGGCAGCTGCCTGCCGGCCGGGTTCAACGCAGCCGTTCGCTGAGCCAGTCGTGGATATCGGCAAGCTCGGCCACGGCCACTTCATGCTCCATCGGGTACTCCTGCCAGCGCGCGGCGACGTTCCATTGGCTCAGGTACTCGAAGGCGGTGCGGCCCATCGACGGGATCACCACCGGGTCATGGATGCCGTGCAGGCACAGTGCAGGAGTGCGCTCCTGGCAGGCACTGAGTTGGTGCTCGGCGCTGAAGGTCGGCGCGTAGGTCGACAGGGCAATGACCCCGCCGAGCGCTTCCTGCCACTTTATATAGGCAGTGTGCAGCACTACCGCGCCGCCCTGGGAAAACCCGGCGAGGATGATCCGCGCCAGGCTGATGCCTTTGGCCTGCTCGGCCTTGATCAGCTGGATGATCTGCTCGGCCGACTCGTCCAACTGCGCTTCATCGATGGCGCGCGCCGGGGTCATGGCCTTGATGTCGTACCAGCTGGGCATGGCGTAGCCGCCATTGATGGTGACTGGGCGGGTCGGCGCCTGGGGCATGACGAAGCGCGTGCTGAGCAAACGCTCCTGAAGAAATTCGGCCACCGGTAGGAAGTCGTAACGGTCGGCACCCAGGCCGTGCAACCAGATCACACAGGCGTCAGCGGTGGTTTGCGGTTCGATAATCAACGGGTTGGTCATAACTGCTCCGAATTTGTGCGCGTGTACGTATTAGGTGCATTAAAAAAAGGCAGGGGTAGCGAATGCTTTAACAAGATGTCGCAACTGTACAACTTTTCCTACTTGACGACCGCTTAAACGCTTAAGCCGGCAACTGTGGTACGCGCCTTGCTATGGATCTACCGATGCGAAGGGATTAACCGGCGACGGTAACACCCCTCGTTTGGATCAAAGGCTGTCACAGAACAGCTCATTGCACCACGTGACCCAAAAACAAGCCAACAGGGGTCGGATGCGCCTCATAAGGGTGCGGTGCAATTCCGGCTCGACACAACAAGAGCGATTTGGAGGTTGTAGATGAAGATGTTGAAAACCACGCTGGCAGTCCTGACCGCTGCCGCCGCGCTGGGTGCAACCAGTTTTGCCCAGGCCGGCGCTACGCTGGATGCGGTAAAGAAAAAGGGCTTCGTCCAGTGTGGCGTGAGCGATGGCCTGCCGGGTTTCTCGGTACCTGACGCCAAGGGCAACATTGTCGGCATCGATGCCGATGTGTGCCGTGCGGTAGCCGCTGCAGTGTTCGGCGATGCCACCAAGGTCAAGTTCAGCCAGCTCAACGCCAAGGAGCGCTTCACTGCGCTGCAGTCCGGCGAAGTCGATGTACTCTCGCGCAACACCACCTGGACCAGCTCGCGTGATGCTGGCATGGGCCTGGTCTTCGCTGGCGTGACCTACTACGACGGCATCGGCTTCCTGGTCAACAAGAAGCTCGGTGTTTCCAGCGCCAAGGAGCTCGACGGCGCGACCGTCTGCATCCAGGCAGGCACCACCACCGAACTGAACGTCTCCGACTACTTCCGCGCCAATGGCCTGAAGTACACCCCGATCACCTTCGACACCTCCGACGAGAGCGCCAAGTCGCTGGAATCGGGCCGTTGCGATGTGCTCACCTCGGACAAGTCGCAGCTCTACGCACAACGCTCCAAGCTGGCAGCACCGACCGACTACGTGGTACTCCCGGAGACCATCTCCAAGGAGCCACTGGGCCCTGTCGTGCGTAAAGGTGATGAAGAGTGGTTCAGCATCGTCAAGTGGACCCTGTTCGCCATGCTCAATGCCGAAGAAGCCGGCCTCACCTCGAAAAACGTCGAGGCTGAAGCCAAATCCGGCAAGAACCCGGACAACGCCCGTCTGCTCGGCGCTGACGGCGAATACGGCAAAGACCTCAAGTTGCCCAAGGACTGGGTGGTACAGATCGTCAAGCAAGTGGGTAACTACGGCGAAGTGTTCGAGAAGAACCTTGGCAAGAGCACCCCGCTGCAGATCGATCGTGGCCTGAATGCCCTGTGGAACAACGGCGGCATCCAGTACGCACCTCCGGTGCGCTGATGGCTGCACCTGCGGCGGCATCCTGCCGCCGCAGGCTGTTCTGATCCCTTTTTTCCGGGGCACTTCATGCAAAATCAAATCGGCGCACCCAAGGGCTTTTCCCTTAGTGATCCACGTGTGCGCGCGTGGCTGTTCCAGATCCTCACGGTGGTCTGCGTGGTCGGTCTGGGCTGGTACCTGATCCACAACACCCAAACCAACATGCAGCACCGGGGCATCACCTCGGGCTTCGACTTTCTCGAGCGCAGTGCTGGCTTCGGCATTGCCCAGCACCTGATCGACTACACCGAAGCGGACACCTACTCGCGGGTGCTGCTGGTCGGCCTGCTCAACACCTTGCTGGCGAGTGTCATCGGTATCGTCCTGGCGACCTTGATCGGCTTTACCGTGGGGGTCGGCCGCCTGTCCTCCAACTGGGTGGTCTACAAGTTGGCCACGGTCTACGTCGAGACCTTCCGCAACATCCCGCCACTGCTGCAGATCCTGTTCTGGTACTTCGCGGTGTTCACTGCGTTGCCTGGGCCGCGCGGCAGCATCAATATCGATGACCTGTTCTTTATCAGTAGCCGCGGCGTGAACATGCCGGGCGCGTCGATGGCCGATGGCTTCTGGCCGTTTGTGGTTTCGCTGGTGGTCGCCATTGTCGCGGTGGTGCTGATGGTGCGCCAGGCCAACAAGCGCTTCGAGCTAACCGGGCAACCGTTCCACAAGTTCTGGGTCGGCCTGGCGCTGATGGTCGGCATTCCGGCCATGTGCGTGCTGCTGTTCGGCAACCCGCTGCAGTGGGAAGTGCCGCAGCTCAAAGGCTTCAACTTTGCCGGTGGCTGGGTGCTGATCCCCGAGTTCATGGCACTGACCCTGGCGCTGTCGATCTATACCGCTGCGTTTATTGCCGAAATCGTGCGTGCCGGCATCCGCTCGGTCAGCCACGGCCAGACCGAAGCCGCCCGTTCGCTGGGGCTGCGCGAAGGCCCGACGTTGCGCAAGGTGATCATTCCCCAGGCGCTGCGGGTGATCATTCCACCGTTGACCAGCCAGTACCTCAACCTGACCAAGAACTCCTCACTGGCAGCCGTTATCGGCTACCCGGAACTGGTCTCGCTGTTTGCCGGCACCGTACTCAACCAGACCGGCCAGTCGGTCGAGGTCATGGCGATCACCATGGCGGTTTATCTGACGATCAGCATCAGCATCTCGTTGCTGATGAACTGGTACAACAAGCGCATTGCGCTGATCGAGCGGTAGGAGTCGCGCATGAACGCCCATGTTTTCAAACCTGATATGCCACCACCGGTGAAAACCGTTGGTGTGGTGGCCTGGATGCGCGCCAACCTGTTCTCCAGCTGGATCAACACGCTGCTGACCTTCTTTGCCATCTACCTGGTCTGGCTGGCCGTGCCGCCGCTGCTGCAGTGGGCGTTCATCGACGCCAACTGGACCGGCACTACCCGCGCCGACTGCACCAAGGAGGGCGCCTGCTGGGTGTTCGTCCAGCAGCGCTTCGGCCAGTTCATGTATGGCTATTACCCGAGCGATCTGCGCTGGCGCGTCGACCTGACCGTGTGGCTGGGCGTGATCGGCGCTGCGCCGCTGTTCATCCGTCGCTTCCCGCGCAAGGTGGCCTACGGCATTGGCTACCTGCTGGTCTACCCGACCGTGGCGTACTTCCTGCTGCATGGCGGCAGCTTTGGCCTGAGCCAGGTACCGACCTCGCAGTGGGGCGGGCTGATGCTGACCCTGGTGATCGCTACCGTCGGTATCGCCGCGGCATTGCCGTTGGGGATTCTGCTGGCACTTGGGCGGCGCTCGCGGATGCCGGTGATCAAGTCGGTGTCGGTGACCTTCATCGAGTTCTGGCGCGGTATTCCGCTGATCACCGTGCTGTTCATGTCTTCGGTGATGCTGCCGTTGTTCATGCCGGAAGGCATGAGCTTCGACAAGCTGCTGCGGGCGATGATTTTCGTCATCCTGTTCGAGTCGGCGTACATCGCCGAGGTGGTACGCGGTGGCTTGCAGGCCATCCCCAAAGGCCAGTACGAAGCCGCGTCGGCGATGGGCCTGGGTTACTGGCGCTCGATGGGCCTGGTCATCCTGCCGCAGGCCTTGAAGCTGGTCATCCCGGGCATCGTCAACACCTTCATTGCCCTGTTCAAGGACACCAGCCTGGTAATCATCATCGGCCTGTTCGACCTGCTCAACAGCGTGCGCCAAGCCACGGCAGACCCGGCCTGGTTGGGTATGGCGACCGAGGGCTACGTGTTTGCCGCCCTGGTTTACTGGATTTTCTGTTTCGGTATGTCCCGCTACTCCATGCACCTGGAGCGCAAGCTGGACACTGGCCACAAGCGTTAGGAGTTTCAAAATGAGTGAAGCGATCAAGCAGCCTGCCGGCCCCGAAGGCATCATCCAGATGCAGGGCGTGAACAAGTGGTACGGCCAGTTCCATGTGCTCAAGGACATCAACCTGAACGTGCGTCAGGGCGAGCGGATCGTCTTGTGCGGGCCGTCCGGCTCAGGCAAGTCGACCACCATTCGTTGCCTCAACCGGCTCGAGGAGCATCAGCAAGGGCGCATCGTCGTTGACGGCGTCGAGCTGACCAACGACCTCAAGCAGATCGAAGCGATCCGCCGCGAAGTCGGCATGGTGTTTCAGCACTTCAACCTGTTCCCGCACTTGACCATTCTCGAGAACTGCACCCTGGCGCCGATGTGGGTGCGCAAGATGCCCAAGCGCAAGGCCGAGGAAATCGCCATGCACTATCTGGAGCGCGTGCGCATCCCGGAGCAGGCGCACAAGTTCCCTGGGCAGTTGTCGGGTGGTCAGCAGCAGCGAGTGGCAATTGCCCGAGCGCTGTGCATG
This sequence comes from Pseudomonas sp. PGPR N4, assembly GCF_059693665.1. NCBI lineage: Bacteria > Pseudomonadati > Pseudomonadota > Gammaproteobacteria > Pseudomonadales > Pseudomonadaceae > Pseudomonas > Pseudomonas sp. PGPR N4. The sequence continues at coordinate 117,311 of NZ_JCAUKV010000005.1, forward strand.
AAGCCGAAGATCATGCTGTTCGATGAGCCGACCTCGGCGCTCGACCCGGAGATGGTCAAGGAGGTGCTCGACACCATGGTGGGCCTGGCCGAAGACGGCATGACCATGCTCTGCGTGACTCACGAGATGGGCTTTGCCCGCACCGTGGCCAACCGGGTGATCTTCATGGACAAGGGCGAGATCGTAGAGCAGGCGGCGCCGGATGACTTCTTCGACCGGCCGCAGAGCGATCGGACCAAGTTGTTCCTCAGCCAGATCCTGCACTGATACAAAAAGGGGCCGCGATTGCGGCCCCTTTTGTTTATTTCTCTTCGCTCGGCGCTACCGGCGCCGGCGGTGGGCGCAGGCCCACTTCGGCGATCAGCTTGAGCTGCTTGCCATTGCGCATCACCTCGATCGCCACCTTGTCGGTCGGCTTGATCCGCGCCACCTGGTTCATCGACTTGCGCCCATCGCCCGCCGGCTCGCCGTTGATGCTCAGGATCACATCACCCAACTGCAAGCCTGCGCGCTGCGCAGGGCCATCGCGGAAGATCCCCGCTACGACGATCCCTGGTTTGCCTTCGAGGCCAAACGATTCGGCCAATTCCTGGCTGAGTGGCTGCACCTCGATCCCCAGCCAGCCGCGAATCACCTGGCCGTGTTCGATGATCGACTTCATCACCTCAAGCGCCAGTTTTACCGGGATGGCGAAGCCGATACCCTGCGAACCGCCGGACTTGGAGAAGATCGCCGTGTTGATACCGACCAGGTTGCCATTGGCGTCGACCAGCGCACCCCCGGAGTTGCCGGGGTTGATCGCCGCATCGGTCTGGATGAAGTCTTCGTAGTTGTTCAGGCCCAGCTGGTTACGCCCGGTGGCGCTGATGATGCCCATGGTCACCGTCTGGCCAACCCCGAACGGGTTGCCGATGGCCAGCGAAACGTCGCCGATGTGGATAGTGTCGGAGCGGCCGATGGTAATCGCCGGCAGGTTCTTCAGGTCGATCTTGAGCACCGCCAGGTCGGTTTCCGGGTCGCTGCCGATCACTCGGGCCAAGGTCTCGCGGCCGTCCTTGAGGGCGACCACAATCTGGTCGGCACCGCTGGTGACGTGGTTGTTGGTCAGCAGGTAGCCTTCCGGGCTCATGATCACCGCCGAACCCAGGCTCGATTCCCAGCGCCGTTGCTTGGGCAGGTTGTCACCGAAGAATCGGCGGAACTGCGGGTCTTCGAATAGCGGGTGGGCGCTCTTGTTGACCACTTTGGTGGTGTACAGGTTGACCACCGCTGGCGCCGCCAGGGTGACGGCGTCGGCGTACGACACCGGGCCCTGCATGATCCGGGTGGTCTGCGGCGCCTGCTGCAGGTTGACGTCCTGGCTGGGCAGGCCGACCCACTCGGGAAAGCGCTGGATGACCAGCATGGCGATCAATATGCCGGTAAGCAGTGGCCAGCCAAAGTAACGCAGAACCTTGAGCATTGAATCAATCCTGGAGTAGGGCAGGGCCGTCGCAGAGCGGCCCGGGGAGGCGCGCGCGATGATACACCTGAACACGGCGCGCGGCGACGGCCACTGCGGCGCATCGTCGGCGTGCGTTTGGCGGGCGCCTGCCAGCGGTATCCGCAGCGCCGGCGACAGCTCATAATGGCCGCCATTATAGGGCCTTGCGCCCTGCCTACATGCCACTGCGAGGAGATTTTTCATGGCCGTCGCCCTCACCACGCTGGTCACCGAAGCCGAACGCTACCTGAACAGCGCGCGGATCCAGGATTACTGCCCCAATGGCCTGCAAGTCGAAGGTCGGCCCCAGGTCAGCCGCATCGTCAGCGGCGTTACCGCAAGCCAGGCATTGCTTGATGCGGCAGTAGAAGCCGAGGCTGATCTGGTGCTGGTGCACCATGGTTACTTCTGGAAAGGCGAAGACCCGTGCATCACCGGCATCAAACAACGTCGCATGAAGACGCTGCTCAAGCATGACATCAGCCTGCTGGCGTTCCATCTGCCGCTGGATGTGCACCCCGAGGTTGGCAACAACGTGCAACTGGCGCATCAGTTGGGCATCACCGTCGAAGGCCCGCTGGAGCCAAACAATCCCAAGGTGGTAGGCATGCTCGGCTCGCTCGACGAGCCAGTCTCGGCGCGTGATTTCGCTCGCCGCGTGCAAGAGGTACTGGGTCGCGAGCCGTTGCTCATCGAAGGCGAGCAACTGGTGCGGCGGATCGGTTGGTGCACCGGCGGCGGTCAGGGCTACATCGACACGGCGATTGCCCAGGGCGTCGACCTGTTCATCAGTGGCGAGGCCTCCGAGCAGACCTTTCACAGCGCCCGCGAAAACGGCATCAGCTTCATCGCTGCCGGCCACCACGCTACCGAGCGCTATGGCGTGCAGGCGCTGGGTGACTATCTGGCCCGGCGCTTCGCCGTCGAGCACCTGTTTATCGACTGCCCGAATCCGATCTGAGCGCCAGATTGCGTGCTCCTACACCTGCTGAAGCCCCAAACCGGAAGTCATATGGTTAGACCGTTTCGATCTAGCCGCCTGCCTAAATAGAAGCAGTCGCTGTGCTAAAGTGGCTCGCTCGAACACGGCCCGCTGGCCGTTCATAAGATCGTTTTACGTGAGTAGCCATGGTCGACAAACTGACGCACTTGAAACAGCTGGAGGCGGAAAGCATCCACATCATCCGCGAGGTGGCCGCCGAGTTCGACAACCCGGTGATGCTCTACTCGATCGGTAAAGACTCTGCCGTGATGCTGCACCTGGCGCGCAAGGCCTTCTTCCCGGGCAAGCTGCCGTTTCCGGTGATGCACGTCGATACCCAGTGGAAATTCCAGGAGATGTACAGCTTCCGCGACAAGATGGTCGAGGAAATGGGCCTGGAGTTGATCACCCACGTCAACCCGGAAGGGGTGGCGCAGGGCATCAACCCATTCACCCATGGCAGCTCCAAGCACACCGACATCATGAAGACCCAGGGCCTCAAGCAGGCACTGGACAAGTACGGCTTCGATGCCGCCTTCGGTGGTGCGCGCCGCGACGAGGAAAAATCCCGGGCCAAGGAGCGGGTCTATTCGTTCCGCGACAGCAAGCACCGCTGGGACCCGAAAAACCAGCGCCCTGAGCTGTGGAACGTCTACAACGGCAAGGTCAACAAAGGCGAGTCGATCCGCGTCTTCCCGCTGTCGAACTGGACCGAGCTGGACATCTGGCAGTACATCTACCTTGAAGGCATCCCGATCGTGCCGCTGTACTTCGCCGCCGAGCGTGAAGTCATCGAGAAGAACGGCACCCTGATCATGATCGACGACGAGCGCATTCTCGAGCACCTCTCCGAGGAAGAGAAAGCCCGCATTGTCAAGAAGAAGGTGCGCTTCCGTACCCTTGGCTGCTACCCGTTGACGGGCGCGGTGGAGTCGGATGCCGACAGCCTGACCGACATCATCCAGGAGATGCTCCTGACGCGCACTTCCGAGCGTCAGGGCCGGGTCATCGACCACGATGGCGCAGGCTCCATGGAAGACAAAAAACGCCAGGGCTACTTCTAATTTTCAGGGTTACTCCATGTCGCATCAATCCGATTTGATCAGCGAAGACATCGTCGCTTATCTGGCTCAGCACGAGCGCAAAGAACTGCTGCGGTTCCTTACCTGCGGCAACGTCGATGACGGCAAGAGCACCCTGATCGGGCGCCTGCTGCACGACTCGAAAATGATCTACGAGGACCACCTCGAGGCCATTACCCGCGATTCGAAAAAGTCCGGCACCACGGGCGAAGAAGTCGACCTGGCATTGCTGGTCGATGGCCTCCAGGCCGAGCGCGAGCAGGGCATCACCATCGATGTCGCCTACCGCTACTTCTCTACCGCCAAGCGCAAGTTCATCATCGCCGACACCCCGGGCCATGAGCAGTACACCCGCAACATGGCCACCGGTGCGTCGACCTGCGACCTGGCGATCATCCTCGTCGATGCCCGCTACGGCGTGCAGACCCAGACCCGTCGGCACAGCTACATCGCCTCGCTGCTGGGCATCAAGCACATCGTCGTTGCGGTCAACAAGATGGACCTCAAAGGCTTCGACGAGCAGCTGTTCGAGTCGATCAAGGCTGATTACCTGAAGTTTGCGCAGGCCATTGACCTGACCCCGAGCAGCCTGCACTTCGTGCCGATGTCTGCGCTCAAGGGCGACAACGTGGTCAATCGCAGCGAGCGTTCGCCGTGGTACAGCGGCCAGACCTTGATGGAAATCCTCGAGACCGTCGAAGTCGCTGCCGACCGCAACTTCACCGACCTGCGTTTCCCGGTGCAGTACGTCAACCGGCCCAACCTGAACTTCCGCGGCTTTGCCGGCACCCTCGCCAGCGGCGTGGTGCACAAGGGCGACGAGATCGTCGTACTGCCGTCGGGCAAGAGCAGCCGGGTCAAATCCATCGTCACCTATGAAGGTGAACTGGAGCACGCCGGCCCAGGCCAGGCCGTGACCCTGACCATGGAAGACGAGATCGACATCTCCCGTGGCGACCTGCTGGTGCATGCCGACAACGTGCCGCCGGTGACCGACCAGTTCGACGCCATGCTCGTGTGGATGGCCGAAGAGCCGATGCTGCCGGGCAAGAAGTACGACATCAAGCGCGCCACCAGCTACGTGCCGGGCTCGATCGCCAGCATCACCCACAGGGTCGATGTGAACACCCTCGACAAGGGCGCGGCCAGTTCGCTGCAGTTGAACGAGATCGGCCGGGTCAAGGTCAGCCTCGACTCCGCCATCGCGCTGGACGGCTACGACAGCAACCGCACTACGGGCGCGTTCATCGTCATTGACCGCCTGACCAACGGCACCGTTGGTGCCGGCATGATCATCGCACCGCCGGTACTGCCGCACGGCAGCACTGGTCAGCATGGCAAGCAGGCCCATGTCACCACCGAAGAGCGCGCTCTGCGCTTTGGTCAGCAGCCAGCCACCGTGCTGTTCAGCGGCCTGTCCGGCGCTGGCAAGAGCACCCTGGCCTACGCCGTGGAGCGCAAGCTGTTCGACATGGGCCGGGCGGTCTACGTGCTCGATGGCCAGAACCTGCGCCATGACCTGAACAAGGGCCTGCCACAGGACCGCGCCGGGCGCACCGAGAACTGGCGTCGCGCCGCGCATGTCGCGCGTCAGTTCAACGAAGCCGGCATGTTGACCCTGGCTGCGTTCGTCGCACCGGATGCCGAAGGCCGCGAACAGGCCAAGGCGCTGATCGGCAAGGAGCGCTTGATCACGGTGTACGTGCAGGCTTCGCCACTGGCGTGCCGCGAGCGTGACCCGCAGGGCCTGTACGCCGCTGCTGGCGATAACATCCCGGGCGAAAGCTTCCCGTTCGATGTGCCGCTGGATGCAGATCTGGTGATCGATACCCAGAGCAGCAGCGTCGAAGACGGCGTCAAGCAGGTGCTGGAAGTGTTGCGTCAGCGTGGTGCTATCTAAGACCCGTTGAGGTAACTGAAAAACCCCGCTTCGGCGGGGTTTTTTGTTTGTTGCGTGTGCCTGAAGATCGGCAAGGGCTGCAGTGGGGCCCTCAAATATGCTTCTCGGATACCGGAATCACCCGCCGCTCCTTGACTGCCTTGTACGAAAAACTCGAATAGATCTCCTTCACCCCAGGCAGCCGCTGCAGCACCTCGCGGGTAAATTCCCCAAACGATTCCAGATCCCGCGCCAGAATCTCCAGCAAAAAATCGTAGCGTCCGGACACGTTATGGCAAGCGACGATCTCGGGGATTTCCAGCAATCGCCGCTCAAATGCCAAGGCCATCTCTTTGGTATGTGAATCCATCATAATGCTGACGAACGCGGTCACGCCAAAGCCCAAGGCCTTGGGCGAGAGCACTGCCTGATAGCCAGTGATGTAGCCGTTGTCTTCGAGCAGCTTGACCCGCCGCCAGCAGGGCGAAGTGGTCAGGGAAACCCGATCGGCGAGTTCGGAAATCGTGAGGCGGGCGTTGTCCTGCAAGGCGCCGAGCAGGGCGCGATCGGTGCGGTCAAGGGTCGTAGGCATGGCTTGCCCTTCCAGAGAGTCAATTGTTGTTTTTATGCCCGCAGATGCCGGTTTTGCTGGGCGACTTTGGAAAAATACCGGTGGTTCGTTGGCATAAGCTTATAACAAACCACAAGAGGCTGTAGCCATGGACGTTGCCAAGCGCCAATCCGGATTCTCCACCCGAGCCATTCACCACGGCTACGATCCGCTCGTCCATGGCGGAGCGCTGGTGCCGCCGATTTACCAGACGGCTACCTATGCCTTCCCCACGGTCGAATATGGCGCAGCGTGCTTTGCCGGGGAGCAGCAGGGGCATTTCTATAGCCGTATTTCCAACCCTACCCTGGACTTGCTGGAACAGCGCATCGCCTCACTGGAAGGCGCTGAGGCAGGGCTGGCGCTTGCCTCAGGGATGGGCGCGATCACCGCCACCCTGTGGACTTTGCTGCGCCCTGGCGATGAGCTGATTGTCGGCCAGACGCTCTATGGCTGCACCTTTGCCTTCCTGCACCACGGTATCGGCGAGTTCGGCGTCAAGATCCGGCACGTCGACCTCAACGACGCGCAGGCGCTGGCCGCTGCGATCAACGACAAAACTCGCATGATCTATTTCGAGTCGCCCGCCAACCCCACTCTGGAACTGGTCGATATTGCCGCCGTAGCGCAGGCCGTGCACGGTCGTGATATTCATGTGGTGGTCGACAACACTTTCTGTACACCTTACCTGCAGCGGCCGCTGGAGCTTGGCGCGGACCTGGTCGTGCACTCGGCAACCAAATACCTGAGTGGCCATGGCGACATCACTGCCGGGCTGGTGGCGGGGCGCAAGGCGCTGATTGACCGCATTCGTCTGCAAGGTCTGAAAGACATGACTGGCGCGGTGCTGTCGCCGCACGATGCGTCACTGCTTATGCGCGGAATCAAGACGCTTGGCCTGCGCATGGATCGGCATTGCGCCAATGCGGCGCAGGTGGCTGCGTTTCTGCAGGGCCAGCAGCAGGTCGAGTTGCTGCATTATCCCGGCCTGGCGAGCTTCGCCCAGTACCCGCTGGCGCAGCGGCAGATGCGTTTGCCGGGTGGCATGATCGCCTTCGAACTCAAGGGTGGTATCGAAGCCGGTCGGCGCTTCATGAATGCCCTGCAGCTGTTCAGCCGCGCGGTCAGCCTGGGTGATGCCGAGTCACTGGCCCAGCATCCAGCGAGCATGACCCACTCCAGCTACACCCCTGAAGAGCGTGCGCAGCACGGCATAGGCGAGGGGTTGGTGCGGTTGTCGGTGGGGCTTGAGGATATCGAGGACCTGCTGGCTGATATCGAGCAGGCATTGCGCGCCAGCGTTTGAGCGGGCTCAGGCTTCGTTCATGAATCGAAAAGGGGCCGCTTTGCGGCCCTTCGCGGGTGAACCCGCTCCCACAAAAACCTGTGGGAGCGGGTTCACCCGCGAAGGGCTGCAAAGCAGCCCCAACATCAGCAATAAAACCTTGAAGAACCAGTGCTTACAGCTCGGATCAGCGCTTGAGGCCGTAGCTCTCGTCGAGCATCCCCGGCGAGTTAGGCGTCTTGGGCGCGTAGTCACGCGGCACTTCGGCGGTGTCTTTCGGCGGCGTCAGGCGATCGCGATGGCTTTGCGCAGCCTCCGAATGCAGCGCTGCCAGCAGGCGCTGACGGGTCAGCTCGTCCAGGGCCAGGCGGTTGGCACCGTCGGCCAGGTGATCCTGCACGTCCTGATAGCTCTGGGTCAGGCGTTGAACCAGGGCTGCGGTGCTGTTGAAGTGGGTGACCACTTCACTTTGATAGCTGTCGAAACGTTGCTGGATATCATCCAGTTGACGCTGTGTGCTGCTGGGCGCTGCGTTGGGCAGCAGGCGGGCCACGACGAAGCCGACGACTACGCCGACGACCAGGGCCAGGGTCGGCAACAACCAAACAAGGAGCGAGAGTTCCACGAGTCCTTCCTCTATAAACGGCTTTGCTTTACGTTAACGGCTCAGACCTGCGCTGTATACCGCGAACGATCGCAAATATTTCAGAACAGAATTCATCAGCTAGACGAGTCGACCCCTTCCGAGGTCACGGAGTAGTGCTTTGCTTATCCGCGAAACCCCCTTGTTCATCGATGGCCCATGCGGCCAACTGGAAGCCTTGCAGCTGGAAGTGGCCGAGCCGCGTGGCGTAGTGCTGATCTGCCACCCTAATCCGGTGCAGGGCGGCACCATGCTCAACAAGGTGGTCTCGACCCTGCAACGCACTGCTCGCGATGCTGGCTACAATACGCTGCGCTTCAATTACCGCGGCGTCGGCCAGAGCGCTGGCAGCCATGACATGGGCGCGGGTGAAGTGGCTGATGCCGAGGCCGTCGCCGCCTGGGTGCGGACCAGCTATCCCGAGCTGCCGCTGGTGCTGATGGGCTTCTCGTTTGGCGGTTTCGTTGCCGCGAGTCTTGCCGGGCGTCTGGAAAGCCAGGGCGCAACGCTGCAGCAGCTGTTCATGATCGCACCTGCTGTGATGCGTTTGAATGACGACTTCCCGCTGCCGCAGGTTTGCCCATTGACCGTCATCCAGCCGGACAGCGACGAAGTCGTCGATCCTCAGCTGGTTTACGAATGGTCCGACAGCCTGTCGCGCCCCCATGAGCTGCTGAAAGTGGCAGAATGCGGACACTTTTTCCATGGCAAGCTGACCGATCTGAAGGATCTGGTGCTGCCGCGCCTCTCGAACTGAGCCAAGCCTGATCAAGCGATTACCCATGACTACGCGCATTCTTACCGGTATCACCACCACCGGCACCCCGCACCTGGGCAACTACGCCGGCGCCATTCGCCCGGCCATCCTTGCCAGCCAGCAGCCCGGTGCCGACTCGTTCTACTTCCTGGCCGACTATCACGCGCTGATCAAGTGCGATGACCCGCTGCGCATCCAGCGTTCGCGCCTGGAGATCGCCGCCACCTGGCTGGCGGGCGGGCTCGACCCGGACAAAGTCACCTTCTACCGTCAGTCCGACATCCCCGAGATCCCTGAGCTGACCTGGCTGCTGACCTGCGTTGCCGGCAAGGGCCTGCTCAACCGCGCCCACGCCTACAAGGCGTCGGTAGACAAGAACCTGGAAAACGGCGAAGACCCGGATGCCGGCGTGACCATGGGCCTGTTCAGCTACCCGGTGCTGATGGCGGCGGACATTCTCATGTTCAACGCGCACAAGGTGCCGGTCGGCCGTGACCAGATCCAGCACGTGGAAATGGCCCGTGATATTGGCCAGCGCTTCAATCACCTGTTCGGCCAGGGCAAGGAATTCTTTGCCATGCCCGAGGCGGTGATCGAGGAAAGCGTGGCGACCCTGCCGGGCCTTGATGGGCGCAAGATGTCCAAGAGCTACGACAACACCATCCCGTTGTTCGCCAGCGCCAAGGACATGAAAGACGCCATCTCGCGCATCGTCACCGACTCCCGTGCACCCGGCGAAGCGAAAGACCCGGACAGCTCGCACCTGTTCACCCTGTACCAGGCGTTCGCTACCCCGGCGCAATCGGCAGAGCTGCATGAAGCACTGCTGCAAGGGCTGGGCTGGGGCGAGGCCAAGCAGCGCCTGTTCCAGCTGCTGGACGGCCAACTGGCCGCGCCACGCGAGCATTACCATCAGCTGATCGCACGTCCTGCTGACCTTGAAGACATCCTTCTGGCCGGCGCGGCCAAGGCGCGCAAGAGCGCGACGCCGTTCCTTGAACAACTGCGCGAAGCGGTCGGCCTGCGCTCGTTCCGCAGCAGTGTCCAGGCCAGCACCGACGTGAAGAAAAAGGCCGCCAAGAGCGCCCGCTTTGTCAGCTTCCGTGATGAAGACGGCAGCTTCCGCTTCCGCCTGCTGGCCGCCGATGGCGAGCAATTGCTGCTGTCGCGCAGCTTCGCCGACGGCAAGAGCGCCGGTGCGGTGAGCAAGCAACTGCAGCAGGGTGGTGAAGCCGATGTACGCGTCGACGGCCTGAGCTTTGCCCTGTGGCTGAACGGTGAGCAGGTCGCGGAAGGCCCGCAGTTTGCCGATGCATCAGCGCGCGACGCTGCCGTGCAAGCCTTGCACGCAGCGCTCCAGCCACAAGCCGACTGAGGCATTTCGCCGCAAGTCTGATTGCCATTATGCGGGCCCGTCGCTACAGTGACGGCCCGCTTTTGTTACCTCGCCAGCGAATTATGACGCCTTTAGAACGATATCAAGCAGATCTCAAACGTCCCGATTTCTTCCATGATGCGGCGCAGGAAACAGCGGTGCGTCATCTGCAGCGTCTGTACGACGACCTGGTCGCGGCGCAGAACAACAAGCCCGGCGTGCTCGGCAAGCTGTTCGGCAAGAAGGACCAGGCCCCGGTCAAGGGCTTGTACTTCTGGGGTGGGGTAGGGCGCGGCAAGACCTATCTGGTCGACACCTTCTATGAGGCGCTGCCGTTCGAACAGAAGATGCGCACGCACTTCCACCGCTTCATGAAGCGCGTGCACGAAGAAATGCGCACGCTCAAGGGCGAGAAGAACCCGCTGACGGTGATCGCCAAGCGCTTCTCCAACGAAGCCCGGGTCATCTGTTTCGATGAGTTCTTCGTCTCTGACATTACCGATGCGATGATCCTCGGCACCTTGATGGAAGAGCTGTTCAAGAACGGCGTATCACTGGTCGCGACCTCCAACATCGTGCCTGACGGGCTGTACAAGGATGGCTTGCAGCGTGCGCGCTTCCTGCCAGCCATCGCCATGATCAAGCAGTACACCGATGTGGTGAACGTCGACAGCGGCGTCGACTATCGTCTGCGTCACCTCGAGCAGGCCGAACTGTTCCACTTCCCGCTCGATGCCGCTGCGCACGAGAGCCTGCGCCAGAGCTTCAAGGCGCTGACCCCGGAGTGCACGCAGGCGGTCGAGAACGACGTGCTGATGATCGAGAATCGCGAGATTCACGCCCTGCGTACCTGTGACGATGTCGCCTGGTTCGACTTCCGCGCCTTGTGCGACGGGCCGCGCAGCCAGAACGACTACATCGAGCTGGGCAAGATCTTCCATGCCGTGCTGCTGAGCAATGTCGAGCAGATGGGTGTGGCTACCGACGATATCGCCCGGCGCTTCATCAACATGGTCGATGAGTTTTACGACCGTAACGTCAAGCTGATCATTTCAGCTGAGGTTGAGTTGAAGGATCTGTACACCGGCGGGCGGCTGAGCTTCGAGTTCCAGCGTACGCTGAGCCGTTTGCTGGAGATGCAGTCGCACGAGTTTCTGGCGCGAGCGCATAAGCCTTAATTCGGTGTAGTTGGGGCCGCTTTGCGGCCCTTCGCGGGTGAACCCGCTCCCACAGCTCACATGGCGGCGCTGCGAATCCTGTGGGAGCGGGTTCACCCGCGAAGGGCGGCAAGGCGGCCCCCATGCCCCTCAAGCCTCTTGCATGAACTGCTGCCGATACTGGTTCGGCGACAGCTCGGTATGCTGGCGGAACAAGCGGGCAAAGAAGCTCGCATCGTCGTAGCCCACCTCATAACTGATGGTCTTGATGCTCTTGCGGGTGCTCGACAGTAAACCCTTGGCGGTTTCGATGCGCAGCCGTTGCAGATAGTGCAGGGGCTTGTCGCCGGTAGCCGTCTGGAACCGGCGCATGAAATTGCGAATGCTCATGCCATGGTTGCGGGCGACGTCTTCAAAGCGGAATTTGTCCGCGAAGTGCTCTTCGAGCCAATGCTGAATCTGCAGGATGATCAGGTCCTGATGCAGCTTCTGCCCACCAAAACCCATACGCCCTGGGGTGTAGTTGCGTTGCACTTCATAGAGGATGTCGCGGGCTACCGCGCGGGCGACATTGGCCCCGCAGAAGCGCTCGATCAGGTAAATGTACAGGTCGCACGCCGAGGTCGCGCCGCCCGCGCAGTACAGGTTGTCGGCATCGGTCAGGTGCTTGTCCTGGTTCAGCCGCACAGCCGGGAAGCGCTCGGCGAAGTCAGTGAAGAAGCGCCAGTAGGTGGTCGCCTCCTTGCCATCGAGCAAGCCCGCTTCGGCCAGCCAGTACACGCCGCTGGCTTCGCCACAGAGCACCGCGCCACGCGCATGCTGCTCGCGTAGCCATGGCAAGACCTGCGGATAACGCTGCTGAAGGTTGTCGAAGTCATCCCAGAACGCCGGCAGGATGATCACATCGGCATCGCCCAGGCCGCCGTCTACCGGCACCTGCACGTTGCTGAAGCTGTCCACCGGTGCAGCGTCGGGGCTGACCAGGCAGATTTCGAACATCGGTTGCAGGCCCAGGCCCATTTGCTTGCCGTAGCGCAGGCTGGCCAGGTGGAAGAAATCCTTGGCCTGCATCAGGGTCGAGGCGAACACATTATCGACGGCCAGAATGCTGACGCGCCGCAATGAAGCGGTGGGTTGGGTAAAGATCATTGTCATTGTTCTTATAGGGTAGAGTGGTCAATCACCGGCTGGATCGTCTTATTTTTTGGCGATTGTGTCTACCCCGTCCCGATCCTGCTGCCTGCGGCAGCGGGCTGACCCGCTGCCGCTTTGTTACGGCTGCATCACGGCGCCGGGTTTGGCTGATCCTGGTGCACCGCTTCGATGGCTGCCAGCAGCTCATCGCTCAAGTTCAGATCGGCGCTGGCGAGGTTGCTTTCCAGTTGTTCAAGGCTGGTCGCACCGATGATATTGCTGGTCACGAACGGCTGGCGGGTGACGAACGCCAGGGCCATCTGGGCCGGGTCCAGGCCATGCTCGCGGGCTATCTGCACGTAACGGCTGCAGGCGGCCACGGTCTGCGGGTTGGAGTAGCGGGCAAAGCGGTTGAACAGCGTCAACCGCGCGCCTTCAGGTCTGGCGCCGTTTTCATACTTGCCGGCAAGCATGCCGAATGCCAGCGGCGAGTAGGCCAGCAGCCCGCATTGCTCGCGGATCGCCACTTCGGCCAGGCCGATCTCGAAGCTGCGGTTGAGCAGGTTGTAGGGGTTCTGGATCGATACTGCCCGCGGCCAACCGCGGCTCTCGGCCAGCTGCAGGAACTTCATCGTGCCCCATGGCGTTTCATTGGACAGGCCAATGTGACGGATCTTGCCGGCACGAACCTGCTCGTCGAGCACCTCGAGGGTTTCTTCCAGTGGCGTGAAGTGGTCCTGCGGCAGATGCTGGTAGCCGAGCTTGCCGAAGAAGTTGGTGCTGCGCTCCGGCCAGTGCAGCTGATACAGGTCGATGTGATCGGTCTGCAGGCGCTCAAGGCTTGCGTCCAGCGCGGCAACGATGTGCTGGCGATTGTGCTTGAGCTGGCCGTCGCGGATGTGGCTGATGCCGTTGCCCGGGCCGGCAACCTTGCTCGCCAGAGTCCACTGGTCGCGATCGCCGTTGGCCTTGAACCAGTTACCGATGATTCGTTCGGTGGCGGCGTAGGTCTCCGGGCGCGGCGGCACCGGGTACATTTCGGCGGTATCGATGAAGTTGATTCCGCCGGCCTTGGCCCGGGCGATCTGGGCGAAAGCCTGGTCCTGATCGTTCTGCTCGCCCCAGGTCATGGTGCCCAGGCACAGGGCGCTGACGTTGAGGTCGGTACGGCCGAGCTTGCGGTATTCCATCTGGAAGCTTCTCTCTGGCGAAAAAGACCATAGAAGCAGGTTGAATTTTTTTCTGCAATCTGGATAATCCTGCCCCTCTCCGTTTTGCGGAAGTGATGCACTGCATTACGAGAGAAACCCGCCGGATATTGGACGTGCCCGACCCGAGCCCCCAATAGCGTCCGTATTCGGCTGCGTGCTTGCTTGTCAAGTTGCGCACTATCCAGTAAGATTCGCCGTCTATTTTTTATTGCTTGGGCGGCCTCTGAGGCTTTAGAGATAATGAAAACTTTTACTGCTAAACCAGAAACAGTTACGCGCGACTGGTTCGTCGTCGACGCCGCTGGTCAGACCCTGGGTCGTCTGGCTACCGAAATCGCTCTTCGTCTGCGTGGCAAGCACAAAGCTGAATACACCCCTCACGTTGACACCGGCGACTACATCGTCGTAATCAACGCCGAGCAGGTACGTGTCACTGGTGCTAAAACTACTGACAAAATGTACTACTCCCACTCCGGCTTCCCAGGTGGCATCAAGGAAATCAGCTTCGACAAGCTGATCGCCAAGGCCCCTGAGCGTATCATCGAGACCGCGGTCAAGGGCATGCTGCCTAAGAACCCGCTGGGTCGCGACATGTACCGCAAGCTGAAAGTGTACGCGGGCGCTGTTCACCCACACACTGCTCAGCAGCCTCAAGAACTGAAGATCTAACGGGATAGTTCATTATGTCGGCGACTCAAAATTACGGCACTGGCCGTCGCAAGACCGCAACCGCTCGCGTTTTCCTGCGTCCAGGTACCGGTAACATCTCCATCAACAACCGTCCTCTGGACACTTTCTTCGGTCGCGAAACCGCTCGCATGGTTGTTCGTCAACCCCTCGAGCTGACCGAGAACGTTGCCAAGTTCGACATCTACGTCACCGTTTCCGGTGGTGGTGTCAGCGGTCAAGCCGGTGCGATCCGTCATGGTATCACCCGCGCTCTGATGGCCTACGACGAAGCCCTGCGCCCTGCTCTGCGTCGCGCTGGCTACGTAACCCGCGATGCTCGTGAAGTCGAGCGTAAGAAAGTGGGTCTGCGTAAAGCACGTAAGCGTCCTCAGTACTCCAAGCGTTAATTTCGCTTCGGCAGTCGAAAGAAGCCCGGTTCCTTGGAACCGGGCTTTTTTTTTGCCTTGAACTAACCTGTCAGCATGTCCGCGGCAAGTCGCCTTATAGACGCAGATCAAGCAAAGCGTGGGTTGTAGCCCGGCCGGGGCTAATCACCTTGTCAGTGTGTGGATTTGTTTCTTACCATGGCGACCAAAATTTAGTGCCACAGACATTCACAAAATACAGGCCTGGTTCAACAGGCCAGAGCAGCTGATGGGAGAGGACTGAATGAGTAATGACGGCGTCAACGCAGGCCGGCGCCGCTTCCTCGTAGCCGCCACGTCCGTGGTGGGTGCAGCGGGGGCTGTGGGGGCTGCGGTACCGTTCGTGGGGTCATGGTTTCCCAGTGCCAAGGCGAAAGCCGCCGGTGCACCGGTGAAGGTCAATATTGCCAAGATTGAACCCGGCCAGCAGATGGTTGCTGAGTGGCGCGGGCAGCCAGTATTCATCGTGCGACGCACAGAAGAGATCCTCGGCAATCTCAAGAAAATCGTCGGCGAGCTCGCTGATCCGGAATCGCAGGCCTCGGTGCAGCCGACTTACGTCGACCCAGAGGTGCGCTCGATCAAGCCGGAAATCCTCCTGCTGGTTGGCCTGTGCACCCACCTGGGCTGCTCGCCGACCTTCCGTCCTGAAGTGGCGCCGGTCGATCTGGGGCCCAAGTGGGTCGGTGGCTATTTCTGCCCCTGCCACGGCTCTCATTACGACCTCGCTGGCCGCGTCTACAAGTCCCAGCCGGCACCTCTCAACCTGCCAGTGCCTCCGCACTCATACGAGACGGACGACATCATCGTCATCGGCGTCGATCAGGAGAACGCATGATGAGCAAGTTCATGGACTGGATCGATGCGCGCTTCCCCGCGACCAAAATGTGGGAAGAGCATCTGAGCAAATACTACGCGCCGAAGAACTTCAACTTCCTGTACTTCTTTGGCTCGCTGGCGTTGCTGGTGCTGGTCAACCAGATTGTTACCGGCGTCTGGCTGACCATGAGTTTCACCCCTTCGGCCGAAGAGGCGTTCGCCTCGGTCGAGTACATCATGCGCGATGTCGAGTACGGCTGGATCCTGCGCTATCTGCACTCCACCGGCGCCTCGGCGTTCTTCATCGTGGTCTACCTGCACATGTTCCGCGGGCTGCTCTACGGCTCTTATCAGAAGCCGCGTGAGCTGGTCTGGCTGTTCGGCATGCTGATCTATCTGGCGCTGATGGCTGAAGCGTTCATGGGCTATCTGCTGCCTTGGGGCCAGATGTCGTATTGGGGTGCGCAGGTAATCATCTCGCTGTTCGGCGCCATCCCGGTGATCGGCGATGACCTGACCCAGTGGATTCGCGGCGACTACCTGATCTCGGGGATTACCCTGAACCGCTTCTTCGCCTTGCATGTGGTGGCCTTGCCGATCGTCATTCTCGGCCTGGTGGTGCTGCATATCCTGGCGCTGCACGAAGTCGGCTCGAACAACCCTGACGGCGTCGACATCAAGAAGCACAAGGACGAAAACGGCATCCCCCTCGACGGTATCCCGTTCCACCCGTACTACACCGTCAAGGATATCGTCGGCGTGGTGGTGTTCCTCTTCGTGTTCTGTTCGGTGGTGTTCTTCTTCCCGGAAATGGGCGGCTACTTCCTCGAAAAACCAAACTTCGAGCAAGCCAACGCCTTCAAGACACCCGAGCACATTGCTCCGGTGTGGTACTTCACACCGTTCTACGCGATCCTGCGCGCGGTGCCCGACAAACTGTTCGGCGTGATCGCCATGGGCGCCGCCATTGCCGTGTTGTTCGTGTTGCCCTGGCTTGACCGCAGCCCGGTACGTTCCATGCGCTACAAGGGCTGGCTGAGCAAGATCTGGCTGCTGGTGTTCTGCGTCAGCTTCGTGATTCTCGGTGTGCTGGGTGTGTTGGCGCCTACGCCGGGGCGGACCCTGCTGTCGCAGGTCTGTACCGTGCTGTATTTCGCCTACTTCCTGCTGATGCCGTTCTACACAAGGCTGGAGAAGACCAAAGCGGTTCCGGAAAGGGTGACTGGCTGATGAAAAAGCTTATTGCAGTACTGTTCCTGGCAGTGATGCCTGCCTTGTCCTTTGCCGCGGAACACGGCCTGGAGCTGGACAAGGTCGATATTGACCTGAGTGACAAAGCCGCCATGCAGGATGGTGCGCGGACCTTTGCCAACTATTGCATGGGCTGCCATAGCGCCAAGTTCCAGCGCTATGAGCGGGTCGCTGATGACCTGGGTATCCCCCATGAGCTGATGCTGGAAAACCTGGTGTTCACCGGTGCCAAGATCGGCGACCACATGCAGATCGGCATGCAGCCGGCTGATGCCAAGACCTGGTTCGGCGCTGCGCCGCCAGACCTGACCCTGGTTGCGCGGGTGCGTGGTACCGATTGGCTGTACTCGTACCTGCGTAGCTTCTATGAGGACAAGTCGCGGCCATACGGGGTCAACAACAAGGTCTTCCCCAACGTCGGCATGCCTAACGTGCTGGTTGGCCTGCAGGGTAATCAGGTGATTGGCTGCAAGCAGGTGCAGAGCGTCGTCGACGGCAAGAAGCAATATGACCCGTTGACGGGCAGCCCATTGACCCATGAAGCATGTGATCAGCTGACCATCGAGCCGAAATCCGGTACCCTGACGCCCGAGCAGTTCGACGAGAAGGTCAAGAACCTGGTGACCTTCCTGGCCTATTCGGCCAACCCGGTCAAACTGGAGAGCCAGCGCATCGGTACCTATGTGTTGCTGTACCTGGCTTTCTTCTTCGTGTTCGCCTACTTGCTCAAGCGCGAATACTGGAAGGACGTGCACTGATCACGCAGTAGTTTCTGGTTAGTTGAACGCGCCCTGAGGCGCCCCGTGCAACTGCATTGGGCCCCTCAGGGCGCGTTTGCATTTGTGTTTTACAAGCATCCCCACGAGGAGGCGCTGCATGGGCGTAACCAACAGGTTAGCCTGCTATTCCGATCCCGCTGATCATTACTCGCACCGGGTCCGCCTGGTGCTCGCCGAAAAGGGCGTCAGCGTGCAGATCATCGACGTCGATCCTGGGCGTGTGCCACCCAAGCTGGTTGAAGTGAACCCTTACGCCAGTGTGCCAACCCTGGTTGATCGCGATCTGGCGCTGTATGAGTCGACCGTGGTCATGGAATACCTCGATGAGCGCTATCCGCACCCGCCACTGCTGCCGGTGTATCCGGTCGCACGCGGCAACAGCCGCCTGCTGGTGCACCGCATCCAGCGCGACTGGTGCTCGCTGGCCGACGTGCTGCTCGACAAGCGCAGCACCGAGGCTGCGCAGGCAAAGGCGCGCAAGGAACTGCGCGAGAGCCTGACCGGGGTTGCGCCATTGTTTGCCGAGATGGCCTGCTTCATGAGTGATGAGCAAAGCCTGGTCGATTGTTGTCTACTGCCCATACTCTGGCGTTTGCCGGTGATGGGTATCGAACTGCCGCGGCAAGCCAAGCCGCTGCTTGATTATATGGAGCGACAGTTCGCCCGCGAGCCATTCCAGGCGAGCCTGTCTGCTGCTGAACGTGAAATGCGCAAGCTTTAAGGAGCCGTTGATGAACTCCAGTCGCCCCTATCTGGTTAGAGCACTGTACGAGTGGATCGTCGACAACGATTGCACGCCCCATATGCTGGTCAATGCCGAGTTTCCGGCCGTCCAGGTGCCCCAGGGCTTCGCCAGTGATGGTCAGATTGTCCTGAACGTGTCGCCCAGTGCGGTGCGCAGCCTGCACATGGATAACGACGCAGTGAGCTTTGAAGGCCGCTTCGGCGGCGTCGCGCATTCGTTGTTCGTGCCCACTGGTGCGATCCTGGGCATCTACGCCCGCGAGAACGGTCAGGGCATGGTGTTCGAGCTTGAGCCTTCGCTGCTGGATGATGAAGAGCTTGAGGATGAAGTTGACGAGCCGGATAACGACGGCCCGCCCGAAGGTGGTGGCCAGCCGCCGCGTCCTAGCGGACGACCGAGTCTGAAGGTGGTCAAGTAACAAAAAAGGCGATCCGAGAGGATCGCCTTTTTCGTAAGCGTTGGATCAGCAATTACAGGTCGGTAATGGTGCGAACCTGATCCTTGTTGATGCGCGTGCGCTTGCCGTCCAGCTGTTCGAATTCATAGAAGCCAGAAGCGCGATCGAAGTGGGGCTGGTCCAATGCCTGCAGCTCACGGCCATCATTCAGGGTGATGATGCTCGGGCTGGAGCAGCCAGCCAGGGATGCGCAGGCGCCGATCAGCAGCGCGGGCAGCAGAAACTTGGTCATGGAGTATTTCCTGGATCGGGTGAGGAGGGCGGGAGGACGCAGCCCTCCCGCCGGGTGCGACTTAGTCGATGTATTCGAACAGTTTGACGATTTTCTGCACGCCGGAAACGCTTTGCACCACGCTGGTCGCGGCGTTGGCTTCGCCCTGGGTAACCAGGCCGAGCAGGTAGACGATACCGTTTTCGGTGATGACCTTGATGCGCGAGCCAGGCACATTGGCGTCGCCAAGCATCTGCGCCTTGATCTTGGTGGTCAGCCAGGCGTCGTTGTTGCGCGCCAGAATCGAAGACGGCTGCATCACCTGGATTTCGTTATGCACCTTCTTGACCCGCTGCACCTGGCCGGCGGTCTGCTCGGCGAGGCTTTTGAGGTCAGCACGCGGGGTTTGCCCGGCCAGCAGGACAACGCCGTTATAGCTGCTGACAACGATGTGCGAGCCTTTGTCCAGGTCAGGGTTGGCCTTGGCGATATTGACCGAGACCTTGGTTTCGATCAGTGAATCGTCAATCTTGCTGCCGATGGTGCGGGTGCCGCGATCGTCCTCGATAGGATTGTCGCGGGTAGAGGTCAATACCGAACTGCAGCCGGAGAGGCTCAGGCACAGAGTCAGGGCCATCAGGCCAAAACGCTTGGGGATCATTCTTCACTCCCGAACAGTTGGCTGTCGATCAGATCACACAGGCAGTGGATCGCCAGCAGGTGGACTTCCTGGATGCGCGCAGTCACGTTCGACGGTACGCGAATCTCGACATCTTCGGGCAGCAGCAGCGAGGCCATGCCACCGCCGTCGCGCCCGGTCATTGCTACGACAATCATTTCACGATCATGTGCGGCCTGGATCGCTTGAATCACGTTCGCCGAGTTACCGCTGGTAGAGATCGCCAGCAGCACGTCGCCGGGCTGGCCGAGGGCGCGGATCTGCTTGGAGAACACTTCGTTGTAGCTGTAATCGTTGGCAATCGAGGTGATCGTCGAGCTGTCGGTGGTCAGCGCGATCGCCGGCAAGCTCGGGCGCTCACGCTCGAAACGGTTGAGCAACTCGGACGAGAAATGCTGAGCATCGCCGGCTGAGCCGCCGTTGCCGCAGGCGAGCATCTTGCCCTCATTGAGCATGGCATTGACCATGACCAGGCTGGCCTGCTCGATATGCGGCGCCAACATGTCCATTGCCTGTTGCTTGGTGTCGATGCTGGCCTGAAACAGCCGGCGAATTCGGGATTGCATGTCCATCTGGTGTGACCTTAAGAGGGGCGGTGGCCCGCGCGACGCGCAACAGGGACCAGCCCGCGAAACATAGAGCAAAAAATTCGCAGTGGGTTCAGCATTCGAAGGCGTTTTTCAGCCATTGCAGCGGTTGCCCTGCATGGCCGCTGCCTTGTAGAGCGATGACATCGAAGCGGCAGGGGTGATTGGCCCAGCGAAACTCCTTGTGCAGAAACATGCTGGCGGCCAGCGCCAGGCGTTGCTGCTTGCGCCCATCGATACTGCCGAGGGCGCCGCCGAAGTCTGCGTGCAGCCGATAGCGGACTTCGACGAATACTACTGTATCGGCGTCGAGCATGACCAGATCAAGCTCGCCTCCCTTGCATCGCCAATTGCGCGCCAGCAACTGCAGACCTTGCCCCAAAAGATACTCCAGGGCGTAGTCCTCAGCATCCTGGCCGGCGCGACCAGGCGATGCCGCCTGCATCAGCGCGGCGTGTCCGGCAGGCGTTTGACCTGGCCGCCGGCGAACTCTGCCCATGGCAGTTGACGCTCGATGCGCTGGCTCGGGTTCATGCTCAAGCTGCCGGACAGGCCCTGTACGCGGTTGTCAGGCAGTGCCTTCAGTTGGCCCAGACGCGGTGCCAGGCTATACGCATCAACGCCCATCGCATAAAGCCGGCCGAGGCTGCCAGCGGCTTGTGGCCACTGCTGCACGACTTGTTGGCGCAGGCTGTTACTGCTGTCGAGCAGCCACGGCGTTTCGCAGAAGCGGATGCCGGTCATGTCGTTGTACTGGTTGACGTCACCGCTGGCGCTGTACAGGTTGGAGGTGGCGTAGACCGGCACATCCCCTGCGTACTGGAAGTTCAGCGTCGGCTTGATCTGTTGCGCCTGCTGCGGGGTGGCAGCGAGGAAGATGAAGTCGATGTCCTGGCGGCGTGACGGTTGTGCGGCAATGTTGCCACCGACCGTGCTTTGCAGGCTCTTGGCACGGCCTTCACTCTGGCGCAGCTGGAACAGCTCGGCGATTTGCTGGGCGAGGGCGACCGGCTGGGCGATACGCTCGGCAGCCAGCAGGGTGCCGCCGTTGCTTTCCCAGTCCTTGCGGAAGGCGGCCAGCACGCGGTCGCCCCATTCGCCGCTCGGCACCAGCGCAACAGCGCGGACCAGGCCGTCGGCGCGTGCACGGCGCGACACTTCGCGGGCTTCGTCTTCTGCGGCAAGGCCAAACTGGAACAGTTGCGGCGGTGCGCTCTGGCCGGCTTCGGCGTAGTTCAGGGCCAGGGTCGGCAGTGGCAACTGCGGGTAGGCGGCGAGCTTTTTCACCAGCGGTTTTTCCAGCGGGCCGACTACCAGTTGCACGCCATCGGCCTGAGCCTGGCGGTAGAAATCGTCCAGCGAGCTGATCCGCGAGCTGTCATAGACCTGGATCGCAGGTGCCTGTTGGCCTGCCTGCTGGGCCTGGAAGTGCGCGGCCATGAAACCATCACGCAAGGCGCGGGCGACGCCGGCCAGCGAGCCTTCCTGAGGCAGCAGCAGGGCGATCTTGGTCAGGGGCTGGCTGGCCAGTTCCTTGAGTTTGCTCAGCGCGGTCGGCAGTTGCTTGGCTGCGGGGTGCTCTGGATGCTGGTTGCGCCAGGCGTCGATCGCAGCCTGTTGCTGCTCCAGCGTGCCGGCGCTTTTTACCGCCAGGGCCAGGCTGGTCCAGCCGGCCAGGGTGTCGTTGCCAGTCGATTGCAGCTGCTCGGCAGGCAAGGCAGCGACAAGTGCCCAGATCGCGTCGTTGTTGGCGCTGGCCGCCTGGCCGCTGAGCAGATGCGCCAGTTGCACCCGCTGCTGCGCTGCGGCCAAGGTCTGGCCATCGGCTTCGAGGGCGGCGGCATGCACGCTGTAGGTGCGCACTTGCAGCTCAGCTGGCATCTCGCCCAGACGCTGCAGGCTAGGGTGGGCGAGGGCGGTCAGGGCAGCTTTGGGCTGGTTGCGGCTCATGGCCAGCTCAGCGCTCAAGGTGCTGGCGAACACCTGCTGAGCAGGCTTGAGCGGGTCCAGTGGTACCTGTTCGAGAATCCGCGCTGCGCGTGGATAGTCCTTTTGCTTGTAGGCCAGGTCGGCAGCGCTCAGGCGCAGCAGGGCTGCGTCCTCGGGCGACTTGCTGGTGGCTGCCTGCTCGAGCAGTTGCTCGATACTGGCGTCCGGGGTGCGCGGGAGTTCGCCCAGGCTGGATGAGGGCGAGCTTGCGCAAGCTGCCAGCAAGGCAGCGAGGCAGAGGGCTGTGAGCAGCCGCAGACAAGCGATCATGTAAAAGTCCTGTTACTCGATCTGGTTGGCCGACGATTGTACCCAACCACTGGCCGGGGCGCGATGTCGCTGACGTGCAACCTTCACTATAGGTGGCTTGAAGCGGGCCGCCGGTGAAGATGTTTGCGCCCTGTTACCGGTGCTCGGGCTACAATGGCGCCTTTGATCCGAAAGACAGGTGCGCGCAGTGACAGATGTAGCAGGGGCTTCGAAATCCACCACAGGCACGCTGTACGTGGTGGCCACGCCGATCGGCAACCTCGATGACATGAGTGCCCGCGCGCTCAAGGTGCTGGCGGATGTAGCCTTGATCGCCGCCGAAGACACCCGCCACTCAATGCGCCTGATGCAGCACTTCGGTATCAACACGCCGCTGGCTGCCTGCCATGAGCACAATGAGCGTGACGAGGGCGGGCGTTTTCTGACTCGCTTGCTGGCGGGCGACGATATTGCGCTGGTCTCTGACGCTGGCACGCCGCTGATTTCCGACCCGGGTTATCACCTGGTGCGCCAGGCTCGCGCTGCCGGCGTGAAAGTGGTGCCGGTGCCCGGCGCCTGCGCGCTAATTGCTGCGTTGTCGGCCGCTGGCCTGCCGTCTGACCGGTTTATCTTCGAAGGCTTTCTGCCTGCCAAGACTGCTGGGCGGCGTGCCCGCCTGGAACAGGTCAAGGAAGAGCCGCGCACGCTGATCTTCTATGAGGCCCCGCACCGCATTCTGGAATGCCTCGATGACATGCAGGCGGTGTTCGGTGCGGATCGCCCGGCGCTGCTTGGGCGTGAGCTGACCAAGGCGTTCGAAACACTCAAGGGCCTGCCGCTGGGCGAGTTGCACGCGTTTGTTGCCGCCGACAGTAATCAGCAGCGCGGCGAATGCGTGGTGTTGGTGGGGGGCTGGAGTGCGCCCGAAGACGAGCAGGCGATCAGCACCGAGGCGCAGCGCGTTCTGGACTTGCTGTTGGCGGAATTGCCACTCAAGCGCGCAGCGGCGCTGGCAGCGGAAATTACCGGGGTGCGCAAGAACCTGCTGTATCAGGCGGCCCTGGAAAAGCAGAAAGCCAATTGAGCATTAGCGACATCCTGTTGCTCTAAAGCTTGTTCTTGAGCGCGCCTGACGTTACCCTTGTCGGCGGAGAGTCGATTGGACAGTCGCTGCCTTCTTTTGTTCCGCAAAAGAGGGGGGAGGAAAGTCCGGGCTCCATAGGGCAGAGTGCCAGGTAACCCCTGGGAGGCGTGAGCCTACGGAAAGTGCCACAGAAAATAACCGCCTAAGCACTTCGGTGCCGGTAAGGGTGAAAAGGTGCGGTAAGAGCGCACCGCGCGACTGGCAACAGTTCGTGGCTAGGTAAACCCCACTCGGAGCAAGACCAAATAGGGTTCCATTAGGCGTGGCCCGCGTCGGAACCGGGTAGGTTGCTAGAGGCGTCCAGTGATGGCCGTCGTAGAGGAATGACTGTCCTCGACAAAACCCGGCTTATAGATCGACTCTCCACCTCTCCCTCCCTGCTGTAATCGACAGCAGAAGCACTTGGTAATACCGAAAAAATCTTACTCTTAATAAATCACTTTAACTTCGGTCGCTATCTGACTGAGTTCGCACATTTTTTGCCCGCCATTTTTCCTTCTTTTTATCTTCCTTCATCTCTTTGTTGAGCTAAATCTCCGCCGTGTAAGGGATTTCCCTACGAGCGCGCCTTGACGGTGTACCGGGCGGATTCCTATAGTGTGCGCAAGTGGCAGAAAGTGGGTTGAAGTGGGTTTTCTGGCCCAAAAACGATAACATTGTGGGGAATCGCAGCCGTGTTCCGCGGAGCCAATGCCGTCAGCCTTGATGCAAAGGGCAGACTCGCCATGCCGAGTCGGTACCGTGACGAGTTGGATTCGCGTTGTCAGAGCCAGTTGATCGTGACCATCGATGCAGTCGATCGCTGCTTATGTGTATATCCCCTCGATGAGTGGGAACAGATAGAAGCCAAGTTGCGTGCCTTGCCGTCGTTGCGTGAGGAAAACCGCCGCCTGCAGCGCTTGCTGATCGGTAATGCGGTAGACCTGGAGCTCGATGGCAGTGGCCGTTTTCTGGTACCGCCGCGCCTGCGTGAGTACGCCAATCTGGACAAGAAGGCGATGTTGGTGGGGCAGCTGAACAAATTTCAGCTGTGGGATGAGGATGCCTGGAACGCGGTTTCGGCAGACGATCTTGCAGCTATTCAACAACCGGGCGCTTTGCCTGACGAATTGCGTGACCTGATCCTGTGACCATAGATAGCGGCTTCAACCACATCACCGTGCTGCTCGACGAAGCTGTCGAGGCACTGGCCCTGCGCGCCGATGGCTGCTACCTCGATGGTACCTTCGGCCGCGGTGGCCACAGCCGCCTGATCCTCAGCAAGCTGGGGCCGCAGGGGCGGCTACTCGGGTTCGACAAAGACCCACAAGCGATTGCCACGGGGCAAGCGCTGGCGGCCGAAGACGGCCGCTTCGTCATTGTGCAGCGCAGCTTTGCCGAGCTGGGCGAAGAAGTCGCCGAGCTCGGCCTGGCCGGCAAGGTCAGCGGCGTGCTGCTGGACCTGGGTGTGTCTTCACCGCAGCTTGATGACCCCGAGCGCGGCTTCAGCTTCCTCAACGACGGCCCGCTGGACATGCGCATGAACCCTGCGCAAGGCATCAGCGCCGCCGAGTTCATCGCCACCGCCCCGGCTGAAGAGATCGCCCGTGTATTCAAGCAGTACGGTGAAGAGCGCTTCTCCGGGCGTATGGCCCGAGCCGTGGTCGAGCGCCGCGAAAAGCAGCCGTTCACCCGCACGGCCGACCTGGCTGAAGTGCTCAAGGTCGCCAACCCGGCCTGGGAAAAGGGCAAGAACCCCGCGACCCGCGCCTTCCAGGGCCTGCGCATCCACGTCAATAACGAGCTTGGTGACCTGGAGGCGGGCCTTGAGGCTGCGCTGGAGTCACTGGAGATCGGTGGCCGCCTGGTGGTGATCAGCTTCCACTCGCTGGAAGACCGCATCGTCAAACTGTTCATGCGCAAGCTGGTCAAGGGCGAGGCGGACAACCTGCCGCGCAACCTGCCCGTGCAGCACACCGTCTTCGAGCCAAAAGTGCGCTTGATCGGCAAGGCGCAGTTCGCCTCCGAGGCCGAGCTCAAGGCCAACCCCCGCTCACGCAGCGCAGTCATGCGCGTTGCGGAGAAGCTCCGTTGAGCAAGCTCTTCGCCAAGCCATTGCCCGGCGGCAGCTCGCTGATGCTGCTGCTGTTTATCGCTGTGCTGGTTTCAGCGGTGGCGGTGTCCTACAGCGCGCACTGGAACCGGCAATTGCTCAACACTTTGTTTGGCGAACTGAACGAGCGTGACAAGGCGCAGGCAGAATGGGGCCGGCTGATCCTTGAGCAGAGCACCTGGACTGCCCACAGCCGCATCGAAAGCCTGGCCAGCGAACAGCTGAAAATGCGTGTTCCGGCCGCCGACGAAGTGCGGATGGTGGCGCCATGATGAAACTCGAAGGCGCACTCTACCCTTGGCGCTTCCGCGTCGTGATCGGCCTGCTGGCGCTGATGGTCGGTGCCATCTGCTGGCGCATCATCGACCTGCAGGTCGTCGACCGTGCCTTCCTCAAGGGCCAGGGCGACGCGCGCAGCCTGCGCCACATTCAGATTCCGGCACACCGGGGGCTGATCACTGACCGTAACGGCGAGCCATTGGCGGTCAGTACGCCAGTCACCACGCTGTGGGCCAACCCAAAGGAAATGCAGCCGTACAAGGAGCGCTGGGCGCAACTGGCGGCTGTGCTTGGGCAAAATCCGCAACAACTGACCGAGCGCCTCACCCAGCAGGCCAACAAAGAATTCATCTATCTGGTGCGCGGGCTCACCCCTGAGCAAGGGCAGCAGGTGCTCGACCTGAAAGTGCCGGGTGTGTACGGCCTCGAAGAGTTCCGTCGCTTCTACCCGGCCGGTGATGTCACCGCGCACATGGTTGGTTTTACCGACCTTGACGACCACGGTCGCGAGGGTGTCGAGCTGGCCTATGACGAATGGCTCGCTGGTGTGCCTGGCAAGCGCCAGGTGATCAAGGACCGGCGTGGCCGCTTGATCAAAGACATTCAGGTCACCAAAAACGCCAAGGCCGGTTCGACCTTGGCGTTGTCGATCGACCTGCGCTTGCAGTATCTGGCTACGCGCGAACTGCGCAACGCCATTGCCGAGCAGGAAGCCAAGGCCGGCAGCCTGGTGATCATGGACGTCAAGACCGGCGAAGTGCTGGCCATGGTCAACCAGCCTACCTACAACCCGAACAACCGCCGCAGCATGGTCCCGGCCGCGATGCGCAACCGGGCCATCATCGATGTGTTCGAGCCGGGCTCGACGGTCAAGCCGCTGTCGATGAGCGCTGCATTGCAGAGCGGTCGCTGGAAACCGACCGACAAGGTCGAAGTGTATCCGGGCAGCCTGCAGATCGGTCGCTACACGATCAAGGACGTTTCGCGCAGCGAGGGCCCGGTGCTCGACCTGACCGGGATCCTGATCAACTCCAGTAACGTCGGCATGAGCAAGATCGCCTTCGACATCGGCGGCGAAGCCATCTACCGGGTGATGTCGCAGCTGGGTCTGGGTCAGTACACCGGCCTGGGCTTCCCTGGCGAGCGCGTCGGCAACCTGCCTAACCACCGCGAATGGCGCAAGGCCGAGACGGCGACCCTGTCCTATGGCTACGGCCTGTCCGTGACCGCATTGCAGCTGGTACACGCCTACGCCGCACTGGCCAACGACGGCAAGATGGTGCCGTTGAGCATCGTCAAGGTCGACAAGACCCCTGACTTCACCCAAGTGGTGCCCAAGGAAACCGCCGAGACCATCCAGGGCATGCTCCAGCAGGTGATCGAAGCCCCGCGCGGTGTCTACCGCGCGCAGGTGCCGTTCTATCACGTTGGTGGCAAGTCCGGTACGGCGCGTAAGGCCACCGTCGGCTCCAAGGGCTACACCGAAAACGCCTACCGCTCGCTGTTCGCTGGCTTCGGCCCGATGAGCGATCCGCGTTACGCCATCGTCGTGGTCATCGATGAGCCGAGCAAAGGCGGCTACTTCGGTGGCCTGGTCTCGGCACCGGTATTCAGCAAAGTCATGTCCGGGACCCTGCGGTTGATGAACGTACCACCAGATAACCTGCCACCGCCTGCACCCGTTGCGCCTGCCGTACCGGCGCAAGTGAATGCCGCCGTAGCCAAAGGAGGGCGTGGTTGATGACGATGCCATTGAGCAAGCTGTTTGCCCATGCCAGCCGCGATCCGATGATCCGCGAGTTGACCTTGGACAGCCGGGCCGTGCGCCCGGGCGATCTGTTCCTGGCCGTGCCAGGTGCGCTGGTCGATGGTCGTGACCATATCGCCGACGCCTTGCAGCGCGGCGCGGCTGCCGTCGCTTATGAAGAGCAGGGCGCCACCGTGCTGCCGCTGACCGACGTTGCACTGATTCCGGTCAAGGGCCTGATCGCGCAGCTGTCGGAGATTGCCGGGCGTTTCTACGGTGAACCGAGCCGTCAGCTCAACCTGATCGGCGTCACCGGCACCAATGGCAAGACCAGCGTGACCCAGTTGCTGGCGCAGGCGCTGGACGCCCTCGGCCAACGCTGCGGCCTGATCGGCACGCTGGGCACCGGTTTCTCCGGCGCGCTGCAGAGCGGCCGCTTGACCACGCCTGACCCGATTGCAGTACAGGCAACCCTGTACGACCTGAAAAAAGCCGGCGCCAAAGCCGTGGCCATGGAAGTGTCGTCGCATGCCCTGGAACAGGGCCGCGTTGCCGCCCTGGCCTTCGACATCGCCGTGATGACCAACCTGTCCCGTGATCACCTCGATTACCACGGCAGCATGCAGGCGTATGAAGCGGCCAAGGCCAAGCTGTTTGCCTGGCCGAACCTGCGTAGCCAGGTGGTCAATCTGGATGATGAGTTCGGGCGGCGGCTGGCCGAGGACTTTGCTCGCAAGCCAATCGCCGATCACGTCGAGACTCGCTTGCTCAGCTACAGCCTGGAAAATCCAGAAGCTTCGCTGTACTGCCGCGAAGCCAAATTCGACGACGACGGCGTGCGTGCGGTGCTGGTTACGGCACAGGGTGAAAGCATACTGCGCAGCCAGCTGCTCGGTCGCTTCAACCTGAGCAACGTGCTCGCCGCAATTGCCGCGCTGATGTCGCTGGATTATTCGCTGGACGAAATTCTCAAGGTCGTGCCAACCCTGCAAGGGCCGGTCGGCCGTATGCAGCGCTTGGGCGGCGGTAATAAACCGCTGGTGGTGGTCGACTACGCGCACACCCCGGATGCCCTTGAAAAAGTACTCGAAGCCCTGCGTCCACACGCCCACGGCAAACTGCTGTGCCTGTTTGGTTGCGGCGGTGACCGTGACCGCGGCAAGCGCCCGTTGATGGCTGAAGTCGCCGAGCGGCTGGCTGACCGCGTGTTGGTCACTGACGACAATCCACGCACTGAAGAGCCTGCGGCCATCTTCGACGATATTCGCCCGGGCTTTGCCAAACCGGCAGAAGTCAGCTTCGTCGCTGGCCGCGGCGCCGCGATCGCGCAATTGATCGCCTCTGCTGCGGCCGACGACGTGATCGTGCTGGCCGGTAAAGGCCACGAGGACTATCAGGAAATTCACGGTGAGCGCCATGCGTTCTCCGATCTGGTTGAAGCCGAGAAAGCCCTGGCAACCTGGGGGAGCCCACATGCTTAAGCCCTTGAGCCTGAGCCAACTGACCGCAGCGCTGCAGGCGCGCCTGGTTGGCAGCGATGTCAGCTTCGATGGCGTCAGCATCGACAGCCGCAGCGTCGGCGCCGGCCAACTGTTCGTTGCCCTTACCGGCCCGCGCTTCGATGGCCATGATTACCTGGCTGATGTACAGGCCAAGGGCGCCGTCGCGGCGCTGGTCGAACGTGAGGTCGAAGGCGTCGATCTACCGCAACTGGTTGTCGCTGATTGCCGTGTGGCGCTGGGTCAACTGGGCGCGCTCAACCGTGCCGGGTTCGACAAGCCAGTAGCAGCCATCACCGGCTCCAGCGGCAAGACCACTGTGAAAGAGATGCTTGCCTGCATCCTGCGCACCCGTGGCCCGGTGCTGGCGACCCGCGGCAATCTCAACAATGATCTGGGTGCACCGCTGACCCTGCTGGAAATCGCCAGTGAGCACAGCGCGGCAGTCATCGAACTGGGTGCGTCGCGCCTTGGCGAGATTCGTTACACCGTTGGCCTGACCCAGCCTCAGGTGGTCATCCTCAACAACGCCGGCACCGCCCACGTTGGCGAGTTTGGCGGCCCGGAAAAAATCGTCGAGGCCAAGGGCGAGATCCTTGAAGGCCTGGTCGAGGGCGGCACTGCGGTGCTCAACCTGGACGACAAGGCGTTTGCCATCTGGCACAAACGTGCTGGCGACAAACGCGTGCTGAGCTTCGCCCTGAACAACCCGCAGGCGGATTTTCACGCCAGCGATATCGGTCGCGATGCCCGTGGCTGCCCGGCGTTCACCCTGCATAGTGCCGCCGGTTCGGTGGCGGTGCAGTTGAATCTGCTCGGCACCCACAACGTCAGCAACGCCCTGGCTGCAGCGGCTGCTGCCCATGCTTTGGGCGTTAGCTTGCCCGGTATTGCCGCTGGCCTGAACGCGGTGCAGCCAGTCAAGGGCCGTACGGTCGCGCAGATCACTGCCAACGGCGTGCGCGTGATCGACGACAGTTACAACGCAAATCCCACCTCGATGTGTGCGGCCATTGATATACTCGCCGGCTTTTCCGGGCGCACCGTTCTGGTGCTCGGGGATATCGGCGAACTGGGTCAGTGGGCGCAGGAAGGCCACCAGCTGGTGGGCGACTACGCACGCGGCAAGGTCGATGCCTTGTACGCGGTAGGTAGCAACATGACTCATGCGGTCCGGGCGTTTGGCGCCGAAGGCCGACATTTCGCAACTCAGGCTGAGCTGATCGACGCTGTTAGCAGCGAAACCGCCAGCGACACCACAATCTTGATCAAGGGCTCGCGCAGCGCTGCGATGGAAAACGTCGTGGCTGCACTGTGCGGTGTCAGCGGGGAGAAACATTAATGCTTTTGCTGTTGGCTGAGTATCTACAGCAGTTCCATAAAGGCTTTGCGGTCTTCCAGTACCTGTCCCTGCGCGGGATTCTGGGTGTTCTGACTGCTTTGTCGCTGTCGCTGTGGCTGGGCCCCTGGATGATTCGCACCCTGCAGATCCGTCAGATCGGCCAGGCAGTGCGCAACGATGGTCCGCAATCGCACCTGTCCAAGTCGGGTACACCGACCATGGGCGGCGCGTTGATCCTGTCTGCAATCACCATCAGTACCTTGCTTTGGGCTGACCTGAGCAACCGCTACGTGTGGGTCGTGATGATCGTCACCCTGTTGTTCGGCGCGATTGGCTGGGTCGACGACTACCGCAAGGTCATCGAGAAAAATTCGCGTGGCCTGCCAAGCCGCTGGAAGTACTTCTGGCAATCGGTGTTCGGCCTGGGCGCGGCGGTGTTCCTCTACATGACCGCGCCGACCAGCGTCGAAACCACCTTGATCGTACCGTTTGCCAAGGACGTCACCATCGCCCTGGGCATCGGTTTCGTGGTGCTGACCTATTTCGTCATCGTCGGCTCGAGCAACGCGGTCAACCTGACTGACGGCCTCGACGGCCTGGCGATCATGCCAACGGTCATGGTCGGCGGCGCGTTGGGGATCTTCTGCTACCTGTCGGGTAACGTGAAGTTCGCCGAATACCTGTTGATCCCTTATGTGCCAGGCGCTGGCGAGCTGATCGTGTTCTGCGGCGCGTTGATCGGTGCCGGCCTGGGCTTTCTCTGGTTCAACACCTATCCGGCTCAGGTGTTCATGGGCGACGTCGGCGCACTGGCGCTGGGCGCTGCCCTGGGCACCATCGCCGTCATCGTTCGGCAGGAAATCGTCCTGTTCATCATGGGCGGTGTGTTTGTCATGGAAACCCTGTCGGTGGTGATCCAGGTCGCCTCCTTCAAGCTAACCGGCAAGCGGGTGTTTCGTATGGCGCCGATTCACCACCACTTTGAACTCAAGGGTTGGCCCGAGCCACGGGTGATTGTCCGTTTCTGGATCATCACCGTGATTCTCGTGCTGGTCGGCCTTGCCACCCTGAAGCTGAGGTAGATGAGCGTGTCATTGATCGCTTCCGACCAATTCCGCATCGTTGTCGGCCTCGGCAAGAGCGGCATGTCCCTGGTTCGCTTCCTGGCGAGCCGGGGCATTGCCTTTGCGGTCGCCGACACGCGCGAGCAACCGCCGGAACTGGACACCTTGCGTCGGGACTACCCGCAGGTGGAAGTACGCTGTGGTGAACTGGATGTCGACTTCCTCTGCCGCGCCAACGAGCTGTACGTCAGCCCGGGCCTGGCACTGGCGACGCCTGCCTTGCAGGCTGCTGCCGCGCGCGGAGTAAAGTTGTCCGGTGATATTGAGCTGTTTGCCCGTAACGCCAAGGCGCCGATCATCGCGATCAGCGGCTCCAATGCGAAAAGCACGGTGACAACGCTGGTGGGCGAGATGGCGGCCAAGGCCGGCAAGCGTGTGGCGGTTGGCGGCAATCTCGGAACGCCGGCGCTGGACCTGCTCGACGACAGCATCGAGCTGTACGTGATGGAGCTGTCCAGCTTCCAGCTGGAAACCACTGACCAGCTCAACGCCGAAGTGGCCACCGTGCTCAATATCAGCGAAGACCACATGGACCGCTACAGCGGCCTGCCGGCCTATCACCTGGCCAAGCACCGGATCTTCCGCGGTGCCCACCAGGTTGTGGTCAACCGTCAGGACGCGCTGAGCCGGCCACTGCCGGTTGAAGGCCGGCCATGCTTCAGCTTTGGTTTGAATACGCCGGACTTCAAGGCTTTTGGCCTGCGCGAAGTCGATGGCGAAAAATACCTGGCCTTCGAATTCCAGAACCTGCTGCCGGTGCGCGAGCTGAAGATCCGTGGCGCGCATAACCAGAGCAATGCGCTGGCCGCATTGGCCCTGGGGCATGCCGCGGGCCTGCCGTTCGAGCCGATGCTTGCAGCGCTGCGCGAATTCGCCGGCCTGGCGCACCGCTGCCAGTGGGTTCGCGAGCGCAACGCTGTCAGCTGGTACGACGACTCCAAGGCGACCAACGTCGGTGCGGCCCTTGCCGCCATCGAAGGGCTGGGCGCCGACATCGACGGCAAGCTGGTGCTGATCGCCGGCGGCGACGGCAAAGGCGCTGACTTTGCCGCCTTGCGCGAACCCGTCGCACGCTACTGCCGCGCAGTAGTGTTGCTGGGCCGTGACGCTCAGCGTCTGGGTCAGGCCTTGGCCGAGCAAGTACCGCAGATTTACGTCAACACCCTTGATGAAGCTGTGCTGCAGTGCGCTGCGCTGGCGCAGCCCGGCGATGCCGTGCTGCTCTCGCCAGCCTGTGCCAGCCTCGACATGTTCAAGAACTTCGAGCAACGCGGGCAGCTGTTCGCGCAAGCGGTGGAGGGCCTGGCATGATCTTCGGCATCCTCAAACCGTATCCGTCGCCACTGATCAGTGGCCGTGGCATCGACCTCGATTTCGCTTTCCTTGCCGGCTGCCTGGCATTGCTCGGCCTGGGCCTGGTGATGATCACCTCGGCCTCGTCGGAAGTGGCTGCGGCCCAGTCGGGCAACCCGCTCTACCACATGTACCGCCACCTGGTGTACGTGGCCATCGGCCTGGCCGCCGGCGGCGTGACCATGCTGGTGCCGATAGCCACCTGGCAGCGCATGGGTTTCATGATGCTGATCGGCGCCTTTGGCTTGCTGGTGCTGGTGCTGGTGCCCGGTATTGGCCGTGAAGTGAACGGTTCGATGCGCTGGATTGGTTTCAGCTTCTTCAACGTGCAGCCGTCGGAGATCGCCAAGGTCTTCGTGGTGATCTATCTGGCTGGCTACCTGGTACGCCGTCAGCAGGAAGTGCGTGAGAGCTGGATGGGCTTCTTCAAGCCGTTCATCGTGCTGTTGCCGATGGCCGGGCTGCTGCTGATGGAGCCGGACTTCGGCGCCACTGTAGTGATGATGGGCGCGGCTGCCGCGATGCTGTTCCTAGGCGGGGTGGGGTTGTTCCGCTTCTCGCTGATGGTGGTGCTGGCGGTGGTGGCCGTGTTCGTCCTGGTGCAGGCCCAGCCATATCGGATGGCGCGGCTCATCACCTTTACCGACCCGTGGTCCGATCAGTTCGGTTCCGGCTACCAGTTGACCCAGGCGCTGATCGCCTTTGGTCGCGGTGAGTGGTTGGGGGTTGGCCTGGGCAACAGCGTACAGAAGCAGTTCTACCTGCCTGAAGCGCATACCGACTTTGTGTTCTCGGTACTGGCCGAAGAGCTCGGCGTGGTCGGCACCCTGTGCACCGTCGCGCTGTTCGTGTTCGTCACCGTGCGTGCCTTGTACATCGGCCTGTGGGCCGAAAAGGCCAAGCAGTACTTCGCTGCTTATATGGCGTTCGGCCTGGCATTCCTGTGGATTGGTCAGTTCCTGATCAACATCGGCGTGAACGTCGGCCTGCTGCCGACCAAGGGCCTGACCCTGCCGTTTCTCAGTTACGGCGGCAGCTCGCTGGTGATTTGTTGCGCCTGCGTCGGCTTGTTACTGCGCATCGAGTGGGAGAGTCGCACCCACCTGGGCAGCGAAGAGCATGAATTCAACGAAAGCGATTTTGCCGAGGAGACCAGCAATCATGGCCGCTGACGGTAAAAACGTACTGATCATGGCCGGCGGCACCGGTGGCCACGTGTTCCCGGCGCTGGCCTGTGCCCGCGAATTCCAGGCGCGCGGCTATAGCGTGCACTGGCTGGGTACTCCGCGCGGCATCGAAAATGAGCTGGTGCCACAAGCGGGTCTGCCGCTGCACCTGATTCAGGTCAGCGGCCTGCGTGGCAAGAGCAAGCTGTCGCTGCTCAAGGCGCCGTTCACCCTTATCAAGGCGGTGATGCAGGCGCGCAAGATCATCGCCCAGCTCAAACCAGTGTGCGTGATCGGCTTTGGTGGCTATGTCACCGGCCCCGGCGGTGTCGCAGCCAAGCTGTGCGGCGTGCCACTGGTGATTCACGAGCAGAACGCCCGCGCCGGCACTGCCAATCGTCTGTTGGTACCACTGGCTGCGCGGGTCTGCGAAGCCTTCCCGGACACCTTCGCCGCCAGCGACAAGCGCCGTACCACAGGTAACCCGGTACGTCCGGAGCTGTTCCTCGAGGCCCAGCGCGCCCCACTCGGCGAGCGCCGGGCACGGCTGTTGGTGCTGGGCGGCAGCCTGGGTGCGGAACCATTGAACAAATTGCTGCCTAAGGCCCTGTCGGAAGTAGCCCCTGAGCTGCGTCCGGAAGTGTTCCACCAGGCTGGCAAGCAACATGCGCCGATCACCGCCGAGCGTTATCGCGAGGCTGGCGTCGAGGCGCAGGTCGAGCCGTTCATCAAGGACATGGCCCATGTCTACGGCTGGGCCGATCTGGTCGTGTGCCGGGCCGGTGCCCTGACCGTCAGCGAACTCGCGGCGGCAGGCCTGCCCTCGATGCTGGTGCCATTGCCGCACGCCATCGACGACCACCAGACCCACAATGCCCATTATCTGGCCCGGGAAGGCGCTGCCTTCCTGCTGCCACAAGCGACAACTGGCGCAGCGCAACTCGCTGACCGCCTGAACGAGGTGCTGATGCAACCCGAGAAACTCAACACCATGGCCGGCACCGCACGGCGCCTGGCCAAGCCTGCTGCAACCAGCACCGTAGTCGATATCTGCCTGGAGGTGGCCCATGGTTGAAGCGCAGAAAGCCATGCCGCAACCCAAGATGGGCCGTATTCGCCGTATCCACTTCGTCGGTATCGGCGGTGTGGGCATGTGCGGCATTGCCGAAGTCCTGCTCAACCTAGGCTATGAAGTGTCTGGCTCCGACCTCAAAGAGTCGCCGGTCACCCAACGCCTGCAGTCGTTCGGCGCACAGATCTTTGTCGGCCACCGTGCCGAGAACGCCGCCAATGCCGATGTGCTGGTGGTGTCCAGTGCGATCAACCCGGCCAACCCGGAAGTCGCCACTGCGCTGGAGCGTCGCATCCCGGTAGTACCGCGTGCGGAGATGCTCTCCGAGCTGATGCGCTATCGCCATGGCATTGCCGTGGCCGGCACCCATGGCAAGACCACCACCACCAGCTTGCTGGCCTCGGTGTTCGCCGCCGGTGGGCTGGATCCGACCTTCGTCATCGGTGGTCGTCTGACCGCAGCGGGCACCAATGCCCAGCTCGGCGCCAGCCGTTACCTGATTGCCGAAGCAGATGAAAGCGATGCCAGCTTCCTGCACCTGCAACCGATGGTTGCCGTGGTCACCAATATCGATGCCGACCACATGGCCACCTACGAAGGCGACTTCAACAAACTGAAGAAGACCTTTGTCGAGTTTCTGCACAACCTGCCGTTCTACGGGCTGGCAGTGATGTGCCTGGATGACCCGGTGGTGCGCGAGATCCTGCCGCTGGTGAAGCGTCCGACCGTGACTTACGGCTTCAGCGATGAGGCGGACATCCGCGCCATCAATGTTCGCCAGCAGGGCATGCAGACCCATTTCACCGTGCTGCGTCGCGACTGCGAGCCGCTCGATGTGTCTGTCAACATGCCTGGCAACCACAACGTCCTCAACGCGCTGGCGACCATTGCCATCGCCACTGACGAAGGCATCAGCGATGCGGCCATCGTTCAGGGCCTGTCCGGCTTCCAGGGTGTCGGTCGACGCTTCCAGGTGTATGGCGAACTGCCGGTCGAAGGCGGCGACGTGATGCTGGTCGACGACTACGGTCACCACCCAACCGAAGTGGCTGCCGTGATCAAGGCCGTGCGCGGCGGCTGGCCGAGCCGGCGCCTGGTGATGGTCTATCAGCCTCACCGCTATAGCCGCACCCGTGACCTGTATGACGACTTCGTTCAGGTCCTGGCCGACGCCAACGTGCTGCTGTTGATGGAAGTCTACCCAGCCGGTGAGGAGCCGATCCCGGGCGCCGACAGCCGTCAGCTGTGCCACAGCATCCGCCAGCGTGGTCAGCTCGACCCGATCTACATCGAGCGCGGCGTCGAGCTGGCGCCGTTGGTCAAGCCCCTGCTGCGTGCCGGCGACATCCTGCTGTGCCAGGGCGCCGGTGACATTGGTGGCCTCGCCCCACAACTGATGAAGAGCCCGCTGTTTGCCGGTGCCGTCGCCAAACAGGAGAAGCCACAATGACCGCTACTTACGCCCAACTGCACTCGACGCTTGACGTCACCGCCTTTGGCCGCGTAGCGGTGCTGTACGGTGGCAAGAGCGCCGAGCGCGAAGTGTCGCTCAAATCCGGTGAGGCGGTAATCGGCGCGCTGCAAAGCGCCGGTGTCGACGTCGTGGCCATCGATGTTGGTGATGATCTGCTCGAGCGTCTGCAGCGCGAGAAGATCGATCGCGCCTTCATCATTCTGCACGGCCGTGGCGGTGAAGACGGCAGCATGCAGGGCCTGCTCGAGTGCCTGGGCATTCCCTACACCGGCAGCGGCATCCTTGCCTCGGCGCTGGCCATGGACAAGTTGCGCACCAAGCAGGTGTGGCAGAGCCTGGGTATTCCAACCCCGCGTCATGCGGTATTGGCGACTGAACAGGACTGTATTGCAGCCGGCACGGAACTGGGCTTCCCATTGATCGTCAAACCGGCCCATGAAGGCTCAAGTATCGGCATGGCCAAGGTGAACAGCACGCAAGAGCTGGTCGCCGCCTGGCAAGACGCCGCCAAGTACGATTCGCAAGTCCTGGTCGAGCAATGGATCCACGGCCCGGAGTTCACCATCGCCGTATTGCGTGGCCAGGTGCTGCCGCCGATCGCCCTCGGTACGCCGCATGTGTTCTACGACTACGACGCCAAATACATCGCCAATGACACCCAGTACCGCATTCCGTGCGGGCTGGACAGTGTCAAGGAACAAGAACTGATCGATCTGACCGCGCGCGCCTGTGATGCCATCGGCATCGAAGGCTGGGGCCGGCTGGATGTAATGCAGGACGAGCAGGGCCGCTTCTGGCTGCTCGAAGTAAACACCGCGCCAGGCATGACTGATCATAGCCTGGTGCCCATGGCGGCCCGCGCGGCCGGCCTGGACTTCCAGCAGTTGGTGCTGGCGATCCTGGCTGCCAGCGTCGAGACGCGAGGTTAATCAGCATGCAAGGCGCGATGCTTCGTCAGCAGCCTCCTGCACCCGGCCGTAACAAGCCGGTGCCGCGCGGTGCCAGCCGAATGGTGGCCCAGGAGCCGATGTCTGCGCGCCTGCCCAAGGCCAACTTCAGCGTGCTCAAGCGCTTGCTGTGGCCGGTGCTGCTGGTTGCTGCGGGCTTTGCTGCCTACGAAGGCGCTGTGCGGTTGATGCCTTACGCTGACCGGCCGATCACCAAGATCGCCGTGCAGGGTGACCTCAGCTACATCAGCCAGCAGGCGGTGCAGCAACGTATCGCCCCGTTTGTAGCGGCCAGCTTCTTCAGTGTCGACCTGGGCGCGATGCGTGCCGAGCTTGAACAGATGCCGTGGATAGCCCACGCCGAAGTGCGCCGGGTCTGGCCGGACGAAGTGGTCATTCGCCTGGAAGAACAACTGCCCGTGGCGCGCTGGGGGGATCAGGCGTTGCTCAACAACCAGGGCGAAGCGTTCACCCCGCGCGAGCTGGCCAACTACGAGCACCTGCCGCAGCTGTTCGGCCCGCAGCGCGCTCAGCAACAAGTCATGCAGCAGTATCAGGTGTTGAGCCAGATGCTGCGCCCGATGGGCTTCTCGATTGCGCGGCTGGAGCTGCGTGAACGTGGCAGCTGGTTCCTGACCACCGGTGCCGGCAGTGCCGGCCCAGGTATCGAACTGCTGCTCGGGCGCGACCATCTGGTCGAAAAGATGCGCCGTTTCATTGCCATATACGACAAGACACTCAAAGAGCAGATCACCAATATCGCCCGCATTGATCTGCGCTACGCCAACGGCCTGGCTGTTGGCTGGCGGGAACCGATTGCACCGACGACGGCCCAACCCGCCGTTGCGAAGAATTAGAGAGAGGCAGGACCATGGCAAACGCGCATAGCGGCAAAATGATCGTCGGGCTGGACATTGGCACTTCCAAGGTGGTGGCGCTGGTCGGTGAAGTCGGCGAAGACGGCACCCTGGAGATCGTCGGGATCGGCACTCATCCCTCCCGCGGCCTGAAGAAGGGCGTGGTGGTGAACATCGAGTCGACCGTGCAGTCGATCCAGCGTGCCGTCGAAGAAGCCCAGTTGATGGCGGGCTGCCGCATTCACTCGGCCTTTGTCGGTGTGGCCGGCAATCACATCCGCAGCCTCAACTCGCACGGCATCGTCGCGATTCGCGACCGCGAAGTCAGCACGGCCGACCTCGAGCGCGTGCTCGACGCTGCCCAGGCGGTGGCGATTCCGGCTGACCAGCGCGTGCTGCACACCCTGCCGCAGGACTACGTGATCGACAACCAGGAAGGCGTTCGCGAGCCGCTGGGTATGTCGGGCGTGCGTCTGGAAGCCAAGGTGCACGTGGTGACCTGCGCGGTCAACGCGGCGCAGAACATCGAGAAGTGCGTACGCCGCTGCGGCCTGGAAATCGACGACATCATCCTCGAGCAACTGGCCTCGGCCTACTCGGTGCTGACCGATGACGAGAAAGAACTCGGCGTGTGCCTGGTCGACATCGGCGGTGGCACCACCGATATCGCCATCTTCACCGAAGGCGCGATCCGCCACACCGCAGTGATCCCGATTGCCGGCGACCAGGTCACCAACGACATCGCCATGGCCCTGCGTACACCGACTCAGTACGCCGAAGAAATCAAGATTCGCTACGCCTGCGCCCTGGCCAAGCTGGCCGGTGCCGGCGAAACCATCAAGGTGCCAAGCGTTGGCGACCGACCGCCGCGCGAACTGTCGCGTCAGGCCCTGGCCGAGGTGGTCGAGCCGCGCTACGACGAGCTGTTCACCCTGATTCAGGCTGAGCTGCGTCGCAGCGGCTACGAAGACCTGGTCCCAGCCGGCATCGTCCTCACCGGCGGCACGGCGAAGATGGAAGGCGCGGTGGAACTGGCCGAAGAGATTTTCCACATGCCCGTGCGCCTCGGCGTCCCACACAGCGTGCGTGGCCTCAGCGACGTGGTACGCAACCCGATTTACTCCACCGGTGTGGGCCTGCTCACCTACGGTCTGCTCAAGCAGTCCGAGGACCTGACCCTGACCGGCAATAGCAACAGCAGCAACAGCTATGGCGAGGAACCGAAGGCTCCAGTGCTTGAGCGTCTCAAGCGTTGGGTCCAGGGCAACTTCTAAGTTTCAAAGCAGTAGTGGTAGGCGAAACAACTAGAGAACTGTAAGGAGAGGGAAAATGTTCGAGCTCGTAGACAACGTCCCGCAAAGCCCGGTCATCAAGGTGATCGGCGTCGGTGGTGGTGGTGGCAACGCCGTCAATCACATGGTCAAAAGCAGCATTGAAGGCGTCGAGTTCATCTGCGCCAACACTGATGCCCAGGCGCTGAAAAGCATTGGCGCACGGACCATTCTGCAACTGGGTACTGGTGTTACCAAGGGCCTTGGTGCCGGTGCCAATCCGGAAGTCGGTCGTCAGGCCGCGCTGGAAGACCGTGAGCGCATTGCCGAGGTGCTGCAGGGCACCAACATGGTCTTCATCACCACTGGCATGGGTGGCGGTACCGGTACCGGTGCAGCGCCGATCATCGCCGAAGTGGCCAAGGAAATGGGCATCCTCACCGTTGCGGTGGTGACCCGTCCGTTCCCGTTCGAAGGCCGCAAGCGTATGCAGATCGCCGATGAAGGCATCCGCATGCTGGCTGAAAGCGTCGACTCGCTGATCACCATCCCCAACGAGAAGCTGCTGACCATTCTCGGCAAGGACGCCAGCCTGCTGTCGGCCTTTGCCAAGGCTGACGATGTGCTGGCTGGTGCCGTGCGCGGTATCTCCGACATCATCAAGCGTCCCGGCATGATCAACGTCGACTTTGCCGACGTGCGCACAGTGATGGGCGAGATGGGCATGGCGATGATGGGCACTGGCTGCGCCAGCGGTCCGAACCGTGCGCGCGAGGCCACCGAAGCGGCCATTCGCAACCCGCTGCTCGAAGACGTCAACCTGCAGGGTGCCCGCGGTATCCTGGTGAATATCACCGCAGGTCCTGACCTGTCGCTGGGCGAGTACTCCGACGTCGGTAGCATCATCGAAGCCTTCGCCTCCGACCACGCGATGGTCAAGGTCGGTACCGTGATCGACCCGGACATGCGCGACGAGCTGCACGTAACCGTCGTGGCCACTGGCCTGGGTGCGCGCATCGAGAAGCCGGTCAAGGTTGTCGACAATACTTTGCAGACCGCTCAAGCGGCCTACGAGGCGTCGAACCCGGCTCCAGCTCGCCAGGAGCAGCCAGCGGTCAACTACCGTGACCTGGAGCGTCCAACCGTGATGCGTAACCAGGCCCATGCAGGTGCCGCCGCAGCCGCTAAACTCAACCCGCAAGATGACTTGGATTACCTGGACATCCCAGCCTTCCTCCGTCGTCAGGCTGATTGATGGAATTTATCAGGGCTATAAAGGTGATTGGTATTCAGCAAAGGACGGGTCTGTTATCATCCTCAGCCTTTGTTGATACCAATTCGCAATTTGCGCTGAAGCGGCCAATGCCATGATTAAACAACGCACCCTGAAGAACATTATCCGTGCCACAGGTGTCGGTCTGCACTCCGGTGAGAAGGTCTACCTGACCCTCAAGCCTGCGCCTGTGGATACCGGCATCGTCTTCCGCCGCGCCGACCTCGATCCTGTGGTCGAGATTCCGGCTCGTGCGGCCAACGTTGGCGAGACAACCATGTCGACGACGTTGGTCAACGGTGACGTCAAGGTCGATACGGTCGAGCACTTGCTCTCCGCCATGGCGGGTCTGGGCATCGATAACGCCTACGTCGAGCTCTCCGCCTCGGAAGTGCCGATCATGGATGGCAGCGCCGGTCCCTTTGTATTCCTGATTCAGTCTGCCGGCCTGGAAGAGCAGGACGCAGCCAAGAAGTTCATCCGCATCCTGCGGGAAGTGTCAGTGGAGGATGGCGACAAGCGCGCAACCTTCCTGCCTTTCGAAGGGTTCAAGGTGAGCTTCGAGATCGACTTCGATCACCCGGTCCTCAAGGACCAGACCCAAAGTGCCAGCGTCGACTTCTCCAGCACCTCGTTCGTGAAAGAAGTCAGCCGTGCACGGACCTTCGGGTTCATGCGCGACATCGAGTATCTGCGCGAGCAGAATCTGGCACTGGGTGGCAGCGTCGATAACGCCATCGTTGTCGATGAGACTGGCGTGCTCAACGAAGACGGCCTTCGCTCCGAAGACGAGTTCGTCAAGCACAAGATTCTCGATGCCATCGGCGATCTGTATCTGCTCGGCAACAGCTTGATCGGCGAGTTCAAGGGCTACAAGTCCGGACACGCGCTGAACAACCAGCTGCTGCGCAAGCTGATTGCAGAAAAAGATGCCTGGGAAGTGGTCACCTTCGAAGATGCCAGTACGGCACCGATCTCCTACATGCGCCCTGTTGCGGCTGTGTAAGTTCGAACACTCTCTAGTTCATTGAGGCCACCTTCGGGTGGCCTTTTTATTGCGCCAGATTCAACGCTGATCCTTGTGCTGGGCATGGCTGGCCAGACGTTCCAGAGCTGCCTTGAGCTTGGGGTCGTCAATGCCTGCGGCCGTTTCGCGCAGGCTCTGCGCGGCATCGCCGGAGAGCTGAGTCGGATGCCCGCCGCGTTTGGCCGGGATCACTGGTGGCTGCACCTTGAACAGGATCCGCCGCAGGTTGGCGAACACTTCAAGTTCGATCAGTTGCCGTTGCAGGCGTTTTTGCTGATAGCGCAGGCGCGTGGCCCAGTGGCCATCGGTGACTACCAGCAGCAACACACCGTCGCGCCAGGA
This sequence comes from Pseudomonas sp. PGPR N4, assembly GCF_059693665.1. Taxonomy (NCBI): domain Bacteria; kingdom Pseudomonadati; phylum Pseudomonadota; class Gammaproteobacteria; order Pseudomonadales; family Pseudomonadaceae; genus Pseudomonas; species Pseudomonas sp. PGPR N4. The sequence continues at coordinate 159,778 of NZ_JCAUKV010000005.1, forward strand.
GGCCACGTGGCAGTGCTCACGGGCCGCCGGTTGCAGCTGACTTTCGAGCAAACGCTGCAGATGCACCAGGCGTTCAGCCTGATTGAGCAGCAGCCGTAGCGGTCGGACTTCACGCAGGAGCGCGGCCGGCAGCCGGGCGGGCGAGGGTTTGTAAGCCATGACGGTACGCAGGAAGTTACAGAATGGCCATCTTAGCATCTGCGTGCGCAGCGCTGATTGATTGCCGGTGGCGACAGATGATGCAGTTGCCCTGGATCAGCACGCAATGACCGGGGGCAAGGCATGTTGTGCAGGATAATAGCGATTCTCGGCAGCTTTCATCTTCAGCAAACCTTGAACTTGTAATAATCACCCTCATCTAAGAACCGTCCCCACCCTAGCGCTGTGCCAGCATCGTGGCAATCGACCACTTTCCTCACCATCGTTTCCGGGTAGAATGCTCGTTCGCATGCGGCCCAAGGGCTGCTCGGGCGACTCATGGGGCCGCCCTCCATCCCTAAGTGTGGAAGATCCTGCCGATATGTTTGCGCCTTTGTTAAAGAAACTTTTTGGAAGCAAGAACGAGCGCGAGATCAAACGCCTGCTCAAGACGGTGACCACCGTCAATGCCTTCGAAGAGAAAATGTTGGCCCTCTCCGATGAGCAACTGCGCGGCAAGACCGCCGAGTTCAAAGAGCGTCTGGCCAAAGGCGAAACCCTCGACCAACTGCTGCCGGAAGCCTTTGCTGTAGCCCGCGAGGCCGGCAAGCGTGTGATGGGTATGCGCCACTTCGACGTCCAGCTGATCGGCGGCATGACCTTGCATGAAGGCATGATCGCAGAGATGCGTACCGGTGAAGGCAAGACCTTGGTCGGTACCTTGGCGGTGTACCTCAACGCTTTGTCCGGCAAGGGCGTGCACGTGGTCACGGTCAACGACTATCTGGCCCGCCGCGACGCCAACTGGATGCGCCCGCTGTACGAATTCCTCGGCCTCTCGGTTGGCATCGTCTCGGCCTTTCAGCCGCCGGAAGACAAGCGCGCCGCCTATGCTGCCGACATCACCTACGGCACCAACAACGAATTCGGTTTCGATTACCTGCGCGACAACATGGCCTTCAGCGTCGACGAGAAGTTCCAGCGTGAGCTGAACTTCGCCGTGATCGACGAAGTCGACTCGATCCTGATCGACGAAGCGCGGACCCCGCTGATCATCTCCGGCCAGGCTGAAGACAGCTCCAAGCTGTATATCGAAATCAACCGCCTGATCCCGCAGCTGACCCAGCACATCGAAGAAGTCGAAGGCCAGGTCACCCAGGAAGGCCACTTCTCGATCGATGAGAAGAGCCGTCAGGTCGAGCTCAACGAAGCCGGCCACCAGTACATCGAAGAGATGCTCACCCAGGCCGGCTTGCTGGCTGAAGGCGAGAGCCTCTATTCGGCGCACAACCTGGGCCTGCTGACCCACGTCTATGCCGGCCTGCGCGCGCACAAGCTGTTCCACCGCAACGTCGAGTACATCGTCCAGGACGGTCAGGTGCTGCTGATCGACGAGCACACCGGTCGGACCATGCCGGGTCGTCGTCTCTCCGAGGGCCTGCACCAGGCCATCGAAGCGAAGGAAAACCTGAACATCCAGGCCGAAAGCCAGACCCTGGCTTCGACCACCTTCCAGAACTACTTCCGTCTGTACAACAAGCTGTCCGGCATGACCGGTACTGCAGACACCGAAGCGTTCGAATTCGCTCAGATCTACAACCTCAACGTGATGGTCATTCCGCCGAACAAGCCGTTGGCGCGTAAAGACTTCAACGACCTGGTGTACCTGACCGCCGAAGAGAAGTACCTGGCGATCATTGCCGACATCAAGGAAAGCATGTCCAGCGGGCGTCCAGTATTGGTCGGTACGGCGACCATCGAGACCTCCGAGCATATGTCGGCCTTGCTCAACAAGGAAGGCATCGAGCACAAGGTGCTCAACGCCAAGTACCACGAAAAAGAAGCCGAGATCATTGCCCAGGCCGGTGCGCCAGGCGCTTTGACCATCGCCACCAACATGGCCGGCCGTGGTACCGACATCCTTCTGGGCGGCAACTGGGAGTCGGAAGTCGCGGCACTCGAAAACCCGACCGCCGAGCAGATTGCGCACATCAAGGCCGACTGGCAGAAGCGTCATCAGCAAGTGATCGAGGCCGGCGGCCTGCACGTGATCGCCTCCGAGCGCCACGAGTCGCGCCGCATCGACAACCAGCTGCGCGGCCGTTCCGGTCGTCAGGGTGACCCGGGTTCGAGCCGCTTCTACCTGTCGCTGGAAGACAGCCTGATGCGCATCTTTGCCTCTGACCGGGTGAAGAACTTCATGAAGGCCCTGGGCATGCAGTCCGGTGAAGCCATCGAGCACCGCATGGTGACCAACGCCATCGAAAAAGCTCAGCGCAAGGTCGAAGGGCGCAACTTCGATATTCGTAAGCAACTGCTCGAATACGATGACGTGGCCAACGAACAGCGCAAAGTGATCTACCACATGCGCAACAGCCTGCTGGCTGCGCAGGACTTGGGCGGCACCATCGAAGAGTTCCGTAAGGAAGTCCTCGATACCACCATCAGCCAGCATATTCCGCCGCAATCGCTGCCTGAGCAGTGGGATGTGGCCGGTCTCGAAGCGGCGCTGGCCAGCGATTTCGCGATCAAGCTGCCGATCCAGCAATGGTTGGATGAAGACGACCACCTGTACGAAGAAACCCTGCGTGAGAAGCTCCTGAGCGAGATCACCAGCGCATACACCGAGAAAGAAGATCAGGCCGGCGAAGAGGCTCTGCGCACCTTCGAGAAGCAGATCCTGCTGCGCGTGCTGGACGACCTGTGGAAAGACCACCTGTCGACCATGGACCACCTGCGTCACGGTATTCACCTGCGTGGTTATGCGCAGAAGAACCCGAAGCAGGAGTACAAGCGCGAGTCGTTCACCCTGTTCCAGGAACTGCTCGATTCGATCAAGCGCGATGCCATCCGTGTGCTGTCGCACGTACAGGTTCGCCGCGAAGACCCGATCGAAGAAGAAGCCCGTCTGCGTCGCGACGCCGAAGAGCTGGCCCAGCGCATGCAGTTTGAACATGCGCCGGCACCAGGCCTGGAAAGCGAGCAGCTGAGCGAAGAGGGCGTTGAAGTCGCCGTTGCCGCCGCGCCGGTTCGCAACGACCAGAAGCTGGGTCGCAACGAGCCATGCTGGTGTGGTTCGGGCAAGAAGTTCAAGCATTGCCACGGCACCATTGAGTGATGCGAGTGATGCAAGTGATCTAAGGCCGCTGCTGGCTTGAGATTTTTGGGCTGCTTTGCAGCTCATCGCGACACAAGGCCGCTCCTACAGCCACCGTAAAGGTGTCAGTTGGGGCGGCTTTGTTTCATGGAACCTATCTGTTTTTATCTAGGAGCGCTCTAATGGCTGTTGGTCTTGGTCCTTTGCCCACCCTGCACCCGGTTCCCGGTTTTGAACTTGGCATCGCTTCGGCGGGCATCAAGCGCCCTGGGCGCAAGGACGTCGTGGTAATGCGCTGCGCCGAAGGCTCCAGCGTGGCTGGCGTGTTCACCCTCAACGCGTTCTGCGCGGCGCCGGTGATCCTCGCCAAGCAACGCGTGCAGGGCACCGTGCGTTACCTGCTGACCAATACCGGCAATGCCAACGCCGGTACCGGCGCACCAGGCCTGGCCGCCGCTGAGCGCACCTGTGCCAAGCTGGCCGAGCTGACCGGCGTTGACGCCCAGGCGGTGCTGCCGTTCTCCACCGGTGTGATCGGTGAGCCGCTGCCGGTCGAGAAGATCGAGGCCGCGCTGCAGGCTGCACTGGACAACCTTTCGGAAAATCACTGGGCTGAAGCCGCTACCGGCATCATGACCACCGACACCCTGCCCAAGGGTGCCAGCCGTCAGTTCCAGTTCGATGGCCAGACCATCACCGTCACCGGCATCAGTAAAGGCGCCGGCATGATTCGCCCGAACATGGCGACCATGCTTGGCTACATCGCTACCGACGCCAAGGTCGCTCCGGCGGTGCTCAAGGACCTGATCCTCGACGGCGCCAACAAGTCGTTCAACCGCATCACCATCGATGGCGATACCTCGACCAACGACTGCTGCATGCTGATTGCCACCGGCCAGGCCAAGGTCGCTGAAGTGACCGAAGCCAAGGGCGAGCTGTTCGACGCCTTGAAGCAGGCAGTGTTCGAAGTGTGTATGGAAGTCGCCCAGGCGATCGTGCGTGACGGCGAAGGCGCGACCAAGTTTGTTACCGTGCAGGTCAACGGTGGTGGCAATCATCAGGAATGCCTCGACGTTGGTTATGCCGTGGCGCATTCGCCGCTGATCAAGACTGCGCTGTTCGCCTCCGATCCCAACTGGGGCCGTATCCTCGCTGCCGTCGGCCGCGCTGGCGTGCCTGAGCTGGACGTCAGCCTGATCGATGTTTTCCTCGGTGACGTGTGCATCGCCAGCAAAGGCGGGCGCAGCCCAAGCTACACCGAAGAGCAAGGCTCCAAGGTGATGGCTGAAGAAGAGATCACCATCCGCATCGAACTGGGTCGCGGCCAGTGCAGCGAGACCATCTGGACCACCGATCTGTCCCACGAGTACGTCAAGATCAACGCCGAATACCGGACCTGATCATTGGCCTGCGCCCTGGTCTGGCCACTGGCCGGGGCGCCTGACGCAGCAACGGAGGGTACAAGGTGCAGCGGATTCATGTAGTAGCGGCGGTTATCCGCGGTGGCGACGGGCGGATCCTCATCGCCCGTCGCGCCGATAGCCAGCATCAGGGCGGGCTGTGGGAGTTTCCCGGGGGCAAGGTCGAGGCCGGCGAAAGCGTCGAAGCAGCGCTGGCCCGTGAACTGCGCGAGGAGCTCGGTATCGAGGTCAGCGGATCACGGCCGCTGATCAAGATCAGCCATGACTACCCGGACAAGCAAATCCTGCTCGACGTGCGTGAGGTTGACGCATTCAGCGGCGAGCCGCATGGGGCCGAAGGTCAGCCGCTGGAATGGGTCGCGCCGCGTGACCTGCACCAGTACCAGTTCCCTGCGGCAAACAAGCCCATCGTCGCCGCTGCACGCTTGCCGGATCAGTACCTGATCACCCCTGATGGCCTCGAAGTGCCGCCGATGTTGCGCGGTATCCAGAAGGCTGTGGCCAACGGCATCAAGCTGGTTCAGCTGCGCGCGCCGGACATGTACGACCCCAAGTACCGTGATGTCGCGGTAGATGCGGCTGGACTGTGTGCGGGCAAAGCCCAACTGATGCTCAAAGGTCCGTTGGAATGGTTGGGCGACTTCCCCTCGGCCGGCTGGCACCTGACTGCCGCGCAATTGCGCAAGTACGCCGCCAAGGGCCGGCCGTTCCCGGAGCACCGCTGGTTGGCAGCGTCTTGTCACAATGCCGAAGAGTTGGCTCTGGCGGCGCAGATGGGGGTCGACTTCGTCACTCTGTCGCCAGTCCAGGCGACTCAGACCCACCCCGATGCACTGCCATTGGGTTGGGAGCAGGCCGCGGCGTTGATTGACAGCGTCAGCTTCCCGGTGTTCTTGTTGGGCGGCGTCAGCGCGGCAGACCGTGAGCTTGCCTGGCAGGCAGGCGCCCAAGGTGTGGCGGGTATCCGCGCGTTCTGGCCTGAGCTTTAAACAGGGGCCGCTTTGCGGCCCTTCGCGGGCAAGCCCGCTCCCACAAGGTCCTGTGGGAGCGGGCTTGCCCGCGAAGGGCTGCGAAGCAGCCCCAAATCAGCAACTGGATTGCAGGATCAAGCCTCAGGCTTTTTCGCCGCCTGCCACAGCACTTCTGCAACGCCCTGACGGCGGCCAATGATACGCGCTGCAACAAACAGCAAATCCGACACCCGATTGATATACGCCAAGCCAACCCCTTCCAGCGGCTCCAGCGCATTCAGCGCCTGGCAGCGGCGCTCGGCGGTGCGCGCCTGGCTGCGGCACACGTGGGCTTGCGCGATCAAGGCCGAGCCGCTGGGCAGGATGAAGTTTTCCAGCGGCCCAAGTTCGTCGTTCCAGAGGTCGATGGCTGCTTCAAGGCGCTCGACTTCAGCCTGGTTCAGCGCCTGATAACTAGGCATCGCCAGCTCGCCACCAAGGTCGAACAAGCGGTGCTGGCAAGGCGCGAGCACCTCGCTCAACTCGCTCAGCCCGGCCTCACTCAGCCCTGCCAAGAGCACGCCTAGCTGGCTGTTGAGCGTGTCGACCTCGCCAATCGCCTCGATCCGAGGGTGGTCCTTGGGCACACGGCGGCCGTCGCCGAGGCCGGTTTCGCCTTTGTCACCGGTGCGGGTGTAGATTTTCGACAGGCGAAAGCCCATGTCATGTCTCCGTTGGGGCCGGTGCTGCAGGCACGGGCGAGCCGAGGGGCAGGCGCAGGGTGAAGCAGGTGCCCTGGCCGGGCGAGGACTGCACCTCCATCTGCCCCTTGTGGTTGTTGGTGATGATGAAATACGAAACCGATAGGCCCAGGCCTGTGCCCTGGCCGATCTCCTTGGTGGTGAAGAACGGCTCGAAGGTACGCTTGCGCACCGCTTCGGGCATGCCGATGCCGTTGTCCTCGACCTGAATTTCCGCCCACGGCGGATTGAGCCGGGTGCGCAGGATGATGCGGCCTGGCTCGCTCGGTTGCGGGCGCAGGTGGATCGCCTGGGCGGCGTTCTTCAACAGGTTGAGCAGTACTTGTTCAAGCTCGTTGGCGGTACATGGCACCGGCCCCAGTTGCGGGTCGAACTGGCGGACGATGGCCTGGCCCTTGAAGTCGAAACCAATTGCCAGATCGAAGTCGTTGCCGGCAATTTCCACCGCCTGGTCGATCAGCGCGGGCAGGCTGCAGGGGGCCAGCTGGCGATTGCTGAGACGGCTGAAACTGAGCATGTGGGTGACGATCTTGGCCGCACGGGCTCCCGCCTGCTGGATGCCGTCGAGCAACTGCGGCACTTCGCGGCTGTGCAGGTAGCGGTTGATCTCGGCCAGGTCCAGGCCAAGCTCGGCGGCCTGTTCCTGGTTGCGCGGCAGGTCGGGCGACAAGCGCCGGCGGATGTTCTGCACGTTGTGCAGAATCGCCCCGAGTGGGTTGTTGATCTCGTGGGCCATGCCTGCGGCGAGGCCGCCCACCGAGAGCATCTTCTCTGACTGCACCATCATCTCTTCCAGCGATAGGCGCTGGGTGATGTCATCGATACGGATCACCACGCCGCGGCCGCCACCGCCGGTCAGTGGGTAGAAGGTCAGCGCGTAATGGCGGGCGTCGTCACCTTTGGGCCAGGTGACCCGCTCGATCTTGGTCACCCGGTGCTTTTCGACGGTGTCTTTGAGTTGCGGCAAGAACGGCTTGAGCGGCTCGAAGGCGATAAAGATCGGCTGGTTCAGCGCCTCGTCCAGGCGCGTGCCGGAGAGGGCGCTGGCTTCCTGGTTCCACTGAGTCACGTACAACTGCTCATCGAGTGCTATCAGCGCCGATGGCATCGAATCGATGATGCTGTTGAGGTAGTTCTGGAAACCCGTGAGCTTCTTCTCGATCTTGCTGCGAACCTGAACCTCCAGCTCCAGCTTGCGGTTGGTATTGCGGGTTTCTTCGGCCAGGCCCTGGGCCTGGTCGTAGGCGGTCTGGAATTCGTCGCGGGTGCGCTTGAGCTGCTGCTCGCGGGCCTCGATGCGCGACAGCATGGTATTGAAGGCGTTGGCCAGGCTGCCGATCTCATCGTCGTTGCCGCGCTGCGCGCGCATGGCATAGCTCTCTTCGCGGGTGACCTGGCGGCTGAGTTCTTCCAGCTGATTGATCGGCTGGGTGATCAGCCGTTTGATCTGCCGGGCGATCACCAGCCAGAGCAGGATGCTGAACACCAGAATCGCCAGGCTGGCGGTCAGCGTGCCGGTGTAGAACGCGGTCGGCAGCTCGCTGCTGGCTACCAGAAGGAGAAACGCCGGCGGGTTGCCCGGACGCGGCAGGCGAATCAGTTGAGTGCTGCGAAACTCCATCAGACGCCAACCGTCGATGTTGCGATAGCGCTTGGGCAGGGCCAGCGGTTCGCCGTGCTGCAGTTGCGCGAGCATGCGCCCGTCGCTGCCGTAGACCGCTGCGGCGCGCAGTGGGGTGTAGCTGTCGAGTTCCTTGAGCAGGGCGTTGGCGTTATCGCTGGAATCACCGGCGCGGGCCGACAGCTGCGGGTTGGCGACCAGCCTGCCGATGGTTTGCAGCGCCTGTGGCGCCATGCTTTCCTGGGTGATCCAGTAGGCCGCGCTGATAAAGGCCAGGTTGGCCACCAGCAGGATGGTGATCAGCAGTACCAGCAGGGCCGCAAGCAGTTTCTGCCCGACCGGGAGGTTATCCAGGCGTTGGCGCAGTTTCATGGGCAAGGCAGTGTCCGTATTCGGGTCAGAGGGCAGCGATCAGTCACTGGGCAGGCCGCGTGCCTGCAGCTTATCGACCAATCGCTGGCGCAGGTGTTCCAGCTCCACCAGGGCCAGGCCATGGCGGTGGGCGGCGCGGCAGGCGTAGCCGAGCAGGTAATGCAGCTCGGTGCGGCGGCCATGGCGCACGTCTTGATACATGGAAGAATAATTGGCTGCAGTCGCCAGAATCACCCGCTGCACTTCTTCGTTCAAGCCCTCGGCCGCTTGCGGCTGGCCGCAGCAGTGCAGCAGTTGCGCCAGCTCGGCGCACAGCGCATCCACCTCACTCAAGTGTTCGAGCAGGCCACCGTTCTGGCAGTCGTGCAGTACGGTCAGCGGGTTGATCGCGCAGTTCAGGGCCAGCTTGCGCCACAGCCGGCTGAGAATGTCCAGCGTCCACTGGGCGGGGATGCCGGCCTCCTCGAGGTCACTGAACCACTCGGCCGGGGCGGGGTTGAGCGGGTCGCCCAACCAGTTGAAGCCATGCCCGGCAAACTGCACCTGCCAGTCCGCCGGACGAAACGCGCCTTCGGTACTGGAGGCAAAGATACAGCGCGCATGGGGCACCTGATCGGCCACCTCGTCCTGGCTGCCAAGGCCGTTCTGTAACAGAATCAGCTCGGCGCCCACAGCCAGGCGCGGGGCCAGCCTGGCCAGGGCAGGGGCGGCATCGTAGGCTTTACAGGCCACCAGCAAGCGATGAATCGGCGCGTGCGCTTCATCGGCTTCGGCGGGGATGGCAAAAAAGCTGCTGTGCGCTTGCTCGATCAAGGTCAGGCCGCCGACGGCCTGGTACGCCGCCAGGCGCTGCGGGTCGCGCAAGATCAAACGGACCGCCTTACCTGCGCGGGCCAGCCGGCAGGCCCAGAGGCTGCCCAGGCTGCCGGCGCCGAGAATATGCCAGGTGCTGCTCATCTACGTTTCGCAACCCGTTATAATGTGTCCCGCATTTTAACCATCAAACCCTGCGCGCTCCATCTTCACGCTGAGCGCGGCGCTTTCATACTGGAGAACAACCATGCCTTCGTTCGACGTGGTATCGGAACTGGACAAGCACGAAGTGCAGAACGCAGTCGACAACGCCATCAAGGAGCTGGACCGCCGCTACGACCTCAAAGGTAAGGGTAGCTTCGAATTCAAGGAAAAGGACCAGACCGTGCTGATGACCGCCGAGGCCGAGTTCCAGCTCGAGGCGATGGTCGAAATCCTGCGCAGCGCATTGGTCAAGCGCAAGATCGAAGTGAAGTGCCTGGAGGTCAAGGACGCCTATGCCTCGGGCAAGGAAATGAAACAGGAAGCGACCTTCCGCGAAGGCATCGACAAGGAGCTGGCGAAGAAGATCGTCGCCCACATCAAAGACGCCAAGCTCAAGGTCCAGGCCGCCATCCAGGGTGAGCAGGTACGCGTCACCGGCAAGAAGCGTGACGACCTGCAAGAAGCGATTGCCGCACTGCGCGCCAAGGAATTCGACATGCCGCTGCAGTTCAACAACTTCCGCGATTGACCTGGCTGCAGGAACCCCATTGCCACACTGAGGTCCATGGGGCTCCTCGCCGCGGCCTGTCTGCGGCCTGCTTCACTGTGTACATGCCGTTTGGCATCAGGAGAAAGTTATGGATTTGACCAATGAGGTCGATCAACTGGTCCGCCAATCGCAAACCTGGCTGCCATTGATCATGCAATACAGCAGCCGCCTGCTGCTGGCGCTGCTGACCCTGGCGGTTGGCTGGTGGGTTACCAACAAGCTCAGCGCCCGCCTGGGCAAGCTGGTTGGGCTGCGCAACGCCGATCCGGCCTTGCAGGGCTTCATCAGTACCTTGGCAAATATCATCCTCAAGATCTTGCTGCTGGTCAGCGTCGCTTCGACGATCGGCATCGAAACAACCTCGTTCGTCGCGGCGATCGGTGCTGCCAGCCTGGCCATTGGCATGGCGTTGCAGGGTAGCCTGGCCAACTTCGCAGGTGGTGTGCTGATCTTGCTGTTCCGCCCGTTCCGCACCGGCGACTGGATCGAGGCGCAAGGCGTCAGCGGTACTGTCGACAGCATCCAGATCTTCCACACGGTGCTGCGCACCGGTGACAACAAGACCGTAATCATGCCCAACGGCAGCTTGTCCAATGGCATCATCACCAACACCAACCGTCAGCCGACGCGCAAGGTGGTGTTCGATGTGGGCGTTGATTACGAAGCTGACCTGCAGAAGGCCCGCAACGTGCTGCTGGAGCTGGCCAACGACCCGCGCGTGCTGCCGGACCCGGCGCCGCAGGCGGTGATCTCCACCCTGGGCGACAGCTCGATCACGGTATCCCTGCGTCTGTGGACGAAAACGGCCGACTACTGGGACGTGATGTTCATGCTCAACGAGCGCACTCGCGACCGGCTCAAGGCAGAAGGGATCGATATCCCGTTCCCGCAACGGGTGATCCGCGTGGTGCAGGAGACTGCCGCGCAGTAAACCGCGTTCGCTGTAACTGCGCGGGCTTGTTCCGCGGATGTACCCGCCGCAACGATGTTGCTGGCGCTGGGCATTCGCGGGCAAGCCCGCGTTTTGTTTTGTCCCTAATTACACTTGTTCACAGCCAGGACGTGCCATTTCTGGCATATAACCTGACCCCTTTCGTATCCACTGATGTCTGCCATGAAACCACTGCTGTATATCACCCCGGCCCGTGCCTTGCTGTTTGGTCTGACCCTGGCCTTGTTCGAGCTGCTCACTTACCTGGCCAGCGATGCGGTCATGCCGGCCATGCCGGATGTGGTCACCGAGATGAACGCCAGTCCGGAATTTATCCCGCACGCGCTGAACCTGTACCTGCTGGGTGGGGTGGTCCTGCAATGGCTGATCGGCCCGCTGGCCGACCGCTATGGCCGGCGGCCCTTGCTGCTCGCTGGCTGCGTGATCTTTGGTGTGGCCTGCCTGGCGACCTTCTGGGTGCATGACATCGGCCTGTTCAACCTGCTGCGGCTGTTGCAGGGGATCGGCCTGGGCTTTGTCGTCACCGTCAGCTACCCGGCATTGAACGAGGCTTTCAGCGAGGCTGATGCCGTACGCATGATGGCCTTGCTGGCCAATATCGCCTTGCTTTCGCCCTTGCTCGGGCCGCTGGTGGGCACGTTGATGCTGCAGTGGCTGGACTGGCGCTGGTTGTTCGTGGCTTTTGCCGTGGGTGCGCTGCTGACCCTCGGGCTGCTGTATCGCTTCATGCCGGAAACCCTCGGCGTCGAGCGCCGCGACGGTAGCCGCCTGCCGTTCACGCCGATTCACTTGCTGCCGCTGTTGTCTGGTTATGCCCAGTTGCTGAGCAATCGTCGCTTCGTCGCCGGCAGCGCTGCGCTGGGCCTGGTCGGCTTGCCGCTGATCGGTTGGATCGGCCTGTCGCCGGTGCTGCTGATTCACGACGAGGGGCTGAGCAAGATGGCCTATGCCTTGTGGCAACTGCCGGTGTTCGGTGGCTTGATCGCGGGCAACCTGATCATCAACAGCATCGCTGAGCGCTACCCATTGCCTGCGCTGGTGCGCGGCGCACTGTGGCCGTATCTGGCGGGGTTGGGCCTGATGATGCTGGCTACCTGGCTGTGGCCGTCAGTTACCAGCGTGGTTGCGGGCATGACCCTGTATGCGCTGGGGCTGGGCGTGGCCAATGCTGTGCTGTACCGCATGACTTTGTTCGCCAGCGAGCAGAGCAAGGGCCTGGTTTCAGCCATGCTCGGCATGATCACCATTGCCGTATTGGGTCTGGGTGGCGCGCTGCTGGCGATGATTGGCGCTGGCGCCAGCTTGCTGCACTTCGCCGTCCTCGCCGGCATAGCCGGGGCGCTGGCGCTGGTGCCGCTGTGGTTTGTGGTGGGTGGCAAGGGCGCTGGCGCGACCGTCGCGCAGTGAAGCGAGCGCCGCTGTGCCTGTGCAGGCGACAGCGGCGCAACGCTCTGTCAGGGCTGGTCCGCGGTAGGGCCAGGCACCGGCTCCAGCTTGCCGCGCCGTGCCTCCTGGCGCCACTGCAGGAGGATCAGGATCAACGTAGGCACGCCCAGCAGCGCGGTAATCAGGAAGAAGTCGTGGTAGCCAAACTTCTCCACGATTACACCTGAGTAACCCCCGATCAGCCGCGGCAACAGCAGCATGATCGAGCTCAGCAGGGCGTATTGGGTGGCCGAGAACTTCAGGTTGGTCAGGCTCGACAGGTAGGCAACGAACGCCGAAGTGGCCATCCCGGAACTGAAGTTGTCCAGCGAGATGGTGACCACCAGCATCTCCACGTTCGGTCCCATGTCGGCCAGCATCAGGAACAGGATGTTGGTGCTGGCCGAGGCGACGCCGCCGATGAACAGGATCGGCATGATGCCGAAACGCACGATCAGCAAACCGCCGGCGCCGGCGCCAAGCAGGGTCATGATCAGGCCGAAGATCTTGCTGACGCTGGCGATCTGGTCCTTGGTGAAGCCCATGTCGATGTAGAACACGTTGGCCATCACGCCCATGACCGTATCGGACATGCGATAGGTAGCGATCAGCCCGAGCAGCAGCAACGCCTGCCAGCGATAGCGGGCGATGAAGTCGTTTACCGGCGTCAGCACCGGCGCCAGGCCACGGCGGCCGAGCGATGACAGGCAGGCCCAGGTCAACAGTGCGTAGAGGACCAGGCGCATGAAGGCGCGGTCCTCCAGCACCAGTTGCACCACGGTCGAGTCGCCAAACACCACGCTGGCCCAGTCGGTGTTGTACAGCTGGGTGAAGCTGGCCGGCACCGACACCAGCAGAATGATCAGCACGAACACTGACGCCAACTGATGGCTCAAGCCATAGCGAGCAGCCGACAGCTGCGTGCGCAGCGGCACTGGCGGTTCGCGCATGATCAGCGTGGTGAACACGGCCGGTAGCATGATCACGCCGAACAGCACATAGGTGCCGGTCCAGGCCTGGTGCAGATAACTGAAGCCAGTGGAGCCGAACCATTCAGCGAAGAACAGCGCGCCGGCCGTGGCCAGCAGGGCGGCAACCCGGTAGCCGGCCATGTAGCTGGCGGCAAGCGCAGCCTGGCGCTGGTCATCGGCGATTTCCAGGCGGTAGGCGTCGACGGCGATGTCCTGGGTTGCCGAGGCGAAGGCCACCAGCACCGCCAGGGCGATCAGCCAGGACAGGTGTTTTTGCGGATCGCACAGGCCCATGCCGACCAAGCCGATGACCACCAGTACTTGCGACAACAGCAGCCAGGAGCGACGTCGGCCAAGCCCGCCGAGCAGCGGCAGGCGCCATTGGTCGAGCAGTGGCGACCAGACCCACTTGAAGGCATAGGCCAGGCCGATCAGGCTGGCATAGCCAATTGTCTCGCGGGCCACACCGGCCTCGCGCAGCCACACTGAAAGGGTTGAGAACACCAGCATGTAGGGCAGGCCGGCAGCGAAGCCCAGCAGCAACAGCACCAGAGTTGACGGGCTGGCATAGGCAGCGAGCGCAGCGCGCCAGGTTTTACGGGGCATGGGCCAATATCTGCCTCAAGGTTACGAAAACAAAGCGCGCACTCTAACCGCTGTGCTCCATCGGGCGCCAGCCATGGCGCAACATATCCACACGATTATTGGCTACATTGACGCCTTCGGCGCGTAGCCGAGCGCGTTGTTCGTCGCCTGAAGGTGTGCCCGGCTGCAGGCTCAGTCGACCACTCGCGCCGATCACTCTGTGCCAGGGCAGGCGGCTGCCCTGCGGCAGTTGGCCCAGCGTGCGCCCGACCCAGCGCGCGGCCCGGCTAAGGCCAGCCAAATCCGCCAACTGGCCATAGCTGACGACCTTACCCTCGGGCACTTGCCCGAGGGCGGTATAGAGTGCCGTTCGTCGGGCTTCGGCATCCTCTGCCGAAAGGCGTGCAGCGCCAGACATCAGGCGCAGCCCGGCGATCGGCGAGATTGCCGGCGAAGTGGCTTATAGATGAGAGTTGAACTCATTGGCATCGGTTTGGTCTGTCCTTGCTCTGGTCGCGCGTATCTGGATAATGCCCGGCTTTTTTCCGCAAACCGAGCCCGTAGTCAGCTTATGTATTCTAGAACCTTGCTCTGCCTTCTCGCCGCTTCCCTGTGTACCCCAGCGTTCGCCGACACCGTCTGGATGAAGAACGGTGACAAGCTCAGTGGCAAGATCAAAGTCTTCGATGGCGGCAAGCTGCTGCTGGAAACGCCCTATGGTGGCTCCATCGCGCTGGACTGGAAACAGGTACAGACCCTCGAAAGCGATCAGGAACTGCTGGTCAAACAGGATGCCTACACCGGCGAAAAAGCCAAGTCGCTGCAGGCAGCCGAGCCGGGCAAGGTGACCCTGGCCAATGGCGAGGCGCCGAAAACCGTCGAGCTGGCCAGCATCGAGCAGATCATGAAGCCGCGGCCAGTAGTTGAGGATCTGGTCTGGAAAGGTAACGTCGACCTGGCCATGGACTTCAAGCGCGCCGAAAACGACACCGACGATTACGATGTCGGTTTCAAGACCTCGGCGCGTCATGGCCGCTGGCGGCACAATGCCCAGGGCGAATACAACCGCGAGAGCAAGGACGACGTCACCACCACCAACAACTGGAGTGGTGAATACGCGCTTGACCGCTTCATCACCGACAAGTGGTTTTGGCAGGGGCGTCTCGAATACAAGCGTGATCATATTGAAGACCTGGCCCGCCAGCGCACGGTCGGTACCGGCCCGGGCTACCAGTTCTGGGACGACGAGTTGGGGGCGTTCTCGCTCGGCTCGCTGCTCAACCGCACCGACTATCAGTACCGCGATGGCGGCAAGGACAATTTCTACTCGGCTGCCATGAAGTGGGATTACACCCGCTACCTGATCGGCAAGAACGTCCAGCTGTTCACCAATGGTGAACTGGGCAAACCGCTGGGTGGGGTTGCCGATTACTCGCTGGATGCCGAAGTCGGCCTGCGCTACAAGGTCACCGAGTGGGCCTCGCTCAATCTCAAGGCCGAGAAGGAAATGATCCAGGGCACCAGCAACAGTGACCTGGACAAGACCCGCTACACAGCGGGCTTTGGCGTCGCCTGGTAAAACCGCTCTGTTGCACTTCTGGCGTGGCGGTCACGGCTGATAAATGCTTATCTTGTCAGCTGACCCGCCTGCCGCCAGGAGCATCTGTTGTGAGTAACGTCGTTACCAACACCGCCCTTCGTCCCGCCCGCGAACTCCTGCTCAAGGAATACCGCGGCGTCCTCTCGACCCATTCCAAGTCGATGCCCGGCTTCCCGTTCGGCTCCGTTGTGCCGTACTGCCTGGATGCCGAGGGTCAGCCGCTGATCCTGATCAGCCGCATCGCCCAGCACACCCACAATCTGCAGAAAGACCCCAAGTGTTCGTTGCTGGTGGGCGAGCGCGAGGCGCTCGATGTGCAGGCAGTCGGCCGGCTGACGGTGATGGCTGAGGCGCACAAGCTGATCGACGGCGAAGCCATCGAAGCGGCGGCGGCTCGCTACTATCGCTACTTCCCGGACGCCGCCAATTACCACAAGGCCCATGACTTCGACTTCTGGTGCCTGCGGCCGGTACGCCATCGCTACATTGGCGGTTTTGGTGCGATTCACTGGCTCGATCAGGTGACGATGGCCAACCCGTTTGCCGGCGCCGCCGAGGCCAGCATGGTCGAACACATGAACAGCGACCACGCAGCGGCCATCGCTCACTATGTCGCCCTGAGCGATCTGCCAGATACGCCTGCCGCTGAATTGGCAGGTATCGACAGCGAAGGGCTGCATCTGCGCATTGGTCAGGCTATCTATTGGCTCCCATTCCCGAAGACTTGCAATACGCCGACACAAGTGCGCGAGGCCTTGGTATTACTGGCCCGCGCCGACAAATGGCCGGCTGTGGATGAAACTCAGGGTTGAAATAGCGACCTTGCGCATCCATCTGTTGTCCTAGTGGAAGGTTGTCTTCCGTCGAGGAACCCTTGATGCGTGTTTTTTTATTGTTGTTGCTGCTGTTTCCGGTGCTCGAGCTGTTCGTGTTCGTCAAAGTCAGCGCCGCGATCGGTTTCTTTCCGGCGTTGCTGCTGATTATCGGCGGCTCCGCGTTGGGCTTGCTGGTGATGCGGGTGGCCGGTATCGCCACCGCACTGCGTGCCCGTGAGAGTCTGCAGCGAGGCGAGTTGCCCGCTGAAGATATGTTCCAGGGCCTGATGCTGGCAGTGGCAGGCGTGCTGTTGCTGATTCCGGGCTTCATCAGTGACGTGCTCGGCCTGATCTGCCTGATGCCGTTCACCCGTCATTTTGCCGCGCGCAAGTTGCGTCAGCGGGCCGAGGCGCAGGCAATGCGGCAGCGTGCATTCCAGGATGATCCATTCGCAGCACGGCCGCCCGAAGGTGGCCACCGGCCAAACGTGATCGAAGGCGAGTACCAGCGTCGCGATCAGTAACCCTGTGCAGTTTGTGTGCAAAGCGGCCCCGTGAGGGGCCGTTTGCATTTGCGCGGGTAGCTGTTGAAAAAAATTTCACAGGTAAGCCCTTGTAATCGTTTCGCTCGGCCTCATCTATGTGGTCACCGCAAGGTTTCTGGTGGCAACGCCAGACAAGACAAAGGGGTTCGCCGAATGCGGGCCCCTACCGGCAACGCCGGAATGCATCAACCCGCCGGTCTCGACACCGGCCGATGAAAACCACTAATTGGGAGAGATCGACAATGAAGCTTCGTCCTCTGCATGACCGCGTCGTAATCCGCCGCAGCGAAGAAGAATCGAAAACCGCTGGCGGTATCGTTCTGCCAGGTTCGGCCGCTGAAAAACCAAACCGCGGTGAAATCGTTGCCGTCGGTACCGGTCGCATCCTGGACAACGGCGAAGTTCGCGCGCTGGCCGTGAAAGTGGGTGACAAAGTGGTCTTCGGCCCGTACTCGGGCAGCAACACCGTGAAAGTCGATGGCGAAGATCTGCTGGTGATGGCTGAGAACGAGATTCTCGCTGTCGTCGAAGGCTGATTTTCCCGACTTCCCGTTACTCCAAAGTATTTCAAGGATTAAACGATCATGGCTGCTAAAGACGTAAAATTCGGCGATTCCGCCCGCAAGAAAATGCTCGTTGGTGTCAACGTTCTGGCTGACGCTGTCAAAGCCACCCTCGGCCCGAAAGGCCGTAACGTTGTCCTGGCCAAGAGCTTCGGCGCGCCAACCATCACCAAAGACGGTGTATCGGTTGCCAAAGAAATCGAACTGAAAGACGCTTTCGAAAACATGGGCGCTCAGCTGGTCAAGGAAGTTGCTTCCAAGGCCAACGACGCTGCCGGTGACGGCACCACCACTGCGACCGTTCTGGCTCAAGCCATCGTCAACGAAGGCCTGAAAGCCGTCGCTGCCGGCATGAACCCGATGGACCTGAAGCGCGGCATCGACAAGGCCACCATCGCCGTCGTTGCCGAACTGAAGAACCTGTCCAAGCCTTGCTCCGATTCCAAGGCCATCGCTCAGGTCGGTACCATCTCTGCCAACTCCGACAGCTCCATCGGTGAAATCATCGCCGAAGCCATGGAAAAAGTCGGTAAAGAAGGCGTCATTACCGTTGAAGAAGGCTCGGGCCTGGAAAACGAACTGTCGGTTGTCGAAGGCATGCAGTTCGACCGTGGCTACCTGTCGCCGTACTTCGTCAACAAGCCGGACACCATGGTCGCCGAGCTCGACGGCCCACTGCTGCTGCTGGTCGACAAGAAGATCTCCAACATCCGTGAGCTGCTGCCAGTTCTGGAAGCTGTTGCCAAGGCCGGCCGTCCACTGCTGATCGTTGCTGAAGACGTTGAAGGCGAAGCCCTGGCTACCCTGGTAGTCAACAACATGCGCGGCATCGTCAAGGTTGCAGCGGTCAAGGCACCAGGCTTCGGCGACCGTCGCAAAGCCATGCTGCAGGACATCGCTGTCCTGACTGGCGGTACCGTCATCTCCGAAGAGATCGGCCTGTCGCTGGAATCCGCTACCCTGGAAAACCTGGGTAACGCCAAGCGCGTCATCCTGTCGAAAGAAAACACCACCATCATCGATGGCGCTGGTGTTGAAGACGACATCCAGGCTCGCGTTAAGCAAATCCGCGCTCAAATCGAAGAGACTTCGTCCGACTACGATCGTGAAAAACTGCAAGAGCGTCTGGCCAAGCTGGCTGGCGGTGTTGCCGTGATCAAGGTCGGTGCTGGCACCGAAGTTGAAATGAAAGAGAAGAAAGCCCGCGTTGAAGACGCCCTGCACGCTACCCGTGCAGCCGTTGAAGAAGGCGTAGTACCTGGCGGTGGTGTTGCTCTGGTCCGTGCCCTGAGCGCTATCATCGACCTCAAAGGCGACAACGAAGACCAGAACGTCGGTATCGCGCTGCTGCGCCGTGCGGTTGAATCGCCACTGCGTCAGATCGTTGCCAACGCCGGTGACGAGCCAAGCGTCGTGGCCGACAAGGTCAAGCAGGGTTCGGGCAACTACGGCTACAACGCCGCTTCCGGTGAATACGGCGACATGATCGAAATGGGTATCCTCGACCCAGCCAAAGTCACCCGTTCGGCACTGCAAGCTGCTGCTTCGATCGGTGGTCTGATGATCACTACCGAAGCGATGATTGCTGATGCTCCGGAAGACAAGCCAGCTGGCGGTGGTATGCCAGACATGGGCGGCATGGGTGGCATGGGCGGCATGATGTAAGCCTGCCTTAGCGCCTGCTGTACCAAAAAGCCCCGCCTAGTGCGGGGCTTTTTTGTGGGTACTTAGAACGGCACCGGACTGTAGGAGCGGCCTTGTGTCGCGAAAGGGTCGCGTAGCGGCCCCAGATTCCCAGCTTCGCCGCTGAAATTGCCGGGCCAGCTCTGCTGGCCTTTCGCGACACAAGGCCGCTCCTACACAGAGCGCGTTTGCCTGGAAAGGCTTGGACGGTAGAGCACCAAGTAGTAACACGCCAAGCCAATCAACCAGCAGAACACCGCTGTCCAGGCATTGTGTGAAAAGAAATGCGCGCCCTGCAGCATCCGCCCAAGCGACAGCACGCTGCCGAGGGTAAACGCCAGCAGCAAAGCGCCTCGGGCCAACCGCGGTCGGCGATCACGCAATGCAAAAAACAACGCAAACAGGCTAAAACCGGTCGCCGCATGGCCTCCGGGCCAGCAGCGTCCGGGTTTGTCGGTTTGCGGCCTGGCTTCGAGCAATTTGCTGTAGGTCTGCTCACCGCCAAACTGGCTAAGGCTCCACGGGCACTGCACCGCCGTGGCAACCTTGAGCGGGGTGACAAAACTGGTCGACAGGGCCAGCGACAGTACCAGGCAGCCCAGCTCTCTGCGCCAGGCAAACAGCCGCTGCCAGAACAGGCTGGCAAAAAACGCCAGCACCGCCACCAGCGCCAAGCCAATGACCACCTGCTTGACCCCATCATGGAGGATGTTTTCCAGGACATAGCTGTGGCGACCGATGAACTGCCCGGCGCCCGGATCGAAGGCGAGGGCGGCCAGGGACATATCCAGTGATGTCGATTCGAGCAGCAGCAGTGCGAGTGCGCAGCCCAAGGGGATCCCCAGGTATAACCACAGATTCAGCGGACGCGGGCGGACGGCGGGGGGCATGGTGACTCCAGGCGCAGAAAAAGGCGGCGATTGTCTGCCTGGGGCTATATTTGCGCTGTGAAGTTTTGGTGAAAAATATGTCAGCAGCAGTGATCAGCCGGCAAGGCTGGCGCCGCGCCAGCGATGTCCGTAAGCTGCGCCTGCCGCGCACTGCGAAAGCGCCGCACAGGAGAAACCGATGCGCATTCTTTTGGTTGAAGACAACCGCGATATCCTCGCCAACCTGGCTGACTATCTGGGTATGAAAGGCTACACGGTCGATTGCGCCCAGGACGGTCTGTCCGGTTTGCACCTGGCCGCAACTGAGCACTATGACCTGATTGTGCTCGACATCATGCTGCCCGGCATCGATGGCTACACCCTGTGCAAGCGCCTGCGCGAAGATGCCCGGCGCGATACCCCGGTGATAATGCTCACGGCTCGCGATCAGCTCGATGATCGTCTGCAGGGCTTTCGCTCGGGCGCCGACGACTACCTGCTCAAGCCGTTCGCGCTGTCGGAGCTGGCGGCGCGTATCGAAGCAGTGCTGCGCCGCGCGCAGGGCGGTGGCCGGCGTACGCTGCAGGTGGCAGATCTCAGTTACGACCTCGACACCCTTGAGGTCACCCGCGAGGGCAAGCTGCTCAAACTCAACCCGGTCGGCCTCAAGCTGCTCGCGGTACTGATGCAGAAGAGTCCCCACGTACTGCGCCGGGAAGTTCTCGAAGAAGCCCTGTGGGGCGATGACTGTCCCGACAGCGACAGCCTGCGCAGCCATGTGCACCAGTTGCGCCAAGTGATCGACAAACCGTTCGAAAAGCCCCTGCTGCACACCGTGCATGGCGTTGGCTACCGCCTCGCCGAGGGTCGCGATGGAGTTTAAGCAAAGCCTCGCCCAGCGCATCATCATCGCCTTTGCCTTGATGAGTGCATTAGTCGCAGGCGCCTTCGCCTTCGGCATCGTGGCGACGGTCCATCTGGTCGAGGAGCGGCTGATTTCAACCGTGCTCGGCGGTGACCTGCAGCGCCTGCTGCGCATGGACAGCGTCAGTGACTGGAGCCATCGACCACGGCCCGACCAGCTGTTCTATTTCAGCGGCGGGCGCGATGACTTCGAGCTGCCCAAGGACCTGCATCACCTCGAACCTGGCTTTCATGAAGTATTTCGCGATCAGCTTTCTTACCACGCGATGGTCGAGGTTGTAGACGGCCGCCGTTATGTACTGCTGCAGGACCAGAGCGATTTCGAAGAGCGCGAGCGACTGCTGTTTGCAGTGGTGGTGGTAGGTTTTGTGCTCAGCCTGGTACTGGCAGTATTCCTCGGCTGGCTGCTGGCGCGCCGAGTGATGGCGCCGGTCATCCGCCTGGCACGGCAGGTGCGCCATCGTGACCAGTTGCTGGGTCTGGCTCCGCCGCTGGCGCCGGACTATGCCGCCGACGAGGTAGGACAACTGGCAGTGGCGTTCGACGATACCCTTGGCCGTCTGCGCGATGCCCTCAACCGCGAGCGGCTGTTCACCAGTGACGTCAGTCATGAATTGCGCACGCCATTGATGGTCCTGGCGACCTCCTGTGAACTGCTGATCGAGAACCCGAGCCTGGACACCCGTTCGCGGGCCCAAGTGGAACGCATCGCCCGGGCCACCGAAGAGATGCAGGAGCTGGTCAAGACTTTCCTCATGCTCGCCCGGGCGCAGCATGACGAGGGCGCCGTGGCCTCGCGGGCCAGCCTGCGCGAAGTCGGCGATGACTTGATCGGTGTCTGGCGCGACACTATCGAGCAAAAGGGCCTGACCCTGCACTACGACGGGCGTGCCAACGCCAGCCCGGTCTTGTACAACGCGACCTTCCTGCAATCAGTGATGGGTAACCTGTTGCGCAACGCAGCGCACTACACCGATTCTGGTTACATCCGCTTGACGCTCGACGCCCAGGGTTTCAGCGTCGAGGATAGCGGTGTGGGCATCCCCGAAGAACAGCGCGAAGAAATGTTCAAGCCATTCGTGCGCGGCGGTGAACGTCGTGGCGAAGGCCTGGGCTTGGGCCTGTCGCTGGTGCAGCGCATTTGTGACGACCAGGGCTGGCAGGTGACGCTGACGGCGACGGCGCCACATGGCTGCCGCTTCCAGGTCGATCTTAGCCCCGGTGGTGTAGATGCGCCGCCCGACGACATCGCCTGATATCGGTAATCGCTTGTAATGATGTAGGAAAAGGCTTACAAGTTTTTCACATCTGCATCACCTGAGCCCGACGCGCGTCTTTCTAAATTGCGCGCATCAGCTCAGGAGATGCCCGATGCGCAGCCCGATAAAACTCGAGTTTTCCGAAAAGTACGACCAACAACACGCGCAGGATTACCTTTACAAGCACCAGAACGGTTTTGCCCGGCGGCTGTCCCATCTGCGCGACGAGCAGTTGGCTCGGCGTGCGCTGACACTGGCTGGCGACCCTGGTCTGGTGCTGGATCTGCCGAGTGGGGCAGGGCGCTTCTGGCCATTGCTGGCCGAAAAAGCCAATCGGGTGATCATCGGTGCAGACAACTCCAAGGCGATGATCGAGACAGCCTGTGCCGCGCAACCGCCAGCCGTAGTGGCGCGGGTACGGCCCTTGCAGACTTCTGCTTTCGCCATTGATCTGCCGGACAACGCAGTAGACAGCATTTTCTGCATGCGGCTGTTTCACCACATCGGTGAAGCCAGCCATCGGCGCACGATTCTCTCGGAATTTCATCGGGTTAGTCGCGACAGCGTGATCGTTTCGTTGTGGGTGGATGGCAACTTCAAGGCCTGGCGGCGCAAAAAGCTGGAAAAGCGCCGCAACAATAGAGCCGACAAGGACAGTTACCAGAATCGTTTCGTGTTACCTGCTGACACAGTTGAGCAGGAGTTTCTTGCGGCCGGCTTTCGTATCCAGGAGCGCCTGGATTTCCTGCCGCTCTACGCCATGTGGCGGGTCTACGTGTTACGCAAGGGGTAGAGAATATGGTGGTGACTCAGGGCCGTGAATCGCAATTCGATTTCTACTGGCAGCAGCAGGGCGAGTGGGTCGAGGAGCCCAATCAGCGCCGCGGTGGCGAAAGCGGAGTGCAGCGCCTGAACGACGCCAGCGGCCAACTGCTGTATGCCAAGCGCCAGATCGGCCATACCTACCGCAGCCTGCTGCACCCGTTTGGCCGGCCGACAGTGCTGCGTGAGCTGGATGCGCTGCACAGCTTCGAGCAGCTTGGCGTGCGCGTGCCACGTATCGTCTACTGCGGTGCACAGCGCGATGGCGAGCACCAATGGCGGGCATTGCTGGTCAGCGAAGCGCTGGATGGTTTTGTCGACATGGAGACCTGGTACGCCAACGGCGCTCGCCAAGCGTATCCAGCAGTCCTCCACGAACGCATGCTCAAGGACCTGGCCGAGAACCTCGCGCGCATGCACCACGGCCATTGGCAGCACGGTTGCCTGTATGGCAAGCATGTATTCATCAAGGTCAATGGCGAAGGCGAGCAGGCCACCGCTGAAGTCGCCTTGCTTGACCTGGAAAAGTGCCGCCGACGGATCAGTCGCCAGCGCGCAGCACTCAACGACCTCGGTCAGCTACGGCGCCATTCGTCACTCAACGATACTGAATGGCAAACATTGCTCTACTTTTATCAGACGGCGTTTGGCAGCGCAGTCAAAGGTTTAGGGTAATGAAACTAGAAATCGCTCGAACTTTGTTCCTGGTGTCGTCGCTGGTAGTGACCACGGTTGCGTTCGCCGCTTGGGAGCAGCCGCGGCCTACGGTTTTCAGCAAATCGGATCTGCTCAGCCAATGCCCGCCACCGCGCAATGTGAAAGCCCAGGTCACGGTACAGCCGGATCAGGACTTGTTGCTGCTGTTGTTTGGCCTGCGCCAGGGCGTGCGACCGTTCGGTTGAAACATACTGCGGTGTTGGTGATGTAACTGTCGTGCAGGGGAAAGGCGCACACGGGGGAGGGGTGATACGGTCTTGCTTCGAGCCCGGTCCGTCCGTGTGCCTATCCCTAACGTCAGGACGAAGCACTCACTATGGAAATCCGCCTGCTGCACGGCGCCGCTATCGCACCCTTCATCGCAGAGCTTGGGCAATTACGCCTGGAGGTGTTGCGAGAGTACCCCTTTCTGTATGACGGGACCGCAGAAGAAGACGCTGACTATCTGGCAGACCTTACCCGTTCCGAGCGCAGCTTGTTGGTACTCGCTCAAGCGCATGGGCAGGTAGTGGGTGCATCCATTGGTCTGCCTCTGGCCGATGCGGCGCAAGCGCTACAGGAGCCATTTGTGACGCGCGGCCAGGATCCGGCCAAAATCTTCTACTTCGCTCAATCGTTGGTGTTGCCGGCCTATCGCGGGCAAGGCCTGGGTGTGCGGTTTTTTATCGAGCGCGAGTCCTACGCCCATAAGCTGGCCGATTTCGATTTCTGCGCGTTCTGCAGCGTGGAGCGGCCGGGCGTTCATCCGTTGCGGCCCGCCGACTACCGACCGTTGCATGGCTTCTGGCGCAACCGCGGCTTTTTGCGAGATCCGTCATTGCGTTCAGGCTGCGTCTGGCGTGACTTGGATGAGCAGCAGACGAGTGAAAAGATCATGGCGTTTTGGCTCAAGACATTGTTGAAATGAAGTGTTTCTATGAGGCTCTGTGGAGCGTCAGCAATACCTTCGGCAACCCAGGCTGCGCCAAGGCCTGACATGTGAAAACAAAACGCCCGGCAAATGCCGGGCGTTTTATTGACGCAGTGAAGGTTACTTCACTTCAACCGCCAGGCTCTGGGCAATCTTGCTCTGCCACAACGCAGGCCCAGTGATATGCACTGACTCACCATTGCTGTCGACCGCAACGGTAACCGGCATGTCTTTGACCTCGAACTCGTAGATCGCTTCCATGCCCAGTTCGGCGAAGGCCAGCACCTGCGACTTGCGGATTGCCTGAGCAACCAGGTAGGCGGCGCCACCGACAGCCATCAGATACACCGCCTTGTTGTCCTTGATCGCTTCGATCGCAGTCGGGCCGCGCTCGGATTTGCCGATCATGCCCAACAGGCCGGTCTGCTCGAGAATCTGCCGGGTGAACTTGTCCATCCGCGTGGCGGTGGTCGGGCCGGCCGGGCCGACCACTTCGTCACCGACCGGGTCGACCGGGCCGACGTAGTAGATGAAGCGGCCTTTGAGATCGACCGGCAGCTCTTCACCGCGGTTGAGCATCTCGACCATGCGCTTGTGCGCGGCGTCGCGGCCGGTGAGCATCTTGCCGTTGAGCAGGATGGTTTCGCCTGGCTGCCAGCTGGCGACTTCTTCCGGGGTGATCTCGTCGAGGTTGACGCGGCGCGCGCTTGGGCCGGCTTCCCAGACGATTTCCGGGTAGGCGTCCAGCGACGGCGCTTCAAGCTCTGCAGGACCGGAGCCGTCAAGCACGAAGTGGGCGTGACGGGTAGCCGCGCAGTTGGGGATCATGCACACCGGCAGCGAAGCGGCGTGGGTCGGGTAGTCCATGATCTTGACGTCGAGCACGGTGGTCAGACCGCCCAGGCCCTGGGCGCCGATGCCCAGCTGGTTGACCTTGTCGAACAGCTCCAGGCGGATCTCTTCGATGCGGTTCTGCGGGCCACGGGCCTTGAGCTCATGGATGTCGATGGATTCCATCAACACTTCCTTGGCCATGACCGCAGCTTTTTCGGCAGTACCGCCGATGCCGATGCCGAGCATGCCAGGCGGGCACCAGCCAGCGCCCATGGTCGGCACGGTCTTGAGCACCCAGTCGACAATCGAATCGGACGGGTTGAGCATGGCCATCTTCGACTTGTTCTCGGAGCCGCCGCCCTTGGCTGCGACGTCGACTTCCAGCTTGTCGCCTGGCACTACCGAGTAGTGGATGACGGCTGGGGTGTTGTCCTTGGTGTTCTTGCGCGCCCCGGCCGGGTCGGCCAGGATCGAAGCCCGCAGGACGTTCTCCGGCAGGTTGTAGGCGCGGCGCACGCCCTCGTTGATCATGTCGTCGACGCTCATGGTGGCGCCATCCCAGCGCACGTCCATACCCACGCGCACGAACACGGTGACAATACCGGTGTCCTGGCAGATCGGGCGGTGGCCAGTGGCACACATGCGCGAGTTGATCAGGATCTGCGCGATCGAGTCACGGGCAGCCGGCGATTCTTCACGCAGGTAGGCTTCGTGCATCGCCTGGATGAAGTCAACGGGGTGGTAGTACGAAATGAATTGCAGGGCATCGGCGACGCTCTGAATCAGGTCGTCTTGCTTGATCACGGTCATGCAGCGCGCTCCTCTTGAAGACGGGAACATCGGTAAAAGGCTTTTCGACCACCAGCGTGGCGAAACGCCTGGCAACGCGGCGGCAGGTCAGGCCGACGCAAAAAAGGCGCGGCAGTATAGCGCGCATACCGGTGCGACACACCACCGCATGCGCGGGACCAAGGTCTGAAGCGGGTTGGCAGTGATGTTGCGTGTGTTCTGTACAATACCCGTATAACCCCGGAGGCCTCTGAACCATGCCCGATGTCTACGTAGGCGCGCAGCGAATCAGCGTGCCTGCCGCCAGCAATTTGCTCGATGCCCTCAATGGCGCAGGCTTCAATGTGCCCTACAGTTGCCGCGCCGGCAGCTGCCATGCGTGCATGGTGCGCTGTGTGGATGGCGCTGTAGCGGACGCTTTGCCCGATGCGCTGCCCGTGGCCAAGCGTGAGCAAGGTTGGCGCCTGGCCTGTCAGTGCAGCGTGCTTGGTGACCTGCAGGTGGCATTGTTCGACCCGCGTCTGGACGGTCTGCCTGCCAGCGTCTGCGCGATGGACTGGCTGGGCGAGGTGTTGCGCCTGCGTTTGTTGCCGGAGCGGGCGTTGCGCTATCGCGCCGGTCAGCATCTGTTGTTGTGGCTCGGCGGGGTCGCACGGCCTTATTCGCTGGCGAGCCTGCCGGGTGAAGACGATTTTCTGGAGTTTCACATCGACTGCCGGCGCCCTGGAGCTTTTTGCGATCAGCTACGGCGGTTACAGGTGGGAGACAGTCTGCGCCTGGGCGAGCTGCGTGATGGTGCCCTGCATTACGACCCGGACTGGCAGGCCCGGCCGCTCTGGTTGTTGGCCTCCGGCACCGGCCTTGCGCCGCTCTGGGCCGTTGCCCGTGAGGCCCTGCGTCAGGGGCACACGGGTGAAATCAAAGTATTGCATGTAGCTGCCAGTGACGCCGGCCATTATCTTGCCGACGCCCTGCAGGGTTTGCCCGGGCTTGCAGTTGAACAGGTGCTCGCCGAGCATCTGGACAGTGCGTTGGCTCAATTGCGGCCGACATCGCGGCAGACCATGGCATTGCTCTGCGGCTCGCCGAGCAGCGTCGAGCGTTTTGCCAAACGCTTGTTCATCGCCGGCGTACCGCGTAACCAGGTCCTGGCCGATGTGTTCGTCGAACACGCCTGAGTCACTGCGGTGTATACAGCTGCATGGTAGCGATCCGGTAACGCCGGGTATCAGTGAAATCAACCTGGCCAACCAGCGCTGCTACATCGAGGACCCACCAAGCAACGGCCGACCCAGCAAAAGCTGCCTGATAAATGAATTAAACGGTGCCAGGCGCAAGCTCCTTACCCGGCACGTTGCACTCGGTCTCTGACCCCCCCCCTGACGTTCTGGCAGCGCCATGGCCTGACGCAGGCAAAAAAAGACCGCTCCGGGGAGCGGTCTTTCCTGATGACCTGAAGTTGCTACAACTTAGGCATCAACCAACCAGCGGATCACCGACGTGCAGGATCTTCATGCCATTGGTGCCACCGATGGTGTGGTAGCTGTCGCCTTTGGTCAGGATCACCCAGTCGCCTTGCTCAACCAAACCGCGCTGCAGCAGCTCGTCGACGGCCGCCTGGCTGACCTTGTCGGCCGGCAGCGAGGCCGGGTCGAACGCGATCGGGTAGACGCCACGGAACATCGAGGCACGTGCCTGGGTCGCGCGGTGCGGAGACAGCGCGTAGATCGGCACATGCGAGCGCAGGCGCGACATGATCAGCGGGGTGTAGCCACTTTCGGTGAGGGCGATGATCGCCTTGACGCCGGGGAAGTGGTTGGCGGTGTACATCGCCGCCAGGGCGATGCTCTCGTCGCAACGCTCGAAGGTGGTGTGCAGACGGTGGCTGGAGCGCTGGTTGGTCGGGTGCTTTTCAGCGCCCTGACAAATCCGCGCCATGGCCTGTACGGCTTCGATCGGATAAGCACCGGCAGCACTTTCAGCCGACAGCATCACCGCATCGGTGTTATCCAGCACGGCGTTGGCCACGTCGGAAACTTCGGCGCGGGTCGGCATCGGGTTCTGGATCATCGACTCCATCATCTGGGTCGCGACGATCACCGCTTTGTTGTTGCGGCGGGCGTGCTGGATGATCTTCTTCTGGATACCGATCAGCTCGGCATCGCCGATTTCCACGCCGAGGTCGCCACGGGCAACCATCACGGCGTCGGAGGCAGCGATCAGGGCGTCGAGGGTTTCGTCGTCGGCAACCGCTTCGGCGCGTTCGATCTTGGCCACCAGCCAGGCGCTGCCGCCGGACTCGTCACGCAGTTTGCGTGCGTATTCCATGTCCTTGGCATCACGCGGGAAGGACACGGCCAGGTAGTCCAGGTCCATCTCGGCAGCCAGCTTGATGTCGGCCTTGTCTTTCTCGGTCAGGGCCGGTGCGGTCAGGCCGCCACCTTTGCGGTTGATACCTTTGTGGTCAGACAGCGGGCCGCCAACCAACACCACACAGTGCAGGGAGTCGGCGGTAGCGGTCTCGACGCGCATGACCACACGGCCATCGTCGAGCAGCAGCTCGTCGTTCACGCCGCAATCCTTGACCAGGTCGGGGTAGTCGATGCCGACGATATCCTGGTTGCCTTCGGTCAGCGGGTGCACGGTGGAGAAGGTGAACTTGTCACCGATCTTCAATTCAATGCGCTTGTTGCTGAACTTGGCGATGCGGATCTTCGGACCCTGCAGGTCGCCCAGCAGTGCGACGTGACGGCCGTTCTTGGCGGCGATCTCACGGATCAGGCGGGCGCGAGCCTTGTGCTCGTCCGGCGTGCCGTGGGAGAAGTTCAGGCGGGCAACGTCGAGGCCGGCAAGGATCAGTTGTTCGATCACTTCTGGCGAGTTGCTGGCAGGGCCAAGGGTGGCAACGATTTTGGTACGGCGGATGGTCATGCATAGACTCCTGTAGTGAAGCGCAGCGAGAGGCTACTCCTCAATTGCGCTGTAGTCATTGTTCCGTTGCACTACCTTGCGTGTTGCGGGGGTGGCATTTGTACGGTCGCGCTATGCTTGCAAAAGCGTGTGAAGATTTGCCGCGTCGGGCCGATACACTGCCTATCAAAGGAGAATCCCCATGCGAACCCTGATCGTTCTGGCGATTGCCGCCAGCGTCGTTGGCTGCACCCGTTGGTCGATGGACCATCACCTGAACAACGCCTACCGCGCCTATGATCGTGGCGATTGCCAGCGGGTGATGCTCGAGCTGTCCCAGGTCGATCGGACCAGCCGCGCGCGGCCGTTCATCCATCCTGAAGTGGCCCTGCTGCGTGGCCAATGCCTGGAGCGGCAGAAGCTCTACGTCGATGCTGCGCAGACCTACGAGTACCTGGTTCAACGCTACCCGCAAAATGAGTACGCCTACCGCGCCCGTGCGCGTCTGCTGACGCTGGAAAAGCTCGGCCACTATCGCCAGCCTGCCGTGGCCAGTCCGGTGCACACCACGCCTTGGCGCTAATACCAAGGTGTCATTGATTTCACGAGATTCGCCACAGCGGCTGGGCTAAGCTGTATCTTAGCTGTAACAGCAACCGCCAGTACCTCGTATTCCTGGCCGCGGAAACGGGACACTACCTGTCATCATGTTTATCCAGCGCCACATCCAGCGTCACCAGTTGCCTTGTGTACTCAAGGTCTACAACCGCTTTACCGATCAGCAGATCGGCTACCTTGGCAATGCCTCCGAAGACGGTTTGATGCTGATCAGCTCGCTGCCGGTGCTGGTCGGGCCCGACTACGAACTGCAGCTGCGCGTGCCCTTGCCCGGCGGCGCCTGGCAGTTTATCAACCTGTCGGCAAGCTGCCTGT
Organism: Pseudomonas sp. PGPR N4; assembly: GCF_059693665.1. Lineage (NCBI taxonomy): Bacteria > Pseudomonadati > Pseudomonadota > Gammaproteobacteria > Pseudomonadales > Pseudomonadaceae > Pseudomonas > Pseudomonas sp. PGPR N4. The sequence continues at coordinate 189,811 of NZ_JCAUKV010000005.1, forward strand.
GGTGCCGCGAAGACCAGACGCCCATGCATTACGACTCAGGCTTCATGCTGCTACAGGCACCGCGCGAGTACGATGAGTTCGTGCATTCATTGCGTGACTTCTTCAGCTTCCGCCCTGCTGCCAACGCCTCTGCCTGACCCTGGCGACACATTCTGCCTGCATTAGAGGTGCGAACTGCCCGCCCGGGCCGCTAGACTCACGGTCGACCTAGCTACAGGACGAACCCGTGAGCTCCAGCATCTTCTGGCACGACTACGAAACCACTGGTATCAACCCGCGTTGCGACCGGCCGTTGCAACTGGCGGGGCTGCGCACCGATTTCGACCTCAATGAGATCGAAGAACCGGTCAATCTGTTCTGCCAACCGTCGGCAGACATCCTGCCGCATCCAATGGCCTGTCTGGTCACCGGCATCACCCCCGAGCAACTGGCCAGCAATGGCCTGTGTGAAGCCGAGTTCATGACCCGTGTGCACGAGCAACTGGTGCGGCCTGGCACCTGTGGCGCCGGCTACAACACCCTGCGCTTTGACGACGAGGTGACCCGTTACAGCCTCTATCGCAACTTCTTTGACCCGTATGCTCGCGAGTGGCAGGGCGGCAACAGCCGCTGGGATCTGATCGATGTGGTGCGCACGGCCTATGCTCTGCGCCCTGAAGGCATCGTCTGGCCGCAGCAGGACGGGCGCACCAGCCTGCGTCTGGAATTGCTCAGCAAAGCCAATGGCATCGATCATGGGCATGCTCACGAAGCGCTTTCCGACGTGCGGGCGACCATCGCTCTGGCGCGATTGATTCGGGATAAACAGCCAAAGTTGTATGACTGGTTATTTCAGTTGCGCAGCAAGCATAAAGTCATGGAGCAGATTCGGCTATTGCAGCCATTGGTACATATTTCCGGGCGTTTCTCCGCTGAGCGAAATTACCTCGGCGTGGTACTGCCGCTGGCCTGGCATCCACGTAACCGCAACGCATTGATTGTGTGCGACCTGCAGTTGGAAACCTCTCCGCTACTCGATGAAAGCGCCGAAACATTACGCAAGCGTTTGTACACTCGGCGTGACGAATTGTCCGACATGCAATTACCGGTGCCGCTCAAGTTGGTGCAAGTCAACCGCTGCCCGGTACTGGCACCGCTGTCGGTATTGCGCCCGGTTGACCAACAACGATTGGGGATTGATCTGTCCCTGCTGCAAGCACGCGGCGAGCAACTGGCACAGCAACAAAACGTCTGGCAAGACAAACTCGCCGCTATCTATAGCGCCGAAGAATTTGGCGCAAGCGACGACCCCGAGCAGCAGTTATATGCAGGCTTTATTGGCGACCGTGACCGCCGTCTGTGCGAACAGGTGCGCGTGGTCGACCCGGCGCAACTTGGCCGATCACAATGGATGTTCGATGATCCACGGCTGCCTGAACTGTTATTCCGCTACCGGGCGCGAAACTTCCCCGAGACCCTGGATGAGCCAGAGCGACAGCGCTGGCTGCAGTTCTGCCAGCAACGTCTTGGCGACCCTGCGGCGGGCGCGCCGATTACCCTGGAGGGTTTCGAAAAGGCCCTGCAAAGCGCATGGGCAACAGCTGACGAAGGCGGGCGGCAGGTACTGCTTGCCTGGCAGCAGCATGCCGAGAAACTGCAGCAGTCGTTTGTACTGTAATGTGTCCAGACAATAAAAAAAGCCGGCAATAGCCGGCGTTTTATTCAAGGCAGCAAAGCGGACTTATCAGTCCAGCAGGGTTGCCCAGCCTTCAACCACATCGCCACCCCATTTGGCTTTCCATTCTTTCAGGGTCTTGTGGTTGCCGCCTTTGGTTTCGATAACTTCACCATTGTGCGGGTTCTTGTATTGCTTGACCTTGCGCGCACGCTTGGTAGTGGTGGTCTTGACGCCGCCACGTGGGGCCTTGCTCAGTTTCGATTCCGGGTCGAGCAGGGCGATCACATCACGCAGCGATTTGGAATATTCGCCCATCAGGGTGCGCAGCTTGCCTTCGAATTCCAGCTCTTTCTTCAGCTTGTCGTCTTGCGACAGGTTGGCCAGACGAGCTTGAAGTTCTTTGATAGCTTCTTCTGTGGCGCGGTATTCGTTGATCAGAGACATGAAGTGTTCCTTAATAGTGCATGTACAGGGAGTCAGTGGGCTAATAATAGACAGCCGCTAGTCTCAAGTAAACAATAATCAAGGCACGCTCGCTTAAATAGGCGAGCGTTAACAATGTATTCAGGTTAAGAAAAATTTACATATCACTGGCGGCGTCCGCCGCTGTCATGCTCGGCGCCGCAGCGATGGCTGAATAATTGCCGCGCGGCGCGGCCCGTGCGGCAGCTGCTGATGATTACTGTGTTTTTTCTGCCAGCTCGCTAGAATATGCGCCTTTGCGAAGTTCCTGGAGTCTCATTCATGCGCACCTATCGACTGGTGATTGCCTGCCCCGACCGTGTCGGCATCGTGGCGAAAGTCAGTAATTTCCTGGCTCTGTACAACGGCTGGATTAACGAAGCCAGCCACCACTCGGACGAGCAGAGCGGTTGGTTCTTCATGCGCCATGAGATCCGCGCCGAGTCATTGCCGTTTGGGATCGAGGCCTTCCGTGAAGCGTTCACGCCGATTGCCGAAGAGTTCTCGATGATCTGGCGGGTCACCGACTCGGCGCAAAAGAAGCGTGTGGTGCTGATGGCCAGCCGCGAATCGCACTGCCTGGCGGATCTGCTGCATCGCTGGCATACCGATGAGCTGGACTGTGATATCCCTTGCGTGATTTCCAACCATGATGACCTGCGCAGCATGGTCGAATGGCATGGCATCCCGTTCTACCATGTGCCGGTCGACCCGAAAGACAAGCAGCCGGCGTTTGCCGAAGTCTCGCGTCTGGTCGAAAGCCATGGTGCCGACGTCGTGGTGCTGGCGCGCTACATGCAGATCCTGCCGCCACAGCTGTGCCAGGCCTATGCCGAAAAAGTGATCAACATTCATCACAGCTTCCTGCCTTCGTTCGTCGGTGCCAAGCCTTACCACCAGGCCGCCCTGCGTGGCGTCAAGCTGATCGGTGCGACCTGTCACTACGTCACCGAAGAGCTGGATGCCGGCCCGATCATCGAACAGGACGTGGTCCGCGTCAGCCATGCCGACAGCATCGAAGACATGGTGCGTTTCGGTCGCGATGTGGAGAAGATGGTGCTTGCCCGTGGCCTGCGTCATCACCTCGAAGACCGTGTGTTGGTGCACGGCAACAAGACCGTGGTGTTCGACTGAGAGGAGGGTGCAATGGCGGATCCACTCGACAAGGCCGCGGCCAGTGCGCTGCCGACGCTGGGTGAGGGCTGCCTTGCTCGCTTCGATCCTGACGCCATGAGCGACGAGCACGGCACCGAGTTTGTCGGTGCCGCCGAACTCTGGCAGCTGCTCAATCCATTTGCTGACGGCGCCAGCGCTGGAGTAGCGGTCGCCCCAGCAGGCAGACAAACACCGGCCCCCCGGCCAGTAGGTAAAAGTAATAAGTAACAGCGCGCCAGAGCAAGATCGCCGCTGCCGCCGTCGAGCTGCCTACCAGTGGTGTCAATAAGCTCGCCGATGTCAGTTCGGCAGCGCCGGCCCCGCCCGGCAACAGGCTGAACTGACCAGCACTCAGCGCCAGCATCTGCACCAGAAAGCTGGGTATCCACGCCAGCTCCACGCCAAGCCCGCGAATCACCAGATACAGCACGCTGAAGCGCAGGCTCCAGTGCAGGCACGTCAGGCTGAATACCAGCGCTAACGTACGTTTTGGCAGCCGCCAGGTCTGCGCCAAAGCCTTGATGAAGCTCAGCAGCTTGCGCGCCCAGCGGCGCCGACGCTTTTCGCCCATGCCGACCCTGTGCAGCAGGCGGCCATTGAGCCGCATGATCTGCCGCCGATAGCGCAGCAACAGTACGATCAGCACCAAGGCTGCACACAGCATCATTGCGCTGCCCATGAGCATGCCTTGTTGGCTGCGGCCCAGGCTGTGGCTGAGCGCGTAGCCGGCAACGGCGAGCATGGCGCAGAAGAAAAACAGCAGATCGTTCAATTGATCGATAGCGAACACCGCGCCGCTACGGGCCGCACCGATGCGCTCGCGCGCCAACAGCGCCATCAGCGCCAATGGCCCCCCGCTACCGCCTGGGGTGGTGCAGATGGCAAACTCGGTGGCCATGATCACCCCAAGACTGCGCCAACGCCCCAATTGCGCACCTTGCTCACCCAGCAGCAGGCGCAGACGTGCCGCATTGATGATCCAGCACAGCAGGATCATCCCCAGCAGGCTCGCCATCAGGCTCGGGGAGAAGCTCTGCAGTCTGGGCAGTAGCTCGGCTCCGCCGAGCAATGCCGGCACCAGCAGGGCCAGCACCAGTGCCAGCCCAAGCCAGGCATAGCGCTTCATGCCGCGACCTGGCGGTCCAGCCAGGTTGACTTGGTCAGAGGCTCGCGGCCTTGTTCGATGAGCGTTTTCAACGTTTGCAGCCAGTAATCGCGAGAGCTGCGATGGCGCATGTCGACTGGGTGCAGGCCCAGGCGCAAGGTTGGCGCACTTTGCCAGCGTTGCAGCTGCGAATTGCACAGTGCCCGCGACAAGCCCCGACGCCAGGCACTGCGGGCGCTCCAGACCAAGCCAGGTGCGTCTATCGCGGTGAATTCTGGTAGCCGATAGAGGTGCTGAGGCGTGCTGGTGTAGCGCAATGGCAACTGGCGCAGGGCCTGGCGGGTGCCCTCGCTCATCAGCCAGGCCGGGGCGACGAAGCCCGCCACCGGCCAGCCCTGGCTATTGAACAGCTGCAGGCCCGCTTGCAGGCGCTGCAACGCTTGAGCTTGTTCCAGCGCATAAAATTCACCTTCATGCGTATAGATCCGGCGCATGAAGAAGTCCCGCGGCGTGCGTGGCGTCGGCCCGAGGTCGGCGTGGTAATAGCCATGTAGCGCCAGCTCGTCGCCCTGCTGCAGGCGCCAATCTAGCAGACGGCAGAAGGTCGGCGAGCGCTCGAGAGCATTGCGCTGATGAAAGTCGGGCACCACCAGCCAGGTCATCGGCACGTTGCCTAGCTGGTCGACCGCCTCGACAAACGGCTGGTAGTCGGGCCAGGTCTCCGGCGCCACGTCGTGCAGCACCAGCATCACGCTGCGCTGCTCGGTAGTCTCCTCAAGCATGTGCACGTACCAGTGGCTGATGGCCGAGCACGGCTTGGTAGTGCTGCAGCAGGCCGTTGACCACGTTGTCCCAAGAGTAATGCTGCTCGACATGCCGGCGTGCCTGCTGGCCAAGCCGGCGCACGCCGTCCTCGAATACCTCGCGTACGGTGGCGGCCATGGCCTGGCCGTCGTTTGGCGGGCACAGGCGGCCACATTGCTCGGTGACTATTTCGCTGAACGCGCCGGCGCGCACTGCGACAACCGGGGTGGCACAGGCCATGGCTTCGAGAATGACCAGGCCAAAGGTTTCCTGATCACCGGCATGCACCAGCAGGTCCGCACTGGCCATCAGCCGCGCGACTTCCGGCAAGGGGCAGAAGTGATTGATCACGCTGACGTTGGCAGGCACGTTGCTGGGCATGGCCGAACCCACCAGCAGCAGGTGATAGTGAGGGCCGAGGTGACGCATGCAGTCGAGCAATACCGGCAGGTTCTTCTCGCGCGAGCCGCGCCCGGCAAACACCAGCAGGCGGGTGGTGTCGGGGATCCCCAGTTCAGCCCGCAGGCGGTTGTCGCGCTGCTCCGGGTTGAACGTGCTCAAATCTACGCCCAGCCGCTGCACATGCACGTCGCGCACGCCCAGCCGACGCAGTTTGTCGGCCATCACCTGGCTTGGCGCCAGGACCCGGTCGAAGTTGCCATAGAGCTTGCTGACGTAGGCCTCGACGTTGGGCGTGAACCAGTTGCCCATGCGATTGCCCACCAGCAGCGGCAGGTCGGAGTGATAGAAGCCGATTACCGGCACATCCAGCTTGCGCCGCGCTTCCAGCGCTGCCCAGGCAGTCAGATACGGGTCGCCGACTTCGATCAGATCAGGCTGCAGCTCGCGCAACACCTTGCACCACGGCGCCAGACGGACCGGGAAGCGATAGCCCTTGCCGAACGGCAGTGGCGGGGATGGCACCCGGTAGACGCCATCGGCGTGGCTGGCGCTGGCGCCAGGGATCAGCAGGCTGTGGTGAACGCCAGTCATGGCGTCGAGACGGCGGTGTTTGGCATCAAGATAGGTACGCACGCCACCACTGGCGGGTGCGTAGAACATGGTGATGTCGGCAATGTGCACGATCGGCATCCCTCCGGGGATCGACTTCAGGTCTGTCATGCGCGGTAACAAAGTGGCGATGACATGCCTAGAGGTTGACCTCCTGGAAGAATAGTTTGTTCGATCGAGGTTGGCCCGGGCGCGCATCGGCATTATTGCCGGCAAGCCCGTGGCCAAGGCCCCCGCCGCCAGTATCGAAATGGCGGCGGGGAGGGTTGCACCCGGAAGTCAGATGCGGAAGCTGCCCACCAACTGTTTCAAGCGGCTGGCTTGCTGCTCCAGATCCGAGCAGGCGCGCAGAGTAGCCTGCAGGTTTTCCACACCTTCCTGGTTAAGCATGTTGATTTCGCTGATGTCCATGTTGATCGAATCGACCACCGCCGTCTGCTCCTCGGTTGCCGTGGCCACCGACTGGTTCATGCCGTCGATCTCGCCGATGCGCACAGTCACGCTTTCCAGGCGCTCCCCGGCCTGGTTGGCAATCTGCACACTGTCCTGGCTGTGACGCTGGCTCTGGCCCATGGTCTCGACCGACTCCCGGGCGCCGACCTGCAGCTCTTCGATCATGCCCTGAACTTGCTGCGCCGACTCCTGGGTGCGGTGGGCGAGGTTGCGCACCTCATCGGCGACGACGGCAAAGCCGCGGCCGGCTTCGCCCGCGCGGGCAGCCTCGATGGCGGCGTTGAGCGCGAGCAGGTTGGTCTGCTGCGAAATGCTGGTGATCACTTCGAGGATCTGGCCGATGTTGACGGTCTTGCTGTTCAACGTTTCGATCTGCGCGCTGGAGCCAACGATCAACTCCGACAGGCGGTTCATCGCGGCAATGTTGCGGTCGACCACCTGCTGACCTTCTTCGGCAAGATGCCGCGCCGAGGTCGCGTGCTGCGAGGCCTGGGCAGCATTGCCGGCGATTTCCTGGGCGGCAGCGCCCAGCTCGTTGATGGCGGCGGCAACGCTGTTGGTGCGGTTGGACTGCTCGTCGGAGTTGGTCATCGACGAGTTGGAGGCGCTGATCACTCGCAATGCCACTTCGTTGACCTGTTCCGTCGCCGAGGACACCTCGCGGATCGAGCTGTGAATACGTTCGACAAAGCGGTTAAAGGCGCTGCCGAGTACGCCGAATTCATCCTGGCTGTGAATGGTCAGGCGCTTGGTCAGGTCACCTTCGCCCTGGGCAATGTCTTCCATGGCGCGAGTCATGGTGTGCAGTGGCTGCAGCAGCACCCGAATCAGCAGGCCGAGCAGGGCAATGATGATCACAACCGCGACGACCGTGGCGATCACCGCCGAGGTGCGGAAGGTGCTGAGCATGGCGAAGGCTTTGTCTTTGTCGACCGACAAGCCGATGTACCAGTTGGCCGCAGGCAGGCCTTTGATTGGGGTGAAGGTGACCAGGCGGTCCTTGCCGTCAGCGCTGACTTCGGTCAGTTCAGCGGAAAGCCGTGGTGTGTTCTGCGGGAACAGATCCGACAGCGGCTTCATGACCAGGTCTTTGTCCGGATGAACCAGAATCTTGCCTTGGTCGTTGACCAGGAAGGCGTAACCCATGCCGCCGAAGTTCAGCGAGTTGATGATCTCGACCAGGCCGTCGAGCGCCAGGTCGCCGCCAACCACGCCGACGCTGGTCGAAACCTTGCTGATGATGCCGATGACCATCTTCTGGGTGGCCATGTCGATGTACGGCTCGGTCAGGATCGCTCCGTTAGCAGCCATGCCATCCTTGTACCAGGGCCGCACACGCGGATCGTACCCAGCCGGCATCGGCGAGTCGGGGCGCACGCTGAAACCGCCATCGACTTTGCCCACATAGACTGTGAGGAAGCTTGAGATCAGGGCATTCTGGCCGAGCAAGGTCTCTGCGTCGGCTGGCGCCTGGGCGATGTTCTGCGCCAGGTTTTCTACCAGCTTGATCCGGCCATCGAATAGATTGCGCACGTTGGTCGAGGTCGATGCGCCCATCTCTGTCAGATAGTTTTCCAGATCCTGGCGAATCGCATTACGCTGCAGGTAATCGTTGTAAAGGGTGAACAAGCTGAACGCGAGTATCACGATAAGCGATGCGGCAATAAGGATCTTGTGGCTGAAACGAAGGCTTTTGTTCATGGCGTGATCGGTTCCGCTAAGGTGATATCGGGTCGTTCGCACAAAGCGCTGAAAACAGTGCAACTAGTCCCGCAAGTCACTTTTGGGATGTTCCTGTCTTTAAGGCAATTATCACCAAGACATATCGGCCGTTATTCGGCAAAGCTTGAGGAGAGGATGAAACAACATGTCAGATTCTTCGCAAATCGTTGTAGGGGCGGGAGCTGACGGCCAGCCTGTCAGCCAGGCCATGCGCCTGGCCAACCGCCACGGTCTGGTGGCCGGTGCCACCGGCACAGGCAAGACCGTAACCCTGCAGCGCCTGGCAGAAGTCTTCAGTGACGCGGGCGTGGCGGTATTCGCTGCCGACGTGAAGGGTGACCTGTGCGGCCTCGGTGCCACCGCGACGCCGCAGGGCAAGGTTGCCGAACGCATTGCCGGGATGCCATGGCTGGGGCACAGCCCGAAGGCGTATCCGGTGACCCTGTGGGATATTGCCGGCAAGTCTGGCCATCCGTTGCGTACCACGCTCAGTGAAATGGGTCCCCTGCTGCTGGGCAACCTGCTGGAGCTGAGCGACAGCCAACAGGCTGCCTTGTACGCAGCGTTCAAGGTGGCAGATCGGGATGGTTTGCTGTTGCTCGATCTGAAAGACCTCAAAGCCCTGCTCAATCACCTCAAGGACAATCCGCAGGTGCTTGGTGACGACAGTGCGCTGATGACCAGCAGCTCCACCCAGGCGTTGTTACGGCGCCTGGCGACCCTTGAGCAGCAGGGCGCCGAGGCATTGTTCGGCGAGCCGGCCTTGCAGCTTGAAGACCTGCTGCAGCCGACGGCTGATGGCCGTGGGCGCATTCATCTACTTGACGCCAGCCGCTTGGTGCATGAAGCGCCCAAGGTCTACGCGACCTTCCTGCTGTGGCTGCTGGCTGAGCTGTTCGAGCAGTTGCCCGAGCGCGGGGATGCGGAAAAACCACTGCTGGCGCTGTTCTTCGACGAGGCGCACTTGCTGTTCAATGGCACACCCAAGGCGCTGCAGGATCGCTTGGAGCAGGTGGTGAGGCTGATTCGCTCGAAGGGCGTTGGGGTGTACTTTGTCACCCAGTCGCCCGCGGACCTGCCTGATGCAGTGCTGGCCCAGCTCGGCTTGCGTATTCAGCATGGCCTGCGAGCATTCACCGCCAAGGAGCAGAAGTCGTTGAAGGCGGTTGCCGATGGCTTTCGAGCGAATCCCGCTTTTTCCACCCTTGGCGTGCTCACCGAGTTGGGCATAGGCGAGGCGCTGGTCGGCACCTTGGAGGACAAGGGCACGCCGGCGATGGTCCAGCGCGTGCTGGTCGCCCCACCACAGTCGCGGATCGGGCCGTTGAGCAGTGCCGAGCGCGATGCATTGCTCGCAGCCTCCAGCCTGCGGGGCCGTTACGACCAGCCGATTGACCGTGAGTCTGCCTATGAAATGCTCACCCAGCGTAAAGGTGAGCCGGCCGAGCCGGTGCCGCAGGCCAAGCCTGAGCAGGACAGCTTCGCCGATAAGGCAGGGGAGTTTTTGCAAGGTGCGGCGGGACAGGCGATCAAGTCGGCAGTGCGTCAGGCGGCCAACCAACTAGGCCGGCAGCTGATGCGTGGGCTGATGGGCTCGTTGCTGGGCAACAAGCGGCGTTGATCCTCGCTTGCGGTCGGCAACAACGAAAAAGGCGCCCGCAGGCGCCTTTTTCAGATCATCACAATGTGCTTCAGCTGATCGCCTTGGTCGCCAGCCAGAACAGCCCGGCAGCCAGACCGACCGTTGCCGGCAGGGTCAGTACCCACGCCAGCAGGATGGTCTTGACGGTGCCGCCTTGCAGGCCGCTCTTGTTGGCGACCATGGTCCCGGCTACGCCCGAAGACAATACATGGGTGGTCGATACCGGCAGGCTGAACACGTTGGCCATGCCGATCGCACAGGCCGCGGTGATCTGCGCCGACATGCCTTGGGCATAGGTCATGCCCTGCTTGCCGATCTTCTCGCCGACAGTCAGTACCACGCGTTTCCAGCCGACCATGGTGCCCAGGCCCAAGGCCAGCGCAACCGCGACGATCACCCAGAACGGTGCATATTCAGTGGTGGCGGTGAGGTCTTTGCGCAGTTTTTCCAGGTCGGACTTCTCACGCGGCTCAAGGCCCGGCAGCTTGCCGACCTTTTTCGCGGTGTCGTCCAGGCACAGCAGGTAGCGGCGCACTTCGACGCGCTGCTCGGCGCCCAGCGCGCGGTAGTCGGTCACGCCTTGCAGCGACGATTGCAGCGCGGCAATGGTCGGTTCGGTTTGCTGCGGGTTGCAGCTGAACTTCTCCGGCAGATCGCCCGCCTGGGCTTTGCCCAGCGCCAGGAACTCGCCCAGCATCGCTTCATTGCGCTGGTAGAACTGGCTCAGGTGCAGGGTTGCATCCCGGGTGCGTTCGATCTGGTAGGTGGTGCTGTTCAGGTCGAGTACGAACTTGTCCGGGACGATGCCGATCAGCACCAGCATGATCAGGCCGATGCCTTTCTGGCCGTCGTTGGAGCCGTGCACAAAGCTCACGCCCATGGCCGAGATCACCAGTACCAGGCGGTTCCAGAACGGTGGATGCTTCTTGTCGTCGAGCTTGCGGCGCTGTTCCGGCGTCTTGTGCATCTTCGACAGTGGGCGCCACCACTTCAGCCCCAGCAGAACCAGCGCCGCCACGGCAAAGCCGGCCAGTGGCGAGAGCACCAGCGACATACCGATGTCGATTGCCTTCTGCCAGTTGACGCCATCACCCAGCGGGATGTCGCTGATCAGCGCGTTGGCCAGGCCGACACCGAGGATCGAGCCGATCAGGGTGTGCGAACTCGAGGCCGGGATACCGAAGTACCAGGTGCCTAGGTTCCAGGCGATGGCCGCGGCCAGCAACGAGAAGACCATGGCCAGGCCGTGACCGGTGTTCACATTGATCAGCAGTTCCACCGGCAACAGGTGGACGATGGCATAGGCCACGCCAACGCCGCCAAGCAGCACGCCGAGGAAGTTGAACACGCCGGAGAAGAACACGGCGAGGTGCGGGGGCATGGCTTTGGTATAGATGACAGTAGCTACCGCGTTGGCGGTGTCATGAAAGCCATTGATGAACTCGAATGCGAGTACAAAGGTGAGCGCGAGCACCAGGCTCACTACTACCCAGGCATCCAATCCGCTGAATAAATCGATCATGAAGGTTTTCTGGCGGTCGTAGGGGGGCCGGATTATGCCAGAAAACCATGGCAGCCGATGCACCCCCGGCAGACCGATGGCAGCAAAAAAAGCCCGGTACGGTTACCAGTGCGCTGCACAAGGAGCGATATTTTTTGGCGTAAATTCCGCCAAGTGCTCTAAACGCCGGCGAATTTACGCAAAGCGCGTACCGCCACACTCATTCAAACGTCTGTATGAAATTTGTGTAATTCCATTTCATGGGCAGTTAGGACGCTGGCTTGGCGCTACTCGACACAGTCAATACCTGGCCTGAATGCTCAGGCCTCGTCGCCGCGCAGGTCCTTTTCCATCTTTTCCAGTTCCTGAGCGAATACCTGGTCCTGGACAGTCGCGCGTTTGCGCCATGGTTTGCGCTCGGGTTCGGATTGAGCGGCGTAGGTGGTGACTTCACCACCGTACACATCCTTGAAGCGTTCGGCCTGGCGCTCGAGCTCGGCGCGCAGTTCATCTTTCGTCACAGTAAATACCTGACTAGTTAGAGTAAAGACTCCGGCTTCGACATGCAGTATCGGGCATGCGGCCACGCAACCAGAGCGAGTGTGCTGTCGCAGCGACAGGGTTCAAGCAAGCAAGGGCATCAGAGCATGCGATGTTAGGATCAAGGCTATATAGGGAGGCGGGGAGCCGGCTATCGCCGATCTGGCATGCTCGAGCAGTGATTCAAATGATTCAATTGTAGCAACCGGCTGAAGTTTGATCATCGGTCTTCACTGATAGTGAAGCAAGACTTTGACGATGAGCAAGTAGCAGGTGATTTCATCATTTGTACTGCAAGAACTTGGAGTGGAGAGAAACGATTAAGTTCGTATTGCAGCACAGAAGGAATAATAAACGGCCCCGCGTCAGCGAGGCCGTGCCTGGGGACTTCTACGGTGGGTACCTGACCAGTCTCTCCAAAGAAGCCACATGTGGCAGGGGAAAGGTATAAGCAAAAGTGTCAGCGGTCAATTGCGATTATCGGCCGTTCGTTCGATAATCGCACGAAGCGCCCATTATTTTTCGAGGTCAGCCATGAGCGACGAAAGCTTGCCCACCGTTTCCCCGATGCCCGAGCGCACTGGCTCTGCAGCGATGGCGCCGCCCATCGTTGCCTCACCGGCCAAACGCATTCAGGCCTTCACCGGTGATCCGGACTTCATGACCTCACTGGCGCGCGGCCTGGCGGTGATTCAGGCGTTCCAGGAGCGCAAGCGGCACCTGACCATCGCGCAGATCAGCCACCGTACCGAGATCCCCCGTGCAGCGGTGCGGCGCTGCCTGCACACGCTGATGAAGCTGGGTTACGCCACCACCAATGGGCGGACCTATTCCTTGCTGCCCAAGGTGCTCACGCTTGGCCATGCCTATTTGTCTTCGACGCCGCTGGCGATGTCGGCCCAGCCTTATCTGGACCGCATCAGCGACCAACTGCACGAAGCCGCCAACATGGCCACCCTCGAAGGCGATGACATCCTCTATATCGCCCGCTCGGCCACGGTCGAGCGGTTGATCTCGGTCGACCTCTCGGTGGGTGGCCGGCTGCCCGCCTATTGCACCTCGATGGGGCGGATTCTGCTGGCCGCGCTGGACGACGCCAGCCTGCACGAATACTTCGATCGCGCCGATCTCAAGGCCCGTACCAGCCGCACGTTGCATGACAAGGAGTCGCTGCTTGCCTGCATCCAGCAGGTTCGCGCGCAGGGCTGGTGTGTGGTTGATCAGGAGCTGGAGCAGGGCCTGCGTTCGATTGCCGTACCTATCTACGATGCCTCGGGGCAGGTACTCGCGGCGCTCAACGTCAGTACGCATGTCGGCCGGGTCACCCGCAGCGAGCTTGAGCAGCGGTTCTTGCCGATCCTGCTCGCCTCGAGTCGGGATCTGTGCACCCAACTGTTTGGCTGAACCGCCAGAGCTGCGCAATCTACTGTTCGATAAACGCCCATACTTGCGGCCAACGAATTGCGCAGCCATCGCGTGCTGATTAATGTTTCTCGCAACGGTCGGCTGTGCCGACCGAACAAGAACAACACGCGAGGCAACACCATGATCACTGTCTTTTCTGAGCTGCGGGCGTACCCGCATCGAGTGTCGTTGTATCCAGGCTGACGCCAGGCCGTAACCGTCTCTTCGCAACCCGCGGCAACAGTGCGCCAGGGTTTTGCTTGCGCCGATTTTCTGGATAACAACAATGAACAAACCGCAAACCAACGTCGGCAGCTGCCTCGACGTTCAGTCCTTTATCAATCAGCAGCCGCTGTCGCGCTATCAATGGCGGGTAGTGATCCTGTGCTTCCTGATTGTCTTCCTCGATGGCCTTGATACTGCCGCCATGGGCTTTATCGCTCCGGCGCTGTCACAAGAGTGGGGTATCGACCGGGCCCGCCTCGGGCCGGTCATGAGCGCCGCGCTGATCGGCATGGTATTCGGCGCGCTGGGCTCAGGCCCGTTGGCTGACCGCTTCGGCCGCAAGGGTGTGCTGGTCGCTGCCGTTTTGGTGTTCGGCGGCTTCAGCCTGGCTTCGGCCTACGCGACCAATGTCGACCAGTTGCTGATCCTGCGCTTTCTGACCGGCATTGGCCTCGGCGCTGGTATGCCCAACGCGACCACGCTGCTGTCTGAATACACCCCGGAACGGCTCAAGTCGCTGCTGGTGACCAGCATGTTCTGCGGTTTCAACCTGGGCATGGCCGGAGGCGGCTTCATGTCGGCGAAACTGATCCCGGCCTATGGCTGGCACAGCCTGCTGGTTGTTGGCGGCGTGCTGCCGCTGATTCTGGCAGTGGTGTTGCTGTTCTGGCTGCCGGAATCGGCGCGTTTTCTGGTTGTGCGCAACCGCAGTATCGACAAGATCCGCAAGACCCTGGCGCCGATTGCGCCGGCAATCGTGGCCAAGGCTGCCAGCTTCAGTGTGCCGGAACAGAAAGTGGTCGCCGCGCGCAGCGTGTTTGCGGTGATCTTCTCCGGCACCTATGGGGTGGGCACCATGCTGTTGTGGATGACCTACTTCATGGGTCTGGTCATCGTCTATCTGCTGACCAGCTGGCTGCCGACGTTGATGCGCGACAGTGGCGCGAGCTTGGAGCAGGCGGCGTTCATCGGCGCGCTGTTCCAGTTTGGCGGTGTGCTCAGTGCGGTCGGTGTCGGTTGGGCGATGGACCGGTACAACCCGCACAAGGTCATCGGCGTGTTCTACCTGCTGGCCGGGGTGTTTGCCTACGCGGTTGGCCAGAGCCTGGGCAACATCACCATTCTGGCAACCCTGGTGCTGGTCGCGGGTATGTGTGTCAACGGCGCGCAATCGGCCATGCCGTCCCTCGCCGCGCGCTTCTATCCGACCCAGGCGCGGGCTACCGGGGTATCGTGGATGCTCGGCATCGGCCGCTTCGGGGCGATTCTCGGGGCATGGAGCGGGGCGACCTTGCTCGGCTTGGGCTGGAACTTCGAGCAGGTGCTGACTGCGCTGCTGGTGCCTGCGGCGCTGGCCACGGTCGCTGTGATCATCAAAGGCTTGGTAAGCCACGCCGACGCAACCTGATGCAGTTTGGGCAACGACCGCAGGCCGCTCGTACAGCGGCTTTGCGGCATTGAACAGCAATGGATAGCACAACAACAAAATGTTCGATAATCGAACGAGTAATCGATTATCGGATTGTGCGACGTGTCCTGCTTGCTTAATCTGAGCTCAACGCAGCATCCTGACCAGGAGTCTCCAATGGCAGCAATCCTCTCGCTTCACGAGGCCGTGAAGCAGTTCATCCAGGACGGCGACACCGTCGCTCTCGAAGGCTTCACCCACCTGATCCCGACCGCCGCGGGCCACGAGATCATTCGCCAGGGCAAACGTGACCTGACCCTGGTGCGGATGACCCCGGACCTGATC
Organism: Pseudomonas sp. PGPR N4; assembly: GCF_059693665.1. NCBI lineage: Bacteria > Pseudomonadati > Pseudomonadota > Gammaproteobacteria > Pseudomonadales > Pseudomonadaceae > Pseudomonas > Pseudomonas sp. PGPR N4. The sequence continues at coordinate 205,245 of NZ_JCAUKV010000005.1, forward strand.
TACGATCAGTTGATCGGCGCCGGTTGCGCCAGCAAGCTGATCTTCTCCTGGGGCGGTAACCCAGGTGTCGGTTCGCTGCACCGCCTGCGTGACGCCGTGGAAAAACAATGGCCGCACGCGATCGAGATCGAAGAGCACAGCCACGCCGACCTGGCCAACGCCTACGTCGCCGGCGCTTCGGGCCTGCCCTTTGCTGTACTGCGTGCTTATGCCGGTTCTGACCTGCCCAAGGTCAACCCGCTGATCCAGAGCGTTACCTGCCCGTTCACCGGCGAAGTCCTGGCAGCGGTGCCTTCGGTGCGCCCTGACGTGACCGTGATTCACGCGCAGAAGGCCGACCGCAAGGGCAACGTCCTGCTGTGGGGTATCCTCGGCGTACAGAAAGAAGCAGCCCTCGCCGCCAAGCGTTGCATCGTCACCGTCGAAGAAATCGTCGACGACCTGCAGGCTCCCATGAACGCCTGCGTGCTGCCGACCTGGGCGCTGTCTGCCGTGTGTCTGGTGCCAGGTGGCGCGCATCCGTCCTACGCCCACGGTTACTACGAGCGCGACAACCGCTTCTACCAGGCCTGGGACCCGATCGCCCGTGACCGCGCGACATTTACCGCCTGGATCGACCAATACATCCGCGGCACCGCCGACTTCAGCGAATTCAAGGCCAAGCTGGCCAGCACCACGGAGGCCGCACAATGAGCTACTCCACTTCCGAAATGATGACCGTCGCCGCCGCCCGCCGGCTGCGCAATGGCGCGGTATGCTTCGTCGGTATCGGCCTGCCGTCCAAGGCCGCCAACCTGGCGCGCCTGACCTCGTCGCCTGACGTGGTGCTGATCTACGAATCTGGCCCGATTGGCGCCAAGCCAACCGTACTGCCGCTGTCGATTGGTGATGGCGAGCTGGCCGAAACGGCCGACACCGTGGTGCCGACTGGCGAGATCTTCCGCTACTGGCTGCAGGGCGGGCGCATTGACGTGGGCTTCCTTGGCGCTGCTCAGGTCGACCGCTTCGGCAACATCAACACCACCGTCGTCGGTGACTACCACGCCCCACGCACGCGCTTGCCAGGTGCCGGCGGCGCACCGGAAATCGCCGGTTCCGCCAAACAGGTGCTGATCATCCTCAAGCAGTCGCCGCGTGCATTCGTCGACAAGCTCGACTTCATCACCTCGGTCGGCCACGGTGAAGGCGGCGACTCGCGCAAGCGTCTCGGTCTGCCCGGTGAAGGCCCGGTGGGGATCATCACCGACCTGTGCATCATGGAGCCGGAAGCTGGCAGTAACGAATTCGTGGTCACCTCGATTCACCCAGGTGTGACCCGCGAGCAGATCATCGCCGCCACCGGCTGGGCCATTCGTTTTGCCGACGACGCGCAGACTACCGCTGCGCCGACCGAGCTGGAACTGACCGCGCTGCGTGATCTGGAAGAGCGCACCGCTGCCGCCCACGGCCAGAAGCCAGGAGAAGCGTGATGCGTGAAGTATTCATCTGCGACGCCATCCGCACCCCCATCGGCCGCTTCGGCGGCGCCCTGGCCAGCGTGCGTGCCGACGACCTCGCGGCAGTGCCGCTCAAGGCGCTGATCGAGCGCAACCCGTCGGTGCAATGGGATCAGGTCGACGAGGTGTTCTTCGGCTGCGCCAACCAAGCCGGTGAAGACAACCGTAACGTTGCGCGCATGGCGCTGCTGCTGGCCGGTTTGCCGGCGAGCATTCCCGGGGTAACCCTGAACCGCCTGTGCGCGTCAGGCATGGACGCCATCGGCACTGCCTTCCGCGCCATCGCCAGCGGCGAAATGGAGCTGGCGATTGCCGGCGGCGTCGAGTCGATGTCGCGTGCGCCGTTCGTCATGGGCAAGGCCGAGAGCGGTTACTCGCGCAACATGAAGCTGGAAGACACCACCATCGGCTGGCGCTTCGTCAATCCACTGATGAAGAGCCAGTACGGCGTCGATTCGATGCCCGAGACAGCCGACAACGTTGCCGACGATTATCAGGTATCGCGTGCCGATCAGGACGCCTTCGCCGTGCGCAGCCAGCAGAAGGCCGGTGCCGCGCAGGCGGCGGGTTTCTTCGCTGAAGAGATCGTGCCGGTGCGCATCGCCCACAAGAAGGGCGAGACCGTGGTCGAGCAGGATGAACACCTGCGCCCCGACACCACCCTTGAAGCGCTGACCCGGCTGAAACCGGTCAACGGCCCGGACAAGACCGTCACCGCCGGCAACGCCTCGGGCGTCAACGACGGTGCTGCGGCGCTGATTCTGGCCTCGGCCGAAGCGGTCAAGAAGCACGGCCTGACCCCACGCGCGCGCGTGCTCGGCATGGCCAGCGCTGGCGTTGCCCCGCGGGTAATGGGCATCGGCCCGGTGCCTGCGGTACGCAAGCTGACCGAGCGCTTGGGCATCGCCGTGGCAGATTTTGATGTCATCGAGCTGAACGAAGCCTTTGCCAGCCAGGGCCTGGCGGTCCTGCGTGAGCTGGGTGTGGCGGATGACGCGCCGCAGGTCAACCCGAACGGTGGTGCTATCGCCCTTGGCCACCCACTGGGCATGAGCGGCGCACGCCTGGTGCTGACAGCGCTGCATCAGCTGGAAAAAACCGGCGGGCGCAAAGGCCTGGCGACCATGTGTGTAGGCGTCGGCCAAGGCCTGGCGTTGGCTATCGAGCGGGTCTGAGCAAGCGCAACATGCAGCCTGGCCATTTTGTGCCAGCGTGCCAGCAGTGCTCAGGTCCACGCAACCTGAGCACTGCTGGTCTGGGTTCGCAACGCGGCCAGACTGCCTTTCAACCCCGACCAAAGCCGGGCTGGCGGAACATGAGTGTTACTGAGTATGTCTAGATTCAACGGTAACCCTCAGGAGTAATCCCACCATGACCTCAATTCATTACACCGGTGAAGAGCGCAGCAAGCGCATTTTTGCCATTGTCGGTGCATCATCAGGCAACCTGGTGGAGTGGTTCGACTTCTACGTCTACGCCTTCTGCGCAATCTATTTTGCGCCAGCCTTCTTCCCCTCCGATGACCCCACGGTGCAGCTGCTGAACACGGCCGGGGTATTCGCTGCGGGCTTCTTGATGCGGCCAATCGGTGGTTGGATCTTCGGTCGGCTGGCCGACCGCAAAGGCCGCAAGCATTCATTGATGATCTCTGTGCTGATGATGTGCTTCGGCTCGTTGATCATTGCCTGCCTGCCTACCTACGCCAGTATCGGCGCCTGGGCGCCGGCGCTGCTGTTGCTGGCGCGCTTGATCCAGGGCCTGTCGGTAGGCGGTGAATACGGCACTACGGCTACCTACATGAGCGAAGTGGCATTGCGCGGCCAGCGCGGCTTCTTTGCCTCGTTCCAGTACGTGACCCTGATCGGCGGCCAGTTGCTGGCAGTGCTGGTGGTGGTAATCCTGCAGCAGTTGCTCAGCGAAGATGAGCTGCGTGCCTGGGGCTGGCGCATCCCGTTCGTGGTCGGTGCGGTTGCGGCTTTGATCTCGCTCATGCTGCGCCGCTCGCTGCACGAAACCAGCACTGCCGAGGCGCGTCAGGACAAGGATGCAGGTAGCGTCAAAGGCCTGTTCCGCAACCACGCTGCGGCGTTCATCACCGTGCTCGGTTACACCGCCGGTGGCTCGCTGATCTTCTACACCTTCACCACTTACATGCAAAAGTACCTGGTCAACACCGCCGGGATGAACGCCAAGAGCGCAAGCTTCGTCATGACCGGGGCGCTGTTCCTGTTCATGATCCTGCAGCCGGTGTTCGGCATGCTCTCCGACCGTATCGGCCGGCGCAACTCGATGCTGCTGTTCGGCGCCCTGGGCACCGTGTTCACCGTGCCGCTGTTGATGGCGCTGAAAACCGTCACCAGCCCGTTCATGGCCTTCGTGCTGATTACCCTGGCGTTGTGTATCGTCAGCTTCTACACCTCCATCAGTGGCCTGGTGAAGGCCGAGATGTTCCCGCCGCAGGTACGCGCCCTTGGCGTCGGCCTGGCGTATGCGGTGGCCAACGCGCTGTTTGGCGGCTCGGCCGAGTACGTTGCCCTGGGCTTGAAGACTCTGGGCATGGAAAACACCTTCTACTGGTACGTCACGGCAATGATGGCGATTGCCTTCCTGTTCAGCCTGCGCCTGCCCAAGCAAGCGGCGTACCTGCACCACGATGACTAAGGATCGATAATGACCCACCGAGCGGACAACCAGCTGTTCGACGCCTACTTCACTGCGCCGGCCATGCGCGAGATCTTCTCTGACCGTGGCCGTCTGCAGGGCATGCTCGACTTCGAAGCAGCCCTGGCGCGCGCCGAGGCCAGCGCCGGGCTGGTGCCGCACACGGCGGTGCCGGCGATCGAGGCGGCGTGCAAGGCGGAACGCTACGATGCGCACGCGCTGGCCGATGCCATCGCCACTGCGGGCAATTCGGCGATTCCGCTGGTCAAGGCATTGGGCAAGGTGGTCGCCAGCGGCGTACCCGAGGCCGAGCGTTATGTGCACCTTGGCGCCACCAGCCAGGACGCCATGGACACCGGTCTGGTCCTGCAACTGCGCGATGCATTGACGTTGATCGAGGCCGATCTGGCCCGCCTGGCCGACAGCCTCGCTCGCCAGGCGCTGCAGCATGCCGACACGCCGCTGGTTGGCCGAACCTGGCTGCAGCACGCCACGCCGGTCACTCTGGGCATGAAGCTGGCCGGGGTGCTCGGCGCACTGACCCGCCATCGGCAACGGCTCAAGGAGCTGCGTCCGCGCTTGCTGTGCCTGCAGTTCGGCGGCGCCTCAGGCAGCCTTGCGGCATTGGGCAGCAAAGCGCTGCCGGTGGCCGAAGCGCTGGCCGAGCAGCTCAAGCTGACCCTGCCTGAGCAGCCGTGGCATACCCAGCGTGATCGGCTGGTCGAGTTCGCCTCGGTGCTGGGCCTGGTGGCTGGCAGCCTGGGCAAGTTTGGCCGTGATATCAGCCTGCTGATGCAGACTGAGGCCGGCGAGGTGTTCGAACCCTCGGCGCCTGGCAAAGGCGGCTCGTCGACCATGCCGCACAAGCGCAATCCGGTCGGCGCCGCGGTGCTGATCGGCGCGGCCACACGCGTGCCGGGCCTGCTCAGCACGCTGTTTGCTGCCATGCCGCAAGAGCACGAGCGCAGCCTCGGCTTGTGGCACGCCGAATGGGAGACCTTGCCGGATATCTGCTGCCTGGTGTCTGGCGCCCTGCGCCAGGCCCAAGTGATTGCCGACGGCATGCAGGTCGATGCCGAGCGCATGCGCCGCAACCTCGACCTGACCCAAGGCCTGGTGCTGGCCGAGGCGGTGAGTATTGTGTTGGCGCAGCGCCTGGGCCGTGACCGCGCGCATCATCTGCTCGAACAGTGCTGCCAGCGTGCGGTTGCCGAACAGCGCCACTTGCGCGCCGTGCTCGGCGACGAAGCGCAGATCAGCGCCGAGTTGTCCGGCGAAGAGCTCGACCGCCTGCTCGACCCCGCTCATTACCTTGGTCAGGCCCGCGTCTGGGTGGCGCGTGCCGTGGCTGAACACCAACAATTCATTGCCTGAGGAGACCGCTGTGGCGCATTTGCAATTGGCTGATGGCGTACTGAACTACCAACTCGATGGCCCCGAAGGCGCTCCGGTGCTGGTGCTGTCCAATTCGCTGGGCACCGACCTGGGCATGTGGGACACGCAGATCCCGGCCTGGAGCGAGCATTTCCGGGTGCTGCGCTACGACACTCGCGGCCACGGTGGCTCGCTGGTGACAGACGGCCCGTACCGCATCGAGCAACTGGGCGCCGATGTACTGGCGCTGCTGGATGCACTGGACGTCCGCCAGGCGCACTTTGTCGGCCTGTCGATGGGCGGGCTGATCGGCCAGTGGCTGGGGATCAATGCCGGCGAGCGTCTGCTCAGCCTGACCCTGTGCAACACTGCGGCCAAGATCGGCAGCGATGAAGTGTGGAATCCCCGTATCGAAATGGTCCTCAAGCAGGGCCGTCAGGCCATGCTCGACCTGCGTGATGCGTCGATCGCCCGCTGGTTCACTGCAGATTTCGCCCAGACCCAGCCAGCGCAGGCGCAGCGCATCACCGAGATGCTCGCGCAGACCTCGCCGCAAGGCTACGCCGCCAACTGCGCCGCTGTGCGCGATGCCGATTACCGCGAGCAACTGACGGCGGTGAAGGTGCCGACCCTGATCGTTGCCGGCACTGCCGATGTGGTCACCACGCCTGAGCACGGCCGCTTCATGCAGAACGCCATCGCCGGCGCGGAGTACGTCGAATTCGCCGCGGCACACCTTTCCAACGTCGAAATTGGCGCGCCGTTCACGGCCCGTGTACTCGACTTTCTGCTGGCCCGCTGAGGAGCGCACCATGGACGAAAAACAACGTTACGACGCTGGCATGCAGGTGCGGCGCGCCGTGCTCGGCGATGCCCATGTGGACCGCAGCCTGGAGAAACTCAACGACTTCAACGGCGAGTTCCAGGAGATGATCACCCGCCACGCCTGGGGTGATATCTGGACCCGTCCTGGCTTGCCACGGCACACCCGCAGCCTGATCACCATCGCCATGCTGATCGGCATGAACCGCACCGACGAGCTCAAGCTGCACCTGCGTGCCGCTGCGAGCAACGGTGTGACCCGTGAAGAAATCAAGGAAGTGCTGATGCAGAGCGCGATCTATTGCGGGATTCCGGCGGCCAATGCCACTTTCCACCTGGCCGAGTCGGTGTGGGATGAGCTGGGCGTCGAGTCGCGTCAGTAAACGCCTGACCTGAGCTGGCTTGCCTCACCCTGAGGCAAGCTGCACCGGCTGTTACGCCGCCGCCTTTTTCTGGCGGATGGCGACTGGCCCGGCATTCGCCTCCACGGCCTGTTTCAATTGCGGGCACAGCCCGAGCATGAACGCCGCTTCCGCTACCACGAACAATGGCCCGATGATCAAGCCGCTGAGGTCATCGACAAACGCCGGCTTGCGCCCCTCGTAGTAATGCCCGACGAACTGGATGATCCAGCCCAGCACGAACGTGCCCAGCCCGGCGCTCAGCCACACGCCGGTGCTCTGCACCGCCAGCGCCTGACCGAGCCACAGGCACAAGCCCAGCAGCAGCCCCATCACCAGGCCGAAGCGCAGGTCCAGACGCAGGTAGAACCACACCGACGCCGCCGCTGCCAGCAAAGCCGGTGACAGCCACACGCCCGCCAGCTCCCAACCGGGCCGCGACAGCAGCACGGTCACCGCCAGCACGATCAGCGGGATACCGACGAAATGGGTAGCGATGTTGCGCGGGTCGCGATGGTAGTTGGCGTACTGGCTGAGGTGTTCGACGAGGCTTTTCATTGTTATCGCTCCGTGGCGGCGCCTTGCTGATGGTCAATCAGTGTCTGCCAGCATAGCCCCTGAAGCCGAACGCCGGAACCGAGTATGGGTGATGCGCTGCTATCAGTGCGGCGAATGAGTGGCGCGCAGACCGACGTCAGGTGCCCGCTGGGCAGGCAGCTCTGGTTGATCCAGACTGATCAGCATATCGATCATCGCCCTGGCTGCAGCTGACAGCCGGTAGCCACTGCGGCTGACGATACCGCAACGCACGCTGAGCACCTCCAGACCCGGTGGCAGGTTGCGCCAGTGCAGCCGCACCAGGCGCCCCGCACTGAGGTCTTCAGCCACTGCCTCTTCGCTGGCCGCGCCAATCGTGTCGCTGCCCAGCACTACGCTGCGCAGCACCGGTAGATGCTCGGTCTGCAAATGCGCGCTGAAGTCACTGCGCCCGCTGAGGTTGGCCAGACGCTTGCGCACACCGGGAGCGAGCAGGGCGCTGGCCAGCGGGTAGGCGAACAGGTCGTTGGTAGACAAGCTGTCCTTGCTCAGCAAGGGGTGGCCGGCACGGCAGAAGAACAGCCCCGGGCGTGGTTTGAGAGGTTCGGTATGAAAGTACGGATCGGCCTCGAATGGGCGTACATCATCGATAAAAAACTCGATCTGCTCGCGGCGCAAGGCTTGCCCCAGGCGTTCGCCATTGTCGACCTGCAGCGCAGTGCGAATACCGGGATGCAACTTGATGAACTGCTGCAAGGCGTCGGGCACCAGTTGCACAGCCAGTGCCGAGCCACAGCCAAACTGCAGCTCACCCGCGTCGAGCTTGGTCATCTGTGAGACATCAATGCTCAGTTGGGCAGCGCCCTGGACCAGCCGGCGGGCATGCTGCAGTACCACCAGGCCTTGCGGGGTTGGCTGCAGCGTCTTGCTGGCGCGGTCAACCAATGAGCAACCGAGGGTTTGCTCAAGGCCTTGAATGGCCCGGCTGAATGCAGGTTGGGTAATGCCCATGGCTTCGGCGGCACGGACGAAACTGCGGTATTCGTTGAGGGCAATGAAGTAGCGCAGTTGGCGAAGATCCATGTCGAGCTCTGCGGCGGGCGGGATGGATCTTTTTAGCTTTTGTTACATATTCCGTCAATGATGGTCGGCGCTGATATATAGATCTTTGCGTTCTATAGATAAGCGCTACGGTCTCTGCGCGATGCTGTTGATCACGCAGAGGCCGCGTGCGGCTTTACAGCAGGTTCAGCGGATAGCTGACGATCACCCGGTTCTCGTCAAAGGTATTGGTGCTGTAGTCGCGGCGCATGGTCGAGTTGCGCCACTTCATGGTCAGGTCCTTGAAGGTTCCCGATTGGACTACATAGGCCAGTTCGCTCTCACGGGCCCATTCCTTGCCGTCATCGACGGTTGCGGTGTGCACGTTGTCACCCTTGATATAGCGGTTCATCAAGGTCAGGCCAGGCACGCCGACGCTGGTGAAGTTGAAGTCATGACGCACCTGCCAGGAGCGCTCCTTGGCCTGGTCAAAGCTTGAGTTGTAGCTGTCGTTGGCGAGGGTGCCGCCGCTGGTGCCGTTGACCCGCATCCAGCCATCATCACCGCTGACCTTCTGCAGGCCGACGTAGAAGGTGTTGCCTTTGTAACGCGCCGAGAGCATGGCCGAGGCGGTGCGGTTGTCCAGTTCGCCGGCACGTTCGGCGCCATCTTCCTTGCCGATGAAGTAACCCAGGTTGGCACCGAGGGTCCATTCGCCGATGGGCTGGCTGTGGCTCAGGTTCAGGTATTGCTGGCGGTAGATGTCCTTTAGCTGGGCATCCCACAGGCCGATCATCGTGCGTTTGTCGTTGAAGGTGTACTCACCGCCAGCGAAGTTGAAGCGGTCGGAGACAAACGCCCCGCGGCCGTTCAGCGACATGTCTTCCATGCTGGCGTCGTTACGCGGGCTGTTGCCGCGGAACTGGCCGCCGTACAGGGTCAGGCCGTCGATTTCCTTGGAGGTGATCTGGCCACCGCGGAAGGTTTGCGGCAGTGAGCGGCCATCGTCCGAACGCAGGATCGGCAGTACCGGCATCCACTCGCCGACTTTCAGCTCGGTTTGCGACAGGCGCGCCTTGAAGGCAACCCCGAGGCGGCCGAAGTCATCTGCTGGGCGGCCATCGTCGTGGATCGGCAGCAGGGCAGTGTTGCCGGTGCCCTTGCCGCCGTCGAGTTTGACCGAATACAGACCGAGGACGTCGACGCCGAAGCCGATCGTGCCTTGGGTGAAGCCGGAGCGCGCATCGAGGATGAAGCTCTGCGTCCACTCCTCGGCCTTGCCTTGCGGGTTGGCAGGGTCGACGAAATTGCGGTTGATGTAGAAGTTGCGCAGGTTGAGGCTGGCCTTGGCGTCTTCCAGAAAACCGCTTTCGGCGGCGAAGGCGGGCAGGGCGCAGGTCATGGCCAACAGGCCGGGCAGCAGCTGGCGTGCGGAGTGCGAAGTGCTCATCTGTTGGAGATCTCTTGTTTTTATGGTTGAGCCGGTGCTTGGAAACATCGTGTCCGGGTACGGGGAAGATGTTGCGGCGCATGTCAGGGCCGGGGCAATTCGTCGCAGGCGGTATTGGGCGGTTATCGAACGGAATGTTCCAGCTAGTTAATTTTCCCATAGCGACGCGGTCCCCGTAGGAGCGGCCTTGTGTCGCGAAAGGGTCGCGCAGCGGCCCCAGAGATCGTGCAACCACCACAGATCGCCGGGCCCGCTACGCGCGCCTTTCGCGACACAAGGCCGCTCCTACGGGGGCCGCGTCGCAGTGGCGTGCGCGCACAAAAAAGCCCACCGCGAGGGTGGGCTTGTTGCAGTGCCTTGGCGATCAGCCTTTAGGCTATTGCAGCGACGCCTGCTGGTTGGCCTCGCCGGTGCGCTCGTACCAGCCGCCTCCCAGTGCCTTGTACAGGTTGACCTCACTGGTCAGCTGCGACAGCCGATCGCTGATCAACGCCTGCTGGGCGCTGAACAGGTTGCGTTGGGCATCGAGGAAGGTCAGGTTGCTGTCGATCCCGATGCGGTAGCGGCGTTCGGCCAGGCGGTAGTAGTCCTGGTTGGCTGCAACCAGATCGCGCTGCGCCTGCAACTGCTCTTCAAACGTCTTGCGTGCGGCCAGGCCATCGGAGACTTCCTGGAAGGCGGTCTGGATGGTCTTTTCGTAACGCGCGATGTTGATGTCCTTCTGGATTTTCGAGTAATCCAGGCTGGCGCGCAGGCTGCCGGCGTTGAAGATCGGCAGGTTGATCTGCGGCTGGAACAGCCAGGTACCCGAACCACCGCTGAACAGCCCGCTCATGTCCGGGCTGAGGGTGCCGGCATTGGCGGTCAGGCTGATGCTCGGGAAGAACGCTGCACGGGCGGCGCCGATATTGGCGTTGGCCGCCTTGAGCAGGTGCTCGGCTTCCTGGATGTCCGGCCGGCGCTGCAGCAAGTCGGACGGCAGGCCCGCTGGCACTTCGGCCAACTGGTCGGCGTCGAGCTTGAGCGGTGTCGGCAGGTTGGCCGGGATGCCGGTACCGAGCAGCACGGTCAGGCTGTTGAGGTCCTGGGCGACCAGGCGTTGGTACTGCGCAAGCTTGACCCGGGCGCCTTCTACAGCAGTGCGCGCCTGGCTCAGATCGAGCGCCGAAGCCACGCCAACCTCATTGCTGCGACGGGTCAGGTTGAAGCTCTGGTCGTAGGTCTTGAGGGTTTCTTCGGTCAGCTTCAGCAGCGCCTGATCGGCCTGCCAGGTGTAATAGGCATTGGCCACGCTGGCGACCAGCGCGATTTGCGTCGAGCGCCGCGCCTGCTCGCTGGAGAGGTAAGTCTCCAAGGCCTGCTCGCTGAGACTGCGCACGCGGCCAAACAAGTCCAGCTCGTAGGCGCTGACGCCGACGGTGGCCGAGTACTGGCTGGTAATGCCGGCCTGGCCGGTTTGCGACATGTCGGCAGGGACGCGCTGACGGCTGCCGCTGCCGGTTGCCGAAACTGCCGGGAACAGGTCAGCCCGCTGGATGCGGTACTGGGCGCGGTAGGCGTCGATATTCAACGCAGCAACGCGCAGGTCACGGTTGTTCACCAGCGAAGTCTGGATCAGCTGTTGCAGCGCCGGATCGGTGTAGAACTGGCGCCAGCCTTGCTCGGCTGCTGCCACTTCTGCCGACTCGGTCGGCGAGTAGGCAGGGCCTTGCGGCCACTGCGCTGCCACCGGAGCATCCGGGGTTTCATAATCAGGAATCAGCGAGCAGCCGCTGAGAATCAGCGCGGTTACCGCCAGGGACAGCAAAGACTTGGTCATTGCCCAGCCTCGATACGTGGAGTTTCAGGGGTGGCGTCGGCTTCCGGCTTTTTGCTGCCGAACAGCGACGACACGGCGACGAAGAACAACGGTACCCAGAAGATGGCCAGCACGGTCGCACTGATCATGCCGCCGATCACACCGGTACCAATGGCGTGCTGGCTACCCGAGCCTGCGCCGCTGGCGATGGTCAACGGTACCACGCCGAGGATGAACGCCAGCGAGGTCATGATGATCGGGCGCAGACGCATGCGGCACGCTTCGATGGTCGCGTCGTACAGGCTTTTGCCTTGTTCATGTAGCTCTTTGGCGAATTCGACGATGAGGATCGCGTTCTTCGCCGCCAGGCCAATGGTGGTCAACAGGCCAACCAGGAAGTACACATCGTTGGACAACCCGCGCAGGCTGGTGGCAACCAGTGCACCGATGATACCCAGCGGTACTACCAGCACGACCGCGATTGGGATCGACCAGCTTTCGTACAACGCTGCCAGGCAGAGGAACACGAACAGCAGCGACAGGGCGAACAAGGCTGGCATCTGCGAACCGGAGAGTTTCTCCTCGTAGGACATGCCCGTCCACGAGTAGCCAATGCCGGTCGGCAGTTCGCCGGCAATGCGCTCGACTTCAGCCATGGCTTCACCGGTACTGTAGCCCGGTGCCGGTGCACCCAGAACTTCGACCGCTTCCACACCGTTGTAGCGCGACAGTTTTGGCGAACCGAACGTCCATTCACCGCTGGCGAAGGAAGAGAACGGCACCATCTCACCCTGGCTGTTGCGCACGTACCACTTCTTCAGGTCTTCAGGATTCATCCGGGCACCTGCCTCGCCCTGAATGTAGACCTTCTTGACCCGACCACGGTCGATGAAGTCGTTGACGTAGCTGCCGCCAAGGGCGATCGACAGGGTGTTGTTGATATCAGCGATGGTCACGCCCAACGCGCTGGCGCGCTCGTCATCGATAATCAGCTGATACTGCGGCTCATCGTTCAGGCCGTTAGGGCGGACCTGGGTGAGGATCTTGCTCTGCGACGCCTTGGCCAGGAACTGGTTGCGCGCTTCCATGAGTTTTTCGTGGCCAAGGCCGGCACGGTCCTGCAGGAATACGTCAAAGCCGGTGGCGTTACCCAATTCCAGTACCGCAGGCGGGGCAAAGGCAAACACCATCGCATCGCGGAAGCTGAAGAAGTGCTGCTGCGCCCGCTCGGCGAGGCCGAACACGCTGTTTTCGGCCGTACGCTCACCCCATGGTTTGAGCATGATGAAGGCCATACCCGAGCTCTGCCCACGGCCGGCGAAGTTGAAGCCGGTAACGGTGAACACCGACGACACGGTGTCGGCCTCGTCCTTGAGCAGGTACTCACGCATCTGGTCGACAACGGCCTGGGTGCGCTCGGCACTGGAACCGGCCGGGGTTTGTACCTGGGCAAACAATACGCCCTGGTCTTCTTCAGGCAGGAACGCTGTCGGGATGCGCATGAACAGGTAGATCATGCCGACGATGATCAGGGCGTAAGCGAGCAGGAATGGCGCCTTGTTGCGCAGAATGGTGCCGACGCTACGCTCGTAGCCCTGCACACTGCGGTCGAAGTTGCGGTTGAACCAGCCGAAGAAGCCACGCTTGGCGACATGGTGTTCGCCCTTTTTCACCGGCTTGAGCATGGTGGCGCACAGGGCCGGGGTGAAGATCAACGCGACCAGTACCGACAGGCCCATGGCCGAGACGATGGTGATCGAGAACTGCCGGTAGATCACACCGGTCGAGCCGCCGAAGAAGGCCATTGGCAGCAGTACCGCCGACAGCACCAGGGCAATACCGACCAGCGCGCCCTGGATCTGCTCCATCGAGCGTTTGGTCGCCTCTTTAGGCGGTAGTCCCTCTTCGGACATCACCCGCTCGACGTTCTCCACCACAACGATGGCGTCGTCCACCAGCAAGCCGATGGCCAGAACCATGGCGAACATGGTCAGGGTGTTGATGCTGAAGCCGGCTGCGGCAAGGATGCCGAAGGTGCCGAGCAATACCACCGGCACCGTCATGGTGGTGATCACTGTGGCGCGGAAGTTCTGCAGGAACAGGTACATCACCAGGAACACCAGCACCACCGCTTCGATCAGGGTGTGGATAACCCCGCTGATCGACTCGGTCACCACCGGCGTGGTGTCATACGGGAACACCGCTTTCATCCCAGGCGGGAAGAACGGCTCGAGGTCGCTGATGGTCTTGCGCAGCGCCTTGGCGGTATCCAGGGCGTTGGCGCCGGTGGCCAGTTTGACCGCCAGGCCCGAAGCCGGCTTGCCGTTGAACTGGGCGCTTACCGAATAGTTCTCGCCGCCCAGACCGACCTTGGCGACATCGCCCAGGCGCACCTGGGAGCCGTCCTTGTTGACCTTGAGCAGGATCTTCTCGAACTGCTCGGCAGTCTGCAGGCGGGTCTTGCCGATGATGGTGGCGTTGAGCTGAGTGCCCGGCAGTGCTGGCAGGCCGCCCAGCTGACCGCTGGAAACCTGCACGTTCTGCGCGGTGACTGCGGTGCGCACGTCGACCGGGGTCAGCTGGAATTTGTTCAGCTTGGCCGGATCGAGCCAGATACGCATGGCGTACTGGGCGCCGAACACCTGGAAGTCACCCACACCCGCGGTGCGGGAAACCGGATCCTGCATGTTCGAGACGATGTAGTTGGCCAAGTCATCCTTGGTCATGCTGCCGTCCTCGGACACCAAGCCGATCACCATCAGGAAGTTCTTCACTGCCTTGGTCACGCGGATACCCTGTTGCTGCACTTCTTGCGGCAGCAGCGGGGTGGCCAGGTTGAGCTTGTTCTGCACCTGCACCTGCGCGGTATCAGCGTTGGTGCCCTGCTCGAAGGTGGCGGTAATGGTCATGCTGCCGTCGGAGTTGCTCTCCGACTGCACATAGCGCAGGTTGTCGATACCGTTGAGCTGCTGCTCGATCACCTGGACCACGGTGTCCTGCACGGTTTGCGCCGAGGCACCCGGGTAGCTCACGGCAATCGCGATGGCAGGCGGGGCAATGCTTGGGTACTGGTTGATCGGCAGCTTGAGGATCGACAAGGCGCCGACCAGCATGATCACCAAGGCAATCACCCATGCGAAGATCGGGCGATCGATAAAGAACTTCGACATGGTTTACTCCGCTTTGGCGTCAGCTTTCGCCGCGTTGGCCTGGTTGGGGTTAGCCGCAGACTTGACGTTGGTCGCTTCGCTGACCTTGACCTCGACGCCAGGGCGCACGTACTGCAGGCCCTCGGTGATCAGACGGTCGCCCGGGTTGAGGCCTTCCTCGATCAGCCAGTCGCTGCCCAGAGTCCGGCTGGCCTTGAGCTCGCGCAGTTCGACCTTGTTGTCCTTGTTCACGACCAGTGCCGTAGGCGTGCCTTTGAGGTCGCGGGTGACGCCTTGCTGCGGCGCCAGGATGGCATTGGCATTGACCCCAGACTGCAGGCGAGCGTGGACGAACATGCCCGGCAGCAGGGTGTGGTCGGGGTTGGGGAACACGGCACGCAGCACCACGGAACCGGTGGTTTCATCGACCGACACCTCGGAGAACTCCAGGCGGCCTTTTTGCGCGAAGGTGCTGCCATCTTCCAGAATCAGCTCGACCTGAGCGGAATTCTCACCGGATTTCTGCAGTTGCCCACTGGCCAGCTCGCGGCGCAGCTTGAGCAGCTCGGCGGTGGACTGGGTAACGTCGACGTAGACCGGATCAAGCTGTTGAATAGTGGCCATGGCGTCGGTCTGGCCGTTGCTCACCAATGCACCTTCGGTGAACGCCGAGCGACCGATACGGCCGCTGATCGGCGCCAGCACCTTGGTGTAGCGCAGGTCGATCTGGGCACTCTTGAGCGTTGCTTCAGCCTGCAATCGTTTGGCATTGGCATCGTCGTATTCCTGCTTGGATACGGCCTGCTCATCGATCAGCTGCTTGTAGCGATCGGCCAGCGAGCGGGTCGCTTGCACGTTGGCCTGGGCGTTGGCCAGGGTCGCTTCGTAAACAGAAGGGTCGATCTGATAGAGCTGCTGGCCTTCCTTGACGTCACTGCCTTCTTTGAACAGGCGCTTGAGGATGATGCCATTGACCTGCGGGCGCACTTCGGCAACGCGGAATGCAGTGGTGCGGCCCGGCAGTTCCGAGGTCAGGGTGAAGGCTTGCGGTTGCAGGGTTACAACGCCGACCTGAGGAGCCTGCGGTGCAGGCGCGGCTTCTTCTTTCTTGCAGCCACTGAGCAGGGTTGCCAGGGCGACGGCGGAAACCAGGGCTGTGACAGCTGGCTTGAATTGCATGAGGATCCTCGGGTCGCTAGAGCTGGGAGATGCTCAAGAGTAATGGAAGAGTCTTGTCAGAATAAATCATTCGGCTGGATAAGTAGCTTACTAACGAATATACTTACATTCATGGTTGTTTGTAAATAGTCATTTGTAGCGGTCTGTTGCCACAGCACAGACCAGAATCGTGTTGAGAAACGCCCATCCAGAGGTGTTCCACGCTGGCCACCCTGGCACAGGTCATGCGCTGGGGTTTTGATGAGGTTGAGCTGCCATGGTCCGTCGAACCAAAGAGGAAGCCCAGGAAACCCGCGCCCAGATTGTTGCGGCTGCGGAGCGGGCTTTCTACAAGCGCGGGGTTGCGCGCACTACTCTGGCTGATATTGCGCAGCAGGCGGGGGTCACCCGTGGCGCTATCTATTGGCACTTCAGCAACAAGGCCGAGCTGGTCCAGGCGCTGCTCGACAGTGTCCACGAGAGCCACGACCATCTGGCTCGCGCCAGCGAGAGCGAGGATGAGCTCGATCCGCTCGGCTGCATGCGCACACTGCTGTTGCAGGTGCTCAACGACCTGGTGCTGGACGCGCGGACCCGGCGTATCAATGAGATCCTGCATCACAAGTGCGAGTTCACCGATGAGATGTGTGAAATCCGCCAGCAGCGCCAAGGGGCCATTGCCGATTGCCACCAAAGTATCGTGCTGGCGCTGGGCAATGCAGTACGGCGCGAACAGTTGCCTGCCGACCTATTGGTCGACCATGCTGCGGTAGCGATTTTTGCCTACATCGACGGTCTGATCGGCCGCTGGTTGTTGCTGCCAGACAGCTTCGATCTGCTGGGCAATGCCGAACGCTGGGTCGACACGGGCCTGGACATGCTGCGCCTGAGCCCGGCCTTGCGCAAATGAGACTTTGTGAAGGATTGTGCGCGAGCTTGTGAGGCACGGATTAACCGGCGATTAACAGCCGGGCGCGGGTTCAATGCCCGCGCAGTTGTCGGTCGGGCAATGCCACTGCAGCAATCAAACCCAGCAGCGCAACGGCGGCACTGCCCGTCAGCAGATAGCTGAAGGTCTGCAGCAGCTGTGCCTGGTGCAGCGGGTCGGCCGTTCCCGTCTGCACATTCGCCAGCAATGGATTGCCGAGCAACTCAATCCCACCCATATGCAGCAATGCCAGCAGCACGCTGGACATGCACGCCACACCCACCGCGCCGCCCAACGAGCGGAACAGGTTGGTAGTGCTGGTCACCACGCCGATATCCTGCGCTTGCACTGCACTCTGGCTGGCCACCAGCGATGTCGGGAACTGCAGGCCGCCAGCAACCCCGACCAGGATCATCGCCAGCGCACTGAGCAGCGCTGAGTCAGGTGGAGTCAGCGCCATTACCAGGATTGCCATAGGCATCAACACGGCGCCGGCGAGGATCTGCGGCTTGTAGCGACCAGTACGGCTGGTCAGCCGACCGCCGCAAAATGCCCCCAGCGGCAGGCCGATAGCCAGCGGCAAGAGGTGTAGCGCAGCGCTGTCGGCGCTGGCGCCAGTAATGCTCTGAAAGCGCAGCGGCATCAGCATGGTCAGCGAGATCGACTGGAAGCTGGCAAAGAAGATCACCCCCCAACTGGCCAGCGCGACGCGGTTTCCGAACAGCTTGAGCGGCAGCAGCGGCTCGGCACAGCGGCGTTCCTGAACAATCAACAGCAGCAGACCCAGGCTGGCGCAGCCGAACAAAGCCACTACCGGCGTCGACAGCCAGGCGTGCCCTTGGCCGATCAGGGTGATGCCCAACAGCAGGCTGCCCAGGCCGACGATCAGCAGCAGTGCCCCCAGATAATCCACCTTCGCCGCGCGATGGCGGCTCGGCATGCCGTTCAGCGCTCGACCGATGACCCACAGCGCCAGCAGCCCCAGCGGCAGATTGATCCAGAACACCCAGTGCCACGACAAGTAAGCGGTCAAGCCGCCGCCCAGGACCGGCCCGGCCACGCTGGCCAGGGCGTACATGCTGCTGAAATAACCTTGATACTTGCCGCGATCGCGCGGTGCCACGTAATCACCAATGATCGCCTGGCTGACCGAGACCATGCCGCCGGCGCCGATGCCCTGCAGCACCCTGGCCAGGATCAACTGCTCGATATTCTGCGCGAGTGCACAGAACACCGAGGCCAGGGTGAACAGCGCGGTGCCGGTGAGGATCATTCTGCGGCGCCCGTACAGGTCACCCAGCTTGCCGTAGATCGGCACCGCAACGGTCATCGCTACCATATACCCGGCAATCACCCAGGCCAGCAGCTCGACGTCATTGAACTGCGCCGAGATCGCCGGCAGCGACACGGCAACGATGGTCTGGTCGAGGGCACCAAGAAAGATCGCCAGCATCAGGGCGGTCAGCACGCGGCGCAGGGCAGCAGGAGGGAGTGCGGCAGTCACGGTCATACCTTGTATGAAAATGTCCAGGTCAGGGCCATCAGGCGCAAGCCAAGTGTAACCTGACTTAGGTAGCTTCCTATCCAGTATGTGCATCACCTATGCACGATCGGCATACGCGCTTTCGACCGAACCGAAGTGGCTGCGTGATATCGTGGCGGAGCCGCAGTGGCTGATTACGGGGCTTTGCACCAGCATGGTGCAGCAAATAGTCGCAGTATTCCGCGCCGCTGTAGCCCACGCCTTTTATTCCTCTGCCTGCATGTCGAGCATGACCGCCCAGATGGCGACGGTTGGAACGGGTCAGGTAGACCCCACATTCAAGGGTCGGTTTTCAGCCAGTTCAATTACAACTTTATTGCGGAGTGATCATGCCCAGGGCTTCCCACCAGGATTTACGTTTTGCCTTCCGCGAGCTGCTCGCTTCCGGTTCGTGCTTCCACACAGCTTCCGTGTTTGACCCCATGTCGGCGCGCATCGCGGCAGACCTGGGCTTTGAGGTGGGTATTCTCGGTGGTTCGGTCGCCTCTCTGCAGGTACTGGCTGCGCCTGACTTTGCCTTGATCACCCTGAGCGAGTTCGTCGAGCAAGCCACCCGCATCGGCCGCGTTGCGCAACTGCCGGTCATGGCCGACGCCGACCATGGTTATGGCAATGCCCTCAACGTCATGCGCACCGTGATCGAACTCGAGCGCGCGGGCGTGGCGGCACTGACCATTGAAGACACGCTGCTGCCAGCTCAGTTCGGGCGCAAGTCCACCGACCTGATCTCGGTCGACGAAGGCGTCGGCAAGATCCGCGCGGCCCTCGAAGCCCGGGTCGATTCATCGCTGTCGATCATCGCGCGGACCAACGCCGGCGTACTCAGCACCGAAGAGATCATCGTCCGTACCCAGAGCTACCAGAAGGCCGGTGCCGACGCGATCTGCATGGTCGGGGTCAAGGACTTCGACCACCTCGAGCAGATCTCCGAGCACCTCAGCGTGCCGTTGATGCTGGTGACTTACGGCAACCCGAACCTGGGCGATGACGAGCGTCTGGCGCGCTTGGGCGTGCGCATCGTGGTCGATGGCCATGCCGCCTACTTTGCTGCGATCAAGGCCACCTACGATTGCCTGCGCCTGCAGCGTGGCCAGCAGAACAAGTCGGAAAACCTCAGCGCTACCGAGCTCTCGCACACCTATACCCAGCCTGAGGACTATATCCGCTGGGCTAAGGAATACATGAGCGTCGAGGAGTAACCGCGGCTATTGCCTGGCGCGTGTTTGCAGCCACTCCAGCAACTCGATCAGTCCCGCAGGCATTGGCCTGTCCGGGCTGGTCAGATAATAGCTGCTGCCGGTGCTCACCTTCAGGGCAAACGGCATGCACAAGCGCCCTTCGCGCAGATCATCGGCAATCAATGCCCAGTCGCCAATCGCCACCCCGGTACCTTGCGCAGCCATCGCCACGGCCATGTCCAGCGTCTCGAAATGCTGGCGTCGGCCATGCACCTCAGTCGAGCCTGCCGTCGCTAACCACAGGCGCCAGTCGTGCTCGTCGCGGGACGGGTGCAGCAGCATGTGTGCAGGCAGGTCGGCAAGTTGCTGCAGGGGCAAATTACCGTTCAACAGCGAAGGTGCGCAGACCGGCGTAAGTTGCTCATCAAACAGCTTTCGCGTGTGCGGTCCAGGCTCGGGTGCAGGCCCGTAGAGCACCGCAGCATCGAACTGTTCATGCTGAAAGTCGACCCCGTGCTGGACCGAACTGGTGACTTCGACCGGGATGTCCGGGCGCAGCGCCTGCCACTCGATCAAGCGCGGCAACAGCCAGCGCATTACACAGGTCGGCGCCTTGATCTGCAGCACTGCACTGCGCACGGCGACTTCGCGCACCCCCTGTTCGAGCAGCGCGAACATCTGCTGTACCCGCGGCAACCAGTCCTGGCCCTCGCGGGTCAGGCGCAGGCCGCGTGCCTGACGAACGAACAAGGCATAGCCCAGATGCGCCTCGAGCCCGGCGATCTGCCGACTCACCGCACCTTGACTGATATTCAACTGCTGGCCGGCGTGGGTGAAGTTGCAGTGCTGCGCGGTGATCAGAAAAGTCTGCAGGGCTGACAGGGGAGGGAGTCGATTCATCGTGTGCAGCCATGTTCTGAGGTCATGGCTAGTATGTGTTTTTTTGCATTGTGACGATAGCGGCCCCGTGGGTTCAATACGCTCATTATTTGAACAACAAGCGGGTATCGGACGATGGCAACCTGTGGCGAAGTACTGGTCAAACTCCTCGAAGGCTATGGCGTCGACCATGTCTTCGGCATCCCCGGCGTGCATACCGTCGAGCTTTACCGCGGCCTGGCGGGCTCCACGATTCGCCACATCACCCCGCGCCATGAGCAAGGCGCCGGGTTCATGGCCGACGGTTATGCACGCACGCGCGGCGTGCCTGGCGTGTGCTTTATCATCACTGGCCCAGGCATGACCAACATCACCACCGCCATGGGCCAGGCATATGCCGACTCAATTCCAATGCTGGTGATCTCCAGTGTGCAGTCGCGCAATGCCCTGGGTGGCGGGCGCGGCAAGCTGCACGAGTTGCCCGATCAGCGCGGGCTGGTCGCTGGAGTCAGCGCATTTTCGCAAACCCTGATGAGCGCCGATGACTTGCCGCAGGTGCTGGCGCGTGCGTTCGCCGTGTTCGATGGCGCCCGGCCACGGCCTGTGCATATCGAGATCCCGCTGGATGTGCTGGTCGAGCCGGCCGATCATTTGTTGCCAGGCCGACCGATCCGGGTCAGCCGCGCAGCAGCGGCGCCGACCACCGTTGCGCAGATGGCAACACGTCTGGCCCAGGCGCAACGGCCATTGATCCTTGCCGGCGGCGGTGCGCTCGCGGCCGGCGCGGCATTGGCCGCATTGGCGGAACATCTGCAGGCGCCGGTAGCTTTGACCATCAATGCCAAAGGCCTAGTGCCGGCAGATCATCCCTTGCAGATTGGTTCGACCCAGTCGCTGCCCATTACCCGTGAACTGATCGGCGAAGCCGATGTTGTGCTGGCGATTGGCACTGAGCTGGCAGAAACCGACTACGACGTGACCTTCCAGGGTGGTTTCAAGATTCCCGGCAGCCTGCTGCGGATCGACATCGATCCGGACCAGACTGTGCGCAACTATTTGCCGGAGCTTGCCTTGGTGGCCGATGCCGAGCAGGCCGCGCAGGCCTTGCTGGCTGCAGTGCAGCAGCAGCCAGCAGCGCAGCGTCAGGCCAGTTGGGGCACCGCTCGGGCCGCGCGACTGCGCCAGGCCCTGGCGGCCAGCTGGGACCAGCCCAGCCTGAGCCAGACCCGCTTGCTCAAGACATTGTTGCAGACGCTGCCAGAGGTGGTGCTGGTCGGTGACTCAACCCAGCCGGTCTACACCGGTAATCTGACTCTCGACATGCCTGCGCCGCGCCGCTGGTTCAATGCCTCGACCGGCTACGGCACGCTTGGCTATGCGTTGCCAGCAGCGATGGGGGCCTGGCTGGGCAGCTCGGCGGTGATCAAACAACGCGCGCCAGTGGTCTGCCTGATTGGCGATGGTGGCCTGCAGTTCACCCTGCCGGAACTGGCCAGCGCGGTGGAGGCGCAGGTGCCGCTGATTGTTCTGCTGTGGAATAACCACGGCTATGAAGAGATCAAGAAGTACATGCTCAACCGCGATATCAAGCCGGTCGGGGTGGATATCCATACCCCAGACTTCATCGCCGTGGCGCAGGGCCTGGGCGCGGCCGCCGAGCAGGTCAACGACGTCGCGCAGTTGCAGACGGCGTTGGCCCGCGCCGTCGAGCGCAACAAGCCCACGCTGCTGCAGGTCGATCAGGCGCAATGGCAGCAGGCCGTGCGTGATTGATTCGGGCAGTGCTCAGCTGGCGCTGGCGCGTAAGCGGGCGACATCGCGAATCGGCGGCGCACCATACAGCCGGCTGTATTCGCGGCTGAACTGCGATGGGCTTTCATAGCCGACACGGTAGCCCGCCACCGCCGCCTCGACACCATCATTGAGCATCAGCCGGCGCGCCTCCTGCAGGCGCAACTGTTTTTGATATTGCAGCGGGCTCATCGAGGTCACGGCCTTGAAGCGGTGGTGCAGTGTCGAGGTGCTCAGGTTGACCTCGCGGGCCAGCTCTTCGATACGCAGCGGCTGCTGATAATGCCGGTTGAGCCAGGCGATGGCCTGGCACACGCGATGGGTCTGGCTGTTGGACAGGGCGATTTCATACAGCCGATAGCCCTGCGGGCCGCGCAATACTCGATACAGCAGCTCGCGCCGCACCAGCGGCGCCAGTACTGCAATATCGCGTGGTGAATCGAGCAGCCGCACCAGCCGCAGCAGGGCATCGAGCAGCTCGCCATCGCTGCGCTCGACGAACAGGCCACGGCCCGACGGTTGGCTGGGCACCAGCATCGGCCCGCTCTCGGCAATCAACTGGCTGATCTCGGCAGGGTCCAGGTCCAGGCGCAGGCCCAGGCAAGGATTGTCCGGGCTGGCATCCAGGCTGGCGCCGGTGATTGGCAGGGTTACCGACACCACCATGTAATGCAGAGGGTCGTAGGTGTAGCTTTCATCACCCAGAAACAGCGTCTTGCTGCCTTGGGCCAGAATGCACAATGCAGGCTGCGCCAGGGTCGGCATTGCGCGCAGGTTTTCCTCGTAACGACTGAGGTATAGCGCGTCGATCGCCGACGGCCCGCCTCCGGCATGGCGCAGGATCAACCCGGCGAGTTCCTCGCGGCGGGCTTCAAGCGTGGGGTCCAGTGGCGATGGGGTGGTCATGACGGGTTTCCTCTGCTGAGGGGAGCAGGATAGGTTTGGGCAAGCTTGGGCGCTAGTCGAATGCTGTCGGTCGCTTGCCTGATCCTGCCGCGGCGCAGGATCAGGCAAGCGGCTCGCAGTAATGGCCTAACGGCGCAGGTCAAGCGGAGCATAACCTTGGTCGCCTGGATCTTCCGTCTGGCCTGTTTCAAGGAGCGCATTCATGACACCACGTCAACCGGTCACCCACTTGGCTTTTATCCGTGCCAGCAACGGCCGCTCGTCCGAGCTTGGCGCGCGTCTGCGGGACCTGCTCGAACCGTCGCTGCGCATGCCCGGCTGCCTGAGCTTCAGCGTGCAGCGCTCGCAGGCCGATGACGACCTGTGGCTGCTCAGCGGCAGTTGGCACGATCAGCAGGCAATGACTGGCTATTTCGCCTCGGCCAATCTCGACCTGCTCGGCGAACTGGTGCAGGCGCAGGTGCTGGCAAGCCTGGATCTGCATACCTTCAGCGAGTGATCAGCAGGTTACAATGCCGCCTTTTCGACAAGGAAACGCAGCATGGCACGTAGAGAATTTGCCCAGTTTGAAGCGGTTTCAGCGATGGTCCCGGTTGAGGGCGGTGGTTATCACGCTGCCATCGCAGTCAAGGCACTCGCCGGGATGGGTACGCCGCGTTTTCACAAGGTGCTTGATGGCCAGCTGTTCAAGGGCGCAATCGCGGCCGATGAGGCCGCTTGCGCCGAGCTCGAACGCTTGCAGGGCGTGAGCGAAGAGGGCGAGCTGATCTGGTGATCAGCCGTCGTTGCGCGGCCGCGCCATCTTGAAAAGGTTGCCCAGTTCGAAGTAATCCTGCGGGCCGCCACCGCGCAGAATCGGCTCACCGGCAGCCGTGTCGTAGATGCCGTCCTTGAGCAGGTGCTCGGCGATGTGTACAGCCACCACCTCGCCAAGGATCAGCCAGCTGGGTACCAGTTCCTGATCGGCGCGCTTGAGCTGGATGATCTGGCTTACCTTGCACTCGAACGCCACCGGGCTTTCGCCCACTCGCGGTACACCGACAATGCGCGATGCCGTCGGCGTCAGCCCGCTCAGGACAAACTCGTCGACATCGGCTGCAACCGCAGCGCAGCTCTGGTTCATCTGCTCGGCCAACGGTCGGGTGGCCAGGTTCCAGACGAATTCGCCGGTCTGTTCGATGTTGTTCAGGCTGTCTTTGCGGCCAACACTGCAGAAGCCGATGATCGGCGGAATGTAGTTGAAGGCGTTGAAGAAGCTGTAGGGCGCCAGGTTGAGCCGGCCCTCGCTATCGTGCGAGGAGATCCAGCCAATCGGCCGCGGGCCGACGATGGCGTTGAAGGGATCGTGGGGCAGGCCGTGGCCTTTTGCAGGTTCGTAGTAGTACATCTGATCAGGGCCGCTCTGGGATGGACAAGATGCCTAGTGTGCCGGTTCTGCGCGCTGCTGCAAATGATCAAGCCCGGCAAGGCCGGGCTGGGTGCCCGCAGCAGGGCTTAGCTGAAGCGATGACCTTTGGTGTTGTCGAAGCCGTCTTCTGCGAAGCGTGCGCCGTTGGTGCGGTCGAAGCCGTCTTCGGCAAAGCGTGCGCCGTTGGTGCGGTCGAAGCCGTCTTCGGCGAAGCGTGCGCCGTTGGTGCGGTCGAAGCCGTCTTCAGCGAAGCGTGCGCCGTTGGTGCGGTCGAAGCCGTCTTCGGCAAAGCGTGCGCCGTTGGTGCGGTCGAAGCCGTCTTCAGCGAAGCGTGCGCCGTTGGTGCGGTCAAAACCATCCTCTGCGTACGCTGCCGATTGAGTGCTGGCGGCAGCAAAGGAATGAGCACTGGTACGGTCGAAGCCATCTTCAGCGAAAGCGCCGGTAGCCAGGACGGAGAGGGCGACGGCGAGAATCAGTTTGTTTTTCATGGTTGGTTGCTCCGGTAGGTTTCAGGTTGTTTTGTTTGCTTGAATCAAATCCTACTCCGATTAATTTGATTAAAAAGCGCAAAAATATGCACATTTGAATCGTATTAATCGATGTATATTTGTGCGACTTGCACCGCCTGCAGGCTTGTGGCCCTAGCAGGTTCGAGTGATTGGTCAGCTTGTGCAGACTAGGTGTCTGAGATTAATGAGGAATTAACAGGCTGAAACTGGCGCGAAGACATTGAGCGGTGAACATGAAAAAAGGGCGCACCGATTACCGGTGCGCCCTTTCTGTATTGCCGCTGCGGGATCAGTCAGTAGTGATCCGCGAGTGGGTCTTGGTGTCTTTCATGGTCGCGTACACCAGCAGCGAGCAGGCGATACAGGCGGTGACGTACCAGTAGTAGCCGCTTTCCATGCCGGCGCTCTTGAACCACAGCGCGACGTATTCAGCGGTGCCGCCGAAGATCGATACGGTCAGCGCATACGGCAGACCAACGCCCAGAGCACGGATCTCGGTCGGGAACAGCTCGGCTTTGACCACGGCGTTGATCGAGGTGTAGCCACTGACGATGATCAGCGCTGCCATGATCAGGAAGAACGCGCCCCACCAGGTCTGAATGGTGTGCAGGGTGGTCAGGATCGGTACGGTGAAGATCGTGCCGAGCACGCCGAAGGCGATCAGGATCGGGCGTCGGCCAATCTTGTCCGACAGCGCGCCGATCACGGGTTGCAGGCACATGAACAGGAACAGCGTAGCGGCCGAGATGGTGGTCGAGTCGCTGATGCTCATGCCCACGGTGTTGACCAGGTACTTCTGCATGTAGGTGGTGTAAGTGTAGAAGGCCAGGGTGCCGCCCATGGTCAGGCCGACCACGGTCAACAGTTCCTTGGGGTGGCGCATCAGAGTGCGCATCAGGCTCTCTTTGGACTTCTCTTTCTTGGTGAACGAGGCGGTTTCTTCCATGCCGCGACGCAGGTACAGCGCAACCACTGCACACAGCGCGCCGATCACGAACGGCACACGCCAGCCCCACGAGTACAGTTGCTCGGTGGTCAGGGTCTGCTGCAGGACGATCAGCACTGCCAAGGCAATCAACTGACCGGAAATCAACGTCACGTACTGGAAGCTGGAGAAGAAGCCGCGCCGCTCCTTGCTCGCCATCTCGCTCAGATACGTTGCCGAGGTGCCGTATTCACCGCCTACCGACAGGCCCTGCATCAAGCGCGCGATTACCAGCAGGATGGGGGCAGCGACGCCGATGGTTTCATAGCCTGGGGTCAGCGCAATCACCAGCGAACCTGCGCACATCAGCAGTACCGATGCCATCAGCGCTGCCTTGCGGCCCTTGCGGTCGGCATAGATACCCATCAGCCAGCCGCCGATCGGGCGCATGAGGAAGCCCACGGCGAAGATCGCAGCGGTATTGAGCAATTGTGCCGTGGTGTCGCCGGCAGGGAAGAAAGCCTTGGCGAAGTACAGCGAGAATGCGGCGTATACGTACCAGTCATACCACTCGACCATGTTGCCGATCGATCCGCTGAAGATCGACTTGAGGCGGCTGGTGGTGGTTTTTTCGGCGGCTGGCGCTGTGGCCGCCCCGGTTGGCAGGGAGGTGGCGTTATCCATCAGAGGTAACCTTCTCGTTGTTTTTGTGGAGCGCGCCGGAGCGCTGCTTGAGAAGGGGTAGTGCAGGAGGTGTGCCAGTTAGAATTTTCGGGCTGCTTTGCAGCCCTTTCGCGACGCAAGGCCGCTCCTGCAGACGGCGGCGCCAGAAGGCTTGTGGCTTTTCTGTAGGAGCGACCTTGCGTCGCGAAAGGGCTGCAGAGCAGCCCCCGGTCTCACTCGGAATAGGCAGATTCACGCCTACCCATAGCAGCCAATAAGCAAGATTCCGCCTATCCCCGCTCGAGAAAATCCTCCCGCACCAGCCCATGCCGCTGCATCTTCTCGTTGAGCGTGCGTCGCGGCAATTGCAACGCCTCCATCACTGCCTTGATCTCACCCCCAGACTGGCGCAGCGCCGCCCGCAAACACTGTGCCTCGAATGCCTCTATCTGCTCAGCCAGCGACGGGCCAACGGCATCGCCTTCAGGCCCGCTCGACCCCAGCCCCAGGGCATGCCGTTCAGCAGCGTTGGCCAGCTCGCGGACATTGCCTGGCCAGTCATGGCTGAGCAGCTGCGCCAACTGCGCACCGGTCAACGGCGGCACACTGCGTTGCAGACGCTCAGCCGTTGTGCGAGCGAAGAAGTCGAACAGCAGCGGAATATCTTCACGCCGCTCGCGCAGCGGCGCCAGGCGCAGTTCAGCCACGTTCAGGCGGTAGGCAAGGTCTTCGCGAAAACGCCCGGCGCGGGCTTCTGCGAGCAGGTCCGGCTTGGTTGCGGCAATGATGCGCAGGTCGACGCTGATGCTCTGGTTGGCGCCCAGGCGTTCGAGTTTCTGCTCCTGGATCACCCGCAACAGCTTGGCCTGCTGGGCCAGCGGCATGCTTTCGATCTCGTCGAGAAACAACGTGCCGCCGTTGGCATATTCCAGCTTGCCGATGCGTTTGCCTTGAGCGCCGGTGAAGGCGCCGCTCTCATGGCCGAACAACTCGGCCTCAAACAACGCTTCGGGGATTGCCGCGCAGTTGAGCGCGACAAATGGCTTGGCCGCGCGCGGGCCAAAATCATGCAGGCAGCGGGCAACCCGCTCCTTGCCGCTGCCGGTTTCGCCGCGCAGCAGCACGTTGACCGGCAGGTTGGCCAGGTCGAGAACTTGCCGGCGCAGCTGCTGCAGGCCCTGGGACATCCCCAGCAGCGTAGTTTCCAGGCGCGCCTTGAGGTCGGCCTGCTCATGCAGGCGGCGGTTCTCCAGCACCAACTGGCGTTTTTCCAGGGCACGGCGCAGGCTGCCGAGCAGATGCTGCGGGGTGAACGGTTTTTCCAGAAAGTCATAGGCGCCGCTGCGCATGGCCTCGACCGCCATTGGTACATCACCGTGGCCGGTCAGGAGAATCACCGGCAAGTCCGGGTCGCGTGCCTGCAGCTCGGCCAGCAGTTGCAGGCCATCCATGCCGGGCATGCGTACATCGCTGATGATCACCCCGGGGAAGTGTTCGGGCAGTTGCGCCAGGCACTCATCGGCGCGCGCGAACAGTTGCACGGCAAAGCCTGACAGGCCCAGCCATTGTTCCACCGCAGTGCGGATGCTGGCTTCGTCATCGACGACTATCACTGAATTCAACATGCAGGCTCCAGATCGCGTGGCAGGCTTAGGCTGAAACGAGCGCCGCCGGGCAGGTTGTCGACCTGCAACTGGCCGCCGGCTTCGCGGACGATGCCATAGGAAATGGCCAGGCCCAGGCCCAGCCCTTCGCCCACCGGTTTGGTGGTGAAAAACGGATCGAAGACCTTGGCCAGGTCGGCCGAGTCGATCCCACCGCCGGAATCGAGCACGCTCAGGTGCCAGTCATTGGCGTGGTTCTCGATGCGAATCTCCAGCCGTTTGTAGCGTTTGTCGGCCATCGCATCGAGGGCATTGTGCAGCAGATTGATCAGCACCTGCTCAAGGCGAATGGCATCGCCGCGCACCCACGCCGGGCGGGCCAGATACAGCGCTACTTCGACCTCTTCGCTGCGGATGCGGGTGTCCAGCAAGTGCAGCGCCTGATCGACCACCGTAGCCAGATCCAGCCGTTCGCGCAGGCCGCCAGGGCTGTTGCGGGCGAAGGTTTTCAGGTGGCTGGTGAGCGCCGCCATACGCGTGAGCATCTGCTCCAGTGGCTCCAGCGCCTGACGCGCTTCGTCATGGCGACCGTGGTCGAGCAACAGCCGCAGGGTCTCCAGTTGCATGCGCTGGGTCGTCAACGGCTGGTTGATCTCGTGCGCCAGCGCCGCCGACATCTGCCCCAGCGCGGCCAGCTTGGCCGCCTGCACCAGGCCCTCCTGGGCCGTGCGCAATTGCCGGGTACGTTCTTCGACCTGGCGCTTGAGCGCCTCGCGGCTGCGCTGACGCAAGCGGGCCAGACGCATACGCTGGCTGACGAACAGGATCGCGAACACCAGACTCAGCCAGATGGCTGCAGCGG
This sequence comes from Pseudomonas sp. PGPR N4, assembly GCF_059693665.1. Taxonomy (NCBI): domain Bacteria; kingdom Pseudomonadati; phylum Pseudomonadota; class Gammaproteobacteria; order Pseudomonadales; family Pseudomonadaceae; genus Pseudomonas; species Pseudomonas sp. PGPR N4. The sequence goes on from NZ_JCAUKV010000005.1 coordinate 234,331, forward strand.
CCAGCCCGGCATTGCGCACGTCTTCGCTGACCTGCGGCTTGCGCAGCAAATGCAGGGTCCAGCCCTCGCTGGGCAATGGCAGGCTCTGCCACAGGTATTCGACCGGGCCGTCAGGGCCTTGCACCCGGCTCAGTTGGCTGTGCTCGTCGAAGCGGGTCAGCACCTGGTGCTGCAGCGCCAGCAGTGGCTGCTTGTCGTACTGGCGGGTAGCAGCCAGTTCGGCTCGGTCAGCCCCGGACAGCGGGCTCAGTTCGCGGTAGCGCCAGCCGTCCTGATTGGCAATGAAGATGATCCCGCGGGCATCGCTGACCAGCAGCACATCACTGCCCTGACGCCACTCGCGCTCAAGTTCGGGGAATTCCAGCTTGACCACCATCGCCCCGAGGAAACGTCCTTGCAGGTCCTTGACCGCGCTGGAGAGGAAATAGCCCGGGATACCACTGGTGACGCCGACAGCATAGAAGCGCCCGCTGCCTTGGCTGCGAGTCTGTTTGAAGTAAGGCCTGAAGCCGTAGTTGGAGCCTACATAGGTACTCGGCAGGCGCCAGTTGCTGGCGGCGACGGCGAGACCGGTGTGATCGAGCAGCTCCAGGGTCGAGGAATCGGCCGCGCCGTTGATCCGCTCCAGCTTGATATTGAGCGCATGCTGAACCGCCGGCTCGACCGGCCCTGCCAGCGCGGCGATCAGCTCCGGGTCCAGCGCCAGCACTGCAGGCAGGGCGCGATAGCGTTCGATCAGGGTGTGCAGCGAGTTGGCATACAGGCCCAGTTGCTGCGCTGCGCGCTGGGCGTCGGTCTGCATCGACTGGCGCTTGGCCTGATGCATCGCCCAGCCAGCGCTCAGAGCAGTGCCGAGCAGAATCAGCAGCACGACCAGGCCCAGACGCAAGGCTCGAAACGAAGAAGGCATGGGGGCGGTTCCTGAGAGGTTCAGCTGAGCCAGAGGTCGCCGCTGGCGGCCTTCATTGCGGTGTAATCATGCAGTGAAGGTGCCGCGGCGCCAGGGGCCGGGTTACAGCAGTTCGAAGCTCTGCTGCTGCACCGCTTCAGAGTCCAGGCCGACCTGAACGTTGAACTGGCCGGGCTCGGCGACCCGCTGCAACTGACTGTTGTAGAACTTCAGGTCATCCTCACTGATGTTGAAGCTGACAGTGCGCGACTCACCCGCCTTGAGCAGCAACTTGTGGAAATTCTTCAGCTCTTTGACCGGGCGGCTCATCGACGCGCTGACGTCCTGCAGATACAGCTGTACCACAGTCTCGCCGTCACGCTTGCCGGTGTTTTTCACGGTGACCTTGGCCTGCAAGGTGTCGCCACGCTTGAGGGTTTTGCTGTCCAGGCTCAACCCGGACAGTTCGAAGCTGGTGTAGCTCAAGCCGTAACCGAACGGGTACAGCGGGCCATTGGGCTCTTCGAAGTATTGCGAGGTGTAATTGCCCGGCTTGCCTGGTGTGTACGGCCGACCGATGCGCAGGTGGTTGTAGTACATCGGGATCTGCCCGACCGAACGCGGGAAGGTGATCGCCAGTTTGCCCGACGGATTGTAGTCGCCAAACAACACGTCAGCGATGGCGTTGCCGCCCTCGGTGCCGCTGAACCAGGTTTCCAGCACGGCGTCGGCCTGTTCCCGCTCCCAGTCAATCGACAACGGCCGGCCGTTCATCAGGACCAGCACCAGTGGCTTGCCGGTGGCTTTCAGCGCCTTGATCAGGTCACGCTGCACCGCCGGGATTTCCAGGGTGGTGCGGCTTGACGACTCGTGCGACATGCCGCGCGATTCACCGACTACCGCCACGACCACGTCAGCCTGTTGTGCGGCCTTGACCGCTTCGTCGATCAACACCGCAGCAGGGCGCAGGTCGTCGACGATTTCCGGAGCATCGAAATTGAGGAAGTTCAGGTAATCGACCATCGCTTTGTCGCCGCTGACGTTGGCGCCCTTGGCGTAGATCAACTTGGCCTGATCGCCAACGGCGCGGCGCAGGCCTTCGCGCACGGTGACCGAGCGGTTTGGCCGGCCAGCGGCGGCCCAGCTGCCCATCATGTCGATCGGTGCATCGGCCAGTGGGCCGACCACGGCAATGGTGCCGGCCTTGCGCAGCGGCAGGGTCTGCTCGCGGTTTTCCAGCAGCACCAGGCTCCGTCGGGCCACATCCCGAGCCGCGTCACGGTGCAGGCGCTGGTCGGCATACACGTCCTTGGGGTCATCCTTGGCCTGGCCGATACGCAGGTACGGGTCTTTGAACAGGCCCATCTCGTACTTGGCACCAAGCACTTCGCGCACGGCCTGGTCCAGTTCGGCCTGGGTCACTTCGCCCGATTTCACCAGACCCGGCAGTTCTTCGGCATACAGCGAGTCATTCATGCTCATGTCGATGCCGGCCTTGATCGCCAGCTTGGCCGCTTCGCGGCCGTCCTGGGCCACGCCGTGGCGGATCAGTTCCTGAATCGCGCCGTGGTCACTGATGGTGACGCCCTTGAAGCCCCAGTCCTTGCGCAGCAGGTCGTTCATCAGCCAGGTATTGGAGGTGGCCGGCACGCCGTTGATCGAGTTCAGCGCGACCATCACGCCGCCTGCGCCGGCATCGAGGCCGGCGCGGTACGGTGGCAGATAGTCGTTGTACATTTTCGGCAGGCTCATATCGACCGTGTTGTAGTCGCGCCCGCCTTCCACCGCGCCATACAAGGCGAAGTGCTTGACGATGGCCATGATGCTGTCCGGGTTGGCCGGGCTGCTGCCCTGCAACGATTCGACCATGACCTGGCCGATCTGCGAGGTCAGGTAGGTGTCTTCGCCAAAGCCTTCGCTGGTGCGGCCCCAGCGCGGGTCACGGGCGATGTCGACCATCGGTGCAAAGGTCATGTCGATGCTGTCGGCAGCCGCTTCAGCGGCCGAGGTGCGGCCGACCTTGGCGATGGCCTGCATGTCCCAGGTGGCCGCCAGGCCCAGGCTGATCGGAAAGGTGGTGCGGTGGCCGTGAATCACGTCATAGGCAAAGAACATCGGGATCTTCAGGCGGCTGCGCATGGCGGCGTCCTGCATCGGCCGGTTCTCGTCGCGGGTGATCGAGTTGAAGGTGCCGCCGATGCGCCCGGCAGCAATCTCTTCGCGGATCTTCTCGCGCGGCATTTCCGGGCCGATGCTGATCAGGCGCAACTGGCCGATTTTCTCGTCGACGCTCATCTGGCTGATCAAGTGCTCGATGAATGCCTGCTTGTCCTGCAGGGGCGGGGCAGCAGTGGCGGCAAACGTTGCCTGAGTGGCGAAGGCCATGGCCAGGCCGAGCATGGACAGTTTCATCATCAATTCCGTATTCGAGGCCTGGGTCATGGCCACACGAATGCGTGTGGCCGAAGGGTTCAGGCGGCTATTGTTCTTGGCCAAAAGTCGATCGTTTGTTGATCTTCCCTGCAGCATTGGCGGCTGCGGTGGATTATGCCTGATGTCTGGTAGTTGTTGAGATACACTCGCGCCAGCCCGGTGCCGGGACAACAACTATAAGAACGATCGAGAGACCAACGGCATGAGTGTGTTTACCGAATATGAGCAACGGCTGGTCGCCGAAGCAATAGCCCGGGCTGAACGGCGTACCGACGCCGAGCTGGTCAGCGTGCTGGCGCGGCGGGCGGACGAGTTTGCCTACCTGCCGCTGTTTTGTGCGGCGCTGTTGGCATTGCTGGTGCCGGGGCTGCTGCACCTGCTGCTGGGCTGGCCAAGCGTGCGCGGCCTGCTGGTGGCGCAACTGGTGATCTTCGTCGCCCTGTGCCTGCTGCTGCGCCACCCACGGCTGGGGCATCGGCTGATGCCCAGGTGCTTGTGTCAGCGCACTGCGCTGAGCCTTGCGCGCCAGCAATTTCGAGCCCTTGAACGGCAACGTGATCACGGCACCAGCAGTTTGCTGATCTTTGTCAGTCAGGCCGAGAACTTTGTCACGATTCTGACCGACCGCGGCATTGAACAGCACTTCGACCCGCGTGTACGCGCCGCGTTGATCGCCCGCTTTACCGAGCAGGTCCGCCAGGGTCAGACCCTACAGGGCTTTGTCGAGTGCATCGACGCCTGTGCCGAGCAGCTCAGTCGACCATTGCCGGCCACCCAGCGACGTAACCAACTGCCCAATCGATTGGTGATCCTGGACTAACCACGGCTGTCGAGAAAACTTCGCGAAGGCCGGGCGGCAACGTAGAATGCCGGCCACTGCGCACTGCGCTCCCGGTTATTCGAGGCCCCACCGTCCCATGCCTGCCACGCCTTCCACTTCGTCTGCGGCTGATCCGCTTGCCCAGTTTCTGCGTCTGCTGGCCGACTCGCTGGAGGCCGGCAGCCTGGCCAAGCTGGTGCTGGCCAAGCATGTTGGCGCCGAGCAAAGCCTACAGCGGATCATTGCCAAGCCGCTGCTGATCAAAGGCCAGCCCAGTCTGTCCCTGGTCTATCGCTATGAGACCCGCGACATCACCCGCAATCTGCCCAACCAGCAGGTTCAGGCGCTGGTCGCCGAGCTGCTGCCGGCGAGCTTTCGCAACGCCCACCTGTTCACCAGCGAAGGTGAAGTGCAGTTGGCCTTCAGCAAGAAGGGCAAGCCGATGCTGCAGCGCCATCTCGCGCAGCCAGCACGCGAGGCAGCCTCGGCAGGGCATGACCGCGAGAAGAAACGCTACCTGCAACTGACCCGGCCGTTTTTGCGTGATCTGGGCGTTACCGACGCGCAGTCCGCGTTGATCCCGTCGATGTCGCGCAAGTGGAAGCAGATCAACAAGTTCATCGAAGTCTTCGACCACGCCCTCACCAGCGCACCACTGGCTGCCGAGCAGCCGCTGAAAGTCGCCGATTTTGGTTCAGGGAAGGGCTACCTGACCTTCGCCATGCACGACTACCTGAGCAACACCCTTGGCCGCCAGGCGCAGGTGACCGGCGTCGAGTTGCGCCCGGACATGGTCGACCTTTGCAACGCCGCAGCGGCACGCCTGGAGCATTCGGGCCTGGTGTTCGAGTGCGGTGACGTGCGCAGCGTGGTGCCCGCCGCCATCGACGTGATGATCGCCCTGCATGCCTGCGACATCGCCACCGACTACGCCATTCATACCGGCATCCGCTGCAACGCCGCGATCATCATGTGCTCGCCGTGCTGCCACAAACAGATCCGCCCACAACTGCAAAGCCCCGGCTTGCTGCAGCCGATGCTGCAATACGGCCTGCACCTCGGCCAGCAGGCCGAGATGCTCACCGACAGCCTGCGCGCGCTGTACCTGGAAGCCTGCGGCTACGAGACCAAGGTGTTCGAGTTCATCTCGTTGGAACACACCAACAAGAACAAGATGATCCTTGCGGTCAAGCGCAAGCAGCCGGTGGATGCCACGGTGTTGCTGGAGAAAATTGCCGAGCTCAAGCGCTTTTATGGGGTCAAGGAGCACTGCCTGGAGACGTTGTTGCAGGCGGATGGGTTGATTGCTGTTGTGGGGGAATAACCAACAATTGGCTGTGTCCGAAGCATCCTGACACTGCGTAGGACCGTTCCTAAGCTGACTTGCTACGACCCTGCTTCGGTTTTTCTCACTGTAATGTGATCACGGCAATGATTGCCGAGCACCTTGGTTGTCGGTTGACAACCAAGGTGCATGTTCACATACTGGAGATCAACTGATCCCTCGCCACGCGCATTCCAAGAAAGAGATTGAGCAGGCTCTCAGATACGCAGAGGCGCAAGGCTGGAGAGTGGTAGCGGGTGGCGGCCATTGCTGGGGCAAAATCTACTGTCCTTACAACAGCGATGAGTGTCGGTGCGGTGAATTCTGCGTGGCAAGTATCTGGAGCACACCCAAGAATCCAGACACGTTTGCGCGTCAGATACGACGAATCGTCGACAACTGCGTTGTTCATCGTCGCAGCATTGATCACGCAGGGAGAGAGTCAAAGTGACGGAATATATCTTCACGCTCAGATACCAGTTAACCAACGATCAGGACATGGATGGTCTGCTGGAGCGTCTAGGCGCGTCGGGATGTGATGACGCTATTGTCGGAGTCGGCCAGCCAGGCCGGCTGGCGCTGGAGTTCGCACGCGAGGCGGGATCCGCTCAGGATGCAGTGCATAGCGCCCTTGCGGACGTGCAGCGAGCTGTCCCTCAAGCCCATCTTGTGGAAGTAACTCCCGACCTGGTTGGGTTAACCGATGTCGCGGAGGTTGTCGGCGTGTCGCGGCAGAACATGCGCAAACTCATGTTGGTGCACTATTTGAGTTTTCCTCCACCAGTCCACGAAGGAAACCCATCAATCTGGCACTTGGCCGAAGTCCTTTCCTGGATGCAGGCGCGGCAAACGTACTCTTTCGCTCAGGAAATCGTCGATGTAGCGAAAGTAGCGATGAGGCTCAACGTGGTCCGCGCTCATGAGCGAATTATGGTCAACGCGCCTAGCCATTTAATCAGCTGAACTAGCCCCTGCGGGCAACTGACTTGCCCGCAGGTCTGCGCTCTGTAGAAAAAGCCCGTGGGCTTCCGGGCTTGCGGTCATAACGGCACAGGCCATGCCCACTGCAGCAATCATCACCAGCCGCCGTGGTGATCGCTGCGCCACAGGCGCGAGTGGGTTGGCGGCCTGCTTGAGCGCTTCCAGGTCCTGCCACAGGTGTTCGAGCTGGCGATAGGCGCGGGCATGCTCTGGGTCGCGCAGCCACTGCTTGAACGCCTTGCGATTATGCCTTGATGAGTCATAGCGATTGCGCACCAGCCAGCCTGCGGCCTGAGCATCGATCGAGTCTGCCTCGAAATCGTCTAGCGGGTTCATCTGCCGGGTTCCTGCGCTCGTTACTGTTTACTGCTACCGTGCGCTCGCCGGTCAGCGCCGGCGGGCAAAGTCGGCAGGCACTTCGACTGCCAGGTCTGGGGCGCCGAGCGGATGACTGCTGGCGTCGAAGAAATGCAACGAGGTCTCGTGCATATCGCCGAAACGCTGCAGAAAGTGCTGCTTCTGGTTGATGATCGACGCCTCGCTCAATGGCCGAATGGCAATGCACAGATGAGCCGGGCGGGCCTGGCGGATGGCATCGAGCAGGTGTTGATCCGTGCTGTCCAGATGCTGGCCGAACAGGCACAGGCCCTCTCGTTCGCTTGCCAGCTGGCCAAGGCCCCAGCTCAGGTAATCCGAACTGCGAATGGCGCGCAGCTTGTGCTCGCTGCGGTCTTCGTTGATGAACAGCGGCACCTCGCCGGGAATATTTACGGCAAAGCCGTCAAGCAACTCACCGTTTTCGGCGCTGCGCTGGCGCGTGCTGCCGTCTGGCAGCTTGAGCAGGTGCAGGCCGCCGTGCAGATGCAATACCCGGGTGCCCTCCGCGTGAGTGCGGCGGACATCGAAAAAACCTTCTTCGTCGAACAGCGCAGCAAATCCTTCGGGCGCCTGTCGTACTGCCCAAGGCACAAGCAGATCGTAGTTACTGGTGTAGACGCTGCGGTAGGCCCTGAGCGCCTGATTGATCGCACTCAGGTTGGCGCTGGGCAGCAGCGGCCACGGGATGTGCACCGAGCGGATCGCGTGAATCAATGCTTCCTTGATCGAGTAATAGCGATTGAGCGGCGCAGTCGAATTGATCGCCAGCGCGGCGTTGGCCCGCACGGTAGTATTGAGCGTGCTCAGCAGCGGCTCGAACAGCTCGCTGGCCAAGGCTTTGAACAAGGCCTGGTCACTGACGCCCAGGCCTTTGTGACGTACCTTCTGTGCCTGCTCGAACAACGAAAAATAACCAAACGGCTTCCACAGTGCACGGCTGGCGCCGTTGCCCAGGAGCAGGGCCTGGCACGGCTGGCGTTGCTCGAGCTCGGGCCAGGAAGTCAGGTGGGCGTCAACTGGGGGCATGCGGGGTCCGTGGTTTGGCAGGGAAACGCCGCGACTTTAGCATGCTCCGGCGATGTGCTGTATTCGCCCTGCGGCACCGTGCGCTGCGCAACTGTGAGGGTATTGCAGCTTCCCAGTGCACCGCCGGTTGCAGCAGTTAACGCTGCGTCACCGGCTAGGGCTGCTGCGCGGTGGCCTGACGTTCGCGGTTGCTCCACACGCGATAAGCACGAATACCGGCGCGCACTGAGCCAAACAGCAGCTTGTCTTCCATTTCCCGGGCCATGCCTGAGCGCACCAGCATGCGCAAAAACGTCCCACGTGCCCGCGCAATGGCGAAATGAATACCTTGCGCGGCGAGGGTGTCGCGTACTTCACGCAGAGCGGCGATACCGCTGACATCGATGCTGCTCACCGCTTCGGCATCGAACAGCACCGCGCGCGGCTGGCTGTCGCGTTGCACTGCCTCAAGCAGGCGCATCTTGAAGTAGTCGGCGTTGAAGAACAGGATCGCGTCATCGAAGCGATACACCACCAGGCCCGCTACCGTGCGCGCGTCGGGGTGTTGGCGCACGTCGACCTGGCCTTCGATCCCCGGTGCCCAGCCCAGCACGGCATCGGTGGGTTGATAGATGCTGTAGAGCAAGCGCAGGATGGCCAAGGTCACCGCGAAGATGATCCCGGGCAGCACGCCCAGACCAAGCACACCAATCGTGGTCAGCAGGCACAGCCAGAACTCGAAGCGGCTGAGCCGGTAGATCTTGCCCAGCGAACGCACATCGATCAGCCCCCAGCCGGCCATCAGCAGCACGGCGCCGAGCACCGCCTGCGGAATCCAGGCCATGGGCGCAGTGAAGAACAGCAAAATCAATGCAATCACCAGCGCGGCGATGATGCCAACCAGCTGGCTTTTGCCACCGACCATGTCGTTGACCGCCGTGCGCGAGTCGGCGCCGCTGATGGCAAAGCCTTGGGAGAACCCGGCAGCCAGATTGCTCACGCCCAAGGCAACGAACTCGTGATTGGCATTGATCGCATAGCCATGCCGCGCGGCGAAGCTGCGTGCCGTGAGCATGGCACTGCAAAAGCTCACGGTGGCGATCCCGAGGGCATCGCGCAGCAGGCTCTTGGTTTCTGCCAGAGAGCTCTGCGGCCAGGCCAGTTGGGGCATGCCGCCGGGCACCGGGCCGAGGATGGCGACGCCAAAATGGTCCAGGCCAAATACCCCCGCAATCAAGGTGAACAGCACTACGGTCACCAGCGCTGCCGGCAGGCGCGGGTAGCGCCGTGGCAACCCGATCAGCAGGCCCAACCCGGCCAAGCCAATCACCAGTGTCAGCCAGTGGATTTCACCCAGGCGCTGGGCGAAGTTGATCAGGCTGAGGATAAATCCGTCACCTTCGATCTTGAAGCCAACCACTTTGCTCAGCTGCCCGGCGATCAGGCTCAGGCCGATACCATTGAGGTAGCCGATCAGGATCGGTCGCGAGAAGAAACTGGCAATGAACCCTGCGCGCGCCACCCCGGCGGCAATCAACATGACCCCGACCAGCACGGTGACGATCACCGACAGCTCGGCAATGCGCTGTGGATCACCCAGCGCCAACGGCGCCACGGCCCCGGCGATCATGGCGCAGGTGGCGGCGTCGGGGCCGACCATCAACTGCCGAGAGCTGCCGATCAGGGCGTAGACGATCATCGGCAGCACACAGGCATACAACCCGTACTGCGGCGGCAGGCCGACGATCTGCGCATAGGCGATAGCGATCGGAATCTGGATCGCAGCGACCGACAAGCCAGCCTGTATGTCGGCGTGCAACCACTCGCGGCGGTAGTGCAGCAGGTTGGCCAGGCCCGGGAGCCAGCGGGAGAGAAACATGCGCAGTCCTTTGGAAATGTTTCACACAATGCACGAGCTTATCCGCCTGCTGCGTTCGGTGTGCAAGCTTTTTGCGCGCAGCGCGTTGCAGCCGACAAGGGCCGGCAAGGTCTGCAGCAAATCGATGGAAGGGCAGAAACGAAAAAAGGAGCCGGGGCTCCTTTAGACAGGCGATGACATTGCGCAAATGTCATGCGATGCAACGGTGGACGAGGTGGAGCGGGTAGAGGGAATCGAACCCTCGTCGGAAGCTTGGGAAGCTACTATTCTACCATTAAACTATACCCGCTTTACGCGTACATCCTTGCCAGCGAAGCGGCGTGCGCTTTGCAGCTCGACTTTGTACCAGAACCCTCTGGTGAATAAAAGCCCAGCCTTGAAATTTAGCTGTCCGGCGGCTTGTTGCGCGTGGCTTTGGCACGGGCAAAAGCACGCCGGCAGGCTCAGATCGCCAATGCATGCTGGCCCTGCACATAGTGACTGCGCGGGCGCGGCTCGCGTTGGCTCGGTTTGAGGAAACCAAGCATGGCGCTGCGTTGTGCATCGCTGGCGGTCTTGTGTTCCATGTCGAGGAAATGCCCGGCGCCGTTGATCACGCTGAAGTGGCTCTGGTCGACATGACGGCCAAACTGGCGGGCGTCATCGGCGGTGGTGTACTCATCGCGATCTCCGTTGATGAACAGCACCGGGATGGCAATGTTGGCCGCGCTCTTCAGTGCCCGCTCCAGGTCATGCTGCAGCACTTGATTGATGTGAAACAGCATCTGCGCATATTCGTGGCTGTCGAGGCTGCTGACGTGCCGGTAATTGAAGCGTTTGAACAGCGACGGCAGGTGCTTGCCGATGGTGTCGTTGACCAGGTTGCCGACCTGGTAGCGATCGCAGGCGGCGAGGTATTCGCAGCCGCGCTCGAGGTATTCGCGCATCGGTTCGTTGATCACCGGCGAGAACGAGCTGACGATGGCCTTCTTCACCAGTCGGGGCTGGTGCGCCAAGGCGAGCAGGGTGCAGGCGCCACCCCAGGAGAACGAGGCGACGTGGTCGGCCTGGAAGTGCTCGATCAGCTCCAGCAGGATGTGTGCCTCGGTTTCTTTGGTCAGCAGCCGCTCGTGGTGATTATGCGGTTTGGACTTGCCGGCATAGGGCTGGTCATAGAGCACCACATTGAATTGCGGGTGCAGGCTGCGCACTGTCTGGGCGAACGAAGCCGTGGTCGCCAGCGATCCATTGATCAGGATGATCGTCTTCTCGGCGCCGTCGGCGCGATGCAACTCCGTGTAAACCCGATACTGACCTTGGATATCAAGTACAGCGATTTCTGGCCTCATGTCATCGACTCCTGGCGCAAAAAGGGTATTCGCGTCACCTAGGGTGCACGTTCTTTATGACAGGTAGGCATACGCCTGAAGAGGTTGCAGAGCCCGGTGTCGATCCTTCGCACACGTGTCGACGCTGTTGTTGTAGGCGGGGCAATCTGCCGTGCCCCCAAGGTAGCGAGACCTGGGGTGGCCAGCAAAAAGGTGTCTTTGACTGCAGGTGTGACTGGTGAGTCACATGCGGACTGACGATTTCGATTCAAGCAGCCCGACGTCATTCCCGCAAGTGCCATTGAGCAATTGGTGAATAAAATCGCTCGGCGGTCTGCGCTGGAGATGCTTGCTGTTTACAGAGCGATTTCGTCGGCTGTCAGTGGCCGGAATTCGCCAGGGGCCAGCGTGGGGTCGAGATGGATGCCGCCCATCGACTCGCGATGCAGGCCAACGACCTTGTTCTGGAAATAGCCAAACATGCGCTTCACCTGGTGATAGCGACCTTCGACAATCGCCAGCCTGGCCAGTCGAGGGCCGAGCACATCCAGCTGGGCGGGCAGGGTGGTGAGGTCTTCGAAGGCGAAGTAGAAGCCCTCGCTGAACTTGGCCGGATAGTGCGCGCCGATCTCGTCTTCGGTTTCGACGCGATAGACCTTCGCCAGTTTTGTGCTTGGTTGCGTCAAGCGCCGTGACCACTGGCCGTCATTGGTCAGCAGGAGCAGCCCGGTGGTGTTGAAGTCCAGCCGCCCGGCAATATGCAGGTCAGCGCGCAGCTCGGCCGGGAGCAGGTCGAGCACGGTCCGGTGCTGCGGGTCATGAGTGGCGCTGACACAGCCGGCCGGCTTGTGCAGCATCAGGTAGCGCGCCGAGCGACCGACCTGATGCACCTGCTGATCGACCTCGACCCGGCTGAACTCGCGAACCTCGTGCAGTGGGTCCTTGCTGACCTGGCCATCCACGCGCACACGCTGCTGGGCCAGCAGCAGGCGCACCTGCTGGCGGTTGTAGCAGGGCAGATTGGCGAGGAAGCGATCAAGGCGCATGGCGGCAACAGCACAGGAATTGGCCGCGCAGTTTACCCAATTGGCGGCTGTTGCGCCGCTTTTAGCTGGTCGTCCACGGCTGCGCAGCGGGGGCACAGGCAGGCTTTGTTGCGCAGTTCGGCGGGCAGGGCGGCGAGTACCGCCGGGTCGATGCTGACGCTGAAGCACCAGCAGTTCTGCGTGGCGCTGCGTGGATCAGCCAGGCTGCAGCCGTTGCTTGCGCCGCAGGCGGGGCAGGATTGTGGGTCAGGCATGGACTGCTCCGGGCATCTCACTGCAGACTCGATTGCGTCCGCCCTGCTTGGCTCGATAAAGGGCATGGTCGGCACGGGTCAGCAAGCTGTGCAAACTGTCGTCGGGTTGCAGTGCACTGAGCCCGATGCTGGTGGTCAGGCGCAGCGGTTGGTCGTTGTAGCTGAAGATCAACTGCTCGGTGCGGCGGCGGACCTTCTCGGCGACATCGATGGCCTGGCGGCCCTCGGTCTCGCGCAGCAGCACGATAAACTCTTCACCGCCCCAGCGGCAAAGGATATCCGACTGGCGCAGGCTGCCTTGCAGTACGTTCGCAAACTGGCGCAGCACTTCATCGCCGGCCAGGTGACCATGGGTGTCATTGAGCAGCTTGAAGTGATCAAGGTCGATCAGCAGGGCAACCAGTGGCGCATTCTCGCGTTTGGCTTGCTGCAGTGCCTGCCCGGCCAAAAGGTCAAAGCTGCGGCGGTTGGGCAGGCCGGTCAGGCTGTCCAGCGTGGCCAGCGACTCGATGCTTTGCTGATGGCGCTTGACCATCGCATGCAGCAGCGACAACACCACCAGGGTGATCATGGCGCAGATCGCCAGGTTCAGGTACAGCGACTGGCGCACCCGGTCCAGCGCGCCGCTCTCACGTTTGTCGACCAACAGGTACCAGTCCAGTTCGGGGATGGGCCGCACGTTGAGAAAGTGGCTGTGGCCTGCCTCGTCCTGATATTCGTGGCTGCCAGGCGAGGGCACCGGCATGCGCGCCAGCAGCGTCTCGAACGCTTTGCTGTCGGCCAGTTGCTGGCCTGCGCGCAGGCCATGCATGCTGCCGTCCGAGCCAGTCAGGATGACTTTGCCGTTGGCATCGGTGAACAGCACGGCGCGCTGATAGCGTTGCTGATAAGCGTCGATCAATTTGACTACCGACTCGACACTCAGGCCGACCCCGGCTGCGCCGATGAAGCGCTGGTCATAATCGAGCACACGGTAATTGATGAACACCGTGAGCTTGTCATGGTTGGCCATATCCAGATCGACGTTGATCTCGTACGGCGCCTGCGATTCGCGCACGCGGTAATACCAGGCATCGCGCCAGGCATCCGGCTTGACTTGCTTGAGTACGCCCTTGGCCTGGTAATAGGTATGGCTGCGCTCGGAGACGAAAAACGCGGTGCAGGTGTTCTGCTGGCTGAGGATTTCATCCAGATAGCGAGTGATCCGCTCTGGCTCCTGCTCGCCGGCCAGCACCCAGTCGCGCAGAAAGGTGTCCTGCGCGATCATCGATGAGATCAGCACCGGGCGGATCAGATCCTTTTGGATTTCCGAGTAGACGGTGTCTGAGGTCAGCGGCAGTTCGGTATTGACGATGCCATCACGGATTGCGCCACGCGAGGAAAAGTAGCCCAGCAGAGACGTGGCAAGAAAACCGCAGGCCAGCAGGATCAGCAGCGCGATGATCAGCGAGCGCTGCGAGAACAGGGCGGAACGTGACGGCATGATCTTCCCGTGATGTGTGCCAGTGGCGACATTCTAGAGAGCTGGCGGGAAAATAACTGCATGTTTTTCAGGGTTACCTGAGTTGTTGCAAATCTTTACACATATGGCACTGGATCGGCTGGCGAGTGTCTTAACCCATGTCGATATTCGTTTGCCGATCGACGCCCGCCAGCGCCGCTGTGCCGGGCACCCCAGCGGTCCAGGAGGCCGCCATGTCCTATCGAATCCCAATCATCGTCCTGCTCGCAATGTTGACCAGTGCCTGTACCCCTTATTACGCCGGTGGCGGGTATTCTCGCTCGCAGTACTACAGTGGCGAGCGTTACGGGTATCCCGGCTATCAGCGCTATGAGCGTGACTATTACGTGGTGCCGCAGCCCCGTTACTACTATCAGCCTGCACCGCGCTACTACCGCCCGGCACCGGCGCCGCACTATCGGCCGCAGCCGCATCCAGGGATGAACCAGCAGTGGTATGGCAATCCACGCAACGATTACGGTAATCGGCAGCGCTACGAATACCGTCGTGATCGAGAGCGGCATGATTACCGCAACGATGACCGCCGATCGCAGGAAGGGCGTTGGCATTCAAGGGGCCATGGCGACCGTGACCGCCGCCCGGATGGCGGGCGCGATGATCGCAATCGGCATCGCTGAGGTCCTGCCCTAAACTTGATCGGCCAGCGGATGGCGGCCCTCCCAGGCTTTGGCAAAGTGCGCCTCAACCACCGCCGCTGGCACCTGAGCCACATCAGGCCAGTGCCAGCGCGGCGTGTTGTCTTTTTCAATCAACCGCGCACGCACGCCCTCGCTGAATTCAGGATGCCGGCAGCAATTCAGGCTCATCGCATATTCCATCTGCAGCGCCTGCAACAGCGACATGTGCCGGGCTCGCTGCAATTGCTCCCACACTAGATGTGCGCTGAGCGGGCAACCGTCGTGCAGGCGCTGCCCTGCAGCCGCCAACAACGGGTCGCCGTGCTGGCGCAGGCTGGCGATCGCACGCCAGGCAGCAATAGGGTCGGCCACATCCAGCACCTCGTCGATCAACGCTCGCCGCGGCAGCCATTGGGCCTGTGGGAGATCTGCAAGGGCGCGGTGCTGCTGACACTTGAGCAGGCTGTTCAACTGCAGGATGGTCTGTTCCTGCCAGTTCAACTGCAGTAGTTCATCAATCAATGCCGTCTGCTGCTGCTCGCCAAGAAAACGATCCGCCAGACCCAGGTCCAGCGCATCACGGGCGTTGATCGGCGACCCTGTCAGGCCGAGAAACAACCCCAGCTTGCCTGGCAGACGGCTGAGGAACCAACTGGCGCCTACGTCCGGGTACAAGCCTATGCTGATCTCCGGCATGGCCAGCCGACTGCTCGGGGTCACGATGCGTACCCCAGCGCCCTGTAGCAGGCCCATGCCGCCGCCCAGCACATGGCCATGACCCCAACACAGCAAAGGCTTGGGATAACAGTGCAGGGCATAGTCCAGGCGGTACTCGGCAGCGAAGAACTGTCTGGCCATTGCTGGCACCTGGCCGGGTTGTGCGCGGCATTGGTCGACCAGCGCGCGAACATCGCCACCCGCGCAAAATGCCTTGGCACCGCTGCCCCGCAAGAGCACGCAGACGACACCAGGATCCCTCGCCCACGCCTGGAGCAGCGCCTCGAGCTGCTCGATCATCGCCAGGCTCAACGCGTTGAGGGATTTCGCTGCATCCAGCGTGGCGATGCCGATTCGCGCACCGTCCACTCCGGTAAGTACTTCGCTGGTTACGGCCATGAACTACCTCGCACAAGTCATCGGCTCAGTATGGTCGGCTCAGCCGCAGGCTGCCGGTCGTCGGTCGGATCGATTGACAAGGTCGGGCAGCTTTCCTAGTGTCGCGCCCCTCAGTTTCAGGACCACACCGATGACCGACGACGACCGCATCAAGCTTGAGCCCAGCTGGAAGGAGGCGCTGCGCGCCGAGTTCGAACAGCCCTACATGCAGCAGCTGCGCGAGTTCCTGCGCCAGGAGTACGCCGCCGGCAAAGAGATTTATCCACCTGGCCCGCTGATCTTCAACGCCCTTAACAGCACGCCGCTGGACCAGGTCAAAGTGGTCATCCTCGGCCAGGACCCCTACCACGGCCCAGGTCAGGCGCATGGCCTGTGCTTCTCGGTACAGCCGGGCGTTCCGACACCGCCATCGCTGGTGAATATCTACAAAGAGTTGCAGCGTGACCTGAACCTGCCGATTCCTGCCCATGGCTATCTGCAGAGCTGGGCAGAGCAGGGCGTGCTGCTGCTCAACACGACCATGACCGTGCAGCGGGGCAATGCCGCATCGCATGCCAAGAAGGGCTGGGAGTCGTTCACTGACCGGATCATTCAACTAGTCAGCGAGCGGCAATCGAATGTGGTCTTTCTGCTGTGGGGCGCACATGCCCAGAGCAAGCAGAAGTTGATCGACGGCACCAAGCACCTGGTGCTCAAGTCGGTGCATCCGTCGCCGTTGTCGGCCTACCGGGGCTTTATCGGCTGCGGGCATTTCAGCCATGCCAACCGCTTCCTGCAGCAGCACGGCATGAAACCTGTGGAGTGGGCGCTGCCTGAGTGACTCTGTTGAGGGGCCTTGGTTGGGGGCGTGTGCTGCGCCCCCTTACTGGTTTTGATCCCGCGCACTCCACAGCCGAAACAATGGCTCTGCCAGAAACAGCACAAACAACAAGCGCATTACCTGCATCGCTGTCACCAACGGCACCGACAACTGCAGGGTCTCCGCCGTAAGGCTCATCTCGGCGATCCCCCCAGGCATCATGCCCAACGTCAGTGAACGCAAGTCCAGCTGGCTCAGGTTGCTCAAACCCCACGCCGCAAGCGCTGCAATCACCATGCTCAAGGCGGTAGCCAGCAAGGTGCGGCCGAGAAACGACGGCGCGCGGCGGAAGAATGCCCGGTTGAAGTGACAGGCGAGGCCACTGCCGATCAACCACTGGCCCATCTGGCTGGCGCCCTCCGGCAGGGTGATCTGCAAATCAGCCGCCAGGCTTACCGTTGCCGCCACCAGCAATGGCCCGAACAACCATGGGTTGGGTTGGCGCAAGCGCTGCCAGCCATAACCGACCAACACCGCCAGCGGCGTGATCAACGCCAGCCAGCCCCAGCTGACACTGCTGGCATGGCTGACCGGCACGCCATCACCGAGCAGCAACTTGAACAGTGCCGGCACGCACAGCACCACCGCCAGCACCCGCAGACTCTGCGCCGCGGCGACCTGGCTGAGCACCGCGCCATTGCGTGCGCCGAGGTTGACCATTTCGCCGGAACCGCCCGGCATACTGGCGAAGAAGGCGGTGGCGCGATCCTCACCGCTGCGCCGTAGCAGCCATACACTGATGACACTGGAAGCGGTGGTGAACAGCGCACCAAACAGAATCAAGCCGAAATGCCCGGACACTTGTTCGAGGATCGCCGGGGTGAAGTGCAGGCCGATACCGACCCCGATGATCCACTGGCCGCATTTACGTCCGTTGGGGATTTCCGGCAACTGCCAGGGGGTCAGGCAACGCACCAGGATGATCGCCAGCAACGAGCCGACCATCCACGGCAAAGGCCAGCCGACCTTGCTGGCGAGAAATCCGCCAACAAGGCCGACCAGCCCGGTTGCCCAGAACAGCGGCAACGATCGATCAGGCATCCGCAACAGCCCGACGTTGCAGGCTGCGGCGGCGCCAGCTGCGCAGCAGCGGCAGGCACATCATGCAGATGGTCAGGCCCCATACGCTCATGCTGATCGGGCTCGAGTAGAGAATGCCCAGCTCACCGTTGGAGATGGACAAGGCGCGGCGCAGGTTCTGCTCCATCAGCCCGCCGAGGATGAACCCGAGCAGGATCGGCGACAGCGGGAAGTCCAGCTTGCGCAGGATGTAACCCATGATGCCGATACCGACCATCAGGAACAGGTCAAAGGTGGTCGCATGCACGGCGTACACGCCGATCGCGGTGATGATGGCGATTACCGGCACCAGCGCCCAGTTCGGCACGGCGAGGATGCGGGTGAAGATGCGGATCATCGGGATGTTGAGGATCACCAGCATGATGTTGGCGATGAACAACGAGGCGATCAGACCCCACACGATGTCGGGTTGCTGCTCGAACAGCATCGGCCCTGGGGTGATGTTGTACAGGGTCAGTGCACCGATCATTACCGCAGTGGTGCCAGAACCGGGTACGCCGAGGGTCAGCATTGGCACCAGTGCGCCACAGCAGGAAGCGCCGATGGCGGTTTCCGGTGCTGCCAGGCCACGTGCATCGCCCTTGCCGAACTTGCCGCTGGTGCCAGCGATTTTCTTCTCGGTCATGTAGGCAACCGCGCTGGCCAGGGTGGCACCGGCGCCGGGCAGTACACCCATGATGAAGCCGAGCAGGCCGCAACGGATGTTCACCGCGAATACCGAAGCCGCTTCCTTGAAGTTGAACAGCATGCGCCCGGTGGCTTTTACCGCCTGGTGGCCATGATGGGTTTTCTCCAGCAGCAGGAGGATCTCGCTGATCGAGAACAGGCCCAGCACCAGCACCACGAACTGAATGCCGTCGGCCATGTGCACGCTGTCGCCGGTGAAGCGGTAAACGCCGCTGTTGGCATCGATACCGACTGCCGACAGGAACAGACCGATCAACGCCGCGATAAATGTCTTCAGTGGCTTGTCGCCGGCCATACCGCCCAGGCAGACAATGGCGAACACCATCAGCACGAAGTATTCAGCGGGTCCGAAGGCAATCGCCCACTTCGCCAGCAACGGCGCGAACAGGACCATGCCGCAGGTGGCGATGAAGGCACCGATGAACGAGCTCCACGCCGACAGCGACAGCGCGACCCCAGCCAGACCCTGGCGAGCCATTGGGTAACCGTCGAGGGTGGTCATCACGGTCGAGGCTTCGCCCGGGATGTTGAGCAGGATCGAGCTGATCCGGCCGCCGTATTCACAACCCAGGTACACCGCGGCCAGCAGAATCAAGGCAGATTCAGGCGGCAGGCCGAGGGCAAAGGCGATCGGGATCAGCAACGCCACGCCGTTGATCGGGCCCAGGCCCGGCAGCAGGCCGACCACGGTGCCGATCAGGGTGCCGCACAGGGCGGTAACCAGGTTGTACGGGCTCAAGGCGACGCCGAAGCCCTGGCTGAGATAGCCTAAAGTATCCATCTGTCAGTTCTCCAGCACGTCAAGCAGGCCAAGGGGCAGGGGTACGTCCATCACGCGATCGAACAGCCAGTACAGCAGCACGCTCATCGCCACCACCACCACTGCGCTGTGCAGCCAGCGGCCGCCATACAGGCGCGCCATCGGCACGCCGATCAATACCGCACTGACGATGAAGCCCAGGCTTTCGAAGGTGGCGGCGAACAGGATCAACAGACCGGTGCAGATCGCAATCTTGATCAGGGTCGGGCGATCCAGCGGCGGCTCGTCCTCTTTATGCACGATCGGCGTCGGCCGAATCGCCAGGTACAGCAACGCCAGGCCCATCAGGCCAAGCATCAACAACGGGAAGGCGCGCGGGCCCACCGGTTCGTAGGAAAACGCGGCCTGGTAAGGCCAGGCCATCACTGCCAGGACGGCGCACACCGCCAGCAGGATCAGGGCAAAAATGCGTTGCAGGATCATGGGGAAATCCTCGAGAGGGCTGCCTTGCTGCAGTTTATTGCGCGAGCGGTTCTACCCGCGCAGGCGTTGGTGATGACACCGACGCTTGCGCGGGCTGACCTGCTTCAATAGGTGCTGCAGCAGTACGTTGTTACTGAATCAGGCCGAATTCCCGGGCCAGGGTCTTGTAGTCGGCAACCTGTTTCTTGACGTAGGCGTCCAGCTCCGGCCCGGTCAGGGCGAACGGGAACAGCTCGCGCTGGTCACGCAGCTTGGCGAACTCCTCGGAGGTCAGCAGCTTGTCGAACGCGGCTTTCCACCAGGCGTAGTCTTCGTCGCTGACTTTTGGCCCGAGGTAGAAGCCACGTACCACTGGCCAGACGATGTCGTAGCCCTGTTCCTTGGCAGTTGGGATGTCCTTCATTTCCGGCTCATCGAGACGGTTCTCGGCGAATACGGCAAGGATGCGCATGTTGCCGCTCTGGATGTGCGGCATGGAGTCGGAGATATCGGTGGAGCCGACCTGAATGTGCCCGCCGAGCAGTGCAGTGGCGATTTCGCCGCCGCCTTCCAGGGCGACGTAGCGCAGGTCACGCGGGTTGATCCCGGCGGCCTTGGCGATCAGCGCGGTCTGCATCCAGTCCT
Source organism: Pseudomonas sp. PGPR N4 (assembly GCF_059693665.1). Taxonomy (NCBI): domain Bacteria; kingdom Pseudomonadati; phylum Pseudomonadota; class Gammaproteobacteria; order Pseudomonadales; family Pseudomonadaceae; genus Pseudomonas; species Pseudomonas sp. PGPR N4. Next base: position 254,395 of record NZ_JCAUKV010000005.1, read on the forward strand.
GGCTGCCGACGGTGCCGCCGGAGCCGATTACCACTTTGCTCGGGTCTTTTTTCAGCGCAGCAACCAGGTCAGCCAGGTTTTTGTAAGGCGAGTCCTTGTTCACCGCGATCGCGCCATAGCTGGTGCCCACGGCCGCCAGCCACTTCACTGCGTTTTCATCGAAACGGCCGAACTTGCCTTGGGCCAGGTTCAGCAGCGAGCCACTGGACCAGGCCACCAGGGTGCCGGCATCGCCCGGGCGCTGGGCAACCACGGCGTTGTAGGCAACCGCACCAACGCCGCCAGGCATGTAGGTGACGCGCATCGGTTTACTGAGAATCTTCTCGTTGACCAGGGCGCTTTGCACCAGCTTGCAGGTCAGGTCGAAGCCGCCGCCGGGCGATGCTGGAGCGATACATTCAGGGCGTTTCGGTTCAGCAGCCAGGGCTTGACCGGCCAACAGCAGGCAACCGGTAGCGAGGACGAGGCGGCGCAGGGAAAAGGTCATCGTCTATCTCCGTAAATATTGTTGTTATGGGTTACCACAGGGCCACGCTGTAGCTCACCAGCAGCCGCACTTCGTCGGCGTCGCGGGCAAAATTCGAGCGGAAGGTGGCGTTACGCAGACGCACCGCGACGTTTTTCAACGGTCCGGTTTGTACTACGTATTTGAACTCGGTGTTGCGTTCCCACTCCTTGCCCTCGCTGCCATCGGCGCGGCTGACGTTGTCGCCACTGAGGTAGCGGGTCATGAAGGTCAGGCCGGGAATGCCCAGGGAGGCGAAGTTGTAGTCGTAACGCAGCTGCCAGGAGTGCTCGTCGGCACCGGCAAAGTCGTTGATCTGGACGAAGTTGACCAGGTACGGGTCGGCGCCATCGACGTAGGGGAAGGCGCTGTCGCCCGAGACGTGCTGATAGGCGCCGCTGAGCTTGTGGCCATCGAGGGCGTAGCTGAGCATGCCGTTGGCGGTGGTGTTGTCGATCTTGCCGGCGCGGGCCTGGCCCTGGTCGTCACTTATCGCCAGGCGCAGGTCGGCGCCAAAGGTGCCCGGGCCCCACGGCTGGGTCGCGACCATGCCAACGAAGTGCTGACGGTAGATGTCGTCAAGTTGGGCAACGTGATAGCTGCCGGTGATGCGGTCGGTGAATTTGTAGTCAAGGCCGGCCAGGTCATAGTTGTCGGCGGCGAAGGTTCCGCCGAAACGGCCGTTCTTGTTGTTGAGGGCGATGTCTTCCCAGTTGGTGTCGTTGCGGTCCTTGGCTTTTTCCAGACGTCCGGCGGTAACGGTCAGGTTGCTGATTTCGTTGGAGGTCAGCAAGCCACCCTCGAAGGTCTGCGGCAGAATCCGCCCGTCGTTGGGCTGCAGGGTCGGCAGTTCAGGGATCAGCGAACCCACTTTGAGCTCGGTCTTGGAAATCTTCACCTTGCCGGTCAGACCGAGCTTGGAGTACTCGTCGGCAGCCTTGCCGTCATCATGGGTCGGCAACAGCCCGGTGCCGGTGCGGTCTTCGCTGGAGTCGAGCTTGATCCCGACCATGCCCAGTGCGTCCAGGCCAAAGCCGACAGTGCCTTCGGTGTACCCGGATTCGAAATTGAGCATGAAGCCCTGCGCCCACTCGTCACGTTTGGACTGCTGGCTGCTGGTGCCGTCACGGAAATCACGGTTGAAGTACATGTTGCGGGTTTCGAAGGTGGCGCTGCTGTCTTCGAAGAAGGCCGCCTGGCTGACAGGCGCGATACCGGCGAGCGCAAGGGCGCTGGCAATGGCAGTGGGGCGTGGACGAATGGAACGGGTAGGCGCGAACGCCTGCGGCTGTGATGACAGCATCGTCGAGTGACTCCGTTTATTGTTTTTATTGGTCTGCACCTTGCTGGTGCTTATGAACGCTCGGGGCATTCTTGATCCGATGCTAGGCGGCCAACCTTTCGCTAACCTTTCAACATGAAAGGTTTGTCATATTGGGGCTTCACAGGTGTGCCGACGGCGGTACACTCCGCGCCAACTAACGCGCCCCCACTTCACCGAAGGGAGAAACCGATGCGAGTGCTGCTGGTTGAAGACCACCTGCAACTGGCCGAAAGCGTGGCTCAGGCGCTCAAGAGTCAGGGCCTGACTGTGGACGTGCTACACGACGGCATCGCCGCTGACCTGGCGCTGACCAGCGAGGAATACGCGGTGGCGGTGCTCGATGTCGGCCTGCCGCGGATGGACGGTTTTGAAGTGCTGGCGCGGCTGCGCGGCCGCGGCAAGACCTTGCCGGTGCTGATGCTGACTGCCCGCAGTGACGTCAAGGATCGTGTGCACGGGCTCAACCTGGGCGCCGACGATTACCTGGCCAAGCCGTTCGAGTTGACTGAGCTGGAGGCGCGGGTCAAGGCCCTGCTGCGGCGCAGTGTGCTTGGTGGCGAACGCCAGCAGCGCTGTGGTCCGCTGGTCTACGACCTCGACACCCGTCGTTTCAGCCTGGGTGACGAGCACCTGACCCTGACCTCGCGCGAGCAAAGTGTGCTGCAGGCAATGATTGCCCGGCCCGGACGAGTGATGAGCAAGGAGCAACTGGCGGCGCAGGTGTTTGGCCTCGACGAAGAAGCCAGCCCTGATGCCATAGAAATCTACGTGCACCGGCTGCGCAAGAAACTCGACGGCCATGCGGTTGCCATCGTCACCTTCCGCGGTCTTGGCTACCTGCTGGAGCACCGTGATGCGTGATGGCGCCAGCCTGCGCGGGCGGCTGCTGGGCAATCTTGCGCTGCTGCTGGTGGTACTGATGCTGGCCAGCGGCCTGAGCGCCTACTGGAACGGCCGCGAGGCCGCGGACACTGCCTATGACCGTACGCTGCTGGCGTCGGCGCGGACCATTGCTGCGGGCTTGTCCCAGCGCGACGGCACACTGAGTGCCGATGTGCCCTATGTGGCGCTGGACACCTTCGCCTACGACAGTGCCGGACGCATTTACTACCAGGTGTTGGACATCAACCAGCGCTTGATCTCGGGGTACGAAAAGCTCCCACCACCACCGCCCGGCACGCCTCGCACTGACGACTATCCGGCCTTGGCGCGTTTCTACAATGCCTCCTACCTTGGCCAGGATGTACGTGTGGTCAGCCTGCTCAAGGCGGTCAGCGAGCCGAACATGAACGGCATGGCCGAGATTCGCGTGGCCGAAACCGAAGAGGCGCGGGTGAGCATGGCCCGTGGGCTGATGGCCGATACCCTGTTGCGGCTGGGGATGCTGGCGCTGGCGGCGCTGGTCATGGTCTGGTTCGCGGTCAGTGCAGCGCTGCGCCCGCTCGAGCGCTTGCGCAGTGCGGTAGAGGAGCGCCAGCCGGACGACCTGCGCGCCTTGCCAACAGTACAGGTGCAGCATGAGCTGGGGCCATTGGTGCGTGCGCTCAATCACTTTACCGAGCGGCTGCGCGCACAGTTCGAGCGCCAGGCGCAGTTTATTGCCGATGCCGCGCATGAACTGCGTACGCCGCTGGCAGCGCTCAAGGCGCGGGTCGAGTTGGGCCTGCGCTCGCAGGACCCGCAGGAGTGGCGGCAGACCCTTGAGTCGGCTGCCCAAGGTACTGACCGGCTGACCCATTTGGCCAACCAGTTGCTGTCGTTGGCGCGCGTTGAAAACGGCGCGCGGGCGATTGCCGAGGGCGGGGCGCAGCGGCTTGATCTGAGCCAGCTGAGCCGGGAGTTGGGGATGGCCATGGCGCCGTTGGCGCATGCCCGTGGTGTGTTGTTGGCGCTGGAAGCTGACTCGCCGGTCTGGCTCAAGGGCGAGCCGACTTTGCTCAACGAGCTGCTCAGCAACCTGATCGATAACGCGCTGGCGCACACGCCGGTTGGCGGCAATGTGATCTTGCGTGTGTTGGCGCCGGCGGTGCTCGAGGTCGAAGATGATGGCCCGGGCATTCCTGAAGCTGAGCGTGAGCGGGTGTTCGAGCGCTTTTACCGGCGTAGTGCTCAAGGCAGTGGGCTGGGGTTGGCGATTGTCGGGGAAATCTGTCGGGCGCATCTGGCCCAGATCAGTTTGCATGACGGCGAAAATGGAGGTTTGAAGGTCAGGGTCAGCTTTATTGCTGACCAGGGCTTGGATCGCGTGAACATTTAGCCCTTTCCCGGCCACTAGCCCTCAGCGCAACATGCTTCGCGCTTCGAGCAGCTCTGCTACTTCCAGCTCCGTGCCCTGCGGCAGGCCGAGGTGCCGATAGGCGGGCAGTGCCGCCAGGGGCCGGCTGCGGCCGCGCTGGCTCAGGCAGCGGGCGATTTGCACCACGTCGATGTAATCGACCTTGTCGGTGCGCCGATCCAGATCCTGGATTAGCCCAGGCAGCTTGACCAGTTGCTCGGGGAACTCCCAGTCACTGAGGATCTTGTCGCCCAGGACCGGCTGGATCTGCTCGATCACATAGTTCAGGCAGACCGGGTCGGACAGCAACTCGTTGTGCTCTTCGGCATAGATCAGCACCGGCAGCGCGCCGATCTGATGAACAAGGCCACCGAGGGTCGCCTGATCGGGCTTGAGGTCAGTGTAGCGGCGACACAGCTCATAGCTGATGCCGGCAACTTCCAGGCTGGTGGCCCAGATATCGCGCAACTTTTGCTCCACCGCAGGCGAGCGGGCATGGAAGATCTGCTCGATTACCAGCCCGATCGACAGGTTGCAGCTGTAGTTGATGCCCAGCCGGGTAATCGCCGTGTGCAGATCGGTGACTTCGACGGCGGCGCGCAACAGGGGGCTGTTGACCACTTTGATCAAGCGCGCAGATAGCGCGGCATCGCGGCCGATCACCCTGCTCAGGGCCGAAACGCTGATCTCGCTGTCTTCAGCAGCCTCGCGGATGCTCAGTGCCACTTCCGGCAGGGTCGGCAGGACCAGGTCGTCATTGGCGATGGCAGTGAGTAATTGCGCCTGGACCATCTCGGCCAGTCTGTTCATGGAGATTCTCTACCGCAGTGTGGCAGCCCCGCACGGTGCGGGGCAGGCTGGTCAGCGCTGGATTTCCCGGTCGCGGTCCAGTTCGTAAGGCAGGCTCAGCAAGGTCAGGCGTGGGCCTTCGAGGCTGAGCAGGTGCAGGTTGTCATCTTCTACCGCGTCGGCGCTGATCACTGCGAGCAGTTCGCAGCCTTGTTCACAGGCAGCTGCCAGCACGACTTCGCCAACCGCAGAACCGTGGGTGGGCGAAAAGATCTGGCTGCCGGGCGCAGGCACATCGGCAACGGCCAGAGCCAGTCGGTACTGACGGCGTTTGAGCTTGCCCAGGTACTGCATGCGCGCGACGATTTCCTGGCCGGTATAACAGCCTTTCTTGAAACTCACGCCGCCCACCGCCTGCAGATTGATCATCTGCGGAATGAACAGTTCACGGGTCTGCTCGAAAACCTGGCCAATACCAGCGCGGATCTGCCCCAGTAGCCAGTCGTTGAGGCTGCCTTCGCTGAGCGTACCAGCGAGTTGCTGCTGCACGTTGTGGGCCTGTTCAGCCGGGACCCACAGTTCGACGCGGCCGGGCGAAACGCGGATAGCGATCAGGCCATGTTCACGGACCGTTGCGCCATCTTCAGCGGGCACATCCAGGCCAAGTGCGAGCAAGGCCTGCTCAGCGTGCTCCAGCCCAAAGCGGACCCAGCTGGCGCTTTCGTCGGTCAGCGTGGCCTTGGAAAATACCGCGTATTTTTTCAGGTCGGCCAGCTGTGCATCGATCAGGCCGCGGGCCATCGCCAGCAGCAAGCCGTTGCCCTCGGGCACGATACGGAAGCTCGACTGCATACGGCCTTTGACCATGCAGCGCGCGCCCAGGCTCGATTGCTCCTGGCTTAGGTAGTTGAGATTACAGGTCAGCTGGCCTTGCAGAAACTTGCCAGCGTCGGAGCCGCGAACGGCGAGGATGCCCTCGTGGGCAAGGGAGCAATAGAAAGCAGAGTCGGCCATGGGTCATCGCGGTTGCTTGAGACTGGTAGCCATCATAGAACGCTGGTAACAAAATAGGTAGGTGACTAGACCAACGCCTTGTGCCGCCGTGTGCCCGGCGCGGTATACTCGCCGCCCATTCGAGGAGGGTCCCATGGTCGAACAAACTGAAATCAACCGGCTTTTCTGGCACAGCCGCCGCGGCATGCTGGAGCTCGACGTGCTGCTGGTGCCCTTCACCCAGGAAGTCTACGCCACCCTGAACGAAGCGGACCGCGAGCTTTACGTGCGCTTGCTGGCTTGTGAAGACCAGGACATGTTCGGCTGGTTCATGGAGCGCAGCGAGTCTGAAGACCCTGAGCTGCAGCGCATGGTTCGGATCATTCTGGACCGTGTCCAGCCCAAGTGAGCAGTTCCAGTGCCGTTGGCAGGGCTCACGCCGGCTGCTGACGGCCTATCTGGCGAGTCTGGCGCTGGCATTGCTGGCGCTTTGGCTGAGCGAGCCGCGCTGGTGGCTGCTGCCACTCGCCGCGGGCTGCCTTAGCCACGCCTGCTGGGTCATTCCCCGGCGCATCCTGCTTACTCATCCTGACGCCATCACCGGCCTGCGCCGCGACAGCCAAGGCTGGCAGCTGTACAGCCGCAGCCAGGGCTGGCAGGCGGTGCGCCTGCTGCCGGACAGCATGGCTCTGCCGGGGCTGGTGGTATTGCGTTTCGTGCGAGCGGGGCGGCGCCTCAGCGAAAGTCAGTGCGTTTGTCCTGACGCGCTGGCGCTGGAGCAACACCGGCGCCTGCGCCTGCGCTTGAAGTTCAGTCGCAGGCGCTGGGCGCAGCCTTCTTGAGCCCGCTCAGAGCGGGCTGAGAATGGTATCGCGCGCTTCGGGCAGCATCGCCGGATAGTCCAGGGTGTAGTGCAGGCCGCGGCTTTCCTTGCGCTGCATCGCCGAGCGAATCATCAATTCGGCGACCTGGGCCAGATTGCGCAGCTCAATCAAATCGCGGCTGACCTTGTAGTTGCTGTAGAACTCGTCGATCTCATCCAGCAGCAGGCGTACACGGTGTTCAGCCCGTTGCAGGCGCTTGCTGGTGCGCACGATCCCGACGTAGTCCCACATGAAGCGCCGCAGTTCGTCCCAGTTGTGCGCAATGATCACGTCTTCGTCCGAATCGGTAACCTGGCTGGCATCCCAGCAAGGCAGAGCCTGCGGCATTTCGACCCGGTCCAGGCTCGCTTCGATGTCGGCAGCCGCCGAGCGGCCATAAACAAAGCACTCCAGCAGCGAGTTGCTGGCCATCCGGTTGGCGCCGTGCAAGCCGGTGAAGCTGGTCTCGCCAATGGCATACAAGCCGGGCACGTCGGTGTGACCGCGATCGTCGACCATCACCCCGCCGCAGGTGTAGTGCGCAGCCGGGACCACCGGAATCGGCTGGCGCGTGATGTCGATGCCGAAGGTCAGGCAGCGCTCGTACACGGTCGGGAAGTGGCTCTTGATGAACTCGGCTGGCTTGTGGGTGATGTCCAGGTAAACGCAGTCCACACCCAGGCGCTTCATTTCGTGGTCGATAGCGCGCGCGACGATATCCCGTGGTGCCAGTTCTTCGCGTGGGTCGAAGCGCGGCATGAAGCGCTCGCCATTGGGCAGGCGCAGCAGGGCGCCCTCGCCGCGCAGGGCCTCGGTGACCAGGAAGCTCTTGGCCTGCGGGTGGTACAGGCAGGTCGGGTGAAACTGGTTGAATTCAAGGTTGGCGACCCGGCAGCCCGCGCGCCAGGCCATGGCAATGCCATCGCCGCAGGCGCCGTCGGGGTTGCTGGTATAGAGGTAGACCTTGGCTGCACCGCCGGTTGCAAGCACGGTGAAGCGCGCGCCGAAGGTATCCACCTCGCCGCTGTTGCGGTCCAGTACGTAGGCGCCGAGGCAGCGCTCGCCGTCCAGGCCAAGGCGGCGCTCGGTGATCAGGTCGACGGCGACGCGCTGCTCCAGCAGGGTGATGTTGGACCGTTGCCGGGCGCGCTGCAGCAGGGTGGTAAAGATCGCCGCACCGGTAGCGTCGGCCGCATGGATGATGCGCCGGTGGCTGTGGCCGCCTTCGCGGGTCAGGTGAAATTCGAAGCTGCGGTCGTCACCCGGTGGGTGTTCGTCGCGAGTAAATGGCACGCCTTGTTCGATCAGCCACTCAATCGCTTCGCGACTATGCTCAACGGTAAACCGCACCGCTTCTTCCGAGCACAGTCCGCCGCCGGCATTGAGGGTGTCCTCGACATGCGACTGCACAGTGTCGGTGTCGTCAAGCACGGCGGCAACGCCGCCCTGGGCCCAAAAGGTCGAGCCATTGGCCAGGTCACCCTTGCTCAGCACAGCGATGCGCAGGTGATCCGGAAGGTTGAGTGCCAGGCTGAGGCCTGCGGCCCCACTGCCGATCACCAGGACATCGTATTGGAATTGTTTGCTCATGTCGGGGCACTAGTAATCTAGGGGAGGGGAACGGCACAATAGCGATGCGCAGATGGCATTGTGAAACTATCGTGAAAACGTTGCCGGGATGCCTTTATAGCAGCCCCGGGTGCCTGATTTCCAATGGCGCTTGTCACGCAACGGCGATCTTCCGGGAACTTTCCAGTCTGGCTGGAAATCCTATGAAGGCTGCCCATACGCCACGAATGCCAAGGCGACGCAGGGCAGTAGCTCGAAATGGGCTGATACCTGCGTAAATCAAGACCAGATCAATGACGCGGCCGGCCGTGACCGTACTGCGTCTTTTTCGTGCGAGCCGACCAGAGGCCGCAGGAAACTTGCTTGGAGGGGAGAACTTTTGCGCAAAGCCCGAGTCTATGTTTGCAAGCCTGAACGGTGGCTGTTGCAATGCTCCTTCAAGTTCACTGAGGAGTATTCATGCTAACCCAGGAAGAGGATCAGCAGCTTGTCGAGCGCGTGCAGCGCGGCGACAGGCGAGCGTTCGATCTGTTGGTGCTGAAGTATCAGCACAAGATTCTCGGGTTGATCGTGCGCTTTGTACACGACACCCATGAAGCCCAGGATGTGGCGCAGGAAGCCTTCATCAAGGCCTACAGGGCGCTAGGCAATTTCCGCGGTGACAGCGCGTTTTATACCTGGCTGTACCGCATCGCCATCAACACGGCGAAAAACTATCTGGTGTCCCGCGGTAGAAGGCCACCCGACAGTGATGTGAGCTCCGAGGATGCGGAGTTCTATGACGGCGATCATGGTCTCAAGGATCTCGAGTCCCCAGAACGCTCGTTGTTGCGGGATGAGATCGAAGGTACCGTCCATCGGACCATCCAGCAACTGCCAGAAGATCTGCGCACGGCACTAACTTTGCGCGAATTTGATGGTCTGAGTTATGAGGACATTGCGAGCGTCATGCAATGTCCGGTGGGGACCGTGCGCTCAAGGATTTTCCGCGCTCGGGAGGCCATTGATAAAGCCTTGCAGCCGTTGCTGCAGGAATCCTGAGACAGCGGCTACAGCCAAGAGAGGAACCGCCATGAGTCGTGAAGCTTTGCAGGAATCGCTGTCCGCCGTAATGGACAACGAAGCGGATGAATTGGAGCTGCGTCGTGTTTTGAGCGCCACTGATGACGCCGACACCCGTGCTACCTGGTCGCGTTACCAGGTTGCCCGTGCAGCCATGCACAAGGAACTGCTGCTGCCCAAGCTGGACATCGCTGCGGCGGTCTCTGCTGCACTGGCCGATGAGGCTGTGCCAGCCAAGGTCAAGCAAGGCCCTTGGCGTAGCATCGGCCGTTTGGCCGTGGCTGCCTCGGTAACCGTTGCAGTACTGGCCGGCGTGCGTCTGTATAACCAGGACGAAATCACCGGTAGCGAACTGGCTGCGCAACAGCCTGCTCAGCAAGGTCTGACCATGCCGCAAACGCAAGGTCCGGCAGTTCTGGCTGGCTACAGCGAGAGCAGCGAGCAGCCCACCGGGCCGATGGCCAATGGTGTCTTGCAGAGCCAGGAAGGCTGGGACAAGCGTCTGCCGGGCTACTTGAAGCAGCACGCTCAGGAATCAGCGCTCAAGGGCACTGAAACCGCACTGCCATACGCCCGCGCCGCTAGCCTGGAAAACCGCTAGTTAAGGAGCATCATGCGCGCGCTACCTCTTCTGTCACTGCTGGTAGGCAGTTGCATGATGGTGCCAGCGTTGGCAGCCAACTCTTCGCCTCAGGCGAATGAGTGGCTGAACAAGCTGGCACGAGCTGAGCAATCCCAGAGCTACCAGGGTTCGTTCGTTTACGAACGCAACGGCAGCTTCTCTTCCCACGACATCTGGCACCGCGTTGCCAATGGATCGGTCAGCGAGCGGCTGTTGCAGCTCGATGGTACGGCTCAGGAGATCGTCCGCGTGGACGGTCAGGTGCAGTGCGTCAGTGGCGATCTGGTGAGTGGCGTCTCGACGCCGCCCAGCTCTGCCCCGCGGGTGCTGGACCCCCTCAAACTGATGAGCTGGTACGACTTGAGCGTTGCCGGCAAGTCGCGGGTTGCCGGGCGCGATGCGGTGATTATCACCCTGACCCCCCGTGACCAGCATCGCTACGCCTTCGAATTGCATCTGGACCGCCAGACCGCATTGCCCCTGCGTTCGTTGATGCTCAACGACAAGGGTCAATTGCTCGAGCGTTTCCAGATGACTCGTCTGGATACCACACCGCCAACCGAGCAAGCGATGCGCCCAAGTGATGCGTGCAAGCCTGTAGAACATGCAGTTGCAGCTTCGCCGTTGCCGGCAGTAGGTGGTTGGCGCTCCGATTGGTTGCCGCCCGGTTTCGAGTTGGTCAACAGCTCGGTACGCAGTGATGTTTCGCGCAAGACCACTGTCAGCAGTCTGATGTATGACGATGGGCTGACTCGTTTTTCGGTATTTCTGGAGCCGGTCAAGGATGATTCAGGTAACGATACCCGCGTGCAGCTTGGTCCGACCGTGGCTGTCTCGCGCTACCTCAATACTCCCAAGGGTAAGGTCATCGTCACGGTGGTTGGCGAGATCCCGTTGGGTACTGCCGAGCGCGTTGCATTGTCCATGCGTGCTCAGGATGCCCAGGCCAGCCAGTAGCGGCGCGCCTGCGTTTGCAGCCCTTCACGTAATCGGCTGAAATGAAATTAACGCAATGTCATTTGCAATCCCTTCGTAAATTTTCTATAGGTCAGAGTCCTCGGGGTCTGGCCTTTCCTGCATCTGCAGGGGTCTTAATGCAATTTACGCTCGTTGTGACGGGAGCCGTATGTCAATACCACGCTTGAAACCCTATCTCTCCATGTTCGCCGCCGTGCTGATGCTCGGCCAGGTGCTGACGGCCCAGGCTGAAGAAGCACTGCCGGACTTCACTACGCTGGTCGAGCAGGCTTCGCCGGCGGTGGTGAACATCAGTACCAAGCAGAAGCTGCCTGATCGGCGCATCGCTGCCGGGCAGATGCCTGATCTTGAAGGCCTGCCGCCGATGTTCCGTGAATTCTTCGAGCGCAACATGCCACAACAGCCGCGTTCGCCGCGCGGCGACCGCCAGCGCGAAGCGCAATCGCTGGGTTCGGGCTTCATCATTTCCAGCGATGGTTATGTGCTGACCAACAACCATGTGGTCGCCGACGCTGACGAGATCATCGTGCGCCTGTCCGACCGCAGCGAGCTGCAGGCCAAGCTGGTCGGCACCGACCCGCGCACCGACGTCGCTTTGCTCAAGGTTGAAGGCAAGGATCTGCCGATCGTCAAGCTGGGCGATTCGGAGAAACTCAAAGTCGGCGAATGGGTACTGGCTATCGGCTCGCCGTTCGGCTTTGATCACTCGGTAACCAAAGGCATCGTCAGCGCCAAAGGCCGGACCCTGCCCAACGACACCTACGTGCCGTTCATCCAGACCGACGTGGCGATCAACCCGGGTAACTCCGGCGGCCCGCTGTTCAACATGAAAGGCGAAGTGGTCGGCATCAACTCGCAGATCTTCACCCGCTCTGGCGGCTTCATGGGCCTGTCGTTCGCGATCCCGATCGACGTGGCGCTGGATGTCTCCAATCAGCTCAAGAAAGACGGCAAGGTCAATCGCGGTTGGTTGGGTGTGGTGATCCAGGAGGTCAACAAGGACCTGGCCGAGTCGTTCGGTCTGGACAAGCCTGCCGGCGCCCTGGTAGCTCAGGTGCTGGAAGACGGTCCAGCGGCCAAAGGCGGTTTGCAGGTCGGTGATGTCATCCTCAGCATGAATGGCCAGCCGATCGTCATGTCGGCAGACCTGCCGCACCTGGTCGGCAGCCTCAAGGATGGCGCCAAGGCCAAGCTTGAGATCATCCGCAACGGCAAGCGGCAGAACCTCGACGTAACTGTCGGCGCTTTGCCTGATGAAGATGCCGATATCACCACACCTGGCCAGGGCAGTGCCGAGCGCAGCAGCAACCGCCTCGGTGTAGCGGTTTCGGACCTGACCGCCGAGCAGAAAAAAGCTCTCGAACTCAAGGGGGGCGTGGTCATCAAGGAAGTGCTGGATGGTCCGGCGGCGTTGATCGGTCTGCGTCCGGGTGACGTCATCAGCCACCTCAACAATCAGGCCATTGGCTCGGCCAAAGAGTTCACCGAGATCGCCAAGGACCTGCCGAAGAATCGCTCGGTGTCGATGCGAGTGCTGCGCCAAGGGCGCGCCAGCTTCATCACCTTCAAGCTGGCTGAATAAGCATAGCGGCAGCGCAATACAGGGCAGCTTCGGCTGCCCTTTTTTGTAAACGGATGAAAATTTCATGGCGGCCTGCCAAGCCACGCGGGATTGCAGCCGATCAGGAATCTCCCACAAGGCTGCGGCTTAAGGTACAATTCCCGGCTATTTTTCGGCGGGCGTCCGGCTCGCAGCCATTTCGAGTAGTGACCCGTGAGTGATTTGAGTCATATCCGCAATTTCTCCATCATCGCCCACATCGACCACGGCAAGTCGACGCTGGCCGACCGTTTCATTCAGATGTGCGGTGGCCTCTCGGCGCGCGAAATGGAAGCCCAGGTGCTCGATTCGATGGATCTGGAGCGCGAGCGCGGCATCACCATCAAAGCCCATAGCGTCACGCTGCATTACAAGGCGCAGGACGGCAAGACCTACCAGCTGAACTTCATCGACACTCCCGGCCACGTAGACTTCACCTATGAAGTCAGCCGGTCGCTGGCCGCCTGTGAAGGCGCGTTGTTGGTGGTCGATGCTGGCCAGGGTGTCGAAGCCCAGTCCGTGGCCAACTGCTACACCGCTATCGAGCAGGGCCTTGAGGTCATGCCGGTACTGAACAAGATGGACCTGCCCCAGGCCGATCCGGACCGCGTCAAGGACGAAATCGAGAAGATCATCGGTATCGACGCGGCCGACGCCGTAGCCTGCAGCGCCAAGAGCGGCATGGGCGTGGACGAGGTGCTCGAGCGCCTTGTGCAGCAGATCCCGGCGCCAACCGGTGACATCGATGCACCACTGCAAGCGCTGATCATCGACTCCTGGTTCGACAACTACCTGGGCGTCGTGTCCCTGGTTCGCGTGCGCCACGGCCGCGTGAAAAAGGGCGACAAGATTCTGGTCAAGTCGACCGGCAAGGTTCACCTGGTCGACAGCGTCGGCGTGTTCACGCCAAAGCACACCCAGACCGCCGATCTCAAAGCAGGCGAAGTGGGCTTCATCATTGCCAGCATCAAGGAAATTCTCGGCGCGCCGGTCGGCGACACCCTGACCTTGAGCTCCACCCCCGAGGTGGAAGTGCTGCCAGGCTTCAAACGTATTCAGCCACAGGTCTACGCTGGCCTGTTTCCGGTGTCTTCCGATGATTTCGAAGACTTCCGCGATGCGCTGCAAAAGCTGACCCTGAACGACTCGTCGCTGCAGTACGCGCCTGAAAGCTCGGATGCACTGGGCTTTGGCTTCCGTTGTGGCTTCCTCGGCATGCTGCACATGGAGATCATCCAGGAGCGCCTCGAGCGCGAATATGACCTGGACCTGATCACCACGGCGCCGAGCGTGATCTTCGAGATCAAGCTCAAGACCGGTGAAACCATTCACGTCGACAACCCGTCGAAACTGCCGGATGTATCAGCAGTCGAAGACTTCCGTGAGCCAATCGTGCGCGCCAATATCCTGGTGCCGCAAGAACACCTGGGTAACGTCATTACCCTGTGCATCGAGAAGCGCGGTGTCCAGCGTGACATGCAGTTCCTCGGTACTCAGGTGCAGGTAAGCTACGATCTGCCAATGAACGAGGTGGTACTGGACTTCTTCGACCGTTTGAAGTCGACCAGCCGCGGTTACGCGTCGCTGGACTACCATTTCGATCGTTACCAGTCGGCCAACCTGGTCAAGCTGGACGTGTTGATCAACGGCGACAAGGTTGATGCGCTGGCGCTGATCGTGCACCGCGACAACGCCCACTACAAAGGGCGCGCGCTGACCGAGAAAATGAAAGAACTGATTCCTCGGCAGATGTTCGACGTCGCGATCCAGGCCGCCATCGGCGGGCAGATCGTCGCCCGGACCACTGTCAAGGCGCTCAGAAAGAACGTACTGGCCAAGTGTTATGGCGGCGACGTCAGCCGTAAACGCAAACTGCTCGAAAAGCAGAAAGCCGGTAAGAAACGCATGAAACAGGTCGGTAACGTGGAAATTCCACAAGAAGCCTTCCTCGCCGTGCTCAGGTTGGATAGCTAGGTCCTATGTCGCTAAATTTCCCGCTGTTGCTCGTCATCGCCGTTGCCGTCTGTGGCTTGTTGGCTCTGATCGATCTGCTGTTCCTGGCTCCGCGCCGGCGGGCGGCGATTGCCACCTATCAGGGCAGCGTCAGCCAGCCAGAAATGGCCGTGGTCGAGAAGCTGAACAAGGAGCCGTTGCTGGTTGAGTACGGCAAGTCGTTCTTCCCGGTGCTGTTCATCGTGCTGGTGCTGCGCTCGTTCCTGGTAGAGCCGTTCCAGATTCCTTCCGGGTCGATGAAACCGACGCTGGAAGTGGGCGACTTCATCCTGGTGAACAAGTTCTCCTACGGCATTCGCCTGCCGGTGATCGACAAGAAGGTCATCGAGATTGGTCAGCCGCAGCGGGGCGACGTGATGGTGTTCCGCTATCCGAGCGACCCCAACGTCAACTACATCAAGCGTGTGGTTGGCCTGCCGGGCGACCAGATCGGCTACACCAGCGACAAGCGCCTGTTCGTCAATGGCAAGCAGGTCGCCGAGCAGTTGGTCGGTAGCGAACCAGGCACCTTGGGCAGCGCTGAGCTGTACAAGGAGCAATTGGGCGCGGCCGAGCACATGATCCGCAAGGAAATGAGCCGCTACCGCATGCCGCCTGACCAGCAATGGACGGTACCCGCCGGCCATTACTTCATGATGGGCGACAACCGCGACAACTCCAACGACAGCCGTTTCTGGGATGATCCAAACATTCCCAAGGAACTGCATGGCATGGTTCCGGACCGCAATATCGTCGGCAAGGCGTTTGCAGTCTGGATGAGTTGGCCAGAGCCCAAGCTCAGCCACCTGCCCAACCTGTCGCGGGTCGGCCTGATCCATTGATACCCATCGGCGCTGTCTGCAGACAGCGCCGAATGCTTTTCTGACATAGGCTGTGTACTCAAGGTCGAGAGCGTCTTGAAACACGGGGGCGCTACCAACTGGCAGCGATTCACAGCCATACCGTCTTTTCAGGATGTTGATTTGAACAACGCGTTGAACAACAAACGGGTGGCCGCATGACTGCTTCCCTCGCACGCCTGGAGCGCAAGCTCGGCTATACCTTCAAGGATCAGGACCAGATGTTGCTGGCCCTGACCCATCGCAGCTATGCCGGGCGCAATAACGAGCGCCTGGAGTTTCTTGGCGACGCCATCCTCAATTTCGTCGCCGGCGAGGCGCTGTTCGAGCGCTTCCCGCAGGCCCGCGAAGGCCAGCTGTCGCGCCTGCGCGCACGCCTGGTCAAGGGTGAAACTCTGGCGCGGCTGGCGCGTGGATTCGACCTGGGCGAATTCCTCCGACTGGGTTCGGGTGAGCTGAAAAGCGGTGGTTTTCGCCGCGAATCGATCCTCGCCGATGCCCTCGAGGCGCTGATTGGCGCCATCTATCTGGATGCCGACATGCAGACCGCGCGCGAGCGCATTCTGGCCTGGCTGACCGATGAGTTCGAGAGCCTGACACTGGTCGACACCAATAAAGACCCGAAAACCCGCCTGCAGGAGTTTCTGCAGTCGCGTGGTTGCGATTTGCCGCGTTATGAAGTGGTCGATATCCAGGGCGAACCTCATTGCCGGACCTTCTTCGTCGAATGCGAAGTGGTCCTGCTGAACAACAAGAGCCGTGGCCAGGGCGTAAGCCGGCGTATTGCCGAGCAAGTCGCCGCCGCCGCTGCACTGATCGCCCTGGGCGTGGAGAATGGTAATGACTGAGAACAACCCAACCCGTTGCGGCTACGTAGCCATTGTCGGTCGCCCCAACGTTGGCAAGTCGACCTTGCTCAACCATATCCTCGGGCAAAAGCTGGCGATCACCTCGCGCAAGCCGCAGACCACCCGCCACAACATGCTCGGGATCAAGACCGAGGGTGACGTGCAGGCGATCTACGTCGATACCCCAGGCATGCACAAGGCCAACGACAAGGCGCTCAACCGCTACATGAACCGCACCGCTTCGGCCGCCCTCAAGGACGTCGACGTGGTGATCTTCGTGGTTGACCGCACCCGCTGGACCGACGAGGACCAACTGGTGCTCGAGCGTGTCCAGTACGTTACCGGCCCGCTGATCATCGCGGTCAACAAGACCGACCGGATGGACGAGAAGGCCGAATTGATCCCGCACCTGAAATGGCTGCAGGAGCAACTGCCGAACGCCGAAGTCGTGCCGATCTCCGCCCAGCAGGGGCACAACCTCGAAGCGCTGGAAGCACTGATCGCCAAGCAGCTGCCGGAGAACGATCACTTCTTCCCGGAAGACCAGATCACCGACCGCAGCAGCCGCTTCCTCGCCGCCGAACTGGTCCGCGAGAAGATCATGCGCCAACTGGGTGCCGAGCTGCCGTACCAGATCACTGTCGAGATCGAAGAGTTCAAGCAGCAAGGCCATGTGCTGCACATCCATGCCCTGATCCTCGTCGAGCGTGATGGCCAGAAGAAGATCATCATTGGCGACAAAGGCGAGCGTATCAAGCGCATCGGCTCCGACGCGCGCAAGGACATGGAAACGCTGTTCGACGCCAAGGTCATGCTCAACCTTTGGGTCAAGGTCAAAGGCGGTTGGTCCGATGATGAGCGCGCCCTGCGCTCGCTGGGCTACGGCGACCTGTAACACACCCCCAACGGCCCGGATTGTTCCGGGCCGTTCTGCATCCGGGCCTTCCCCATGGAACAACCTCAAGGTCAGCCGGCGTACGTGCTGCACAGCCGTGCGTACCGCGAGACCAGCGCGCTGGTGGACTTTTTCACGCCGCAAGGTCGCGTGCGTGCGGTGCTGCGCCGGGCGCGGGGCAAGGGTGGCAGCCTGGTGCGCTCGTTCGTGCCGTTGGAAGTCGAGCTGCGTGGGCGCGGCGAGCTGAAAAACGTCAACCGCCTCGACAGCGCCGGCATTGCCGCCTGGCTCAATGGTGATGCACTGTTCAGCGGCTTGTACCTGAATGAACTGCTGATGCGCCTGCTGCCGGCCGAGGCGCCATACCCAGCGCTGTTCGAGCACTATGCCCTGACCCTGCAGGCGTTGGGCCAGGGCCGGCCATTGGAGCCGTTGCTGCGGGCCTTTGAATGGCGCCTGCTGGAGCAGCTCGGTTACGCCTTTGCCCTGGATCACGACGTCAACGCCGAGCCTATCGCCGCCACTGGTCTGTACCGCCTGCAGGTCGACGCCGGGCTTGAGCGGGTGGAGCTGTTCCAGCCCGGGTTGTTCAAGGGCGATGAACTGCTCGCACTGGCCCACGCCGAGTGGGAAGCGCCTGGCGCATTGCTGGCAGCCAAGCGACTGATGCGCCAGGCCCTGGCCGTCCACCTGGGGCCAAAACCGTTGGTGAGTCGGGAGTTGTTTCGCAAGCGCTGAGCACGTCGTATGCTGTGCGGCTACATCTTCAGGAGAGCCTTTCGTGACTCATAGCAACCGCATGCTTCTCGGCGTCAACATCGACCACGTGGCGACCTTGCGCCAGGCCCGCGGCACCCGCTATCCAGATCCGGTCAAGGCCGCGCTGGACGCCGAAGAAGCGGGCGCCGACGGCATTACCGTACACCTGCGTGAAGACCGCCGGCATATCCAGGAGCGCGATGTACTGTTGCTCAAGGACGTGCTGCAGACGCGGATGAACTTCGAGATGGGCGTTACCGAAGAGATGATGCTGTTCGCTGAGCAGATTCGCCCGGCGCACATCTGCCTGGTCCCGGAAACCCGTCAGGAACTGACCACCGAAGGCGGCCTCGATGTGGCCGGTCAGGAAGCGCGGATCAAGGCGGCCGTCGAGCGCCTGGCCCGCACCGGCGCTGAAGTGTCGTTGTTCATCGATGCCGACGAGCGCCAGATCGAAGCTTCGCGACGGGTCGGCGCGCCGGCCATCGAGCTGCACACCGGTCGCTATGCCGATGCGCTGACCCCAACCGAGGTGGCCGATGAGCTCAAGCGCATCGCCGACGGCGTCGCGTTTGGCGTCGGCCAGGGCCTGATCGTCAACGCCGGCCACGGCCTGCATTACCACAACGTCGAGGCGGTCGCGGCGATCAAGGGCATCAACGAGCTGAACATCGGTCACGCGCTGGTGGCGCATGCGCTGTTTGTCGGCTTCAAGGCCGCCGTGGCTGAAATGAAGGCGTTGATCCTGCAGGCCTCGCGCTGATCGGCGTCACTCGGCACGAAACAGCAAGGTAAACCGGGTTGGCCCATGCGCCTGGCTGCTGACCTCGACCCGGCCGCCGTGCAGTTGCATGATCGACTGCACGATCGCCAGCCCCAGGCCAGTGCCGCCATCGAGCCGCGAGCGACCGCTGTCGGCCCGGTAGAACCTTTCGAACAGGTGTGGCAGGTGCTCGTCAGCGATCCCCGGCCCGTGGTTCTCAACCCATACCCAGGCCTGCTGTGCATGGCGGCCAATGCCAATGGTTACGACGCTGCCCTCGGGGCCATGTCTTAGTGCGTTGCTGAGCAGGTTGGACAAGGCCCGTTGGCACATCAGCCGGTCGCCCAGGGCGGTGGCCCAGCCTTGATGCCTGATCTCGATATCCTTCACTTCGGCGCTGATGGCAAACAGCTCGCTGACGCGCACGACTTCGTCGGCCAGCGCCAGCGGTTTGAACTCGACCTGGGCCTGCGGCTGGCTGACCTGCGCGAGAAACAACATGTCGTTGATGATGCGGTTGAGCCGAGTCAGTTCTTCGATGCTGTCTTCCAGCACCTCGCGATAATCGCCGCTGTCGCGTGGGCGGGCGAGGGTAACCTGGGCCTTGCCCATCAGGTTGCTCAGGGGCGTGCGTAGCTCATGCGCGAGGTCGTCGGAAAACTGCGACAACTGGCGCACACCCTGATCGAGCCGATCCAGCATCACATTGATCGAGCGGGCGAGGTCGGCCAGTTCCTGCGGCAGGCCGCTGGAGGGCAGTCGATGGTCGAGCGCTTGCGCAGACACCTGGCCGGCGATCCGGCGAAACCGCCTCAGTGGTTTCAAACTGCGCTGCACCAGCTTCCAGGCACAGACGCCAATCAGCAGCAGTAACAACGGCAAGGCCAGCAGAGTCGAGCGCAGGTAGGCGTGCAACAGGTAGTGATCGTCGGCGCGATTGAGGGTCATCATTACCCGCACCGGGGTGTCATCGCGCAGCCGCATCGCCTGCGTCACGCTGAGAAACTGTGCTCCGCTGCTGTCCTTCCATTCCTGAAAGGTCTGGCCGTCGCTCCACGGCAGCTCGCGCAGGCGCTGTGACTGCAGCGCCGGGCCCAGGCTGAGCAAGGCTGCATGGCGGCCATTAAGAGCAATCACGCTGAGGCTTAGGTTGTCATGGCCCATGACCAGGTCGAGCAGTGGGTGGGCACGGCTGGCCAGGTCAGCGCTACGCAGGTCGACCCGCAGGTTGTGTTCTACCTGCAGCATCTTGCGCGCGAGGTCCTTGCGCGCGCGGCTGTCCAGCTCATGGTCGAGGGCAAACACCGCCAGGCAGGCCAACAGCAGCACCAGCGCGGCGCCCATCAGGGTCACGCTCAGACCAAGCCGCAGAGACAGGCTGGCGGGTTTCAACGGCGCGCCTCGAGCACGTAGCCAACACCGCGCAGGGTGTGGATCAGTTTGTCTTCGAAGGGATCGTCGATCTTGGCCCGCAAGCGCCGGATCGACACCTCGACAACGTTGGTGTCGCAATCGAAGTTCATGTCCCACACCAACGAGATGATCTGCGTGCGTGACAGCACCTCGCCGCTCTGGCGCATCAGCAGGTGCAGCAGCGAGAACTCCTTGGCAGTGAGGTCGATACGTGTGCTGCCACGCCAGGCCCGGTGGCGGCCAGGGTCCAGCTCCAGGTCGGCGACGCGCAATGTGCTTGGCTGCACCTGCTGATCGTTGCGCCGCAACAGACTGCGGATCCGCGCCAGCAATTCGGGAAATTCGAATGGCTTGAGCAGGTAGTCATCCGCGCCCAGATCCAGGCCCTTGACCCGGTCAGACAGGCGACCGTGAGCGGTGAGCATCATGATTCGCGTGGCCGACTCGGCGCGTAGCCGTTGCAGTACGGCCCAGCCGTCCAGTTCCGGCAGGTTGACGTCCAGAATGACCAGGTCATAGGCCTGCTGGCGGGCCATGTGCAGGCCGTCGATGCCAGTGTGTGCGCAATCCACGACATAGCCGTTTTCGCGCAGCCCCTGCTGAAGGTAATCGGCAGTCCGCAGTTCGTCCTCGATGATCAGTAGGCGCATGCTTGGGCTCAGGCAGAATTCGGGAGAGGGATTGTCGACCCTGAAGCTGGATCAAGGTCAAGCGCGCGATAGTACGCCAAGCCTGGGGTGGATCGGCGTGGATAACGGATTTGTAATCAGCGCGTCATCTGGCGGTTAGCCAGACGACGCGCTGAGTAGACAGGATGGTTGCGGCCGGGTTTACTTGCGCGCCAGGATCGTCGCCCGCCGCGGGGCGGGCAGGCCTTCGATGGTGCGGCTGTGGTCCTGCGGGTCGAGAAAGTCGCTCAGAGACTGGTAGCGCATCCACTCGGTGCTGCGCTGCTCCTCGACACTGGTGACACTGACGTCGACGCAGCGCACGTCACTGAAGCCGGCGCGCCGCAGCAGGCGCTCCAGTGCCGGTACCGAAGGCAAGAACCAGACATTGCGCATCTGCGCATAGCGGTCTTCGGGAACCAGCACTTGATTCTCGTCGCCTTCGATGACCAGAGTTTCCAGCACCAGCTCGCCGCCTTTTACCAGGCAGTCCTTGAGCGCCAGCAAGTGCTCGATGGGCGAACGACGGTGATAGAACACACCCATCGAAAACACCGTGTCGAAGCCTTCGAGGTTGGCCGGCAGTTCCTCAAGGGCGAATGGCAGGTGCCACGCCGGCAGCTCGGGCAGGTACTTGTGCACCGCCTGGAACTGGCAGAAAAACAGCCAGTTGGGGTCGACTCCGACCACCATGTCAGCGCCGGCGCCGAGCATGCGCCATTGGTAGTAGCCATTGCCACAGCCGACATCCAGCACACGCTTGCCGGTCAGGTCCAGGTGCGGGCTGACCCGCGCCCACTTCCAGTCCGAATGCCATTCGGTGTCGACATGGACGCCAAACAACTCGAATGGGCCCTTGCGCCAAGGCGACAGGCCCATCAAGGCCTGCTGCAGCTGAGCGCGCGTTGCCTCATCGCAGGGGCTGTGCAGGCTTAGGCCATTGACCAGGTCAACTTCACTCGGCACGAGCTCAGGCAGCGCCTCGAGGGCGCCATGCCAGCGCTCAAGGTCACCGTGGCCTTTTTCCATCTTGCTGGCCAGTTGGGCTTGCAGGCCTTGTGACCAGGTGGCCAGGGGGGTGCCCGCCAGACGGCGGACCAGGGGGGACAAATCGATCATGGCAGGGCTATCAGTGAGGCGAAGTTTAGGCATTGGAACCACGGCACGACCTTGCTGAAACCGGCCGCATGCAGGCGCGCCTTGTGGGTTTCGAGGGTGTCGGGTTTCATCACGTGTTCGATGGCGCTGCGCTTCTGGGCAATTTCCAGTTCGCTGTAGCCGTTGGCGCGTTTGAAGTCCAGGTGCAGTTCGTTCAGGAGTGCCTGTTCCTGGTCATCGGCGAAGCAGAGTTTTTCCGAGAGGATCAACGCCCCGCCCGGCAGCAGTGTCTGGCGGATGCGGCTGAGCAGTTCGAGGCGCTGGGTGGGGGCGATGAACTGCAGGGTGAAATTCATCGCCACCACCGAGGCTGGCTCGAATGGCAGGGCCAGAATATCCGCCTCGAGCACCTGGACCGGGAGCAGTTCCTGGAACATCGAGTCTTGCGCTGTGAGGTACTGGCGACAGCGTTCGACCATGGCTGCCGAGTTGTCCACGGCGATCACCCGGCAGCCGTCGCTGCGCACGTGGCGGCGCAACGACTGGGTAACCGCACCCAGCGAGGCGCCGAGGTCATACAGCGCGGAGTGTGGCTGGGCAAAACGTGCGGCCAGCACGCCAAGGTTTTCGACGATGGTCGGGTAACCGGGCACCGAGCGCTTGATCATGTCCGGGAACACCCGCACCACGTCCTCGTTGAAGACGAAGTCGGGCACCTGGTCCAGGGGCCTTGCAAACAGGCGGTCGGGTGTCTGGCTCACTGCGGGCTCTTGGGAAAAAAGGTGGGGCAGTATTCTAGCTAACGCGGTCGTCGCTGCCTATGTAGCCGGGCCAGACAGCGCAAATCGGGGACCGGTGGCAACGATTCCATTTCTCAGCGTTCTGGCGTCGAGCGTTGACATTTCTGTCAGTGCTTCAACGTTGTGCCGACTTCGGTCGGGTGCTCACAGGCTTAGGCTCTTAGTCGCAGTCAAGGCCATGATCCCGTGTTGCCAATTGACATTGCGTGGAGAGCAGCGATGAGTGAGAACACTGAAACCCCGGTGAAGTCGGGCGCAGCAGACGCGGTTCGCCCCCCGACGTTTGAAGAACTGACGCCGAGTGAGCGGGCTGAGCGGATTCCCCAACAGATCTTCGATTTGAAGAAAGACGAACCGGCTTTCATTTTCAGCAAGGACAACCTGCTGATGATAAAGCGTTACGAAGCGGCCGTGCGCCGATTGCCCTCCTCTCGCGAGGAACTTGCCGGTACGCTGGATTTTTCCGCCGTGGGGTTAGAGATTGACGACGTGCACCGTTTCTACGACGACCTGCGCACGCATGTCAACGGATGGGATGACATCGAAGATGCGTGCAAGAAGATGGGCAGCGAACTGCAGGTATTCGCCGAGACCTTGTTCACTGAAGGGGTAGCTTTTATTGCCGAGTTGAAATTGACTGACGCGTGGGCATCGTTGGAAAACACGTCACTCAATGATATTGATCTGGAAAAAACACCGCCTGTTCCGCTGTCCAGCAAGGACGCGGCGACCTTTAAGGAGGGCGTGGACAGTTACCTGAAAGAGATTGAATCGCAGATCAAGGAGCGATTGAAGTCGATCCGGCATGTCAAAGCGCTCACTGATAGGTTTGCAGATGTCATTGGCAGTCACCTTAAGCCGACTGCGGACGGTTTGCTCAAGGCGATGAACAAGAAAGACGTTTCCCTTGAAGTGCAGAAAATCGACCTGGAGTTGACGGAGCTGGATAACGCGATCGAGCGCAAGCTTGACGAGTATAACGGTCTGGTCGGCGCTTCCTTTTATGGCCTTGTTTTCGGGCCGGTAGGGCTCTTGATTACCGGTGGCATCTACGGTGCTCAGGCCGAGGAAGTGCGGGTCGAGAAGAATACGCTGATCGCCAGACGGGAAGCGTCGGCTGTTCGTAAGAGCAACTTGCTCGCGCAGTCTGAAAGCTTTGAATCGACCAAGAGACTGATCATGGACTTGCAGTTCCGTCTGGTCGAGGTCAGGACCGCCGTCAAGAATCTCGAAGATGTCTGGGTGTTGCTGGAAGTCTACGTTGAGCAATCGTTGGCGCAGCTCGAAAAAGTTGACACCCAGGTAATGCTGAAAAAATTTGTGCGGCAGTTTCAGCGAGTGATCAGTCCTTGGAAAGACATCCTGGGAATCTCCAAGACAATTTCAAAGTTGTTCAATGAAACGATAGTCTCTTAAGGGAAGGTTGGGTTATGGACATGAAAAACACGGCGTCGCTGTTGCCTGATATTGCGAACATGCTGAAGGTCGAGACGCGAGTCAACGATATCGCTCACGGTGAAGCCACATTGATGCTGCCCGCCCTGCGCGAGCAGATTGGCGATCTGTCGAAACGTATCGAACACGGTAACAAGGTACTTCGGAAAAAAATCCTCGCGGCGTGGGTTGCATTAAAGGGGCCACTGGAGGACGCCCAGGAGGATGAAAGTGAAGAGAACGGGCAGGAGCTGCTGCGGGCGCGAGGTACTGTGCAGCAGGCGATGGCCCAGGCAAGCGGCGCCATCGCCGACGTCAACAGCCACCCGTTACCTGACGCTGCAGTGCTACGGGGGGAACTCAGGTCGTCGATCAGCGCGCAACAATCAGCGATCAGTGGTCTTGAAGAAATGCTGGCGAAACAGCAGCAGCGCCTGGACGACATTCACCAGCTCATTGATGCCTTGGAAAAGCCCTCGGTGAGCAAAGCGTTCAAAGGCCTTATTCCCAAAGAGCAGGATGTTGATGCCGCCCTGGCTCTGCTCAAGGACCCAAGCCTCGATCCAGCCGTGATCAAGGCCGGCATTCGCAGACTCAACGAAGGGGTCGACGAACTGGCTGCCGCCCGCAAGTTTGCCGATCTGGTCAAGGCGGTGGGTGTCCTGGACAAACGTCTGAAGGAACAGCACGAGAGTCTTGCGCAGACTCAGGCGCGTCTGGCCAGGAGTCAGGAGGAACTTGCGCAGTACGACGGGCTGGATGAACTGGGCACGCTGCACGGTCAATGGTTGCAGGAGGCGGCCAAACTCACCAGCGGTTGGCAGCCTTTGGAACAACTGGCAATCAATACCGTCGAGCGAAGTGAGCTGCTGACGGCGTTGCGCAACATCCACGACTACTTGTTGCAGGTGCGCCGGCAATTCGAGGGTGGGTGATCAGCATCACCTGACCGAGATGGCGCAATCGAAGGTTTGCACTGGCCGTACTTCTGGTGCCCAGGGCTGCTGGTAAACCAGAGTCAGCTGGGCTGCTCCGACAGCCTTGGCCTGGAACCGCCAGGTCGAGACGCCAGCGCTGCCGACCAGGCCGGCCGCTTCCGGCTGGCTGTACACCTCCGGGCTCAGCGCTCGGAGGACTTCAGGTGCAGCGTCGTCGACCCGCCAGCGGTAGCCGGTGGTCGGGTTGCTCGGGAGGCTCAACGTCAGGCTCTGACCCAGTTGCAGGCGGACCGGACATTCATGTTTCGCGTCCAGGTCGACGTTCTGCGGGGGCTGCTGGGCGCAGGCGGTGATCAGGGTCAGGCTTGAGGCGACAAGGAGGCGGGTGGCTGTCATGTTGGCTCCGGAAACGGGCGATGACCGAGCATAACCGAAGCACTTGCAGGTCTGTCCAGCCTGCTGGTGTTTTCGGCTGTTCGACCCCGTGACTGGCAGCACGGGGTCGAACGCCCTCAGATCAGAATAATACCTTGGCCACGTCGGTAAAGCGCTTGGCGAAATGCACCGTAAGCCCTTCGCGCAGGTACTCCGGCAGTTCCTCGAAGTCGCCGCGGTTGGCTTCGGGGAGGATCAGCTCGAAGAGTTTTTGCCGCTTGGCGGCGATGATCTTCTCGCGCACACCGCCGATCGGCAGGACCTGGCCGGTCAGGGTCAGCTCGCCAGTCATGGCCACGCCTTTTTTCGGCGCCTGATCGCGAGCCAGCGACAACAGTGCGCTGGCCATGGTTACGCCGGCACTCGGACCGTCCTTGGGCGTGGCACCCTCAGGCACATGCAGGTGAATGAAAGCCTCGTTGAAGAAACCGGGGTCGCCGCCAAACTGCTTAAGATTGGCGCTGACGTAGCTGTAGGCAATTTCAGCAGATTCCTTCATGACATCACCCAGTTTGCCGGTCAGCTTGAAGCCGCGGTTGAGCGTATGAATGCGCGTGGCTTCGATCGGCAGCGTGGCACCGCCCATGCTGGTCCAGGCCAGGCCAGTGATCACGCCTTTGCCTGCCAGCACTTGTTCGCTGCGAAATACCGGCATGCCCAGTGCGGCTTCGAGGTCCTTGGGGGCGATCTTGAGCTTGGCCGTTGGCTCTTCGAGCAATTTCATCACGGCCTTGCGCACCAGCTTGCCCAGTTGCTTCTCCAGTTGTCGCACGCCAGCTTCCCGCGCATAGCCGTCGATCACCAGTCGCAGCGCACTGTCGCTGATGGTCAGGCTGGTCTTGGCGACACCGGCTTTCTCCAGCTGCTTGGGCCACAGGTGACGCTTGGCGATGGCCAGCTTCTCTTCGGTGATGTAACCAGACAGGCGGATCACTTCCATGCGGTCGAGCAGAGGCCCCGGAATCGAGTCGAGGGTGTTGGCGGTACACACGAACAACACCTTGGACAGGTCCAGGCGCAAGTCCAGATAGTGATCAAGGAAATCGACGTTTTGCTCCGGGTCGAGGGTTTCCAGCAGCGCCGAGGCCGGGTCGCCCTGATAGCTCTGGCCCATCTTGTCGATCTCGTCGAGCATGATCACCGGGTTCATCACCTCAACATCTTTCAGCGCCTGCACCAGCTTGCCCGGCTGGGCGCCAATGTAGGTGCGGCGGTGGCCCTTGATCTCGGCCTCGTCGCGCATGCCGCCGACACTGAAGCGGTAGAACGGCCGGCCGAGCGATTCGGCGATGGACTTGCCGATGCTGGTCTTGCCCACCCCGGGCGGGCCAACCAGCAACACGATCGAGCCACTGATCTCGCCTTTCCAGGCGCCGACGGCGAGGAACTCGAGAATCCGCTCCTTGATGTCATCCAGCCCGGCGTGATGCTGATCAAGCACCTTGCGTGCATGCTTGAGGTCGAGCTTGTCCTTGCCGTAAACGCCCCAGGGCAGGGCGCTGGCCCATTCCAGATAGTTGCGGGTAACGGCGTATTCCGGCGAGCCGGTTTCCAGGATCGCCAGCTTGCCCAGCTCTTCATCAAGGCGTTTTTTCGCGGTGGCAGGCAGGGTCTTGCCCTCCAGGCGCTGCTTGAACTGCTCAAGGTCGGCGCTGCGGTCGTCCTTGGTCAGGCCAAGTTCCTGCTGGATGACCTTGAGCTGTTCCTTGAGGAAGAACTCGCGCTGGTGTTCGCCGATCTGCCGGTTGACCTCTGCCGAGATCTCGTTCTGCAGGTGGGCGACTTCCACTTCCTTGCGCAGCATCGGCAAGACTTTTTCCATGCGTTTGAGCATGGGCACGCAGTCGAGCACTTCCTGCAGCTGCTTGCCGGTGGCCGAGGTCAGTGCCGCAGCAAAGTCGGTCAGCGGCGACGGGTCGTTGGGGCTGAAGCGGTTGAGATAGTTCTTCAGCTCTTCGCTGTACAACGGGTTGAGCGGCAGCAACTCCTTGATCGCGTTGATCAAGGCCATGCCGTACGCCTTGACCTCATCGGTCGGCTCGGTCGACTGGCGCGGGTACTCGACTTCGACCAGATAAGGCGGGCGATGGTGTTTGAGCCAGGTACGGATGCGCACCCGGGTCAGGCCCTGGGCAACGAACTGCAGCTTGCCGTTCTCGCGGCTGGCGTGGTGGACCTTGACCAGGGTGCCGTATTCGGGCAATGCCGAAGTGTCGAAGTGACGGTGATCTTCGGGGGGCGTATCCATGAAGAACAGCGCCAGCGAGTGGTGATCGGTCTTGGCCACCAGGTCGAGGGTTTCTGCCCATGGCTCTTCGTTGACGATCACCGGCAGCACCTGGGCCGGGAAGAATGGGCGGTTGTGAATCGGGATGACGTAGACCTTGTCTGGCAGCTGTTGGCCGGGCAGGGCCAGGGCATGGCCAGGGATTGCGGCGCCTTCGAGGTGTTCGATTTCGCTATGTTCGTCGGGCTGTTCCGAATGATCCTGCTGGTCGCTCATGAGGCACCTGAGTTAATGACTATGGTGCTTAGATGGGGTAAAGGCCAATGGGTTTCAAGCCAGCGTAGATGAAGAGGTTAGCGCGCTATTTATAAGGGACCAAAAAAAAGCGGAACCGTACAGGTTCCGCTTCTTTTATGCAGGTGATGCACTGGCGCGAGGATTAGTCGGCCAGTTTGTAAGCGATGATGTAATCACCCATCTTGGTGCCCAGCGAGCCGTGGCCGCCGGCGGTGACCAGCACATACTGCTTGCCGTCCTTGCCGGTGTAGGTCATCGGCGTGGCCTGGCCACCTGCTGGCAGGCGCGCCTTCCACAGTTCGGCGCCGTTGTGCACGTCATAGGCACGCAGGTACTGGTCGAGGGTGCCGCTGAGGAAGCCGACACCGCCCGCAGTGACCATCGAGCCGCCCATGCTCGGCACACCGACCGGCATACCGATCGGGATCGGCGTGCTGTCACGGGTGGTGCCGTTCTTGTGCTTCCACACCACCTTGTTGGTGAACAGGTCGATGGCGGCTACATAACCCCAGGCCGGTGCCTGGCATGGCACGCCCAGTGGCGACATGAAGGGGTGCATGATTACGGCGTACGGAGCACCGCTGTTGGGCTGCACGCCGCTGGTTTCACTTTCGCGCTTGCTGTCGGCAGCGACTTGCTCGCGCGGCACCATCTTCGACACGAAGGCCATGTAGTTGGGCGAGGTGAACATCAATTGGCGCACCGGGTCGATCGACACGCTGCCCCAGTTGAACACACCGACGTTGCCGGGGTAGATCAGGCTGCCCTGTTCCGACGGCGGGGTGTATTGGCCTTCGTAGCGTAGTTCACGGAACTGGATGCGGCAGAGCATCTGGTCAAACGGGGTGGCGCCCCACATGGCCTGTTCGGTCAGGTCCGGGCCCAGCAGGTTGAGGTCGGAGCGGGCCTGGGTCGGGGCGGTGTGGTCACCCTTGACCGCGCCCTGCGGCACCGGGATCTCGCGGATCGGCACAATCGGCGTGCCGTCGCGACGGTCAAGTACATACAGGCTGCCCTGCTTGGTTGGCACGATCACCGCTGGCTTGACGCCGTCATCGGTCTTCAGGTGCATCAGGGTCGGCTGGCTGCCGACGTCCATGTCCCACAGGTCGTGGTGAGTGAACTGGTAGTTCCAGCGGGCCTTACCGGTGGCCAGGTCCAGGGCAACGATACCGGCGCTGTACTTCTCGGCGCCCGGGGTGCGATCTGCGCCCCACTGGTCAGGGGTCTGGTTGCCCAGTGGCAGGTAGATCATACCCAGGTCTTCATCGACGCTGGCGATCGACCACATGTTGGCCGAGTTGCGGCTGTAGGTCTTGCCAGGTGCCAGTGGCTTGGTGTCATCCGGGTTGTTGCTGTCCCAGTTCCATACCAGATGACCATCGTGCACGTCATAGGCGCGGATCACCCCGGACGGTTCGTTGGTCGACTCGTTATCGGTGACATGGCCGCCGATGATCACCAGATCGCGGGTAATCGCTGCAGGCGACGTCGAGTAGTAACCACCTGCGGTGAACGGGCCAATGCCGGTAGTCAGATCGATGACGCCCTGGTTGGCGAAGCCTTCGCAGACCTTGCCGGTGTCGGCGTTGATGGCGATCAGGCGCGCATCGGCGGTCGGCAGGTACAGGCGGCGCGGGCATGCCTGGGCAACGACCTGGCCAGCATCGGAAATTTTCGGCGCCGGGCTGCCGTCACGGCTGACGTAGCGGTTCTCGTCATAATAGGACGCACCCCGGCAGGTCATATGGGCGAAGCCCTTGAAGGTACCCACCGGGCTCTTTACTTGCGGGTCGAAGCGCCAGATTTCGGCACCGGTGTCCGGGTCCAGCGCCAGCAGCTTGCTGTGCGCAGTACAGGCGTAGAGCATGCCGTTGACTTTCAGCGGCGTGTTCTGGTTGGTCAGTTCGACCGGGTCGTTTTCAGTGGGCAGGTCGCCGGTGCGGATGCGCCAGGCTTCTTCCAGGCGGTAGGCATTCTGCGCGGTGATCTGGCGCAGCGGCGAGTAGCGGTCGCCGTGCTCGGTACGGCCATACGCCTGCCAGTCGCCGTCAGGCATGGCCGGGGCGGTGCTGGCCATTTCGCTGCTGTCGCGGTTGAACTCGCCGCGGATCTCGCCCGGGTGAGTGAACTGGCTGGCCAGTGCGGTGGCGCCGGCGGCAACTACTGCAACGCTGAGCAGCGCGGTGTTGGCTCGGGAGGCCGGGCCAAGCAGCGGGCGGCGTGCCCACGGCAGCAGCAGGACTACGCCAAGGGCGAACCAGATCGCCAGGCGCGGCACCAGTTGCCACCAGTCCAGGCCAACTTCCCACAGCGCCCAGGCGGTGCTGGCCAGCAGCACCACGCCGTAGACACCAAGGGCGATCTGCCGTTTGGCCAACAGCAGGATGCCGCTGACGGCAAAGCCGATGCCGGCCAGCAGGTAGTAAAGCGATCCGCCCAGCTGGCTGAGCTTGATACCGCCGGCCAGCAGGGCCAGGCCCATCAGCAACAGCAGCACGCCTAGCAGGCGCGGTAGCCAGCGGGTTCCGGTTTTGGCACCGTCAGTGCTCATCAAAGGTACTCCGTGAAAGTTGAGGTCAGAAACTGCTTTGAATCTTCAGGCCGGCGATCAGTGCGTCGTCGACTGCCGATACCCCGCCTGGATGGCGGATGTACTGCAGGTTGGGACGCACGGTGAGCCAGTCGGCCAGGTGCACGCCGTAGTAGAGCTCGGCGCTGTATTCGGTGTCTTGCACAGGCAGGTAGCCTGGGTTGTCGTAATCACTGATGCCGGCCGCCTGATTGGCCAGGCGGGCGTTCTTGCGGTAGCCGGGGTTGACGTGCACGCGGGCGAGGGCGAAACCGATGTCGTCCTTGGCCCGGGCATCGAATGGCCCCTTGTACAGCACACCTGCCTGAACGTAGTTGTCGATGGCATTAGTCTTCTTGTCGTGCAATGTGGCATTGGCAAACAAGCTCAGGCCGCGTGACTGGTCGGACGCCTGCGAGGTCACCTGCTGCTGCGCGCCGAGCCAGAAACCGTGTTTGCTCGAGCGGCTGCGGTAGGCAGCGCCGCTGATGGCGGCGGGTTGGCCACTGCTGTCGCGCAGTACGTCCTGAGCCTTGGCATTACTGTAGTAGTAGCCGGCGCGATATTCCCCTGCAAGTCCATTGACCTGTGGGCTCCAGACCAGTTCGATCGGCATCACCGCGCCCTGGGTACCGCTGCCGCTGAGCTTGAAGCCATTGCCCGACTCGAGGTTGGAAGGGTTCTGCTCGAACACGCCGACCTGGGCGTACAGCGTATCGCTCAGGTTGTAACGCACGCGCAGGGCCCATTGGCTGACCGGCCAGTTGTACCAGATGCCGCCAACCCAGTTGCCGACCTGCGAGCCGCAGAACGCCAGGTTCTGGAAGTCGCAGGGGAAGCTGTTGAAGTCTTCGCCTTCGCCGAAGCGGCCGAATTTCACGTCGAGGACGCCATCGAAGTACTTTTGCTTGACCCACAGCTGAGTCAGGCGCCAGGTCTGGCCGCGACCCCAGACTTCCTGGGCGGAGGTAAAACCCCCTACGCGCGGGTCGTTGATGCGGTCATTGCTGATGTTCTGGCCGTGGCGCTCGGTCACGGTCAACTGCACCTCGGTGGCGTTCCAGCCGAGGATCTTCTGCAGATCAAGGTGGCTGCCAAAGGTGAACTGGTCGCTGTAGCGCGCGCTGCGGTCATGGTCGTAGCCGCCATGCAGGTTGCTGCCCATTTCACCCGTGTAGCCGAGGGTGAAGTCGTAGCCGCGCTCGCGCAGGTCACTGCGGCTGCCGTTCCAGTCGCCAAGCATCCACGGCGAGTCACTGGCGAACATTTCACCGGCAAGCGTGGCGGGCGTAACGCCACAGAGGAGTGTGGACAGGCCTAAGGCGGCATAACGACTACGGGGTAGCTGGAACATGAGATAGCGCTATCTTTGGATTGACGAAAAATACCCAAGCGCATCGAAAAGCACGCTCTTCGATGGCGTATGGCTGTGGGAATATGGGCTGAAGCGATTCAGTGCGGCGGCAGGATATAGCGGAAGGGGTAATAAAAAAAGACAAAATGTCGCACTTGATTGTTACTGCTGCAGCAACAATGGGCCTAGCGCTATGGCTGTGGTCACCATGGCCAGCTCAATCGAGCCAGCCATAATGGCCTCAGTGCAGTTCCTCAGAAGCTTGTACGCAGGCCAACCTCGACACTACGCCCAGGCGCTGGGGCAATGTCGCGCAAGATCGAACTGGCGTAGCGCACCGTCTGATTGGTCAGGTTCTCGCCGCGGACAAACGCCAGCCATTGGCTCTGGCCGACATCGAAGCGGTAGCCGACGCTTGCGCCCAAGGTGGTGTAGCCGTCAGTGCTGGTTTCGTTGGACGGCTTGCGTTGCTGCGAGGCTGCATGTTGTACATCGACGCGCGCCTGCCAGCGCTCCAGCGACCAGAGCAGGCCGCTGTTGAGGCGTAGCGGCGCAATCCGTGGCAGCGGCTCACCCGTGTCGAGGTTATTGGCGCGGGTGTAGTCGCCTGACAGTTCCAGGGCAAAGCTGCCGTAGCGGTTTTCCAGCAACTGCCAGCGATCCTGCGCCTCGATGCCATAGAAGCGCGCACGCACGCCTTGGTACAGGTATTCGGGAATATCACCGTGGTCATGGTCATGGTCGTGATCATCATCGCCATCATGATGATGCCCTTCACGCAGATTGCCGCTGCTGATCAGGCCAATGTAATTGCGAAAGTGGCTATAGAACACGCCGACACTGCCCTTGTGCGTGCCATTGTGAAACCGCAGGGCCAGGTCGGCGGCGATCGCTTTTTCCTTGTTCAGGCTGGCATCACCCACTTCATAGGCGCCGGTCGCCACGTGCGCACCATTGGCATACAGCTCATAGAAGGTCGGCGCGCGCTCGGTGTAGCCGAGGTTGGCGGCCAGCGACCAGATCGGGTCAAGCTGATACACCGCGCCTGAAGACAGGCTCACGGCATTGAAGGTACTGGTGCTGTCAGCGGCGGCGAAGTCCTCGTTGCCCTTGGCATCCGGGTCGACCCGGGTGTGTTCCAGACGTGCACCGAAGCTCAGGTTCAGGCGCTCGCTGGCCTGCCACTGCTCTAACAGAAACAGCGCCAGGCTGTCGGTGTCGGTGTAGGGCACGAAGGCTTCTTCACCCAACGCGGAGAACTGATTGCGGCTGACCTGCGCGCCGATCACCCCTTCCACTGGCCCCAGCGGTTGATGCCTGGCCTCGATGCGCGCCTCGTAGCCTTTGTTCTTGAAGGTGGTGTGCACTTCGCCGCTTTCGATCTCGCGGTGCTGGTAATCGGTGTAGCCAGCGTCGACCTTGACCGAGCTGAACGGGCCGTCCAGATCGCGCAGTTCAGAGGCGAAACCGTAGTGGTCCTGCTGCATGTCCAGGCGCACGCCGGGCTCGGCAACCGAGCCGTAGTTGCTGTCGTAACGGCTGTAGGATAACCCGCTGTAACCGTGCTCCCAGTGATAGGCGCCGCCAATAGCGCCGCCGTCCTGGCGACCGTCGCTGTTCTCCAGGCGGTGTTTGCTGCCCGGCTCGGCACTGTCGCGGACCTTGCCGCTGCGCGCATAGCCAGGAATGCGCAGGTCATTGAACTGGCGGCTGTTGGCATCCAGGTGCAAGGCGAAGTTGCCGTCACCGGCTTCGAGCTTGCCGGCGCTGCTGCGGGTGGTGTCGGCGCCGCCGTAGCGCAGCTCACCCGCACCGTGAATGCCGTCGATAGGGGCATCGGGGATGCGGTTGTCGAAGGTGTTGACCACGCCGCCGATGGCATTGCCGCCATACAGCAGCGCCGCTGGGCCGCGGACGATTTCAATCCGCTCGACGGTGACCGGGTCCAGTGGCACCGCATGGTCATACGACAGCGACGAAGCATCCAGCGCGCCGACGCCATTGCGCAGGATACGAATGCGATCACCGTCCAGGCCGCGGATCACCGGGCGGCTGGCGCCCGGGCCAAACCAGGTTGAGGCGACCCCGGGCTGCTTGTTGAGGGTTTCACCGAGGCTGGCGTGCTGCTGGTGCAGCAACGCGTCGCCTTCGAGCACTGTACTTGGCGCGGCAAGTTGAGCGTTGCCCAGCGGATTGGCAGTAATAACCTGTGGCTGCAGTTCAACGGCGTGGCTGGCGGGGGAGGCCAGCCAAAGGGCAGCGGCAAGCGGGGAAAGGCGCAGCGGTAGCGGCAACATGAGATCAAGCGTTCCTTGGCAAGGTATTAGTATTGTTACACTATAACATTGCCTGGCTGAGTGCTGGCCAGAGGTTTTTGCTTCTACACTCGTGTAATCTGCGCCTCTTTTCACCGCAGGAGCCCCGCATGAGCACGGCCAACCACAACGCATTGCACGGCAAGACGCTCGAGCAGATCCTCACCGAGCTGGTCGCTCACTACCAGTGGCAAGGCTTGGCCGAACGCATCGACGTGCGCTGCTTCAAGAGCGACCCGTCGATCAAGTCGAGCCTGGCCTTTTTGCGCAAGACGCCGTGGGCACGAGAGAAGGTCGAGTACCTGTACATCAAGCTGCAGCGCAAAGGCTGAATGGCTCGTCATCCATGGCTGAGCCTGGCTGCGCTGCTGGGCTGGTTCGGCTTGAGTGTGCAGCTGTACCTGGTGTTGCTGGCGCGCTGGCAGGAGCAGGCCAGCCTGATTGGCGGGCTGATCAATCTGTTCGGCTTTTTCACCGTCTTGAGCAATACGCTGGTGGCGACCGTGCTGAGCTACGCGGCGTTTGGCCACGCCGCGGCGGCACGGCGTTGGTTCTTGTCTGCGCGGGTCAGCTCAGGCATTGCTGCCAGCATTGTGCTGGTGTCGATTGCCTACAGCTTGCTGCTGCGCCACTTGTGGCATCCCCAGGGCTGGCAATGGCTTGCGGACGAGTTGCTGCACGATGTGATGCCGCTGCTGTTTGTAGTGTATTGGTGGCGAGTGGTGCCCAAGGGGCAGCTGCGCCTGTCTGACCTGGGCTGGTGGAGCCTGTATCCGGCGGTGTATTTCGCCTATACGTTGTGGCGTGGGCAGCAGATCGGGGTTTATCCCTATCCGTTCATTGATGTCGCCAGCCTTGGTTATGGGCAGGTGATGATCAATGCGCTGGTGGTGTTGGTCGCGTTCTGGGCGATCGGGCTGGTATTGCTGGCGCTGGATCGCTGGCAGGGGCGGCGAAGGACGCAGCCGCTACCCTGACCACGTCATTCCTGGGTCATGCGCGGTTCCTGTAGGAGCCGCCTTGTGTCGCGAAAGGGCTGCGAAGCGGCCCCACATTTTCAGCTTCGCCGCTGATATCGCCGGGCCAGCTTCGCTGGCCTATCGCGACACAAGGCCGCTCCTACAGGGCCGCAGCCCCGTATCTCGACTGAGACTACTCGTCGTCAGTACTCCCATCGGCGCGCCAGTAGGCGGCGGCTTTCAAGGCATCCTCATGAACGCCTTTTTCCAGCAGCAAGGTCTTAGCCTGTCGAGTCAAAGACTTCTCCAGCGCGACCCAGCTGTACAGCTCGCCCTCCGGCAAAGGCAACTCGCTGATCACTGCCAGCAGGTCCTGCTTGTCACGTTGCACCCAGATCACCTCGACCTCAGCCAGGCTCGGCAACGGCTGGCGTTCCTGGTCGTCGGCAATCTGAATCAGCGCGAGCACCCGGCGACCTGCCGGCAACTCGTGCAAGCGCCGGGCGATGGCTGGGATCGCCGTCTCGTCGCCAATCAGCAGGTAGCTGTCAAAAATGTCCGGCACCACCAGCGAAGCCCTTGGCCCGGCGATGTTCAACACCTGGCCCGGTTCAGCCTGAGCAGCCCAGGTCGAAGCAGGGCCGTCGCCATGCAGGACGAAGTCGATATCCAGCTCGCCGCTGGCCTGGTCATAGCGGCGCGGGGTGTACTCGCGCATGGTCGGCCGAGCGCCACCGTCGCGGCCCGACTGGCGCGCATCGATGGCCGCCTGTTCGGCAGCAGTCACGCCGAACAACAGCTTGATATGGTCGTCGCTGCCGAGGCTGACAAAGCCTGCCAGCTCCGGCCCGCCAAGAGTGATGCGGCGCATGCGCGGAGTCAGATCGGTCACCCGCAGTACCTGCAGCCGACGCTGTTTGATTTCGTGATTGACGCGGTGAATGCTGTTGTTCATCAAGTGTTCTCCGTGACGGAATCGGCCGGGCCGGCGGCAATGGCCTTGGCGGTGTCGTTGAGCAGATTGCTGACCCGCTCGATCTCGGCGCTGTTCCAGCGGCCGCTGTGCATATGCAGGGCATGGCGCAGGTTGCCCACGGCCTCATGAATTTCCGGTGGGCGATCATGGCCACGCAGTGCCCGCTTGCTGACTTCGATGCGCATGCGCACACCATCGACGGCGACGGCTTGCTCGGTCAGGGCAGTGCGCCCGGCATCGGTAATGGCGTAAAGGCGTTTGCTGCCCTGGACCTGGCCGCTGATCAGTTCGGCTTCTTCAAGGAAATTCAGGGTTGGATAGATCACGCCGGGGCTCGGGCTGTAGCTGCCATCGAACAACGTCTCGATCTGGCGAATCAGGTCGTAGCCATGGCCGGCCTGTTCGGCAAGCATGGCCAGCAGCAGCAATTTCAGGTCGCCGGGGGCAAATACCCGCGGGCCGCGTTCGCCGCGGGCGGGGCGGCGGTCGAAGGGATCGTGATCACGCATGGTCTAAAGGCTCTGTCTGCGATATATCGTTAGATACTACTCAAGATATATCTTAAGACAAGCCAAAGATAGTGATGATTCTCATTTGGTTATTCGATCAGTCACCACCCGGGCTGTCCGGGCGGTGACTGTGCTGTCAGTGATTGGCCGCTAACTGAGGTGGTTTGCACTCGGTGCTACTGCCTGGTTCGAGATACGGCATCAGGATCGGTGCCATGCCTTTAAGCGCCTGCACTGGCAATGCCGAAGTGAAGGTGAAGGCCTCTGCCGTGCGCCCCGGCACAAAGGCGGTGAGAGTGCCGAAGTGGTTGTCGCCCAGGAAGAACACGAAGGTTGCGGTGCGGTTCAGCGAGCGCGAACCGATCAGCCGACCGCCAGCGCCAAAGCTCTCGATGCGGTTGTCGCCGGTACCGGTCTTGCCGCCCATCACCAGTGGCGTGCCATCGTGCAGCTTGAAGCTGCCGGAGATACGCCTTGCCGTACCGGCGTCTACCACTTGCGACATGGCGCCTTTAAGCGCGCGTGCGACTTCAACCGGCAGAATCCGCTTGCCGCGGTCCGGATCGCTGATCAGCTTGGTCTCATACGGCGTATTGGCGGCAAAGTGCAGGGTGTCGAGGCGCAGTGTCGGCAAGCGCACACCGTCGTTCTGGATGATCCCGACCAGCTCGGACAGCGCTGCCGGACGATCGCCCGAGCTGCCGATGGCGGTGGCCAGGGATGGCACAAGATGATCGAACGGGTAGCCGACCTGCTTCCAGCGTTGATGTATATCGAGAAACGCCTCGATCTCGACCATGGTCCGGATACGACTGTCACGGGCACCCTGGTGGCGGCTCTTGAACAACCAGCCATAGACTTCCTGGCGCTCGAACCGACCGGCATTGAGCATCTCGCTCAGGCTCGCGCCGGGGTTTTTCAGCAGGTAACCGAGCAGCCACAGGTCAAGCGGGTGCACCTTGGCGATAAAGCCCTGGTCGGGCAGGTCGTATTTGCCGGGGCCGTAACTGTCGTACATCTGCGAAAGGCGACCATCGTCGAGCTTGGCCAAGGCCTTTTTGTCGCCCTTGCTGTGCGCGCGGACGAAGGCGTTGAAAGTTTCCTGGGAGGCTTCCGGGAACAGATAGCGGTGCA
Organism: Pseudomonas sp. PGPR N4; assembly: GCF_059693665.1. Taxonomy (NCBI): domain Bacteria; kingdom Pseudomonadati; phylum Pseudomonadota; class Gammaproteobacteria; order Pseudomonadales; family Pseudomonadaceae; genus Pseudomonas; species Pseudomonas sp. PGPR N4. The sequence goes on from NZ_JCAUKV010000005.1 coordinate 292,221, forward strand.
CCGCTGCCAGCCGCTGCGGGGTGACCCGCATGCTGTCGAGGAAGGTATCCAGGCGCTGTTGCGAGGTCTTGCGCTGGTACTTTTTCCAGAAGCGCATGAGGTAGTTGCTGCCTTCGCGATCAGCAAAGCGTGCCAGGTATTCCTGCCGACGCGGGTCGCCATCGTCTTTGAGCAGCATCGCCCGGTTGAACGGTTGCTGGTAGGTGACATAGCGGACGATGTCGCGCATCAGGCGAATGAACGGCAGGTTGATCGACTCGCGCAGTGCGTCCTTGAGGGTCGGGTTACGACCGTTGTCTTCCTTGCGGAAGTTGTTGAACACATGCATGCCACCGCCGGTAAAGAATGCCTCACCGGTATTGGCCGAGTATTTGCGCTCAAGCGCTGCGTCGAGCATCGCATCGAGGTTTTGATTCTTGCTGTTGAGGGTCAGCCATTCCAGCGACCATTGGGTCAACCGGTCAAGCTCGGCGACATCCACCTTCTTCAGCTCGCTGACTGGCTTGCCGGCATACTTGTCGTGCAGCTCGGCGATGATCTGCAGGTAGGTGGTGAGCACCCGCAGCTTGGCGGTGGAGCCCAGCTCGAGCTTGCTGCCCTCGTTGATATCGAAGGCCTGGTCGGTGCTGTCGGTTTGCACACGAACCCGCGAGCCATCGGCGGTACGTTCGAACAGAGTGAAGCTGTAGCGCACCTGATCGGTAGTCTTGCTGGTCAGCAGGCGCTCGCCGATCAGGCCCATCTCCCCGGCAAAAGCTGGGTCGGAGAGTTTTTTCAGATAGTCGCTGACCTGGTTCTGCAGATCACCCTGCAGGGTGCTGGTGGCCGACAGGTCGAGGCGGTCGAGGTCATACAGAGGCCGGTTGAGCATCCCGGCCAGGCGGTTACGGGCCAGGCTGATGCCCTTGTTGGTGATGATCGGGACGATGGTCGGCTGCGCTACCCAATCGCGATAGCGCGCTTTGCTGGCCAACGCGGCATCCGCCAGTGGCCGCTCGATGATATTCGCCGCAGCCAGCACGCGAATATGCGAGTCGGTCAGTTCGGCCAGCTCGATGCGGCCTTTGGACAGGTAATGCGAAGGGCGGCGCTGGGCGATCATCAACGACAGCACCTGGCGCAAGGCCAAGCCCCGCTCGGCAAGGCTGTCGGCATCGGTGGCAGTCGAGGCGAGGGCGCGGTTGACCTGATCGAAGTCCGCGCCATACCAGACGCGCAAACCTTCGGCCATGCCGTGCACTTCGCCGTGTCCAGGTACTGCCGACAGCGGCACGCTGTTGAGGTAATCACGCACGATGCGCTGGCGCGACTCGGTGGTATCAGGGCCGCCCTTGTACGCGCGCACGCTGGCCGAGAGCATCTGGCGCAGTTTTTCGCTCCCCGAAACGGTCAGGCCGTCCGGTGAGTGGCGGTATTTCTCCAGCTGGGTGGCCAGCGTGCTGCCGCCGGCCGACTGGCCGGGCAGGGCGAAGTACTTGGCAATCTGGCTGTAGGCGGCCTTGGCGAAGCGTGGCCAGTCCACTGCCGGGTTGTTGCGCGGGTCGGCCGGGTCGAGCAGGTCGCGGTTCTCGATAAACAGCAGGCTCTTGACCATCACCGGTGGTATCGCGGCAAAGTCCGGGTACAGGTGCTGCGGGTAGTTGTACTGGTAGAGCATGTCGCCGCGACAATCGGTGATGGTCAAACCCGCCTGGATTTTCTCGACAAAAGGCACGAACAGGCCGTGGTCGACATAGTCCATCAATGCCGGAGAAAACCGGACCTGCTCGCTGATCAGGTAATCGCGCTTGAGCAGACGCGGCAGAAACTCACCCAGCGCGCTGTAGCCCAGGCGCTTGTCGAAAGGCCCTTCACCGGGGTAGACGATGGCATCGCTGGGGCCTGGCTCCAAGCTGTAGGTCAAGGTCGCGGCCAGGCGGCTGAACTCGCGCGATTGCAGGTTCGAGGTCTGCATTTCGTCATAGGCCGCAAAGCCGATGGCAATCATCGCCAGCAGCACGACGAGAATGATCAACCGCCACCACAACCTGCGCTGACGAGGTGGTTTTGGCTGCGGAGCATTATCCAGACCTGCTTCAGGTGCTTGGGTGCTGGAGGGTTCCGATTGCCACTGTGCGCCCATAGTCATCTATCCGGCCAAGTAATTTCGTCTTGCGTGTCTGAAGCTTAGACGCTGACCGCAGCAGGTGAAAATTTTGTGAGCGGCATCGGCGGCATGCCGCGCTGACACTGCCGACACCTGCTGCAAACGCTTAGGCGGCCTGCTCGCTGTGGGGCTCGAAGCTGTCGGCCCGAGCCAGTTGCCACATCCGCGAATAGAACTGCCCATCGACCTCGCCGGTGAGCAGCTCGCCCGGTTTGAGAAACACGTGCATCTGCGAGAACAGCTTGATTTCGGTTGCCGAAATCCGCCGTACCAAGTGCTTGGCCTCCAACTGCGCCGGGTGCTCCAGGCCAGCCGCCGCGAGCATTTCGGCCAGCGCGCGCAGGGTATTGTGGTGGAAGTTGAGGACGCGGTTGGCTTTGTCCGGCACCACCAGCGCCCGCTGGCGCAGTGGGTCCTGGGTGGCGACCCCGGTCGGGCACTTGTTGGTGTGGCAGCTTTGCGACTGAATGCAGCCGATGGCAAACATGAAGCCACGCGCCGAGTTGGCCCAGTCGGCACCGATGGCCAGCACGCTGGCGATGTCGAAGGCGCTGACGATCTTGCCGCTGGCGCCGAGCTTGATCTTGTCTCGCAGGTTCAGCCCGACCAGGGTGTTGTGCACGAACAGCAGCCCCTCACGCAGGGGCACGCCGATATGGTCGGTGAATTCCACCGGCGCGGCGCCGGTGCCGCCTTCCTTGCCGTCGACGACGATGAAGTCGGGCAGGATGCCGGTCTCGAGCATGGCCTTGGCGATGCCCATGAATTCCCACGGGTGCCCCAGGCAGAACTTGAAACCAACCGGCTTGCCGCCGGACAACTGGCGCAGTTGGGCAATGAACTGCATCAACTCGATAGGCGTCGAGAAGGCGCTGTGACGGGACGGTGAAATGCAGTCTTCACCCATCAGAATGCCGCGGGTTTCGGCAATTTCGGCGGTGACCTTGTGCTTGGGCAGGATCCCGCCATGGCCCGGCTTGGCGCCTTGGCTCATCTTGATCTCGATCATCCGCACCTGCGGATTGCGCGCCTGCTCGGCAAAGCGCTCGGGGTCGAAACGGCCATCGGCGGTGCGGCAACCGAAGTAGCCACTGCCCAGCTCCCAGGTCAGGTCGCCGCCGTGTTCGCGGTGATACGGGCTGATGCTGCCCTCGCCGGTGTCATGGGCAAAGTTGCCCAGCTTCGCGCCCTGGTTGAGTGCGCGAATGGCGTTGGCGCTAAGCGAGCCAAAGCTCATCGCCGAGATGTTGAAGATCGATGCCGAGTACGGCTGGGTGCACTGCGGGCCGCCGATGATGATCCGAAAGCTCGCAGGGTCCGCCAGCGGCGCCGGGCGCATCGAATGGCCGATGAACTCGAAGCCCGACTGGTAAACGTCGATCAGGGTGCCGAAGGGTTTGTCCGAAGCCTCGTTCTTGGCCCGCGCATAAACCAGCGAGCGCTGCGCGCGGGAGAACGGCAGTGCGTCGCTGTCGGATTCCAGCAGGTACTGGCGGATTTCCGGGCGAATGGCCTCGACCAGGTAGCGAATATTGCCCAGGATCGGGTAGTTGCGGCGCACCGCGTGGCGCTTTTGCAGCAGGTCGAACACGCCGATCAGGCTCAGTACGGCGCTGGTCAGGGTGAGCGGCCAGAGCCATTCATGATGGATGAACGGCAGGCTGGCGAGGGTGAAGAGGACGCATGCGGCGAAAATTGCATAGCGGCTGAGAAGTGACAGGCTCATACGAAATCCTTGCGATGGCTCGGTCAGGCTCAGGGCCTGGGGCAAACCACGACCATAGCGCTAACGCCCGGCACATGGCCAGCGCAGTCAGCCGCGCAGCAGCTTTTGCCGCCAGCCATCCTGCTCCTCGGCAGCTGCCTCGAGCAGAACCACATAGCGCCCGCCGACCCGCGTTGCCACGGGCACACCGTCCTTGTACAGCAGCCGATTACCAGCCACTGCCGGCAGTTTTCCGCCTGGCAGCAGGGTGCCAAGCAGATTCAGTGGATCGCTGCCGCTGATCAGCACCAGCTCGCCATCCAGCGGCCTGCGCCTGACCTGGCGCAGCAGCCCGACTGCGTCCGGCAGGGCGAATTGTTCGCCGGCCAGCCCGGCAATAAACCGCCCGCCGCGGATTTCGCCGCGGGCCTCCAGGCGCTGGTAGCAGCGCAGTAACTCACGCCAGCTTGGCAGCGCGTCCGATTCACGCGCCAGCAGACGCCAGCAGATCACCCCGTAGCGGCGCAGCAGCGCCCGCGCGATGTATTCGAGGCGCAGGTCGTGATCGGGTTCGTCGCTGGTGCGCCGGAGCAGTGCCCAGCGCCCGGCATGGGCCATGTCGCTGAACAACGCTGGCCGACCACGCCGGCTGATACGCGGTTTGCGCTTGGCGGCGGGGGTGATCAGGCAGCGCAAGCCGATGAAACTGTCGGCGCCGACCAGGCCGGCCCCGACCAATTCCTGCAATGCGGTTTCCAGCTCACTGGGCAGCAGATGCGCCTCCTGTGAGAGCTCCTCGAAAAACAACGCCCCTTGCGCCTGCAGTGCGGCATGCACACGCTGCGCCCGCGGCCCGAGGCTGGCGATCTCAGGTGTGCTGGTCAGGCTGCGCCATAGACTCAGATGCTCGCGTGGCAACAGTGCCAGTGGCGTACTCGCCAAGGTGCTGCTGGCCGCAGTCGACGCCAGCCTGCTCCAGGCCCATTGGCCGCTGCGGCAGGCGTCATCCAGCCATTGCGGGCTGTAATCGCTGATGCGCGCCGGTAGCAGGTCGGCCTCCCAGGCACCGGCGCCGCCGGGGAACCCTTGCAGTTGGCCGAGTATTTCGCCGAGCGCCTCGCGGCCGCGCATACGCTGATCCTGCGCCAGGTGTTGCCAGTCGAACAGGAACCGCATGTAGTCCTGCAGGCTGACCGGTTCGATCTCCCGGCGCAGCCGCTTGACCGTGTAGCGATGGATGCGCGCCAGTAGATGCCGCTCACACCACTGCAGCGCCTGCGCGCCTGGGCTGAAATAGCCGCGCAACAGCACACCTTGTTGTTCAAGGGCGGCCAGGGCCTGCTCGATCTGCGCCGGCGGCAGGCCCAGTGATGCGGCTATCTGCTCACGGCTTTGCGGGCCGCATCCGCTCAGGCGAGAGCGCAGCAGCTCGCCTAGGGCGCTGTCGGCATCGACCGGTGTATCGAAGCCCGGTAACAAGGTCACGGCCGGCTCGAACAGTGCCTGCGGGTACAGCGCGTTGAACAGGTTCAAGCGCTCACGGGCCACCCACAGCGGCTGCTCGGGGCCGTCCAGACGGCTGCTGCGACCGCTCTTGGCCAGCCGTTGCAGCAGCGGCAGCCAGCCCGGATTGGCCGCTGCCTCGGCCTGGCTGATGCAACCCAGGCTCATCAGCGCCTCGTGCATCTCGTCGCTGTTGCTCGGTTGCGGCCATGCTTCCTGGGCCACCGCGGTGATGGCGTCGGCATCCAGCGCGCCGAGATCATCGGCGCTGTCGACCTCGCTCCAGCGCCGGTTGAGCACCGCCTGAGTGCGCCGCTCTTCCAGCGGTGCATCGTCCAGAAACGCATAGGGCCGGGCATTGAGAATGGCCGCTGCCAACGGCGAAGGTGCCGGCAGGTCGCGGCTGATCAGGCGTAACTGGCCGCCTTCCATGCGTTTGAGCAGGGCCAGCCAGGCGTCGCTGTCCAAGGCTTCGTGCAGGCAGTCGTGCAAGGTCTGGGCAACCAGCGGATGCTCAGGAATCTGCCGCTCGCCGGCGATGTTTTCCAGGCAGGCCAGTTGGTCGGGGAATACTGCTGCGACCAGGTCTTCGCTCTTCATCCGCTGGATTTGCGGGGCCACCTTGCGCCCGCCGACAAAGCGCGGCAAGGCCAGCGCGACCGAGGCAATCCAGCGCCAGCGCACGCCAAACAGGGGCGCGTCGAGCACCGCCTGGATCAGGATCGCCTCGGCGCTGTTGCTCGAGAGATAGCGCCACACTTCATCCAGCTCGAAGCTGTGGCCAGCAGACAGCGACAGCACGATCGCGTCTTCACTGGCCGCCGCCTGCAGCTCGAAGTTGAAAGTGCGGCAAAAGCGCTTGCGCAGGGCCAGCCCCCAGGCGCGATTGATGCGGCTGCCGTAGGGCGAGTGGATGATCAGCTGAGTCCCGCCGGACTCATCGAAAAAACGCTCCATGATCAGCGTCTGCTGGGACGGTAAAGCGCCCAGCACCTGCCAGGTGCGCCCCAGATAATCGATCAGTTGGCTGACGCAGGCGTCATCTAGCTGGTACGTAGTTGCCAGCCACTGACTGACCGGTTCAAACGCACCCTGGCTGGCTTGCAACTGCTGATCGAGTTGGCATTGCAGGCGTGCGACTGCCGCCGATAGTTCATCGCTGCGCCCGGGCGCCTCACCGAGCCAGAACGGGATGGTCGGCGGGAGCCCGCGCGCATCCTCGACCCGTACCTTGCCGGCCTCGACCCGTAGGATGCGGTAGGAGGCATTGCCGAGCTGGAAGATATCGCCGGTGATGCTCTCGACTGCGAAGTCTTCGTTGACGCTGCCGATGTTCAGCGCCTGGGGCTCGAGCAGCACGCTGTAGTCGGCGTTCTCGGGGATGGTGCCGCCACTGGTCAAGGCCGTCAGCTGGCTGCCGCGGCGGCCGCGCAACATGCCGCTGACCGCATCACGATGAACATACGCACCGCGCACGCCGAGGTGGCCGTTGTAGCCTTCGGCAAGCAAGCGCAGCAGCGCCTGATAGTGCTCATATTCCAGCGCGGCAAATGGTGCGGCCTGGCGCAGACAATCGAACAAGTCCTGCTCCGACCAGGGCTGGTTGCTGACTTCGGCAACGATCTGCTGGGCCAGCACATCCAGCGGCGCCTTGGGTATGTGCAGCTCATCCAGTTCGCCGCGGCGCACGCATTCCAGCAGCGCCACGCATTCGATCAAGTCGTCGCGCGAGGTGGCGAACAGGCGCCCCTTGGGCGTGCCGTCGACCTGGTGGCCAGAGCGGCCAACGCGCTGGATGAACGCCGCGATCGAACCCGGCGACGCGATCTGGCAGACCAGCTCGACCTCGCCGATATCGATGCCCAGTTCCAGCGATGCGGTGGCGACCAGCACCTGCAGCTCGCCAGCCTTCAGGCGCTGCTCGGCCAGCAGGCGGTGCTCCTTGGCCAGGCTGCCGTGGTGCGCGGCAACCACCTGCTGGCCAAGCCGCTCGCCAAGGTGGCGAGTCAGGCGCTCGGCCAGTCGGCGAGTATTGACGAACACCAGAGTCGTGCGGTGGGCGCGGGCCAGCTCGGCCAGGCGGTCGTAGACCAGGTTCCAGGCATCACTGGCCATCACCGCGCCGAGCGGCACCGGCGGCACCTCTATGGCCAGGTCGCGCTGGCGCGCGTGGCCGACATCGACGATGGCGCAGGGCCGCTGCTGGCCGACCAGAAATTGCGCCACGCGTTCGACCGGGCGCTGCGTAGCTGATAAGCCGATGCGGCGTAATGGCTTGCCGGTCAGGGCTTGCAGGCGCTCCAGCGTCAGCGCCAGATGGCAGCCGCGCTTGTTGCCGGCCACGGCGTGGATCTCGTCGACGATGACCGTATGCACGCTGCCCAGACCTGCGCGCCCGGACGCCGAGCCGAGCAGCACATAAAGCGATTCAGGCGTGGTCACCAGAATATGCGGCGCGCGCCGGCGCATCGCTGCGCGCTCTTTTTGCGGGGTGTCGCCGGTGCGTACCGCGGTGGTGATCTGCGGCGCCTGTAGCCCCTGCGCCTGAATCACCTGGCTGATGCCTTCGAGCGGCGCCTGCAGATTCAGGCGGATGTCGTTGGACAGTGCCTTGAGTGGCGACACGTAGATGACCTGAGTCTGCTCAGCCAATTGACCGTCATTGGCCAGACCCTCGCGGAACAGCTCGTCGAGTACCGCCAAAAAGGCGCTGAGGGTCTTGCCCGAGCCGGTCGGCGCTGTCAGCAGTACCGATTGGCCGGCATGAATCAGCGGCCAGGCGCGGGCCTGGGCGTCGGTAACCGTGGCGAAGCGCTGGCGGAACCAGCTGCTGACGGCGGGATGAAACAACGCGAGGGCAGGGTGCTGCGAGGTAGGCAGGTTCATGTTCTGGTTATGGCGCTCGAACGCGCACTTGGCAAGGGGCCGTTCGTCTAGCGGCGTGTGCTTGATACGTGGGGAGGTTGGATCGGCTATCCTCGCCGGCTTAATCCTGCCCCGAGTTATCCATGCCGAACATCATCCGTATCGCCGCCGCTCTGCTCATCGACCCGCAAGGGCGCACGCTGCTGGTGCGCAAGCGCGGCACTCAGGCGTTCATGCAGCCAGGCGGCAAGATCGATGCAGGGGAGACGCCGCTGGCAGCATTGGGCCGTGAGCTGGAAGAAGAGCTCGGCCTGCGCATCGATGCCGCTGCGGCCGAGTACCTGGGCCAGTTCAGCGCGCCGGCGGCGAACGAACCGGGCTTCGAGGTTCAGTGCGAGCTGTTTCGCGTCGACTGTGCCACCACCGTAGCGCCCGCAGCGGAGATCGAAGAAGTGCTATGGATGACCGCCGAGCAACCGTCGGCACCACTGCTGGCGCCGCTGACCCGCGACCTGATTCTGCCGCTGTACCGCCGGTTGCTCAACGCACCGCGCTGACCCCATCAAGGGTGGCGAACGAGGTGTCCTTGGCGGTTAGCAGGAAGTCACGCATGTACGGCGCATCGAGCATGTCGGTGCGCACCCCGGCGTAGAGCGTGGCAAACAGTCCCTTTTCGCCCAAGCGCTTGCCCTTCACATAGCCGCGCGAGCTGTATTCGTGCAGGGCCCAGTGCGGCATGCCGCAGACGCCACGACCGCTGGCCACCAGCTGCATCATCATCACCGTCAGCTCCGAGGTGCGGATGGCGGCGGGCTCGATGTCGGCGGGTTCGAGAAAGCGGGTAAAGATGTCGAGACGGTCACGTTCCACCGGGTAGGTGATCAGGGTCTGGTCGACCAGATCCTGCGGCACGATGTACGGCTTGCTCGCCAGCGCATGCTGGTTGGCTACCGCCAGCATTGCCTCGTAGGTGAACAGCGGCACGTAAGTGATCCCGGCCAGGTCGAGCGGGTCGGAGGTCACCACCAGGTCGAGATCGCCACGGGCCAACGCCGGCAGCGGGGCAAAGGCAAAGCCAGAGGCCAGGTCCAGTTCGACTTCCGGCCAGGCATCGCGGAACTGGTCGATGGTCGGCATCAACCATTGGAAGCAGCTGTGGCATTCGATCGCCATGTGCAGGCGCCCTGCAGTACCACCGGCCAGCCGCGCGATGTCGCGTTCGGCACCGCGCAGCAAGGGTAGAGTGGCGTCCGCCAGTTGCAGCAGGCGCAGGCCAGCGCTGGTAAAGCGAATCGGCTTGGTCTTGCGCGCGAACAGCGGCATGCCCAGGCGCTCTTCAAGTTCCTTGAACTGATGCGAAAGTGCCGACTGGGTCAGGTGCAAGCGCTCGGCGGCCTCGACCAGGCTGTCTGATTCGCGCAGTGCATGAAGGGTTTTCAGGTGACGAATTTCAAGCACGACCAACTCCGGAGCTAAACGCGATAGTGCGTGAGTTTGGCTCATGTTGGCGAGGTTTGTCGATCTGCAGGTGTGGCCCAGGCGGTCTTAATGTTGCCTGAGTGGCCGCCTGGCAGGGTTCATCAAATTGTCACGCAAGTGTGGCAGCGCTTTTCAATCAAGTTGATCAGACTGGCGGACTAATGGGGCTTTGCGTGCTGGTGTTGCTTGATGCGTTTTTTATTGTTTGTGTTGATGCTATGGGGCGCTGCGCCGAGCACCATTGCCATGGCGCGCTGCGATGCCAGTGTGGCACTGCAGCGCGCTGACCTGGGGGCGCTGAGCATGGTCTATCAAAGCGTCGGCGCGCCGTCAGATCCTGCGCTGTTGCTCGTCATGGGGCTGGGCGGTCAACTGATCCACTGGCCCGACGATGTCGTGGAAGCCCTGTGCCGACAGGGCTTTCGGGTGATCCGCTACGATAATCGCGACGTTGGTCTGACCCGCTGGAATACAGCGCCGGCCTCGGCCAACCTGACGTTCGAGGCGCTGCGCTACAAACTTGGTCTGAGCGTATCGGCGCCTTACAGCTTGACCGATATGGCCGAGGATGGCGTGCAACTGATGGACGCACTGCACATCGAGCAGTTTCATGTACTGGGGGTGAGCATGGGCGGCATGATTGCCCAGCATATGGCCGCCATGCAGCCGCAGCGGGTGCGCAGCCTGACCCTGGTGATGTCCAGCTCCGGCGCCGCTGGCCTACCGCAACCCAGCGCAGCGTTGCTGCAGTTGCTGGCGCGGCGCAGTGCTCCGAGCCGTGCTGTGGCCATTGAGCAGCAGGCTGACATGCTCGCCGCATTGGGCAGCCCGCAGGTGCAGGATGAGCGCCAGGAGCTGATTCAACAGGCGGCGCAGGCCTATGATCGGGCATTCAATCCGCAAGGCGCCAAGCGCCAGATTCTGGCAATTCTGGCTGAGCCGAGCCGAGTCGAGCTGCTCAATCAGCTGCGCGTGCCGACGTTGGTGGTGCACGGTACCGCAGACCCGCTGCTACCGGTGATGCACGGAGTGCACCTGGCGGCGCATATCCAGGGCAGCCAGTTGCGCTTGATTCCGGGGCTTGCGCATCGTTTTCAAGCGCCGTTCAAGGCGCCACTGCTGGGCGCGGTCTTGCCATACCTGAAAGCCCAGCGTGATAAACCCTCTCACCTCGCCACACTGTAATAGCGGGGAGTGCTCAGTGCAGGCGCACCCATACGGTCACCAGCAAGGTCGCGGCGATCAGCCAGGCCAGCGTGGCCAACGCCAGCGATGCCTCCAGGCGCATGCGCTCGACCAGCACATACAGCGTCAGCAGATAGACGAAGTAGGGGATGATCGACCACATGCCGAACACGATGGTGGTTTTCAGGTCCTCGATCGAGCGGCCCTTGCCGACAATGTAGTGAGCGATCAGGGCGAAGGTCGGAAACAGCGGCACCAGCCCGGCAATGTAGTAATTGCGGGTCTTTGACAGGATTGCCAGAAGAATCACCACACCCGCGCCGAGTGCCGCTTTCAATATCAGGTCCACAGAATTTTCCCGTAGCGATTGAGGTCAGCCGAGGCCGTATTTTTTCACCTTGTCGAACAGCGTGGTCTTGGCCATGCCCAGCTCCAGGCTGGCCTGGCTCAAGTTGCCGCCGCTGCGTTGCAGCGCATCACTGAGCAGGTTGCGCTCGAATGCCTCCACCGCTTCGGCAAAACCTAGGCCCTGGCTGGCGCCGCCGCTGGCGGTTTTCTTGAATGCCGGCAAGCCAAGCGCATAGCGTTCGGCGACGTTGCGCAGCTCGCGAACGTTGCCTGGCCAGTCGTGGGACATCAACCGCGACAGGGTGTGGCTGTCCAGCTCAGGTGTTTCGCGGTCAAAGCGCAGCGCCGATTGCTGTAGAAAGTGCTCGAACAACTGCAGGATATCCTCACGTCGTTCGCGCAGCGGCGGCAGCTCAAGGGTAACCACATTGAGCCGGTAATACAGGTCGCTGCGGAACTGGCCGCTCTGGCCTAACGCATTCAGATCAGACTTGGTCGCGGCAATCAGGCGGCAATCCACTGCAATGCTCTGGTTCGAGCCCAGCCGCTCCAGGGTGCGCTCCTGCAGCACGCGCAGCAGCTTGATCTGCAGGTTGATCGGCATGCTCTCGACTTCGTCGAGGAACAACGTACCGCCGTTGGCATGCTCGATCTTGCCAATGCGGCGCTTGCCAGCACCGGTGAAGGCATTGGCCTCGTGGCCGAAAATTTCACTTTCGAAGAGGTTCTCCGGCAACCCGCCGCAGTTGAGCGCGACGAACGGTTGCGCCTGGCGCCGGCTGAAGTCGTGCAGGCAGCGGGCTACCAGTTCCTTGCCGGTGCCGGTCTCACCTTCGATCAACACATTGGCCGAGGTGTCGGCGACATTGGCGATGAGTTCGCGCAGCTCCTGCATGGCCGGCGAGCGGCCGATGATGCGGCCCTCCAGCGTACTCTGGCTTGCCAACTGGCGGCGCAATGACACCACCTCGCGGGCCAGGCCGCGTTGTTCCAGGGCCCTGCGTACCACTTCGACCAGACGCTCGGGCGAGAACGGTTTTTCCATGAAGTCGTAGGCGCCGTTGCGCATTGCGCCGACAGCCATGTCGATGTCACCGTGGCCGGTGATCAGCACCACCGGCAGGCCGCGGTCACGGGCCTTGAGCCGGCTCAGCAGCTCCAGGCCATCGATGCCGGGCAGGCGAATGTCGCTGACCACGATGCCGGCGAAGTCGTCGCCGATGCGCTCCAGGGCAAGCTCGGCGCTGCCCACGCCTTCGCAGGCGATGTCTTCCAGAGCCAGCGCCTGCTGGCAGCCGAGCAGTACATGCGGGTCATCTTCGACGATCAGGACGGTCAAGGGTGCTTGGTTCATGGGGACCCTTCGCTCATGGCTGCTGTGGCGGTTGTGTGGGGGCGTTGACCAGCGGCAGGGCGAGGACGAACGCCGTACCGCCGCTGGCGGGGTGCTCGACGCTGAGTGAACCTTTGGCGGCAGCTGCGAGGCTTGCCGACAAGGTCAGACCCAGGCCCAGGCCGTGTTCGCCCGGTTTGGTCGTGAAAAACGGCTCGAACAGGTGCTTGCGCGTATCGTCATCGATACCGTGACCATTGTCGCGCACCAGCAACCGGTATTTGTCGGCCTGGAGTTCACCTTCCAGCCACAGCTGCGGCTGCGGCTGGCTGGCCATGGCGTCCAGCGCGTTACCGATGAGGTTGACCAGAATCTGCTCGAGGCGGGTCTGATCGATGGCCAGCAACTGATCCTCGTACAGATTGTGCAACTGCACATGGCTGCCGGCAATCCGGTTGGCCAAGACCTGCAGGCTGGCCTCCACGGCCTGTGCCAGCGAAGCCTGGCCACCGTCATCGGCGCGGCGGGCGAACGAGCGCAGGCTGGCGGTGATCCGCCCCATGCGGTCGATCAGGCCGTTGATGGTCTGCAGGTTGGCACTGGCAGTTTCCAGTGCGCCGCGTTCAAGGAAACGCACGGTATTGCCCGACAGCGTGCGCAGCGCTGCCAGCGGTTGGTTGAGTTCGTGGGCGATGCTGGTCGACATCTGCCCGATGGCCGCCAGCTTGCCGGCCTGGACCAGCTCGTCCTGCGCCTGGCGCAGGGTCTGTTCGGCATGCCGGCGCTCGCGAATCTGGCCCTTGAGGCGTTCGTTGCTGGCGCGCAGGTCCGCCGTGCGCTCGGCAATCTTGCGTTCAAGGTGGCTGTTGGCTTCTTCCAGCGCCTCACGTGCGGCCAGGCGCGTGGCGATGACCTTGCGCCGTTCGTTCCAGGCAATGCCAAGGATGGTCAGCAAGGCGAAGGCCACCGCGACCAGCACGCCCTGGATCATCGACTCGCGGCGCAGGTCCTGCAGTGGCGTGAGCAGGGTGAAGTGCCACGGCGTATCAGCCAGGCGACGGGTCTGCGCCAGGTAGGTGACCTCGTGCAGTTTGCCCTGGGCAGTTTCGCTATTGGCCGGGAAGGTCAGTTTCTCGACGCCATCGGCGAGGGTTTCGCGGGCCAGCGGCTCCAGCTCGTTCAGTGGCCACCAGTAGTATTGCAGGCTGCGCGCCAGGCGTTCTTTAGTCTGCGGACTCAGTGCACGGACTGCCTTGAGCCGCCTCGCTGGGTCGCTGGAAAGGATGATGATGCCGTTTTCATCACTGACAAAAGCCTCGAGGCGGGCACGCTGCCAGCGCTCTTCGAGGGTGTCCAGGCGGACCTTGATCACGGCCACGCCGATGATCTTGCCGTGCTCTTCCAGGCCGTGAGCCAGGTAGTAGCCGGCTTCGCCGGTGGTGCTGCCGATGCCGTAGAAACGCCCAGGCTCGCCCCGCACCGCGTCCTGGAAATAGGCACGGAAAGACAGGTCTTCACCCAGAAATGAATCAGCGTCGCGCCAGTTGCTGGTCGCCTGGACTCGGCCACTGGTATCGAGGACGAAGATGGCCCGGCTGCGGCTACGACGGTTGAGCCCTTCAAGGTATTCGTTGACGCTCTGCCGCGCACCGCCCTCAGGCTCGCTGAGCAGTTGCGATACGCTGTCTTCCAGCTCAAGCAGGCTCGGCAGATAGGTGTACTTGCTGATTTCACTCTCGACTGTGCGCGCGTGCAGCTCGAGTTGCCGTTCGCCGTTTTCGCTGAGGATACGAATACCGCTGTTGTCACTGAGTACGTAGCCGATCAGGCCCAGGCCCACCATCAGCAGGATGATCAGAGGTGGTAACAGCAGTTGGCGGATCAGACGGGATTTCACGGCAGGCAGGGCAGGGCGCAGGAGCGAGGGGTCGCATTTCATCACAGTGGCCTTGTCACGACCAGCACCCCCAGCCCGGATCGGACCGAACCAGGGGCGCTGCAGCCGGCTTAGTGTTGCAGAATTTTACTGAGGAAGTGCTGAGTGCGCTGGTCGCGGGCGGTCTGATCACCGAAGAATTCGTCTTTGGTGCAGTCTTCGACGATGTTGCCCTTGTCCATGAAGATAACCCGATCGGCCACTTTGCGAGCAAAGCCCATCTCGTGGGTCACGCACATCATGGTCATGCCTTCGTGGGCAAGCTGGACCATTACGTCGAGCACTTCGCTGACCATTTCCGGGTCAAGTGCCGAGGTTGGTTCGTCGAACAGCATGACGATCGGGTCCATCGACAGGGCGCGGGCAATCGCCACGCGTTGCTGCTGACCGCCGGAGAGCTGGCCAGGGTGCTTGTGGGCGTGGGCTGACAGGCCAACGCGCTCAAGCAGGGCCAGGCCTTTCTTGGTGGCTTCTTCCTTGCTGCGGCCAAGCACCTTGATCTGCGCGATGGTCAGGTTCTCGGTAATGGTCAGGTGCGGGAACAGCTCGAAGTGCTGGAACACCATGCCGACTCGCGAGCGCAGCTTGGGCAGGTTGGTCTTCGGGTCGGAGATCGAGGTGCCATCGACGACGATGTCACCCTTCTGGAACGGCTCCAGCGCATTGACGCACTTGATCAGGGTCGACTTGCCCGAGCCGGAAGGCCCGCAGACCACGACCACTTCGCCCTTTTTGACATCGGTGGTGCAGTCGGTGAGCACCTGGAAGTCGCCGTACCACTTGTTGACGTTCTTGATGGAAATCATACGGTGATCCTTTTTTGCAGGCGCTTGACCAGCCATGAAGCGGAGAAGCTGATAATGAAGTAGACGAGACCGGCGAAGAGCAGGAATTCATTCGCGCGGCCGACAATGTCGCCACTGGCACGGGCCGAGTTGAGGAAGTCGACCAGGCCCACGGTGTAAACCAGCGAAGTGTCCTGGAACAGGATGATGCTCTGCTGCAGCAGCAGTGGGGTCATCTTGCGAAACGCCTGCGGCAGGATGATCAGGCGCATGGTCTGGCCATAGGTCATGCCCAGCGCCTGGGCAGCGCCCATCTGGCCTTTGGCAATCGACTGCACACCGGCGCGGACGATTTCGCAGAAGTATGCCGCTTCGAACATCATGAAGGCCACGACGCACGAGGTGAACGCACCGATTGGTGTGTCTTCGCCGGTGATCCAGCGCAGCACGAACGGCACTGCCAGGTAGAACCAGGTGATTACCAGCAGCAGCGGGATCGAGCGGAAGTAGTTGACGTAGGCGCCGGCAATGTTTGCCATCAGCTTGCTCGATGACAACCGCATCAGCGCCAGCACGGTGCCCAGGGCAATACCGCCGACCACACCCATGACCATCAGTTGCAGGGTCATCAGCATGCCGTTCCACAGGCCCGGCAGCGCGGGGATGATGTCCGAGAAGTCCAGTTCCATCACTTGCCTCCTACGGAAATCAGGCCAGGTACGGCCACTTTCTTCTCGACCATGCGCATCAGCAGCATCAGGCCCATGTTCAGGGTGAAGTAGATCAAGGTGGCCAGGGTGAAGGCCTCAAACAGGTTGGCCGAGAATTCAGCGGTCTGTTTGGTTTGCGCCAACAGCTCCATCAGGCCGATCAATGAGGCGACCGAGGAGTTCTTGAAGACGTTGAGAAATTCAGAGGTAAGCGGCGGAATGATGATCCGGTACGCTTGCGGCAGCAGTACGTTGCGATAGATCTGGGCCAGGCTGAAGCCCATTGCCCGAGCGGCAGATTCCTGCCCGCGTGGCAGTGCCTGGATACCGGTACGCACCTGTTCGCAGACTCGCGCTGCGGTGAACAGGCCAAGGCAGATGATCACACTGATCAATGCCGAGGTAGTCGGGTTGAGGTCTTGCTTGAACCATTCCTGCAAGCCTTCGGGCAACAGGTCAGGGATCAGGAAGTACCAGATGAACAGCTGCACCAGCAGCGGCACGTTGCGGAACAATTCGACGTAGGCGGTAGCGATCCCTGATACCAGCCTGTTCGGTACGGTGCGCATGACGCCGAGCAGCGAGCCCAGCAGCAAGGCAATGATCCAGGCGCAGATGGCAATGGCGATGGTCCAGCCCAGGCCGGTGATGTACCAGTCCAGGTAAGTTTCGCTGCCGACGCCAGTGGACTTGAAGAACACGCCCCAGTCCCAGTTGTAATTCATCGGGATTTCCCCTCGGATCGTTGTTTCACGGGCACCTTCGAACATCCAAGGGCGCGAGCGCCCTCGGATGAAAGGTTAGACACTAACTAGCTGCGGGTCAGGACTTCTTTTCGTCTGCCGCTTTATCGGTAGGATTGGCAATCAGCTCTTTCAGCTCATCGCTCATCGGGAAGTTCAGGTTCAGGCCTTTTGGTGGGACTGGCTGGGTGAACCATTTGTCGTAGATCTTGTTGATCTCGCCCGACTTGTACAGCGCAACGATCGCGTCATCGACGGCTTTCTTGAACGGTGCATCACCCTTGCGCACCATGCAGCCGTAGATTTCGTAGGATTGCGGGGTGCCGGTCACGGCCCAGAGGTTTGGATTCTTGGCCTTGGCCATTTCACCGGCGAGCAGCGCGTCATCCATCATGAAGGCGACTGCACGGCCGGATTCGAGCATCTGGAAGGCTTCGCCGTGATCCTTCGCGGAAATCACGTTCATGCCCATCTGCTTGTCGGCGTTCATTGCCTTGAGGATGCGTTCGGAAGTGGTACCCGCGGTGGTCACCACGTTCTTGCCTTTCAGGTCAGCGAAATCCTTATAGGAGGAATCTTTCTTCGACAGCAGACGGGTGCCCACCTCGAAGATGCCTACCGAGAAGTCGACCTGCTGCTGGCGCTCGACGTTGTTGGTGGTCGAGCCACACTCGACATCGACGGTGCCGTTCTGCACCAGCGGGATACGGGTCTGGGAAGTAACCAGGTTGTACCTGGCTTTCAGGTCCGGCTTGTTGAGCTCTTTTTTCAGGTGCTCGACGATGGCCAGTTGAATGTCGTGAGAGTAGCCGACCGGTTTGCCCGAGGCATCGGCAATGTAGGAAAACGGAATGGAACCGTCGCGGTGGCCCAGGGTGATGGTGCCCGAGTCATTGATCTTCTTCAGGGTGCCGGTCAGCTCTGCAGCCATGGCCGGCGAAGCGATAACAGCAGCCGCGATGGCGGCGCCCAGCAATTGACGAACGATACGCATCAAATTTTCCTCGACATGTTTGTTTTTTTTATGGAGCCGTTGGCGGACTCTTCGTTCCACGAATACTGCAAAAGCAGTGCATTCGGCTACCAAGTGTAGAGCATGACTCGTGCCAAGCCCTGTAATTGATCATAACGTCCCGAAAAGTCTGGGTATTAATCTTTTGTGATGCGAGATTTTCCCGAGGCTACCGACGGGTTACCGAATGAGTGAGGCGAGGCTGTTCGGAAATCCGAATGGAGCGGATATTGAGAATCCTGGTGGGATGAGAGCGCAGACTGGAGCAGATCAGTGCACAGGAGCGTGCATACGAGGGGTAAGGGCAACAGGCGTGGATACAGCGGGCAGCCACTTTGAGGAGTGGCTACCCGACCGCAGGTACCTGCCGAATCAGGCGGCGTCTGATTGGCCCGAGGTCGGCCTGGCCTGCTGCAGGTAATTCACCAATGCTTGCTGTTCGACGGCGTTGATGAACAGGCCCAACTTGGTGCGCCGCCAGAGGATGTCGTCGGCACTGACGGCCCACTCTTGTGCGCGCAGGTAATCAATTTCGCAGCCGAACAACCCGCCGCCGATCGCCTTGCCGAGATCTTCCGGGCCATGTACGGCTTCGAGCAGGCGCCAGACACGGTCGCCATAGGTCACTGCCCAGCGCCTGGCGATATCTACCGCCAGCCACGGGTGGCGGACTCGGAGCGCGTCGACCAGTGCTTGCACTGTTGTCATGTTCTCGCCGCCCGGCAATGTCGCCGACGCGGTCCAGCTGGAGCCCATCTGGCTAAAGAACGGTTTCAGTTCGGCCATGGCGGATTCGGCCAGCTTGCGGTAGGTGGTGAGCTTGCCACCAAACACCGACAGCAGCGGTGCCTGGCCGTGGTCGGCAGACAGGGCCAGGGTGTAGTCGCGGGTGACCGCTGAAGGGTTGTCGGACTCATCGTTGCACAATGGCCGCACACCGGAATAGGTGTGCAGGATATCGGCGCGGCCGAGCTGCTGTTTGAAATGCTGGTTGACCACATTCAGCAGGTAATCGGTCTCTGCCTCACTGATACTGACCTGGGACGGGTCGCCGCTCCACTCCCGGTCAGTTGTGCCGATCAGGGTGAAGCGCTCCAGATACGGAATTGCAAAGACGATGCGCTGGTCTTCGTTCTGCAGAATGTAGGCATGCTCGCCTTCGTACATGCGTGGCACGATGATATGGCTGCCTTGGATCAAGCGGATGCCATACGGCGCATCGAGCTTTAGGTCATCCTTGATAAAGCTGGCGACCCATGGGCCGGCCGCATTGACCAGCGCCCGGGTGTGGATGGTCTGTTGGCTGCCATCGGCATGCTGCAACAGCACCTGCCAGATACCGTCGACGCGTTCGGCCCGCAGGCAACGGGTACGGGTCGCGATCTGCGCGCCATGTTCGCGGGCGGCCATCGCATTGACCACTACCAGGCGCGCATCGTCGACGGCGCAGTCGGCATATTCGAAACCGCGGCTGATCGAAGCCTGCAATGGGCTGTTCGGGCCAAAGCGCAGGCTGCGCGAGGCGCCCAGGCGCTTGCGTTTGCCGAGGTGATCATAGAGGAACAGACCGGCGCGGATCATCCACGCCGGGCGCAGGTGCGGCCGATGGGGCAACACGAAACGCATCGGTTTGACGATATGCGGTGCTTTCGCCAGGAGCACTTCACGCTCGGCCAGTGCTTCGCGGACCAGGCGGAATTCGTAGTGCTCGAGGTAACGCAGGCCGCCGTGGATCAGCTTGCTGCTGGCCGAGGAGGTGTGTTGCGCCAGGTCGTCCTTTTCACAAAGAAACACCTTGAGGCCGCGCCCGGCAGCGTCAGCGGCAATGCCCACACCATTGATACCGCCGCCAATCACGGCAACATCGTAGCAATCGGCAGGGACGGGCTGGGAGGAAACGGGCTGGGACACGGGCAAGGCCTCCTGAGGCTGCTACCATCGAAAATGAACATCGATGTTCGTTTGCGAAAATACTAGCGCAACAAGCAAGCATTCGCCAGCGAGTCTTCATAGAAAACTTCAATAGGCGCGGCGAAATGAACAATAGCGAACATGGCGCGGCGCTCAGTGCGACGCCGCGCGCAGGTCACACCACTTCCAGGCGGACCTTGTTGTCGTTGAGCAGTTGGTTCAAGGCGGGCGAGGGCGGCTGATCGGTCACCAGGCAATCGACCAGATTGATCGAGCCGAGCCGAACCATCGCGTTGCGCCCGTACTTGCTCGAGTCGGCAGCGAGGATGACCTGCCGCGCATTGGCAATGATCGCCTGGGAAACACGCACTTCCTGATAATCGAAATCCAGCAGGCTGCCGTCTTCATCGATGCCGCTGATGCCGACCAGGGCGAAATCGACCTTGAACTGGCTGATGAAGTCGACACTCGCCTGGCCGACCACGCCGCCGTCACGGCGCACCGTGCCGCCAGCGACCAGCACTTCGAAGTCATCCTTGGCACTGAGGATCGACGCGACGTGCAGGTTGTTGGTAATGACCTTGAGGTGATTGTGATTGAGCAGGGCGCGGGCAATCGACTCGGTGGTGGTGCCGATGTTGATGAATACCGAGGCATGGTCCGGGATCTGCCGGGCCACGGCTTCGGCGATGCGCTGTTTCTCGTCGCGCATCTGGTCGGCGCGCATGGCGTAGGCGGTGTTTTCGATGCTCGAGTCATACGCCGCGCCGCCATGGTAGCGCCGCAGCAGGTTGCTCTCGGCAAGCTGGTTGATATCGCGGCGAATGGTTTGCGGGGTAACGACGAACAGCTGGGCCATTTCTTCGATACTGACGTAGCCGCGTTCGCGCACCAGTTCGAGGATTTGTTGTTGGCGCGGGGGCAGATTCATGGGCGGTCCTTGGGGGCTGCCGGACAAATGCTGCAATGATGCCGTAGGAAAGGGATGACAGCCAGTGCGCACAGTACAAACAAGTCGGTCGCCATGTGCTGAACATGGCGACCGAAGCGGGCAGGGCCTGAAACGCTACAGTTTCAATCAGGCCTCGTGATCTTCCCAGTCACGGGTACGCTCGACCGCTTTCTGCCAGCCGGCATAGAGCTTCTCTTTCTGCGCTTCATCCAGCTGCGGGCTGAACTCGCGCTCGATGATAGCCTTGTCGCGCAGCTCATCCAGGCTGCTCCAGAAGCCGCTGGCCAGTCCGGCCAGGTAGGCAGCGCCGAGGGCGGTGGTTTCGCGCATCTTTGGCCGCTCGACACAGCTGCCGAGGATGTCGGCCTGGAACTGCATGAGGAAGTTGTTGGCCACCGCGCCGCCATCCACGCGCAGTTCGCTCAGGCGCTGGCCGCAGTCCTGCTGCATGGCATCGAGGACGTCGCGGGTCTGGTAGGCGATCGACTCCAGTGCGGCGCGGATGATGTGATCGACCTTGACCCCGCGGGTCAGGCCGAACAGTGCGCCGCGTGCGTACGGGTCCCAGTAGGGCGCGCCCAGCCCGGTGAAGGCCGGCACCAGATAGACACCGTTGCTGTCCTTGACCTTGCTGGCGAAGTACTCGGTGTCGAGCGCATCGTTGACGATCTTCAGTTCATCGCGCAGCCACTGCACGGTCGAGCCGCCGTTGAACACTGCGCCTTCCAGCGCGTAGGCGACTTCGCCACGGGGGCCGCAAGCGATGGTGGTGAGCAGGCCGTGGGAGGAGCTGACCGCCTTGTCGCCGGTGTTCATCAGCAGGAAGCAGCCGGTGCCATAGGTGTTCTTGGCCTGGCCTGGCTCGACGCACATCTGGCCGAACAGCGCCGATTGCTGGTCGCCGGCGATACCGGCGATGTCGATGCCGCTCTTGGTCTGGCCATACACCTCGGAGGAGCCGCGCACCTCTGGCAGCATCTGGCGTGGCACACCGAGCAGCTCGAGCATCTTTTCATCCCACTGCAACGTGTGGATGTTGAACATCAAGGTACGCGAGGCGTTGGTGTAGTCGGTGACATGTACCTTGCCGCCGGTGAATTTCCAGATCAGCCAGGTATCGATGGTGCCGAACAGCAGTTCGCCGCGCTCGGCGCGCTCGCGGACACCTTCGACGTTGTCCAGGATCCACTTCAGCTTGGTCCCGGAGAAGTACGGGTCGGTGACCAGGCCGGTGGTTTCGCGGATGTAGTCTTCATGGCCATCGCGCTTGAGCTGGGCACAGATCTCGGTACTGCGCCGGCACTGCCAGACGATGGCGTTGTACACCGGGCGGCCGCTTTCCTTGTCCCACACCACCGTGGTTTCACGTTGGTTGGTGATGCCGATGGCGGCGACCTGGGCGTGGCTGATGCTGGCCTGGGCCAGGGCCTCGACCATGGTCGCGCTCTGGGTGGCGAAGATTTCCATCGGGTCGTGCTCGACCCAGCCAGCCTGCGGATAATGCTGGACGAACTCACGCTGGGAGGTGCCCACCACGTTTGCGTCACGGTCGAAGATGATCGCTCGCGAACTGGTGGTGCCCTGGTCCAGGGCGATGATGTAGTTCTTGTCCTGGGTGTCTTTCATGTCAGTGGCCTTGCACAAAATAGGGGGGAGGCCAGGCGCTGTGCCTGGCTGTCGGCAGCGGCTCTCCGGTCAGGAGGCCCGCGCATCGCTCTGGGAATTATCGTCTGTTTGCCCGTGTGCAACCTGCGCGGTGGGCAAGTTGCGGGCGATCAGGCCACGGTAGGCGGCGGCGCCCAGGCATGCACCCACAATGGGCGCGAATATCGGAATCAGGAAATACGGAATGTCACGTCCGCCAGTGAAGGCGATATCACCCCAGCCTGCCAGGAACGTCATCAGCTTTGGACCAAAATCTCGGGCAGGGTTCATCGCAAAGCCGGTCAGCGGGCCCATGCGCTGCCAATCACCGCGATCAGCAAGCCGATCAGCAGCGGTGCCATGGCCCCGCGCGGCAGGCCATTGTTGTCGTCGGTCAAGGCCATGATCACTGCCATCAGGATCGCGGTGATGATCATTTCAACCAGAAACGCCTGGCCGATCGACAGCGCCGGGTGCGCATAGGTGGAAAACACCGACGCCAGCTCCAGGCTGGCCTGGCTGCCGCGGACCATGGCGTGGGATTGTTCGTAATCGAAGAACAGCGTGCTGTACAGGCTGTACACCAGCGCGGCGGCACAGAAGGCGCCAGCTACCTGGGCGAGGATGTAGAACGGCAGTTTGCGCTTTTCGAAACCGGCGAACAGGCTCAGGGCGATGCTCACTGCCGGGTTCAGGTGGGCGCCGGATACACCGGCAGTGAGGTAGATCGCCATGCTCACGCCGACCCCCCAGATAATGCTGATTTCCCACAGGCCGAAGCTGGCGCCCGCGACCTTGAGCGCGGCGACGCAACCGGTGCCGAAAAATATCAGTAGCGCAGTGCCGAAAAACTCGGCCATGCATTGGCCCCGAAGGGTGGGTTCGCGTAGTGCAGTCGTCATGTATGACCTCGGTTCTTGTTGTTGTGAGGCGCTGAGCGCTCGACAGCAAGGCCCAGAGTCGATCCCCATTGACCCTGGGCGGATAAGCGAAAGCGCACTTTAAGAGTGCACCATTTATTCAGAAACGAAAAAATATAGGCAAGAAACGCTCATGTCAAAGGTCGAAAGTGAACGATCAGCCACAATTTGACCCGCGGCGAGGTCTCTGACTATTCCGACAGCATCTGGCGATTTGCCGACCAGCTGGCTGGCTCGCGGCTTTTCACCTAAAGTAGCCGCCGAACTTCTCTGCTCGGAGCCCCGCATGACCCCCGCTCTCGACCTGCTGAAAAAAGCCCGCGCTGAACACCGCGTGCACAGTTACGAACATGATCCGAAGTCGGCCTCGTATGGCCTGGAAGCCGCTGAAAAGCTCGGCATCGATCCTGTGCAGGTGTTCAAGACGCTGCTCGCCAGCAGTGAAAAGGGCGAGTTGTTGGTGGCCGTAGTGCCGGTGGTGGGCACGCTCGACCTGAAGGCTCTGGCCCACGCGGCGGGGGTCAAGAAGTGTGAAATGGCTGACCCCGCAGCGGCGCAGCGGGCCACGGGGTATCTGGTCGGCGGGATCAGCCCACTGGGGCAAAAGAAGCGCCTGCGCACCTTTATCGATCAATCAGCGCAGCAGTTCGCAACCATTCACGTAAGTGCTGGCCGGCGCGGACTTGAGGTCGAATTGGCTGCTGCGGTATTGGCCGAGCATACCCAAGGGAAATTTGCCGAGATCGGCCGGGGCTGAGAAGCCGGGTGATGCTGCCGTCACCCGTTATCGTGTCCCAAGCCGTGTCTCAGTTCGCCGAGCTGTAACGGCGAACGCCGTTTTCCTGACGAGCGTGCTGGGTGGCGACGCTGCCCGGCACCGGGAACAGCACGAGGTGATCGGCCTTCACTGCAATGCCGACGTCCTGGCCGACCTGATGATCGATGTGGCTGGCGAAGATCGCTTCCAGCTGGCTGCCGGTCGCCAGCTGCAGGCGATACAACGTTGAGGCACCGAGGAAGCTCTTGCCAACCACGCTGGCGCGCAGGGGGCTGTCTGGCGCATGGACGATGTCGTCCGGGCGCAGCAACACGTCAACCGAACTGCCAACGGCCATGGTGTAGGCGCGATTGCCACGCAGCTCGCCGAGCTCGGTGGTCACCGCTTCATGGCTGCTCATCTGCCCACGAATGAAATAGCCCTGCCCGATGAAGCTGGCCACAAACGGCGTCTGCGGTTCGTGATACAGGTTGTAGGGGGTATCCCACTGCTCCAGCCGACCTTCTTTGAACACGCCGACATGATCGCTGACCGCAAACGCCTCTTCCTGATCATGCGTAACCAGAATGGCGCTGGTGCCACGGCTTTTGAGGATGTCGCGCACCTCATGGCTGAGGCGCCTGCGCAGTTCCACGTCAAGGTTGGAGAACGGCTCGTCGAGCAACAGCAGTTGCGGCTCCGGCGCCAGTGCTCGGGCCAGGGCAACGCGCTGTTGCTGGCCGCCGGACAGCTCGTGCGGGTAACGCCCACCGAGCCCGACGAGCTTGACCAGCTCGAGCATCTCTTCAACCACAGCTGCCTGGCGCGGGTGCTTGCTGATGCCGAAGGCAATGTTTTGCGCGACGGTCAGGTGCGGAAACAGCGCGTAGTCCTGGAACACCATGCCGATCCGGCGCTTCTCTGGTGACAGGGTAAAACCCGCCCGCGAGATGACTTCGCCAGCGAGCTGGATTTCACCGTCGTGTACCGGCTCGAAGCCGGCAATCGCCCGCAGCGTGGTGGTCTTGCCGCAACCCGATGACCCGAGCAGACAACCGATGTCGCCTGCGTTGAGGTGCAGATTGAGGTTCTGGACGATGCGCTGGTCGCCATAGCCGCAGGCGAGGTTGCGCAGGTTGAGCAATAACGGATGACTCATGCGTGGTGGTAAGCCGGTTCGACAAGAAATTCGAGAAGGGCCTTTTGTGCATGCAGGCGGTTTTCAGCTTGGTCCCAGGCGACCGAACGTGGGTCGTCGAGCAGGTCCAGGCTGATTTCCTCGCCACGGTGGGCGGGCAGGCAGTGCATGAACAAGGCGTCGGGTGCAGCCAAGTCGAGCAGTTCGCGGGTGACCTGATACGGTGCGAAATGCGCCAGGCGCCGTGCAGTTTCCTCTTCCTGGCCCATGGAAGTCCAGACATCGGTGGTAACCAGGTGCGCGCCGGCAATCGCTTGCTTGGGGTCGCGCACGATCTGCACCCGCTCACCGGCAAGGGCGAGGAAGCGTGGATCAGGCTCGTAGCCTTCCGGGCAGGCGATGCGCAGCTGGAAGTCGAACTGCTGGGCGGCTTCGATGTAGGAGTTGCACATGTTGTAGCCGTCGCCGATCCAGGCCACGGTCTTGCCCTGGATCGAGCCACGGTGTTCGAGGAAGGTCTGCATGTCGGCCAGCAGCTGGCACGGGTGCGACTGATCGGACAGGGCGTTGATCACCGGCACCCGCGAGTTGGCCGCAAATTCGGTGAGGATGCTGTGGTGGTGGGTACGGATCATCACCGCATCGAGCATGCGCGACATGACGATGGCGCTGTCGGCGATCGGTTCACCACGGCCCAGCTGAGTGTCGCGCGGCGACAGGAAGATCGCCTGGCCACCAAGCTGGATCATGCCGGCTTCGAACGACAGGCGGGTCCGGGTCGAGGCTTTCTCGAAGATCATCCCCAGTACCCGGTTCTTCAGTGGCTCGAACAGCACGCCGCGGTTACGCAGGTCCTTCAGCTCGATGCCGCGACGGATCACGCCGAGCAATTCGTCAGCAGTGAAATCCATCAGGGAGAGAAAGTGCCTAGCGCTCATGATTGACTACCTTAATTGCAACGGTACGCAGGCCAGCGTTGGCTTTAATTGACAACGGGGGGGACCTGCGGCGTAAGCCGCACGGAGCGGACGAAATAGGGAAAGGCGCAATACTATAATTAAATGTCGCGTGAAACAAAGGGGGTTCACCGTGCGCCTGTATCAACGGATGTCCTAAGCCTATGGCCCGGCACCGTTTTTTATTCATTACAGAGGTTTTACACGGCGGGTGAGGGGCTTGGCAAACCTGCTGTCGTTAATCGCCTGCCTGATGGCGCAAGATTCAGCCGGCGAAGTGCGCTGGCGAGCGCTCTCAGCCCGGCCCATAGTGGCTGCTTCCCTTGAGCGGAGCGAGTCGACCATGGCCACCACTGTGCATCATCGCGCGTGCCACCTGTGCGAGGCCATCTGTGGCCTGAATATCGAGATCGACCAGCCTACCGGCGCGGCTGCGCGCATCGTCTCGATCAAAGGCGATCCGCTCGATACGTTCAGCCGCGGCCATATTTGCCCCAAGGCTGTCGCGTTGGAGGATATACAGGACGATCCGGATCGCCTCCGACAACCGCTGCAACGGGTTGGCGAGCGCTGGCAGCCGATCGCCTGGGAGACTGCATTCGAACTGGCTGCAGAGAAACTCTGGAGCATTCAGCAGGCGCACGGGCGCAACGCGGTGGCGGTGTATCAGGGCAACCCCAGCGTGCACAACTACGGGCTGATGACCCACAGCAACTACTTCCTTGGCCTGCTAAAGACCCGCAACCGCTTTTCGGCAACCTCGGTGGACCAGCTTCCGCAGCACCTGACCAGCCATCTGATGTATGGCCACGGCCTGTTGCTGCCGATCCCGGACATCGATCACACCGACTTCATGCTGATTCTGGGCGGCAATCCGCTGGCCTCCAATGGCAGTATCATGACCGTACCGGACGTGCACAAGCGCCTCAAAGCACTGCACGCCCGCGGCGGGCAACTGGTGGTGATCGATCCGCGCCGCAGCGAAACGGCCGCCATTGCCGATCAGCACCTGTTCATTCGCCCGGGCACTGACGCTGCATTGTTGTGTGGCTTGCTCAATACCCTGTTTGCAGAGGATCTGGCCAAGAGCTCGCACCTGCCGGTCAATGGCCTGGAGCAGGTCCGCGCAGCGATTGCGCCGTTCGATATTGAGCGCATGAGCGCAGTATGCGGGGTGCCTGCCGAGCAGATTCGGCAACTGGCGCGGGATTTCGCTGCAGCCGAACGGGCGGTCTGTTATGGCCGCATGGGCGTCTCGACCCAGGCCTTCGGCAGCCTTTGCCATTGGCTGATCCAGCTGATCAATCTGGTGACCGGCAATCTTGATCGAGTCGGTGGGGCGTTGTGCACCGAGCCTGCGGTGGATCTGGTCGCTACAACCTCAGGCGGCCATTTCAATGCCTGGCAGAGCCGCGTCTCCGGGTTGCCGGAATACGCCGGCGAGCTACCCGTGGCAGCTTTGGCCGAGGAGATGCTCGTGCCCGGTGCTGACCAGGTGCGGGCGCTGATCACCGTGGCGGGCAATCCGGTACTGTCGACGCCCAATGGCCGTCAACTGGACCAGGCCTTGGGCGGCCTTGAGTTCATGCTCAGCATCGACCTGTACCTCAACGAAACCACGCGCCACGCTGACCTGATCTTGCCGTCGACCACGGCACTGGAAAACGACCACTACGACACCACCTTCAACCTGCTGGCGGTGCGCAATGTCACCCGTTTCAATCGGGCAGTGCTGGCCAAGCCTGCCGGTGCACTGCACGACTGGGAGATCTTCGTTGGTCTGGCCAAGGCGTTCGCCAGGCGTGCGCAGAAGGAACTGAAGCCGACCATGCCCCCGGCGCAGATGATCGACCTGGCGTTGCGCCACGGCCGCTATGGCCAGGCGTCGCCGTGGGCGTTGTCACTGGACGCCCTGGATCAGCATCCACACGGCCTGGACCTGGGGCCCTTGCGCGCCAACCTGGCAGCACGCCTGGCTACCCCCGGCAAAGTGGTCGAGGCAGCGCCGACGCAACTGCTTGAAGACTTGCAGCGCCTTGCCAGACAGGCCCCGGCAGCGCCGGACGAGCTGCTGTTGATCGGTCGCCGGCACGTGCGCAGCAACAATTCGTGGATGCATAACTTTCATCGGCTGGTAAAAGGCAAGCCGCGCCATCAGTTGCTGATGCATCCCGATGATATGCAGCAGCGTCAGTTGAGTGATGGCCAGCGCGTGAGCATTCAATCGCGCACGGGCGTGGTCGAGGTGGACGTGCAGGCCAGCAGCGAGATCATGCCCGGCGTGGTCAGCCTGCCCCATGGCTTCGGCCATCGCCGCCAGGGCGCGCAATTGCAGATCGCCGCTGAGCAGCCAGGGGTCAGTGCCAATGATCTTACCGACGAGCTGCAGCGTGACGCCGTGTCGGGTAATGCAGCGTTGAATGGTGTGCCGGTGCGGGTCGCGGCCGTTTGAACGCGCACTGCTGATCCGACCGCGTGCAGGTCGACCCACGGCCGGGCTTTCCGATACAATGGCTGACCGTGCCGACCATCGAGTCGGAAAGTTCAGACGAGGTGCTTCATGGATATCATCGAAACAATCAAAGAGCAGATTGCCAACAACACCATTCTGCTTTACATGAAAGGCTCGCCGAACGCGCCTCAGTGCGGCTTCTCGTCCAAGGCGGCCCAGGCTGTCATGGGCTGTGGCGAGAAATTCGCCTATGTCGACATCCTGCAGAACCCGGAAATCCGCGCCAACCTGCCCAAGTACGCCAACTGGCCGACCTTCCCACAGCTGTGGGTTGCCGGTGAACTGGTCGGCGGCAGCGACATCATGATCGAGATGTTCGAGAACGGTGAGCTGCAAAAGCTGGTCAAGGAAGCGGCTGCCAATGCTGCCAAGGCTTCCGAAGCCTGATTGACCTTGCTGGGCAAGCAGCCAAAGTTGTTTGCCCAGGCATGAAAAAGCCCCGCACTTGGCGGGGCTTTTTCATATGGGCTTGAGCGTTACTCTTCGCCCATCTGCGACTGCAGGTAGTTCTCGATGCTGATCTTGTCGATCAGGCTCAGCTGGGTTTCCAGCCAGTCGATGTGCTCTTCCTTGGATTCAAGGATGTCTTCCAGCATTTCCCGCGAGCCGAAGTCGCCAGAAGTTTCGCAGTGCGCAATAGCTGCCTTGAGATCGATCAGACCGCTTTGCTCGATCTTCAGGTCGCATTCCAGCATCTCTTTGGAGTGCTCGCCGATCAGCAGCTTACCCAGGTCCTGCACGTTAGGCAGGCCTTCGAGGAACAGGATGCGCTTGATCAGCTTGTCTGCGTCCTTCATCGCCTCGATGGACTCTTTGTACTCGCGCTTGCCCAGGGCGTTGAGGCCCCAGTCTTCATACATACGCGCGTGCAGGAAGTACTGGTTGATAGCGACCAGCTCGTTCCCGAGGATCTTGTTGAGATGCTGGATGACGCTGACGTCGCCTTTCATGTCCGTATTCCTGCCGTGTTGAGTGTGTCAATACCCGAAGTCTGAGCCGGACAACTTCCAGTGTCAAACCTAAGTTGTTGAATAATAAATGAAATTTAATCGGAATAAGAATGTTTGTGAACCGCGTTGGCACGCTAACTTATTGAATTAAAGGCATAAAAAAACCGGACACAAGGTCCGGTTCTTCAAAATACGGGGGAAATCAGACTGCATTAAATTCGACGGGGTAGGGCAGGGCGGGCTGCTGGCTGACCTGGAGGTCGGTCAACGTCTCACGCACCACCTGCTTGGCAAGGCACGCGCACTTGCCACATTGGCTCGCCACGTTGGTGGCCGCCCGGACTTCCTTGTAGCTACAGCATCCCTCGTAGATCGCATCGCGAATCTGTCCGTCGGTGACGCCGACACAAAGACACACATACATAGAGGCTGACCATCGTCGTTGAGTCGATGCGTTGGAGAGTAATAGTAATGAGAATGCTTGTCAAAGCGGTTTCTGAAACTAAATGCGCAAGGGCGACCGGCGGTTGGATTCGGCCTGTCACCTTAACCTGTGTATGATGGTCAGCCTTTGCTGGATGCTTGGCGGGTTTGCCGCCGGGCAACGTTTTTTCACCTTCATCAGGAGATAACGATGAGTGTACTCGTTGGTAAACAAGCCCCCGACTTCACCGTTCCAGCTGTGCTGGGCAACGGCGAAATCGTCGACAGCTTCAACCTCGCTTCGGCGATCAAGGGCAAGTACGGCCTGGTATTCTTCTACCCGCTGGACTTCACCTTCGTCTGCCCGTCCGAGCTGATCGCGTTGGACAACCGCATTCCGGACTTCGCTGCGCGCAACGTCGAAGTGATCGGCGTGTCGATCGACTCGCACTTCACTCACAACGCCTGGCGTAACACCCCGGTCAACAACGGCGGCATCGGCCAGGTCAAGTACACCCTGGCGGCTGACATCACCCACGAAATCTGCAAGGCCTACGACGTTGAGTCCGAAGGCGGCGTAGCCTTCCGTGGCGCCTTCCTGATCGACCTGAACGGCGTTGTCCGCTCGCAGATCATCAACGACTTGCCGCTGGGCCGTAACATGGATGAGCTGCTGCGTCTGGTTGACGCTCTGCAATTCCACGAAGAGCACGGCGAAGTCTGCCCTGCCAACTGGAAAAAAGGCGACAAGGGCATGAACGCTTCGCCAGAAGGCGTTGCTGCCTACCTGAGCGAGAATGCCGGCAAGCTGTAATCGCCACGCATAAAAAAACCGGCCCTGGTGGCCGGTTTTTTTATATCCGCTGCGCGCCTCGGGACGCAGCAGCGGTAAGCTGATCATCAATCGCGCCAGCCGCCCAGATCCTTCCAGCGGTTGACGATGCCGCAGAACAGCTCGGCAGTCTTCTCGGTGTCATAACGCGCCGAATGCGCCTCACGGCCGTCGAAATCGATGTCGGCGCTCTGGCATGCTCGCGCCAGTACGGTCTGCCCGTAGGCGAGCCCCGCCAGGGTAGCAGTGTCGAAGCTGGAGAACGGGTGGAACGGATTGCGCTTAAGGTCATTGCGCGCAACCGCAGCATTGAGGAAGCCCAGGTCAAAGCTGCTGTTGTGGCCGACCAGGATCGCCCGCTTGCAGCCGTTGGACTTGAGCGACTTGCGAACGCTGCGGAAGATTTCGGTCAGCGCGCTCTCTTCACTCACTGCCATGCGCAGTGGGTGGTCAAGCTTGATCCCGGTGAACTCCAGTGCCGCCGCCTCGATGTTGGCGCCTTCAAACGGCTCGACGCGGAAGAAGTGCGTGTGCTCAGGGAACAGGAAACCCTTCTCGTCCATGCCGATGGTGACCGCAGCGATCTCCAGCAGGGCATCGGTAGCGCTGTTGAAGCCACCGGTCTCGACATCGATAACAACCGGCAGGTAACCGCGGAAGCGCTCGGCCATCGGGTGGCGTGGGCCACCGCTGGAAGCTTCCTGGTCGTCTTCGTACAGATCTTCGCTCACGCGTTTTCCTCCAGCAGGCGCCAGCGCAGTTTTTCACCGGCGCGCAGCGGAATCACAAGGTTGTCGCCAAACGGCAGGCTGCTTGGCGCAGTCCATTCTTCACGGACCAGAGTAATCCGGTCGGTGTTTGCCGGCAGGCCATAGAACGCTGGGCCATGCAGGCTGGCAAAACCTTCCAGCTTGTCCAGCGCGTTGCGCTGCTCGAACGCTTCGGCGTACATCTCGATCGCCGCATACGCGGTGTAGCAACCGGCGCAGCCGCAGGCGGCTTCCTTGGCGTGCTGGGCGTGGGGCGCCGAGTCGGTGCCAAGGAAGAACTTGCGATTGCCGCTGGTGGCCGCGTCCAGCAGCGCCACCTGGTGGGTGTTGCGCTTGAGGATCGGCAGGCAATAGAAGTGCGGGCGAATACCGCCGACCAGCATGTGATTGCGGTTGTACAGCAAGTGCTGAGCGGTGATGGTCGCACCGACATTGGCCGGTGCTTCACTGACAAACTGCGCGGCATCGGCCGTGGTGATGTGTTCGAACACCACCTTGAGCGTCGGGAAGCGGTCGACCAGACGGCGCATGTGCTCGTCGATAAAGCGTTTTTCGCGGTCGAACACATCGACATCGGCATGCGTCACTTCACCGTGCACCAGCAGCGGCATGCCGGTTTCGGCAAGGGCTTCGATGGCCGGGAAGATCTTGTCGATGCTGGTCACGCCGGAATCGGAGTTGGTCGTGGCGCCAGCCGGGTACAGCTTGGCGGCGTAGACAAAACCACTGGCCTTGGCCGCGCGGATGTCATCGGCACTGGTACGGTCGGTAAGGTACAGCACCATCAGCGGCTCGAAGCGGCTGCCAACTGGGCGCGCGGCAAGGATCCGCTCGCGGTAGGCACCCGCTTCGGCGGCATCGCGCACCGGCGGAACCGTGTTGGGCATGACAATGGCGCGGGCGAAGGTACGCGCTACGTCGCCAACGGTGTGGGGCAGGACAGCACCATCGCGCAGATGGATATGCCAGTCATCGGGACGCAGGAGGGTCAGGCGGTCGGACATTGGGGATTCCAGGCGGGTCGAACTCAAGTGCGAATGCTACCGGAAAACCCTTGGTCGAGCACGGCTATCAAGTTTTCCGGCGCGCGACCGATAGCCTGCAGGTAAGCCGTCAGAATTTGTGGAGCCGCCCGTGCGCCAGCGTTACCTAGCCCTGTTCACCTTGTTTGCCAGCCTGCCGGCAGGCGCATTGACCTTCCAGACCCGGATGGAGAACATCGCCTGGACGGTCGAAGGCGATCAGTTCGAGTGCCGCCTGGTCCAGCCGATAGACGGCTTTGGCAGTGGCGAGTTCGTGCGTCGCGCAGGCGAGCAACCAACCTTCCGCCTGCGCTCGGACACCAACCTGCTCGGCGCCGGCTCTGCCACCTTGCTCGCCGCCGCTGCGCCATGGCAGCCGGGGCGCAGTGATGTCAGTCTCGGTGCCGTACGCCTGGCCCGCAGTGGGGTGTTGTTCACGTCCTCGCAAGGCCAGGCCAGTCGCTTGATCAACGGCCTGATGGATGGGCGCAGCACGGTCGTGCGCAACCATGCCGGCGAGGGTGGACGAGCAATGGAAGTGCGAGTGTTGCCCGTCAGCTTTGCCAAGGCGTTCAACGACTATCAGCTGTGCGCGAGCAAGCTGTTGCCGATGAACTACGACCAGATTCGCCAGACGCAGGTCGCCTTCCCGCGTGGGGTTGAACTGGACAGCAATGGCCGGGCTCGGCTGGACGTGATTCTCGATTACCTGAAGGCCGATCCGACGGTCAATCACATCGAACTCAACGGTCATTCCGACAACGGCGGCAATCGTCTGGCCAATCGCGAGGACTCGCGGCGCCGGGCGCTGGCGGTTGCCGAGTACCTGGTAGCACATGGTGTGCCTGAAACGCAGATCATCGTGCGCTTCCATGGCGAGCGCTACCCGCTGGCGAAGAACAACAGCGCGGCCAATCGGGCGCGTAACCGTCGCGTCAACATCGAACTGGATCGCGTCACGCCAGTGGCCAAACCGGCGGAAAGCGCGCTCGAGCCTTCCCCGGCTGGCGCTCCTGTGGCCCCTGCGCCTGCGGCCAAGCAACTGTAAACAGCCAGATCCGCGACCGTTGGTCGCTGTATCGAAAGTTCTTGTCGCTTTGTCGTCAGAAGCTGTCGCCCCACTGTAAATTTGCCCGCGAGGTCGGTAGAATCGACGGCTTTCCGTAAACCCCGTGGAGTGATGGCATGGCGGACGTAAATAAGGTCGTACTGGCGTATTCCGGCGGCCTTGATACTTCGGTGATTCTCAAGTGGCTGCAGGACACCTACAACTGCGAAGTGGTGACCTTCACCGCTGACCTCGGCCAGGGCGAAGAGGTCGAACCGGCCCGCGCCAAGGCTCAGGCGATGGGCGTGAAAGAAATCTACATCGATGACCTGCGCGAAGAATTCGTGCGTGACTTCGTGTTCCCGATGTTCCGCGCCAACACCGTCTACGAAGGCGAGTACCTGCTGGGTACTTCCATCGCGCGTCCGCTGATCGCCAAACGTCTGATCGAGATCGCCAACGAAACTGGCGCTGACGCCATTTCCCACGGTGCGACCGGCAAGGGCAACGACCAGGTTCGTTTCGAGCTCGGCGCCTACGCGCTCAAGCCAGGCGTCAAGGTCATTGCACCATGGCGCGAGTGGGACCTGCTGTCCCGCGAGAAGCTGATGGATTACGCCGAGAAGCACGGCATCCCGATCGAGCGCCACGGCAAGAAGAAGTCGCCGTACTCGATGGACGCCAACCTGCTGCACATCTCCTATGAAGGCGGCGTACTGGAAGACACCTGGACCGAGCACGAAGAAGACATGTGGAAGTGGAGCGTCTCCCCGGAGAACGCCCCTGACCAGGCGACCTACCTCGAGCTGACCTTCCGCAATGGCGACATCGTTGCCATCGACGGCGTCGACAAGTCGCCAGCTACCGTGCTGGCCGACCTCAACCGCATCGGCGGCGCCAACGGCATCGGCCGTCTGGACATCGTCGAGAACCGTTACGTCGGCATGAAGTCGCGTGGCTGCTACGAGACCCCTGGCGGCACCATCATGCTGCGCGCTCACCGCGCCATCGAGTCGATCACCCTCGACCGTGAAGTGGCTCACCTGAAAGACGAGCTGATGCCCAAGTACGCCAGCCTGATCTACACCGGCTACTGGTGGAGCCCGGAGCGGATCATGCTGCAGCAGATGATCGACGCTTCGCAGGTCAACGTGAACGGCGTAGTGCGCTTGAAGCTGTACAAAGGCAACGTCACCGTAGTCGGGCGCAAGTCCGACGATTCGTTGTTCGATGCCAACATCGCTACCTTCGAGGAAGATGGCGGTGCGTACAATCAGGCTGACGCGGCTGGCTTCATCAAGCTCAACGCACTGCGTATGAGGATCGCCGCTAACAAAGGTCGTTCGCTGCTGTGATCGACTGCCAGATGGCGTGATCAACCCCGGCCTAGCGCCGGGGTTTTTTTTGCCCGCCAGCGACCTCGAACAGCACTGACTGAGGGGTGTCGGCGAGCGCCTCGACAGCCAGATAGATCTGCTTGTGCGCGTCCAGGTTGTACAGCGTCCAGCTACGCGCGCTCGGCTCTGGGTCGGCCAGCGTGCGGTGGATATGCTGTTCTATCAGAACACCTGCGTCCGGACCGGAAAACGCAATGGTCGCCGAGGCCTGCCCATGCATTCGCTCCGCTTCGATTGTTGGCTGCTGCTGCGCCGCTTCATGTGCAGCGGGCTGGTAAAGGGTCTGGTGATTGAAGTTCAGGGTCAGAAAGAACAGTACCGTGAGAAAAAATGGAAAGCCGACCAGAAACCATGTGTAGATCATCTGGCTGGCCTCGCTCAGGAACGGCAGCGAGGCCAACGCCGATGCCTCGACGATGCCTGCAAAAATCGCTATGAGTGTCAAAGGACTCAGACTTTTTTCATTTTTCATGTTGGCAGCCCCCGTCGATATAGCTCCTGTTTACCCGTCGCAGCGTGCGCCGAAAAGGTAGCCGAGTTCCTCGCTTGGTTAGAGTGCCGCCGCGTCATCAGAGCATTGATGTCGAGTCCTGCGTTGTGGGCTGATTGATCCTGCATGCGTCAGCGATGATGCTGGCTTGAAGAGCGCTCGTGTCGCCAGGCTGCCGTCTGGAATAGAGGGCAGGGGGCATGATTTCCTAAGATGCCTGTTTGTAGGAAATTTCCTTGATTAATGTAGGTTTCATCTCTGCGTGTCCTACGGGCCCCACCCCCCGCGCTATTTGCCGTTGCGCTCGGTTATGGTGGCGGCTGGATAAAAAAATAAATCAATGGATGTCGCATGAATAAAGTGCTTATCGTGGATGATCACCCGGTCATTCGCCTTGCTGTGCGCATGCTGATGGAGCGGCATGGTTATGACGTTGTGGCAGAAACCGACAACGGCGTAGATGCGCTGCAGCTGACCCGGGACTACCTGCCAGATATCGTGGTCCTGGACATCGGTATACCCAAGCTCGATGGGCTTGAGGTGATTGGCCGCATCGGCCTCGCCAGCCCCAGCAGCAAGGTACTGGTGTTGACGTCGCAGGCGCCAGGGCATTTCTCCATGCGCTGCATGCAGGCCGGCGCGGCCGGCTATGTCTGCAAGCAGCAGGAACTGACCGAATTGCTCAGTGCAATCAAGGCGGTGCTCTCGGGCTACAGCTATTTCCCCAATCAAGCCCTGCACAAGGCTCGCAGCGCCATCAGTCGTGGGACCGAGACCGAAATGGTCGAGCGCCTTTCTGCGCGTGAGATGATGGTGCTGCAGCAATTGGCCAGGGGCAAGAGCAACAAGGATATCGCCGAAAGCATGTTCCTCAGCAACAAGACCGTCAGCACCTATAAAACCCGGCTGCTGCTCAAGCTCAATGCTCGCTCACTGGTCGATCTGATCGAGCTTGCCCAGCGTCATGGGCTGGCCTGAGCAGGCTTGGTGCCGGCCTGTTTACAGATCGTGGTTTTACAGGTCGTAGTCGTAATCGGCGAGTTGCCGCTGCAGGCGTCGCTCCTCCAGCAAGTTGTCAATGGTGCGACGCTTGTCCAGGTTGGTCTTGGCAACTTCTACCCGCGGCTCCGGCTCGTCATCGGTGCTCAGTACCAGATCGTCATCGATCACCAGGTCTTCTTTGTCAGTGCTCATGAGTTACTCCAAGCCAAGGGGCCATTGGCCGACCTTATAACGAGAATCTCTGGTCTGGTAAAAAAGATTTTTTCAATCAGGGAGGGGGTGTTCTGGCTATCGGCTCAATCGTCCGAGGTTTTTAGTCGGTATTCGCACAAATCCTCGATGCGGCAGCTGCCGCAGCGCGGCTTGCGCGCCTGGCATACGTAGCGGCCGTGGAGGATCAGCCAGTGATGAGCATCGAGCAGGTAATCCTTGGGAACGAAGCGCATCAGCTTTTTTTCCACTTCCAGCACGGTCTTGCCAGGGGCGATCCCGGTGCGGTTGCTGACGCGGAAAATATGCGTGTCGACGGCCATGGCGGGTTGCCTGAACGCCGTATTGAGCACCACGTTGGCGGTCTTGCGGCCCACGCCTGGCAGCGCCTCGAGTGCTTCGCGGTTGTCGGGGACTACGCTGCCATGCAGCTCAATCAGCAGCCTGCAGGTTTCGATGACGTTTTTCGCCTTGCTGTTGTACAAGCCGATGGTGCGGATGTAGGCGCTTAGCCCGTCGACGCCCAGGGCGTAGATCGCCTCGGGCGTATTGGCAACCGGATACAGGCGCGCCGTGGCCTTGTTGACGCCGACATCGGTGGCCTGGGCTGACAGGATCACCGCAATCAGCAATTCAAATGGTGTGGTGTAGGCGAGTTCGGTCTTGGGCTCTGGGTTGTCTTCGTGCAGCCGACGAAAGATCTCCAGGCGTTTGGCGGCATTCATGAAAGGCTAGGCTCTCGTTTGAGGCGGGGAGGCGATGGTCGCTGGCCACGTTGGCCAAAACAACGCCCCGGCACTTGGCCGGGGCGTTGTTGCTCGGTTACTTGATGCGCTGGCCTGGCTTGGCGCCGCTGTCAGGGCTGAGCAGGTAGATCTCTTCGCCGCCAGGGCCGGCTGCCATGACCATGCCCTCGGAGATGCCGAAGCGCATCTTGCGGGGCTTGAGGTTGGCCACCATCATGGTCAGGCGGCCTTCCAGCAACGACGGGTCAGGGTAGGCCGACTTGATCCCGGAGAACACGTTGCGACGCTCGTCGCCGATGTCCAGGGTCAGTTGCAGCAGCTTGTCGGCACCCGGTACTGCTTCGGCTTTGACGATCAGGGCCACGCGCAGGTCGACGGCGGCGAAGGTGTCGAATTCGATTTCCGCAGCCAGCGGATCCTTGCTCAGCTCGCCATTGCCAGCAGGGGCGCTGGGCGCCTGGGAGGCGAGCAGGTCCTCCT
Organism: Pseudomonas sp. PGPR N4; assembly: GCF_059693665.1. Classification (NCBI taxonomy): domain Bacteria; kingdom Pseudomonadati; phylum Pseudomonadota; class Gammaproteobacteria; order Pseudomonadales; family Pseudomonadaceae; genus Pseudomonas; species Pseudomonas sp. PGPR N4. Next base: position 330,131 of record NZ_JCAUKV010000005.1, read on the forward strand.
TGCTGGCGGCGATCATGGCTTCGACCTTGGCCGGTTCGATGCGGCTCATCAGTGGCTTGAACGCATTCAGCTGATGGTTTTCCAGGCGTGACTGGTGATCGTCCCAGCGCAGCGGGGCGACGTTGAGGAAGGCCTCGGCGTCTGCTGCCAGCACTGGCAATACCGGTTTGAGGAAGATCACCAGCTGGCGGAACAGGTTGATGCCTTGGGCGCAGATGGCCTGAACCTCGTCCTGCTTGCCTTCCTGTTTGGCCAGCGACCACGGCGCCTTGTCGGCAATCCAGGCGTTGGCGCGGTCGGCCAGGGCCATGATTTCGCGCATTGCGCGGGCAAAGTCGCGTGCCTCGTAGGCTTCGGCGATTGATGGCGCGGCGGCGGCAAAGGCTTCGGTCAGCTCAGGCGCGGCATCACCGCCGATCATCACACCGGCATTACCTTTGTGGATGAAGCCTGCGCAACGGCTGGCAATGTTCACCACTTTGCCAACCAGGTCGGAGTTGACCTTCTGGATGAAGTCTTCCAGGTTCAGGTCGAGGTCATCGACGCCGCGGCCAAGTTTGGCGGCGTAGTAATAACGCAGGTATTCCGGCGCCAGGTGGTCGAGGTAAGTACGCGCCTTGATGAAGGTGCCACGCGACTTCGACATCTTCGCGCCGTTGACCGTCAGGTAGCCGTGCACGTTGATTGCAGTCGGCTTGCGCAGGCCTGCGCCTTCGAGCATGGCCGGCCAGAACAGGGCGTGGAAGTTGACGATGTCCTTGCCGATGAAGTGATACAGCTCGGTGGTCGAGTCGGCCTTCCAGTACGCATCGAAGTCCAGCTCCGGGCGGCGTGCGCAGAGGTTCTTGAAGCTGGCCATGTAGCCGATGGGCGCGTCCAGCCAGACGTAGAAGTACTTGCCTGGCTCATCCGGGATTTCGAAGCCGAAATACGGTGAGTCGCGGGAGATGTCCCACTCCTGCAGACCGGAGTCGAGCCACTCGGCGAGTTTGTTGGCAACGGCGTCCTGCAGGGTGCCACTGCGGGTCCACTGCTGCAGCATGGCCTGGAAGTCAGGCAGCTTGAAGAAGAAGTGCTTGGAGTCCTTGAGTACTGGCGTGGCGCCAGAGATCGCTGACTTGGGGTTCTTCAGTTCGGTCGGGGCGTAGGTTGCGCCGCACTTCTCGCAGTTGTCGCCGTACTGATCTTCAGCCGCGCACTTGGGGCAGGTGCCCTTGATGAAGCGGTCGGCCAGGAACATGCCTTTTTCCGGGTCGAAGTACTGCGTGACCGAGCGGTTGGCGATGTGCCCGGCGTCGCGCAGGCGGGTGTAGATCATGCTCGACAGTTCGCGGTTTTCATCGCTGTGGGTCGAGTGGAAGTTATCGAAGTCGACCAGGAATTCGGCAAAGTCACTGCTGTGCTCGGCCTGCACGTCGGCGATCAACTGCTCGGGGGTGATGCCTTCTTTTTCGGCACGCAGCATGATCGCCGAGCCGTGGGCGTCGTCGGCGCAGACGTAGGTGCACTGGTTGCCGCGCAGCTTCTGGAAGCGAACCCACATGTCCGTCTGGATGTACTCGAGCATATGGCCAAGGTGAATGGAACCGTTGGCATAGGGCAGGGCGCTGGTGACGAGAATCTGACGTGGCTCGGACATGGTGGCTCGGCTATTACTCTGGCTAGACGGGATACAAAGTTGATCGGCCACTATAAAGCGACAGCGAATATATTTCACCCCATCGACGTACCTGCTGACGATTGACGGGTTAGCATAGGCGCCTGTCTCACCTTCAGATCTTGCCTATGGGAGCCTCCATGAGTGCCGTCACACGTGCCGATGTCGAAGCCGCGCTTCGCCAGTACACCGATCCCTACCTGAACCAGGACCCGGTCAGCGCCGGTTGCGTACGCGCGATCGACATCCAGGGTAGCCAGGTCAGCGTGCAGCTGCAGTTGGGCTACGCCGCCGGGCTGTTCAAGAATGGCTGGGCGCAGGTATTGCAGACCGCTGTCGAGAACATAGAGGGCGTAACTGCCGCCAACGTCTCGATCGATTGTGTGATCAGCGCACACAAGGCCCAGGCGCAAGTGCCCGGCATGGCCAACGTGAAGAACATCATCGCTGTTGCCTCGGGCAAAGGTGGCGTAGGCAAGTCGACCACTTCGGCCAACCTGGCCTTGGCGCTGGCGCGCGAAGGGGCGCGGGTGGGTATTCTCGATGCCGATATCTACGGCCCAAGCCAGGGCGTGATGTTCGGTATCGCCGAAGGTACTCGACCGCAGATTCGTGAGCAGAAGTGGTTTGTGCCGATCAAGGCGCACGGCGTCGAAGTGATGTCGATGGCATTTCTGACCGACGACAACACGCCGATGGTCTGGCGCGGGCCGATGGTCTCCGGCGCCCTGCTGCAACTGGTGACCCAGACGGCCTGGGATGATCTGGACTACCTGGTGATCGACATGCCGCCCGGCACTGGCGATATCCAGCTGACCCTGGCGCAGAAAGTCCCGGTGGCCGGTTCGGTGATCGTGACCACGCCGCAGGACCTGGCCCTGCTTGACGCGCGCAAGGGTGTGGAGATGTTCCGCAAGGTCAACATCCCGGTACTTGGCGTGGTGGAGAACATGGCCGTGCATATCTGCTCCAACTGTGGCCATGCCGAGCACCTGTTCGGTGAGGGCGGCGGTGCCAAGCTGGCCTCGCAATACGGTGTCGACTTGCTGGCGTCGCTGCCGCTGTCGATGCTGATTCGCGAGCAGGCTGACAGCGGCAAGCCGACTGCGATTGCCGAGCCGGAAAGTCAGATTGCCATGGTCTACCAAGAACTGGCGCGGCAGGTCGGTGCACGTATCGTGCTGCAGGAAGCAGCCGCTCCGGCCATGCCGAGCATCACCATCAGCGAAGACTGATATCTCGGCATCCCTGCGTAAGTGGGGATGCCGTTCGCGCTGGTCTGATAGCTAAATTGCAGGCATAAAAAAACCCGCCGAAGCGGGTTTTTTTGAAGCCAGCTGGAATTAACCCAGTTGAACTTCTTCAGCCTGCATACCTTTCTGGCCGCGGGTAGCGACGAAAGTTACGGCTTGGCCTTCTTTCAGAGTTTTGAAGCCGTCAGCTTGGATGGCTTTGAAGTGCACGAACAGGTCGTCACCCGATTGAGGGGTGATGAAGCCGTAGCCTTTTTCATCGTTGAACCACTTGACGGTACCGTTTTGACGGTTGGACATGTGTCTGTCTCCTTGGACAAAGTAATTATCGGCGCAGGAAATGCCCTGGCCGGACTGAGTGCAAAGAGTCGGAAAATTCAGCGATGGGCAGATTGGGATCGTGCATCTAACTAGAGTTCTCGGTGTCACGTGCAGCACAGTGACGTCACCATACCCCACTTTCTTCAGCCTGCCAATGGTCAAACGCGGCTTTGCTCAAAATCGGATCGGCGGCGGCTGCAAGCCCCGTCCGGCGTGGGATACGGCCGGGGAACTTTAACCCGGAGGCCGGGACCGGTAAGATGCGCTTCTCGTTTTTTACCTTGCAGCCTTCAGGACACCCGCCATGAGCATCAAATCAGACAAGTGGATTCGCCGCATGGCGCAGGAACACGGCATGATCGAACCCTTCGTCGAGCGCCAGGTGCGCGGTGACGAAGCCAGCCGGGTGATTTCCTTCGGCGTTTCCAGCTACGGCTACGACGTGCGCTGCGCAGACGAATTCAAGGTCTTCACCAACATCAATTCGGCCACGGTCGACCCGAAAAACTTCGACGCCGGCAGCTTTGTCGACGTCAAAAGCGACGTCTGCATCATCCCGCCGAACTCGTTCGCCCTGGCGCGCACCGTCGAGTACTTCCGCATCCCGCGCAACGTCCTGACCATCTGCCTGGGCAAAAGCACCTACGCGCGCTGCGGCATCATCGTCAACGTCACGCCGCTCGAGCCAGAGTGGGAAGGCCACGTGACCCTGGAGTTCTCCAACACCACCACCTTGCCGGCAAAGATTTACGCCAACGAAGGCGTGGCGCAGATGCTGTTCCTCGAGTCCGATGAAGAGTGCGAAGTCTCTTATAAAGACCGTGGCGGCAAGTACCAGGGCCAGCGTGGGGTCACCCTGCCGCGGACCTGAGCCGACGAGCGCGGGGAATTAGTTGCCCGCAAGGCACTCCAACGGGGTAACAGTTGCGGCGTGCATGACGTACGCCGGCCCCCGTGAGGAGCTGCCTATGAAACTCCATACCACTGTCAGTGCCCAGCTGGCTCATCTCCAGCCTAACCAGATCGGCCTGCTGGCCTGGTCGCTGTTGGCGCAGCCACCACTGCCTGTGCAGGCAGGAGGAGTGCCCGGCCAGCCGGACCCGGACAGCCCGCAGCCGCCTCAGCCGGGTGAGCATCAACCGACCGAGCCGGGTGTACCGACCTTGCCGGACGACATACCGCCTACTCCTGTTGCGTAATTAACGCTGCACTGCCCAGACCCGCTCAGCCCCTGCGAGAAACACGCGGGTGGCTGCGTCGGGTTCGACCGTCCAGCCCCCGGTGAATTCGCCGAATGCGGGCAACAGGCAGACCTCCTTGTTGATTAGAAAGCACGGCAAGCGCAACCGCTGCCGGGCTCTGCCGCGCAGTACGTAAACCGGATGTACGTGCCCTGCCAGCACCGTGTGCGGAGGGTTTGCCGTGGGCTCGTGCTGCAGGGCAAACGGGCCGTATAGCCACGGTTCTTCCTTGATCTCGATGTTCAGTTCCGTCGGTGGGTCGCCGGCATGGCGGTCATGGTTGCCGCGCACCAGAATCATCTGCACCTGAGCATGCCGCTCGCGCCAGGCCTTGAGCTTGGCGATGATCGCCGGCGCCTGAGCGTGGCGGGCGTGCAAGAAATCGCCGAGTACAATCAATTGCTCGCAAGCGTGCTCGGTAAGCAACGCATCAAGGCGGGCGAGGGTGGCATCGGTGGTGCCGCGCGGCACTGGCTGATTCAATGCGCGATAGCTTGCCGCCTTGCCGATGTGCACATCAGCGACCAACAAGGCCCGCCGCGCTGGCCAATACATGGCCTTGTCCGGCAGCAGCCAGAGCGTTTCGCCGCAGTGTTCGATTTCCAGGTGCTGCATAGAAGTCCTTGTATTCAGGGCGAGGCTCAGCTCCCGCGCCGGGTTCGCCCCTTGGGTGCGTCGGCGACTTTTTCCAGATCAGCCACCATCCGTGCAATGCGGTCGGCCAGTTTTTCTGTGCTCAGGGTCTCGCGCATGCCTTCTACCAACAGCGCGAAAGCCAATGGTCCGGGGCGACGCAGGTCGTGCAGATCCAGACGCAGCGTACTCAATTTGAGCAACTGCCGATGCAGCCGCTCGATTTCCAGTTCTTCGCGCAGCACCTCATCCCGCGCTTGGCCGAGCAACAGATTGTCGGCGTCGTGCTTGCGAAATACCTCGTAGAACAATCCGCTGGAGGCCTGAATCTGTCGAGTGCTCTTCTGCGCGGCCGGGTAGCCGCCGAAGACCAGCCCGGAAATCTGCGCGATTTCGCGAAAGCGCCGCAGCGCCATTTCGCCCGCATTCAAGCTGGCCAGTGCATCTTCGAGCAGATCATCCGTGCTCAACGCCCGCGGCAGATACGTGGCCCAGTCGACCGTGCTGGGGCTGACCAGCTCGAAGCCGTAATCATTGACCGCAATGGACACCGACAATGGCTGCACCCGGCTCACGCGCCACGCTATCAGATTGGCCAGGCCCAGGTTGGCCATGCGTCCGGCGAATGGGTACAGAAACAGATGCGAGCCTTGTCTTGAAGTGAATGTCTCGGCCAGCAGGGTGTGCTGGGTGGGCAGCGCCGACCAAGTCGCCTGCAACTCCAGCAGAGGTCGCACGGCGCGCATTTCCGGGCCGTCGAAGTGGTCACGTGCTGCGGCATCCAGGCGCTCCACCAAGGCGTCCGCCAGTTCGCTCGACAGCGGCATACGGCCGCCATTCCAGCGGGCAATCGCCGCCTTGCGAGCGGTACTGCGGCGTACATAGGCAGTCATGTTCTCGACCCGCACCAGCTCCAGCACGCGGCCGGCAAACACCAGCGTATCGCCGGGTTTGAGGCGCGCGATAAATGATTCCTCGACGCTGCCCAGCTGTTTGCCGCCGCCGCCCTTGCTCCAGTATTTGAGCTGAATACTGGCATCGCTGACGATGGTGCCGATGCCCATCCGATGGCGCCGCGCCAGGCGCTCGTTGGCCACACGCCAGATGCCGTCGGCGTGGGCTTCGACGCGCTGGTAGTCAGGGTAGGCCGTCAGCGAGCTGCCGCCATGGCAGACAAAATCCAGTGCCCATTGCCATTGGCTGTCGTGCAGTTCGCGAAAGGCCCAAGTGCTGCGCACTTCCTCGAGCAGTTCTGCCGGGCGAAAGCCGCTGCCCAGCGCCATGCTGACCAGATGCTGCACCAGCACATCCATGCTCAGCCGCGGCGACTGGCGTGCCTCGATCTGGCCGGCGGCCAGGGCATGGCGAGCAGCGGCGGCCTCGACCAGCTCGAGGCTGTGGGTCGGCACCAGGGTAATCCGCGAGGCGCGCCCGGGCGCATGCCCGGATCGACCCGCACGCTGCATCAAACGCGCGATACCCTTGGCCGAGCCAATCTGCAGTACCCGCTCTACTGGCAGAAAATCCACCCCGAGGTCCAGGCTTGACGTGCAGATCACCGCCTTGAGCGAGCCTTGCTTGAGACTGCGCTCTACCCAGTCGCGGGTCTGCCGAGCCAACGAGGCATGGTGCAGGGCGATCAAGCCGGCCCAGCCAGGGCGGTGCTCGAGAAGTGCCTGATACCACAGCTCGGCTTGCGCGCGGGTATTGGTGAAGACCAGGCAGCTTTCACTGGCGTCGATTTCGGCACTGACCTGCTTGAGCATTTTCAGGCCCATGTGGCCGGCCCAAGGGAAGCGCTCGATTGCCTCCGGCAATAACGTGTCGACGACAAAACGTTTGTCCTGACGCCCTTTGACCAGTGAGCCACCGGCGGGCAACAGCACATCGCGGGCGTGCTCAAGATTGCCCAAGGTTGCCGACAGCCCCCATACCACCAGCCCGGGATGCCAGCGGCGCAAGCGCGCCAACGCCAACTGGAGCTGCACGCCACGCTTGTTGCCAAGCAACTCGTGCCATTCGTCGACCACCACCATGCGCAGCTGCGCAAAGTCTTCATTGGCCTGGGCGCGGGTCAGCAACAGGGTCAGGCTTTCTGGAGTGGTCACCAGCGTGCTGGGCAGTCGCCGGGCTTGGCGGGCGCGCTCGGCAGAGCTGGTATCACCACTGCGCACGCCGACGTTCCAGTTCAGTTCCAGGTCATCCAGCGGTGCCTGCAGGGCACGTGCTGTATCCGCTGCCAGCGCACGCATCGGCGTGATCCACAGGACCTGCAGCGGCGCCGGCTTACCGCTCGGGTTGGCCGTGCGCGCATAGGCGCGCAGGGCGGCCAGCCATACCGCGTAGGTTTTGCCAGAGCCGGTGCTGGCATGCACCAGTCCCGACTCGCCACGCTCGACGGCGGCCCAGACCTGGCGCTGAAAGGCGAAGGGTTTGAATCCACGCGTGGCAAACCAGGCGTTGGCAAGGTCGGTTGTGGCGGGCATGCGTGGATCCGTCAAAGGCTGTGTTTCTACAGACCGCCGTGCGTGCCGATTGGTTTACCTGTTAGTTGCCCAACAGGTAACCACTGCGGCAAATCTGCTCCCCCGCGACATGGGCGACGACCATGCCGCTGGTTGCCATGCGCCGAACGCTACGGGCATACAGCAGCCCGGCCTGTTGATTGCGCAGCGAACTGACCTGATCGGTGAGTGGGTCGATCACCTCGGCAATCAGTTGCCCGGCTTGCAGGTACTGGCCGGGTTTTGCGTGGAATACCAGCAGCCCGCCCTGGGGGGTGCTGACGGGTTCCACTGCGGCCAGTGGCGTGGCCGGATGGAGCAGCGCCGGTAATTCGGCCGGTTGCCCTTCGATAACGCCCGCGTGGGTCAGAAAGTCGATGATCGCCTGGCAGTCCTTGGCCGCCAGCGCGTGACAGACGTCGGCTTGCCCGCGCAGCTCCAGCGTGACCGAAATGCCACCGTCGGGGATCGGGTAGCGCTTGCCGAAGCGCTGCTGCAATTGCCACCAGACCAGACTGAAGCACTCATCGAACGACTGCCCGCCCGAGTCGGTCGCGAGCAGGCTGGCTTGCGCCCCGAGGTAGCGCGCCAGCGGCTCGACCCGCGGCCAGGCCTGCGGCGTGGTGTACAGGTGTTCGACCGCTTCGAAGTCGCAGTGCAGGTCGAGGACCATGTCGGCATCGCACGCCAGTCTTTGCAGGCACAAGCGCTGGGACTGCAGCGCGGTACGTACCGGGTGCGCGTCCAGGCCCCGGCGCAGGTGCTCGCGGATCAGCTCAAGGTTGTGGTGCGGGTCCTGCGTCAATTGGCCTTCGAGCTGGTCGCCGATGGTGTCCGAAAGGTCGACGAAGTTGCGGTTGAAGTTCTCCCCGCTGTGCAGCTCGAAGCGGCCCATGGGTGCATCCAGCAGCACTTGCTCGATGCCCAATGGGTTGGCCACTGGCACCAGCAGGACCTGCTGACGCAACAGGCCTTGCTGTTCCAGTTCGAGCAGGCGCTGCTTGAGGTGCCAGGCGACCAGCATGCCCGGCAGTTCGTCGGCGTGCAGCGAGGCCTGTATGTAGACTTTGCCGGCGCCGGCTGGGCCGAACTGGAAGCTGTGCAGGTGCCGGCTGATGCCGGGCGCGGGGCTGAGCAAGCTGTGGGTCGAGTGGTGCATGGGGGTCCTGGGCGCTGGTTGATGATCGGGCTGCGACTGAAGATAGAAGCACAAACTTCGGCGTTGCGCATGCGCGCAGGCAGATCCCGATCACGGTTTTCAGCTCAGCAGGGCCTGCAAGGTGGCCAGGTCGTCGGCTTCCTCGACCGGCTTGTCCAGGCGCCAGCGCAGCATCCGTGGGAAGCGCACGGCGATGCCGCTCTTGTGCCGCTTGGACAGCGCGATGCCTTCAAAGCCCAGTTCGAACACCAGCGTCGGGGTGACGCTGCGCACCGGGCCGAAGGTTTCCACGGTGGTTTTGCGCACGATTGCATCGACCTTGCGCATTTCTGCATCGCTGAGGCCTGAGTAGGCCTTGGCGAATGGCACCAGCGCACGTCCAGGCGTGCCTGCCGGTGCGTCCCACACGGCAAAGGTGTAATCGCTGTACAAGCTCGCGCGCCGGCCGTGGCCACGCTGGGCATAGATCAGCACGGCATCGACGCTGAACGGGTCAATCTTCCACTTCCACCACAGGCCCATGTCCTTGGTCCGGCCAACCCCGTAGAGCGCATCGCGCTGCTTGAGCATCAGCCCCTCTACACCGAGGTTGCGCGACTGTTCGCGCTGCTCGGCCAGGTCGGCCCAACTGTCGCCGGTCAGTAGTGGTGACAGCAGCAGCGGCACTTGCGGGTACTCGGCGACTACCCGCTCCAGCTGGGCGCGCCGTTCGTGCTGCGGGCGGCTGCGCCAGTCATGGTCCTGCCATTCGAGCAGGTCGTAGGCCTGCAGCACCACCGGAGCATCGCCGAGCAGCTTCTTGCCCAAGGTCTTGCGGCCGAGCCGTTGTTGCAGCAGGGCGAAGGGCTGCACGGCGACATCGTCGCTGCTGGAGCCCGGTTTCCACACCAGAATCTCGCCATCCAGCACGGTGCCGTCCGGCAGGCTGCTGGCCAGGCTGTGCAGCTCGGGGAAGCGATCGGTCACCAGCTCTTCGCCTCGTGACCAGATCCACAACTGGCCCTCGCGTTTGACCACCTGCGCGCGGATGCCGTCCCACTTCCACTCCGCCTGCCAGTCGCTGACCGGGCCGAGCAGGGCGTCGAATTGTTCGGTCGGCGCTTGCAGCGCATGGGCCAGAAAGAACGGATACGGCTGGCCGCCGCGCTGGCTGTGCTCGTCGGCCGACTCGGCGGCGATCAGCTTGAGGTAGCTGGCGGGGCTCGGTTTATGGCTGAGGTCGGTATAGCCGACCATGCGCTGGGCCACGCGCTTGGCGTCGAGGTCGGCCAACTGCGCCAGTGCGCGGGTGACCAGCAGTTTCGACACGCCCACGCGGAAACTGCCGGTGATCAGTTTCAGGCAGAGCATCAGGCTCTGCCGGTCAAGTTGCGCCCACAGCACTGGCAGGCGCGCGCGTACCTCTTCCTGGGGCTGGCCGCGCAATGGCAGCAGATGCTGCTCGATCCACTCAGCCAGACCCTGATCACTGGCATGGGCGCTGTCGGGGAGCAGTAACGAAATGGTTTCGGCCAGGTCGCCCACTGACTGATAGCTCTCTTCGAACAGCCAGTCGGGCAGGCCTGACAATTCAATGGCCAGCTCGCGCAACAAGCGGGTTGGCACCAGTTGCCGCGGCCGGCCGCCGGCAAGAAAGTACACCGCCCAGGCAGCATCCTGGGCTGGCGCCTGGCTGAAGTATTCGCGCAAGGCCAGCAACTTGGCGTTGCTCGAGGTAGTGCCGTCCAGGCGCAGGTACAGCTCGGCAAAAGCCTTCATGGCTGAACCTCGCGGGTGTCGTCTTCTTCGCCGTATTCGGTAACGAAGGCCCGCGCGTCCAGGCCTTGCTCGGATAAATAGCGCACCAGCACATTGACCGAACCATGGGTGACCATGACCCGCTCGGCACCGGTCTGGGCGATGGCCCACAACAGCCCCGGCCAATCAGCGTGATCAGACAGCACAAAACCGCGATCGACCCCGCGCCGCCGGCGGGTACCGCGCAGGCGCATCCAGCCGCTGGCGAAGGCATCGCTGTACTCGCCGAAGCGCTTCATCCAACTGCTGCCGCCAGCCGACGGCGGCGCCATGATCAATGCCTCGCGCAGTAGCGGGTCGTTGCGGGCAAAGTCGCCGGCGTAATGGGTCTCTGGCAGGGTCACGCCAGCTTCGCGATAGACCCGATTCAACGGCTCGACCGCGCCATGCACCAGGATCGGCCCGATGCTGGCGTCGAGGCCATGGAGGATGCGCTGGGCCTTGCCGAAGGCATAACAGAACAACACGCTGGCCTTGCCTTGTTCGCGATTGGCCCGCCACCACTGGTTGATTTCGGCGAAAATCACCGCTTGCGGCGGCCAGCGGTAGATCGGCAGGCCGAATGTCGATTCGGTGATGAAGGTGTGGCAACGCACCGGCTCGAACGGCGCGCAGGTGCCGTCGGGCTCCACTTTGTAGTCACCAGAGGCGACCCATACCTCGCCCTGGTACTCAAGGCGCACCTGCGCCGAGCCGAGCACATGCCCGGCCGGGTGGAAGCTCAAGCTCACGCCGTGGTGTTCCAGGCGTTCACCGTAGGGCAGGGTCTGCAGATTGATGTGCTGGCCGAGCCGGCTACGCAGGATGCCGGCACCGGGCGCCGCGGCCAGGTAGTGATTGTTGCCCGAGCGTGAGTGATCACCGTGACCGTGGGTGATCACCGCGCGATCAACCGGGCGCCACGGGTCGATGTAGAAATCACCGGGTGGGCAGTACAGGCCTTCGGGGCGAGCAATCACAAGGTCCATGGCAGGCCGCTGGCTAGGGAGTTATAGCTAGGAGCGTTGCTGGCGCGATGAAGTTCGGATTGTCTGGCTGAGGTTACCCGCACAGCCAGGGCTGTGCGGGCAGTCGGGCGTGGGCTTACTTGCCCGGTACCAGGGTCAGGCGCTGGCTACCGTAGGCACGGGCGAAGTTCTGCGGTTGCAGCGGCAGGCTCATGAAGCGGCCTTTGAACCAGGCGTCCAGGCCATCGCTGTGGTGACGGCTGGCCGGGTTGCCGGACTGACCACTGCTGGTCAGCAGTTGCAGCGGTTCGGCCTGGCCAAAGTCGACGATCATCCGCGCCGAGGCTGGCAGTTGCGTGTCGAAGTTGCTGCCCCAGGCATATGGCGTCAGGGCCAGGGTGCTGAAGTCGCCGCCAGCCGCCATTGGCGCGCGGCTGATAGCGTCACCCAGGCCGTGATAGGCCGGTGCTGGCCAGCGGTACTGGTGCAGCTTGCCCCACTGCCAGGCCTTGCGGTCGGCGCCGAGCAGCGCCGTGCCAGTGTCGATCGCGGCGGCCAGGCTGCGGGCCAGGATCGCCGGTTTGTCTTCCTTTTGCGCGGTGGTGCGGTCATCCCAGAACGGGCTGTCATCGCGGCCCAGCAGGTGATCAGCCTGCGCCGAGTAGGACAACTGCGCGTTGCTGACAAAGGCTTGCCAGGCAGGGCCGGATTCAGGCCCAAGATCGTCGAGGAAGGTCTGTCGGGCCACTTCCTGGAGGAACAGCTGATACAGCGCGGCATCTGCCGACACTGGGCTCAGGCGACCATCGAAAGCTTGCAGCCGAGCCAGCGCGGCATTGGCCTTGTCGCGCTGGGCCGGTGGCAGTGCCGCGATCGCCTGCTTGAGCGGCTGGGCCATGCCGGGTGCGCTGAACATCTGCTTGAGCTTGTCGGCAAACAAGCTGACCTGATCGTTTTGCAGGGCCATCACGCTGCGGCTGTCGTGGCGGCCATTGGCAGCCAGCTGACCGAGACGTTCGGCGCGCTCGGGGTAGTACCAGGTGTTGGACAACTGCATGCCGTAACCCTTGGCCAGGCTGCGCTCGTTGGCATGGCCGAGCCAGCCGGACGGTGGGTCCTGGTCGTACGGGTGGAGCATGGCGTCGGCATAGCCGTCCCAGTCATAGCGCCCATCCCAGCCTGGCGAGGGCAGCAAGCCCTGGCCTTCGCGGCGGTTCGGGTAGCGCCCACTGACCTGCCAACCGATGTGCTGCGGCTCAGCAAAGACGAAGTTGAGCGCCGCTGCGCCGACCTCGCGGGTGCTGTCGAAGGCGCGCTCCACTGAGGTGGCGCGTGTCAGGTCGAACAAGGCGTCGAGGCTGCGATCACCCTTCAGCTGCGGCAGGCTCAGGGCCAGGCCGAGGCCGTTGCCGACAGGCTGGCCGAGCAGGGTGCCATGGCGAGTGTCGTAAAGCACTTCGCGCAGTGGCTGCTGGCCGCGGGCGAAGAAGGTCTCGCTGCGGGCACGCGTTGGCAGCCATTTGCCATCGGCAAGGTAAGTCAGCTGGCTGCCTTGGCGGCGCAGTTGCTCAAGGTACAAATCCTGGTTGTCGGCCATGACCGCGCTGCTGCTCCAGGCCAGTTTGCCGTTGTAGCCGGCCAGCACGATCGGCAGGCCCGGCAACGACAGCCCGGCAACCTGATACTTGCCGGTGTGGATCTGTACCGGGCTCAAGGCCCAGGCGGCGCGGCTGTCACTGGCCAGCAGGCTTTTGCCGCTGCGGCTGCGCTGTGGGCCGAGGGCCAGGTTGACCGAGCCCGGGCTGCCAAGCAGGCCCAGGTCGGCGAGCTTCTGGCTGGCACTGGCCAGGGCAGGCAGGGCAGGCAGTTGGCTGGCCAGGTTGATGCCCTTGAGTTTGTCGACTTCGCCTTCGGCCAGCGGCTCGTCAGGCGCACCCGGCAGCAGCCAGGCGAGCTTGTCGCTGCCGACTTTTTGCGCGAGGGTCAGGGCGCTGAGTTCTTCCTGCAGATTGACTGACTGGCTGAAGGCATACAGGCTGAAGATCAGCGCGCTGTCTTCGGCCTTCCAGTATTCAGGGCGATAACCGCTACGGGCGAGCTCACCCGGCAGCTTGTCGCGGTAGCGGTACAGGTAGGCGTTGACCCCACGCGCATACACTTCAAAGAAGCGCTTGAGCCGCGGCGAAGCGTCGGCGTACAGGGCATTGGCACTCTGCTTGAGATTGGCTGCACGCATCAAACGGTCGATATCCAGCGCTTCTGGCCCGGCCAGTTCCGCCAGGCGGCCCTGAGCCAGCAGGCGCATGCCGAGCATCTGCTCGATGCGGTCGCCGGCGTGCACGTAACCCAGCGTGAACAGCGCATCGTGGAAGCTGCTGCTTTCGATCAGCGGTGCGCCCATGGCATTGCGCCGCAGCGAAACGTTCTGCGCGAGGCCTTTGAGCGGTTGCACGCCGGTGGTCGGCGGCACGCTGTCTTGCACGGCGCTCATCTGGCAGCCGCCAAGACCAAGCAGACCTAGCAGCGCCAGGCTGGCGAAGCGGGGACGCAAAGGAGGAAAAGCGGGGGCGGCCATTGAAGAGGCTCCTGCAAGGTGTGACAAAAAAGGGATTTGGCTGGATCGGAAAGCATCAACCGCAAGCAATCACGGCCAAAGGCTGCAGTTGCTTGCGGCAGCGGTCAGCGAGCGAGGATCAGGCGCCGTGGCACTTCTTGAACTTCTTGTCGCTGCCGCACGGGCACGGGTCGTTGCGGCCAACGTCTTTCAAAGCGTTGCGCACCGGCTCCTGGTGGCCGTGGTTGCAGTGTGGACCGTGCACATGGCCGTGGTCATGATCATGCTGATGATCGTGATCGTGGTTGCAGTCAGGGCCATGAACATGCGGTTGCTGAGTCATTGCAGGTTACTCCGGTAAGAAATCGCCGGGCATTATCTCATCACTGCGCGACAAGTGCAGGCCCCGCCAGATGATCAGCCCGGTATTCAGCTCGGCCTGCAGTGAATAGCGCAGCGGCTGCCTGCTCTTGAGCAGCTTGGCCAGCGGTTTGAGCTGCTTCCACAGGTTGGTGCGGGCGGTGATCTTGAAGGTCCGCCCCTCATGGGCGGCGACGCTGCGCCAGATGCTCGCCTCATCGTCGACCAGCAGCAACTGGTTGAGCCGCACCGAGTAATTCAGGTTGCGGATGAACAGGCGGCTGTCATTGGGGTTGTCGACCCGCAGGTGAATGACGAACTCCTGTTGCAGCAGGCGCGCCTTGACTGTTTCGACCCTGACCAGATGCACCTGTGGTTCGCGCCATTGCTCGCCGCTCCAGCCTGCGCAGCCGGTCAGCAGCAGGACGCAGCTGGTCAGGAGCAGGCGGGCGAGGGCGTTCACGGTCAAGTACCGACGTAACTGGAACAGCACTTCTTGAACTTCTGCCCGCTGGCACAGGGGCAGGGGTCGTTGCGCGTGGCCTTGAGGCCGACCGTTGGGTCAATGAAGTACCAACGGCCATCGCGCTGGACGAATGCCGAACGCTCACGGTGGGCGTGTTCGCCTTGAGCGTCGTGCCAGCGCGCGATGAAGGTGACAAACGCATGCTCAGGCTGACCGCCAAGCACCTCGGCGCTTTCCACCTCAAGCCCCAGCCAGGTGCTTTGCGCGCTCCAGGCAGCAATTGCAGCGCGGTCCAGGCCATCTTGCTGAGCCGGCAGGGTGGTTGCGACCAGGTAATCGATCAGGCCCAGCACGTAACCGCTGTAGCGCGAGCGCATCAATGCCTGGGCGTCTGGCGCCGGGGTGCCGGCATGATAATGCCCGCAGCAGGCGTTGAGCAGGTTGCCACTGCCGCAAGGGCAAACCGAAACACTCATCACGTCACCACCAGTACTTGCCAAAGTTTTCAGGGTTGGCCCAGAACCTGGCGTTGAGCCAGTCAGGGACCTGCTTGTAGTCATGTAGATCATAGGTGAACAGGCTCAACACCTGCTGCTCGCGGCCGAATTTCTCGCTGGCCGACATCGCCAGCGAGAAGAACTCGGTGTCCTGCCAGCCGCAGGCGCTCAAGTCGGCCAGCACCGCCAGGCGACTGGCATTCAGATTGCGGATGCCTGCCAGCAGTTCCAGGCCGGTGCGCTTGGGCAAGTGCTCAAGGCAGTCGACCAGCACCGCCAGGTCGAAACGCTGGGCGGCGAGTGGATCCGGCAGTACGCCTGGCGCTGCCACTTCGATGACCACCTGTGGGTGCGCCTGGGCAAAGGCATCCAGCGCCGGGAAGCGCGTGCCCACCAGCAGCAGGCGCTGCGGCTGCACGCGCTCGAGCAAGGCGGCGAGGGCTTGTTGCGGCGTGCGTTGGGAAAAACCGTCGGTCATTGCCTATCTCCGTTCAGGGTCGCCAAGCCTAGCTGGCTAGAGCTTGCCGGCAAAGGGCTGTGGCACACCAGCATGGCTCATTGCTGGCAGATCGGGAATGCGCGGTCTTTACTGGCACAGATCGGCCTTATGCCGATTCCCTCTAGGAGATGCAACAGATGAGCATAGTTCGCACGGCGATACCCTTGGTGCTGCTGACCAGTGTGTTGACTGGTTGTGCAGGTTTGCAGAAAACCGACTGGCCGACATGTGCTGCCGTCGGGGGTGTGGGCGGCGCCGCCCTTGGCGCTATCGAAAGCTCGAGCTGGGCCGGCTGGGGCGCGCTGCTTGGCGGTGGCCTGGCCGCCGGCTACTGCTGGGCCAATGGCGACGGTGACGAAGACGGCGATGGCGTGCCGGACAGCCGCGACAAGTGCCCGGGCACCCCGCGTGGGGTACAGGTCGATGCCAATGGCTGCCCACCTGAACCGGTAGCAGTGGTAGAAGAGGTGGTCGTGGTCAAGGAAGAAGTCATCGTCATCCGTGACGTGCACTTCGAGTTCGACTCTGCGCGGCTGACTGCGGCCGACAAGGAACGCCTCAATACCATCGCCACCCGCCTCAAGCAGGAAGCGGCGAGCACCCGACTGAGTGTCACCGGGCACACCGACAGCGTTGGCTCCGACACGTACAACCAGAAGTTGTCCGAGCGCCGCGCGCATTCGGTTACTGACTATCTGGTCGAAAGCGGCGTGCCGCGCAGCAGCGTGGTGTCGGTAGTCGGTGCCGGCGAAACCCAGCCAGTGGCCGACAACGCTACTGCTGAGGGGCGTGCCATGAACCGCCGGACCGAGATCAAGATCGAGCGTTGACCGTCGGTGTGCAACTGGGTGCCGGGCCTGAGGCAATGCTTGGCGGGCGCCCATCAATGAAGTTACTGTGGACGAAGATGTCGGCTTGCCGGTGGACCGCTGTGCGGTCTTCGCGGGTGAACCCGCTCCCACAGGATTGCGCAACTGTACCTGTGGGAGCGGGTTCACCCGCGAAGGGCCGCACAGCGGCCCCAACAGGCTTAACTGACTGGCAAAGGAGGGCGGGGTATGAAATTTATCCTGGGGCTGGGCAAGGCCCTGACGGTTGTGTTCTGGTGGGTGGTGCTGGTCAATCTGCTGATGCCGCAGCCGCTGCCGTTCAATCTCCTGATCAATGCAGCGGGCATCCTTTTGCTTGGCCTGCATATGCTCGAAGTACTGTTTTTCAACGCCAGCCTGCGCAACCGTAGCCACCGCTGGTTCGATCGTCTGCAGATTTTGCTGACAGGAATTTTTCACGTGATGTCGATTCCCAAGCCTCAGGAGGCGCCCCGCCGTGCGTAAATTGATGTTGTTGGTGGCCTTGGCCAGCCCATGGGCCCAGGCAGACAGCCTGGATGTTGCTGCCAACTCGGTGATGCGCCTGGCCAACAAGGCCGGCACTGTTCATCTGCAACACCTGCGGGTGGCGGATTCGGCAACCTTGCTGTTGCCGGCGTCACTGACCTCGCTCAAGGTCGAGCAACTGGAACTTGGCCAAGATGCGCGCATTGCCGTCGCTCCGGCCGACACGGAATTGACCATCGAAGCAGCCTCGGCGCGCTTCGCCAGCGGCAGCGAGATCAGCGCCAATGGCGCGCCGGGTAGCTATGAACGCGCCGCGCGCAGCGGCCGCAGCCTTGACCTGCAGTTGCATGCACTGGACGCCGAGCAGTTGTCGATCGACGCCCGTGGTGGTGCCGGTGCGCCGGGCTATGTGGGCCTGGATGGCGCCAATGGCAAGGCCGGTGGCTGCACCTGGGGCCAGGCCAGCCGCGGCGCTGATGGCGACAATGGTGGCAACGGCCATGACGGTGCAGCGGGTGGGCGGATTCGTCTGGCGGTGCCGGCTGACTATCCCGAGCAGCGCATTGTCGTACGCCTGGATGGGGGCCTGCCGGGCAAACCGGGCGCAGCGGGCAAACCTGGCGCAGGCGGCGCCAGCAAGGGTTGCCTGGTGTATAGCACCGACGCTGGGGCCAAGGGCCGGCCGGGCGTTGAAGGCCAGGCCGGCCTGGCGGGCGCAGAGGGTGAGTTGATTCTGCGACGCCTGTAACCGGGTTTGCCGCCGCGCAGTTTGCCTGCGCGGCGCACCGTTCAGAGCGGCAGACGCAGGCTGGCAACCGCTACCACGGCGAGCCCCAGCAGCAGGTTGATACCCACCAGCCGGCGAATCCGCCCCAGCGCAGCAGCACCTGCCGGCCAATCCTCGGCCTGCACCGCGGCACGCAAGTCAGGCAGCAGCAAGGCCTGCACGCGCAGGAACAAGGCAAACATAACGATCGCCCCGCCCATCATCAGTTGCACGTACTTGGGCGCAGTTTCGAAACCGCTGAAGCGCATGTGCAACATGCCGATACCACTGATCGCCAAAATCGCCACAGCGACCCAGACCCAGACAAAGAAGCGTCGGAAAACTTCCAGCCACAAGCGCAACCGTGCCGGCCCCTCCAGGGCTGCAACCGTTGCCGGGCGCAGGATCAGCCAGGCGAAAAACATCCCGCCGACCCAGACCAGGGCGGCTAGCACATGCAGGGTGTAGGGTAGGGTGAAGCTCAGCATCGGGATCTCCATGCGGCATAAAGGGCGCGAGCGGGGTATGATAGCCGCCCATGCAAAACACTGAAAATATATCCAGCCCTTCGGGCGCCTGCAGACCATGATCAGCAACGAACTCAAAGCCACCATCCAGGGCGCCTATTCGCGTTTTCTCGAAGCCAAGAGCCTCAAGCCACGTTACGGCCAGCGCCTGATGATTGCCGAAGTAGCGAAAGTGCTTGGCGATATTGCCTGCGACGACGAAGGTCGACGCTCGGGTGACCCCGCCGTGGTTGCCGTCGAGGCGGGCACTGGTACCGGCAAGACGGTCGCCTATGCCCTGGCGGCCATCCCCGCCGCCAAGGTCGCCGGCAAGCGCCTGGTGATTGCCACCGCCACCGTGGCGCTGCAGGAGCAGATCGTCTTCAAGGATCTGCCTGACCTGATGCGCAACAGTGGTCTGAACTTCAGCTTTGCCCTGGCCAAGGGCCGTGGCCGCTATCTGTGCCTGTCCAAGCTCGACGTACTGTTGCAGGAAGGCCACGCCCAGTCGGCCACTGCGCAGCTGTTCGAGGAAGAAGGCTTCCATATCGAAGTCGACGAGCGCAGCCAGAAGCTGTTCAACAGCATGATCGAGAAGCTCGCCGGCAACCGCTGGGATGGCGACCGTGACAGCTGGTCGGAAACCATCGAAGACCCGGACTGGGCGCGCCTGACCACCGACCACAGCCAATGTACCGGCCGTCACTGCCCGAACTTCCAGCAGTGCGTGTTCTACAAGGCCCGAGAAGGCATGGGCAAGGTCGATGTGATCGTCACCAACCACGACATGGTCCTGGCTGACCTGGCCCTGGGCGGCGGCGCGGTGCTGCCTGACCCACGCGACACCATTTATGTGTTCGACGAAGGCCATCACCTGCCGGACAAGGCGATTGGTCATTTTGCCCATTATTCGCGGCTGCGCTCGACCGCCGACTGGCTTGAGCAGACGGCCAAGAACCTGACCAAGCTGCTCGCCCAGCACCCGCTGCCGGGCGATCTGGGCAAGTACATCGAACAGGTGCCGGAGCTGGCGCGTGAAATCCGCACCCAGCAGCAGTTCATGTTTACCCTTTGCGAGCAGATTGCAGACTTCAAGCCCGGTGAAGACACCGAAGGCCGCGAGCGGCCACGCTACCGCTTTGAGGGCGGGGTGGTGCCGGAGCATATCCGCGAAGTCGGCATCGAGCTGAAAAAGGGTTTTTCCCAGCTCAATGACCTGTTCACGCGCCTTGCAGACCTGCTCAAGGAAGGCATGGATGGCGAGAAGAATATCGGTATCGCCAGCCACCAGGCCGAAGAGTGGTACCCGCTGTTCGGCAGCCTGGTGACTCGGGCTCAGGGCAACTGGGAGCTGTGGACGGCGTTCACCGCCGAGGACCCGGAAGACAGCCCGCCGATGGCGCGTTGGCTGACCCTGGCCGAGACCGGTGCGCTGTTCGACATCGAGGTAAACGCCAGCCCGATCCTCGCAGCTGAGATGCTCCGGCGCAGCCTGTGGAGCGTTGCCCACGGCGCCTTGGTGACGTCGGCAACGCTGACCGCGCTGGGCAAGTTCGACCGCTTCCGCATGCGCTCCGGCCTGCCAAGGGACGCAGTAACCTGTGTGGTGCCGAGCCCGTTCGTGCACGGCGATGCCGGGTTGCTGCGGGTGCCTGATCTGGGCGCCGATCCGCGCGATGCTGCCGGGCACACCGCCGCGATCATCCGCGAACTGCCGGCGATGCTCGAAGAGGCGCGGGGTGCGCTGGTACTGTTCTCGTCGCGCAAGCAGATGCAGGACGTATTCGATGGCCTTGATCGTGACTGGCGCAAGCTGGTGCTGATTCAGGGCAATCTGTCCAAGCAAGAAACCCTGAACAAGCACAAGGCGCGGGTCGACGACGGCCAGCACAGCGTGCTGTTCGGTCTGGCCAGTTTCTCCGAAGGGGTCGACCTGCCTGGCGCATACTGCGAGCACGTGGTGATCGCCAAGATCCCGTTCTCGGTGCCGGATGACCCGGTCGAAGCCGCTCTGGCCGAGTGGATCGAAGCGCGCGGAGGTAATCCATTCATGGAAATCGCCGTACCCGACGCCTCGCTTAAGCTGATCCAGGCTTGTGGTCGCCTGCTGCGCACCGAGCAGGACCGCGGCGTGATCACCTTGCTCGATCGGCGCCTGGTCACTCAGCGCTACGGCAAGGCTATCCTCAACGCGCTACCGCCGTTCCGGCGGGAAATTTCCTGACGGCTGGAGCGTGCAGCTTCGGCCTGTTGTCCATTACTCAGTCACGGGCTCCCCGCGGCCCTGAAGGAGAGCTCCAGTTCTATGATTCGACGCACCTTGCCCGCAGTCTTCACGCTGCTGTTCTGCTCACCCTTGCTGGCTGGGCAGCAGACGCTGTTCAGCTTCGTGCGGCCGGCCTCGGTGGTCAATGTCATCACCGCCGACGCCGGCATGCCGCAATACAACGCCGAACAGACCGCAGAGGGCGAGGTACTGCGCCGCGTCGTGTTCAATCCGGTCGAACGCCCAAGCCTGGGCCTGAGCCCGCAAGGTGGGGCGTGGGACTGGTCGGCCGGCAAGGCCCTCACCTTGCGCCTGCAAAGTGCGATGGATTGGGCGCTGACGGTCGACGTCACAGTGCAGAGCAGCGATGGCCGCACCCTCACCAGCCGCATCGACCTGCCGGCCGGGCCTGCGCAAACGGTAATGGTGCCGCTTACCGCCAGCTCGCCGCTGAGCCAAGGCATGCGTGCCGGCCCACCGATGCCATGGACCTACGACGGCCAGCGCTTGCTGCTGACCAGCAGCGTCGGTGAGGTGGACCTGAAGCAGATCAGCTCGGTGACTCTGAGCATCCCCAAGCCCAACGTGGCGCAAAGCCTGCTGATCGAGAGGGTCGGCCTACAAGATGACGATCTCGCCTTCAAGGCAGCCTATGCCGGCCTGATCGACGCTTATGGCCAGTCGACGCGGGGCCGCTGGCCGGAGCGAATCGTCAGCGATGACCAGCTCAAAGCTGCCGATAGCCGCGAGCAGGCGCAGCTCAAGGTCTGGCTGGCAGAGCGCGGCAAGCAAGCGCTTGACCCGTACGGTGGGCTGCTGGCCGGGCCTGCGTTCGAGGCTCAGGGCTTCTTCCGTACAGAGAAACGCGATGGCCGCTGGTTCCTGGTGACGCCTGACGGCCATCCGTTCTTCTCGTTGGGCGTAAACGCTGTGGCCGCTGATGGCGGGCGTACCTATGTTGCTGGTCGCGAGGGCATGTTCACCGCGTTGCCCGGCGTCAACGAGCCCTTCGCCGCGTTCTACGGGGAAGGCAACAATGATGATGGCAATGCGTCTTCGCAGGGGCGCGCATTCAAGCAGGGCCGCTGGTTCGACTTCTACGCAGCCAACCTGCAACGCAGCCATGGCCACAGCTGTGCCCCGGCCGCCGCCGAACCGACCAGCCAGGCGTGCCCGCCGATGGCGATCGATGCCGGCCGCTGGCAGGCGCATGCTCTGAATCGCTTGCAGGCGTGGGGCTTCAATACCCTCGGCAACTGGAGCGATCCTGAACTGGGCCTGGCCAAACGGGTGCCTTACACCCTGCCGTTGTCGATCGTTGGCGACTACGCCAGCATCAGCACGGGCATGGACTGGTGGGGGCGCATGCCCGATCCGTTCGACCCACGCTTTGCCATGGCCACCGAACGTGCTGTAGCGATTGCTGCCCGTGATCACCGCGATGACCCGTGGCTGATCGGTTACTTTGCCGACAACGAGCTGGCCTGGGCCGCACCCGGTGATGATCCGCGGGCCCGCTATGGCCTCGCTTTCGGCACCCTGCGCCTGACCACCGACGTGCCGGCCAAGCGCGCGTTCCTCAAGCAGCTGCGCGACAAGTACCGCAATCAGGAAGGGCTGTCCAAGGCCTGGGGCATCGAGCTGCAGGCGTGGGAGCTAATGGAAGACCCAGGCTTCGAAGCACCGCTGCCCAACCCCGAGCACCCGGAAATCGAACGCGATTACCAGTACTTCCAACAGGTGTTCGCCGACACCTATTTCAAGACCATCGCCGATTCGCTCAACTGGCATGCGCCCAACCACCTGTTGCTCGGAGGCCGCTTTGCCCTGAGCAGCCCACAGGCGGTCAAGGCCTGCGCCGAGTTCTGCGATGTGCTCAGTTTCAACTTCTATACCCTCAAGCCTGACGACGGCTACGACTTTGCTCGCCTGGCCGAGCTGGATAAGCCGGTGCTGGTGTCCGAATTCCAGTTCGGTTCGCGCGACCGTGGGCCGTTCTGGCCGGGGCCGGTGGAACTGGCGCGCGAGGAGGACCGTGGCCCGGCGTATGCCAACTTCCTCAAGGCCGCCATGGCCCAGCCGATGATCGTCGGTGCGCATTGGTTCCAGTATCTGGATCAGCCTGCCAGTGGCCGCCTGCTCGATGGCGAAAACGGCCATCTTGGGTTGGTGGCGATCACCGATGTGGCCTATCCGGGCTTTGTCGAGGCGGTGCGCCGGAGTAATCAGCAGGTAATCGACGAGCTGCGCACGGTGGTCAGCAAGCCGGTGCCATGAGGCGCATGGGGCTGGTTGCAGAGCTGTTTGGCGACGTTTCCTGACAACCATCCGGCCACATTCAGTAGGCAAAATGGTCAACTACTGAAACAATGCACGCCTTTGCAAACTCGAGTCGTACGGAGAGCTGGCGGTGCAGATTCAGGGTCACTATGAGCTGAAGTTCGAGGCGGTGCGTGAAGCATTCGCCGCCTTGTTCGAGGATTCCCAGGAGCGCGGTGCGGCGTTGTGCATCCAGGTCGGTGGCGACACCGTGATCGACCTGTGGGCCGGCAGTGCCGACAAGGATGGGCAGCAGGCTTGGCATAGCGACACCATCGCCAATCTGTTCTCCTGCACCAAGACGTTCACCGCCGTGACTGCCTTGCAACTGGTGGGCGAGGGCAAGCTGGCGCTGGATGCCCCGGTAGCACGCTATTGGCCGGAGTTCGCTCAAGCCGGCAAAGAAGCCGTGACCCTGCGTCAGTTACTGAGCCACCGCGCTGGCCTGCCGGCCATCCGTGAGCTGCTCCCCGCCGAGGCGTTGTACGACTGGGAAGCGATGACTGCCGCGCTGGCCGCAGAAACGCCGTGGTGGACCCCAGGTACCGAGCATGGCTACGCGGCAATCACCTATGGCTGGCTGATCGGCGAGCTTATTCGCCGAGCTGACGGCCGCGGTCCGGGTGAGTCGATCGTCGCCCGCACGGCCAAGCCGTTGGGGCTGGATTTTCACATTGGCCTGGCAGATGAAGAATTCCACCGTGTGGCGCATATCGCCCGCGGCAAGGGCAATTCAGGCGATGCGGCTGCGCAGCGCCTGCTGCAGGTCACCATGCGCGAGCCAGAGGCGCTTTCAACCCGAGCGTTCACCAACCCACCAGCAATCCTGACCAGTACCAACAAGCCCGAATGGCGACGCATGCAGCAGCCTGCGGCCAACGGCCACGGCAACGCGCGCAGCCTCGCCGGTTTTTATGCCGGCCTGCTCGACGGCAGCTTGCTCGAATCGGAGTTGCTGGATGAACTGACCCGCGAGCACAGTCTCGGTGAAGACCGTACCTTGCTGACCCAGACCCGCTTCGGCCTGGGTTGCATGCTGGACCAGCCAACCGTAGCCAACGCCACCTTCGGCCTCGGTGCTGGCGCATTCGGTCACCCGGGCGCCGGTGGTTCGGTCGGTTTCGCCGACCCCGAGCACGATGTTGCCTTTGGCTTCGTCACCAATACCCTCGGCCCTTACGTGCTGATGGACCCAAGAGCGCAGAAGCTGGTGCGGGTGCTCGCCAGTTGCCTTTGATCGGCTAGTGCGGGTAATGCCCGTGCGGTTTGACTATGCTCAATGCCAATGCCTGCTACTGCAGGCAAAATTTCCTTCAATTTCATGGTGTATCGCTGATGTCTTCACAAAAAACCTTAGCACTCGCCCTGTGCCTGGCCATGACCGGTTGTGCCAGCCAATCGCAGGATGCCTCCTCGACTAGCGGACACAGCTGGTGGCCGTTTGGCTCGGACAAGGTTGCCGATCAGGAAGTGAAGCAGGCGGTGACCGAGAAAGTTGCCAAAGCCGACGCCAAGTCCGAAAGCAGCAGCCGCTGGTGGTGGCCGTTCGGCTCTGAAGAGACCCAGGCCAAGGGGCCGGTCGTTCCCAAGATTGATCACAAGGCCACCCAGGCCTGGCTTGACCAGTACGAGCCAAAGCTGCGTGAAGCGGTCAAGGACAGCAAGTTTGAAGTGGAGCGCCGCGAAGACCTGTTGGCCGTGACCATTCCGGTCGACAGCTCGTACAACCCGGACCGCCCGAACATGCTGTTGCCGGCGAGTTTGGGGCCGATCACCCGTCTGGCCAAGGCCATTGAAGTCGACCCGAAAACTGCCGTGCTGATTCTCGGTCACGCCGACAGCAGCGGTGCCGCTGCCGTTAACCAGAAGCTCAGCCTTGAGCGCGCTGCCTCGGTCTCGGCTATCTTCCGCCTGAGTGGTCTGCAACGCGACCGTTTGAGCCTCAAAGGTATGGGCTCGGTGATGCCACGCGCCGCCAACGACAGCCTCGAAGGCCGCGCCTTGAACCGCCGCGTCGAATTGCTGATGACGCCGCAGAACACCATGCTGGCCCTGTTGGCCAAATACCAGCAGCCGAACCTGGCGCCGGCCCCGGCCGCTGTGGTCGCCACTCAAGACAGCAAGGCCCCGGTGGCCAAGCCTGCAGCCAGCAAGCCTGCAGCCAAGGCCGCTGCCAAGCCTGCGGCGAAGAAAGCCGTGGCCAAAGCCCCGGTCAAGAAGGCCGCAGCCAAGACTGCTGCCAAGAAGCCGGCCGCCAAGCCGGCCGCGAAAAAAACCACGGCCGACAAGAAAGTCGCTGCCAACAGCCCTGCGAAGACCAACTGATCGTCAAGGAAGTGCTGTCATGACTCAATCTCTGGCCGATATGCGCCGCGACTACACCCGTGATGGCCTGGCCGAAAGCCAGGCGCCGGATGAGCCGTTTGCGCTGTTCCACCAGTGGTTTGCCGATGCTGTAAAAACCGAACAGGCGCCGGTCGAGGCCAATGCCATGACGCTGGCTACGGTCGATGCCGATGGACGACCGCATTGCCGGGTGTTGCTGTTGAAGGGCCTGGATGCTCAGGGATTCACCTTTTTCAGCAACTATGACAGCGCGAAGGGGCAGCATTTGCAGGCTAACCCGTTTGCGGCGATGACCTTCTTCTGGCCGGCGCTGGAGCGTCAGGTGCGGATTGAGGGGCGGGTTGAGAAGGTTACTGCGCAGGAGTCCGATGACTATTACCAGGTGCGCCCGCTGGGGAGTCGTCTTGGGGCTTGGGCTTCGCCGCAGAGTCGGGTGATAGCTGGGCGTGAAGAGCTGGAGGCTTTGGTCAAGGCTACTGAAGAGCGGTTTTCGCAGACTCAGCCGCATTGTCCTGAGCATTGGGGGGGGTATCGTTTGCTGCCTGAGCGGGTTGAGTTTTGGCAGGGTAGGGCTAGCCGGTTGCATGATCGGCTGAATTATCGTCTGGTGGCGGGGCATTGGGCTCGGGAGCGGTTGGCTCCCTGAGGTTGGTTTTCGCTGTTTTGTGAGTTTATCCGTTTTTTGTGGTGGCTGATCGGGCCCCTTTCGCCCTTACGGCGAGTCACTTTTTTGGCAAACGCCCCAAAAAAGTAACCAAAAAAGGGCTTGGCTCCACATCCGGCCCCTTCGCTGCGCTGCGGGGTTCCCTCGCTCCGGCCTTGCTCCCGGGCGGACCGCGCTGTACGGGCCATCCTGGCCCGCAGCGCTTGCCGGCCATCCATGGCCGGCACCTCCCTTCGCAAGACCTGCGCTCGGCCTCCTGAGTCGCCGGTGGATCAAGATCAAAAGCAGATCAAGAGCACGCCTCGCTGCGCAGGCGCAGATCAAGAGCTAGAGGCAAAGTCAAAAGTTTGTGTCGTGCCGTGCCGCAGCAATCTCATTCCGTACCCAAATCCAGCAGTCACCCCGATCCCGCTTTGCGCCAGCGCAGCGAGGCGTGCTCTTGATCTACCTGCGACTTCAGGAGGCCGAGCGCAGGTCTTGCGGAGGGAGGTGACGGCCATGGATGGCCGTCAAGCGCTGCGGGCCAGGATGGCCCGTACAGCGCGGTCCTCCCGGGAGCAAGGCCGGAGCGAGGGAACCCCGTAGCGCAGCGAAGGGGCCGTATGTAGGAGCGAGCCCTTTTTTGGTTACTTTTTTGGGGCGTTTGCCAAAAAAGTGACTCGCCGTAAGGGCGAAAGGGGCCATCACAGCCACCACACAAAATGGATAAGCCCGCAATCCCAAACTCAATGCAGTAATCCAAGCCGATCCAAGGTCTGACAATCAAGCGTCAGCACACACCCTGTACCGACGCTGAATGAATGCATTTTTGTTACGTATGCACCGTGACAGCCGTCAACCTGCAGCGTCTAATGGTCACCTGTCTTATGGAGATACAACCCATGCGTAAATCTGTTCTGGTGGTGGCGTTCACCACCATGTCGCTGCTGCTCGGCGGTTGTGCCTCGAGCCTGACCGGTGACAGCTACTCCCGTGATGAAGCCCGCCGCGTGCAGACCGTACGCATGGGTACCATCGAAGCCCTGCGTCCGGTGAAAATCGAAGGCACCAAGACCCCAATCGGCGGCGGCGCCGGTGCTGTAGTCGGCGGCGTGGCCGGTAGCGCCATTGGCGGCGGTCGCGGCAGCATCGTTGCCGCTGTGATCGGTGCTGTAGCCGGTGGCCTGGCAGGTTCGGCTGCTGAAGAAGGCATCACCCGCACCCAGGGCGTCGAAGTCACCGTACGTGAAGATGACGGCAGCACCCGCGCCTACGTACAGGCCGTGCAGGAGAATGAAATCTTCCGCGTGGGCGAGCGTGTCCGCATCATGACTGTAGATGGCACCAGCCGCGTCACCCACTGACAGCCGCGCTGAATGTAAAAAACCCGACCGGCAGTGCCGACCGGGTTTTTTTTACGCCTGGGTTTCAGCTCACTGCAGCCCGAGAATATCCCGCGCTACGGCTTCAGCGATGCGAATGCCGTCGACACCTGCCGACAGAATACCACCCGCGTAACCTGCACCTTCACCGGCCGGGAACAGGCCCTTGACGTTGATGCTCTGGAAGCTGGCATCACGGGTGATGCGCAGCGGCGAGGAGGTCCGCGTCTCGAGCCCGGTCAGTACTGCGTCATGCAGGTTGTAGCCCTTGATCTGCCGATCGAACGCCGGCAGCGCCTCGCGGATGGCCTCGATAGCGAACTCGGGCAGGCTCAGCGCCAAGTCACCCAAGGTCACGCCCGGCTTGTACGAAGGCTCGACACTTCCCAGCGCGGTCGAAGGCCGACCGGCGACAAAGTCGCCAACCAGTTGCGCCGGCGCCTGGTAATTGCTGCCGCCCAGCTCATAGGCGAGTGTCTCAAGCCGCTCCTGCAACTCGATGCCGGCAAGCGGCCCGCCCGGGTAATCCCGTTCTGGGTCGATGCCGACGACGATGCCCGAGTTGGCATTGCGCTCGTTACGCGAGTACTGGCTCATGCCGTTGGTCACAACTCGGCCAGGCTCGCTGGTTGCCGCAACCACAGTGCCGCCCGGGCACATGCAGAAGCTGTACACCGAGCGACCGTTCTTGGCGTGATAGACCAGCTTGTAGTCAGCGGCGCCGAGTTTCGGGTGTCCGGCGTATTTGCCCAGGCGCGCCTTGTCGATCAAGGTCTGTGGGTGCTCGATGCGGAAACCGACCGAGAACGGCTTGGCTTCCATGAACACACCCTTGGCGTGCAGCATGCGGAAGGTATCACGCGCGCTGTGGCCCAGAGCCAGCACCACGTGCCGCGCGTGCAGCTGTTCGCCGCTGTCGAGGACCACACCGGTGAGCTGTTCGCCGTCGAGGAGCAAGTCGCTTACTTTTTGCTCGAAGCGCACTTCGCCACCGAGGGCGATGATCTGCTCGCGCATGTTCTCGACCATGCCGGTCAGGCGGAAGGTACCGATGTGCGGCTTGTTGATGAACAGGATCTCGTCTGGCGCACCGGCCTTGACGAACTCTTCCAGCACTTTGCGGCCGTGGTGCAGCGGGTCCTTGATCTGGCTGTACAGCTTGCCGTCGGAGAAGGTCCCGGCGCCGCCTTCGCCAAACTGTACGTTGGACTCGGGGTTGAGCACGCTTTTGCGCCATAGGCCCCAGGTGTCCTTGGTTCGCTGGCGGACTTCCTTGCCGCGCTCGAGCACGATCGGCTTGAAGCCCATCTGCGCCAGCAACAGCCCGGCAAAGATCCCGCACGGGCCGAAGCCGACTACCAGAGGCCGCTCCTGCAGCTCGGCAGGAGCCTGGCCGACGTACTTGTAGCTGACGTCGGGGGCAACGCTGATGTTGTGATCGTCGGCGAATTTGTGCAGCAGTTCGGCTTCGTTGATGGCGTGCAGGTCGATGGTGTAGATGAACAGCAGTTCGCTGTTCTTCTTGCGAGCATCGTAGCTGCGCTTGAACAGGGTGAAGCTCAGCAACTGGTCATCGGCAATACCCAGGCGCTGGAGGATGGCCTCGCGCAGGGCTTCGTCAGGATGGTCCAGGGGCAGCTTCAGTTCAGTGATTCGTAGCATGGCAGGGTCCAGTATCCCGGCCTCTGGCGGCCGGCGGCTTTACACAAACCGCCAAGTATAAGCTGTTCGCCGGGCTCAAAGGCAGGATAAAAACCACTAGGCGATCAGTTGTCGCGGGCGCCGCCGTAGTAAGCGCAGCCGTGCACGGTCTGGCCATCGACGCGCAGCTCGGCACGCAGGTGGCGCACGGCGCCGGTGACGCTGTCGACGCAGCGCTGCGGAGCGAGCCACAGTTCGATGCGCTGGCCATTGGCTTCGCTGGACAGGTTGAGGCCACCGCCGGGCATCTGCTCTTCAAGGAACGGCAGTGGCAGCGGCGGCTGGCCGGCGCGGTTGAGGACCATGCCCTTGCCGCTGGCCTTGATGTCCCATTCCGGCGCATGGCCGCCGGCGCGCAGGGTCAGTTGCTTGAAGTTGGGGTCGTCGCAGGCACTGGCCGAAGGCTCCAGGCGATACAGCCGGCGCACATCCAGCTGGCCGTCGCTGTTGGCCTGCTTGCTGCCGGCGAGGCGCCCGCGGACATCGGCAAACAGCTTGTCGCCAGCGCCGTGGGCCAGGCTCGAGGCTTCCTGCAGGATGCCCGTGGCGCCGGCATCATTGACCACGAACGAGCGGCTTTCGCTGCAAGGTTTGAACAGCAGATGACCGCCGCTGGCGCTCAGTTCGCCCTGCATGCGCGTGGTGCCAAGGTCAGGGTCGACCGGTTTGTCGGCCAGCATCTGGCAGCCGGCGAACAGTGGCAGCAGGGTGGCGAGCAGCAGAGGAGGGGTGCAACGCATGGGTGAGGCTCCGGGGACGCGGCGGGTGAAGTGCGCACGTTACCGAGCAGTACCCGGGATCACAAGGGGTGGTGAAACGATTGGGGCCGCAAGGCGGCCCCAATGGATTACACGAAGGATCAACCGCCGAGGTAAGCGTCTCGCACCTTCGGGTCACTCAACAATGCTTCGCCAGTGCCCTGCATGACCACGTGACCGTTCTCCAATACATAGGCACGGTCAGCGATCTTGAGTGCCTGGTTGGCGTTTTGCTCGACCAGGAATACCGTCACACCATCACGGCGCAGTTGTTCGATGATATCGAAGATCTGCTGGATGATGATCGGCGCCAGCCCCAGCGACGGTTCGTCGAGCAGCAGCAACTTGGGCTTGCTCATCAGCGCACGACCAATCGCCAGCATCTGCTGTTCGCCACCGGACATGGTGCCGCCACGCTGTGAGTAGCGCTCTTTCAAGCGCGGAAACAGCTGCAGGACCTTGTCCAGTTGTTCCTGGTAATCGCCCTTGTCGGTGAAGAAACCGCCCATGGCCAGGTTCTCTTCGACAGTCAGACGGGCAAACACGCGGCGGCCTTCGG
Source organism: Pseudomonas sp. PGPR N4 (assembly GCF_059693665.1). NCBI lineage: Bacteria > Pseudomonadati > Pseudomonadota > Gammaproteobacteria > Pseudomonadales > Pseudomonadaceae > Pseudomonas > Pseudomonas sp. PGPR N4. The sequence goes on from NZ_JCAUKV010000005.1 coordinate 360,602, forward strand.
GGACCACGGCGATGCTCTTGCGCATGATGTGCGAAGACGGCTGGCCGACCAGCTCTTCCCCCAGGTATTTGATGCTGCCGCTGTGCGCCTGCGGCGAGCCGCACAGGGTCATCAGCAAGGTCGACTTGCCGGCACCATTGGCGCCGATCAGGGTGACGATCTCGCCCTGGTTGATCTCGACATTGACGCCATGCAGCGCCTGGATCTTGCCGTAGAAAGTGGAAACGTTTTCGAACTTGAGCATTACGCTTCCCCCAAATAGGCCTTGATCACATCAGGATTGTCACGGATCTGCTCCGGGGTACCATCGGCCAGGGGCGTGCCCTGGTTGATCACGACGATATGGTCGGAGATGCTCATCACCAGTTTCATGTCGTGCTCGATCAGCAGCACAGTCACGTTGTGGGATTCGCGCAGGTAGCCGATCAATGCCTTGAGGTCTTCGGTTTCCTTGGGGTTCAAGCCGGCGGCAGGTTCGTCGAGCATGATGATCCGCGGTTGGGTCATCATGCAGCGGGCGATCTCCAGGCGGCGCTGCTGGCCGTAAGCGAGGGTGCCGGCAGTGCGGTTGGCGAACTCGGTCAGGTTGACCTTGTCCAGCCAGTACTGCGCGCGCTCCATGGCTTCGTGTTCGCTGCGGCGAAAGCTCGGGGTCTTGAACAGGCCGGCAAAGAAGTTGGTGTTCAAGTGCCGGTGCTGGGCGATCAGGAGGTTTTCCAGCGCGGTCATCTCTTTGAACAGACGCACGTTTTGGAAGGTCCGCACCACACCCTTGCGGGCGATCTGATGGCCGGCCAGGCCCTGAATCGGCTGGCCGTCGAGCAGAATGGTGCCGCCACTTGGCTTGTAGAAGCCGGTCAGGCAGTTGAACACCGTGGTCTTGCCGGCGCCGTTCGGGCCGATCAGCGCCACCACTTGTTTTTCCTTGACGGTCAGGGCCACGCCGTTGACCGCCAACAAGCCGCCGAAGCGCATGCTCAGGCCGCTGACTTGCAGAATTTCGCGGCTCATCGACGCAGCTCCATATGTGGTCGTTGCATAGGCAGCAAGCCCTGCGGACGCCAGATCATCATCAACACCATCAGCGCACCGAACATCAACATGCGGTACTCGCTGAATTCACGCATCAGCTCCGGCAGCAGGATCATCACGATGGCCGCGAGAATCACGCCCAACTGCGAACCCATACCGCCCAGCACAACGATGGCGAGGATGATTGCCGACTCGATGAAGGTGAACGACTCCGGTGTCACCAGCCCTTGCCGTGCGGCGAAGAAGCTGCCGGCAAAACCGGCGAAGCAGGCGCCCAGAGTAAATGCCGAGAGCTTGATCACGGTGGGGTTGAGGCCCAACGCACGGCAGGCGATCTCGTCTTCACGCAGTGCCTCCCACGCCCGCCCGATTGGCATGCGCAGCAGCCGGTTGATCACGAACAAGGCCAGCAAGGCCAGCAACAACGCTACCAAGTAGAGGAAGATGACCTTGTTGATCGAGTTGTACTCGATGCCGAAGTACTCGTGGAAGGTTTGCATGCCTTCAGCCGCGCGACGCTCGAACGACAGCCCGAAGAAGGTTGGCTTGGGGATGTTGCTGATGCCGTTGGGGCCGCCGGTGAGGTCGGTCAGGTTACGCAGGAACAGCCGAATGATCTCACCGAAACCGAGGGTCACGATCGCCAGATAGTCACCGCGCAAGCGCAATACCGGGAAGCCCAGCAAGAAGCCGAAGGTGGCTGCCATCAAGCCGGCAATCGGCAGGCAGATCCAGAAGCTCAGCCCGTAGTAGTGCGACAGCATGGCGTAACTGTAGGCACCCACTGCGTAAAAGCCGACATAACCCAGGTCGAGCAGGCCGGCCAGGCCGACGACGATGTTCAGCCCCAGACCGAGCATCACGTAGATCAGGATCAACGTAGCAATGTCGACCGCGCCGCGCGAGCCGAAGAACGGCCAGACCAATGCCACCACGATCAGGCCCAGGATGATCCAGCGCTGGGTCTTGGGCAATGTCAGGAAGTTGCTCACCGCTGGCGAGATCAACTTGCGGTCCGAGCCACGGGCAGTCACTGCGCTCCACTGCTTGTCGAACAACACCCGCAGGAACATCAACACCGAACACACCGCAATCACGGTGATGGTGAACGGCCCCTGGCTATGCACGATCAGATTGATGCCGTCGATGCTCAGCTTCAGGCCAAGTACCGGGAAGGCCACGGCCCAGACCAGCAGGGCGCTGAAAAACGCTTGTTTGATATTCTTGTTCATACTTTCTCAACCTCCGGACGGCCCAGAATGCCGGTCGGCCGGAACAACAGCACCAGAACCAACAGCCCGAACGCCACGACGTCCTTGTACTGGTCACCGAAGATATCGGCGCCAAAGGCTTCGGCCACACCCAGCACCAGGCCACCGAGCATGGCGCCCGGAATACTGCCGATGCCGCCCAGGACTGCCGCGGTGAAGGCTTTCAAGCCCACCAGGAAGCCGGCGTTGGGGTTGATCACCCCGTATTGCATGCTCAGCAACACGGCTGCCACTGCCGCCAGTGCGGCGCCAATGACGAAGGTCAGGGCAATGATGTTGTTGGTGTTGATACCGAGCAGGTTGGCCATCTTGATGTCCTCGGCACAGGCGCGGCAGGCGCGGCCCAGGCGGGAACGGGAGATGAACAGGGTCAACAGGGTCATGGCCACCAGGGTGACGACGAACACCAGTAACTGCATGTAGGAAATCAGCACTTCCTCTGCGCCGCCCGGGCCGAAGGAGAAGCTCCCAGGGATCAGGTTGGGGATCGACTTGTCCTTGGAATCCTGTGACAGCAGCACAGTGTTCTGCAGGAAGATCGACATGCCGATGGCAGAGATCAGCGGGATCAGACGGTTACTGTTGCGCAACGGGCGGTAGGCAACGCGCTCGATGCTGTAGCCATAGGCACTGGTTACGCAGATCGTGGCGATAAAGGCCACGGTCATCAGTATCGGCAGGGAATGGATGCCCATCATGGCCAGCCCGGCGAGTGCAATGAATGCCACGTAGGACCCGATCATGTACACCTCGCCGTGGGCGAAGTTGATCATGCCAATGATGCCGTACACCATCGTGTAACCGATGGCGATCAAGGCATAGGTGCTGCCGATGGTCAATCCATTAACCAGTTGTTGGAAGAAATGGTAGATCTCAGGCATTACAGCGCTCCTAAAAACCTGATTGCATTCGCTGGCGGGGGGTAACCCGGCGCGCCTCGTGGTCTGTGCGACGATGGCAGGGCTCGGCCAGTGAACCGCGGGTGACGGTTTTAAGATTTTCAGGTGAGGCGGCTGCCGGATCACGGCAATCGTTCTCATGAACCTCGTAAAACAAAGCCCACTGCTCGCACAGTGGGCTTTTCGGTCAGCTATTGATCACGCAGTTACTGCGGGGAGACTTCGGTCTTCGGCTTGCCGAAGTGCCATTCGTAAACCACGAACTTGAAGTCTTTCAGGTCGCCCTTGGCGTCATACGACAGGTCGCCGGTCGGGGTCTTGAAGGTGCCAGCGTGGATCGCTGCAGCCACTTTGTCGGCGTCTTCGGACTTGGCCGCAACGATACCGTCAGCGATCAACTGCACAGCGGAGTAGGCCGGGAACACGAATGGGCCGCTTGGGTCCTTGCCGTCAGCCTTGATGGCATCGGCAATGGCCTTGTTCGCAGGGTCAGCGTCGAACGACTTCGGCAGGGTCACCAGCAGGCCTTCCGAAGCGCCTTGGGCGATCTGCGAGATGGAGTCGTTGCCGACACCTTCCGGGCCCATGAACTTGGCTTTCAGGCCTTTTTCTTGCGCCTGGCGCAGGATCAGGCCCAGTTCTGGGTGGTAGCCGCCGTAGTAAACGAAGTCGACGTTGTTCTGCTTGAGCTTCTGGATGATCGAGGAGAAGTCCTTGTCACCCGCGTTCAGGCCTTCGAACACGGCAACTTTGGTGCCTTTGCTTTCCAGGGTCTGTTTGACCGCGGTAGCGATGCCTTCACCGTATTGCTGCTTGTCGTGCAGTACTGCAACGACCTTAGGCTTGACGTGGTCGGCGATGTAGTTACCGGCAGCCGGGCCTTGCGCGCTGTCCAGGCCGATGGTGCGGAAGATCATCTTGTAGCCACGGGCGGTGATTTCCGGGCTGGTGGCGGCCGGGGTGATCATGATCACGCCTTCATCTTCGTAGATGTCGGATGCAGGCTGGGTGGAGCTGGAGCACAGGTGACCGATTACGTACTTGACGCCATCGTTGACCACTTTGTTGGCTACGGCCACTGCTTGTTTAGGGTCGCAAGCGTCGTCATATTCCTTGGCCTCAAGCATCTTGCCATCGACGCCGCCCTTGGCGTTGATGTCCTTGATAGCTTGCTTGGCGCCGATGAACTGCATGTCGCCGTACTGGGTGACGGGACCGGTTTTCGGGCCGGCGATACCGATCTTGATGGTATCGGCAGCAAACGAATGGCTGGCTACGCCGGCCAGTACCATTGCAGCGAACAGCTTGGAAATCTTGATCATAGTGCTCCACTCATTCTGTTGTAATTCTTATAGTCCTGGCGGTCAGGGCTACAGACCGGGCGGGATGTGCAATGGCCACGCCATATGCACGCCCACCTTCCCCCGGAACATGTCCCGGAACTGTACCGGTACAGTGTAGAGCGCTGGCTCGACGCTTGAAAAGCCATCAAAAAGCGTCTGTTTCGCGGGGTGTCGCGTGATCGACATAAACATACAGAATAGCGCCATCAAATAGCCTCTATTCAGCGATGCATCCCCCATACTCGGGAGCCGTCGAGCAAATTACATATTTGCAACCGGGTTTTTCTGCAAAAATAGCGGCCTTTAAGTTGGCCGATTCTTGCTGGTAGGAACCCATGACTGATCAAACAAGCACCCTCTATGCCAAATTGCTTGGTGAGACTGCAATCATTGAGTGGAAGGCGCTGGAGCGTTTCTGGGCAAAGGGTGACCTGATTTGGGTCGACCCCGATCTGGACCTGATTACCGTTGCTGCGGCGATGGCCGAAAACCAAGGTGAAATGTTCGCCAAATGGCGGGCGGATGGCACTGTCGGCCCGGTATCGGCAGAGCAGGCGCTAGACATGCAGGCCCGTGATCCGCAAATCTGGGCTGTGGTGGTTTCGCCATTCGTGCTCATGCAGACAAAGCCCGCTACAAATCAGTGAGCTTTTTTGGTGCGTAGAAACAGGCAGGCGGCTGCTTATGGTGCGCGTTGACGTGCACGTAAGGTAGAAGTAAGTAACACCGCGAGCTTCGTTCGGCACAGCGGTAACAGTTTACGGAATGCGTAATAAAGGTGCAGGGCGCTCGCCACTGCGCTCAAGTCGAGGCCAGGGTGGCACTGTCACTTGCTGGTTGCTGTTGCACACACCGTTGATGGAGTTGCTATGAGTACTGCATTGCCTGCGTTGGGTTTCGCTGGGATTGGCTTGATGGGCCTGCCGATGTGCCGTCGCCTGTTGGCTGCCGGTTATCCATTGACGGTATGGAACCGCAGCCCGCACAAGTGCGCCGAGTTGGTCGCTGCCGGCGCCCGGCTGGCGGCGAGCCCTGCAGAGCTGAGCCAGTACAGCGATATGGTGCTGTTGTGCCTGGCGGACACCCGCGTGGTCCGCGAGGTGGTTTTTGGTGAACAGGGGGTGGCCGCAGGCGGTCGGCACGGGCAGTTGTTGGTCGACCTGTCCAGCCTTGAGCCCAGTGCGACGCGGGCAATGGCAGCCGAGCTGGCAGCGCGTTGTGGCATGGCCTGGTTGGATGCGCCAGTGTCTGGCGGCACAGCCGGGGCTACCGCCGGTAGCCTGGCGATCATGGTTGGCGGCGCAGCGCAGGATCTGGCCCGGGCACGGCCGGTGCTGATGCAGCTCGGTCAGCGCGTGACTCACATGGGCGCGGTAGGCGCGGGCCAGGTCACCAAAGCCTGCAACCAGATGATCGTTGCCTGCAATGCCTTGGTGATTGCCGAAGTGGTCGCCCTCGCCGAGCGCTCCGGCGTCGATGCCAGTTTGATCGCCGAAGCGCTGGCCGGTGGCTTTGCCGATTCCAAGCCGCTGCAGATACTTGCGCCGCAGATGGCAGCGAGCGAGTTCGAACCGGTCAAGTGGCATGTACGCACGCTGCTCAAGGACCTCGATGGCGCCGTCAAACTGTCCCACGAGCAGGGCTCGGCCGCACCGATCAGTGGCCTCGCCGCGCAACTGATGCGCTTGCACGGTAGCCAGGGCTGCCTGGAAAAAGATCCGGCAACTCTGGTTGAGCTGTATCGGCATCTGCCGTGAGCGCCGGTTGCTGGCGATCGAGGCGCTGCAGTACCGGGTACAGCTCGGTCAACGGCACCGGTCGGCTGAGCAGGTAGCCTTGCAGGTAATCACAGCTATGGCTGACCAGAAACTGCTGCTGCTCCACGGTTTCGACGCCTTCGGTGACTACCTGCAGGTGCAGGGTGTGGGCCATCATGATGATTGCCTGGACGATCTCACGGTCTTTCTGGCTGACCGGGACTTCCTGGATAAATGAACGATCGATCTTCAGTACGTCCAGCGGCAGGCGTTTGAGGTAAGCCAGCGACGAATAGCCAGTGCCGAAGTCATCGATCGACAGCGCCACGCCTTGCCCGCGAATCCGCTTGAGCAGGTTGATGACCTGCTGAATGTCGCCCATCAGGGCGTTTTCGGTGACCTCCAGTTCCAGTTGTCGCGGCGCCAGGCCAGCCTGGAACAAGGCCTGTTCGACGTCATCTGGGAGCTCTTCGCGGGCCAGGGTCAGCGCCGAGCAATTGACCGTGACCTTGAGGCTGGCGTAACCATGCTGATTGAGCCGGGCGAGGTCGGCGCAGGCGCGGCGCAGCACCCACAGATCCAGCTCGGCGATCAGCCCGTTGGCTTCGGCGATGCCGATGAAGCGGTCGGGCCCGAGCAGACCGTGCTGCGGGTGTTGCCAGCGCACCAGCGCTTCCAGCTTGGCCACTTGACCGCTGCGTACGTCGAAAATAGGTTGGTAGTGCACGCACAGGCCGCGTTCTTCGAGCAAGGCAACCCGCAGTTCTTCCTCCAACTGCAGTTCCAGGGTCGCGCGAACACGCAGACTGCTATTGAAGAAGTTGAGGTTGTTGCGTCCGCAGCCTTTGGACTGATAAAGCGCCAGGTCGGCGTTTTTCAGCAATTCTTCGGCATTGCGGCCGTCGTCCGGATAGATGCTGATGCCGATGCTGGTGGTCATGACCATACGCCGTCCGCCCAGGTCGATCGGCTCTTTCATCCGCTGCATGATCCGCTGCGCCAGGTGACGGGCCTCGTCGCGGCTGTGCAGGCTGGTGACGATGCAGAATTCGTCGCCGCCAAACCGCGCCACCAGATCCTGGCTGCGGGTTGCGGCTTTGATGTGGTCGGCGATGACCTTGAGCAGATCATCGCCGGCGGCGTGGCCGAGGCTGTCGTTGATCCGCTTGAAGTGGTCGATGTCGAGGAACATCACCGCCAGCATGCCTTCATTTGCGGCGTGCTCGGCGAGACGTTCGGCAAACACCTGGTTGAAACCGCGGCGGTTGATCAGGTTGGTCAGTGCATCGTAGTGCGCGGCCTGCTGCAGCGACACCCGGGCCTGGTCAAGCTGGCTGAGCAGCACACTGACCCGGCGCAGGTCGTGCTCCTTGCTTTGCAGTTTTTTGTCGGCCAGCGCCGCGCTGATGCTGCTGGCGCTGATCAGCAGGGTGATGCAGGCAACGGTCAGGCCCAACTGCAGGCTGTTGTCAGTGGATGGCAGGCTCAGCGCAGCGTCTGCCGGGATCACCAGGGTCATGGCCGCCATGCCGGTAAAATGGGTAGCCACGATACCGCCGGCCATCAGCAGGCTGGCGCCGTACTTCATGGCCAGATGCAGGGTGCCGCTGCCGTTGCGAAAGTAACGCGCCATGACCAGCGCCAGCAGGCTGGCGACAATGGCAATCAGCAACGAGGCCAGCAGCAGGCTGGTCTGGTAGTACTGCACGGCGCTGGTCTTCATTGCCGCCATGCCGACGTAGTGCATCAAGGTCACACCGAGGCCGATGAATGTGGCTGCTTGCAGGTAATGAAGCGGGCTCATCACATGGCGCTCAAGGCTGTGCATGGCGAACCACGAGGCGAGTAGGGCAAGCAGCAACGACAACCCTGTCAGCGCGGCGTCATAGTGGGTTTCCAGCGGCGCGTGAAAGGCCAGCATGCTGATGAAATGCAAGGCCCAGATACCGCCTGCCAGGCAGCATGCGCCGAGGATCCGCCATTGCCGGCGAGCGTTGTCGTTCTCGCTGTGGCATTGGCGCTCAGCCATATCCAGGGTGGCAAACGCCGCAGCGCTGACGACGATATAGGCCAGAATGATCAGCAATGGCTCGTGACGGCAGTCGATAACGATCTGTCCGGTTGCCGGTAGCTCGGCGAACAATTGCAGTCCCAGCCACTCCATCGCGCCTCTCCGTGGTGCCCTGCATCCGTCCCCGACGGAGACTCATGAATACGCAGTATAGGAAAAGGTAGTTAACCCTTCCTGATTAATGGCTATTTGGTTGCTACGATTTGGTTATCAGGCTGATAGCGGGCGGAAATAAAAAAGGGCGCCGTAAGGCGCCCTGGTTTTTACTGCTTGCGAGTCGTGCTTGGACTACTCAGCCCGCGACCAGCACCCGAATCGCTTCCAGACGCAAAGCCGCCTTGTCGAGCATGGCCAAGCCCTGCTCACGCTGTGCACGCAGCGCATCGATTTCGCTGTCACGTACCGTCGGGTTGACGGCCTTGAGTGCGGTCAGGCGTGCCAACTCCTCATCCGCTTCGGCAGCCAGGCGACGCTGCGCCTCGGCCACGCGCTCGACGTGCACCGGCTCGATCTTGGCTTCGGCACCACTGATGCGCTGGGCCAATACATCGCGCTGCGCCTGGATGAACTTGTTGGCGCTGGCCCGCGGCACGCTTTCGAGCTGCTCGTTGAGCGTCTCGAAGGCCACCCGTGCGGCGAGGTCGTTGCCGTTGGCATCGAGCAAACAGCGCAGGGCAGCGGTCGGCAGGTAGCGGCCAAGTTGCAGGCTGCGAGGCGCGACCACTTCACTTACGTAGAGCAGTTCGAGCAGGACGGTGCCTGGCTTGAGCGCCTTGTTCTTGATCAACGCTACGGCGGTGTTGCCCATCGACCCGGACAGCACCAGGTCCATGCCGCCCTGTACCATTGGGTGTTCCCAGGTGAGGAACTGCATGTCTTCGCGCGACAATGCCTGGGCCCGGTCGTAGGTGATGGTCACGCCTTCGTCGTCACCCAACGGGAAGCTGGCGTCGAGCATCTTTTCGCTCGGCTTGAGGATCAGGGCGTTTTCCGAATGGTCCTCGCTGTCGATACCAAAGGCATCGAACAGGGTTTCCATATAAATAGGCAGGGCGAACTGGTCGTCCTGCTCCAAGATCGCCTCGACCAGTGCCTGACCTTCGCCAGCACCGCCGGAGTTGAGCTCGAGCAAGCGGTCGCGGCCGCTGTGCAGTTCGGACTCGAGGCGCTCGCGGTCAGCGCGGGCTTCGTCCACCAGGGTGTTCCAGGCGCTGGCTTCGCCATCGCCGAGCAGCGAAAGCAAGCGCGAACCGTGGCGATGTTGCAGGGCGTTGCCGGTCGGGCAAGTGGCGAGGAACGCATTCAGTGCCAGGTGGTACCACTGGAACAGGCGCTCTTGCGGGCTGTCCTGCAGGTACGGGATATGCAGCTCGATGGTGTGCTTCTGGCCGATCCGGTCGAGACGGCCAATGCGCTGCTCGAGCAGGTCGGGGTGGGCTGGCAGGTCGAACATCACCAGGTGATGAGCGAACTGGAAGTTGCGGCCCTCACTGCCGATTTCCGAGCAGATCAGTACTTGAGCGCCGAACTCTTCATCGGCGAAGTAGGCTGCCGCGCGATCCCGTTCGAGGATGCTCATCCCTTCATGGAATACCGTGGTTGGGATGCCGGAGCGCACGCGCAGGGCGTCTTCCAGGTCCATCGCGGTCTCGGCGTGGGCGCAGATCACCAGGACCTTGGTGCGCTTGAGCATTTTCAGCGTGTCGATCAGCCAGTCGACCCGTGGGTCGAAGCGCCACCAGCGTTGCTCGTCATCGCCTGGGCCCTGGGCCTGGAAGGCCACTTCCGGATACAGCTCGGCGCGCTCGCCAGCCGGCAGTGCGCTGTACTGCTCAGGGTTAGGCAGCGGGTAGGGATGCAGATGACGCTCGGGGAAGCCTTGCACGGCAGCACGGGTGTTACGGAACAGCACGCGGCCGGTACCGTGGCGATCGAGCAGCTCGCGGATCAAGCGTGCGCTGGCTTCGCTGTCGCCATCGTTGACCGCAGTCAACAAGGCTTCGCCTTCGGCACCGAGGAAACCGTGGATAGTGGCGTGGGCCTTGGGCGACAGGCGGCCTTGTTCGAGCAGCTCCTGCACTGCTTCGGCGACCGGGCGGTAGTTCTCGCTCTCGGCGCGGAAGGCTGCCAGGTCGTGGAAGCGATGCGGGTCGAGCAGACGCAGGCGCGCGAAGTGGCTGTCCTGGCCAAGTTGCTCGGGGGTCGCGGTCAGCAGCAGCACGCCAGGGATGACCTCGGCAAGTTGCTCGACCAGGGAATATTCCGCGCTGGCGTTTTCTTCGTGCCAGACCAGGTGATGCGCTTCATCGACCACCATCAGGTCCCAGCCGGCGGCGAACAGCGCGTCCTGAGCCTTCTCGTCTTCGACCAGCCACTCCAGCGCGACCAACGCCAGCTGGGCGTCTTCGAATGGGTTGCTGGCATCGCTTTCAATGAAACGTTCGGCGTCGAACAGCGCTACCTGCAGGTTGAAGCGCCGGCGCATCTCTACCAGCCACTGGTGCTGGAGATTTTCTGGAACGAGGATCAGCACCCGGTTGGCGCGGCCGGTGAGCAGTTGGCGGTGAATCACCAGGCCTGCTTCGATGGTCTTGCCCAGGCCTACTTCATCGGCCAGCAGAACGCGCGGGGCGATCCGGTCAGCGACCTCACGGGCGATATGCAGCTGGTGCGCGATCGGTTGCGCGCGGCAGCCGCCCAGCCCCCACAGGCTCGACAGCATCTGTTTGCTGTTGTGCTGCAGGGTGTTGTAACGCAGCGAGAACCACGCCAGCTGGTCGATCTGCCCGGCGAACAGGCGGTCGCTGGCCAGGCGGAACTGGATGAAGTTGGACAGCTGGGTTTCCGGCAGGGTGCGCGGCTGGTTCTGTGCGTCGAGGCCGTGGTAGACCATCAAGCCGTCGACGTCATCGACCTCGCGCACGGTCAGCTTCCAGCCTTCGAAATGAGTGATCTGGTCGCCCGGCGAGAAGCGCACGCGGGTCAGCGGCGCATTGCGCAGGGAATATTGACGGGTGTCGCCAGTGGCCGGGTACAGCACGGTCAGCAAGCGGCCATCCTGTGCCAGGATGGTACCCAGGCCGAGCTCGGCTTCGCTGTCGCTGATCCAGCGTTGCCCCGGTTGATACTGCTGCGCCATACTGCCTGAACTCCCGCCGATGAAAAGCCGGCTATGTTAACGGATAGACCGGGCAGACCAAAGAGTTAACAGACTAGCCGTTTCATCGACGCCCACCCGCAGCGACGAGGATACCCAGCCCAATGCCTGCCAAGTACCGTTGGTTGACCGCTTCCATGGGCCTGGGCAGCTTGCTGCTGATGGCCGGTTGCGAGCAGAACAATTTCCAGTCCTTGGCGCCGATCGCCGCCGAGCAGCTCGAGGTGCTGGGTGTGCGTACACCGATCAAGAGCGTGCATTTTCGCGACCGCGACGGCGAGGGGCTGTTGGTGTTGAGCCGTACCGATGGCCAGGCCAGTGACCCCGAGAGCGAGCAGGAAGTCGACAAGGTGGTGCTCAAAGCCACCCTGTACGGGCGCACTGCCGGCAGCGAAGCGTTCAAGCCGCGCTGGCAGATCGAGCAAGAGACCACCTGCCCGGGGCTGGACCTGGATGTCGACTTCTATACCGATGTCAGTGACGTCAGCGATCTGAATGGCGACGGTGTCGCTGAAGTGACAGTGGCCAGCCACGCATTCTGCGGCGGTGGTATTGACCCGCACGACATTGCAATCGAACTGCGTGAAGGTGCTTCGGTCTACAGCATCACGGGTCAGTCCTTGATCAGCCCGGCAGGAGAACAACCTATCGGCGGTGAGCGGGTTGATAGCGCTTCACTGAAGAATGCCGCGCAGGTCCTGCGTGATCATCTGGATGCGGTGTGGCAGAAGGTCTACAAACGGCCGTGGAGCGAAGTCAGCCCCGAGCCGGATGATGCAGATGACGATCTACCCGATTAAGCAAGCCTGGCTGGTGGCGCTCGCTTCCCGTAGTGAGGCACTCAAGGCCGGTTCACACCGGCCGATACAGTAGTGACAGGAGAACCTCAATGCTGCCGCCGATCATTCCACTCAGTGCCATGCCCGTGACCACCCAGCACGACCCGGTCAAACAGACACCGGACATCCGCCCGGTTGTCCCTGCGCAGCCAGCTCCCGACGATAGCTCGATCAACCTCAAGCAGCAGCGCGACCCCAACGAGCAGGCCTTGCTCCTGCGTGAAGAGCAGCGCCGCCAGCATCAGCGCCGCCACGATGAGGATGACGAGCGTTACGAGGCACTCGCCGGTGAGGAACTCAATGCCGACAACACCGTGCCTGTAGCGCCCCTGGGCGAACGCCCGCGCCAGGGTCTGCTGGTCGATATCGAAGTCTGACTGGCCAACATCGGCGCCTGGCGGCATCATGCACTTATCTGCTGACAGCCCGGGCCCGCCCATGAGTGACGACAACCTGATCGACTTCGGTGCCGAGCGCGCCAAACGTATCCATGATCTCAAGGACAAGCGCCTTGATGAAATGCGCCAGGCCTTCGAGCAAGCCATGCCGCTGACCGCTGGCAAAAAGAAAAAGCCCAAGAACAAACCCAAAAAGCGCTGAAACTTGACGCAGGTCAACCCTGCGCCCGCCTCCAGTGCCCGGTCCCGGGCACTATTGACCCCGGTCAATTTCCTCCCTGCTCCTATTCGCTACCTTACATCCATCGGACGACGGCAGATAAACAGGGAGCGCCGACATGTTCTTCGACAATGTGGTTATCGCAGGTGTTGTGACGGTCGGATTGATGCTGGTCTTCTTCGCCGGTCTGGGCATTTTCATCTGGAAGGATTCGCACAAGCGCAAACAGCGCTGATCCTTCCCGATTCATGAGCACGCAAGGCATTTAGGGCGACTTCGGTCGCCCATTTTTTTGTCTGGATTTTCTTGCTGGCGCAGCGCGGCTTACTGTTCCGGCAACAGTGCTTGAACAGCCGTCTCAAGCCGATCAACGGCCAGGTGAAAGCTGAACACAGTTCCGCCCGCAAGGCTTGATGCCACTTGCATGTGCCCGCCGTGGGCAAGGGCGATCTGGTTGGCAATATACAGGCCGAGGCCCAGGCCTTGTTGATGGGCTGTGGCGCGTGTTCGGGTAAAGGGCTGAAACAGCTGAGCGAGGGTCTGCGCGGGGATCGGTTCGCCCAGGTTATGTACGCTCAGCAGGAAGTGGCCGTCATGAATGTTTGCACCAACCGTCACCACACCCTGCGGGTCACCATGCACCAGGGCGTTGGCGATCAGGTTGGATAACAACTGGGCAATCCGCTCAGGGTCACAATACAAACCGTCGATCTCGCCCAGTTGCAGCTGCAATTGGCGCTGTGGATGGACGCGTTGCAGTTCCGAGGCAACGTGCCGCAGTACCTCGGCCAGGTCATGGCACGGTTGCTGCGCAAGGGCGATACCGCTGCCCAGGCGGCCGCGGGCGAAGTCCAGCACATCACGCACAAGATTGCTCGCCCGTTGACCGCAGGTGAGGATGTGCTTGGCCAGTGCCTGGTGTTTTTGCTCGGTCAGGCGCTGCACCAGCAGCTCTGCGCCGGCGGTGATGGCAAACAGCGGGTTGCGCAGGTCGTGGCCCAGCACGGCAATGAACTGCTCGCGCACCTCTGCCATCGCTCGCTCCTGCTGCAGGGCGTGTTCGGTACGCTGCGCCTGTTCTTCATGTTCTATCTGCACCGACAGCAGGCGGGCAAAGCCCTCGACCATTGGCTGTACTGCGCTGTTTTTCAGCGCAAACGGCTCGGGATCAAGCGCGCAGATGGTGCCGAAGAAACTGCCGTCCTGCCGGTACACCGGCACAGAGATGTAACTCTCGAACTTGTATTGCTTGGGGGTGGGGTGCTGGCAGTAGAGCTGGTCTTCACTGGCCTTGTCGATCACGATCGCCTGATGTGAGCTGCGGATTACATTGCAAAAGGTAGTGGCGATGTCCAGCTCGCCGCCTACATCCATGCCGAACCCGAGGCCGTCCAGCACCGCACAGGCGGTCCAGCTGTGCTCGGTGACCCGCGCCACTGCAGCAAAGCGCATACCGGTGCTCTGGCAGATAACCTGAAGAATCGCCGGCACGGCACTGATGCGACCAATAGTGGCGATGTCGGAACTTACCGCGTTGTTCATGCAGGGTTCCACGGCCCCTTGGGCCACATCAATGATTTGCCGGGTATTCTAGCGGGCTTGCCAGGAGCAGATCAAAAAGCTTGGCGAAGCGCTGGCCAGTTGCGCTAGGCTGAAAGCTGCGCGTGGCCCGCCAGAGGCCGCCGCAGGCTTTGCGTGCGTCACTCTCTTAACTAGCGAGGTACGCCATGGCCATTACTTCTCAAGACATCTGCAGCGCCGCCGACCAGCTCAATGGCTTTGTCGGTTATCACGCCAAGCGCGGCAGTCATATCGTGCGCTTTTCCGAAGATGCGTTTGGCATGGATGTAGCGGACGACACCATTACACCGTGTAGCGAATTCGTCTGGCGGGCCGAGTCCGGGCAGCGCATGGCGTTGTGCCGTGAGCGCCTGGCCCTGCTGCTCGGCCAGCATGTGGACGACCGCCTGAATATCGCCGAGCCGTTGCGCATCTATCTGCAGCGCAGCGATCTGCCGGAGATCGTTGCCGAGCGCCGTCTGCGTTGAATGTGGCCCCGCTCAGTCTGGGTATGCCAGCCTGAGCGGGGCAGCAGGCCCATGATTGAAGCTGACCTGGTCGCGGCCCTGATGTTTGGCGGCATAGAGTGCTTTGTCGGCGTGTTCCAGCCAGTGCTCCGGCGACTTCAAAAGCTCATCATAGGCTGCCAGACCAATGCTCAGACTGATCCGTAACATGGGTAGTTGCGGGTTGCGGTAGGCATTGACCCGCTCACGCAGCGCTTCCATCGCCAGCCCAGCCCGGGCTTGGTCAGCCCCTGGGAATATCACGCAGAACTCGTCGCCACCGTAGCGCCCGGCCTGATCATCCGGGCCAAGGCTGCGCTGCAGTTCCTGGCTCAAGTGGCGCAGCACGCAGTCGCCGACGACGTGACCATAAGTGTCATTGATGGCCTTGAAATGGTCGATGTCGATCAGGGCGATCATTGCCGGCAGGCGCTGTTGGCGGCTGATCTGGAACTTGAGCAGGAGCAGGTCCTTCCATGAACCGTGATTGAGCAAACCAGTCAGGCTGTCGGTACGGCTCAGTGCGCTGAGCTGACGTTTATGGTCGGCCAGGTTGATCGCCAGGCGATAACACACCCATCCAAGTGCTACGGGATACAGGGCCAGCATTGGCAGGCATGCCCAGACCTGCAGGGCGCTGGTCTGCAACTGCAGGCCGCTGCCCAGCATCGCGCTGGCGAGCAGCATCCCGGCTAATTGCCCGAGCAGCCCGCGCGCCAGCAGGGATTTGCCGCCGGCGGCAACATTGTTCATGGTCATCATCGACAGGATGGTCACCGTGGGCAGAGGATTGAAGTGCATGGCCGCCACCCAGAAGCCGCCCATCAGTGAGTCCAGCAGCAGGTTACGTTGTTCGGCGCGGTAGGGCGCAGTGGAATGCTTGGCCCATAGATAAGCAACGTGTGGCCACAGCAAGCCATTAACCAGCATCAACGCCCAGATCCAGCCGGGAGGATGCAGCGGTGCCATGGCGGCCATCACGCTGAACAGGCCGATGCCCATGCCGAGAATCCTGGGCAGGTAGATGCGCCTGACGAATGAGAGTCCCTTGCCGCTTCTGTTGTCGATCATGATCGTGGTTCTTCCGTGGGGCGCCGTTTATCGCATAAATTGCGTGAATATTGTTCAACAGACTCACCGCAGCGAAAAATGACCTTACAAGCCAATTCACGGTTGATCCAACGCTGTGGGGTAATATGAAGGCCTTGTTTCTCTACGGAGTGCTCCTGTTCATGCTGCCCACGGACTCCCCCGCCGGTGAACCGGCGCGTTATCAGGATGGGCGCTTTCATAACCATGCGGCCCTGCCACAGGACGGCATGCTGAAAAAACTGCGCATTGGTCTCAAATACCTGTTCTTGCGCAAACCACCGCAAACGCGGCCAGCGACGGCTATTACCTTGCAGCCGATGAGCCGGCAGCAGTTGCTTGATTCGCCAGACCACAGTCTGTGGCGGCTGGGGCACTCGACGATACTGCTCAAGCTGCGTGGGCGCTTTTTCCTCACCGACCCGGTGTTTGCCGAGCGCGCCTCGCCGGTGCAGTGGGCCGGGCCGCAGCGCTTTCACCCTTCGCCGTTGGCGACCAACGAGATTCCGCCGTTGGCAGCCGTGATCCTGTCCCATGATCACTTCGATCACCTCGACGAGCATGCCATTCGCCAGTTGGCGCCGCGCACGGATGTTTTCCTGGTGCCGCTAGGAGTTGGTGACCGCCTGATCGGGTGGGGAGTGCCAGCTGGCAAGGTGCGCCAACTCGATTGGTGGCAGGAGGCCGAGGTGGCGGGCGTGCGCTTCGCCGCCACACCTGCGCAGCACTTCTCCGGGCGCGGTCTGTTCGACAGCAATCAGACGTTGTGGGCGTCCTGGGTGATCATCGATGACGGGCTGCGGCTGTTTTTCAGTGGCGATACCGGTTACTTCGATGGCTTTCGTCAGATAGGCGAGCGCTACGGTCCGTTCGACCTCACGCTGATTGAAACCGGCGCCTACAACCTGGCCTGGCCCAGCGTGCACATGCAGCCCGAGCAAAGCTTGCAAGCGCACCTGGATCTGCGTGGGCGTTGGATGCTGCCTATCCACAATGGCACCTTTGATTTGTCTACCCATACCTGGCAGGAGCCGTTCGAACGTATTCTCGCGCTGGCCGGCGCTGCTCACGTCAAGCTGAGCACGCCGCAGATGGGCGAGCGTGTCAGCCTCGACTCACCCCACGCTGGGCAGAACTGGTGGCAACCGCGCCCCCTGCGTCAGCAGGGCAGGGCGCAACCCAGTTCAGTTGTCTCGCGTTAGCTATTAAAGACGCGGCTCTTGGCGATCGTTATTTTGGTTGGCTTCCTTTAATAGCTTGGACGGTGGCTTGCCGCTGTCGCTGCGCACCTGGGCGTGGCTGATCAAGGCAAAGATGAAGCTGCCACCGATGATGTTGCCGGCCAAGGTAGGCAGGGCAAACTCGAACACAAAAGCCTGCCAGGTTTCATCGCCAGCCCAGACCAGGTAGGAAACCTCGACCGAGCCCACCACGATATGGGTGAAGTCGCCGAGGGCCATCATGTAGGTGATCAGCAGGATGATCCAGATCTTGGCGTTCTCCATTGCCGGGATCATCCAGACCATGGTTGCGATCATCCAGCCCGATATGATGCCTTTGGCAAACATCTGGCTGATGTCGTTTTGCATGACCTTGCGGCCTATCTCCAGGAATGCCACGTCTGCCTTGCTGTCGAAAATCGGCAGCTCGAGCATGACCCAGGACACCAGCAGCGTGCCGGCCATATTGCCCAGCAGCACCACGCTCCATAAACGCAACAAGCGGCCGAGGTTGCCCAGGGTCGGGGTAGTCATCACTGGCAGCACGGCAGTGAGCGTGTTTTCGGTAAACAATTGCTGGCGCGCCAGGATCACAGCGAGAAACCCGGCGCAGTAGCCAAGGCTGGCGATGACCTGTGCACTGTCACCCTCTGGCAGGCGGGCATAGAACAAGCCCATAGCCATCAACGACAGGCCCATGCTCAGGCCGGCGGCAAGTGCCGACCACCACAGCGCGGCGAGGGTTCGCTCCAGCTCCTGGTCGCCTTGGGCGCGGATGATCTCGTGCAGCACCGCGGCCCGGGGCGGTTGGTTATGGCTGATTTCCTGTTCTTCATCCGCCGACAGGCCAGGGGTTTTGTCGCTGTGCGCATCGCTCATTACCGCTGTGCTCCTCAGGGTGTTTCTCTACAGATCAATTGCGCTGCCGTTTAGTTGCCGGGAAGGCCGTTATCAGCGCGAAAGTTTTTTCAGATCAAGGTGTTGACTCCAAATTCAGATCGCGTATTATTCGCCACCTCGCAGCGATGCAGTCGCAGCGAGGCAAGTGTTAAACGCTTGAGGTTGTTAGTAGCAAAAAGGCAGTTGACAGCAGGTTGTAACGCTGTAGAATTCGCCTCCCGCTACGAGAGATCGCAAGCGAGTCAAGTGTTTGAAGTTGAACGAGTTTCTCGCAAAATACTTCG
>NZ_JCAUKV010000006.1:0-378804 GCF_059693665.1 Pseudomonas sp. PGPR N4
AACTTCAAACACTTGACTCGCTTGCGATCTCTCGTAGCGGGAGGCGAATTCTACAGCGTTACAACCTGCTGTCAACTGCCTTTTTCACCGCTGACGATCTTTCGATCGAAGACCTTGCAGCACCTCTGAAACTTCTAACTCTTTGAAAATAAAGGAGTTTTCCGTTCCAACTACGCTGGAAGTGGGGCGCATTATAAGGGCTCACAGGAATGCGTCAAGCGTTAATTCATCGCCTGACATCAAAAATCACTCTGCACAGCGTGCTTGCGACAAATCGAGCAACCTGCGCACTATAGTGCGCATCGCGCCCACCACAGGATCCCTGCCGAATCATGAGCACCACGCCCCGCAGCATGGCCACCACGTTGTTCCCGATTGGCCTGCTATTAATAGCCATGGCATCCATCCAGTCAGGCGCATCCCTGGCCAAGGGAATGTTCCCCTTGATCGGCGCCCAGGGCACCACCACCCTGCGCCTGGTTTT
This sequence comes from Pseudomonas sp. PGPR N4, assembly GCF_059693665.1. Lineage (NCBI taxonomy): Bacteria > Pseudomonadati > Pseudomonadota > Gammaproteobacteria > Pseudomonadales > Pseudomonadaceae > Pseudomonas > Pseudomonas sp. PGPR N4. The sequence goes on from NZ_JCAUKV010000006.1 coordinate 485, forward strand.
TGCCAGCGTGATCATGCTGCTCATCCTGCGCCCATGGCGGGCACGCATGGACAGCAGCACCTGGCGCAATGTGCTGATCTACGGGATGGCATTGGGCGGGATGAACCTGCTCTTCTATATGTCGCTGCGCACAGTGCCACTGGGCATCGCCGTGGCACTGGAATTCACAGGTCCACTAGCGGTGGCCATTTTTGCCTCGCGCCGCGCCATCGACTTTCTCTGGATTGCGCTGGCAATTGCAGGCTTGCTCTTGCTGATACCAGTTGGACAAAGCACAAGCGCTGTTGACCTGGTTGGCGCCAGCTACGCACTTGGTGCCGGCGTGTGCTGGGCGTTGTACATCCTTTATGGGCAAAAGGCCGGCGCCGAGCACGGCGTGCAGACAGCCGCACTCGGTGTCGTGATCGCCGCTTTGTTCGTTGCGCCGATCGGTGTCATTCATGCAGGCACCGCACTCCTCAACCCGGCACTGCTGCCCATCGCCCTGGGCGTGGCAGTGTTATCAACGGCCCTCCCCTACAGCCTGGAGATGGTTGCATTGACCCGAATGCCAGCGCGCACGTTCGGGACTTTGATGAGTATCGAGCCAGCCTTTGGTGCGCTGTCGGGCTTACTATTCCTCGGCGAGAAGCTCACCTCTGGGCAGTGGCTGGCTATCGCTGCGATCATCACCGCTTCTGCTGGAGCCACCCTGACAATGCGCAAGGAACGTACACCGGCGGTCGTCGCTGACTGAATTGAGAAATATTTTCATTTGCTGTGTTTAGCGGTTGTACCGACCCGCAGGCCTGATTAAGCTGTCACAAAATCATAATCTCTACGCTATCTACTGTGCCGAACACGGACGCTGAGGTAAATTCAGGAAGAATCAGGCGAGGACGATGGGAGCAGGCATGCAGTCGCCCCCACATTTAAGGACAGGCATGAAACGTATTTTGCTCATCCTGGCTGTAATGGCCATCGCAGGGTGTGCCGCCACCGCACAGACCGAAGTCAAGCGCGGGAAAAAGGGTTTACACATCAATTGCTCCGGCCTTTCCTCTTCGTGGGAAAAGTGCAATGCCAAGGCGGCCAGTGCGTGCAGCACTCGCGGCTATAGAGTAGTGGCCCGCTCGGGCGATACTGATGAAGAACCGGGTGACTACCTGTTCGGAATCAACCCGGCTGGCTATACCAGCCGCAGCATGATCGTCATCTGCAAGTAATAACGCTGAAGGGTAGCCAAATGGCTGCCCTTTTTACGTTGGAGCGCAGACTCAGACAGCCACCGTACGATCTCGCAACCACTGCAGTGCAGAACCCGCCAGCAGAGGTGCCAGCCGCTCGCAGACATGGGCGTGATACTGGTTGAGCCAGCGCCTTTCCTCATCATTGAGCCGTTCGACCAGCAGGCAACGTATATCGATCGGACATAGGGTCAAAGTCTCGAACGCAAGGAAGTCGCCGAACTCGCTCTTGCCCGCAGCGCGATTGACCACCAGGTTTTCGATCCGTACGCCCCACTTGCCTGGGCGATAGGTGCCAGGCTCGATCGAACTGATCATGCCCTCCTGCATCGCCGTTTGCGGCAACGCCTGGGCCTGATAGGCAATGACCTGCGGCCCTTCATGCACATTCATGAAGTAGCCGACGCCGTGGCCAGTGCCATGGCCGTAATCGACCTGATCAGCCCAGAGCGGCGCCCGCGCAATTGCATCCAGCAACGGAGACAAGATGCCGCGCGGGAAACTCGCTCGCGACAACGCGATCATGCCTTTGAGCACGCGAGTGCAATCCTCACGCTGTGCCCGGGTCGGCTGACCTACCGGGACCATCCGGGTAATGTCGGTAGTGCCGCCCAGGTACTGGCCGCCCGAATCGATCAACAGCAGCCCGTCGCCCTTGATTACCGCATGGGACTGCTCGGTAGCACGGTAGTGCGGCATGGCGCCATTGGCATTGAAAGCGGCAATGGTCGAGAAGCTCAGTGAAACATAGCCAGGTCGCTGCGCTCGCGCTGCAGTCAGGCGCTCGTCGATGGTCAACTCGGTGATCTGTTGCTTGCCAAGGTTGGCCTCGAACCAGGCAAAAAATTCGCAGAGCGCCGCCCCGTCCTGCTCCATGACCTGACGAACATGCGCCAGTTCAGCATCGCTCTTGCGCGACTTGCTCAACGACGTCGGGTTGATCTGCTCGAGCAGCTTCACCTGAGCCCCGAGCCGACCAACCAGGCCACAGGTGACCCGAGCCGGATCGATCAACACAGTGCTGCCATCCGTAATCGAGGCGAGCAAGCGCCCTGCCTGGTGGTAGTCCTGCAGCTCGACACCGTCGGCCGTCAGCGCCTGACGCAGTTGGGCATCGACTTTGTTCAGGTCGACGAACAGCACCGCCTGCTGCTGACCAATCCATGCAAATGCGACGAACACCGGGTTATAGGAAACATCACTGCCACGCAGATTGAACAACCAGGCGATATCATCCAGAGTGGCAATGAAATGCCAATCGGCACCTTTGCTGCTCAAGGTGCTGCGCAGCGCGGCCAGTTTTTCCGCTCGGGTGGCTGTGGCCTGGGGCGGCAAGTGCTCGTAGATTGGAGCAGCCGGCAGCGCCGGGCGTGTCCCCCAGACCTGATCAAGCAAATCCTTGTCAGTCACCAACCGTATTCCGTTGGCCTGCAAACTCTGCTGAAGTTGCCGAGACGCGGTCAAGGACAGCACAGCGCCGTCAACGGCAACCGTCGCCTGCGGCTGAAGATTGCTGCCGAGCCAATCGAACGGGCCCGCACTACCTGGCATCAGCTTCATCAATTCTATGCCGCTGCCGGCGAGTTCGTTTGCAGCCTGCTCCCAGTAACGGCTGTCTACCCACAACCCAGCGAAGTCCGCCAGAACCACCAATGTACCCACCGAACCATGAAAACCAGACAGCCACTGACGACCCTGCCAGTGGCCCGGCAGGTACTCGGACAGGTGCGGGTCTGCCGATGGCACCAACAGCGCGTCCACGCCTTCGCTGGCCATGACCTCGCGCACACGGGCGAGACGCGTCGGCACGTTCTGCTGCAACTGGGACTGGCTATTCATGTCATGCACACTCCTGCGATAGCGACTTCATCGGCAATCAAGCCGTTGATAATGGAGCAGCCTCCCGTCACTCGCAATCGGCATAGGTAACAGATGATTAGCTTTGGCTATCAGCGACCGCGCCAACCTCACAATGCAGGCCGCCATCATTACCGCGTACCAGACTTCGCACAGCTTGGTACGCGGCGAAGTTGACACTTCTGGCCTGATGCTGCTGAAGCAGCTCGAGGAATGGCTCATCAGTGAAATAGCCGCAGGCCGCTTGCCACTGTTCACGGGTCTGCCACTGCAAATGTTGCAGGACCCGACAGCCGTCATCGCTGGCTTGAACGCTTACCCTCAGCAACGCCGGCCAGCGCGTGGCCAGTTGCTCGCTGCGCAACACCAGCGCGTTGGCCAGAGCAGCCTGACGGCTAGCCGGCACTTCATATTCGATCATTTGGGTAAACCATAGGGAATGCATCGCAGCGGCCACAGGCTATCTCCTTTATGCAGTACTTGCAGTCATCATGGCCGGCAGGGTAAAACCTCGAGTTAAGTCAAGGTCAAGGATTAATTAGCATGCCTGCCCCCCCTACTAGGGAAGCCGAGCGCCAGCTCAGCGTTGGCCAATTGGCCAGCCGCAGCGGTGTCGCGGTTACCGCCCTGCACTTCTACGAAACCAAGGGGTTGATCCAAAGCAGCCGCAACGCCGGCAATCAACGCCGCTACCCGCGTGCGATGCTGCGCCGGGTGGCGGTGATCAAGATGGCCCAGCGTCTGGGCATCCCGCTAGCCACCATCGCCAAAGCGCTATCCAGCCTGCCGCTGGACCATACCCCGAATGCAGCTGACTGGCAGCGCCTGTCGGCCGGGTGGCGAGACGATCTCAGCCAGCGCATCGCAGAGTTGACTCTGCTGCGCGACCAACTGGACGGCTGCATAGGCTGCGGCTGCATGTCGCTGAAGGAGTGCCCGCTGCGCAACAATCACGATCATCTGGCGCTTGGCGGCCCTGGGCCGCATCCGTCAGAGCCGCTAACAACATTGCTGTAAGTTTCGGTATCGCACCTGCCAGGCAATTCGCATCTATAACTAGTGTTCAACCTGGCACCCGCCGCAGGAGGCAGCATGAGCAAACAAGCACTGATCGTTATCGATATCCAGAAAGACTACTTTCCAGGAGGCAAGTGGTCCCTCGACGGCGCTGATGCGGCCGCCGACAACGCAGCGTTGCTGCTCCATGCAGCGCGCAAGCGCGGCGACCTGATCGTGCATGTTCACCATGAATTTGCCAGCGCCGACGCGCCATTCTTTGCGCCGGGCTCAGCCGGAGCCGAAATTCACCCCAAGGCTGCTCCCCTCGGTGATGAGCCGTTGCTGCTCAAACAACAGGTCAATGCCTTCCAGGAGACCGGCCTGAAAGAACTGCTTGATGAGCATGCAGTGCAAGCCATGACGATTGTCGGCAGCATGAGCCACATGTGCATCGATGCTGCAGTGCGGGCTGCCGCCGATTTTGGCTACAGCGTCACGGTCGCCCATGATGCGTGCGCCACACGAGCGCTGGAATTCAATGGCCAGGAAGTGCCAGCCGCTCAGGTGCATGCAGCGTTCATGGCCTCACTGGCATTCGCTTACGCAACGGTGCAAAACACTGAAGAATGCCTGGCGACCTACCAGCAGTGAGCTTCAGATCACCACATTGCGCACGAACCGCACGGGCAGCTCGCCGTCATTGCGATAGGCATAGCGGCGGTTGCTGGCAAAGATGTGGAACTGCCCCGTCGCCAACTGCTGGGCCTGACCTTCGATAATCAGCGTCAAGCAACCCTCGGCGATGTAGATCTGCTCGCTCCAGCCTTCGGCATCTGCCTCGCTGGCGTAGGATTCGCCAGGGGCCAGCGTCCACTCCCATAACTCCACCTCGCGCCGCGCCGGGCTACTCCCCAGTAACAAGGCTTTGCTGCCGGGATGCTCGCCGGCCCATGCCAGCTCTTCAATACGGCTCGGATCGCGCTGCTCCGGAGCCTGAATCAACTGGCTGAACGCGACTCCCAAGGCCTCGGCGATCAAGTCCAGGGTGGTCAGGCTGACGTTCTTCTCACCGCCTTCGATGGCTACCAGCATGCGCCGACTGACTCCGGAGCGCTCGGCCAGGGCACTCTGGCTGAGACCCGCCGCGCCACGCAATTGGCGAATGTTCTGACTGACGTGCTGAAGCACGGAAGCGCGATGCGTCGAGGATTTGTGCACTATATTGCTCATCGGTATGCCTTGCGCAGTATACTGCCCACTTTGCGGCGATTGTGCGCCGCCCCTGTCGAGCGTGCAACCATGAACCAAGCCCCCAGTCAGTCCAAGACCACTGTCAGTTTCCGCCTGAGCAAGGCAGAGCTGGTGCTGGTGTTCATTACCATGCTGTGGGGCGGCACTTTTCTCATCGTGCACAACGTCATGAGCGTCAGCGGCCCGATGTTCTTTGTCGGCCTGCGCTTCGCTGCGGCAGCCGTGTTCGTGGGCCTGGTCTCAGCAAGAGCATTGGCGGGCCTGACCATGCTCGAACTCAAGGCCGGCGTTTTGATCGGCATCACCATCATGCTCGGTTACGGTTTGCAGACGATGGGCCTGCAGACGATCAACAGCAGCCAGTCGGCATTCATCACCGCGCTCTACGTACCGTTCGTGCCACTATTGCAGTGGCTGGTGCTGGGCAGACGCCCCGGTTTGATGCCAAGCATCGGCATTTGCCTGGCATTTGTCGGCCTGATGCTGCTCGCCGGCCCCAGCAGTGCGGGCCTGCACTTCAGTGAAGGCGAACTGCTGACTTTGGTCAGCGCCGTGGCAATCGCCGCAGAGATCATTCTGATCAGCCGCTATGCCGGCCAGGTCGATGTACGCAGGGTGACGGTGGTGCAATTGGCCACTGCCTCGCTGCTGTCATTTGCGATGATCCTGCCGACCAGAGAATCATTGCCTGATTTTTCCTGGCTACTGCTGGCCAGCGCCCTCGGCCTGGGCCTGATGAGCGCAATCATTCAGGTGGCCATGAACTGGGCGCAAAAATCGGTATCGCCCACTCGTGCAACCCTGATCTATGCGGGCGAACCGGTGTGGGCAGGCGTAGTCGGGCGTCTCGCCGGCGAGCGTCTGCCCGGGATGGCGTTGCTTGGCGGGTTGCTGATCGTGATCGCCGTGGTCGTCAGCGAACTGAAGATCCGCCGCAGTGACCATTCTCAGCAGGCAAATAACGCGCCAGTGGACGGCGAAACCAGCCAGTAATCGAGAAAAGAACAGCTATGCTTTGTAAAAAGCTGTTATAAAAAAACTGCTTGTCACACCCCATTTGTAGGATTCTGGCACAGCTTGCGTGTTGGTGATCAACCGTTCGGCACGTATTATCCTTACCAAACTCCTCCAGATTAGGTCGCTATGTCATTGATAGTGCTATTGCTTCTGCCCTTCGTTGGCAGTTGCCTGGCGGCCGTCCTGCCGCACAACGCTAGGAACGCCGAGTCGATTCTCGCCGGGCTGGTGGCCCTCATCGGCACGGTTCAGGTAGCGCTGCTCTACCCTCAGATCGCTCACGGCGGAGTAATCCGCGAGGAGTTTCTGTGGCTGCCAAGCCTGGGCTTGAATCTGGTGCTGCGCATGGACGGCTTCGCCTGGCTGTTCTCGCTGCTGGTACTGGGCATAGGCACGCTGGTGTCGCTATATGCGCGCTACTACATGTCGCCGCAAGATCCGGTGCCGCGCTTCTTCGCGTTTTTCCTGGCGTTCATGGGCGCAATGCTCGGGCTGGTGATTTCCGGCAATCTGATCCAGCTGGTGTTCTTCTGGGAACTGACCAGTCTATTCTCGTTCCTGCTGATCGGTTACTGGCACCACCGCGCTGATGCACGCCGCGGCGCTTATATGGCGCTGATGGTGACCGGGGCCGGGGGCCTGTGCCTGCTAGTGGGTGCCCTGCTGCTCGGCCATGTGGTCGGCAGCTATGACCTGGACAAAGTGCTCGCTGCCGGGGAAACCGTGCGCCAGCATGCGCTGTATCCGGTATTGCTGCCGCTGATACTGATTGGCGCGCTGAGCAAGAGTGCGCAGTTTCCATTCCAGTTCTGGCTGCCCCACGCCATGGCGGCGCCGACTCCGGTTTCGGCGTATCTGCACTCGGCAACGATGGTCAAGGCAGGCGTGTTCCTCATGGCTCGGCTGTGGCCAACTCTGGCTGGCACCGAGGAATGGTTCTGGATTGTCGGCGGCGCGGGTGCCATTACCCTGCTTCTGGGCGCCTTCGCAGCGATGTTTCAAAATGACCTCAAGGGCCTGCTTGCCTACTCGACCATCAGTCACCTGGGCCTGATCACCTTGCTGCTCGGCCTGAACAGCCCGCTGGCGGCGGTCGCAGCAGTGTTCCACATCCTCAACCACGCGACCTTCAAGGCGTCGCTGTTCATGGCCGCGGGCATCATCGACCATGAGAGCGGAACGCGCGATATCCGCCGTCTCAGCGGGTTGATGCGGCTGATCCCTTACACCGCGACCCTGGCCATGGTTGCCAGTGCGTCGATGGCCGGCGTGCCGTTGATGAACGGCTTCTTGTCCAAGGAAATGTTCTTCGCCGAAACGGTGTTCATTTCCTCTACCGCCTGGGTTGAAGCCACGCTGCCAGTCATCGCCACCCTGGCGGGCACCTTCAGCGTTGCCTACGCCCTGCGCTTTACCGTAGACGTATTCTTCGGCCCACCTGCCCAAGACCTGCCGCATACCCCCCACGAACCACCGCGCTGGATGCGGGCACCGGTCGAGCTGCTGGTGCTGACCTGCCTGGTGGTGGGGATCTTCCCGGCCCAATCGGTCGGCCCCCTGCTCGCCGCAGCGGCGCTACCGGTGGTCGGCGGCACGCTGCCCGAGTACAGCCTGGCCATCTGGCACGGCTGGAATGCGCCACTGATCATGAGCCTGGTGGCCATGTGCGGTGGCGTGGTGCTGTACCTGCTGTTGCGCAAGCAACTGCGCCTGGGCAGGTTTCCGTATCCGCCACTGATCGAACGCTTCAATGGCAAGCGCCTGTTCGAACATGGGCTGGTCCGGTTGATGCTGATCGCGCGTCACGTGGAGGCAGCGCTGACTACCCGACGCTTGCAGAAACAACTGTTCATGCTCGTGCTGGCGGCGTTTATCGCTGGCCTGACGCCGCTGCTGTATAGCGGCCTGAGCTGGGGTGATCGACCCAAGATACCTGGCTCCGGGGTGTTTGTAGCCTTGTGGCTGATTGCTATTGCCTGCGCCATCGGGGCTGCCTGGCAGGCCAAATATCATCGTCTGGCGGCACTGACCATGGTCAGCGTCTGCGGCCTGATGACCTGCATCACCTTTGTCTGGTTCTCCGCGCCTGACCTGGCCCTGACTCAGCTGGCGGTTGAAGTCGTTACCACGGTACTGATCCTGCTCGGTCTGCGCTGGCTGCCACGCCGTATCGAAGGTGTCTCACCTCTGCCCGGCAGTCTGGAACGAGCACGCTTGCGCCGCCTGCGTGACCTGCTGTTGGCCGTGTTGGTCGGTGGCGGAATGGCTCTGCTGTCCTACTCGATGCTGACCCGGCCTACGCCCAACGATATCTCCTCGTTCTACTTGAGCCGTGCACTACCCCAGGGCGGCGGGACCAATGTGGTCAACGTGATGCTGGTGGACTTCCGCGGCTTCGATACCCTCGGCGAGATCACCGTGCTGGTTGCCGTGGCGTTGACCGTATTCGCCCTGCTGCGCCGCTTCCGCCCACCCAAGGAAAGCATGCAACTGCCGGCGCAGCAGCGCCAGCTGGCCCCGGATGTGGTTACCGACCTGATCAATCCGCGGCATGCCACCGACACGGCAATGGGCTTCATGATGGTGCCCGCGGCGTTGGTGCGGCTGTTGCTGCCGGTGGCCCTGATGGTGTCGATGTACCTGTTCATGCGCGGTCACAACCAACCTGGGGGTGGCTTCGTCGCCGGCCTGGTGATGTCGGTGGCGTTCATCCTGCAGTACATGGTGGCGGGCACCCAATGGGTGGAGGCGCAGATGAGCCTGCGGCCGCTGCGCTGGATGGGTACCGGCCTGCTCTGCGCAACGCTTACCGGCGCTGGCGCGATGCTGCTGGGTTATCCGTTCCTGACCACCCATACCGCGCACCTGCACCTGCCGTTGCTGGGTGACGTGCACGTGGCCAGTGCACTGTTCTTCGACATCGGCGTTTACAGCGTGGTGGTAGGTTCGACCTTGCTGATTCTGACGGCCTTGGCCCACCAATCAGTGCGCGCCTATCGCCCAGGCAGCGCACAGAAATCCAGCCAGACAGGAGCCGCCTGATGGAAGAAGTAATTGCAGTAGCCATCGGTGTCTTGGCCGCGTCCGGGGTCTGGCTGATCCTGCGGCCACGTACCTATCAGGTGATCATGGGGCTGTGCCTGCTGTCCTACGGGGTCAACCTGTTCATCTTCAGCATGGGCAGCCTGTTCATCGGCAAAGAGCCGATCATCAAGGAAGGCGTGACGCAAGACTTGCTGCACTACACAGACCCATTGCCACAAGCATTGGTGTTGACCGCGATCGTCATCAGCTTTGCCATGACCGCGTTGTTCCTGGTTGTGCTGCTGGCCTCGCGCGGGCTGACCGGCACTGACCACGTCGATGGCCGGGAGCGTGAAGAATGAGCTGGATGAATCAATTGATCGTCGCACCAATCCTGTTGCCGCTGGTGACAGCGGCGATAATGTTGCTGCTGGGTGAGAAACATCGCCGGATCAAGGCCCACCTCAACCTGCTGTCGAGCATCATCGGCCTGGCGATTGCGCTGACCCTGCTGAACTGGGTGCGCAGCCAAGGCCAAGCCGAGTCGATCGGTGTCTATTTGCCCGGTAACTGGTCAGCCCCATTTGGCATCGTGCTGGTGGTCGACCACCTCTCGGCATTGATGCTAAGCCTGACCGGCGTGATCGGCGTCAGCGCCCTGCTGTTCGCCCGGGCGCGCTGGGACGGCGCCGGGGCGAGTTTTCATGCGTTGTTCCAGATCCAGCTGATGGGCCTGTACGGCGCATTCCTCACCGCCGACCTGTTCAACCTGTTCGTCTTCTTCGAGGTGCTGCTGGCAGCGTCGTATGGCCTGCTCCTGCACGGTTCAGGTCGCGCTCGAGTCAAAGCCGGCTTGCACTACATCGCCATTAACCTGTTCGCCTCTTCGCTGTTTCTGGTCGGTGCAGCCATGCTCTATGGCGTCACCGGCACGCTGAACATGGCCGACCTGGCCTTGAAGATCCCGCTGGTACCTGAGGCTGATCGTGGCCTGCTGCACGCCGGCGCAGCCATTCTGGCGATGGCCTTCCTGGCCAAGGCAGGGATCTGGCCGCTGAATTTCTGGCTGGTACCGGCCTACTCCTCGGCGAGCGCACCGGTTGCCGCGCTATTCGCAATCATGACCAAGGTCGGCCTGTACGCCGTGCTGCGGCTGTGGACGTTGCTATTTTCCGGGCAAGCCGGCGCATCGGCGCACTTTGGCGGCGAATGGCTGGTCTACGGCGGCCTGGCAACCCTGGCGGTCGCCGCCGTGTCGATTCTGGCCGCACAGCGCCTGGAGCGCATGGCAGCGCTGAGCATTCTGGTTTCAGCCGGCACCTTGATGGCAGCGATAGGTTTCGGCCAGCCAATTCTGACCGGCAGCGCGCTGTTCTATTTGGTCAGCTCGACCCTGGCCCTGTGCGCGTTGTTCCTGCTGGCGGAATTGATCGAGCGCTCGCGCTCGGCCAACGAGACGCCGCTGGATGATGACGAAGGCCTGTCGCCGCCTCTGCTGGAGTCTCTGCATCCACCCAAGGGCATCAACCTAGACGATCAGCAGAAGGCGGTAATCGGTCAGATCATTCCGTGGACCATGGCATTCCTGGGTTTGAGCTTTATTGCCTGCGCGCTGTTGATCATCGGCATGCCGCCGCTGTCGGGCTTTATCGGCAAGCTGAGCCTGATCAGCGCGCTGTTCAACCCGCTGGGCTTGGGCGTTGCGCCGGAGCAGCCACTGTCGGCGGCCGGCTGGTGCCTGGTCGCGTTATTGGTGCTTTCCGGCATGGCGTCACTGATCGCCTTTGGCCGGGTTGGCATCCAGCGCTTCTGGAAGCCCGAAGAGCGCCCTTCGCCGCTGCTGCGCCGCTACGAGTGCCTGCCGATCGCTATTCTGCTCGGCCTGTGCCTGTTCCTAAGCGTCAGGGCCGAACCGCTGCTGCGCTATACCCAGGACACCGCTGCAAGCCTGCAGGCACCGCAAGCCTACATCGAGGCAGTAATGAGCTCGATGCCGATTCCTGGCCCAACCTCCTTCAACACCGAGGAACAGCCATGAACCGTCTGTTACCCGCTCCGCTACTGTCCATTGCACTGTTCGCGTTGTGGCTGTTGCTGAATCTCTCGGTCAGCCCAGGCAATCTTCTGCTCGGCGCCTTGCTGGCGATTCTCGCGCCCATCCTGCTGGCCCCACTGCGCCCGCAACATGCGCACGTGAAACGGCCGTGGGTGGTTGCCAAACTGATCGGCCGTGTTGGCCTGGATGTCATCACCTCCAACCTGCACGTTGCCCGCAGCGTACTGTCGGCAAAGCGCCGGCCGCCACGATCGGCATTCGTCCACATTCCACTGGCATTGCGCGATGTACACGGCCTGGCCGCTCTGTCGATGATCACTACGGTGGTGCCCGGCACGGTCTGGTCAGAACTTGCCCTGGACCGCAGCATGCTGCTGCTGCACGTGTTCGATCTGCGTGATGAGGCGCAGTTCATCGAACACTTCAAGCACACCTATGAACGCCCGCTGATGGAGATATTCGAATGACAGGCCTGCTCGCCAACGCCATTCTCGCCAGCTTGTTCATCTTCACCATCGCCATGGCGCTGGCCTTGGTCAGGTTGTTCCGCGGCCCTTCCGCTCAGGACCGGGTCCTGGCGCTGGATTACCTGTACATCCTGGCCATGTTGATGATGCTCGTACTGGGCATTCGCTATGCCAGCGATACCTATTTCGAAGGCGCACTGCTGATTGCCTTGTTCGGCTTCGTCGGCTCATTCGCCCTGGCCAAATTCCTCCTGCGCGGTGAGGTAATAGAATGACCGAAGCTCTGCAACTGCCGTTCTGGCTCGAACTCACGACCGCAGCATTACTGCTGACAGGCAGCCTGTTCGCGCTGATTGGTGCGATCGGCCTGGTGCGGCTGAAAGACTACTTCCAACGCATGCACCCGCCTGCACTGGCTTCAACTATCGGCGCCTGGTGCGTGAGCCTGGCATCGATCCTGTATTTTTCATGGTTGAAGCAGGGGCCAATCGTGCATGCCTGGCTGATCCCGATTCTGCTGTCGATAACCGTGCCGGTTACCACCTTGCTACTGGCCCGCGCAGCGCTGTTTCGTAAACGTGCGGCAGGCGAAGACGTACCTGCTGAAATCAGCGGCGGCAATAACCAGGGCAATTGAGATACCCGCCAAGCCAGCCTGGGCTTAGCGATTCAAGCGCTGCAGTTCGCGCCGGACCATTGCAGCCAAGGGCGCGGGCGTAATCTCATACAACTGGCCGGCAACCCAACTCAGCCAGGCGCTGCCCATCACTGCGCGCTGGGCCAGCAGCCGCTCGGCATGCGCCTGCGCCTGTGATTCGAACTGGCGGTGAAACTCCGCCCGTCCCTGGGCAGACAAGCTATCGTCACTCACTGGCCTTGAATGTGGTCAGCTCGCCCTTGCGCCACTTGGCGACCTTGCCGGTCACAGCCTTGAGCAGCTTGCCCAGGCCTTCCTGCACTTGTTGCTGGGCGGCAAAGACCAACATCACGCCCTGGCCGTTACGAAACACGATGCCCTCACCTTCCGCCACCTTGACGAAGGCATAGTCGCCGCCGTAGATATTCAGCTTGATCTCGCGAAAACGCAGCTCCAGCTTGCCACCTTCGCGACTGGGCAGAACTGCGGCGCGGAAGTGATCGCCTACCTTCAACTCAAGCCGCTGTTTGTCATCCACCACCAATGAGCTGTCGGTGTCGATTTCGGCCATGTACAAACCGTCGGGGCTTTGCTCGGTGACATAAACGAAACGCCCGTGAAACAACTGGGCCAACTTGCCACGCAAGTCGCCCAATGCAAATAACGCATGGGTATCAAGAGTACTGACTGCCAATCTCAAATCCTCAAACAGGGTTACAAGCGCCACACCCGAATTGATCGGCGGCGCAGCCATTTCAGATCGCTGCTGAAAGACTAATGAAATAGAGCACGAGCGGCCCGTACATAACGACTACGCAGCAGGCAGGATTTTTAACCCCGCTGTGCCAGCCAGATCCGCACATCACATTTCGGCAATTTTCCCACAACGCAGGCGTAAATACTGACTTCAACACTGCCGGTAGACATGCAATAGATAGCGACAGGTCCCAGGCCTGACGGCCCAAGGCAACCCTCTGCGCGTTACACGGGAGAAATATGCACGAAAATACTGAAATCCGTCGAGGCCCAAGCGACATTTATTGCCTGACCAGCGCTGCAGACCGACCCAGATTTCGGGTCGTGGCTGCCGGCATCGCCTTTTTTCACGTAACCGACAGCGCTACCGGCCGGGTAAGAGGTTTTCGGCGCCGGCACAGCGATGCGTGTGAACTGGCGCGCTTTCTGGAGAGCTGAAAAGGCTTTCAGGCTGCCTGTGTTCGGCCGAGCTGGGCCTGCCAGGCAGCTCGACATTCCAGCGCCTCACGGCGACTGGCAAACGCGGTACCACGACGTTCGCCATTTACCAGCACGACCCAGCAGACCCGCAGGCCACGCGCCTGCAATGCTGCCGGCACACCGGAGCCGATCATCACTGCGACATCGATCTGGCTATTCATCATCCCCTCCGGAATTTAATTAGCAACCTAACGATGTAGCCATGATACGCATCAACCGAAACTACAAACAGCGCGGCCTGGTACATCTGTATTGCATCAGCGGCAATAAACTCCGTTCAGTTCATACCAGGCTCGGGCTTGTAGCCCAGACGCAGGCCGCCCCAGTGTCTACCGTTGATGAACAGCGGCACCGACAGGTCATGCATGAGTTCACCGGTATCGCGGCTGTAGGTTTGCAACAGCAACCGCTGCTGATGGTTGCCACAGCGGATACCGGTGCGGTCGTCGAACTTGCGCTTGCTGCGGTTGTGCGCGGTGTCATGCAGCGGGTCGCCGGTCAAGGGCAGGTTGAACGCCGCGTTGTGCGTCGGTACATAGCCCTCGCCAGTGCAGGCAATCGCGTAGACCAGCCCCTCATGCTGGGCCAGCAGCGGCTCCTGCAATTGCGGCAGCACCGCATCAGTGTACTGGTCAAAGCGGGTGGTGAAGCGCGGCGGCTGCATGCTCGGGATGGGTTGGTAGCGCCGATCGAACAGCGCCTCTTCGCTAATCAGACCTTGCTCGATATCCTGCTCAAAGCGGGCAGCGATACTCCGCGCGCCCTGCTCGGCAAGCGCAAAAATGCGCTGGTGATAGTCATCCAGGCCAACTTCGGCCAGCCGCTCGCTAAGCGCCTCCGCTTGTCGTTCCATATGCACCGCTGCCTGGGCAAGACTGCGCGTTTGCCCATCGCTGAGTTCCAGATCAGTGCGCACCTGCCCAACCGCCAGGAACAGGTTATCCAGTTGTTGCTGGTTGATCTGGGTGCCCTCGGCGATCTCGTCAACCTGCAGCTCCACAGAGGCCGCCAGCTTGGCGATCAAGGTCAATTGCTCGCCTGTTTGCTCGACCTGAACCAGGTCAGCACTCAAATCCCCGGCCAGACTACGAATCTGCTCGACCACCTCAGCGGTGCGGGCCTGAATATCGGCGACCATCGCACCCACTTCGCCGGTAGCGGCTGCGGTTCGCCCGGCCAGGCCGCGCACTTCATCGGCAACCACTGCAAAACCACGCCCGTGCTCGCCTGCCCTGGCCGCCTCGATCGCCGCGTTGAGCGCGAGCAGGTTGGTCTGGCTAGCGATGGCCTGGATCACCAAGGTGACCCGAGCGATATCTTCGCTGCGCTGGTGCAGGGCTTCGATCAACTCGCGGCTGGCCGTGGCCCGGGCGCTTAACTGGTGCATGCGCTGGATCGACTCGGCCAGTACCTGCTGCCCTGCCGCGCTGCTGGAATGTGCTGAACGGGCCGCCTGCAACGCCTGCTGGCTGAGCTGAGAGGTGGCTTTCTCGGTACCGATCATGATCTGTGCACTGTCAACGATCTGATCGGCGGCGCCCAGCTGTGACTGCAACCGAGTGGCCAACTGTTGTACCGAAAAAGCCATGGAGGCGGCAGACAAGGCGTTACGGCTGGTGCTGCGCGCCAAGGTTTGGGTCAGCTCATCGTGCGCCGGTGAAGACCGCTCGGCGCTTCCTGGCTGGGCCGCCTTGCGGCGCCAACCCGGTAACCAGAGCACCAACAATGCCAGCGGCAGGGCCAGATAGAACGCCAACTGAGCAAACGCCATGGCGGCCAGCACGGCAGCCAGCGCTGCCCCCTGCAACACGGCAATTGCTGGCAGTACCAGGCGTTTTGCGGGTTGCGGCATGTCACAGGTGGGCACAGATCCGTCACGCATCATGTTGAGGGTCCATCCTCTAGTGCATTATTGCTCCCCATTAAACGCCACTATAACGCCACTATCTATACTTCCTTCGGCTTAACGAGCACAGACTTGATGCAGAGCAACCATCAAGGCGCCCCGCAACCATAGTAGCGCCGAACAAATGCAAAAAGCCCCAGGGATCGCTCCGTGGGGCCATGCATGCTGCGATCGATCAGATCTGGCGCTGGTGGCGACCGATCTGTTCGTGGCGCTCTTGCGCTTCGATGCAGTACTTGGTGGTCGGGCTGATCAGCAGACGCTGCAGGCCAATCGCCTCGCCGCTGTCTTCGCACCAGCCAAAATCACCGTCGCCAATACGACCGAGGGCCATCTCCAGCTGCGGCAGCAGGCGCTGATCGCGCTCGATACCGTTGACCAGCCAGTGACGCTCTTCCTCGACCGACGCCACGTCGGCAGGATCCGAAGGGGTATCCAGGCTCTCGATGGTGATGCGGCTCTGTTCGATGCGCTCGTGGGTTTCTACCTTCATCGCTTGCAGCAGCTGGGTGAAGAACTCCAGCTGAGCAGCGTTCATGTAGTCATCGGCCGACATGGCCAGCAACTGTTCCTTGGTCATCGATTTCTCTATGAAAAAATGTGCATTGGGCGATTCGGGTGTCGCTCAGGCCAGTGCCTGCGCAACAGAATTCTTCAAGCGCCAACCGGCACTCTTTTACAGGGGGCGGCAGTCTAAGGCGCCAAGGCGCAACGGGCAACAGGGATTACCGGGCAATTGTCTGAAATGATGTACAAGGTGCACTAGTATCCCCTGCTCCAGCCACAGTCACTGTGCCAGCAATTGGCTGAGCACAGCGCGCAGCTTGCCTGGCTTGACCGGTTTGTTCAGCAGCGGTGCCTTCAGCCGCTGCATGGCCCTCCGGCTCTGCTCGCTGCGATCAGCCGTAATCATCACCGCCGGAATCGTGCAGGCGAAGTGCGCCCTGAGGTCGCGAACAACATGACAACCCGTCAGGCCATGATCAAGGTGAAAATCCGCCAGCACCAGTTCCGGTGGCCGCCCCTGCAGGACTTGCAGCGATTCATGCAGATCCCCTGCGGTCAACACCTCGCAGCCCCACTGGCCGAGCAGTGCCGCCATGCTCTGGCGGATACTCAGCTCGTTGTCCAGCACCAGCAGGCGCCGCCCAGGCAAAGGGTCGCCGACACTAGCCTGCGTAATCGGCAGGCTCGCTGGCGCCGGCTCCTGACTGGAGATAGGCACCTCGATGCTGAACACCGAACCGCGGTCCGGCCAGGAACGTACGCCGATCTTGCACTCAAGGATACGTGCGATCCGCTCGACGATTGCCAGCCCCAGCCCGACACCTTTGCGGTCGGCAGCCCGGCCGACATCCAGCTGGTTGAATTCGAGAAAGATTGACTGCAAGCGCTCGGCGGCGATGCCACGGCCGCTGTCCCAGACTTCGATGCTCAGCTTGTCACCGCGCCGCCGCCAGCCCAGCAGCACCCGCCCCTGCTCGGTGTAACGGCAGGCATTGCTGAGAAAGTTGCGCAGTATCCGCGTCAGCAGGCGCAAATCGGTGCGTATCACCGGCGGACCACCACGCACCCGCAGCGACAGCCCGGCAGCCTCGGCAACCGGCTGAAACTCCGACTCCAGCGGTAACAGCAGATCATCAAGTCGATAACAGTCGAAATCGGGCTGGATGGTCGCGTGATCCAGGCGGGAGATATCCAGCAGGTCGCTGAGCAAGTCTTCAGCGCCTTCCAGTGCCTGGTGCGCACGCTCGACCAGCAGGCCTTCGGCTGCGGCCAGGTCGCGTTCGCGCAAGGTCGAAATCAACAACCTGGCGGCATTCAACGGCTGCAGCAAATCGTGGCTGGCCGCAGCAAGGTACTTGTCCTTGCTCAGGTTGGCAGCCTGCGCGGCGTCGCGCGCCTCGATCAGCTCATTGGTGCGCTCGGCAACCCGCTGTTCAAGCTGGTCATTGAGCTGCTGCAGGCGTGCCTGAACCTGCTTGCGCTCGGTGATATCCGCCACGAAACCTTCGACCACGCCGGGTTCGTCCGGACGCGACAGCAGGTTCATGAGCACATCGACGCTGCTGCCATCACGGCGGCGCAGGCGGGTCTCATAGGCCAGCAAAGCGCGCTCGCGCTGGAGGGTGGCGACGATCTCGGCCAACTCATCGGTGCCCCGATCGAACAGCAAGCTGGCCAGATCGCTGCGCGAGAACAGCAACGCCTGCGCGTGGTCGTAGCCGAGCATGCGCGCCAGCGCCGGATTGGCTGCGCGCATGCCGTCTTCCAGGCTGGCCTGAAAGATGCCGTGCACGGCGTGCTCGAACAGCCAGGTGTAGCGATTGCGCTCCGCCTCGAGCTCTTCCAGGCGCACCGCCAGCTCAGGGTAGTGGCTCTTGCGCACCGTGTGGTTGGACAACCCCAATAATCCGGCCAGGGCATCGGCGCCAGGCTCAGAGGGCCTCGCCATAGACCACCTCGACATCTCGCAGGCTCGAGCTGCGCGGGTTGGTCAGAATGCACGGATCGCCCATCGCATGGCGCGACAGGAACGGGATATCGCTGCTGCCGACGCCATGCAGGCCAAGGGTTTCGTGAAACCCCACCGCATGCTTCAACGCGATCAGGTGATCGACCAGACGCTTGCGCACCTGTTCATGATTGAGCCCACGACAATCAATCCCCAGCGTCTGCGCAATCATTTTGAAGCGCTCTGGCGCCGCACTGTAATTGAACGCCACCACATGCTCGACCAGCACCGCATTGCATAACCCATGGGGCAGGTCGAGAAACCCGCCAAGGCTGTGCGACATGGCGTGCACGGCGCCAAGAATGGCATTGGAAAACGCCAGCCCCGCCTGCATGCTGCCGAGCATGACCTTTTCGCGCAGGACAATATCGTTGGGGCTGGCGATCATCTGTACCAGATTGCCGTTGATCAGGCGCATCGCCTCCAAGGCATGTGGGTCGGTCAGCGGGCCATGGCCGGTCGACACGAACGCCTCGATGGCATGCACCAGGGCGTCAATGCCGGTGCAAGCGGATAAAAACGGGTCCATGCTCAGGGTTGTTTCCGGATCGATCAACGACACGTCTGGCACCACGGCCTTGCTGACGATGGAAAACTTCATCCGTTGCTGCTGGTTGGAAATGATCACGAACTGCGACACATCCGCTGAGGTGCCTGCTGTTGTAGGGATCAAAATAAGCGGCGGGCTCGGCACGCGAATGGTGTCGACCCCTTCGAATTCGAGGATATGCCGGCCATGGGCGACGACGATGCCGATGCCCTTGGCGCAGTCCATAGGGCTGCCGCCACCGACGGCGACGATCACGTCGCACTGTTCGCTGCGGTAGCGCTCGGCGCCGGCCATGACCTCTTCAACGCGAGGATTGGGCGAGACATCGGTAAGCAGGCAGTAGTCGATACCCTGCCCCTGAAGACTGGCCTCGACGTCGGCGACCCAGCCGGCAGCCAGCACGCCGGGGTCACTGACCAGCAGTACCTTGCGCGCGCCGAAGGTCCGCGCATAGTTGGCAACGTGATGTCTGCAGCCGGCACCAAAAATGATTTCCGGGGAAACGAACTTGCGCAACTGGCTCGGATTCGCGCTCATGCAACGCCTATTGTTCTTTTTGAAGGTGAAGCTCAGCCTAAAGCATCCTGAAGGGTTTGCAATCGGATCGGCGCGCCCTCGCAGCGGCCTGCTATCGCGGAAAGGGCCGCGTAGCGGCCCCAGAAGATTCAGCGGTTGGCGAAATACATCGTGACTTCAAAACCAATACGCAGATCAGTGAACGCGGGCTTTTTCCACATGGGTTCATACTCTTCTGGCACCACAGGATTGCGGTGCGTCTATTGATACACCGTTTCCGGTGTAATGCCATTGCTACTTTAGAACCAGTTGTTACCGCAGGCTCAGAAGAACCCGAGCGGGTTGATGTCGTAGCTGACCAGCAGGTTCTTGGTCTGCTGATAGTGGTCGAGCATCATCTTGTGCGTTTCGCGGCCCACGCCAGACTTCTTGTAGCCACCGAACGCCGCATGCGCTGGATACAGGTGGTAGCAGTTGGTCCAGACTCGCCCAGCCTTGATCCCGCGGCCCATGCGATAGGCGCGGTTGATATCACGCGTCCAGACCCCGGCGCCCAGGCCGAACTCGGTATCGTTGGCAATTGCCAGCGCCTCGGCCTCATCCTTGAAGGTGGTCACGCTGACTACCGGGCCGAAGATTTCCTCCTGGAACACGCGCATGCCGTTGTGGCCCTTGAGCAGGGTCGGCTGCAGGTAGTAACCGCCAGCGAGCTCACCTTCAAGCCGCTCGACCTGACCGCCGGTGAGCAGCTCGGCGCCTTCCTGCTCGGCAACTTCGAGGTAGGTAAGAATCCGGTCAAACTGTTGCTGCGAAGCCTGCGCGCCGACCATGGTCTCGGTGTCGAGCGGGTTGCCACGCTTGATCTTGCGGATCTTCTCCAGCACTACCTGCATGAACTGCGGATAGATCGATTCCTGCACCAGCGCCCGCGATGGGCAGGTGCACACTTCGCCCTGGTTGAAGAACGCCAGCACCAGCCCTTCGGCGGCTTTTTCGATAAAGGCCGGTTCGGCCTGGAGAATATCTTCGAAGAAGATGTTCGGCGACTTGCCACCCAGTTCCACAGTGGACGGAATGATGTTCTCGGCAGCGCACTTCATGATGTGCGAGCCCACCGGGGTGGAACCGGTAAAGGCGATCTTGGCGATGCGTTTGCTGGTGGCCAGCGCCTCGCCCGCTTCGCGGCCATAGCCGTGGACGATATTGAGCACACCGGCGGGCAGCAGATCGCCTACCAGCTCTGCAAGCAAAGTGATCGATTGAGGCGTCTGCTCGGCAGGCTTGAGGATTACGCAGTTACCGGCAGCCAGCGCCGGGGCGAGTTTCCAGGCGGCCATCAGCAGCGGGAAGTTCCACGGAATGATCTGCCCGACCACCCCCAACGGCTCATGCAGGTGGTAGGCCACGGTGTTCTGGTTGATCTCGGCCGCGCCGCCTTCCTGAGCTCGGATGCACCCGGCGAAGTAGCGGAAATGGTCGGCGGCCAACGGCACATCGGCGTTGAGCGTTTCGCGGATTGGCTTGCCGTTGTCCCAGCTCTCGGTGATCGCCAGCTGTTCGAGGTGCGCTTCGATGCGGTCGGCGATCTTCAGCAGAATCAACGCACGGTCCTGTACCGACGTATGCCCCCAGGACTCGGCCACTGCGTGCGCTGCATCCAGTGCAGCGTCGATGTCCTCGGCGCCTGAGCGCGGGAATTCGGCAATCGGCTGGCCATTGACTGGCGAGGTGTTGGTGAAGTACTCGCCCTTGATCGGCGGCACGAACTGACCGTTGATGTAGTTGCCGTAGCGCAGCTTGAACTGCACCAAGGCTCCGGCGGTGCCGGGAGCGGCGTAAATCATGAAAGCCTCGACTGTCCATGGCCCGTCGGCGCGACAGGCAATGAGCCGATACTAGGCAGTGCGAAGGCCTGCTTGAATGATGCGAAGGGCGAAACGCTGTGCTTCCTTGGTCGCAGGTCGGCGGCGGATCCTTGGTACTGAGTGGGAGCGGTTGCAGGCATGCGCCGTGCCTGCGACCGCGCGCCGTTTTCAGGCGTCCTTGAACTGCGCCTCGCGCTTGCCGATAAACGCCGCCATGCCTTCTTTCTGGTCGTGAGTCGCAAAGGCTGCATGGAACACCCGACGCTCGAAGCGCACACCTTCGCTGAGGGTGACTTCAAAGGCACGGTTGACGCTCTCCTTGACCATCATGCTGATCGGGATCGACTTGGCGGCGATGCTTGCCGCCACCTTCAAGGCTTCTTCAAGCAACTCGGCCTGAGGGATGACGCGTGCCACCAGCCCTGCGCGTTCGGCTTCCTCGGCGCCCATCAAGCGACCGCTCAGACACAGTTCCATGGCTTTGGCCTTGCCCACGGCGCGGGTCAGGCGTTGGGTGCCACCCATGCCCGGCAACACGCCGAGGTTGACTTCTGGCTGACCGAACTTGGCGTTGTCGGCGGCGAGAATGAAGTCGCACATCATCGCCAGCTCACAGCCACCGCCCAGGGCAAAACCAGACACCGCGGCGATGATCGGCTTGCGCCGGTTGGCGATCCGATCGGACTCGCTGAACAGATCGTCAAGGTAGATCTGCGGGTAGCTGAGCTCGGCCATTTCCTTGATGTCGGCACCGGCAGCAAAGGCCTTGGCTGAACCGGTGAGGACCACGCAGCCGATCTGTGGGTCTTGCTCCAACTGGTCCAGCGCCTGGTTGATCTCGGCGATGATCTGCGCGTTAAGGGCGTTCAGCGCCTGCGGCCGGTTAAGGGTGATCAGGCCGACCTTGCCGTGGATGTCCAGCAGTATGGTTTCGAATGCCATGCAGGTTGCTCCTTCAAAGGTTGCGCGCAATGACCATGCGCTGAATGTCGCTGGTGCCTTCGTAAATCTGGCAGACACGCACGTCGCGGTAGATCCGCTCCAGCGGGAAGTCGCTCAGATAGCCATAACCGCCGAGCGTCTGCAAGGCATCCGAGCAGACCTTTTCGGCCATTTCCGAGGCGAACAGCTTGGCCATCGACGCCTCCTGCAACGCCGGCCGGCCGGCGTCGCGCAACGCTGCGGCGTGCAGCACCATCTGCCGGGCGACGGCGACGCGGGTGGCCATGTCGGCCAGGCGAAACGCCACGGCCTGGTGCTCGATCAGTGGCTTGCCGAAGCTTTGCCGCTCGCGGGCGTAGTCACGCGCTACCTCGAAAGCCGCGCGAGCCATGCCGACCGCTTGCGAGGCAATACCGATGCGCCCGCCTTCGAGGTTGGCCAGGGCAATCTTGTAGCCCTGACCCTCCTCGCCCAGACGATTGGCCAGCGGTATGCGCACATCGTCGAAGACGATCTGGCAAGTGTCGGAGGCATGCTGACCAAGCTTTTCCTCGACCCGAGTAACCTGGTATCCAGGCGCATCGGTAGGCACGATGAACGCACTGATACCACGCTTGCCGGCAGCCGGGTCGGTGACAGCAAACACGATCACCACCCCGGCATTCTGGCCGGAGGTAATGAACTGCTTGCTGCCGTTGAGTACATAGTGGTCGCCATCCAGCCGTGCCCTGGTTTTCAGGCTACTGGCGTCAGAGCCGGCCTGCGGTTCGGTCAGGGCAAAAGCGCCCAGCATGGCGCCGCTGGCCAGCGGTTGCAAAAACTGCTGCTTCTGTTGCTCGCTGCCGAACTTCAGGATTGGCACGCAGCCCACCGAGTTGTGCACGCTCATGATCGTCGAGCAGGCGCCATCGCCGGCGGCGATTTCTTCCAGCGCCATGGCGTAGGCGACGTAGCCGGTATCGCTGCCGCCCCATTGCTCGGGCACCAGCATGCCGAACAGACCAAGCTCGGCCATCTCGGCAATCGCCTCACGGGGGAAGCGGTGCTCCTTGTCCCACTGTTCGGCAAACGGTTTGAGCCGCTCCTGGGCGAAATCTCGTACCGCATCGGCAATTTGTTGTTGCTCGTCAGTTACCAGCATGGTTCACCTCAGTACAGACATTCAACGGCCATCGCAGTCGCTTCGCCACCGCCAATGCAGATCGCCGCCACACCACGGCGCAGGTTGTTCTGGCGCAGAGCCGATAGCAGGGTCACCAGAATCCGCGCGCCAGAGGCACCGATCGGGTGGCCGAGCGCGCAGGCGCCGCCGTGGACATTGACCTTGTCATGGGGCAGATCGAGTTGCTGCATGGCTGCCAGAGTGACCACGGCGAAGGCCTCGTTGATCTCGAACAGATCCACTTCGGCCAAGCTCCAGCCGGTGCGCTTGAGCAACTTGTCGATGGCACCGATGGGGGCAGTGGGGAACAGTGCCGGTGCATCGGCGAACGCTGCATGGCCGTGGATTAGCGCCAGCGGGGTGAGGCCGCGTTGCTCTGCCTGCGAGCGACGCATCAGCACCAGTGCCGCCGCGCCATCGGAGATCGAGCTTGAGTTGGCTGCGGTCACGCTGCCGCCCTCGCGAAATGCCGGGCGCAACTGCGGGATCTTGTCCAGACGCGCCTTGGGCGGCTGTTCGTCGTCGCTGATCAGCCGCGTCTGCTTGCCTTCGGTCACTTCAACGGCAACGATTTCAGCAGCGAAACGGCCCTCTTTGATCGCTGTTTGCGCGCGGGTCAGCGAGGCGATGGCGAAGGCATCCTGGGCCTCGCGGCTAAAGCCACCGGCCTGGGCACAGTCTTCGGCGAAGGTGCCCATCAGGCGGCCTTTGTCGTAGGCATCTTCGAGGCCGTCGAGGAACATGTGGTCGAGCATCCGACCATGGCCCATGCGGTAGCCACTGCGGGCCTTGTCCAGCAGGTACGGTGCATTGCTCATGCTTTCCATGCCGCCAGCCACCACCACATCGGCGCTGCCGGCCAGCAGCAGATCGTGGGCCATGATGGTGGCCTGCATCCCTGAGCCACACATCTTGTTCAGCGTGGTGCAGGTGGTACTTTTATCCAGCCCTGCACCCAAGGCGGCCTGACGCGCCGGGGCCTGACCCAGGCCGGCTGGCAGTACGCAACCAAACAACAACTGGTCGACACTGGCCGGCTCGACACCGGCTCGCTCGACGGCGGCACGAATTGCCGCGGCGCCCAGTTGCGGTGCAGTCAGGCTCTTCAGATCGCCCTGCAAGCCGCCCATGGGCGTGCGCACGGCACTCACAATGACAATTGGATCGTTGGCGAGGGTCATCTGTGCTTCTCCTTAGCGGGCAGCCATGCGCAGGGCGCCGTCGAGGCGGATCACCTCACCGTTGAGCATGCTGTTTTCAATGATGTGCAGGGCCAACGCGGCGTACTCTTGGGGGCGACCGAGGCGCGGTGGGAACGGCACGCCGGCGGCCAGCGAGTCGCGCACCTCCTGAGTCATGCCGGCCATCATCGGCGTTTCAAAGATGCCTGGGGCAATGGTCATCACGCGGATACCAAAACGTGCCAGTTCGCGTGCTGCCGGCAGCGTCAGGCTGGCAACCGCCCCCTTGGATGCGGCGTAGGCGGCCTGGCCGATTTGCCCATCATAGGCAGCCACCGACGCGGTATTGATGATCACACCGCGCTCGCCATCTGCATCCGCCGCGGTATCGGCAATAGCCGCAGCGGCCAGGCGCAGCATATTGAAGCTGCCGAGCAGATTGACGTTGATGACCTTAGCAAAACTCGCCAGGCCATGCGGCCCTTGCTTGCCGAGGATTTTTTCAGCGCCGACGATACCGGCGCAGTTGATCAGCCCGTGCAGGCTGCCAAAGGCAGCGACTGCCGCAGCGACTGCAGCCTGGGCGGCCTGCTCATCACAGATATCAGCAACCGTGAAGCGGGCATTGTCGCCGAGCTCACTGGCCTTGGCCGAAACCGCCTCGGCATTGAGGTCGACCAGCATTACTCGAGCGCCAGCCTGGACCAGCGACTGCGCGGTGGCAGCGCCGAGCCCGGAGGCTGCACCGGTAACAATGAAATTTTTGCCTTGTACATGCATGGGTAGGTTCCTTGCTGGTTCGACCGCAAGAAGCCCGGTATGGACCGGGCAGGCAATGCGCATCGTCGGACTGCTTGGTTATTGTTGATGTGCGGTCCGACGATGTTCGCGCCGCTATCCCCAGCCGGCAATGGCCAAAAGCGTCAACTCGGTTGACTGGTCTGAACGGTCACTCCTGAGCCGGCGAGGTACTGCTCAGGCGCGTCGCATCCTGCTCCAGCGCTTCACGGGTCAGTTCAAGGCTCAAGGCCTGCAGTGCAGCTTCACGGCCATCAAGCAAATCCTGCCAGCGCTGGGTGTAGTCCTGGCTTGTCAGTTGCTCACGTTCCTGATCCAGTTGCTCGCCTTGCGCTGCATATTCGGCGATGAGCGCATCGAACGTGGTTTCATGGCGCTCCCGCAGGTAGGCTTGCCAGAAGTCCCGCTGACTCAGGCTGAGGGCAAGCGCTTCCTGGGTTTGTGCCGCACGCACTACGCTCAAGGCAGCGGCGAGCTGATCCGGACCGACCGCAGCTGTCCTGGCGTACTGCATGCTGCGCGGTTGCAGGGGCAGATCCAGATCGGCAGCCAGTTCAACGCGGTAGTAAAGCAGCACCTCAATCTCGTCCACACCGCGCTGCGATCTGATTCGCTCGGCAATGTCGGCACGCGCAAAACGATCCAACCGCTCCAGGCGAAACAATCGCCGACTCAGATCGATCAGGCGGCTGCCACGCTCATGCAACGCCCCATCGCGATTTGCCTGACCAATCAGAATCTGCAATTGCACATCGCTGAAACGCTCGGCGATGCCGTCGGCGCAGGTCTGACTGTCCTGCATGTGGGCGAAGATTGTTTCGCGCAGTTGAGCGTCGCCCTCCAACGCAGCCACTACCGTCCAGACCTGTTCTGCGAGGTACTGATGATGGTTTGCGAAGTCGGACGTCGATCGCAGTTGTTCCAGCAACTCGAACAAACGTGAGCTGTCTGGCATGGCGGCCAGGGTGTTCCACTGGGCCAGGCGCGCCGCGCGATCCTCTGCTGCCACGCTCGAGATCCAGGCGGCGCTGCCGCTGCTCTGCGGCTCAGCCAACTCCTGCTCGGGCTCGGCAATCGCATGCCGGCGCTGATAATCCTGAACGCTGTATAAACGCACGACCTCATCGCTTGGGATGGGGTTGCGGTCAAGCAGAAACGCACGCCGATAGGACAACGGCGTCATCATGATATCGTCGGGCAATGCCAGCACTTGATTGTCGCGCAGGTCGACATGTTCAAGGGAACCACACATCTCCAGCCCGAACGGCCACACGCCAAGCCGGCAATGACGCAGCCGCAGTTCGCGCAAATGGGACATATGATTGAAATGCAACTGCAGGAAACCGATAGGGTTGTAGCTGAGGTCCAAGTGGGCAAGGCGCGGGAGGCTGCTGATTACAGTCAGGTCGTCGGCTGTCAGACGAATGCGGTTGTGGGCAAGACGCAGCACTTCCAGATCGACCAGATGAGCCAACCCGCGTGGCAGACTCAGCAACTGATTACTGTTGAAACCAAGGCTACGCAGCCGCGGAAACGCCCGCAGAAAATTCACCGGCACTGTGTCGACCTGTAGATCGGTCATTATCAGCTCGGCGACATGACTGAACTCTACAGCCGCCGGAAACGCCGGCAGCGTGCGGATAGGGAAGCCGCTCAAATCCAGACGCATGTTCGCTTGAGCATCGTCGCGCACCTCCATGCCGTCACCCTCCAGCCGCCAGGCCCGGCGCAGGCTGTCGCCAAATTGCCCACGCAGACGACTTCTTGACTCGTCAAGTTCGGCGCTTTGCCACTGGTTGAGACTGGAATCGAGTGCCGCATAGGCCTCCTCCTGTTGCAGCAGCAGCATCATCGGCGACACGGGTGACTGCAGCAGCATCTGCAGGTACTCGGAGATTTCAGCATCCGTGAATCCTGGATGCAGCGCCCGCACGCGTGCCCGCAGGACCTGAGAGGGGGATTGCAGCAGACCCTGGCCACGGCCGCTCAGCAGGTGGCCGACACGCCCATCTGCCAGGCGTCGCCCGGGGTTGAACCACCGCGCCTGGGCCGGCCAGCCAAGCAGGCCGCGCAGGGCGCTGTTACTGGCGGGCAAGTGTGAAGTCGCCGCAGCGCGCAGGCGCTCGGTGGGTTGTGCCTGCGGATCGGGCAAGCGCTCAAGCTGTGCGGCCGAGAGCAATGCGCTTATTGCTTCGAAGAAGCCTGCAGGTTCACTGACTTCTTCTTCACGTTCCAGCCCTTGGCTGTCATAAAGACGCACCCGGCCATTGCGCACCACCAGCACCGTCCTGGCTGCCGGTTCGCCTTGTGGGTCAAGGATCGCCAGCAGGCGGCCATTCTCGCTTCCCTCGCGCAGTTCCAGATTGACCGCAACTGGCCAGTTAGGTGTGCGCCGCAGCAGGGCGATGGCCAGCTCCCCACTGTAGCTGACCACCCCATTGGCCAGATACAACCCCTCTACGGCCCGGTTGATCCGCGCCAGAGCGAGCAAGGCGCGGGCCCGCGTGGCGATCTGCAACGGCAGCCGGTCCTCACGAATCGCGATTTCCCGTTGCGTCTGGCTGGCGTCTTGCACAGCAGTGAGTGCATAGGCGCCGGGCAGACCCGGAAAGTCCCGCCGTACCCTATCGAGCAAGCCGTCGTTGGTGGGCAGCTCGACCCTGCTGAGGTGCTCGAACAGGCGTTGACGCAGTGTTGCCTGCTGGCTGAGCAAGGCCTCGCGCATGGCGTCGGCGTCGAGCCCCACCAAGCCGGGCTGGGCCAAACACCAGGCCTGGACCTGCGCATCGCTTGTGACCCTGGTGGCTCCCTCCAGGCTGGCAAAGAAGCGCTGGGTGCGAGCATCCGCATCGAAGCGGCGCAGGGTTTCACGCAGGTTTACCGGCAAGGGTCGATTGGCCACCAGCAAGCCACGCAGCTCATCCTGGTCGACTCTGGCAACCTGCATGATCCGCGCTGCCTGGACGCCATCCACAGGCGGATCCAGCGGCCACAACCGCTCAAGCATGAGGGCGTTGTCGTCCCACTCGAGCGGACGCTCCAGACGCAACCGCCAGCCACGTTCGCCGTTGAACTCGACCACCGGGCCATATGCGCCCTCACGCTGTGGATGACGCAGGCGCCACGGCCCCTCGGGGGTCGCTCGGTGCACCTCGTAGTAATGCCCCTCGTGCCTCATCCAGCGGCGTTCTGCGTTGCCATACAGGCCGTCGGCCTGGAGTCCGCTGTCATCCGGCTGCGTTCGGTACTTGGTCAAATCCGCACACCACAAGCGCATATCTCCGTTGCCAAGACGCACCGGCTCCAGCGCGCCAACATAAGCGCTGCGAGTAAACCCGCGTGCCACCACGGCGGCCCCGCCGGCAATCGCCGCAGTTACCGCCAGGGTTTCGGCCACGCCCAGCATGTGATCCAGCGCTTCATGCTGGTGGCCATGCAGCCAGTCGACCGCCCCCTCATAGACTTCGGACAAGGTTTGCACCACCAACAGTCCCAACAGTAATGCGCCAACTCCCGGAATGAACAATCCTGCCAGGTTGACCAGCCCCAGACCTGCCGCTTGCCAGCTCTGCAGACGCTGCGCGCGCGCCGCGCGGTCTGCTTCTGCAGTGGGTACCAACAGCAGCCGCGCGTCCTCGTGCACGCGCTGCACCTGCAGATCGACCAGTTCGATGAACACATTGCGCTGGGGAGTGATGCGCTCCAACGTCAGGTCAGGCACCGAGTCGTCGAGCCGCTTGGCAAGCGTGGTGAGAAATGCAGGTCGCTCGCTGAGCGAAATCAGCTGACTGAGCCGCTGTCGATCGGCCGGCGCGCGCAACTGACTGACCAGTTCCCTGGCCAGTGCGTGCCAGTCCTCGAAGCGCTGTAGAGCCCGCCCCGGATCACTGGGAAGATAGAGCACGAGGCCCTGATCCTCACCCAAGCTATCGCGCATCTGGATGACCACGGCATCGCTTGTGGTGCAACCAAGAATGCTCAACAACCCGGGGAAACCGCGCAACCCCTGCTGATTGGCATCGTAATGGCCGCGGGCAACCTCCTCCAGGGCGATCTGCTCAGCAGCGCTGACATCGCCCTTCAGCGCAGCGATTTCCGCTGCCAACGCCAACCCTGCGCGCTTGTCCGCCACCAACATGTCGCAGGTCGAAGCACTGAACACCTTGGCTAACTGGCGCTGATACTGAGCGCCCACATCCAACGTGCGACAGGCCGCTGCCAGTGACACTGGATCACCCGAAAGCACTGCTTCACTGCCCACAGCAGCCAGGCCGCTGCCCTGCAGCAGGCTGTCTTCGGTAAGGAAGTTCTGCATCAAACGCAAAAGACCCGGTGCGCGAACCACATCAGGGACATAGAATGGCCAGAGCGCGCCTGGTACACGGCCGAATTTACGGCGGACCTCCAGCCATTGCAGCTCCTCCAGCTTGGTCCCGGCAGGCAGCCTGTCGGCCAATAAAGCGCTGAACTGGTCTTGCGCGAAAGCGTGCAACGGAATCAAGTCCAGGGTTGCCGCGCGCAATCGCTGCTGGCTTTGCCGATACCGGTTGAAACGGTCACGTAACCGATTGATCTGGCCGGCAGAGGCCTGCTTGAGCCATACCGGGAGGATGTCACCAATAAACTCATCGGTGGCATTGGCCATGCGCAGTTCAGCGACGTCAGCTGGGGTGGGCGGTGTCAGGGGCATGGTTGGCGATCCTTGAATAAGAGGGCCTCCAAGGTGACGCCAGCTATGCTGTGTAGGCAGCGGGAAGCGTTATCGGGCTCACGCTTCATGCCTTTTCAATGCGCCCAGGTCAAGACCCGTCAACTTCGCGTGCCTCCAGTACCTCATCCAGATGAGTCTGGTAGCCTTTGCCTACATCTACCTGACGGCAAACCTCGACGATACGTGCGTGGTCTCTGCTCACAACCTGCACGCCTGCCCCAGTGGCCTGCACGCCCGGATAGACCAGACCAGTGCCCTCGTAGGAAGCCCGCCTCAGCCAGTCCGGAAGGATAGTCCCGATGAACTGATCAGTCCCTTGTTCGATTTTTGCAGGGAGGATGGCATGCGGCCTGGGACTGGATCCTGAAGTCGGAATCCAGCAACCCTGGGGCGTGGCGCCTCGAAATTGCAGGGGAAATCAGGGACTGGGGTGGCGGCCTAGGATCAGCGTCCGGTAATGTCCCGGATTGCAGCCAAACCATTTGCGAAACGCTTTATAAAAAGAGCTGGAATCAGCAAAGCCCAAGCGTTCGGCGACTTCATCCAGCGCGACGCCCGGATCGGTCAGCCAGGCTGTTGCCAGCTCGCGCCGCGCACTGTCCTTCAAGCCTTGGTATGTCTGTCCTTCTTCCGCCAGACGCCGACGCAAGGTCGAAGCGGACAGATGCAGTTGCCGCGCCAGGCTGTCGGCATCCAGCCAGTCAGCTGGCGGCAGCCGCAACAGGTCACTGCGGATGCGCCGCGCCAGGCTGTCCGGATCGCGATACCTGACCAGAATATTGCCGGGCGCCTCACCAAGAAAACGTTGCAGGTCATCCGCGCTGCGCTTGACCGGCCATTGCAGGCACTCACTGGAAATCACCATACGTGTGCGCGGTCGGTCGAAGTGCAGGCTCTGCGAGAACATGACGCGGTAGTCGTCGCAGAACGGCGGTTCGCTGCAACGCAAGTCTATGGTCAGGATCGGGATACGGCGCCCGGCCAGCCAGCACGCTACGCCATGCACTATCATCCACAAGGTGAAATAGGTAAAAGCGCGACGAGGCGCCTGCAGCGGCTCCTGGATCACGATCTCCGCCAACCCGTGCTCGCCAGCCAATGCCGGCCGCAAGTCTTCAAGCATCAGTGCAAGAAAATCCAGAACGGTGTGCAGGCCCGCTCCGACAGTGGGCTGCAACATGCTCGCCCGGCAGACAAAAGCGAGACTGCCACGGCGCAGCCCACGCGCATCCATCGCGAAAAACTCATCATTGCAACGACGTGCCAACAGCCGCCACAGACGTGCATAGGCCTGAGCAGGCACCCGCGCCTCGGCTTGCCCCAATTGCTTGGCATCGATGCCCGCGCGCGCCAGCAACGCATGGTCGGCGATCTTGTCTGTGCTGGTCTGCAGCAACGCTTCGCGCACCAGCTGCATGGAAATAGTGTCTTTCTCGCTCATTGTCTGTCCGTAACAGGCTGCTGGCGTCTTAGACCGGCAGTAGAAAAAAACCGTCGATTGCCACTCTGAGCTGTAACTGACTGACCCTGCCGGTCTCTCAGGGGGCCACGGCAAGTTCGATAAAGGCCTGGATCAAGCGCAACTCACGACGCCGCTCGAGGCAACCCAGCATGTGTTGATTGAGCAACCCGTCGCCGGCCAGCGGCCGAGCCACCACCCGCGGATCATGCGCGACTTCCATCGACGAGACGATGCCAATACCCAGTTGCGCCGCCACTGCCTCGGTTACCGCCTCGCGGCTGTCCAGCTCAAGCAGCACCCGCGGCTGCAGCCCCGCCTGAGCGCAGGCGCGGTCAAACGTGCGGCGGGTAATTGAAGTAGGCTCGCGCAACACCATGATCTGTTTGTCCAGAGCCTCCAGCGGCAGCGCCTGCGCAGCTGCAGCTGCCGCCCATCGGTGCGCAACCGGCAGCAATGCGCATAGTTGCGACTGGCCAAGGCTACGCAGATAGAGCCCCTTGCGCGGCTCAACTTCGGTAAGCACTGCGACATCGGCATGTTCGCTAAGTAGCGCCGCCAACGTTTCCTGAGCGTTGCCCAAGCGCAGGTTGACGGTGATACCGGGATAACGAGCGCGTAACTGGGCAAGCATTGGCATGACCCGGTGCGGCCCATCGGCGGCCACCTCCAGGCGCCCGGTCAACAACTGGCGGTTGGCCTCAAGCATAGTCTGCGCCTCTTCGGCCAGGCCGAACATCGCGCGGGTAATGGCCGCCAGCCGCGTGCCTTCTTCAGTCAGTTCCACCCGTCGGGCGGTACGCCGCAGCAAGGTGATCTGGTAGTGCTCCTCCAGCGCCTTGACGTGCCCGGTGACCGCCGGCTGGCTGATGAACAGACGTGCTGCGGCGCGGGTAAAGCTGCCTTCACGGGCAACAGCATCAAACGCACGTAACTGGAACAGGTTCATAGCTATCGGCCTGACTTATGGCTGGCATAACAACAAACAATTTGATTGATAGCACGCCCAATTGCAACCTTGACCTCGCAGTCTCAGCCCACCGCTTGCGAGGATTCACGCAATGAGCAATGCCCCGATTCTGCTGACCCCAGGCCCCCTCACTACCTCTCTGCGCACCCGCCAAGCGATGCTGGTGGACTGGGGTTCCTGGGACCGTGATTTCAACCAACTTACCGCCAGCGTCTGCGAACAGTTGTTAGCCATTCTCGATGCCAGCGCCAGCCATCACTGCGTACCGTTGCAAGGCAGCGGCACCTTCGCCGTAGAAGCGGCCATCGGCACACTGGTACCGCGCGACGGCAAGGTGCTGGTGCTGATCAACGGCGCCTACGGTCAGCGCCTGGCCAAAATCTGCAAAGTGCTTGGCCGTCGTTACAGCACCTTCGAAACCGCCGAGGACCAGCCCACTACCGCCGCCGATGTCGAACGGCTGCTGGCAGCAGATGCCGAACTTACCCACGTGGCGCTGATCCACTGCGAGACCAGCACCGGCATCCTCAACCCGCTCAAAGCCATCGCCGATGTAGTGCATAGCCATGGCAAACACCTGATCATCGATGCGATGAGCTCGTTTGGCGCATTGCCGATCGACGCTCGAGAAGTGCCGTTCGAAGCGCTGATCGCCGCTTCCGGCAAATGCCTTGAGGGCGTCCCCGGGATGGGCTTCGTGTTCGCGGAAAAAACCGCCTTGGCAGCCGCCGAGGGTAACTGCCAATCGCTGGCCATGGACCTGTACGACCAGCATGCCTACATGGCCAAGACCGGCCAGTGGCGTTTTACCCCGCCTACCCACGTGGTCGCCGCTCTGCACGAGGCACTCAAGCAATACACCGAAGAAGGCGGCCTGCAGGCCAGACACCAGCGCTACGCCGACAACTGCCGGACGTTGCTCGACGGTATGGCGGCGATCGGCCTGCTCAGCTTCCTCCCGGCTGCCATTCAGGCGCCGATCATCGTCACCTTCCATGCACCGGATGATCCACGCTACCGGTTTCAGGACTTCTACGAACGGGTCAAGGCCAAAGGCTTCATCCTCTACCCGGGCAAGCTGACCCAGGTCGAAACCTTCCGCGTCGGCTGCATCGGTGCCGTCGGTGCGCAGGGCATGCAGGCAGCAGTCGATGCCGTGGCCCAGGTGCTGCGGGAAATGCAGGTGCACACCAGCAGTCAACTCTTGAGCGAGGCTCTGTGACATGAACTACACCAACCCAACCCGCCTGCAGGCCGCCATTCTTGACTGGGCGGGCACCGTGGTCGACTTCGGCTCCTTTGCGCCGACGCAGATCTTTGTCGAGGCGTTCGCCGAGTTCGACGTCGAAGTGTCCATTGAAGAGGCCCGCGGGCCGATGGGCATGGGCAAATGGGACCATATCCGCACCTTGTGCGATCAGCCGGCAATTGCCGAACGCTACCGCAAGGTATTTGGCCGCACGCCAAGCGATGACGACGTGACGGCCATTTATCAACGCTTCATGCCACTGCAAATCGACAAGATCGCCGTGCACTCGGCATTGATCCCCGGCGCACTGCAAACGCTGACTGGGCTACGTGCAGATGGCCTGAAGATTGGCTCGTGCTCGGGTTACCCCAAGGTAGTCATGGACAAGGTGGTCGAGTTGGCCAAGTGCAACGGCTATGTTGCCGACCATGTGGTAGCGACCGATGAAACGCCCAATGGCCGCCCTTGGCCGGCGCAGGCGCTGGCCAATGTGATTGCCTTGGGCATCGATGACGTCGGTGCTTGCGTCAAGGTTGATGACACCGTGCCAGGTATCCTCGAAGGCCGCCGCGCCGGTATGTGGACAGTGGCGCTGGTCTGCTCAGGGAATGCCTTGGGGCTGACCTGGGAGGAGTACCAGGCGCTGGATGCGGGCACACTTGCGCGTGAACGGCAGCGGATTCACGCACTGTTTGAAAGCGCGCGACCGCACTACCTGGTCGACACCATCAACGACCTCCCCGAGGTCGTTGCCGATATCAACCAGCGCCTGGCCAAAGGCGAAATGCCCCAGTCCGCGTAGGAGCGGCGTTATACCGCGCGGTTGAGCTTCACCCAGGCTGCAAACTTGTCGATGAATGCCTGCAGGAACGGCCGAGTCTTGTCATTGAGCTTGCCGGCATCATCGAACAGGGTCGCCGCCCCGCCGATATATGCCTCGGGCATCTGCATGCATGGCATATCGAGGAACACCAGGCACTGGCGCACCGCATGGTTGGCGCCAAAGCCACCCACTGCACCGGGCGAAACGCTCACCACAGCCGTTGGCTTGCCGCCCCAGGCACTTTGCCCATAAGGCCGCGAGCCAACGTCAATGGCGTTCTTCAAGCAACCGGGCAGCGAGCGGTTGTACTCCGGTGTGACGAACAGCACCGCGTCACTACGCTTGATCTCGTCACGAAAACGCTGCCAGGGCTGCGGCGCACCGGCACTCTCTACATCTTCGTTGTACAGCGGCAGATCGCCTATCTCGATGATCTTCAAGCTGAGGCTGGAGGACGCCAGCTCACCCAGGGCCTTGGCCACCTTGCGATTGTAGGAATCCTTGCGCAAGCTGCCGACTACAACTGCTACCGAATACACCTGGCTCATGGCGTTTTACAACCTCTGCTGGTTGATGGAGTTAGTAGTTATAGATGACCGTTTTTCGCCGCCGAGGTTTTTTTCCCATTGCAAGAAAACTTCCCGGCGGTTTCACTGGTCTATGACTGCAGACATTTCTCCAATTTTTCAGAGGTTTCCCCCCAAAATGGCAGCAGTACTGGTCGGCCAATTTCACGCCCGTGACGCCGAAGGCCGAATCTACCCCGTGCACGAATTCCAGGAGTCGACCTTTCAGGACGACGGCAGTGCCCATGGTGAACCGATTACCAGCTATCGACTGGCTATTGGCGATCGCGTTCGGCACCTGGGTGAAGATCGCTTCGAGCTGACCCAGAGTGGCGTCGAGATCATCCGCATTCCCTGATTCAGCCTTGCGGCAACCAGCAGGCCACGGAGGGCCCGCATGCAGGCCTGATCAGGCTTCGCTCAGACTCTGCCACAGCGCCGGGCCGCCGGCAGACTTGGCCACCGCCGCGAGACGCTGAGCATGCGCCTCCAGCTCTTCAGCAGAGGCCATCAACACAGGCTGCGGCTGACGCCCGACGATCCGGCGAATCTCACTGCCGTCACTGTCCCTTCCCTCCTCGCCATCAGCACCATGCCCAGCCAGCGACAGGCTGGTCTGGCCACCGGTCATGGCCAGGTAGACATCCGCCAGCAATTCCGAGTCGAGCAACGCGCCGTGCAGCTCACGTCCGGAGTTGTCGATACCGTAGCGTTTGCACAAGGCGTCGAGGCTGTTGCGCTGGCCTGGGTGGCGCGAACGCGCCAGCATCAGGGTATCGAGGATGCCGCAGTGTTTGGATATATCGGCGCGATCATGCTGGCCAAGCAGGGCGAATTCGTTGTTTATGAAGCCAACGTCGAACGCCGCGTTGTGGATGACCAGCTGCGCGCCCTGAATGAAGTCGAAGAACTCGTCAGCCACTTCAGCGAAGCGCGGCTTGCCGATCAGGAATGCGTCGGTGATGCCGTGGACGCCAATCGCGCCCTCGTCACTCTCGCGGTCAGGCTGCAGATAAACATGGAAATGGCGCCCGGTCAGGCGCCGGCCCAGCACTTCGACGCAACCGATTTCGATGATCCGATGACCCTCGCCAACCGGCATGCCGGTAGTTTCGGTATCGAGGACGACGTATCGGGTGTTCTGCTGCTCCACGGGCGGTGGCTCCAACTGCTACGACAAAAAAGAGCCGGGAGTATACCCCAGCGTCGGATTACTTGTGACGCGCGCGAACTTCGTCGACGCCCCGGTTGGCCAACTGGTCGGCGCGTTCGTTGCCATGATGGCCGATATGCCCGCGCACCCACTTCCAGGTGACCTTGTGCCGGTTGACCTGCTCGTCTAGCTCGCGCCACAGGTCGGCGTTTTTCACCGGTTCCTTGGCCGCGGTCTTCCAGCCGCGCTTCTTCCAGTTGGCCATCCACTCGTTGATGCCTTTCATGACGTACTGCGAGTCGGTGGTCAGCACAACCTCGCATTCACGCTTGAGCGCCTTAAGGCCCTCGATGGCCGCCATCAGCTCCATGCGGTTGTTGGTGGTCTCCAGCTCGCCACCCCAGAGTTCCTTTTCGACGCCCTTGTACACCATCAGCACGCCCCAGCCGCCAGGGCCCGGATTGCCCTTGCAGGCGCCGTCGGTAAACATCTCGATGCTTTCTTCGCTCATGTACTGCCTTAATTCGCTGTAATTTATCGACCCGGATGATGGTCGCGGTTGGCCGGGTCGCGATTGACCTTGGCCAGGGGCAGCGGCAGCAGTTTGCCCATCGGCTCACGCCGGGCCGGTTGCAGTGGCCGCAGGCCGACTACCATCTTGCGCGCTATCAGCAGGTAGACGCCGCCACCTGACATCTGCCAGCCACCGGCTACCCGCTCCCACCCGGTAAGGCGCTGCTGCCAGGCCGGTGAAGCAAGCGGCGGACGATAACAGCCGAAGCGGCGTTTCTCCAGCGCAAAGCCGAGCAGGTTGAGCCAGTCACCGACCCGCGACGGCGGGATGCAACGTGCCTTGCGCAAGGCGCCTTTGCTGAACAGGTGGCGCATGCCCCAACTGCTCCATGGGTTGATACCGACGATCAGCAGATGGCCACCCGGACGCACCGCACTGGCGGCCTGGCGCAGCAGGCCGTGAGGCGACAGGCTGAAGTCCAGCCCGTGCTGCAGCACCACGACGTCCGCCGCATGTTCGGCGAGCGGCCAGGCCTGTTCTTCGCAGACGATTTCAACCCCTGGCAACGGCGCACCGAGGCGCACATTGCGATGCACCTGCTTGGCATGCGGCGGCGCCTCCGCCCCTGGCCCGTAATGCACCAGATATCCACCAAAAAAACGCGCGAGTTCAGTTTCAAGCAACTTTTCTTCTTCGCGCAGCATCAACTGCCCAACAGGGCCTTGAAACCATTCGCGGGCCAGGCTGATCAGCTCGACCCATTCAGGGTCGGCCTGGGCAAAGGCTTGGTCGGTCATTGCGTCTTCCCTCCAAGGTTCTCCCGCCGCACCATCGCGGCTAAGATGCCCTTATGTCCCACGGCAGATGATTCGGATCCGCACATGATACAGATCGATGCACTACCCGCTTTCTCTGATAACTACATCTGGTTGTTACAGGATACTGCCAAACGCCAGTGTGCGGTGGTCGATCCTGGTGACGCCCAACCGGTGCTGGACTGGCTTGCGGCCAACCCAGGCTGGGAGCTGAAGGATATCCTCATCACCCACCATCACCACGATCATGTCGGCGGCGTTGCCGAGCTCAAGCGAGCCACCGGGGCGCGGGTCAGCGGCCCGGCCAGCGAGCAGATCCCAGGCCGTGACCTGGCGCTCGAGGACAATGCCCAGGTCACCGCGTTGGGGCTGACCTTCGAGGTGCTGGCGATGCCCGGGCACACTCTTGGCCACATCGCCTTTTATACCGCACAGACGCCGACACCCGTGCTGTTCAGTGGCGACACGCTGTTTGCCGGCGGTTGCGGCCGTTTGTTCGAGGGCACGCCTGCGCAGATGCACAACTCGCTTGAGCGCCTCGCCGCCCTGCCTGACGCCACCGAGGTCTACTGCGCCCATGAATACACCCTGAGCAACCTGCGCTTCGCCAAGGCCGTCGAACCGAGCAATTCAGATGTGCTCGCGCGCTTTGAGGAGGTGACCAGACTGCGCGCAGATGAGCGCATAACGCTGCCTTCCAGCATTGGCCTGGAACGCCTCACCAACCCTTTTTTGCGTACCGCAGAAACATCCGTTAAACAAAAAGCAGACGAATGGAAGGGACATTCAAACGAAGGCCAAGCTGCTGTTTTTGCTGCCTTGAGGTCTTGGAAAGACGGCTTCTGATAACCTCAAGATATATCGTAATTGAGGGGCAAAGGTTGACCCGGGCAAAAGCGGTTCCTAGAATCGCCCAACTTTTTCACCCGGATACCTGCCCCAGCCGATGCCTTCCAGTAGCCGCAGAACCTCGCAATCCGTCGCTTTGACGCGCCTCGCACAGATCAGTGCGCTGGCCCTGGCTGCCACTTTGGTGGGCTGCCAGAGCACCCGTCAGGTAGATGAATCCGAAAGCGTTCGCGCGCACAACTATCAGGCCCGGATCAAGCACAAGCCGGCCCCGTTGATCATGGCCAAGCCCAAGCAGCAGGCGCCCCAGGATGTCTGGGAACGCATGCGCCAGGGCTTCGCGCTGCAGGACACCATCGACGTCAATCCGCGCATCGAGCAACAGCGCCTGTGGTTCGCCAGCAACCCGCGTTTCGTTGAAACCGCCGGCGAGCGCGGCAGCCTATACCTGCATTACATCGTCGAGCGCCTCGAAGAACGTGACATGCCGCTGGAGCTGGCCCTGCTGCCAGCGATCGAGAGCGCCTACAACCCGATGGCGTATTCCCGAGCCCATGCGGCCGGCATGTGGCAGTTCATCCCCTCGACCGGGCGCCACTTCAATCTGCGCCAGACCAACTTCTACGATGGCCGCCGCGACGTCACAGCATCGACCAACGCTGCACTGGATTATCTGAGCCGTCTGCACGACATGTTCAACGGCGACTGGCTGCTGGCCCTGGCGGCCTACAACGCCGGTGAAGGCACCGTCAGCCGCGCTATCGAACGCAACGAAAAACTCGGCCTGCCGACTGATTACTGGAACCTGCCGCTGCCGCAGGAAACACGCGACTACGTGCCCAAGCTGCTGGCCCTGTCGCAGGTGGTATCAACACCTGAATCGTATGGCGTCAACCTCAACCCGATCGCCAACGAACCGTACTTTGCCGCCGTCGCCATCAATGACCGCCTCGACCTGTCGCGGGTCGCAGCCTTTGCCGATATCGATGAAGACGAGCTGATCCAGCTCAACCCGGCATTCAAGAAGCGCATGACGGT
Source organism: Pseudomonas sp. PGPR N4 (assembly GCF_059693665.1). Classification (NCBI taxonomy): domain Bacteria; kingdom Pseudomonadati; phylum Pseudomonadota; class Gammaproteobacteria; order Pseudomonadales; family Pseudomonadaceae; genus Pseudomonas; species Pseudomonas sp. PGPR N4. The sequence goes on from NZ_JCAUKV010000006.1 coordinate 39,837, forward strand.
CGACGGCCCGCAACAACTGCTGGTGCCGACTGCCAAGGCGCAGTTGCTCTCGGCCAGCCTGTCCAACCTGAACCCTGAACAGTTGCTCAGCCTGCAACCACGCAAGGCCGTGTTCGAAGCCGCTGTCGCCGAAGCCAGCGCACCGGCCACGCGCAGCTACCGAGTCAAGCGCGGTGACAACCTGGGCAGCATCGCCAAGGCCAACCGGGTTTCGGTCAAGGATATCCAGCGCTGGAACAAGATCTCCGGCAATCGCCTCAAGGCCGGCCAGGTCCTGGCCATGCGCGGTGGCAATGCGCCCTCTGCAGCCGCCAACCGGGTTGCTTCGGCCAAGCAGCGCTCGACTCAGTACAAGGTCCGCAAGGGCGATTCACTGTACCTGGTGGCCAAGCGTTTCAACGTCGAAATGCAGCACCTCAAGCGCTGGAATCCGCGCAGCGGGCATGCCCTCAAACCAGGCCAGACCCTGACCGTCTACCTCGGCCATTGATCCTCCCGGGGCTGTCACCCAGCCCCGCTTGCAGCCCCCTCTCGCATCACTCTTTTTCCAATCCCGCCAAGCTGTTACTGTAGCCCGACCAAAGCCCAACGCCTTCTGGATCGGATGCCGATTTGATACGTCCCCTCCTGCTGTCCTTCAGCCTGGCCTTGAGCTTCCCCGCCGCCGCCACCGTCAGCGAGAGCCACGGTTACGCGCAGTTCGGCACGCTCAAATACCCAGCCACATTCACCCACTTCGATTGGGTCAACCCGCAAGCGCCCAAGGGCGGAACCTTGCGGGCCATGGCATTTGGCACGTTCGACACGCTCAACCCCTACACCTTCAAAGGGTCGAGCCCGGTCACAACGCCAAATTTCCTGCAATATGGTGTCAGCGAGCTGAACGAGACGCTTATGGTCGGTACGGGGATGTACGATCCGTCCGGCGATGAGCCAACCTCAAGCTACGGCCTGATTGCGCGCTCGGTCGAGTACAGCGAAGACCGCAGCTGGGTGGTGTTCAACCTGCGCCCAGAGGCACGCTTTCACGACGGCAAGCCGATCACCTCGGCGGACGTGGCGTTCTCCTATCGCACCCTGCTCAAGGACGGCCACCCGCTGTACCGCACCAACCTGCAGGAAGTGCAGCGAGTCGACATTCTCGGGCCGTTGCGCATTCGCTTCGTGTTCAAGCGTGCCGGCAACCCGTTGTTGATCCTGCGTCTGGGTGAGATGCCGGTACTGCCCAAGCATTACTGGCAGAAGCGCGACTTCAAGGCCACCACCTTCGAGCCACCGCTGGGCAGCGGGCCCTATCGCATCACCGAGGTGCAGCCGGGGCGGCGCCTGGTATTCAAGCGGGTCAAGGATTACTGGGGCAAGGACCTGGCGGTCAATCGCGGCAAGTACAACTACAACCGCGTCGAATATGAGTTCTACCGCGACGCCACGGTCGCCTTCGAAGCGTTCAAGGCCGGCGAGTTCGACATCTACATCGAACATCAGGCGAAGAACTGGGCCAACAGCTACAATTTCCCTGCAGTGCGCCGTGGCGAGGTGATCAAGGCGCAGATCCCGCACCGCATCCCGACCCAGACCCAAGGGCTGTTCATGAACAGCCGCCGCGCCACGTTCAGCGACCCGCAGGTACGCCAAGCGCTGGGTTTGATGCTCGATTTCGAGTGGACCAACCGCGCCCTGTTCAGCAGCGCCTATCGGCGCTCGACCAGTTATTACCCAAACAGCGAGTTTGCTGCCAGCGGCCTGCCGACCGGCAAGGAGTGGCTGCTGCTGGCGCCGTTCCGCGACGAACTGCCGGCCAAGCTGTACACCGAGCCCTACCAGGTCAGCCATACCGACGGCAGCGGCGTCAGCCGCCAGACCTTGCGCGAGGCCCTGGCCCTGCTGGGCAAAGCCGGCTGGAAGCTGGACGGCCAACGCCTGGTGGACGCCAAGGGCAAGCAGTTCCAGATGGAGTTGTTGCTGGTGAACCCCAATCTAGAACGGATCCTGCAACCTTATGTCGAAAATCTGGCGAGCATTGGCATCGATGCGCGCTTGCGCACGGTAGACCGCGCCCAGTACAAACAACGGCTGGACCAGTTTGATTTCGACATGATCCTGATGACCCTGAACCAGACCCTCAGCCCAGGCCTCGAGCAATGGCTGTACTTCCATTCCAGCCAGGCTTCGACCAATGGCAGCAAGAACTATGCGGGGGTAAAAGATCCGGTGGTCGACCACCTGCTCGACACCCTGCTCGCTGCCCGCACCCGCGATGACCAGGTCGCCGCCGCGCGTGCGCTGGACCGGGTGCTGTCGTGGCATTACTACATGATCCCCAACTGGTATCTGGACAATCATCGCCTGGCCTACCGCAATCGGTTCGCCTTCGTCACCACGCCGCCCTACACCCTGGGCCTGAACAGCTGGTGGCTCAAGACTTCGGAGAAAGCCAAATGATGCCGCACCGCCTGCGCCAACTGGCCGGCAGCCTGCTGCTAACCTGCCTGAGCCTTCCCGTGCTGGCTGCCCCGCAGCACGCCTTGACCCTGTATGACGAGCCGCCCAAGTATCCGGCCAGCTTCAAACACTTCGACTACGTCAACCCAGATGCGCCCAAAGGCGGCACCTTTCGCCAGTCCGGCTTTGGCGGTTTCGACAGCCTCAACCCGTTCATCAACAAAGGCGTGGCTGCAGAAAACGTCGGCAGCATCTACGACACGCTGATGCGCCAGAGCCTGGACGAGCCGTTTACCGAGTACGGCCTGGTTGCCGGCAAGATAGAGAAGGCCCCGGACAACAGCTGGGTGCGCTTCTACCTGCGCCCGGAAGCACGTTTCCATGACGGCCACCCCATTCGTGCCGATGACGTGGTCTGGACCTTCAACACGTTGGTCAGCCAAGGCGCCCCGCTGTACAAGGTGTACTACGGTGACGTCGCCGAGGTCATTGCCGAAGACCCGCTGAAAGTGCTGTTCAAGTTCAAGCACAAGAACAACCGTGAGTTGCCGCTGATCCTTGGCCAACTGCCGGTACTGCCCAAGCACTGGTACGAAAACCGCGAATTCAACCGTGGCAACCTGGAAATTCCTTTGGGCAGCGGTCCCTACCGGGTTGCCGAGGTCAAGGCCGGTCGTTCGGTGCGTTTCGAGCGGGTCAAGGACTATTGGGCCAAGGACCTGCCGATCAACCGCGGCATGTTCAATTTCGACGTCATGACCTTTGACTATTACCGCGACAGCACCGTTGCCCTTGAAGCGCTCAAGGCCGGCCAGTTCGACTACAACCTGGAGATGGCGGCAAAGAACTGGGCAAACGCCTACAACGTGCCCGCCGTACGCGAAGGCCGCCTGATCAAGGAAGAGCTGCCCAACGGCAACCCGACCGGTATGCAGGGCTTTGTCTTCAACCTGCGCAAGCCAATGTTCCAGGACGTGCGCGTGCGCAAGGCGCTGAGCCTGCTTCTCGACTACGAGTGGACCAACAAGCAGCTGTTCAACGGTGCCTACACTCGCACCAGCAGTTACTTCGAGAACTCCGACATGGCGGCCACGCAGCCGGCCACGCCGGATGAACTGAAAATCCTCGAGCCGCTGCGCGGCAAGATTCCCGAGCAGGCCTTTACCGAGGTGTTCAAGAACCCGGTCAGCGACGGCAGCGGCATGATCCGCGAGCAGCAACGTCAGGCCTACAAGCTGCTGCAGGAAGCGGGCTGGAAAATCGTCGACGACAAGATGGTCGATGCCCAGGGCAAGCCGGTGGTGATCGAGTTTCTGCTCGCACAGACGGAGTTTGAACGCGTGCTATTGCCGTTCAAACGCAACCTGGCAGACCTCGGCATCGAGCTGACCCTGCGCCGGGTCGAGGTGCCGCAGTACATCAACCGTCTGCGTTCGCGCGACTTCGACATGATCGTCAGCGGCTTCCCCCAGTCCAGCTCGCCGGGTAACGAACAGCGCGAGTTCTGGACTTCGGGCGCCGCCGACAACCCCGGTAGCCGCAACTTCATCGGCCTGCGCGACCCGGCCATTGACCAACTGGTCGAGCAACTGATCAACGCCGACTCACGTCAGAGCCTGATCAACCACGCCCGCGCCCTCGACCGCGTGTTGCAGTGGGGCTACTACGTGATCCCCAACTGGCACATCAAGACCTGGCGGGTGGCCTACTGGAACCACATCGGCCACCCCAAGGTCTCGCCCAAGTACGATGTCGGCATCGACACCTGGTGGATCAAGCCTGATGTGAAACCGGCCGTGACCACGCAGCCTGCGCCAGAGACCACGCCGAGCGAGGCCAACTGACATGCTCGCCTATATCCTGCGGCGCTTGCTGCTGATCATCCCGACCCTGTTCGGCATCCTGGTGATCAACTTCATCATCGTCCAGGCCGCGCCCGGCGGCCCGGTCGAGCAGATGATCGCCAAACTCGAAGGCTTTGACGGCGCGACCAGCCGCATCGCCGGCGGCGGCGCCGAAGTCTCGGTGGCCGGCTCCAACTACCGCGGCGCACAGGGCCTGGACCCGGCGCTGATCGCTGAAATCGAACACATGTATGGCTTCGACAAGTCCGCCCCGGAGCGCTTGTGGATCATGGTCAAGAACTATGCCCAGCTCGACTTCGGCGACAGCTTCTTTCGTGATGCCAAGGTCATCGACCTGATTGCCGAAAAGATGCCGGTGTCGATCTCGCTCGGGCTGTGGAGCACGCTGATCATGTACCTGGTGTCGATCCCGCTGGGGATCGCCAAGGCGGTGCGCCACGGCAGCCACTTCGATGTCTGGACCAGCTCGGCGATCGTGGTCGGCTATGCAATCCCGGCGTTTCTGTTCGCCATTCTGCTGATCGTGCTGTTCGCCGGCGGCAGTTACTTCGACTGGTTCCCGTTACGCGGGCTGACCTCGAACAACTTCGACGAGCTGTCCACCACTGGCAAGATACTCGATTACTTCTGGCACCTGGTGCTGCCGATTACTGCACTGGTGATCGGCAACTTTGCCACCATGACCCTGCTGACCAAAAACAGCTTCCTCGATGAGATCAACAAGCAGTATGTGGTCACCGCCAAAGCCAAAGGCCTGAGCCGGCAGCGGGTGCTCTACGGGCATGTGTTCCGTAACGCCATGCTGCTGGTGATCGCCGGCTTCCCTTCGGCATTCATCGGCATCTTCTTCACCGGCTCGTTGCTGATCGAGGTGATCTTCTCCCTCGACGGCCTTGGCCTGATGAGTTTCGAAGCGGCGATCAACCGCGATTACCCGGTGGTCTTCGGCACCCTGTTCATCTTCACCCTGCTCGGGCTGGTGGTGAAACTGATCGGCGACCTGACCTACACCCTGGTCGATCCGCGCATCGACTTCGCCAGCCGGGAGAATTGACCAATGGCCCTGTCCCCGCTCAATCGACGGCGCTTCGAGCGCTTCAAGGCCAACCGCCGAGGCTGGTGGTCGCTGTGGCTGTTCCTGATCCTGTTCGGCCTGAGCCTTGGCGCCGAGCTGATCGCCAACGACAAACCGATTGCCGTGCGCTACGACGGCGAGTGGTACTTCCCGGCGTTCAAGCGCTACCCCGAGACCACCTTTGGCGGTGAATTCCCGCTCGAAGCCAACTACAAGAGCCCTTACATCCGCGATCTTCTGGAGAAGAAAGACAGCTTTGTGCTGTGGGCGCCGATCCCGTTCAGCTACCAGAGCATCAACTACGACTTGAAGGTACCGGCGCCCGCGCCGCCCTCGGCGGACAACTGGCTGGGCACCGATGACCAGGGCCGCGATGTCATGGCGCGGGTGATCTACGGCTTCCGCGTTTCGGTATTGTTTGCCCTGACCCTGACCATCCTCAGCTCGATCATCGGCGTCATTGCCGGGGCTCTGCAGGGCTTTTATGGTGGCTGGGTCGACCTTGCCGGCCAGCGCTTCCTGGAGATCTGGTCAGGCTTGCCGGTGCTGTACCTGCTGATCATTCTGGCCAGTTTCGTCCAGCCCAACTTCTGGTGGCTGCTGGGGATCATGTTGCTGTTCTCGTGGATGAGCCTGGTCGATGTAGTCCGCGCCGAATTCCTGCGTGGGCGTAACCTGGAGTATGTGCGCGCGGCGCGCGCCCTAGGCATGCGCAACGGCGCGATCATGTATCGGCACATTCTGCCCAACGCAATGATCTCGACCATGACCTTCATGCCGTTCATCCTCACCGGCGCCATCGGTACCCTGACCGCGCTGGACTTCCTCGGCTTTGGCCTGCCCGCCGGTTCACCGTCGTTGGGTGAGCTGGTTGCCCAGGGCAAATCCAACCTGCAGGCACCATGGCTGGGCATCAGTGCCTTCGCCGTGCTGGCCGTGATGCTCAGCCTGCTGGTGTTTATCGGCGAATCCGCCCGCGACGCCTTCGACCCGAGGAAATGACATGAGCGAACCTAACCTGATCGAAGTCCGTGATCTTGCGGTCGAGTTCCTCAGCGGTGACCAGGTCAACCGCGTTGTCGATGGCATCAGTTTCGACATCCGCAAGGGCGAGACCCTGGCCCTGGTCGGCGAGAGCGGCTCGGGCAAGTCGGTCACTGCCCACTCGATCCTGCGCCTGTTGCCCTACCCACTTGCGCGCCACCCCAGTGGCAGCATCGAGTATGGCGGCAAGGACATGCTCAAGCTTGGCGAAAAGCCAATGCAGCGCATCCGTGGCAACCGCATCGCAATGATCTTCCAGGAGCCGATGACCTCGCTCAACCCGCTGCACTGTATCGAGAAGCAGATCAACGAGATCCTGCTCCTGCACAAGGGTTTAACCGGCAAGCAGGCGACGGCGCGCACCTTGGAACTGCTCGACCTGGTCGGCATCCCTGAACCGCACAAGCGCCTCAAGGCGCTGCCGCATGAGCTGTCCGGCGGCCAGCGCCAGCGGGTGATGATTGCCATGGCCCTGGCCAACGAGCCGGAACTGCTGATCGCCGATGAACCGACCACTGCGCTCGACGTCACCGTACAGCTGAAGATTCTTGATCTGCTCAAAGAGCTGCAGGCACGACTGGGCATGGCGCTGCTGCTGATCAGCCATGACCTCAACCTGGTAAGGCGCATCGCCCACCGTGTTTGCGTGATGCAGCAAGGCAAGATCGTCGAGCAGGCCGAGTGCACGACGCTGTTCACCGCCCCGCAGCATCCCTATACGCAGATGTTGATCAACGCCGAACCCAGCGGCCAGCCTGCGGCCAACCCGCTTGGGGCGCCGCTGCTGGAGGTGGATGATCTGCGCGTCTGGTTCCCGATCAAGAAAGGCCTGCTGCGGCGTACGGTAGACCACGTCAAGGCAGTCGACGGGATCAATTTCAGCCTGCCCCAAGGGCAGACCCTGGGCATCGTTGGCGAAAGCGGCTCGGGCAAATCGACCTTGGGCCTGGCGATCCTGCGGCTGATCTCGAGCCAGGGCGACATCCGTTTTCACGGGCAAAACCTGCAGGGCATGAACCAGCAGGAGGTACGGCCGCTGCGGCGAGAAATGCAGGTGGTGTTCCAGGACCCGTTCGGCAGCCTCAGCCCGCGCATGAGTGTCGCCGATATCGTCGGCGAAGGCCTGCGCATTCATCGCATCGGCACCGCCCAGGAGCAAGAGGCGGCGATCATTGCCGCGCTGCAGGAAGTAGGCCTCGATCCGGCCACCCGCCACCGCTATCCCCATGAGTTCTCCGGGGGCCAGCGTCAGCGCATCGCCATCGCTCGCGCGCTGGTGCTCAAACCGGCGTTGATTCTGCTCGACGAGCCAACCTCGGCGCTTGACCGCACCGTGCAGCGGCAGGTAGTGGAGCTGTTGCGTTCGTTGCAGCTCAAATACAACCTGACCTACCTGTTCATCAGTCATGACCTAGCGGTGGTCAAAGCGCTGAGTCATCAGCTGATGGTGATCAAACAGGGGCAGGTGGTGGAACAAGGTGACGCGCGGGAAATCTTCCATGCGCCGCAGCATCCCTACACCCGGCAGCTGCTGGAAGCGGCGTTTCTGGAGGTCGAGCCGGCTGCCTGATGGCGTGCCGGCGCTACCGGTCACACTTTCACGGGTGTGACTGACCGGCAATCTGCGATGAGAATCGGCCGACCGCTGTTACCACTTCCTGCGCACCCGACTGAATTTCAGTGATGACATGGCCGGCCTGGCTGGCCAGCGCCAAGCCGATTTCAGCCTGATGCGTGCTTTCACCCATGCTGACCACTGCGGCCTCTACAAGGGTGTTGTTCTTCTGCACCACTTCTACGATTTCCTGAGTGGCGGCACTGGTGCGGCCGGCCAGCTTCCTCACCTCATCGGCCACCACGGTAAAGCCCCGACCTTGCTCGCCTGCGCGCGCGGCTTCGATAGCCGCGTTGAGGGCGAGCAGGTTGGTCTGCTGGGCAATGCCGCCGATGGTGGAAACAATCGATGTGATCAACTGCGACTGCTGCCCCAGCGCCTCGACCCCAGCGGAGGCCGTGGAGACCTGCGAGACGATACGGTTCATGGTCTCGACGGTATCCTTTACGGCCACCGCCCCCCTTCTCGCCGAGTCATCGGTTTTGCGAGAAACGTCATAGGCAACCCCGGCAGCCGCGCTGACCTCCTGCTCATGCTTGACCTGCTCGCTGATATCGACCGCGAATTTGACGATCTTGTAGAGCTGGCCACGGGTGTCGCGCACCGGGTTGTAGGATGCTTCCAGCCAGAGCTCGCGCCCTGACTTGTCAAAGCGCAGGAAGCGCTCGGCGACGAACTGCCCCTCGTTGAGGCTGCGCCATAGCTGCTGATAGGCAGGCGAATTGACATAGTTGGGGTCACAGAAAATACGGTGATGTTTGCCCACGATCTCTGCCAGCGAATAGTTCACCGTCCTCAAGAAGTTGTCGTTGGCAGCAACGATAGTACCGTCCAGCTCAAACTCGATGACCGCGGTCGAGCGGTACAGCGCCTTGATGAACTCGTCGTTTTCACGCGCTTTATCGATGCTCGCGGTGACATCGGTGCCGTAGGCCGACATATGGGTGACTGCACCCGCTGCTGACTTGACCGGGCACCAGGCCGCTCTCATCCAGACCATCCTGCCGTCGGCGGTGATATAGCGATACTCGTCGCTGACCCCGGTGCCAGTGCTCATGGCCTGCTGAAAATCCTTGAAACATGGCAACTCTTTGACATAGCTGGGCGCGATGCTAGCCAGCGATTGCCCAAGCAATTGCGACTGTTCACGCCCAACCCATCGAGCAAAGTTGCGATTGACCGCGGTGATCAGCAGGTTCCGATCAACCGTTATTTCCAGCATCTCGTGAGTTCTTGCGGCCTGCGCGCGCTGCAGCGCGTCTATTTCGTCCTGCAGTCGCTGGAGCTGGTTTTTTAGCTTTGAGTTGAACATGGTGTTCTCGGTGGTTAGCGACGCGGCCGAAATAGCAGGAGGTTGTCGACAATCTTGCAGGTTCAGCACTGAGATTAAACATCGTCCTTGTCAGGTCATCGGCACGCAGCAGTCCTTCTGCAGCCAGGTTTCAAGTTCTGCGGGCGGCATCGGCTTCGCGTAAAAATAGCCCTGGCCCTGCTCACAGCCCCAGCCACTCAACAAATGGTGGTGTAGGTCGGTCTCGATACCTTCGGCCACCACCGTCAGGCGCAGGTCGCGCAGCAGGCTGACCAGCCCGCGAATGATGTGCCAATCGTTGTTGCCCGGCTGCAGGTTGGCCAGCAGCGAGCGATCAAGCTTGACGCTGGTGGCCGGGATGATGCGCAGGTAGACCCAGTTGCTGTAGCCGCTGCCGAAGTCATCGATGCCAATCGCCACCCCGAGTGTGCGAAAACGCTGAAGCTGTTGCTGCACCTGGTCGAAGTCAGTGACCAGAGCGCTTTCGGTAAACTCAAGCTCGATGCGCCGCGGGTCCACGCCGAACTCGCCGAGCGTACGGCTCAGGTACTCGAACAGGTGCCCATCGGCGAGATCCAGCGCGGAGATATTCAGCGACACGGTCATCTGCAGCCCCTCCGCCCGCCACCTGCGCATTTGCTGACAGACATGCCAGATCACCCACCGGGTGATGCCGCGAATCGAAGCAGTGGTTTCAGCCAATGGGATGAATTCAGCCGGGCTGATTTCGCCCATGGTCGGATGCTTCCAGCGCAACAGCGCTTCTACTGCCACGCAGCGTTTGTTGTTGAGATCAACCCTTGGCTGATAGACCAGACGAAGTTGGTCGGCAGCTACCAGCGCCGGTTCCAGAGCGATGAGCAAGGCCGTACTGCGGCGCTGGCTGGTATCGACCAGCGGGTCATAGACCAGCCAGCGTCGCTCGCTGCGGCGCGCCGCATCGGTCATGCTCGCCATCAAACGCAGGGTATCCAGCGATGCATCGGTGTCTGCATCCGGCTCGAGCACGCTCATGCCGACATCGGCGAACACCGGCACATTGCCGCTGTGCAACGGCCCACTCAGCGCCGCAACGATAGCGTCAAGCCTGGCCGGAGGTGAGGCCACGTCATTGCATTCGATCAGGGTCAGAAAACCCAGCGTGCTCGGGCGGTACAGGCGCGACCCCGGCGGCAGGGCTGCCAGCAAGGCCTCTTTCACGGCCAGCATGAAGCTTGCGAAAAACTCGATGCCCAGTGCCTTCACCAGGCGGTCCATGCCGGCTGCTGAAATAGGCTCGATGAACACTGCGACCTGGCCAGCGACGCTGGCGCAGTCGGCGAAGTCGGCTTCGAAACGGCGCCGGTTGGGCAAGCCGGTCATACTGTCGTAGAAATATTGATCATGGATCGACTGCAACCGCGATACAACAATCTGCGCCGCGCTGCGCAACAGCGCCTGGTCGCGCTCGGACAACGACGGACGTGCCGCCTGGTCGATGATGCACAGCCGCCCCAGGTTGAGTCCTGGCTTGATCACCAGCGGTGCGCCAGCGTAGTAGCGAATGTAGGGATCACCCTGCACCAGCGGGTTATCGACAGTGCGCGCATCGGTCAAGGCGTCGCAGATTTCCAGCACAGTATCCTGCTCAAGTTCAAGGGCGCAGAACGACATCTCTCTGGGCGTGCGCTCGGCGACCATGCCTACCCGCGCCTTGAACACTTGATAGTTGCGGTCGATGATGCTGACCAGCGCGGTAGGCACTTGAAAATGGGCACAGAGCATCGCCACGACACTGTTCAGCACCGGGTCCGAGCCACTGACCAAGTTGGACGTCAGCCGATCGACCTCGGCCAGACGCAACCGCTCATCGTGCATAATTGACGAATTACCCACCGTAACTCCTGTAGCACTATCCAAAAGACTTACCTATGAGGCACATTGCCAGCTTAGTCAGCCCGAGCGCGCGAGGACAATCAAACCTCGCACCGGCCGACCGTAAAAAAAACTATTGGACGACCAGGCGTAACTAGCCTATCAGTCCGGGAAGGCGCCTAAAGCAGTGCTTTAGCGCTATATACGCCCTGTACCTGCATGCCTGGCTACCACTGTTCGGAGTGTTTTTTGACCCGTTTGCCTAGATTGACCGCCGCTGCCCTGCTGCGCCTGGAGCGCAAGCAGCTCTCGCCTGCATTGCGCTATCTGGGCACCGTAGTGGTGGTCGTGGCGTGCGCTTTCGCGCGAGCGCAACTGCCCGCTACAGCCTTGCCCTACCTGTTCTTCATTCCGGGGCTGATGTTCATCGGCTTCTGGTTCGGCGCGGGGCCAGCGGTACTGGGATGCATCATGGCGGTGCTGACGGCACAATATTTCTTCATCGGGCCGGTCGGCTTTGACGCCGACTGGACCGACTGGATCAACAGCCTGAGTTTTGGCCTGGTGACGTTGGCAATGGCAGTGGTGTGCGCGCTGTTTCGGCGCAGCATCAGGGCACTGGACCGGCTCAATCAAAACCTTGAGGACGAAGTCGAGCGGCGTACCGATGAGCGCGATGACATCTGGAAGCTATCACCCGACCTGATCTGCACCTTGTCGGCAAAGGGTGAAGTGCTAGCGATGAACCCGGCCTGGCAGGCCGAGACCGGCTGGACCGAGCAGCAGCTCAAAGATGGCGCGTTCTACAGCTATATTTCGCCTGCGCAATTATCCGACTCCGTGCGCAACCTGCATGATCGGCAGATTGCCGAGCTCGACACGCAAAGCGTACGCAACAACGGCCAGCCTCTGCTGCTGAACTGGCGTATCACCGGCCGCCAGGGTCGGTTTTTTGCCGTGGCCCGCGATGTCACATTGTACCGCGAGCGCCAGCTGGCCTTCGATCAAGTCCGTTCGCAGCTGCAGCAGAGTCAGAAAATGGAGTCGCTGGGGCAACTGACCGGAGGCTTAGCCCATGACTTCAACAACCTGTTGACGATCATCAGCGGCAGCCAGGACATGATCGAACAACGCATCGCCCAAGGCCGCCTGGCAGGGATCGAGCGCTATGTCACCCTCGCCCGAAACGCCACGCAACGAGCCAGTTCACTGACCCATCGGCTGCTGGCGTATGCCAGAAAACAGCCTTTGGTTGCAGCTAGCGTCGATCCGGCGGTGTTGATAAAGAACATGGAAGAGTTGATTGCACGCACGCTGACGCCGCTGATCAACATCGAACTGCTCGCCCCTGGCGCACCCACGCTGTGCCACTGCGATGCCCACCAACTCGAGAACGCCCTGCTCAACCTGTGCATCAACGCGCGTGACGCAATGCCTCAAGGCGGCAGGCTGCGAATCGAGGTCAGTACGCTGGCGGTGACCGACCCGGGCACTCTGCATGTGCAGGCGGGTGACTATGTACGGATCTGCGTGGCGGACACCGGTATGGGCATGCCGGCGAGCATTGTCGAGCGCGCGCTGGAGCCGTTTTTCACCACCAAACCGCTGGGCTCCGGGACCGGGCTGGGGCTGTCGATGGTCGAGGACTTCGCACGCCAGGCCGGCGGGGCTGTTCGTATTGAGTCAGAGCTGGGCAAAGGCACCGCGGTGTGCCTGTTCCTGCCGGTCTACCAAGGCAGCGCCCCTGTAGCGGAAAAGCAGCAGGCAGACCTGCTGCAAGCAACGCCTGGCGGCAGCCGCGGATCGGCAATGGTTATCGACGACGAAGCCGCTATTCGTGAGCTGGTTGCGGAAACGCTTCACGAGGCAGGTTTTGAAGTGGCTGAAATGCCCAGCGCTGATCAGGTCGTGCAGCGTATCGCCGAGTTGCCTGATCTGAAGCTGATCGTTACTGACCTGATCTTGCCCGGCGGCAGCAGTGGTCACAAAATCGCCGAAGCCGCCTGGGCAGTACGGCCAACACTCAAGGTGCTGTTCATCTCAGGCTGCGTCGATACCGCGAACGGCAGCGCTGAGCGGCAGGATCAGTCGCAGTTGCTGGCCAAACCGTTCACCATCGAGCAGCTTAGGGCCAGCGTTGAGCATTTGCTCAACTCACCGGCTGGCGCTTAGCCTGTTCGCAGCTGTCGAGCTAGCGAAACCTTGCGAGAGGCGTGGTTGACGGCCGCTTTGGGCACCTGGCGTTTGCAGGGCGCAGCCGATGCCGGCAGGCATGATTGTCTGCGCAGTGGTCGCCTGTGTCGAGCGCTCGACGCCTGGCTTTGCCTGGAGCAGCCGGCACCAATCGCGCTCACCCGTGACAACATAGCGCATCAAGACACTTTTACAGGCCCAGCCAAATGCGGCTTAATGCGCGCCTACTTTTCTGGTAACGCCGATGCGGTCACGCCTGCACCCTTACCTCTTGCTACTCGCCTGTTGCGCAGTGTTGTTCAACCTGCTGGCGATGCCGCTCGACCGTGCCCTGCGTGAGCCCGCCCTGGATGAATCGCTGATCTTCGGCAGCTTCTGCAGCCTGCATGGCGGGCAGAGTTTGCCCAAATCGGTGCTGGCGCAACTCAAGCTGGAGTTGCCAGACTTCTCCGGGCACGGCGAGATCAAGCCCCAGGCCGGTGATTGCTGCTGTGGCCATACCGGCCAAGCGGCGCTGCCAGGCGCCTACTTCAAACACCTGTTGCCGCGCTTCTGGCCAGACGCCCTGTTGCTCGGCCAGCGCCCGGAGTTGCCGCTACCGCGCCAGCAGTGGCCGAACCTCACCCCACGCGCCCCGCCGCTGACCTGAATCGTCGCCAAGCAAATGATCGTGCGCGCGAACTGCGCAGCACGGTCGTCTCCGGCTTTTCTGTCAGGAACCTTTATTCATGCCTGCGTACCTTCGTACTGCACGTAGCGTCGTGCCCGTGCTTGCCATTACCTGTGCCGCCACGCTCTGCCCACTGTCCCAAGCCATTGCTCAGGCTGTGCCTGCCGACAATTCCACCCTGACCCTCGGCGCCGTTACCGTCTCCGGCACCGGTAGCGGGCCGCTGGCGACCAGCAGTGTGCTCAGTTCAGTAGATATTCTTGGCGGCGACATTCTCGAGAAGATGCCCGTTGCCTACAGCTGGGAGCTGTTCAACCGTGCACCGGGCGTGATGCTCACCGGCTTCAACCAAGGCACCACCTCGGGCAAGTTGTCGTTTCGCGGCTTCAATGGGGAAGGCGAAGTCAACGCCGTAAAGCTGCTGATCGACGGCATCCCGAGCAATACCAATGACGGCAACATGCCCTTCATCGACTCGGTGTTCCCGCTGGACATCGACAGCGTCGAGGTCGTGCGCGGTACCAGCGATCCGCGCTATGGCCTCAACAACATCGCCGGCAACGTCAATATCAATACCCGCAGTGGCGGCAACTACAACAAGGCACGCCTGCGCTACGGCAGCTTCAACACCCGTGAAGTGCAACTGGCCAAGGGCATCGAAACCAGCAACTGGACGCAGAACTACTTCTTCGCCCGCCAGCAGGTCGACGGCTATCGCGAGCATGCAGATACCGAGCGCTACAGCTTCAGCGGCAAGTGGTTCTATACCCCCGACGACGGCAGCTACCGTCTCGGCCTTAGCGCCCGCCATTACGAAGCCGACGCACAGGAAGCGGGTTACTTGAGCGAAGCCGATGCCCGCCAGCACCCGCGCATGAGCAACGACTTCAACGCCAGCGACAAAGGCACCCGGCGCATGAACCAGCTCAGCGTGCACTTCGACACCGACCTGGCCGAGACCCTCGCTTGGTCGGCCAAGACCTACCTGAATACCTTCGATGATCGGCGCTGGACCCAGTACTGGCGCACCAGCGCGCAGCAAGAGCGCGATGCCTATGAAACCCAGTACGGCGCCCTCACCTCGCTGACCTGGCGGCCAGAAGTAGATTGGCTGCACGGCTTTGCCCTGGAAGGCGGCAGCGACGTGCAGAAGCAGGACAACCGCAGCGAGCGCTATCGCACCGTCCAGCGCGTACGCCAGGCACAGACCCGCGACCAGGCCTTCGATTTCAACACGGTCGGCGCTTACGTACAGGCCGAGATCGAACCGATCGAGTCGCTGAAGATCGTGCCGGCCTATCGCGTCGACAGGATCAGCGGCGACTTCACCAACCAACTCACCGGGCAAACCTCCGACATCAACGACTACGGGCTGATCAAGCAACCCAAGCTCAGTGTGGTCTATTCGCCCTGGCAGTATGCCAGCGTCTACGCCAACTGGGGCCGCACGTTCCAGGTCGGCAGCGGCGCTGCAGCCTACAAGGTGCCGCCGCGCAATGAAGACCTGCAACCGTCGATCAACGAAGGCTGGGAAACCGGCATAAAGTTCACCCCCGCCAGCTGGGTTGATGGCCGCGTCGCCTACTGGCGCCAGGACGCCACCGGCGAAGTCAGCCGCCGCCTCAACGACCCCAGCGGGGAGTCTGACAACGTTGGTGAAACCCGACGCTGGGGTTACGACCTGCAGGTCAACCTGCACCCGGACGAACGCACCGAAGTGTGGGCTTCGTATTCATGGCAATACTCGAAAATCCTCGAGCCGAGTAGCGCCTTGCCACAGAGTAAAGGCAAGGAAATCGACCATGTTCCGCATCATTTGTGGAATACCGGTATCAGTTACCAGGCGACGCAGGCATTGCAGTTGACTGCTTGGATGAATGGGCAGACCAACTACTATCTTGAGCGGGAAAACACTCAAGGTACGTATGGCGGTTATGTGTTGATGAATATCGGAGCGACTTACACGTTCACCGAGACGTTGAGCGTTGACCTGCAGCTCAAGAACCTCACCGACCGTTATTACGAATATGCCTGGTATGACCCGGATGGGGCTAAAGACTCACTGCACTCGCCTGGTGATGGGCGAGCGTTGTATGCGGGGTTGACGGTCGACTTCTAGGCTGCACATCTTCGCCACAATTGAATCGGAATGCTCGGGACCGCATGCAAATGCGGTTCACGAGCATCCACAACTCGTATTACTCAATCGCGATCAAGCGCCGAAGCGGTGTTGCAAAGTACGGGCTTACGACACCAACAACCGATACCCCACCCCAGGCTCAGTCACGATAAACCGTGGCGCAGTAGGGTCATCGCCCAGCTTCTGCCGCACATGCGCAACCACGATCCGCAAGTAGTGCGTATCGTCGACGTGGCTCGGCCCCCAGATATCCTTGAGCAGTTGCTGCTGGGTGATCACTCGCCCGGGGTGCCCGGCCAGTTGCGCCAACAGTGCGTACTCCTTGCGGGTCAGCGCTATTTCGCTGCCATCGAGGGTCACGCGGCGGTAGGCGAAGTCCACCAGCAGCGGCCCGAAGCTGGCACTGGCCAGCGCGGCGCTACCCTGTGGCACCTGGCGCAACAGGGCGCGAATGCGGGCGAGAAATTCTTGGATGCCGAACGGTTTGGTGACGTAGTCGTTGGCGCCGCCATCCAGGGCATCGACCTTTTGCAGCTCGCTGGCACGCACCGACAGCACCATCACCGGCACCGAGCTCCACTCGCGCAATTCGCGCAGCACCTGCTGGCCATCCATGTCTGGCAGGCCGAGGTCGAGCACGATCAGGTCGGGTTTGGCCAAGGCCGCCTGGGCCAGGCCTTCGCCGCCGGTGGCAGCTTCGATGACCTTGTAGCCTTGCGAGCTCAGGCTGATGCGCAGGAACTTGCGAATCTGCGGTTCGTCGTCGATGACCAGCAAGGTGGCAGTTTGGCTCATGAGTCCTGGCTTTCGGCGGTGGGCTGTGGGGGCAATGGCAAGCATAGAGTGATGCAGGTGCCGTGGCCATCGATGCCGTCAGCCACCTGGATGCTGCCGCCGTGGGCGCCGATCATGCCCTGGCAGATGGCCAGGCCGAGGCCTGTGCCCTGCCCGCCGCGGTCGCCGCGGGCGGCGGTGTAGAACATGTCGAAGATCTTTTCGCGTTCAGCTTCGGGGATGCCGGGGCCTTGATCGCTGACGGCCAGGCACAGTTGCTCATCACGCACGTCGACCTGCAGTTGCAGGCGGCCATCTGGGGGTGAAAAGCGCGCGGCGTTTTCCAGCACGTTGACCAGCGCCTGTTCGATCAAGGCAGCGTGCACGAACAGCAGCGGCAGCTCGCTCGGCACATCGGTGCTGACCCGCAGCGGCGCCAGCACCGCGCGCAGACGCTGCAGGGCGCTGGCGACGATATCGGCCGGGGCCACCCAGTCACGCGCGAGCTTGAGACTGCCGTGACCGAGGCGGGTCATGTCGAGCAGATTCTGGATGTAGCGGTCGAGGCGCTCGGCTTCATCGCGGGTGCCTTCGAGCAATTCGCGGCGGTCGTCGGGCGGGATCGCATCGCCGAGCGCAAGCAGGCTATCGATGCCGCCGCGCATAGCGGTCAGCGGTGTGCGCAGGTCGTGTGACACCGAGGCCAGCAAGGCGCTGCGCAGCTGTTCGGTTTCGCCGTGCAGCCGCGCAGCTTCGAGTTGTTCGCCGAGGCGCGCACGGGCCAGAGCCTGCGCCAGCGGCTGGGCCAGCGCCATCAGCAGGCGTCGGCGCTGGGCTGTGAGGGCCGCGTTGTCACGTGGGCGTACGCCGAGCAGGGCCAGCGGTTGCTCATCGACCAACAGCGGCCACCACCACCAGCGACCATTGGGCAAGGTGTCGCTGCCGTGGCCAGCGGCCTGGCCGTGCTGCCAGGCCCAGTCAGCGGCAGCGCGCTCGGTGTCGCTCAAGTCGGGCAACTGGCCGTTGGCAGCTTGCAGCAGGCCTTCGCTACCTCGCTCGAGCAGGCATACGTGCAGATCCTGCCAGCCGTCGAGGTGCTGGCTGGCGGCGCTGAATACTGCCTGGCGGTCGGTGGCGACGGTGAGCTTGCGTGACAGGTCGAGCAGTTGACTGGTCTGCGCCTGGGTCTCGCGCAAGGCCTGCAACTGGCGCCGCTGGCGCGCGGCGAGGTTGCCGGTGAGCGCGGCCATCAGCAGGAAGAACACCAGCGTCAGCACATCCTCTTCGCGCTGAATGCTCAGAGAGAAGTTGGGCGGGATGAACAGAAAGTCATAGCTGACAAACGACAGCACCGCGCACGCCAGCGCCGGGCCGAGGCTGCTGCGCACCGCCACCAGCAGCACGGCGGCGAGGAATACCAGCGAGATATTCGGCAACGCCAGCACGCTGGACACCGCCCAGGCCAGGCCTGCGGCAAGCGCAGTGGCGAGTAGCGCCAGCAGATAGTGCCGCCAGATCCACACCCGCTTCGCTGCCGTGCGCGGTGCGGGTGGCTGCGCCTCGCGGTCGAGCACGTTGATTTCCAGGCCGTGGTTTTCGCGCAGCAGCCGCGCAGCGACACCGGCACCGAACAGGCGCCGGCGCAGACGATCACGCGACTGCCCCACCAGCACCAGGCTGGCACGGCGCTCGGCGGCATGCTGGAGCAAGGTCCTCGCGACTTCGCCGGCGCGCAACAGCACTACCTCGCCGCCCAGCCGCTCAGCCAGTTGCTGCGCGCTTTGCAGACGCTGGCGGGCGCTTTCGTCGCGCAGCTTGCCGTTGTCGACATGCACCAGGCTCCACGGCAAATGCCGGCGCTGGGCCACGCGGCAGGCGTGGCGGACCAGCCGCTCGGCTTGCTGATCGCCGTCGACGCCGACCAGCAAGCGACCACGCAGGGCCGGCGCTTCCTGGCCAAGCTGGCGATAGCCGTGGGCCAGGTCGGCATCCACCTGCGCCGCGGCGGTGTGCATGGCCAGCTCCCGCAGGGCACTGAGGTTGGTCTGCGAGAAGAACGCATCGATGGCGGCGCGGGCCTGCTCGGGCACGTAGACCTTACCTTCGCGCAGGCGCTGCAGCAGTTCGCGCGGTGGCAGGTCGATCAGCACCAGTTCGAAGGCTTCCTGCAGCACCCAGTCGGGCAGGGTTTCGCGGACCTGCACACCGGTGATGTCGCGAACCTTGTCGTTAAGGCTTTCAAGATGCTGCACGTTGACCGTGGTGTAGACATCGATGCCGGCCGCGAGCAGCTCCTGCACATCCTGCCAGCGCTTGGCATGGCGGCTGTTGGGGGCGTTGCTGTGGGCCAGTTCGTCGACCAGAGCCAGCTCGGGACTGGCGCGCAGCAAGCCGTCGAGGTCCATTTCCTCAAGAGTGACTCCCCGGTATTGGCTGCGCAGCAGCGGCTGCTGGAGCAAGCCGCCGAGCAGCGCCTCGGTCTCGGCCCGGCCGTGGGTTTCGACCACCCCGGCCACCACCTGCACGCCTTGGCGCTGCTGGGCGTGGGCGGCCTGGAGCATGGCGTAGGTCTTGCCCACGCCGGGCGCTGCACCGAGAAATACCTTGAGCCGGCCACGCCCGGCGCGCGGCAGGTTGGCCAACAGCGCGTCGGCGCGGGCAGAGTCACTCATGTTTCATCCTTCACAGTTGCGGTGATCAGCACAGCGGGTCAATTGCTCCAGCGCCTGATTCAGCGCCAGCACGTTGACCACCGGTGGGCCGATCAATGGCTGCAGGGTGGCCTCTTCGATCAGCCCTTGCAAGCGCTCTACCGGCACTTTGCGCGCCGCCGCCACTCTGGGGATCTGATACGCCAGCGCTTGCGGCGACAGATGCGGGTCGAGACCGCTGGCCGAGGTGGTCAGCAGGGCTTGCGGTACCGGCCCCAACTCGGCGCGATACAGCGTGCCTGCGTCTGCCTTGACCCGCTCGGCCAGAGCCGGATTGCTCGGCGCCAGATTGCTCGCGCCACTGGCCACGGTGGCATACGCCGCCGCAGACGGACGTGGGTGGAACCAGCCATCGCCAGTGAACGGTTGGGCGATCAGCGCCGAGCCGCGCACCTGGCCCTGCTCGTCGTGCACCAGGCTGCCGTTGGCCTGCGTGGGGAAGGCCACTTGCGCAACCGCCGTCACCGCCAGCGGATAAAGCGCGCCGGTGATCACTGTCATCAATACAACCAGGCTCAGGGCCGGGCGAAGGTAAGTAGTCATAACGGCCTCCTCAGACCAGGTGCAGGGCATTGAGCAGCATGTCGATCAGCTTGATCCCGGCAAACGGCACGATCAGGCCGCCGACACCGTAGATCAGCAAATTGCGCCGTAGCAGATGGGCGGCACTCGCTGCCTGCACCCTCACCCCACGCAGTGCCAAGGGGATCAGCGCGACAATGATCAGCGCGTTGAACACGATCGCCGAGAGGATCGCGCTCTGCGGGCTGGCCAGCTGCATCAGGTTGAGTACGCCCAGTTGCGGGTAGATCGCGGCAAACAGCGCCGGCAGGATGGCGAAGTACTTGGCCACGTCGTTGGCGATCGAGAAGGTGGTCAACGCACCGCGGGTGACCAGCAACTCCTTGCCGACCTGGACCACGTCGAGCAGCTTGGTCGGGTCGCTGTCGAGGTCGACCATGTTGGCCGCCTCACGCGCGGCCTGGGTGCCGTCGTTCATGGCCATGCCGACATCGGCCTGAGCCAGCGCCGGCGCATCGTTGGCACCGTCGCCGCACATGGCGACCAAGCGGCCGTCGTTTTGCTCTTGGCGAATGCGCGCCAGCTTTTTCTCCGGGGTGGCTTCGGCCAGTACATCATCGACGCCGGCTTCGGCGGCGATGGCAGCAGCGGTCAGCGGGTTGTCGCCGGTCACCATCACCGTGCGGATGCCAAGCTTGCGCAGTTCGGCGAAGCGCTCGCGGATGCCTGGCTTGACCACGTCCTTGAGGTGGATCACGCCGAGCAGGCGCTGGTCGACGCACACCAGCAGCGGCGTGCCGCCACTCTGGGCAATGCGCTCGACTTCCTTGGCCAGCGCCGATGGCATCTGCAAGCGCTCGATACCGACAAAGCCCAGCACCGCATCGACGGCGCCCTTGCGGTAGCGGCGCTGCTCGAAGTCGACACCCGACAACCGTGTCTCGGCGCTGAACGCCACCGGGCTGAATTGATCGGCGCCCGGCTCGTTGAAGTCGTGCAACTGGCGCAGGTATTCGACAATCGACTTGCCCTCGGCGGTGTCGTCGGCAAGCGACGCCAGCAAGGCGCCCTCGCCCAGCTCCTTGGCCGTCACCGCCGGCGCTGTGTGCAGAGCGCTGCAGCGGCGGTTGCCGAAGGTGATGGTGCCGGTCTTGTCGAGCATCAGCGTATGCACGTCACCGGCCGCCTCCACTGCTCGCCCGGAGCGGGCAATCACGTTGAGCCGTACCAGCCGGTCCATGCCGGCGATGCCGATAGCCGAAAGCAGGCCACCAATGGTGGTCGGGATCAGCGTCACCAGCAGCGCGGCGAGGAAGATCAACGGCAGGCTGCCGCCGGCAAAGCGGGCGAAGGGCTGCAAGGTCACCACTACGATCAAGAAGATCAGGGTCAAGCCGATCAGCAGGATGTCGAGGGCAATCTCGTTCGGGGTCTTCTGTCGCTTGGCGCCTTCGACCAGGGCGATCATGCGGTCCAGGGTCGATTCGCCCGGGTTGCTGGTGATGCGGATGAGCAGCCAGTCGGAGACCAGCCGGGTGTTGCCGGTGACGGCGGAGCGGTCCCCACCGGACTCGCGGATGACCGGCGCCGATTCGCCAGTGATGGCCGCCTCATTGACCGCCGCGATGCCTTCGAGCACCTCGCCGTCGCCGGGAATCAGCTCGCCGGCCACCACCTTGACCACATCGTCTTTGCGTAGCGCGCTGGCGGCAACCGTTTCGAAGCTGCCATCGGCACGCCGGCGCTGCGCATTCAAGCCCTGGCTGCCGGCCTTGAGGCTGTCGGCGCGTGCCTTGCCGCGACCCTCGGCCAGCGCTTCGGCAAAGTTGGCGAACAGCACGGTGAACCACAGCCACAGCGCGATCTGGATCGCTATCGCAGTGCTGACACCACTCTCTGGCGCAAAACACAGCAGCGTAGTCAGCAGCGCCGTCAGCGCCACCACCAGCATCACCGGGGAACGCTTGAGCTGACGCGGGTCGAGCTTGACCAGCGCCTGTATCAGGGCGGGCCGCCACAGTGCGGCGAAGCGGGTCTGATCAGTGCCAGGGCGTGGCGCCTGGACTTGAGCAATAGGCATGTTCATGTTGACTCCTCAGAAACCCAGGCTCAGTTGTTCGGCAATCGGCCCCAGGGCCAGGCTTGGCAGGAAGGTCAGGCCGCCCATCAGCAGGATGATCACCAGCAGCAAACCGGTGAACAGCGGGCCGTGGGTGGGGAAGCTGTTCTGCCCTTGCGGTGCGCGGTTCTTCGCCGCCAGGCTGCCGGCCAGGGCCAGCACCGGCAGGATGTAGCCGAAGCGGCCAATGAGCATGGCCAAAGCGATCATGACGTTGTGGTACACCGTGTTGGCGCCAAAGCCGGCGAAGGCCGAACCGTTGTTGGCGGTGCCAGAGGTGTAGGCGTAGAGCAGCTGACTGAAGCCGTGCGCGCCGGGGTTGCTGACCGCACCGGCAGGGCCTGGCAGGCTGGCCGCGAGGGCGCCGAGCACCAGCACGCCAAGCGGCATCACCAGCAAGGTCGCCACCAGCAGTTGGACTTCCCGCGCTTGCAGCTTCTTGCCCAGATATTCAGGCGTGCGACCGATCATCAGCCCCGCCAGAAACACTGCAATCAAGACGAACAGGAGCATGCCGTAGAGGCCCGCACCCACGCCGCCGAAGATTACCTCGCCGACCATCATGTTGAGCATCGCGACCATCCCGGTCAGCGGGTTGAGGCTGTCGTTCATGGCGTTCACCGAGCCGTTGGAAGCGGCGGTAGTGGTGACTGTCCAGAGCACCGAGCCGGTGGTGCCGAAGCGGCTTTCCTTGCCCTCCATCGGTGCCGACTGCTGCACCTGCTCACTGATCAGCGCTGGATTGGGCTGGTACTCGGCCCACAGCGCAGTAGCCCCGCCGATCAGGAACAGCGCCAGCATGCAGGCGAGAATCGCCCGGCTCTGGCGCAGATCCTTGACGTAGTGGCCGAAGGTGAACACCAGCGCCACCGGGATCAGGATGATCGACGCCAGCTCGAACAGGTTGCTCCAGGCCGTGGGGTTTTCGAACGGATGGGCCGAGTTGACACCAAAGAAGCCGCCGCCATTGGTGCCCAGTTGCTTGATTGCGATCTGGCTTGCGGCCGGCCCGAGCGGGATAGTCTGGTCAGCGCCTTGCAGGGTCACGGCATGGGCGTAATCGGCAAAGGTCTGTGGCACGCCCTGCCACACCAGCAACAGCGCCAGCAGCAGGCACAGCGGCAACAGGCCGTAGAGGGTGGCGCGGGTCATGTCGACCCAGAAGTTGCCGACCGTTGTCGCCGAACGCCGGGCAATCCCGCGGCACAGCGCGACCAGCACGGCCAGGCCGGTCGCGGCGCTGACGAAGTTCTGCACGGTCAGGCCGAGCATCTGGCTCAGGTAACTAAGCGACGCTTCGCCACTGTAGGCCTGCCAGTTGGTGTTGGTGACAAAGCTCACCGCCGTGTTCAATGCCAACGACCAGTCCTGGCCCGGCAACCGTTGCGGATTGAGTGGCAGGTAACCCTGCAGCATCAACACGGCGAACAGCAGGACAAACCCGGCCAGGTTAAACGTCAGCAGGGCCAGCGCGTACTGCTTCCAGTTGTGCTCCTGCTCGGCCTGGACGCCCGCCAGCCGGTAGCAGCCGCGTTCCAGCGGGCCGAGCGCCGGCGACAGCCAGGTGCGCTGGCCTTCCATGACCTTGTAGTAGAAGCGCCCGAGCCAAGGCGCGGGCAGCAGCACGATGGCAAAAAACGCCAGCAGCAAGGCGAAATCATAACTGTGCATGGCCGCTCCCTAGCTGTGGTCGGCGCGCAACAGCGCGACCAGCAGGTAAACCGCCAACGCCACTGCCAAGAGCAGTGACACGCCTTCAAGCATGTACATGAGCCAATCTCCCCGGAATGCGGCGTGGGCCGCTTTGCGAGGATTGTCCGGGGGATGGCCGTAAAGGAACGAGAGCGAGCGCTGGTTCAGCGCATAAAGAAAGCGTAAAGCCTGCTAGGGTTGCACGCTCGGCTGAGTGCTGCGGCTCCAGTCCAGCAACAGGCTGTAGGCCACGGCGAGCAGGGTCGGGCCGATGAACAGGCCGATGAAGCCAAACGCGATCAGACCGCCGAATACCCCGAGCAGCACGATCACCAGCGGCAGATTGCCGCCACGGCTGATCAGGTACGGTTTGAGCACGTTGTCCACGCCGCTGATGACGAAGGTGCCCCAGATACCGAGAAACACTGCCATGCCGTAGTGCCCCTGCCACACCAGCCACGCGGTGGCGGGCAGCCACGCCAGCGGCGGCCCCATCGGAATCAGGCTGAGCATGAAGGTCACCAGACCAAGCACAATCGCCCCCGGCACGCCAGCGATGAGGAAACCGATCATCGCCAGCAGGCCTTGCGCCGCCGCCGTGCCGATCACGCCGTTGACTACGCGCTGCACGGTGCCGGCGACCAGTTCCAGGTAGTACTCGGCGCGCTCGCCGATCAGCCGCTGCAGCAGGCGCAGGACAAATGCCGCCAGCCGCGGGCCGTCGCGGTAGAAGAAGAATACAAAGACCAGGCTCAACGACAGCTCGAGCACGCCGCCGCCAATTTGCGCGCTGCGCGCCAGCAGCCAGTTGCCGACCTGGCCGAAGTAAGGTTTGGCCGATGCCAGCAGCGCCGCACCCTGCTGGTCAAGGGAGTTCCACCAGGTCAGCAGGCGCTCACCGACCAGCGGAATGCTGCCCAGCCAGGCCGGTGCCTCGGGCAGGCCATCGACCTGCACATCGCGGATAAACGCCGTGGCATCGCGAATATGGTCAGCCAGGTTGAAGCCGAGCCACACCAGCGGCAGCGCCACGATCAGAATCCACAGGGTGGTCAGCACCGCCGCAGCCAGGGTTTCACGTCCGCCCAGCCAACGGGTGAGCAGGCGCATCAGCGGCCAGCTGGCAAACGCCAGAATTGCGCCCCACAGCAGTGCCGAGATGAACGGCGCCATTACCCACAAGCCGGCGCCCAGCAGCGCCAACAGCAGAATCTGTACCAGCAGGCGATCATTGTTGGCCACAGGTGCACTCATTTAACGAATCAATTCCAGATGCAACCCCTCGGTCTCGGCAGTGCCGACCTCCAGCCGTGCAGCGCGTACGCCCATCTTGACCAACTGCTCGCGCCAATCTTCAGCCTGCTTGCCACTCAGGCTGACGCGCAAAGTGCTGTCCAGATTCAGGCTGCGGCTGAGCAGGGTCACCCACGCCGGCAACGGTGCCGTCAGGTCAGGATAGTCAAGCTTGCCGGTGTCGCGCAGCTCACGCATGACCGTGGCCGAGGTCGGCAGCAGCTCGCCCAGCGGCGACTCGGCAATAAATTCCTCGACATGCAGGTAAACCCGCTTGTTACCCGCAGTGACGCTGTACAAGGCAACCAGCGTATCGGCTTCCTCAGCCGAGCGGCGCAGCAGGATAAACGCCTGCTGCTCATCGCCACCGTTGAGCCTGGCGTTCTTGAACACCTCGTTGGCCCACAGGCTGGCTTCGCCGCAGTCGCGCTTTTCACACCAGAACAGCGGATAACCGCCCTCCTCCTGCAGTGCTTCGCGGGCGCTGGTAAAGGCTTCGCGTGCCGTGCGTTCGGCGGGCAGCTGGTAGGTCACTGAGCTGACCTGGCCGCGGCTCTCGACCTTGTCGTCAACCCGCAGCCGGCCGCTGATCTTGCGCAACGGGCCGAGGGGGTAAACCCGCTCCTGCTCCAGCGCCGGGCGCTGATCGACTATCTTGGCGTCCAGCGGCACTGGCAGGCTGCCGGCCCACAGCAGCGGGCTGGCAAGACCCAGGCAGCCGGCGACCAGAATTCGAATACTCATCGGCCTCCCTTGCCGCTGGCGGCGTGGGTGGCGAGGGGGTAAATGTCAGGCATGTCCATGGTTGTCTCCCTGTTCAACCTGCCAAGCCTCGGCACTTGTCCGGAGCAAGTCAAGAAAACCCGCAGAAGCGATTGATACAGTCTGCGACAATGGTCGCGCCCTGCTCGTCGTTCAGGTGCAAGTGATGACCGCCAGGCAGGGGCACCTGCTCGAAGGGTAGCTGCTCCAGCAGCGCCGTGTGGCGCGCGAGCATGCCATCCGCCGCAACAACCAAGCAGGTCGGGCATTCGATGCGCTGAACAAAGGCCATGGCCTGCGCCTCACTCAAGCGCGCTGGCGACGGCAGGGTCAAACGACTGTCGCTGCGCCAGCTGTAGCCGCCCGGCACCGGCATCAGGCCGCGTTGAGCGAGCAGTTCGGCGGCTTCACGGCTGACCGCGACCATACCCTTCATACGCGCCTCGATGCCTTGTTCGAGGCTCGGATAGATCGACTTGCGTTTGCTGTCCAGGCGTAACTGCGCCTGCAGGGCCATGCCCAGCCGCTGCGCAGCATCCTGCTCGGCGCCGGTAGGCGGCAGCACGCCGTCGATCAGCAGCAAGCGACTGATCCGCTCTGGCAGCGCTCCGGCCAGCTGCGCCGAAATGATTGCGCCCAGCGAATGGCCGAGCAGGCCAAAGCGCTGCCAGCCGAGCTGCTCGGCAACCCGAACGACATCGTGGGAATAATCGGCCAGCGCATAGCTGGCACCCGCCGGGCGATGCTCTGAATAGCCATGGCCAGCCAGATCCAGCGCAACGATACGCAACCCGCGCAGCAGCGGCGCCAGCCGGGCGAAGCTGTTGGCATTGTCCAGCCAGCCGTGCAGCGCGATCACCGGCTCGCCATCCTCCGGGCCAAACAGATGAGCTGCCAATTCGATGTGGCCCAGATTGAGCCGGATTTCCTCGACCTGCGCGCTCATGGCTGCCCCCAACGATCAAACAGTCCTTTGATCAAGCTGGCGGTATCAGCGGGGCGCTCCAGCGGGAACATATGCCAGCCCGGCACGCTGTGGTATTCGCCCAGCGGCATGCTGCGCACGGCAAAGGCGTGATGGCGGCGGATCACCCGGCTGCGATCGCCGCGAACCATCGCCAGCGGCACCTGCAGTTGGCGCGCCAGTGCCGGGCTCAAGTGCGGGATACTGCGATAGATGCTGATCTCGGTGGCAGGATCGAAGCGCAGGCGCAGTCCCCCGTCGGCGGCTTCCAGACCATGCTCCAGATAGGCCTCGAGGCAGTCTGGGTCAAAATGACGGAACAGCGTCTTGCCAGTGAAGTAGCCCCGCGCACTGTCCCGATCAGCAAACACAGCGCGGCGGTTCAGGGTACGCCCGGCTGGGGTAATGCGGTCGATGAAGCCAAAGCGTTTGGCCGTGCGCAGCAGCCACTGATCGGCGCGGGTCAACACTGGCGAATCGAGCATGACCACGCCGCGGTAATACTGCGGGCAGCGCAGCGCCGCGTGCAGGTGCAATACCCCGCCCAGAGAATGGCCAACACCCCACACCGGCCCTGGCTGCTGGGCCAGGTGGTGGAGCAGTTCATCGACCAGGTTGAGCCAGTTGTCATCGACCGGGAAGCGTGGGTCGTGGCCGTGCTGGAGCAGGTGCTGAACCTGATAGTCCGGCGCGAGCGCAGCAAACAGCTTGCCGTAGGTGGCCGAGGGGAAGCCATTGGCATGGGCGAAGAAGATTTGCTGCGACATGGCCGCCTGCTCTCACGAAAAGATTGCCCATTGTCGGCAAGCGCAGCGGCGGCGGCAACGTCCGGATAGGTCATCGCCAAGGGCGTTCAGGTCATCGCCGGTTCAATCGAAGCTGGCCATCGACCGGCGCAGGCACGCCTGCATGTAGGCCAATTGATACTCGAGTGCCTCGCGAGCCTGGGCCTTGTCCGCTTCTTCGAGCTTGGAGCGGCGCAGCGCAAGGCAGCTGGTCTGCAGCAGATGCGCCATACGAATGCTCGCCTGGCGCAGTTGCTCAAGCTCATATTGGCCTTCGCACTTGCCCAGCAGGCGATTGAAGCTGGCATCCGCGCAATCCTGCAGCAAACGGTGCTCGGCAAAGTCCGGCACGCCATGCTCGTTCAGTTTATCCAGCACACGCTGTGGGCTCACCGAGCTCACCAATTCAAGACGTCGACTACTCATCCACTACTCCCTGTTACACGGTTCGACTCTCACGCGATCAACGCTAGCAATCAGCCGAACGCCCAGGCAACTGGCAAAAATGCCAGTTGCCGCAGGCTAGCCGGGATGACTCAAGGCTTTCAGTGACATCAATCCAGGCAACGGCCAGTCCCCTTCCAGCTCGGCCAGGCTGGCGGTGCTCATGGCTGCCGGCTGTTGCAAATGGCCGTGCTCAAGCATGCCGACCAATGCGCCTACCAGCGGCTGGTGGCTGACCAGCAAGACGTGCTCAAAGCCCAATTTTTCAAGCTCGGTGATGGCTTCACGCACGCTGCTTTCTGGGGTGAGCCAGGCCACCGTACGCAGCGGCTGAGCAAAATCGAGGGTTTCCTGCACCAATGCAGCGGTTTGCTGAGCACGCACGTAAGGGCTCACCAGAATCGCCTGCAGTGGTTGCCCCAGCAGCCGCGCAGCGCTGTACAGGACCTGCTCGCGGCCGTGGCTGGTCAGGCGCCGTTCGGCATCGCTATTAGCACGTGGCTCGGCTTCGCCGTGACGCAGGATCCACAGTTTCACAGCTTGGGCTCCTCATCACGCACCGGATGCGGCGCGGCCGCTACAACGTGTGGCGCCTCACCCTCGGGTGCGCGTGGGGTTGGCCAATCGGAAAACGGCCACGGCTTGCGATCGCTGTGAAAGGTGCCAAAGCGGCCGATCTGCGCCAGAAACTGGCTCAGGCTGTCGCCAAAGTTCATCAGGCTGGCACTCGGCGCGCCGTAGACCAGACGGTAGATCAGCTGCACCAGCACCAGGCCGGCCAGCAGCAATTCGGCCAACTGCCAGACCACCAGGAACACGAGCATCCACAGCACCCGCAGGATGATCGATTCGCGCTCCACGCGCTCGGGGGTATCGCTCATGTATTGCTCCTTGCTGTGCTCAGCGTTTAGTTGAAACCGCTGGTGGAAATGAAGTCGACGTCGGTTTTCGGTTCCGCGCGCATCAGGTGTTCGATGACCTGATTCAAGGTGCGCCCTTCGAACAGGATCGCATGCAGCCCGGCTACCAGTGGCATGTACACCTGGGCGTCATCGGCCTTGGCCTTGAGCACCTTGATGGTGTTCACGCCCTCGGCCACTTCGCCCAGCCGGCTCACCGCTTCTTCCAGCGACAAACCCTGGCCCAGCGCATAGCCGACCTGGTAGTTGCGGCTTTTCGGCGACGAGCAGGTGACGATCAGGTCACCGACCCCGGCAAGGCCGAGGAAGGTCATCGGGTTGGCGCCCAGGCTGACGGCGAACCGAGTCATTTCGGCCAGCGCGCGGGTGATCAGCATGCTCTTGGTGTTTTCACCCATGCCCAGCGCCACGGCCATACCGGCAATGATCGCGTAGACGTTTTTCAGTGCGCCGCCCAGTTCGACACCGAAGCGGTCGGCACTGGCATAGACGCGGAAGGTGCGCCCATGCAGTACCTCTTGCACGCTCAGGCACAGCGCTTCGTCTTCGCTGGCGACCACCGTGGCGGTCAGTGCGTGTTCGGCGATTTCGCGCGCAAGGTTGGGCCCGGAGAGCACCCCAATACGCGCCTCGGGGGCGATTTCTTCGAGAATCTGGCTCATCAGCTTGAAGCTCTGCGCCTCGATGCCCTTGGTCAGGCTCACCAGGCACTTGCCGCGCAGCAGCTCGGCATGCGGCGCCAGGACGCTGCGCAAGGCGCTGGATGGCAGCGCAACAAAAATCAGTTGTGCAGCTTGCAGGGTGGCCAGCAGGTCATTGACCGGCTCGACGCCGTCCTGCAAGCGGATACCTTTGAGGTAGCGCGGGTTTTCGCGGTTGACGCGCATCGCCTGCGCCTGGTCCGGATCGCGCATCCACTGGCGCACAGGGTTGCCGTTTTCGGCCAGCAGGTTGGCCACGGCGGTGCCGAAGCTGCCGCCTCCAAGAACTGCAACAGGTTGCTGTTCAGTCATATCCAGTCCGTTAAAGCCAAAGTTGAGTGGCGACGGGCGCATTATACGGGCCAGATGCGGCATAACCAGAGGCACGCGGTGTCAGCCTGTTACTCGCTCGACGGCGTAGCCAGCATGGATGGGGCTGCTGGAAAAACCTCTGCGGTCGGTTAACATGCGCGTTTCCTGCTGAAACAAGGCTGTAACGTGTTGTCTGGCACGCCGCCCTTCCCTCGCCTGCTATTACTGACTGCCCTGCTTGGCGGGCCAGCTGTGGCCGACGACCTGTTTATTGACAACCAGGACCTGCCGCAAGTTCTCACTGCCACCCGACTTAAACAATCTGCAGCCGGCGTACCGGGCAGCATGACTGTGCTCGACAGCCAGTTGATCCGCGCCAGCGGCGCCCGCGACATCCCCGAGCTCTTGCGGCTGGTGCCGGGCATGATGATCGGCTACGGCGCCAGCAACCAGCCGACGGTCAACTACCATGGCAGCAACGTCAGCGAGGCGCGGCGCATGCAGGTGCTGATCGACGGCCGCTCGGTGTACCGCGCAGGCTTGGCCACCGTCGACTGGAGCGATATCCCGGTAGCACTTGAGGATATTGAGCGGATCGAGGTGTTTCGCGGGCCAAACACGGTCAGTTATGGCGCCAATGCCCTGATGGCGGTGGTCAACATCCTCACCCGAAGCCCTGCCGACAGCCAGGGCACGCGCCTCAAGCTGAGCCGCGGGGCGGATGGCGTCAACGACTTTTACGCCAGCCAGGGCTTGGGCTGGGAGGGCGGCGACCTGCGTCTGTCAATGTCCGGCCAGGAGGATGACGGCTTCGATCACGACCAGTCGGGCGCTGACTATCGCGACAGCCGCCGGCTCAACCGGATCAACCTGAGCGTGCTGCAGCAGTTGGCGAGCAACCAGACGCTGGAGTGGCAACTGGCGGTCAAGGAAGGCAGCAATCAGCGCCCCTACACCTATCAGCCGGTGTTTCCCTACGTCACCGCCCGTGGCAACAACGCAGACGTCAAGGCCAAGGACTACGCTGGCTCGCTGCGCTGGAACATTGATTTCAATGATCAGCACAGTCTCTATGTACAGGGCTCGGCGCAGCACTTCGACCGCCAGCAAGTGTGGCGTGCCTGCGATGCGGCATTGTCGTTCAGCCCAGCCTTGACTCGACTGTGGCAGCTCGACTCGAACTACGCCGAGCAGGTCGCCCGCAACATCGTCAACCCGCCGGCCAACAACAATCCTGCGCTGCAGGCACTGCGCGATCAGGTCAAGACCCAGTGGGACAGCCAGGGCGGCAGCCAGGTCGTGTGCGGTGATGTCGACCAAAGCACCCGGGAAACCCGCTACGACCTGGAAATCCAGGACACCCTGAGCCTGACCGACAACCTGCGCCTGCTCAGCGGCGCCAACTTTCGCTATGACCAGGCTGACTCGCAGACCTATTTCAATGGCACCCTGAGCGACCACACCTGGCGCCTGTTCGGCCAGCTGGAATGGCGCGCCGACGAGCACTGGATCATCCAGGGCGGAACCATGTTCGAGGACAGCCGCCTGTCCGGCAGCTCGCTGACGCCGCGCCTGGCGGTCAACTACCTGATCACCCCGCGTCATGGCCTGCGCGCGGTGTATTCCGAAGCAGTGCGCTCACCCGACATGTTCGAGAACAACGTCAACTGGAGCTATACGGTCAATAACCTCAGCCCCTATCAGCCTGGCCTGGGCAGGGGCGAGTACTTCGTCAAGACCCGCGGCCCGGGCGATCTCGATCAGGAGCGGATGCGCTCGCGTGAACTGGGCTACAACGGCAGCTTCAGCGAAATCGGTCTGAACCTTGACCTGAAGGTCTTCTACGACGAAATCAGCGGCATGATCAGCGAGCCGCTGCGCAATAACCAGTACATCGCCAGCAACAGCAACAAGGCCCGTTTCAGCGGCAGTGAGCTGCAACTCGATTGGCACCTTGGCCAGCGTGACCGGCTGCGCCTGACCTACGCTTATGTCGACGCCTGGGCCAGCAACCGCAACGACAGCGAAGCCAGTGCGCGCAATAGCGGCTCTGCCGGCTGGTTGCGCGACTGGGGCGATGGCTGGTCGAGTGCGCTGTTCTACTACGGCGATGACGCGCTTAACCAGTATCGCTATGAGCGGGTTGACCTGCGCCTGGCCAAGCGCTTGCGCATTCGACGCAGCAACCTTGAGCTGGCCGCACTGTGGCAGCAGCGTCTGGACGATGAACCGATCACCCTCGCGCAGAACCGCTACGACAGTCGTCAGCGCCTGAGCGTCAGCGCGGAGCTGGAGTTCTGATGGCGCGCTTGCTCGGTCTGCTGCTGATCTGCCTGTGGCCACTGGCGACACTGTCGGCCAATGAGGTGCTGGTAGTCGGCGCCAGCGACCAGGCTGGAATGCGCAGCTTCGCCCAGGCACTGCAAGTTCGCCGTGGCAATGATCAGGTGCACTTCCAACCCGTCTCAAGCTTGCCGCCACCCAGCCAACTGCCGCGTGACCTGCGCCTGATCCTGCTCGACCGCGCCGCGCTGCAATGGCGCATGAGCGAATCCGCCGGGCCGCGCGCATTGCTCATGCGGGTCAGCCGCGTCGAGGCCGAACATCTGCTGGGGGCAGATCGCCCGGGCTACCTGAGCCTGCTCTGGAACGATCCGCCGTTGGCCCGGCAGTTGCGCCTGACCCGCTTGCTGATGCCGCAGGCACGACGAATCGGCGTGCTCTATGGCCAGCACAGCCACTTTTTGCTCAATGAGTTGCGCCAGGCCGCACGGCCACTGGGGCTTGAGATCGTTGCCCAGCCCTGGCCAGACCTGCGCGACAGCCGCCCGCTACAGCAAGTGCTGGCTGACAGCGACGTACTGCTCGGCCTGGATGACCCTGATCTGTATAACGCCAAGACCGCGAAAAACGTCTTGCTTAGTAGCTACGGCCGGCAAATGGCGCTGATCGGCCCCAACGCCGGTTTTGTCCGTGCCGGCGCCTTGGCCAGCACCTATAGCGACCAGGACGACTGGCTGGCAGTGCTCGACCAATTGCTCGATCAGCCGCCAGCTCGCTGGCCACGCAGCTTGTATCCTGTCCATTTCGGCGTCAGCGGCAACCAACAGGTGGCGCGCGCGCTGGGCCTCGAACCGATCGACCCGCAGGCCGCCGCACTGGCCCTGGCCGCAGGAGAGTCCACCCCATGAGTAAACGCCTGAGCTGGGATATCCATACCCGCACCCAGATCATCAGCCTGGGGCCGGCCCTGCTGCTGACGCTGCTGCTGATCAGCTTCTTCACCTTCGTGCGCATTCAGGATTTGCGTCAGGAGCTCAATCACACCGGGCAACTGATCGCCAATCAGCTGGCCCCGGCTTCCGAATACGGGGTTATCTCAGGCAACAATGAAGTGCTCGACAGCCTGATGCGCGCCACTTTGAGCATCCCCCATGTGCGCTTCCTCGAGGTTCAGGATGGCCGCAACAATATTCTGGTGTATGTCGAGCAGGCCGATGAGAGCGCCAACCGCGCACAGCGGGTCGAGGTGTTCCAGGCGCCGATCCGTCTGCAGCAGATCCGCCTGGACAGTGACTTCCTGCCACCCACCAAGACCACCTTGCCGGGCATCACCGATGATTACCTGGGCCGGGTCATCGTCGGCATGTCCGACGATGCCTTCAACCAGCGCCAGCAGGAGATTGTGATCAAGGCCGGCATCCTCGCCCTGTTTGCCCTGCTCTTCACGTTCCTGGTGGCGCGGCGCCTGGCACGCAGCCTGGCCGAGCCGATCAGCGACATGGGGCTTGCCGTCAAGGCGATTCAGCAAGGCACCTTCAATACCCCGGTGCCGGTGGTCGATGACAACGAACTGGGCAACCTGGCGCGGCACATCAACAACCTCGCCAGCGCCCTTGAGCAGGCCAGCCAGGAGCAGCGTCAGGCAATCGCGCAACTGACCCAGGCGCGCGAGGAAGCCGAACAGGCCAACCGCGCCAAGTCGGACTTTCTGGCGATGATGAGCCACGAGTTGCGCACACCGATGAACGGCGTGCTCGGCATGCTGCAGTTACTGGAAACCACCCAGATGACCGTCGAGCAGGCCGAGTACACCTCTGTCGCCAGTGAATCGACCGGGCATCTGCTCAAAGTCATCAACGACATCCTCGATTTCTCGCGTATCGAGCGCACCCAGCTTGAGCTGGAACACATCGAATTCAGCCTTGGCGAACTGATCACCAGCAGTGTGCAAGCCTTCCAGCACAGCGCCCAGCAGCGTGGCCTGGGCTTGCACCTGCAGTTGCCCGCTGGCGCCGAGCACATGCGCGTCTATGGCGACCCGACGCGGATTCGCCAAATCCTGCTCAACCTGATTGGCAATGCATTGAAATTTACCGAGCAAGGCAGGGTCGAAATCGAGCCGCGCTGGCAATTGGCCGATACGGGTGGGCTATGGTTCACCTGCGCGGTTCGCGACACCGGCATCGGCATCGACGACCAGCATCTGGAAAGCATGTTCGTTGCCTTCCAGCAGGCCGACAGGTCGATCTCGCGCCGCTACGGCGGCACCGGGTTGGGGTTGGCCATCGCGCGAACCCTGGCAGAGCGCATGGGCGGCCGCCTGCACGCACAGAGCCGCGCGGGGCGGGGCTCGACGTTCACCCTGGAAATACCGCTGACGCTTGCGGCCGCGAGCCACCCGGCCAGACAGCCGTGACTGGCGATAAATGTTAAAGTGCGGCAGTCTTAATGCTGGACAGGCGCGCCGCTGGGCCTGAAAATACCGGTTTCAGTGAACACCTGTACTCATTTACCAGGATCACTGTGACTTTCACCACAACGCAATAGTCTATCTGTAGGCTGCCGCCTTGAGCCCTTTGGTGCTCAGGGATGGCCGGGAAGATTCATCCCCTGCCGCATGGGGATTATTGAGGAGCTCGCATGACCAAACAAAACGCCTTTACTCGGGAAGACCTGCTGCGCTGCAGTCGCGGTGAGCTGTTCGGCCCAGGTAACGCGCAACTGCCCGCCCCCAACATGTTGATGGTTGATCGCATCACGCATATCAGCGAGGAAGGCGGCAAGTTCGGCAAAGGTGAATTGGTCGCTGAGCTGGATATCACTCCAGACCTGTGGTTCTTTGCCTGCCACTTCGAAGGTGATCCGGTCATGCCGGGCTGCCTGGGCCTCGATGCCATGTGGCAGCTGGTCGGCTTCTTCCTCGGCTGGCAGGGCTTGCCGGGTCGCGGTCGCGCACTGGGCTCTGGCGAAGTGAAATTCTTCGGCCAGGTGTTGCCTACTGCGAAGAAAGTCACCTACAACATTCATATCAAGCGCGTCCTGAAAGGCAAGCTGAACATGGCCATCGCCGATGGCTCGGTCAGTGTCGACGGCCGCGAGATCTACACGGCCGAAGCCCTCCGGGTCGGCGTGTTCACCTCCACTGACAATTTCTAAGGGTTATTCGCATGCGCCGCGTCGTTATCACTGGTCTGGGCATCGTATCGTGCCTGGGCAATGACAAAGAGACCGTCACCGAAAACCTGCGCAAGAGCCGTCCGGGCATTCGTTTCAACCCGGAATACAAGGAAATGGGGCTGCGCAGCCAGGTTTCCGGTTCCATCGACCTGAACCTCGAAGAACTGATCGACCGCAAGGTGTTCCGCTTCGTCGGTCACGCCGCTGCCTACGCCTACCTGGCGATGCAGGACGCGATCAAGGATTCGGGGTTGAGCGAAGAGCAGGTTTCCAACCCACGCACCGGCCTGGTAGCAGGCTCCGGCGGCGCATCGACCCTGAACCAGATGGAAGCGCTGGACACCCTGCGCGAGAAAGGCGTCAAGCGCGTCGGTCCGTACCGGGTTACCCGCACCATGGGCAGCACCGTTTCCGCGTGCCTGGCCACGCCGTTCAAGATCAAGGGTATCAACTACTCGATCTCGTCGGCCTGCGCCACCAGTGCACACTGCATCGGTACCGCTCTGGAGCAGATCCAGTGGGGCAAGCAGGACATCGTCTTTGCCGGTGGCGGTGAAGAAGAGCACTGGAGCCAGTCGTTCCTGTTCGATGCCATGGGCGCCCTGTCGACCAAGCGCAACGAAACGCCTGAGCTGGCTTCGCGCGCCTACGACGCTGACCGTGACGGTTTCGTCATCGCTGGCGGCGGCGGCATGGTCGTGGTCGAAGAGCTGGAACACGCCCTCGCCCGCGGTGCCAAGATCTACGCTGAAATCGTCGGCTACGGTGCCACCTCCGACGGTTACGACATGGTCGCTCCGAGCGGCGAAGGCGCGATCCGCTGCATGCAGCAGGCGCTGTCGACCGTTGATACACCAATCGACTACCTCAACACTCACGGCACCTCGACTCCGGTCGGCGACGTCGCCGAGATGAAAGGTGTGCGTGAAGTGTTCAAGGACAAGGCACCGAAGATCAGCTCGACCAAGAGCCTGTCCGGCCACTCGCTGGGCGCCGCTGGCGTGCACGAGGCGATCTACTGCCTGCTGATGATGGAAAACAACTTCATCGCCGGCTCCGCCAACATCGATGAGCTGGACCCGGAAGTTGCTGACCTGCCGATCCAGCGTGAAACCATCGAAAACGCGAAGATCGACACCGTCATGAGCAACAGCTTCGGCTTCGGCGGCACCAACGCCACCCTGGTGCTCAAGCGCTGGGAAGGCAAATAAGGCCTGACTGCTGCACTGAAAACGCCCCGACTGGTTCGGGGCGTTTTTGTTTTCGGCGTTTGCGTTGCCTGGCGCGGCTCAGTGCCCCATGGGCAGCACCGCCAGGAAGTTGTCCCGCGCCACCTTGTGCGCCACCTCTTCGCTCAAGGCATCCAGGAATGGATCGAAGCCATGCAGCTCCTTGCCCAGGCTGTCGAACCGACCAACCACATCCGAACCCAACATGAACCGGTCAGGGTACTGCTCGACCAACTCGACCCAGGCCTTGCGCGGCTTGCCTGCATCGTCGAGCAGATACGGCTCGAGCACACTCCAGGACAAGTCGATGTACAGGTTCGGATAGTCCTTCAACAATCGCGTTACTACCGGCAAGAGAAAGTCCATCTGCGTCTGATGGCGATGAATCTCCATGCTGGTACCGGCATGCGCCCAGATGAATCGTGTGTGCGGATGGTTGCGCAGGGGCTCTTCCAGCTCGGCCAGGTACAGTGGGTTGCGCTCGCGCTTGGAGGTGATGTTGGAGTGGATCAGCACGGGCAGGTCACGTTCTGCGGCCAGGTGATAAATCCGTGTCATGGCCTCGTTGTTGGCCCTCGGCGTATCGCCGCTGGTCAGCGCAGTAAGGTCGTCATGGCGGGTGAACACCTCGCCGATGCCCTGCCACATTCCCGGGTACAGCTCGAGCATACGCTCGATGTGGCTGGCTGCATTCTTGTCGACCGGATTGAAGCCGGTCAGGAATGGATGGAAGCGCTTGCGCTGTTCGGCCGGCAGCTTTTCCAATGCGGCCGCCACATAGACGTCAGTGGCGCTGTACCAGTAGGCATCGGCATCATCACCGGCGTAGTAGCGCGGGCGCTTGGGTTCGTCCTCGTGCCACTTCTTCGCCACTGACACCCCGGAAATCATCGACTGGTCGATACCGGCATCGTCCATCGCCGCAAGCAGGGCCGGCATGCCCTCGGATTCCTGGAAAAAGTCGACGTAATGCAGATGGGCATCGCTGTAGCGGTAGTCGCGCGCCTGCGCCGCGTGGCACAGCAGGCCCGAGACCAGCACCGCAGCCAGTGCTCTGGCGATCATGGCAGTTTCCTTGAGCTGATTCGAACAGAGTAGACCCGCGCCTGGTGGCCACGGTTCAGCAATGGCTGGCAAACCGCTATGCTTGCAGCCTCAGCCCTGTGCCTGGAGCCATGCATGAGCCGCCCGTTGATCATCCGCCCACGCGCCGAAACCATCGCAGGCCAGCCCATTCTGCGGCCGCTACCCTCGGCGCAGTGCCGCAGCGTCGGCCCGTTTGTGTTCTTCGACCATATGCTGGCAACCGACTACGCTGCGGGCAGTGGCATGGATATCCACCAACATCCACACATCGGCCTGGCGACCCTGACCTACCTGTTCGAAGGCGAACTGCTGCACAAGGACAGCATTGGCTCTGATCAACGTGTGCGGCCTGGCGAGGTCAGCTGGATGAGCGCCGGTCGTGGCGTGGCCCATGTCGAGCGCACGCCGGCCGAGCTGGTCGCAAGCGGCTCACGCCTGCATGGGCTGCAGGTGTGGCTGGCGGCGCCGCGTGAACACGAGCAGGCACTGCCCAGTTACAGCCATCACTGCGCAGCGAGCTTGCCGGTCAGCGACACCCTGGGGGTGCGTATCTGTCTGATTGCCGGTCAAGGCTTTTGCCTTGAATCGCCGGTACCGGTGCTCTCCCCTACCCTGTACGCGCACATCGGCATGCAACCGGCAACCAGCCTGCTGATCCCCACTGAACATACTCAGCGTGCGCTGTATCTGCTGGAGGGCGAGGTGTTGCTCGATGATGAGCCGGTCGAGCCGCACAGCTTGCTGGTGCTGCCAGAAGGCGAGGAACTGACGCTGTACGCGCAAGGTGAATGCCAACTGGCACTGATCGGCGGCGCCCCTCTGGATGGGCCACGGCGGATGAACTGGAACTTTGTTGCCAGCGACCCGGCACTGATCGAACAGGCACGGGCCAACTGGGCAGCCGGGCAATGGCCAGTGGTAGCCGGAGAAACCCAGCGGATCGAGTTACCCCGCTAGCGAAGCAGGATCCGGTTTGAACACTTCTTCGAGCAGATTATGCATAGCCTTGAACGCGCGCTGCGAGGTGCGCCAGTCAAACTGCATCTTGCCCGGTACGTTTGCCGCCGGGTCGGTGAACGAATGCACCGCACCGCCGTAGCTGACCAGTTGCCAATCGACCTTGGCCGCGTTCATTTCCTGCTCGAAGGCAGGTAGCTGCTCGCGGGGTACCAGTGGATCGCTGGCGCCGTGCAGCACCAGTACCGAACCTTTGATGTTGCCGGCATCAGCGCTATCAGGTGTGTCGAGGGTGCCGTGGAAGGAGACAGTGGCTTTCAGATCAGCGCCACTGCGGGCCAGCTCCAGTGCACAGCAACCACCAAAACAGAAGCCGAACGCCGCCACCTTGCCCGGCGCCAGCAGCGCCCTGGACTGCCCCAGCAACTGGGCCAGGGCGGCATGCATGCGCTTGCGCAGCTCACCACGCTCGTTTTTCAGCGGCATCATGGCGGCGCCCGCTTCATCTGCATTGGTCGGCCGCACCGACTGCCCATAGAGGTCGGCGATCAGCACCACATAGCCCTTCTCGGCGACTTCCCTGGCAATGCGCTCGGCACCTTCGCCGATGCCCATCCAGTTCGGCGCCATCAGCAGAGCAGGTTTTGCTTCTGTGCCTGGGGCGTATACCAAGCGGCTCTCGTAAGCCTTGCCGGCGTGGTGATAGACCAACGATTCGACGATTGCTTTGCTCATCAAGCTTCTCCTTGTCCTGGTACAAAAGACCGTAATAAAAAAGCCCGCCGAAGCGGGCTTATTCAGCGCTTATCTCAAGCAGACAGCTCGACCAGCAGCTTGTTCAGGCGACGCACATACGCCGCAGGGTCCTTGAGGCTGTCGCCAGCGGCCAAGGCAGCCTGATCGAAGAGGATGTGCGAAAGCTCGCCGAAACGATCCTCGCTCTGCTCGTGATCGAGTTTCTCGATCAGCGGGTGAGCCGGGTTGAATTCGAAGATAGGCTTCGAATCCGGCACTTTCTGCCCGCTGGCCTCGAGAATCTGACGCATCTGCAGGCCCAGGTCCTGCTCACCGATGGCCAGGATGGCTGGCGAGTCGGTCAGGCGATGGGAAACACGCACTTCAGCAACACTGTCACCCAGCGCAGCTTTCAGACGCTCGACCAGACCTTCTTTTTCCTTGGCGACTTCTTCCTGGGCTTTCTTGTCTTCTTCCGAATCCAGCTTGCCCAGGTCAAGGTCACCGCGGGCAACATCGACAAAGCTCTTGCCGTCGAAGTCGCTCAGGTAGCTCATCAGCCACTCGTCGATACGGTCGGTCAGCAGCAGCACTTCGATGCCTTTCTTGCGGAAGACCTCAAGGTGCGGGCTGTTCTTGACCTGCGCGTAGGTTTCGCCGGTGAGGTAGTAGATCTTGTCCTGACCTTCTTTGGCACGGGCCAGGTAGTCAGCCAGCGACACACTTTGCTCGCCGCTGTCGTCGTGGGTTGAAGCAAAGCGCAGCAGGCCGGCGATCTTCTCTTTGTTGGCGAAATCTTCTGCCGGGCCTTCCTTGAGGACCTGGCCGAAGTTCTTCCAGAAGCCCTTGTATTGCTCGGGTTCGTTCTTCGCCAGCTTCTCGAGCATGTCCAGCACACGCTTGGTCAGCGCGGTTTTCATCGAGTCGATGATCGGGTCTTTCTGCAGGATCTCGCGCGAAACGTTCAGCGACAGGTCATTGGAGTCAACCACGCCCTTGATGAAACGCAGGTACAACGGCAGGAACGACTCGGCCTGGTCCATGATGAACACGCGCTGCACGTACAGCTTCAGGCCACGCGGCGCTTCGCGCTGGTATAGGTCGAACGGCGCGCGGGCCGGGACGTACAGCAGCGAGTTGTATTCGAGCTTGCCTTCGACCTTGTTGTGGCTCCAGGCCAGCGGGTTTTCGAAGTCATGGCCGATGTGCTTGTAGAACTCCTGGTATTCCTCGTCCTTGACCTCTGTACGCGGACGGGTCCACAGGGCGCTGGCGCGGTTGACGGTTTCCCATTCCTGCGCCGGTGCGGCTTCGCCTTCAGCGGCTTCGGCCTGCTCTTTAGGCAGCTGGATTGGCAGGGCAATGTGGTCGGAGTACTTCTTCACGACGTTGCGCAGGCGCCAGCCGTCAGCAAACTCCTGTTCTTCCTTCTTCAGGTGCAGAACGATGCGCGTGCCGCGTTGTGGCTTGTCGATGGTGGCAACTTCGAATTCGCCCTCGCCTTTCGACGACCAGTGCACGCCTTCAGCAGCTGGCTGACCAGCACGACGGCTGTAGACGTCGACCTGGTCGGCGACGATGAACGCCGAATAGAAGCCCACGCCGAACTGACCGATCAGGTGCGAATCCTTTTTCTGGTCGCCGCTGAGGTTTTTCATGAAATCGGCAGTGCCGGACTTGGCAATGGTGCCCAGGTGCGCAATGACATCTTCACGGCTCATGCCGATGCCGTTGTCTTCCAGGGTCACGGTGCCGGCCTCGGCATCGAAGCTGACGCGGATTTTCAGGTCGGCGTCGCCCTCGAGCAGCTCTGGCTTGGCCAGGGCTTCGAAACGCAGCTTGTCAGCGGCGTCGGAGGCGTTGGAAATCAGCTCGCGAAGGAAAATTTCCTTGTTCGAGTACAGCGAGTGGATCATGAGGTGCAGCAGTTGCTTTACCTCGGTCTGGAAGCCCAGGGTTTCTTTTTGTGTCTCCACACTCATGGTCTTCAAAACTCCGATCTGATGGCAATGGTCGCCTGGCAGGCCGCGGTGGCCGGCGTTTACGGCGGGATGTCCAACAGATGGGGGCATGGCGGACTATTTCAAGGGCTTTTCCGGTTCGATCTTGAAATGAGCACGGGCCATGGCGATCGGCAGGTTGCGATCGTCCTGCCAGGCACTGATCGCGACATTGGTCACCCGCCGCCCCTGGCGCCAGAGCTGGCAGCTGGCGTAGGTGTCGCGCAGATAGCCGGCACGCAGGTAGTCGATGGAGAAATCGATGATTTTCGGAATGCTCGCGCTTTCGCTATAGACCAGCAGGTAGAGCGCTGCCGAGAGCTCCATGAAACCTGCGATGACACCACCATGAATGGCCGGCAACAGCGGATTGCCGACATTGTCGGCACTGGCCGGCAAGCGGAACAACAGCTGCTCGCCCTGGCGCTCGCACTCGATACCGATGAGCCCTGCATAAGGAATCAATGACAGCAGTGGTGCGTAATCACCCACAGCGTGGGCCTGATTGAGGCGCTGGCGAACGTCTGCCGGAATCATCAGCTCTGCCCTCCATCAAGCTTGCCAGCAAAGCGGATACCACCCCTGGCCTGCTGACCCAGGCGCATGAAAGTCCCCACCACCTGGCAGATAGGCTGCTCGGGGTCATCCTGATAGGCCATGCCACGGGTGAAAATCACATCGCGGGTGACACGATAACAATGCGCGTGGCCGTAGATATCCTTGCCGGCCTCGGCGGGGTGCATATAGTCGATGCGCAGATCCAGGGTCGGGCACACTTCGAACTGCGCCAAAGAACACAAAGTGGCCATGCCGCAGGTGGTGTCCATCAACGTGGTCAGCGCGCCGCCATGGACTGCACCGGTCTGTGGATTGCCAACCAGCAGCGGCGACCAAGGTAGCACCAGGGTCATGCCGCCAGCATCAGCTTGATGCACGCGCATGTTCAATAACTGGCAATGCCGGAGTGCCGACAGAAAGCGTTCAGCCATGGCCGTCAGAGACGAATCGATCACCGGTAAGCCCTCGTTGGCGTGACAGCACAAGCGCGTTGAAAATTCCAGAGTGGACGCGCACTTATATATCTGTAATCTCTGTGGAACTAATTTCGCGCACTTGAACTCGAAGGTTCAAGTAAGTTATTCCACCCAAGGAGAGACACCCCATGCGTAAACCTTTTGCTTTTGCTCTGATGCTGGCTGCTGCCATGGGCCTGGCTGCTTGCGACAAGGCAAGCGAAAACAAGGCTCAAGATGCACAGGAACACGCTGAGCAAGCCCAGGAAAAAGCGGGCGAAGCTCAGGATAAGATGAATGAAGCTGCCAAGGAAAACGCCGAAGCTGCCAAAGACCAGGCTGAAGCGCAGCAAAAAGCAGCTGAAGAAGCTGCTGACAAAGGCGAGCCGGCCCCGACTGCACCAGTCAAGCCGTAATCGCAGCACATTAAAAAACCCGACATTGTCGGGTTTTTTTATGCCTGAAGTTTAACGATTAACCGTTTCAGTCAACACCGCGGTCGGCTCTTTCGGCGCGTC
Organism: Pseudomonas sp. PGPR N4; assembly: GCF_059693665.1. Classification (NCBI taxonomy): domain Bacteria; kingdom Pseudomonadati; phylum Pseudomonadota; class Gammaproteobacteria; order Pseudomonadales; family Pseudomonadaceae; genus Pseudomonas; species Pseudomonas sp. PGPR N4. The sequence goes on from NZ_JCAUKV010000006.1 coordinate 83,044, forward strand.
AGCAGGGACACTTTCAGTCGGCGTGAACACCATCACTTCCAATACATCGGAGTGGAACTCGCGGCGATAAAGAATCAGCACTACGCCCAAGCTGACGACCATGAACAGCCACGGGTTGATGAACCAGGTCAACATGGCCATGCCGAAGTAATAGGCGCGCAAGCCCAAGTTGAACTGGTTGGCCGCAAGTGACAGCACCCGTGCTGCCCGCGCGGCAAATGCCTTGCGCTCAAGCTCGTTGACCAGGCGCTCGCCGATCATCGGCGCCGAGCCCACCAGCACCGCTGCAAAGTTGTACTGGCGCATGCACCAGCTGAAGGTGAAGAAGGCGTAGACGAACACCGCCGCCAGGCCCAACAGCTTCACTTCCGACATGCCCTGCGAAGCCACCTGCACATACGGCAGGTCGGCCAGCAGCGATACGGCGCGGTCCGACGCCCCCAGCACCGTGAGGATACCGGCAAGGATGATCAACGTGCTGGAAGCGAAGAACGATGCATTGCGCTCAAGGTTGCCGATCACACTGGCATCGGCAATGCGGTTGTCGCGCAGCAACATGCGCCGCATCCAGTCTTCCCGATAGAGGTGCAGAACGCTGGCCAGGCAGGCCGTATCGCGGCCCTTCCAGATTGCGTAGCGGGTGTAACCACCCCAGCACAGGGCAAACCAGCAGACTGCCAACAGGTTGCTCAGGTTGCTTTGGATAAAGCTCATGCAGGTTCTCGACCGTTCAGGTGCACAAAAGGATATCGGTTTCGACGCCCGAATGTGGCAAAAGACACGCGTTGAACTACAAAAGCTGCGCCCCCTCGCCAACCACCCAGGTTGCCACGCTTCGGCTCACACGCCTGCACCTGCAGTGAGCGCCTGCGGCGCATGACCAGGGCCTGCTGCACCCCAACCCAATGCCTTGTAAAGGGCGATGACGTGGACATACGAGGCTGTCTCCGCCTGGGCAAGCTCCTGCTGGATCTCGAACAGGGCGCGTTGATTTTCCAGCACTGCCACGTAGCTGCCCGAGCCCGCGCGATAGCGCGCCATCGCGATGTCGAGTGCTGCCTGGCCATGAGTGGCCGATTGCAGCATCCTGGCCACACGCGTTTGTTGCTGGGTGAGCTGGGTAACAGCGTGCTCAACCTCCTCCTGAGCCTGCAGCAAGGACTGCTCGTAGCCTGCCAGGGCGCCCTCCGATAGCGCCTGCGCCCCGCGCAAGCGCGCACGCGCGCTGCCCAGGCGCAGTGCAGGCCAGCTGACGCCAGGCGCAACCTCGAATGCGCGTGATGCGCTGCCGATGGTGTTGCCGCCCAGGGCGATGAACCCGATGAAGCCACCCAGGTCCACACGCGGGTACAGTTCGGCAGTCGCAGCGCCGACGTCTTCAGTGCTCGCTGCCAGCAAGCGCTCGGCACGCACCACGTCGGGCCTGGCGCGGATCAGGCGATCGACGTCGCCCAGCGGTAATTGCCTGACCAGAGGTGGCGATGATGGCGCGTCGAAGTTGACTGAATGGTGGCCTGGCCGATAACCCGTCAGCACATCGAGCCGTAAGCGCATTTGCTCAAGCATTACTGCCAGCGGCGGAATGGCGGCCTCGCTGCGCAACAGGTTGGCTCGGGCGTTCTCCAGATCCTCCGGGGAGCCGCTGCCCGACATTACGCGGGCCTGGACCAACTGCAGCGTTTCTTGCCAGCTCTGTGCCTGCGCTCGAGCCAGTTGCAGTCTGTGCTGCGCGCCTTGGCCCTCGTAATAGGCACGCGCAACTTCGGCGGCAATGGTCAGTTGGATCAAGTCCAATTCTGCCTGCATTGCCTGCGAACGAGCTTGTGCCGACTGGCTCAGGCGGTTCAGACGCCCGAACAAATCGATCTCCCACTGAGCATCGAAACCTGTCCGCCAGCTTTCGCTCAGCCTGCGTTCGACCTTACCGTCAGCGTCGGCTTGTTGCGCGATGCTGCGCAGATAGCCAGCTTGCGCGGTGACGGTGGGCAGTCGATCCAGGCGGCGTTCATCGGACACCGCGCGAGAAGCCTGCAGGTTGGCCTGGGCCTGGCGAATGTCATGGTTGTGCGTCAGTGCCGTGGAGATAAGCTGAGTGAGCCGCTGTTCATCAAAGAACGTCCACCACGGCGCCTGACTCAGGGCCGCATTGAACTGGCTCGCCTGCTTGCTCTGCACTGCAATCGGCGGCGTGACAGGTTGAACGTATTGCGGTCCTACCGCGCAGCCGAGCACCGCGCTGACACTGGCCATCAAGACCCATGGGTACAGTTTTTTCATGATGCGCTCCCCTGCTCCGCTGCGCCCTCACAAGTATCGACTTCGGCAAGTTGTCGTGCGCGAAGGGTCGTGGCGCTGGCCGAGTGGTTGCGGGCCAGCAGCGTGTACACCGTGGGCAACACGAACAAGGTGAAAAGCGTACCGACCAGCATCCCCGACACGATCACCACACCCAACCCGAAGCGGCTATTAGCACCCGCACCACTGGCGAACAACAAAGGCACCAGCCCCACCACCATTGCCGCAGTGGTCATCAGCACCGGCCGCAGGCGAATCTGTGCCGCACGCAGAATGGCCGTGTGCCGGTTCAGCCCTTCATGCGCCTGCAGCTCATTGGCGAACTCGACCATGAGGATGCCGTGCTTGCTGATCAGACCAATCAGGGTCACCAAGCCGATTTGGGTATAGATGTTCAAGGTGGCAAAGCCCAGCGCCAACGGCAGCAATGCGCCGCAAAGCGATAGCGGCACGGTGATCAGGATGATCAATGGGTCGATCAGGCTTTCGTACTGTGCGGCCAGCACCAGGTAAATGATCACCAGCGCCGCGAGGAACGCGAACACCAGCGCGCTGCCTTCATGCACGTACTGGCGGGCATCGGATTGCCAGTCATGGCTGAAGCCGGCCGGCAGGCTACTCGCCACCCCCTCAAGAAAGGCCACGGCCTCGCCAAGTGATACACCCGCCGCAGGGATGGCCTGCAAGGTAGCGGCATTTTGCTGGTTGAACTGCGTCAACTTGTTGGGCTCTACCTGCATCGCTACCTGCACGACGGTCGACAGCGGCACCAGCGTTTGATCCTGTGTGCGCACGAACTGGCGCGCCAACCCCTGCGGAGTAAGGCGCTGATTGCCCACGCTCTGCGGAATTACATCATAGGAGCGGCCCTCCAGGCCGAAACGGTTGACGTAGTTCTCACCGACCAGTACCGCCAGCGATTCACCGATGTCCTGCATGCTTATACCAAGGCTGTTGGCCTTGGCGCGATCAATGCGCACCTGCACCACCGGACTGTTGTAATCGAGGTCACTGTCGACCACGGCAAACAGGCCGCTGTCTCGTGCGCGCTGTTTGATCTCCTCCATTGTCTGGTAAAGCAGCGCATGGCCCTGTGGACTGCGCAGCACCATCTGCACCGGCAGGCCGCCGGTAGAACCGGGCAACGCCGCTAACTGGAAGGCAAAGATACTGGTGCCTTCGACTTCATTGACGGCGCCCTGCAGTTGCGCCTGGATCTGCGCGGCTGATCGCTCGCGCTCGCCCCAGGTCGACAGGTTGATGCCACCAATGCTGGAGGCCACGCCGTCGCTGCCGTTGATGATCCAGGTGCTGACGGTCTCCGGGATGCTTGCGTAGACGGCATCGAGTTTATGGGCAAAACGTTCCACATAGTCCAGATTTGCATGCTGCGGCGCCTTGATCGCAGTCAGCACGTTGGCCTGATCCTCAGCGGGTGCCAGCTCGCGCTGCGGCAACTGATACAGCAGCGGCAGGCTCACGCACACCAGCAGCGCGAACCCGGCGGTGACCCAGCGGTGGCTCAGCGAAATACTCAACAGCTGGCCATAGTGTCGCGTCAAACCAGCAAAGAACTGCTCGGCGGCATGCGCCATGCGCCCTTCCTGCTGTCTGGCTGGCAACAGCAACGAGCTCATGACCGGCGACAGGGTCAGGGCAACCACGCCCGACACCACCACCGCGCCGGCCAGGGTCAAAGCAAACTCCTTGAACAATGCGCCCGTCAGGCCGGCCATCAGCCCAATCGGCGCATACACCGCCGCGAGGGTAATGGTCATGGCGATCACCGGCCCGGCCACCTCACGCGCGCCGATCAACGCAGCGGCGACCGGTGACTTGCCCGCCGCGATGTGCCGATGGACGTTTTCGACCACCACGATGGCATCGTCCACCACCAGCCCGATGGCCAGCACCATGGCCAGCAGCGTCAGCAAGTTGATGCTGAAGCCGAAGGCCAGCATCAAACCTGCGGCGCCCAGCATCGACAGCGGAATGGTCGCCACCGGGATCAACACGGTGCGCAACGAGCCAAGGCACAGATAGATCACCACCACGACCACGAGCAAGGCTTCGAGCAAGGTGTGAATGACCTCATCGATCGACGCCTCGATGAACCGCGAAGTCTCGAAGGCCAGTTCGACCTGCACGCCGGGCGGCAGGGTCTGGCGGATCTGCGGCAGCAGCTCCTTGATCCCTGCGACGATCACCAGCGGGTTGCCAGCCGGGGTCGGAAACAGCCCCAAGTGTACCGCGGGCGTGCCATCCATCAAGCCGCTGGTTTCCGACGCTGCTGCTCCCAGCTCGACCGTGCCGACGTCCTTCAACTTCACCAGGCGGTTGCCGTCGTTGTGAATTACCAGCTCGCGAAATTCGGCGACGCTGGCAAGATCGGTATTGACCCGCACGCTCGACACCACGTATTGGCCCTTGACCTTGCCGGGTGCGGCCTGAAAGTTGTTGCGCCGCACAGCCTGCGCGACATCGGCAGCGGTCAACCCGCGTGCAGCCAAGCGGTCGGCGTCCAGCCACAACCGCATCGCGAGCCGTTGCCCGCCGAATACCTCGACCTTGGCAACGCCTTCGATGGTGGAGAACATCGGCTCCACCACCCGCGCCAGGTAGTCGGTCATCGCTGGCGTAGCGAGCGTTGCGCTGGAGAAACCAACATAAGCGACGGCGGTGGAGTCGCCGGACGAGCGTTCGATCACCGGGTCATAGGCCTGAGCCGGCAGCTTGTAGCGAACCTGATTGACCTTGGCCATGACCTCGGTCAGCGCCTGGGTCGAGTCGCGGTTGAGCTCCATCCTGAGAGTGACCAGGCTGCGCCCCTGCACCGAGGAGGACGATAGATAGTCAATGCCCTCGACGGACGACACCGCTTGCGCAATCGGCTGGGTAACGAAGCCTTGCATCAGCTCCGACGATGCTCCCGGATACTCGGTCATGACCGTGATGGTCGAGCTTTCCAGCATGGGGTATTGGCGGATCGGCAGCTTGCCCACTGCGAGCAAGCCCAGCAGCAGAATCAGCGTGCTGACCACCAAGGCGAGCACCGGGCGGCGCACGAAAACATCGGTAAATTTCATGGCGACACCTGTGCGATATCGCTGGCAAGCGGATCTGGTGCGGCCAAGGTGTCATGCGTGACCTCCTCGACGGCCATGCCATCGCTGAGCTTGAGCTGCCCGGAGGTGACCACCCGATCTCCTTCGCGCAGGCCCTTGTCGATCTCCACGCGACCATCGCGCCGCTCGCCGGCCTCGACGGCGACACGCTTGACCACCAGCATCTGCTGGTCGTTGCGTTCCGCCACGAATACCGTGTCGCCATAGGCTGTGTAAGTCACCGCCGTTTCCGGAATGGTGAGCACCGGCTGCGTCTCGGCGAGCGCCACCTGGATGCTCGCGTACATACCGGCCTTGAGCAGGCTGTCGGGGTTGGTCAGCGTGGCTTGCACCTGGACCGTACGCGAGCGGTCGATCAACGGATCAATCGCGCTTACCTTTGCCTGGAAACTGCGACCAGGATAAGCATCGACCAGTAGCTCGACCGGCTGCCCGACGTAGAGGCCTGGGCTGCTTTGCTCGGCGAGCGAGAAGTTGGCGTGAAGCGTGCGCGCGTCGACCAGGCTGACGATTGCATCACCAGCGTTCAGGTACTGGCCTTCATGCACACGGCGGATGCCAACCACCCCGGAGAATGGCGCACGAATAGCCTTTTGTGCGATCAACGCCTCATTCTGCCGTAGCGCGCCGAGGGCCATGTCATGTGCCGCGCGTGCGTCGTCGAGCTGCTCCTGGGTCGCGGCGTTTTGCGCGACCAGGCTGCGGGTGCGTGCGAGCGCTGTCTGCGCGTTACGCAGCTGTGCCTGAAGGCGTATGCGCTCGGCTTGCTCGGGTGCGTCATTGAGCTGCAGCAGTAACTCACCTGCGGCCACCGCCTGCCCCGAGGTGAACGAGATCTTGGTCACTCGACCACCGACCTCCGCCGGCACCTGCACCTGGCGAGTGGCTTCCAGCCCGGCGATTCCGGAGATGCTACTCGAAGCGTTGCCGTGCTCGACGGTAGCGAGCGCGACCTTGGTCAATGCAGTCACTCCAGCTGTGTCTGCAGTGTCTTTGAAATTACCCGCTGCGTAGAGCGCAGCGCACAGGATGAGGGCACACGCTGCGATGGCGAGGGCACGGGTCGTTTTTGTATGCATGGCGAAGAGGCTCTTGGTCTCGGACTTGGTTCGGTTCATGCCCAGCGGCCGTTGAACAGGAAAAAGCTGCCCAACGTCCAGATCAGTAACGCCAGGTGACCGCGTTGCAGGTCGTCTTCGCGAATCCAGTAAGCGAACCAAAGGCCGCCCAGATGCATGGCCAACAGGCAGCCAGTGAAAGCGCTCAGGGCAACGTTGAGCCAAGGACGGGCTTGCTCCAGGCCGCCGCCGATAAGCAACAGGTAACACCCGATCCAGCACGCAAGCAAAGCAACGCACTTGAGCACCAGCAGCACGGACACGGCCAGGCGATGCCAGCGCACGGAGGTCAGCGCACGCTCCGACAGGATCGAATGGATAGCGGGTGGTTGTTGCAGCGACGTCATCGACATCGTCACCCCCACCGCGTGGACCAACTCACGAAACCCGCGCAGGTTATCGATCACAGCGATCGTCAGCCAAATGGCCAGGCCGACTGCGTACAGCGACTGAAACAGCCACACAGAACTATCCAAACTCATAGAAGTGCCTTTATCCGTAGTAGTGCTATTGCCCGTTGCCGCTGCAGACGGCTGCCATTGCAGCCAGCCCGCACGGGAGCACGCGCCGATCCCACGGCGCGCACGCAGATTTGCCAAATGCAGCGCGAGGCACTCTAATACCTCAAGTTATCTTGAGGTCAAGCGCCATGGACAAAGAACTCGAATCGACCGGCCCCTACCGGACATTGAGCGTCGGCGAGGTGGCCAGGCGCAGCGGCGTAGCGGTCTCTACCCTGCACTTCTATGAGTCCAAAGGGTTGATCACGAGCACGCGCAGCGAAGGTAATCAGCGCCGCTACTCGGCGATCATGTTGCGCTATATCGCCATCATCAAAGTGGCGCAGCGCACCGGGATTTCCCTGGAGTCCATCCGCGCAGCGTTCAGCCAGTACCCGGTAGGCAGCAAACTCACCGCGGCGCAGTGGAAGGTGATGTCGTCGCAGTGGAAGGCCAACCTCGATGAGCGCATTGAACGGCTGACGAGATTGCGTAACGAATTGGACAGTTGCATAGGTTGCGGCTGTCTATCGCTGGAAGACTGCCCGTTGCGCAACCCAGGTGATGTACTCGGTGAAGCAGGCCCTGGCCCGCAGATTCTGGAACGCTCCTAGTTGCACATTGTAAGCCACGCATAAAAAAACCCCGGATCCTGACGGACACGGGGTTTTGTCATTCAACTGCAGCAAACGCCCAAGCGGCTTGTGGCCAGCGCTCGCCAGAAGCTGTCAGTGCCTCACGCCAGGACCTCGCGCGGCTTGCCCAGCATCCAGTCGCAAAGCATCGCCGCGCCGAGGGTCAGCGCCGAAGGCACCAACCACGCCAGGCCTTGATCGCTCAGCGGCAGGTGCGCCACGACATCCGGCAGGATATGGGCAAGCGACGTGCCTTTGATCGCGTCGACAATGCCAAACAGTAACGACACGGCCATCACTGGGCCCATGATACGCACCGGCGAGTTCCAGATGCCTTTGCTGAAGCTCAGCGCCACCAGCACGATGCACGGTGGGTAAATGGCCGTCAGCAACGGGATCGAGAACATGATCAGCTTGGTCAGGCCAAGGTTGGAAACCACCAGCGAGAAACCGGCCAGGATCACCACCAGCGTGCGGTACGACAGCGGCAGAATCTGGCTGAAGTACTCGGCACAGGCGCAGGTCAGGCCAACCGCAGTCACCAGGCAGGCCAACGCGATCAACACCGCCAGGAAGCCGCTACCAAGCGAGCCAAAGGTGTGTTGCACGTAGGCATGCAGCACGGCCGCGCCGTTGGTAGCTTCAGCGGCGATGTCATGGCTGCCGGCACCGAGGCGGAACAGGCTGATGTACACCAGTGCCAGCCCTAACCCGGCGATCAGGCCAGCGATGACTGCATAGCGGGTGATCAGCTTTGGCGACTCTACGCCACGCGAGCGGATCGCGTTGACGATGACGATACCGAAGACCAGCGCCCCGAGGGTGTCCATGGTCAGGTAGCCATTGATGAAACCCTGCGAGAACGGCGCAGCAACGTAAGCCGGCTGTGCTTCGCCGATGGTCCCGGCAGGCAGCGCAAACGCAGCGATACCCAGGGCCGCCAGGGCGAGGATCTTCAGCGGTGCAAGGAAGCGGCCCACGGTATCGAGCAGCTTGCCGGGGTACATGGACACTGCCAGCACGATGATGAAGTAGACCAGGCTGTAGATGAACAACGCCAGCGGGCTTTCACCGGTCAACGGCGCTACGCCCACTTCGAACGACACCGTCGCCGTACGTGGGGTAGCGAACAGCGGGCCGACCGACAGGTAGCAGACCGCCGCCAGCAGGCCACCGAAGAACTTGCCGATCGGGCTGCTCAACGCGTCCATGCCGCCGCCGACCTTGGCCAGGGCAACCACGGTGATGACCGGCAGGCCTACTGCAGTGACGAGGAAGCCCAAGGCTGCCATCCACACGTGCGGGCCTGACTGCAAGCCAACGATCGGCGGGAAGATGATGTTGCCGGCGCCGACGAACAGCGCAAACGTCATAAAGCCAAGCGCCAGAATATCCTGGCCTTTGAGAACTTTCATTTAAGGAAATACCACACTACTGAAATCGGGATTTAGAGAGGGATTTCCCCTTGGATGAGGGAAATATGGGACCGTCCGGGTGGGACAGACCTTTTTGACATACCCGCACCCTTTTGGGGCGCCGACACGAAAGTGGGCGACAGTGTAACCAAGTTGCACCCCGACTGCACGGCTGGCTGACGAGGTGTCTCGCCAATGCAATTGGCTGTCGCGGTTATGAACGACAGCCCCAGTGAGCTGACTTGCGGTACTGCTGAAACGACAAAGGCCACCCGAAGGTGGCCTCTGTGCGCGTGGGGGGTCTAGCGTATTACTTCTTGGCTTCCCAGCCAGTCAGCTCGGCCAGGGCCTTGCCGATGTCGGCCAGCGAACGCACGGTTTTAACACCTGCGTCCTGCAGCGCTGCAAACTTCTCGTCTGCAGTGCCTTTGCCGCCAGAGATGATTGCACCAGCGTGACCCATACGCTTGCCCGCAGGAGCGGTAACACCAGCAATGTAGGAAACGACCGGCTTGGTCACGTTGGCTTTGATGTAGGCAGCGGCTTCTTCTTCAGCCGAACCGCCGATCTCGCCGATCATGACGATCGCTTCGGTCTGCGGGTCTTCCTGGAACAGCTTCAGGATGTCGATGAAGTTCGAGCCTGGGATCGGGTCACCGCCGATGCCGACGCAGGTCGACTGGCCGAAGCCGGCGTCGGTGGTCTGCTTGACAGCTTCGTAGGTCAGGGTGCCGGAACGCGACACGATACCGACCTTGCCTGGCAAGTGGATGTGACCTGGCATGATGCCGATCTTGCACTCGCCCGGAGTGATCACGCCTGGGCAGTTAGGGCCGATCAGGGTAACACCCAGTTCGTCGCACTTGACCTTGGCATCCAGCATGTCCAGGGTAGGAATGCCTTCGGTGATGCAGACGATCAGCTTGATGCCGCCCAGGGCTGCTTCAAGGATCGAGTCCTTGCAGAAAGGAGCTGGAACGTAGATGACCGAAGCGTCAGCGCCGGTAGCTTCTACAGCTTCTTTCACAGTGTTGAACACTGGCAGGCCCAGGTGAGTGGTGCCGCCCTTGCCCGGAGTCACGCCGCCAACCATCTTGGTGCCGTAGGCGATGGCTTGCTCGGAGTGGAAAGTGCCCTGCGAGCCGGTGAAGCCCTGGCAGATGACTTTGGTGTCTTTATTGATCAGGACGCTCATTACTTGCCCTCCGCAGCTTTGACAACTTGTTGAGCAGCGTCGGTCAGGCTGGTTGCAGCAATGATGTTCAAACCGCTTTCTGCCAGTACTTTAGCGCCGAGTTCGGCATTGTTGCCTTCCAGACGGACGACAACCGGTACCTTGACGCCGACTTCTTTCACAGCGCCGATGATGCCTTCGGCAATCATGTCGCAGCGAACGATGCCGCCGAAGATGTTGACCAGTACGGCGGCGACATTGCTGTCGGACAGGATGATCTTGAAAGCTTCGGTCACGCGCTCTTTGGTAGCACCACCACCTACGTCGAGGAAGTTGGCTGGCTTGCCGCCGTGCAGGTTGACGATGTCCATGGTACCCATGGCCAGGCCAGCACCGTTGACCATGCAACCGATGTTGCCTTCCAGCGCTACGTAGTTCAGCTCGAAGCTGGCAGCGTGGGCTTCACGAGGATCGTCCTGGGACGGGTCGTGGAAGGTCTTCAGCTTAGGCTGACGGTACATTGCGTTGGCATCGATGTTGATTTTGGCATCGAGGCAATGCAGGTCGCCGTCGGCCTTGATGACCAGCGGGTTGACTTCCAGCAGGGCCAGGTCGTGTTCTTTGAACAGCTTGGCCAGGCCTACGAAAATCTTGGCGAACTGTGCAACTTGCTTGCCTTCCAGACCCAGCTGGAACGCCAGTTCACGACCCTGGAATGGCTGAGCGCCAACCAGTGGATCGATAGTAGCCTTGATGATCTTCTCAGGAGTTTCGTGAGCGACTTTCTCGATGTCCACGCCACCTTCGGTGGAAGCCATGAACACGATACGACGGCTCGAACGATCGACTACAGCGCCCAGATACAGCTCTTTGGCGATGTCAGTGCAGGACTCGACCAGGATCTTGGTCACTGGCTGACCGTTGGCGTCAGTCTGGTAAGTCACCAGACGCTTGCCCAACCACTGTGCAGCGAACGCCTTGGCGTCTTCTTTGCTGCGAACCAGCTTGACGCCGCCCGCTTTACCGCGACCACCTGCGTGAACCTGGGCTTTTACAACCCACTCGGAACCGCCGATCTTGTCGCAGGCTTCTGCTGCTGCTTCAGGGGTGTCGACTGCGAAACCCTTGGAAACTGGCAGGCCGTATTCAGCGAACAGCTGCTTACCCTGATACTCGTGAAGATTCATGCTTTATACCGTCTTCGTTAGGTACTGCGCTTCGGCGCTGCGCCAACAATGGCGCCGCACCACCTGTGACCGTTAAACCTTCGGGTGGTCCCGAAGGTCCGGTCCGGCGGACGTTCCGCGGTGAGTCATGCACGCAGGACTCACGACGGGCGACCCGCCGTGGTTTCTTATAATTAACGCTTCTTGCGGTTGGCGACGTGAATGGCACCGCCATTCACAGCCAGAGCGGCTTCATGCAGCGCTTCGGACAGGGTCGGATGGCTGAACACCATCATGCCGATGTCTTCGGCGCTGGTGCCGAATTCCATTGCGATTGCGCCCTGCTGAACCAGTTCGGCAGCCGATGGGCCAATCACGTGCACACCCAGAACGCGGTCGGTCTTGGCATCGGCGATGACCTTGACGAAACCACCGGTGTCGTTGGCAGCCATCGCACGGCCGCTGGCCGCGAACGGGAAGGTGCCCACGTTAACCTCTACGCCTTCAGCCTTCAAGGCTTGTTCGGTCTTGCCGACCCAAGCGATTTCCGGGTGGGTGTAGATAACCGATGGGATCAGGTCGTAGTTCATCTGAGCCTTGTGGCCCTTGATGCGCTCGACAACCATGATGCCCTCTTCCGAGGCCTTGTGCGCCAGCATCATGCCACGCACCACGTCACCGATGGCGTACACGCCCGGCACGCTGGTTGCGCAGTAGTCATCGACGAAGATGTAGCCGCGCTCGTCGATGTCGACGCCGCTGTCGGCAGACAGCAGTTCGGTGGTCACTGGACGACGGCCGACCGCAACGATCAGCTTGTCGAAGGTGATCTTCTGCTCGCCGTTGGCATCGGTGTAAGTCACTTCGACTTCGTTGCCGTTGACTTGCGAGCCGGTCACGCGAGCGCCCAGCTTGATGTCCAGGCCTTGCTTGGTCAGGGTCTTCTGGGCTTCCTTGGCAACTGCAGTATCGGCAGCCATGAGGAAGGTATCCAGAGCTTCCAGGACAGTTACCTGAGCACCCAGACGCGACCATACCGAACCCAGTTCCAGGCCGATCACGCCAGCGCCGATCACGCCCAGACGCTGCGGAACGGTCTGGAATTCCAGGGCACCGGTGGAGTCGACGATGACGTTCTGATCGACCGGAGCCGGCGGAATGTCGATCGGACGCGAGCCGGAGGCCAGGATCACGTTTTCGGCTTCGATGATTTCGGTAGTGCCGTCAGCCTTGGTGACTTCGACTTTCTTGCCAGCCAGCAGTTTGCCGTGGCCCTGGATCGAAGTAACGCCGTTGGCCTTGAACAGGGTGGCAACACCGCTGGTCAGGTTCTTCACGATGCCAGCCTTGCGGCCAACCATGGCAGCAACGTCCATCTTCACTTCGCCAGTGGAGATACCGTGAACGTTGAAGCTTTCTTTGGCTTCCTTGTATTTCCAGGAGCTGTCCAGCAGCGCCTTGGAAGGAATGCAACCGACGTTCAGGCAGGTACCGCCCAAGGCCAGTTTGCCTTCGGCGTCGGTGTACTTCTCGATGCAGGCGGTGCTCAAGCCAAGCTGAGCGGCCTTGATCGCGGCAACATAGCCACCAGGGCCTGCACCAATCACTACCACGTCGAATTTCTGGGTCATAAAAGATTCCTTTTCAGCTACAAGCTGCAAGCCTCAAGCGGCAAGCGACGGGCTCGCACGGGAGCCGGCCGGTTGCCGCTTGCAGCTGCGTGTTAGATGTCCAGCAGCAGACGAGCCGGGTCTTCCAGCAGGTTCTTGATGGTGACCAGGAAGGTTACTGCTTCCTTGCCATCGATCAGACGGTGATCGTAGGACAGCGCCAGGTACATCATCGGGCGAATGGCAACCTGGCCATTGACCGCCATCGGACGCTGGATGATGTTGTGCATGCCCAGAATAGCCGCCTGCGGCGGGTTGACGATCGGGGTCGACATCATCGAGCCGAATGTACCACCGTTGGTGATGGTGAAGGTACCGCCGGTCATGTCTTCGATGCCCAGCTTGCCGTCACGAGCCTTCTTGCCGAAGGTGGCGATGCCGTTCTCGATTTCCGCCAGGCTCATCTGCTCGGCGTTGCGCAGTACTGGAACCACCAGGCCACGGTCGCTGGAGACGGCAACGCCGACGTCAGCAAAGCCGTGGTAGACGATGTCGGTGCCGTCGATCGAGGCGTTGACTGCCGGGTAGCGCTTGAGCGCCTCGGTAGCGGCCTTGACGAAGAACGACATGAAGCCCAGGCGTACGCCGTTGTGGGACTTCTCGAACAGGTCCTTGTACTTCGAACGCAGAGCCATGACTTCGGTCATGTCGACTTCGTTGAAGGTGGTCAGCATCGCCATGTTCGACTGGGCTTCGACCAGACGCTCGGCGATCTTGGCGCGCAGACGGGTCATCGGCACACGCTTCTCGGTACGGTCGCCAGTGGCGGTCAGTACTGGAGCGGCAACAGCAGCGGCTGGCTTGGCAGCAGGAGCCGCGGCAGGCGCGGACTTCTTGTTGGCAACGGCAGCAACCACGTCTTCCTTGGTGATACGACCGCCTTTGCCAGTGCCGGCGACGGTAGCCAGATCGATACCACCTTCTTCAGCCAGCTTGCGCGCGGCCGGTGCAGCGATCGGGTCGTCTTCGCCAGCGTCGGCAGCAGCGGCCGGGGCAGCGCCGCCAGCAGCAGGCGCGGCAGCAGCAGGTGCAGCGGCAGCAGCGCCGCCTTCAACGATCGAGCCCAGCAGTTCGTCGGAGAGGACGGTGTCGCCCTCGCCCTTGACGATCGGGCCGAGGACGCCGTCGGCAGTGGCGAGCACTTCCAGGACGACTTTGTCGGTTTCGATGTCAACGATCAGCTCGTCACGCTTGACGGCGTCGCCCGGCTGTTTGTGCCAGGTGGCAACGGTGCCGTCGGCAACCGATTCCGGGAAGGTTGGGGCTTTGATCTCGATAGCCATTAGCAGTGTTTCCTTAAATTCGGTTTCAGGTGCGCGAAAGCATTAAACAGTGAAGGCGTCTTGCAGCAGTTTTTCCTGCTGTTCAGCGTGCTTCGATGCGTAACCACAGGCTGGCGCGGCAGAAGCGTCGCGGCCGGCGTATTCCAGGACCAGTGCCTTGTTGTGGCGGCCCAGGATACGGCGCATGTGGTGCTGGCTGCTGTACCAGGCGCCTTGGTTCATTGGCTCTTCCTGGCACCAGACGGCGGCCTTGAGGTTGCTGTACGGCGCCAGGATTTCGACCAGGTCGTCTTCCGGGAACGGATACAGCTGCTCGATACGCACGATGGCGATATCTTCGCGGCCTTCGGCACGGCGTTTTTCCAGCAGGTCGTAGTAGACCTTGCCACTGCACAGGATCAGGCGCTCGACCTTGGCCGGATCGAGGGTATCGATTTCCGGGATCACGGTCTGGAACGAGCCTTCTGCCAGGTCTTCCAAGGTCGACACGGCCAGCTTGTGGCGCAGCAGCGACTTCGGCGTCAGGACTACCAGCGGCTTGCGCAGCGGGCGGATCACCTGGCGACGCAGCAGGTGGTAGATCTGTGCCGGGGTGGTCGGTACGCACACCTGGATGTTGTGCTCGGCGCACAGCTGCAGGTAACGCTCCAGACGCGCCGAGGAGTGCTCAGGACCCTGGCCTTCGTAGCCGTGCGGCAGCAGCATGGTCAGACCGCACAGACGGCCCCACTTGTGCTCGCCACTGGTGATGAACTGGTCGATCACCACTTGCGCACCGTTGGCGAAGTCGCCGAACTGGGCTTCCCAGATCACCAGCGCGTTTGGCTGAGTGGTCGAGTAACCGTATTCGAACGCCAGAACTGCTTCCTCGGACAGGAACGAATCGTACAGATCGAAACGTGGCTGGCCCGGGTACAGGTTCTGCAGCGGGATATAGGTGCTGGCGTCCTTCTGGTTGTGCAACACCGCATGGCGGTGCGAGAAGGTGCCGCGGCCGATATCCTGACCGGTCATGCGGATCGGGTGACCTTCGAAGGCCAACGTGGCGTACGCCATGGTTTCGGCATAGCCCCAGTTGATCGGCAAGCCACCGGCCTGCATCTTCTGGCGGTCTTCGTAGATCTTCGACACCTGACGCTGCACGACGAAGCCTTCCGGCATCTCCAGCAGTTTGGCCGACAGGTCCTGCAAGGTCTTGAGGTCAAAACGGGTGTCGTGACGCGCGGTCCAGGCATGGCCCAGGTATGGACGCCAATCAACGAACAGTTCGCGGTTCGGCTCCTTGACGAGGCTCTTGACCACATGCAGACCGTTGTCCAGTGCGTTGCGGTACTCGTCGATCTTGGCCTGAGCACGCTCGGCATCGACACGACCGGCCTGGATCAGCGACTCGGCGTACAGCTCACGGGTGGTGCGCTGCTTGCTGATCTGCTGATACATCAGTGGCTGGGTGCCGTTAGGCTCGTCCGCTTCGTTGTGGCCGCGGCGACGGTAGCAGACCAGGTCAACCACCACGTCACGCTTGAACTGCATGCGGTAATCGATGGCCAGCTGGGTCACGAACAGCACTGCTTCCGGATCATCACCGTTGACGTGCAGGATCGGCGCCTGAATCATCTTGGCGACGTCGGTGCAGTACTCGGTGGAACGCGAGTCGAGCGGGTTGCTGATGGTGAAACCAACCTGGTTGTTGATCACGATGTGCACGGTGCCGCCGGTCTTGAAACCGCGGGTCTGCGACATCTGGAAGGTTTCCAGTACCACACCCTGGCCAGCGAACGCAGCATCACCGTGAATCGAGATCGGCAGTACCTTGTCGCCAACGCTGTCGTTGCGACGGTCCTGACGGGCGCGCACCGAACCCTCCACCACTGGCGAGACGATTTCCAGGTGGGACGGGTTGAACGCCATGGCCAGGTGAACTTCACCACCCGGGGTCATCACGTTCGACGAGAAGCCCTGGTGATATTTAACGTCACCCGAGCCCAGCTCGTTCATCTTCTTGCCTTCGAACTCGTCGAACAGCTCGCGCGGGTTCTTGCCGAAGGTATTGACCAGCACGTTCAGACGGCCACGGTGGGCCATGCCGATCACGACTTCCTTGGTGCCGTAGGAGCCCGAGCGCTGGATCATTTCGTCCAGCATCGGGATCAGGCTCTCGCCGCCTTCCAGACCGAAGCGCTTGGTACCTGGATACTTGGTGCCCAGATACTTCTCGAGGCCTTCACCTGCGGTGACACGCTCAAGCAGATGCGCCTGCACATCAGCGGAAAACTCCGGACGCCCACGCACGCTTTCGAGACGCTGCTGGAACCAGCTACGCTGCTCGGAATCGACGATATGGGTGAACTCGGCGCCGATGGTGCGACAATATGTCTTCTCCAGCGCATCGTGAATTTCGCGTAGGCTCGCTTCCTCTTTGCCGATGAACAGGTCGCCGGCACGGAAGGTCGTATCAAGATCGGCATTGGTCAAGCCGTAGTGATTGATCGACAGGTCTACGGGCGCAGGGCGCTGCCACAACCCCAACGGGTCGAGCTTGGCAGCCTGATGGCCGCGCATACGATAGGCCTGGATCAGTCGCAGAACTTCAACCTGCTTCTTCTCGTGTTCACTGCTCACGCTCCCGGCGGAAACCGGTTGAGCGCGGCGCTGGTTCTTTGCCAGCAGTACGAAATGGTCGCGGATTGTCGAGTGCGATACATCGGTAGCGGTGCTGCCGTCGGCGGGCAACTTCTGGAAGTAGGTGCGCCACTCTTCTGGCACAGCGTTAGGGTCGTGCAGGTAGAGTTCGTAGAGCTCTTCCACATATGCAGCGTTACCACCTGAAAGGTGGGCGCTTTCCCACATGCGCTGCATCACGCTTTCTTGCATGCTTGGTCACCCTCGTTCGGGGACGAATCGGCAAGTACCTCAATACGCATGAGAAAGCCCGAGAACAGCGACCAATCACGCCACCGAGGATCCTGCAGATTTTCCGGGTACCAGCCCGGAAGCCCCTGCTGGTCTCAAATCTTCATAGGTAATGGGCGTGGGCCTTATCGACCCCTGCCCGGGTTTCACCTCCGCGCGGGCTCACCACCCGCGCTTCAGTGTCTTGCACTTGCAACAGCTGTGTATCAGGTGCCGCTTTGCAGCAGCATGTTACGTACGTGACCGATTGCCTTGGTCGGATTCAGACCTTTAGGGCAAACGTTTACGCAGTTCATGATCCCGCGGCAGCGGAATACGCTGAACGGGTCATCCAGGGACGCCAGGCGCTCCTGAGTTTTCGTGTCGCGGCTGTCGGCCAGGAAGCGATAGGCCTGCAGCAGTGCAGCTGGACCGAGGAACTTGTCCGGGTTCCACCAGAACGACGGGCAGGAAGTCGAGCAGCAAGCGCACAGGATGCACTCGTACAGACCGTCCAGCTTCTCGCGCTCTTCTGGCGATTGCAGGCGTTCGATAGCCGGAGCTGGCGAATCGTTCTGCAGAAATGGCTTCACCTTCTCGTACTGCTTGTAGAAGATGCTCATATCGACGACCAGGTCACGGATAACTGGCAGGCCCGGCAGCGGACGCACGACCAATTTGTTACCTTTTACTACGGCAGACAGCGGCGTGATGCACGCCAGACCGTTCTTGCCGTTGATGTTCATGCCGTCGGAACCACAGACGCCTTCACGGCAGGAGCGACGATAGGAGAAACCTTCGTCCTGCTCCTTGATCAGTGCCAGCACGTCCAGCACCATCAGGTCCTTGCCACCGGTGTCGACTTCGAAAATCTGAGTTTTCGGCGCCGAGTCGGTGTCCGGGTTGTAGCGATATACTTCGACTTTCAACATAGCGGCCACCCCTTAGTAAGTCCGGATTTTTGGCTCAAACGCCGGTACGGTCTTCGGTGCGAAGTTGACTGCGCGCTTGGCAACCCGCTTCTCACCTGGGAAGAACAGGGTGTGGCACAGCCAGTTTTCGTCGTCACGATCTTCGAAGTCTTCACGGGCGTGAGCACCGCGCGACTCTTTACGCACTTCTGCGGCGATCGCAGTAGCTTCGGCAACTTCCAGCAGGTTCTGCAGCTCCAGCGCTTCGATCCGCGCGGTGTTGAAGGCCTGGGACTTGTCGTTGATCTTGACGTTGCCAATACGCTCGCGCAGCTGAGCCAGCTGCTCGATGCCCTTCTGCATGTATTCGCCGGTGCGGAACACGCCGAAGTAGTTCTGCATGCAGCTTTGCAGCTCGCGACGCAGGGTAGCCACGTCTTCGCCATCGGTGCGCTGATTGAGCTTGTTCAAGCGGCTCAGGGCGACTTCGATGTCGGTGTCGCTGGCGTCGGTGTAGGTGATGCCGTCGGACAGCGCTTTTTCCAGGTGCAGACCAGCAGCACGACCGAACACCACCAGGTCGAGCAGCGAGTTGCCGCCCAGGCGGTTAGCGCCGTGAACCGATACGCAAGCCACTTCACCCACGGCGAACAAGCCCGGGATGATCTGGTCGACGCCGTCGGCGTCCTGGGTCATGGCCTGACCATGAATGTTGGTGGCAACGCCGCCCATCATGTAGTGGCAGGTTGGTACGACCGGCACCGGCGCGACCACTGGGTCGACGTGGGCGAAGGTCTTGGACAGCTCGCAGATGCCTGGCAGACGGCTGTGCAGCACTTCTTCGCCGAGGTGGTCGAGCTTGAGCATCACGTGGTCGCCATTCGGACCACAGCCGTTACCGGCGATGATTTCCTTGACCATCGAGCGGGCCACAACGTCACGACCGGCAAGGTCCTTGGCGTTAGGCGCATAGCGCTCCATGAAACGCTCGCCGTGCTTGTTGATCAGGTAACCGCCTTCACCGCGGCAACCTTCGGTGACCAGTACACCGGCGCCGGCGATGCCGGTCGGGTGGAACTGCCACATTTCGATGTCTTGTACCGGAACGCCTGCACGCAGGGCCATGCCGATACCGTCACCGGTGTTGATCAGGGCATTGGTGGTCGACGCGTAGATACGGCCCGCACCACCAGTCGCCAGTACAGTGGCCTTGGCCTTGATGTACAGGGTTTCGCCGGTTTCGATGCAGATCGCGATCACACCAACGAATGCGCCGTCCTGGTTTTTCACCAGATCGACTGCGTAGTACTCGTTGAGGAAGGTGGTGCCGGCTTTCAGGTTGCCCTGGTACAGGGTGTGCAGCAGCGCGTGACCGGTACGGTCGGAAGCTGCGCAGGTGCGCGCCGCCTGACCGCCCTTGCCGAAGTCCTTGGACTGGCCACCGAACGGACGCTGGTAGATACGGCCAGTTTCGGTACGCGAGAACGGCAGACCCATGTGGTCCAGCTCGAACACCGCAGCCGGGCCTTCCTGACACATGTATTCGATAGCGTCCTGGTCACCAATGTAGTCCGACCCCTTGACGGTGTCGTACATGTGCCAGCGCCAATCGTCGTTCGGGTCAGCCGAGGCGATTGCACAGGTGATGCCGCCCTGGGCGGATACAGTGTGCGAACGGGTCGGGAAGACCTTGGTGATCACGGCAGTCTTGTGACCGCCTTGGGCCAGCTGCAGCGCAGCGCGCATGCCGGCACCGCCACCACCAACAATGATGGCGTCGAATGAAATCGTTGGAATCATAGCCATGAATCAGATACCCCAGAGAATCTGCACACCCCAGACGAAGTAAGCGAACATCGCAACGCCGCATACCGCCTGGAACAGGAAACGAATCGCAGTCGCCGACTTGCCCAGCGCCATTGGCGTCAGGTAGTCAGTGGCGATGGTCCACATGCCGACCCAGGCGTGAGCGCCAAGGGCCACCAGGGCCAACAGACTGAAGATTCGCATCGCATTGTTGGAGAACAGAGCGTGCCACTGGGCAAACTCGATACCCGGGTGGGCGACGAGGTAGCCGATCAGGAAGATGAAGTAAGCCGCGAGAACGACCGCAGATACGCGCTGCGCCATCCAGTCATAGAGGCCCGAACGCGAGAGGTTCGTGACGTTAGTTACCATATCCAAACTCCTGCCAGCACGATCACCACTACGGAAACAGCGATGATGATTTTCGAGCCCAGTCTTCCGCCTTCCAGTGTCTCACCGACGCCCATGTCCATGATCAAATGGCGCACACCGGCAACCAGGTGATACAGCAAGGCAGAGAGGAGACCCCACGCCACGAACTTGGCCAGCGGACTGGTCAAGCACGCCTTCACCTCGCCGAAACCTTCCTCCGAACCCAGGGATTTGCTCAATGCGTAAAGCATGATCGCCAAGCCCAGGAAGAGAATGATGCCGGAGACACGGTGCAGGAATGACGTAATACCGGTAATGGGGAGTTTGATGGTCCTTAGGTCTAGGTTTACAGGTCGTTGGCTTTTCACGGCTTTTTTCACACTGAAGAGCCCCAAGCTAACAGGGCAAAGTTGTTGGTAAGTGTACTGGTCAGGTACCCACCACCCAGAGAACGGCGACCCCCAGCAATCGGGCTTGCAAGCCCTTGGCGGTCGGCTGCCGAGTATAGACAGTTAGGCTGCTTATGACAACGTGATGGGCTAGCCCAAATAGCGCATTGCCTTTAGCGAACAAAAGGCGTAAACGGGCGCCAATTTCTTGAAAAATCAGGCCTTAGGGGGTGATTCAACCCACCTTTAGGCAAATTGACATCTGAATTTATCCCTCTATAGTGGTGCGGGCCCTGCGTGGGGGGTCTGTCTGATGATTTCAAGCATTAATAGGAGGCCACATGGCTGACAAAAAAGCGCAGTTGGTCATCGAGGGCGCAGCCCCCGTCGAGCTGCCCATTTTAACCGGCACCGTTGGTCCCGATGTAATCGACGTCCGCGGGTTGGGGGCTTCTGGTCACTTCACCTTCGACCCAGGTTTCATGGCGACTGCCTCGTGCGAGTCGAAGATCACCTACATTGACGGCGACAAGGGCATCCTGCTGCACCGCGGCTACCCGATCGAGCAGCTCGCCGAGCAATCGGACTACCTCGAAACCTGCTACCTGCTGCTCAACGGCGAACTGCCGAATGCCGAGCAGAAGGCGCAGTTCGTCAGCACCGTCAAGAACCACACCATGGTTCACGAGCAGCTGAAGTCGTTCTTCAACGGTTTCCGCCGCGACGCTCACCCGATGGCGGTGATGTGCGGTGTGGTCGGCGCCCTCTCGGCGTTCTACCACGACTCCCTGGATATCAATAACCCGCAACACCGCGAAATTTCCGCGGTGCGCCTGGTCGCGAAAATGCCGACCCTGGCAGCGATGGTTTACAAGTACTCCATGGGCCAGCCGATGATGTACCCGCGCAACGACCTGTCGTACGCGGAAAACTTCCTGCACATGATGTTCAACACCCCGTGCGAGATCAAACCGATCAGCCCGGTGCTGGCCAAGGCGATGGACCGGATCTTCATCCTCCATGCCGACCACGAGCAGAACGCTTCGACCTCCACCGTACGTCTGGCCGGCTCGTCGGGTGCCAACCCGTTCGCCTGTATCGCAGCCGGCATCGCCGCACTGTGGGGCCCGGCTCACGGCGGCGCCAACGAAGCCGTACTGACCATGCTCGATGAAATCGGCGATGTTTCCAACATCGACACTTTCATCGCCAAGGCCAAGGACAAGAACGATCCGTTCAAGTTGATGGGCTTCGGTCACCGCGTCTACAAGAACCGCGATCCGCGCGCCACCGTGATGAAGCAGACCTGCGACGAAGTCCTGCGCGAGCTGGGCATCAAGGACGACCCGCAACTGCAACTGGCCATGCGCCTTGAAGAGATCGCTCTGACCGATCCGTACTTCATCGAGCGCTCGCTGTATCCGAACGTCGACTTCTACTCGGGGATCATCCTCAAGGCGATCGGCATTCCGACCAGCATGTTCACCGTGATCTTTGCCCTGGCACGTACTGTCGGCTGGATCTCGCACTGGAAAGAAATGCTCTCCAGCCCGTACAAGATTGGCCGTCCACGCCAGCTGTACACCGGTGAGCCGCAGCGCGATATCGTCAACCTGACGGATCGCAAGTAAGCATCGCTGGTTTAATGCTGAATGCGTAAAAAAGGCTGCCCTCGGGCAGCCTTTTTGCATTTGCCGATCAGGGCTTCTCGGCGCGCTCGCGCAGCGCCTGCAGGGTATTGAACGGTGCATCCACGACGAATTTGTTGGCGAGCCAGGACGGCACGCTGCCACCTGGCTCGGTGTGCACCTGATAGGTCACCTCAGTGCTGTCACCCTTGGGCACCAGCTTCCAGAAGCCTTCAACCTTGGCCACCCGCACAAAACCCTTTTCTGCCGGCAGATAATCGGGCTTTTCTTCCAGCGTGCGCAGCAGGCTGCCGTCCGCTTGCTGAGTGGTGGTAACCAGCATCACCGAGTCGCGCGGGGTAACCAGCGGCGGCGTATTGAAGCGGCTGTAAGTCCAGGTTTGATCACCCTCATGCTTGAGCAGCTTCTGCGACTCGCACTCATGGATCCAGGCACAGGCCCCGGCGACGTCTTCCTGCAGCGCCTTGACCTTGGCCAGCGGTGCCTTGATCACCGTCACGCCGCGGTAGGCCTTGTACTGCGACCCTGCCACCTCGCTGAGCGACACGGTGATGCCGTCCTTGTCCTTGGCCACCTGCCAGTTTTCTGCCCAGGCGGCCGGAGCCAACAACACACCCATGCCACACAGCAGTGCAATACGCTTGAACGATCTCATCATGCTTATCCTTGTTGTCGAAGATACCGTGTCACGCCGCCGTCATCTGCTCCAGCCAGCCAAGAAGCCTGATTGCCTCGTCACTGTCACTGCCACACACCTCGACATCGGCCTTGAAGCCACCACACACTGCGGGGCGCTCCGGCCTGCCGAAAAGCTCACAGAGATTGCTCGGCGTCAGGTGCAGGCAGCGCTCACCGGCCGGCTTGCCATGTGGCATGCGCGGCATGGGCGAGCTGATCGAAGGGGCGATGCAGCATGCACCGCAACCCTCTCGGCATTTCATCAAGTCTAGACTCCTGGAACAAAACGGGACGAACGTCCCTGATAGTAACGACTCAAACATTCGTTTGAAATTGCTGGCCAGATGAAATCTGCCGTGACCCGGCAGTCAGTTGCAGTTACTGGCGGAATTGAAAATCGATGGCAGCGCCTTCGACTTCACGCCGGCTGTCATTGCGCAACTGCAGCTGCATCTCGTTGTTGATCAAGCGCCCGTTGAGCTGAAATGGGCTGTCATCCGCCGGCGGGTTCTCCGGGAACATCGACGGCAGCAGAGGCTTGCGCCGTTGCGACGACAAGGTATTCACCTCCGGCTCCAGCTTGTCGACCAGGTGCGTAGGCAAGCTGAGGTCGAGCTTGGTCTTGGGTACCGGTTTGGCCACAGCCTTGCTGACTGCCTTGCGCTTGTTTCTCGCCACAGGCTTGGCCTTGGCCTTCTTGCGTACCGCAGCCTTTGCCGGGGGCGTGCTCGCCTTGCCAGCGGTGGCTTTGCTGGCCGCCTTGGCCGGGGCAGCGACGGGCGCTGTGGACGCAGCCTGCAGCGCACCGCTGGAGAAACACAGCGGAGCCAGGCAAAACAACAGGGCAAAACAGCGAAGCGCTTTCATGAACTCCATAAACACCGCTGAATGACAGGACTATGCTGGCGGTTCCGCCTGAGTCTGGCAAGACTAGAACAGTGAACTGGCCGAGTCTTTGCACAATTGATGGGCCAGCAGGCCAAGGGTGATCACGGCGCGCTCGGCTTCCTTGTTCCACGGGATACCGCAATTGAGCCGAATACAGTGGTTGAACTGCTCGGTATTACTGAAGATCAACCCTGGCGCGATACTGATGCCCTGCTCCAGCGCGCGCACATGCAACTCCTGGGTGTTGACCCGCCCAGGCAGACTCACCCAAAGGATGAAACCGCCGGTTGGCCGGGTCATTTGCGTGCCCTCAGGGAAGTGCTGCTGCACCGCCAACTGATACGCACTGAGGTTCTTGCGGTATTCCTGGCGGATAAAGCGCAGGTGGCGGTCATAGCCGCCGTTTTCCAGGTACGCCGACACCCCCATCTGAGTCACGCTGCAAGCCGAGTGGGTAGTGAAAGTCTGCAAGCGCTGGATCTCGGCCTGATAACGGCCGGCAATCATCCAGCCCACCCGTACGCCGGGCGATAAGGTCTTGGAAAAGCTTGAGCAGTAGATCACCCGATCCAGCCGGTCGTAGGCCTTGAGTGCCTTGGTGCGGCCCTGTTCGAACATCAGCTCGCCGTAGATATCATCCTCGACGATCTGGATGTCGAAGTCCGACGCCAGCCGCAGCAGCTGCTTCTGGCGCTCTTCCGGGATGGTGCCGCCAAGCGGGTTGCTCAATCGCGCAGTCAGTACCAGCGCCTTGATCGACCACTGATTGGCCGCCAGCTGCAATGCCTCAAGGCTGATGCCGTTGGCAGGGTCGCTGGGGATCTCGATGACTTTCAGCCCAAGCAGATCAGCCAGTTGCAGCAGACCGTAATAGGTCGGCGACTCGGCTGCGATCAGGTCGCCCGGCCGGGTCAGCACGCGCAGCGACATCTGCAGCGCATCGACACAGCCATGGGTCACGATGATCTCACTCGGGTCGACCAACACACCGGCATCACGCATGCGAATGGCTATCTGTCGACGCAGTGGCTCGAAGCCCGGGCTGAACATGTAACTGAACGCGCGCGGGCTATGAAAACGGGTGACCTTGGCCAATTGCTGGTGTAGCGCTCGTACCGGCAGATAGTCGACATGTGGCACGGCAGCGCCGAACGGGAACACGCCATCCCGACGCGCCTCGGTCAGTACCTGCTGGATGATGGTCGCGCGGGTGACCAGGCCAGGCCGCTCGACGCGAGCGATGTCCGGCGTCTGCGCAGTCAACGCTGGCGTCTGGTGCACATAGTAGCCGGACTGCGGCCGTGCGCGGATCAGCCCCTGATCTTCCAGGTTGGCGTAGGCCTGAAGCACGGTTGCGTGGCTGACATTGAGCTGCGCGCTCATCTTGCGCACCGACGGTACTCGCTCACCGGGCTGGTAGACACCGCGACGGATGTCCTCAGCCAGTTGCTGGGCGATGCGCTGGTACAGCAGCAGGTTGGTCATGACGGATTCTCGAAGCGCGGACGGGTCGTTGTTTTTATGCGACTCACTGACAGGCAGAATACCGGAACAGTTGCAAAGTGTACGGGGACAGATTGCAGAATAGTCGACATTACAGTTACGTGACCAGCACCCTTTCAGGGTTTATCCACGCCAGCTCGCGCGGCCATGCAACGGCCCCGCGAGCAACGTCCGTCAGCGTGGCGCGGCGAGTTTGCCCTTGTCGTCCGAGAAGACGATCTCGACTCGGCGGTTCTGCGCCCTGCCCCGCTCCGAAGCATTGACGTCGATCGGGTACTGGTCGCCGTAACCCTCGACCTGAATACGCTTCTCGTCGATACCCAGATCGACCAGCATATCGGCCACGGCCTGTGCACGATCACGCGACAGTTTGAGGTTGTCTTCCGGCGTACCAGTGCTGTCGGTGTAACCCTCGATGCGGATCACGCGGCGCGGATTGAGCTGGAGAAACTGCACCAGCTTGAGCACGGTGCGACTTGCCGAATTCTTCAGATCAGCCCGACCGGTGTCGAACAGCACATCGCCGAGGGTCATCACCAGGCCGCGTTCGCTCTGCTCGGAGGCCAGCGCGCTGATCTGGGCTTCGACCCACTTGCCTTGCTGCTGCACACTGGCCAGCTTGGCCTCACGTAGCGCCAATTGCAGGCGCTGACGCTCCAGATCAAGCTTGGCGATGCGCTCCTGATTCAACGACAGCTTGGCGTGCTCGGCAGCGATCTCGCTGTAGCGCTGGCTCAGATAAGCGTAGTGGCGCACATCGGCACCGGTGCCGATGTAGCTGGACAAGCGCTCGGCCTTGGCAAGCGACTCGCCGGCGCGGATCACGTCGCGTGGCGCACTGCGCAGCACGTTGGAGTCATCCTTGACCTTCTGGAACGCCGCGCTGGCGTCCTCCAGGGCCGACTCGCTGCGCTGGCTGGCACAGCCCTGCAGACCGACCAGCGCCAGCAATGCCAGCGCCGCGATTGGCGTAGTGCGATTCATGGCTGCGCCTCCAATTGCTTGCGCAAGCGCTTGACGCGCGACTGCAGCACGGTCAACTGCTCTTCGCTCTTGAGCGTCAATACCTGTGCCTCGGCCAGGCGCGCATCCAGTTCGGCCTGCTCGGCGCGCATGCGTGCATCGCGATTGTCCTGGCTGAGCAGATTGGCTTTGGCGCGAGTCAGTTTTTCGTCTGCCAGCTTCAGCGCTTCGACCTGATCGGTGGCACCGACGGCCTTGGCCTGCTCCAGCGCCTGCTCGGACAGCCGCAGTTGTTCAGTGGGCGCCGGATCATTGGCACAGCCAGCCAGGCTGGTGATGGCCAGGGCCAGCATCAAGGGTTGGATTCTCAACACGGTCTTCCTACTGTTTGGGGGCATCCTGGGGCACCAACATCTGCGCCTTCCAGCGTTCGACGTTACGTTGCAGCACCGTTTCGGATGCACCGGAGATCGGCAATTCTGTCAGTTTTTTTGCCAGTTGTCCGCGCAACCAGGCGTCATTGCAGGCCGAGTTGTGCGACACCGCCAGGTACAGCCCGGGGCGGTCCACCGGCAGGCCACGGGCGATCAGGTCATTGGCCATGCCCAGGCCCTGGACCATGGCCATGCCCGAGTAGCGCCCGGCCAGCACATAATCAACCTGACCGAGCACCAGCTTCTGGAACGCCTGAGTCAGGTTCTGCGCCGGCACCAGCTTGAGCTGCGCCTTGGCAAAGGCCTCGAAGGCCGGGGTCAGCCGCGCCCGCTCGGACAAAGTGCCCTGGTAACGAGCCAGATCAGCCGGCCCGTCGAACACCACGGCGCCGTCATGCCGGGTCCAGACCAGGTATTCATTGAGCTGCAGCGCAGGGTGGATGTAATCCAGGGCATCCAGTTGGGTTACCTGCATGGGCGTATCGAGCAACAGGTCCATACGCCCGCTGCGCACCTCTTCCAGCGCTTGATCGCGGCGGCCGGCGTGCAGCACTTCAAGCTTCAGGCCAAGCTCGGTCGCCACCTGGCGCAGCAGGTCGACGTTGGCCCCGATCAGGTGCCGCGGGTCTTGCGGGTCCTGCCATGAATAAGGCGGCGCATCCGGGCTGCCGGTGGCGACCAGGCGCTCGCACTTGCCGGCCGCCATGACCGCAGGCGACATCAGCGCGGCCAGGCAGACCAGCGCCCTGCCCGTTCTGCGAAAATTCATCCACCACTCCTTATGAAAAAAGCCCGGCCCTCATGTCGAGGGCCGGGCTTCTTTATAAGTGAAGCAGGCGGATCAGACCAGCTTTTCCAGCTCCGGAACTGCTTCGAACAGGTCCGCGACCAGGCCGTAATCAGCTACCTGGAAGATCGGCGCCTCTTCATCCTTGTTGATCGCAACGATCACTTTGGAGTCTTTCATACCGGCCAGGTGCTGGATCGCGCCGGAAATACCGACGGCGATGTACAGCTGCGGCGCGACGATCTTGCCGGTCTGACCGACCTGCATGTCGTTCGGCACAAAGCCTGCGTCTACCGCAGCGCGGGATGCACCAACGGCGGCGCCGAGCTTGTCGGCCAGGGTGTACAGGTGCTTGAAGTTGTCACCGTTACCCATGCCGCGGCCGCCGGAAACGACGATCTTGGCAGCAGTCAGCTCGGGACGGTCCGACTTGGCCAGCTCTTCGCCAACGAACGCCGACTTGCCGGCATCGTGGGCAGCGCTGACGGCTTCGACAGTGGCCGAACCACCTTCGGCAGCAACCGGATCGAAGCCGGTGGTACGCACGGTGATGACCTTGACGGCCGCGCTCGATTGCACGGTGGCAATGGCGTTACCAGCATAGATCGGGCGCTTGAAGGTGTCGGCAGACTCGACCGCGATGATCTCGGAGATCTGGTCGACGTCCAGCAGTGCAGCAACCCGTGGCAGGATGTTCTTGCCGTTGGTGGTGGCCGGAGCCAGCACGTGGCTGTAACCCTTGCCCAGCTCGGCCAGCAACGGCGCGACGTTTTCCGGCAGCAGGTGGGCATAGGCGGCGTTGTCGGCTACCAGCACCTTGGCCACGCCAGCGATCTTGGCTGCGGCTTCGGCGACAGCACCAACGTTGGCGCCGGCGACCAGTACGTGGACTTCACCACCAATCTTGGCGGCAGCAGCAACGGTATTGAGGGTGGCCGGGGCAACAGCGCCGTTCTCGTGTTCAGCGATAACCAGGATAGTCATTTAGATTACCTTCGCCTCGTTCTTCAATTTCTCGACCAGTTCAGCCACCGACTTGACCTTGATACCCGCGCTGCGTGCAGCCGGCGCTTCGACTTTTACGGTCTTCACAGTGGAGGCGGTAGAAACGCCCAGCGCGTCCGGAGTAACAGTCTCCAGTGGCTTTTTCTTGGCCTTCATGATGTTCGGCAGCGACGCATAGCGCGGCTCGTTCAGGCGCAGGTCGGTAGTGACGATCGCCGGCAGGTTCAGCGATACAGTCTGCAGGCCGCCATCGATTTCACGGGTGACATTGAGCTTGTCACCGGCCACCTCAACCTTGGAGGCGAAGGTGCCCTGGGCGTAGCCAGTCAGCGCCGCGAGCATCTGCCCGGTCTGATTGTTGTCGCTGTCGATCGCCTGTTTGCCGAGGATCACCAGTTGCGGCTGCTCCTTGTCCACCAGCGCCTTGAGCACCTTGGCCACGGCCAGCGAGTTCAGTTCATCACTGGTCTCGACCAGGATGGCACGGTCAGCGCCGAGGGCCAGCGCGGTGCGCAGTTGCTCCTGGGCAGCGGTCGGGCCGACTGCAACGGCGATGATCTCGGTCGCAATGCCCTTTTCTTTCAGGCGTACGGCTTCTTCCACCGCGATTTCGCAGAAGGGGTTCATGGACATCTTGACGTTTGCAAGGTCGACGCCGGAGTTATCCGCTTTGACGCGAACCTTGACGTTGTAGTCGACCACTCGTTTGACAGCTACAAGAACCTTCATGGATTCCTCGTTACTCTCCGGTGAAAAGAAACTCGCCTGGGGACAAAGGCCCGGCGATTGCGCGTGGGTACAAGGGCACCTCTAAAAACGTATCGGCCAGAGGATTATTCACTGTGACTGATAAGTCCTGTAGCGACTGCCGAGGTAGAACCTGCGGGTCATTTTCTGTGGTGGCGTGTAAACTCCACTACATGACGGCTTTCAGCCCGAAAACCCTGCTCTACACCTGGTCTTTAGGGGTGCTCCTGCGCCCATCGATCAGCCTACGGCGAGCGTAAAACCGCTCGTATCTTGACCGTAACACCCAGCCTGGTCAATACGGCAAATCGGCCAGCCTCCAGCCGCCTCCCTGTGATTTTACTGGTCTGCGGCAAATTCAAACAAACGTTTGTATTGGACCGTTGGAGTGGTGTAGATATAATGCGCGGCATGACCCAGCGGTGTAGTCCGTGTTCGGTAAAGCTACAGCCTAGATAGCTACCGGTGACTGCCCGTCCCCCGACAAGAAACAGCGATGAGCCTTGAGTAGGAGAGAACCAGTGGAACGCGAATACATGGAATTCGACGTGGTCATTGTCGGCGCCGGGCCGGCAGGCCTGTCCGCCGCCTGCCGCCTGAAGCAGAAGGCCGCCGAAGCCGGTAGCGAGATCAGCGTCTGCGTGGTCGAGAAAGGCTCCGAAGTCGGCGCTCACATCCTCTCTGGCGCGGTGTTCGAACCGCGCGCGCTGGACGAGCTGTTCCCTGACTGGAAAGCGCTCGGCGCCCCGCTCAACACCGCGGTCAAACGCGATGACATCTATGTCCTCAAAGATGCCGGCAGCTCGACCAAGGTGCCTGACCTGTTCGTGCCCAAGACCATGCACAACCAGGGCAACTACATCATCTCGCTGGGCAACCTGTGCCGCTGGCTGGCCCAGCAGGCGGAAAACCTCGGCGTCGAGGTTTATCCAGGTTTTGCCGCTCAGGAAGCGCTGATCGATGACAACGGCGTAGTTCGCGGCATCCTCACCGGCGACCTCGGCGTCGACCGCGAAGGCAAGCCGAAAGATGGCCTGTACACCCCAGGCATGGAACTGCGTGCCAAGTACACCCTGTTCGCCGAAGGCTGCCGCGGGCACATCGGCAAGCAGCTGATCAAACGCTTCAATCTCGACAGCGAGTCGGATGTGCAGCACTACGGCATCGGCATCAAAGAGATCTGGGAGATCGACCCGAGCAAGCACGAACAAGGCCTGGTGGTGCATACCGCGGGCTGGCCGCTGGATGTGGTCAGCAACGAGAACACCGGTGGCTCGTTCCTCTATCACCTGGAGAACAATCAGGTGGTGGTTGGCCTTATCGTCGACCTGTCCTACTCCAACCCGTACCTGTCGCCGTTCGATGAGTTCCAGCGTCTCAAGCATCACCCGGTGATCAGCCAGTACCTTGAAGGCGGCAAGCGCATCAGCTACGGCGCCCGCGCAATCGCCAAGGGCGGCTTCAACTCGCTGCCGAAGATGGTCTTCAATGGCGGCGCACTGATTGGTTGCGACCTGGGCACGCTGAACTTCGCCAAGATCAAGGGCAGCCATACGGCGATGAAGTCAGGCATGCTCGCCGCTGATGCGGTGGCTGCTGCGTTGCTGGCCGGGAGTGAAGGCGGTGATGTGCTCAATAGCTACGTCGATGGCTTCAAGGCCAGCTGGCTGCATGATGAGTTGTTTGCCAGCCGTAACTTTGGCCCGGCGATGCACAAGTTCGGGCCGCTGTTTGGTGCTGCCTTCAACTATGTCGACCAGAACTGGTTTGCCGGCAAGCTGCCGTTCACCCTGCGTGATACCAAGCCTGATTATGCGTGCCTGAAACTGGCGGCAGACTCGAAGAAGATCGATTATCCGAAGCCGGATGGCAAGTTGAGCTTTGACAAGCTGAGTTCGGTGTTTCTCTCAAGTACCAACCATGAAGAGGAGCAGCCTTGCCACTTGAAGCTGGCTGATCCGAGTGTACCGATTGCCAGTAACCTGCCGTTGTATGACGAGCCGGCGCAGCGATATTGCCCAGCTGGGGTGTATGAGGTGGTTACGCAGGAAGATGGCGCCAAGCGGTTCCAGATCAATGCGCAGAACTGTGTGCATTGCAAAACGTGTGATATCAAGGATCCGGCGCAGAATATTACCTGGGTTACGCCTGAGGGTGCGGGTGGGCCTAACTACCCTAATATGTGATTGTTTGAGGCTGGGGGCTGGGACTTGTCCATGTGATGCATGGGTAGGTTCGGCCCCTTTCGCCGTTACGGTGAGTCACTTTTTTGGCAAACGCACGGGGGCCTCAAAAAAGTGACTCCCCGTAAGGACGAAAGGATCCAGAACTATCTATGTATCAAATGGATAAGCTCAAAAGACCCGCGATCAACCCGAAGACAGTCAAGCCTAACTACGCAGCCCCCTCGCGACACAAAGCCGCCCCTGAAGCAGAACTATCACCTGCAAACACCAACGACTCCCGCCCCTGAAAACACAGCGCAGTCACCACCCCAACCCCCCCCATCACCAAACAGAACCCCACACAAACCCAAGGACTCCAAGGCATCAAGGCGATCAAAGCCAAAGGCGTAGTACTTGCCCACAATGCATATGCCACGTTATAGGTAAAGGAAATCCCGGAAACCCGAATCTGCGCCGGAAACAACCCGACCATCACCGAAGGCACCACCCCCACCACCCCACAGCAAAGCCCCGCCAGCGCATAGGCCGGCCAGATCATCCCCCACTGCCCCACCAGACTCGCATACAACGTGGCAATCCCCACCGGCAGCGCCAGGCTATAAACAAGCAACGCCCGCCACGCCCCGATCCGGTCAACCAGCAACCCCGCCAGCACGCAACCAATATTCAAGAACACGATCCCGACACTGCTCAAGGCAAAGGTATGCCCAGCACTGATACCAAACCGCTGCTGCATCACCGTCGGCGTGATCACCACCAATACCACCACCGCCGAAGTCAGCACACAGGTCAGCAGCGCCGCCGGCAGCAACGCCCGCCGATGCTCGCGCAACACCTGGCGCAACGGAAACGCCACCGGCTGCTCACGCCGCTCACGCAGCGCCAGAAACACCGGCGTCTCACTCAACCAACGGCGCAGCCAAACCCCGATCACGCCGAACACCCCGCCAAGCAAGAACGGGTAACGCCAGGCGTAATCAAGGATCTCCTGCGGGGTAAACAGCTGCGCCAGCAAAGTAGCCGTAAGCGCGCCGAGCAAATAACCAAAGGTCAATCCAGCCTGCAAAAAGCCCAATGCGTAGCCGCGCCGGCCATCCGGCGCATGCTCGGCAACGAAGGTCCAGGCGCTGGGCACTTCACCGCCCACTGCCGCGCCCTGCAGAATCCGCAGCGCCAATAGGATCAACGGCGCGGCGTAGCCGATGTCGGCGTAGGTCGGCATCACTCCGATCAGCAGGCACGGCAGCGCCATCATCAGGATGCTCAGGCTGAACACCCGCTTGCGGCCCAGATGGTCGGCAAAATGCGCCATCAAGATACCGCCCAACGGCCGCGCCAGGTAACCAGTCACAAAAATCCCGAAACTCTGCAACAAACGCAGCCACTCAGGCATTTCCGGCGGGAAAAACAGTTGGCTGAGGGTCAGGGCAAAGAACACGAAGATGATGAAATCGTAGATTTCCAACGCGCCGCCCAGCGCCGCCAGACCCAGGGTCCGGTGGTCAGCGCGGGTAAACCGCGGCGCAGGCGCGCTATCGATGGCAGTCATGGCAGAGTCCGCAGATCGGCAAAGGGCGAGAGGATAACAAACCCTGCGGCCATCAGGCGCATCCAGGCTTAGCGGTTGAACACGGTCTGGGCGAAGTTGCGCCGCAGTCTTGGATAGCCCGAGCCTGGGGAAAGCCCGGGCGGCAGCGGCAACTGGCCGACCACCATCGGCAGGTCGATGATTGCCATAAATGACTCCAACGCCTCGCTGTCAGGCACTTTCGGTAGGCTGATGCTCACCGCCTTGCGCTCGGTCTGCGGCACCGCCGGCACTTTCAGGCGCTGCGAGTGATACAGCAGGGCATGCTGAATCTGCGAACTGACCCGACAGAAACGCGCCAGATCAACACCGGCGTGGCTAGCCAGCTCGATGTTGCCAATCAACAGATTGAACGGCTGCAGCGCGCTCTGCACCAGGCGCTGCAAGTCTTCGAAGTTTTCCACCGGGGCGATCCGGTAGTACCCCATGGCATTAAGCATCTTCTCCAGCTGCAAACGCTGGGACGGGTGCTCGTCGGCGATGAGGATGCGCAAGGATTTATGAGGCATCGATCGAACCTGGGCAGAGGTAAGGACACACGCTCCATGACCATACTGCGCCAGTTCAGGCATGCCCGGTGACTACCAGGCAGGGTCTTTACTGATACTCGTCGCTAAAACGCGAGAAATCAAGGTGCCAGCACGGGGATTTTCACTGGCCGCCGTTCACGATTCCCACTGGCGCATGCGCACGCGGCAGTGCTTCATGGCATTGACGATGTGCTTTTCCACAAGACTGCGGGAAATACCCAGACGCTCGGCAATCTGCGGATGCGACAGACCGTCGATCTTGCGCAGCAGAAAACACTCGCGACACGGCGCGCTGAGTTCATCCAGTGCGCGCTGCATCAGCGCCAGGCGCTGGCCAAGCTGCATGCTCTGCGACGGCGCCGGGCTGTGCCAGCGCTCATCGCTGTCGAGCACATCGAGCGATTCGGTCTGGCGGATCAGGTGGCGGCGGTGGCGGTCAATCACCAGGTTGAGCGCAGTGCGATAAAGGAACGCGCGGGGATGCTCGATCTGCTGCGTATCGGTACGCTCCAGCACCCGCAGATAAGCGTCGTGAGCCACGTCTTCAGCGGCCTGGCGATTGCCCAGACGCGCGCAAAGAAAGCTCACCAACTCGCGATAATAATGTTCCACAACGGCACCTGGCGTCTCCCTGCTGGGCAATATGCACTGCATTGACGCGGGACTGAGTGATATCAGAGTGCGATCTTACAAATTATAATTATTCTCAGCAACAAGCACGCGATCACCTTTTCCGGCTAAATCCGGATAGAGCGCTTTCGTCTATCTGGCACCTCCGTGCGCGCCCTGATTGGCAGCGTGTGGCCAACCTCACTGGCTGGAAGTTCGCATGAGTCGCTCAACCACCACCCGCCACCGTGTTTTGCTCGGTGGCCTCGGCCTGCTGGCACTGGGCAGCGTAC
The DNA here is from genome assembly GCF_059693665.1 of Pseudomonas sp. PGPR N4. Lineage (NCBI taxonomy): Bacteria > Pseudomonadati > Pseudomonadota > Gammaproteobacteria > Pseudomonadales > Pseudomonadaceae > Pseudomonas > Pseudomonas sp. PGPR N4. The sequence goes on from NZ_JCAUKV010000006.1 coordinate 117,655, forward strand.
TGGCCTGGGCCAGCTTGCCCTTGGCTGGCGCGCCAGTCAGCACCGTCGCGGTTACCCGCGCCGACATCGAAAGCAGCGTCACCGCGCTGGGTACCCTGCAGCCACGCCGCTACGTCGACGTGGGGGCGCAGGCGTCGGGGCAGATCCGCAAGCTGCACGTCGAAGTCGGCGACCCGATCCGCCAGGGTCAGCTGCTGGTCGAAATCGACCCCTCGACGCAACAGGCCAGGCTCGATGCCGGGCGTTATTCGATCGACAACCTCAAGGCGCAACTGGCTGAGCAACGCGCGCAATTCCAGCTAGCCCAGCAACAACAGCAGCGCCAACGTGCACTGGCTGCCGCCGGCGCCACCCGTGCCGAAGACCTGCAAAGCGCTGACGCCCAGCTCAAGGTCACCCAGGCGCGCATCGACATGTACCAGGCGCAGATCCGCCAGGCCCAGGCCAGCTTGCGCAGTGATGAAGCCGAGCTTGGCTACACGCGTATCTTTGCCCCAATGGACGGTACGGTGGTGGCGCTGGACGCGCGCGAGGGCCAGACCCTCAACGCCCAACAGCAGACCCCGCTTATCCTGCGCATCGCCAAGCTGTCGCCGATGACCGTCTGGGCGCAGGTCTCGGAAGCCGACATCGGCAAGGTCAAGCCGGGCATGAGCGCTTACTTCACCACCCTCGCCGGCGGCAAGCGCCGCTGGACCAGCCAGGTAAGGCAGATCCTGCCGATCCCGCCCAAGCCGTTGGATCAGACCAGCCAGGGTGGCGGCAGCCCGGCCAGCGCCAGCGCCGGTACCACCGGCAGCCAGGTGGTGCAGTACACGGTACTGCTGGATGTCGACAATCCCGACGGCGCGCTGATGGCCGAGATGACCACCCAGGTGTTCTTCGTCGCCGGCCAGGCCAGCCAGGTCCTGACCGCGCCATTGGCCGCCTTCGACGAAGGCAAGGCCGAGGGCCTGCGCCTGGCGCAGGTGGTCAAGCGCGACGGCAAGATCGAGCAGCGCGAGGTCCGCACCGGCCTCAGTGATCGACTGCGCGTGCAGATCCTCGACGGCCTCGCCGAAGGCGAGCAACTGGTCATCGGCGCGCCCAGCGCCAGCGGAGGTTGAATGTCTGTGCCTCTGATCGAGCTGAACGGCATCTGCAAAGTCTACGGCGGTATCGACAGCCCTGAAGTGCAGGTATTGCGCGGGGTCAGCCTGAGCATTCATCCGGGTGAATTCGTCGCCATCGTCGGCACCTCCGGTTCCGGCAAATCGACCTTGATGAACATCCTCGGCTGCCTCGACCGGCCCTCCTCCGGCAGCTACCACTTCGCTGGCAAGAACGTTGCAGAACTGGACAGCGATGAGCTGGCCTGGTTGCGCCGCGAAGCGTTCGGTTTCGTCTTCCAGGGCTACCACCTGATCCCGTCTGGCTCAGCCCAGGAAAACGTCGAGATGCCTGCCATCTACGCCGGGACCGCGGCCGCCGAGCGCCATGCCCGCGCCGCCGCCCTGCTCGACCGGCTGGGCCTGGCCAGCCGCACCGGCAACCGTCCGCATCAGTTGTCGGGCGGCCAGCAGCAGCGAGTATCGATTGCCCGCGCCCTGATGAACGGCGGCCATATCATCCTGGCAGACGAGCCGACCGGTGCGCTGGACAGCCACAGCGGCGCCGAGGTGATGAACCTGCTCGACGAGCTGGCCAGCCAGGGCCATGTGATCATCCTGATCACCCACGACCGCGAAGTCGCGGCCAGGGCAGCGCGGGTGATCGAGATTCGTGACGGGCAGATCGTCAGCGACTCGGCGGCTGGCCAGCCGCCTGCGGTCATACAAGGGCTGCAGGCCGATGACCTGCGCCAGCGTCTGGATCAGGGCGCCGTCGAGCGCGGCGCCTGGAAAGGCGAGCTGGTCGAAGCCTTGCAAGCCGCCTGGCGGGTGATGTGGATCAACCGCTTTCGCACCGCACTGACCTTGCTTGGCATCGTCATCGGCGTCGCCTCGGTGGTGGTCATGCTCGCTGTAGGCGAAGGCAGCAAGCGCCAGGTCATGGCGCAGATGGCCGCGTTTGGCTCGAACATCCTCTACCTGAGCGGGCGCCACGCCACCCTGCGCGAACCCGGCGGCATCGTCAGCCTCGATGACGTTGCCGCGGTCGCGCAACTGCCGCAAGTCGAGCGGATCATGCCGGTCATTGGCGGCGAGCTGATGGTCCGTCATGGCAACAACAATCAGCAGTTCTATGTCGGCGGCAACAATATCCAGTTCCCGCACATTCTCAACTGGCCGGTGGTGGCCGGCAGCTTCTTCACCGAGGCCGACGAGCGCTCCGGCGCCGCTGTGGCGGTGATCGGGCAAAAGGTCCGCGACAAGCTGCTCGCCCCGGGCAGCGATCCGATCGGCCAATACCTGCTGATCGGCAACGTGCCGTTTCAGGTAATCGGCATGCTCGCGGCCAAAGGAGCCAGTTCCGGCGATCAGGACAGCGACGAGCGCATCGTGGTGCCCTATACCGCAGCGGCGATCCGCCTGTTCGGCAGCCACGACCCTGAGTACGTGATCATCGCCGCCGCCGATTCGGCCAGGGTCAGCGCCACCGAAGCAGCCATCGAGCGTTTGATGCGCCAGCGCCACCAGGGCAAGGCGGATTTCGAACTGACCAACGACGCGGCGCTGATTCAGGCCGAAGCACGCACACAGAACAGCCTGTCGCTGATGCTCGGCGCCATCGCCGCGATCTCGCTGCTGGTCGGCGGCATCGGCGTGATGAACATCATGCTCATGACCGTGCGCGAGCGCACCCGCGAGATCGGCATCCGCATGGCCACCGGCGCCCGTCAGCGCGACATCCTCCGCCAGTTCCTCAGCGAGGCGGTGATGCTGTCGATGGTCGGCGGCGTGACCGGCATTGTCCTCGCCCTGGCGATCGGCGGCGGCCTGCTGCTGGCCGACATCGCCGTAGCCTTCGCCCTGCCGGCCATTCTTGGCGCCTTCGCCTGCGCCGTGGTGACAGGCGTGGTGTTCGGCTTCATGCCGGCGCGCAAAGCCGCCCGCCTCGATCCGGTCAAAGCCCTTACCAGCGAATAATCCATGACCTTGCCCAGCCGCATCAGCCTGTTATCCCTGAGCCTTGCCCTCGCCGCCTGCAGCACCGCGCCCGCCCCCGAGGCCAACCTTCCGGCACCGTCGGCCTGGCAGGGCGGCAGTGAGGTTAATAACCACCCGCTGCCAAATGCCCGCTGGTGGCAGGCGTTTGCCAGCAGCGAGCTGGACGGTCTGGTCGAGCGCGCCCGGCTCAACAGCCACGACCTTGCCGGCGCTGCCGCACGGGTACGCCAGGCGCAGGCGCGAGCGGTGATTGCCGGCGCGCCGTTGCTGCCGGACCTGCAATACGGCCTCGACGCCAGCCGCCAGCGGCTGCTGCGTGGCGAGGGTAACGACCAGCTCGACGCCAGCAGCAGCGAGCGCACCAGCACCGCCTTCGATGCACGCTTGAACGCCAGCTACGAGGTGGACTTCTGGGGCGGTGTGCGCGCCGCTCGCGACAGCGCCCTGCGCGAGGTCGACGCCAGCCGCTTTGATCGGCACACCGTCGAGCTGACCCTGACCAGCGCCGTTGCCGACAGCTACCTGCGTGGCCTGACCCTGCAAGAGCAACTGCGCATCGCCCGCCTCAACCTGGCCAACGCGCGCGATGTGCTCGGCGTGGTCGAGGCGCGCCAGGGTGCGGGGTCTGCCACCCGCCTGGAGCTTGCCCAGCAGCGCAGTCTGGTCGCCGCTCAGGAACGGCAAGTGCCGTTGCTCGAACAACAGTGGCAAGACAACCGCGTGACGCTAGCCACACTGCTCGGCGAACCGGTGCAGAACCTGCCGCAGACCAGCGCCAGCATCAGCGCCGTGCGCTGGCCGCAGATCGGCAGTGGTGTGCCCAGCGACCTGCTCGGCCGCCGCCCGGACATCGCCGCCGCCGAAGCACGTCTGGCCGCCGCCAGTGCCAATGTTCAGGTCGCCCGCGCTGCACTGTTGCCGCGGCTGACCCTGGGCGCCGAACTGGGCAGTGGCGCGCGCACCTTCGCCGACATCCTCGACAGCCCCTACTACACCCTGACAGCCGGGCTGATCGGGCCAATCTTCAATAACGGCCGCCTCAGTGCGGCCCGCGACCTGGCCATAGCCGAGCAGGAAGAACTGCTGGAGAACTACCGCAGCAGCATCGTTGCCGGCTTTGCCGATGTGGAAAAGGCGCTCAACGCGATCAGCGGGATAGACCGTCAGCGCCAGTGGCAGTATGAGGAACTCACCCAGGCCAGGCTGGCTTTCGATATTGCCCAACGCCGCTACAGCGCCGGCGCCGAAACCCTGCTCAGCGTGCTCGAAACCCAGCGCACGCTGTACCTGGCCCAGGACCAGCAGGCGCAACTGCGTCTGGCCCGCCTGCAAGGCAGCGTAGCGCTGTACAAAGCCCTGGGCGGTGGCTGGCAGGTCGAGCAGTAGGCGAACGCCCGGGGCCGCGGCCCCAGGCCGGCTTCAGACGATATTCTTTAGCGACAAGTGCCGCGCATACCAAGGCCGCTGCGGCACCTTGCGCACCAACCCGGCGAGCGTGTCGTCTTCACCAAAGGTGATGCGCAGAGCCAGCTTCATGGTCTCTACGTCCATCTCCACCGACTTGCCCAGGCGCAGGCCGGGCGTGCTGCTGCAACCGTGGGTGTCCGGCCCCAGCCACGGATCGCCGACCTCGACGAAGCGTCCAGGCGCAAACCACTTCACCCCGCTCACCTCAAGCCGGCGCACCTGGCCCGGGTGCAGCCGCTCATGGGCCTGATACCAGTCCTCGATGCGCTCGTCGATCCAGCCGTGAAAGCCCCAGAACACCGGGTTGACGTGGGATGAAAACGGATCGCCAAGAAAGTCGTTGTCGGCACCGAACCAGCGCGGAGCAAAGTCGCTCGGATCGCGGGCAAACGGCACCGGAGCGCCGTTGCTTGGGTCGCGCGGAACCGAGGCCCAGCACATGTGCAGCCAGTCGTGCAGGGTCATTTCCATTTCCGAACCAAGCTCGCCCAGGCTGAGCCTGGCCAGGTACTGCGGGTCCTGATACTGCGACTCCCACACCTGGAAGTTACTGCAGAACGTTTCGCTGGCCTTGATCGCTGCAACCCACTGGCCATACGGCTCGTCGCCCGGCGCCTGCCAGCTGGGCGGCACACAGCAGCCGTCGTGGTTCTCGTGGTAGCGGGCAAAGCCCTGACGGTCGAACTCGACGTTGGGCTGCGGCAGCGGAAACTGCTGCCAGGCGGGCAAGTCCTGCAACTGCCGCGCTGCCGCGAGCATGTGCCGGTGCATGAACAGAAAGTCGATACCCGAGCCATTGCGGTGCTTGCGTGGGCCGCGGGCATCGCGCTCCTGCTCACGTGGGCCGGGCTGCCAACCGAGCCCACGCAGGGCGTTGCGCTTGTCTTCGGGGAGCTTGTGCCACTGGTCGCGGGTGGCGTGCCAGAGCTGATGGAACAAGCGATGTTCGGGGCTGATCACCCAGGCCTGCATCGCCGCGTTGTAGGTCAGGCGCTCACGTGCTTCGGGGAAACTGCGTTTGATCGCAACGAAGCGGCTGTCGGGCACCGGCAGGGTCAGCGAGCGGTCGACTCGTTGCAAGCGGCCACTGAGGCTGGCGTTGCCGGCATTGGCGAACTCGCCCCAGACCTCATCCAGGCTGGCGATGCACTCGTAGCCGGGGCCGCCGCGCAGGCTGATCAAACGCCAGCGCACCTGCCGCGAATTGGCCCCGACCAGGTCCCCGAGAATGCGGTAGGCGGCCACGCCGTCAGCGCGCAACTGCTCGCCGGTATCGACAAAACCACGCAGGCCACGGCCCTTGGTGGCGACGTCGATAAACGCCTGCACGCCCGTGAGTGGCAAGCCCTCGAGGCCGCCATCAATGCCCTCGAAGCGCAGGTCCCAAACGCCGCGCATCTGCTCGGCGAGCACCTGGCCGGTGAAATCGGCAGGTTCCACCGTCGCTTCGCCGGGGGTGACGATGTCGTCGGCCGGGTCGTGGGTCAGCTCCCTGTGCGCGTAGTAAGCCGCCGTGCCAGTGGCCCCCGCCAGCGCCAGGCCAGCGATGAAGCCGCGTCGAGAAATGGTCATTGCGCCTCTGATCAAATGCGATGGTGCTGCAGGTGGTGTCCAAGCTAGAACGGATAACCACAGGTTGAATTTAACGCTCGGCCAGGCGCCGGCGAGCGGGCGACCAGCGCCCGCCCGCCGCAGCTGTCAGAAGCCTTCCAGCTCGGCCATCAGGTCGCTCAGGCGGTCGACCTTGTCGTCATCCAGCACACTGCCCTGCAGCCCTTCGACATATAGCGCCAGTTCCTCGACCGTGCTGCACTCGAACATTGCCCGCAGCGGCACGTTCAGTTGCAGCTGCTTCTGCACCCGCGAGGCGATCTGAGTGGCCAGCAGCGAGTGGCCGCCAAGCTCGAAGAAGTTGTCGCGCACGCCTACCCGCTCGCTGCCGAGCACATCGGCCCAGATCACAGCCAGTGTCGCTTCCAGCTCGCTGCGCGGCGCCAGGTAGTCCTGGCTGTGCTGAGCACCGATATCGATGGCTGGCAGCGCTTTGCGATCGAGCTTGCCGTTGGCGTTGTGCGGCAGGCTGTCGAACCAGCCCCAGTGCAACGGCACCATGTACTCCGGCAGGTCGCTGCGCAGGCGCTGTTTGACCTGTTCAAGCAAGGTTGCATCGGCCGTCACGCCGTGATGCGCCACCAGATAGCCGACCAGGTGCTTGCCGTTGACGCCCTCCTGCACGCCGACGGCGGCGTCGCGGATCTCGCCTTGCTCATGCAGGCGCGCTTCGATCTCGCCCAGCTCGATCCGATAACCGCGGATCTTCACTTGGTGGTCGATGCGACCGACGTATTCGAGCACGCCGTCTACCCGGCGCCGGGCCAGATCACCCGTGCGGTACAAGCGCTCTCCCGGCGCGCCGTATGGATGCGGGATGAACGCCAGGGCCGTGCGCACCGGGTCGCCGACATAGCCGCGGCCCACCCCGGTGCCGGCCACGCACAACTCGCCCACTGCACCCAGCGGCACCAGGGTCTGTTCTTCACCCAGCAGGTACAGCCGGTTGTTGTCGGTCGGCGTACCGATCGGCAGGTAGCTGCCTTCGGTCGACGCTGCATCGACACGGAAGAACGCCACGTCATCCGAGCACTCGGCCGGGCCATAAGCGTTGACCAGACCAATTGCCGGGTAGCGTTGCAGCCATTGCGCGGCCAGCTCGGGCGGCATCGCCTCGCCGGTCGGCAGCATCCAGCGCAGCCGGTCCAGGTGCTGCTCGGGGTTGGCGAGCATGCCCTGAATCAGCGACGGCACGCTTTCCAGCACGCTGATCCCGCTCGCCTGCACATGGCTGAGCAAGCCTTGCGGGTCATGCGCGATGGCGTTCGGCACGATCTCAACGCGGGCCCCGAACAACGGCGCGGCGAGAAACTGCCAGACCGAAATATCAAAACTTTGCGACGCGGTCTGGGCGATCACGTCGTGCTCGTCCAGCCCCAGGTACGGCACCTTGCTCAACTGGTTGTTGAGCATGCCACGCTGCTCGACCATCACCCCCTTGGGCAAACCGGTGGAGCCGGAGGTGTAGATCACATAGGCGAGGTTGTCCGGGCCGCTGTAGATACCTGGGTTATGGCTAGCCACGGCGCTATGCTGAATTTCTTCCCACACCAGCAAGGTTGGCCGTACGGCACCGGCCAGCTCATCCAGCAGTTGCCGCGCCTGTTCGGCGTGGGCGGCGGTGCACACCAGCAGCGGCGTGCGGCTCAGCTCGACGATGCGTTGCAGGCGCGCCGCTGGCAGCCCGGGGTCGAGCGGCAGATAGCCCGCGCCGGCCTTGAAGCTGCCGACGATCATGCCCAGCAGCGGCAAGCCACGCTCGGCCAGCAGGGCTACGGGTTGATCGATGGCGACGCCCGCTGCGAGCAGCGCGTGGCCCATGCGGTTGGCGGCCAGGTTGAGCCCGGCGTAGTCAAAACTGGCCTCCAGGCAGCGCGCCACGACCCGCTGCGGATGCGCGGCGACGCGCGCCTCAAACAGCTCGACATAGCTCTGTTCAAGGCTGTAGGCATGCTCGCTGCGGTTGCAGTCTTCGAGCAGGAAGCGTTGTTCTTCAGCGCCGAGCAACGCCAGCGCGCTGACCTCGCCGTCAAAGCCCTCGACCAGCGCCAGCAGCAGGCGCTTGAATTCGGCCAGCAAGCGCTCGACCGTGGCGTGATCGAAATAGCGCTGGTCAAACGACAGGTGCAGGCCTAGGTCATCACCGGGGTAGCACACCGCGGTCAGCGGAAAGTTGGTGTGGGTCCGGCCCGAGTCAGAGCTGGCGTTGAGGTGCTGGGCGTGGTCGAGCACGGCCGTTTCCACTGGCGCGTTCTCGAACACGAACAGGCTGTCGAACAGCGCCTGGCCCTTGGGCAGTTCGCTGCGCTCCTGGATCGCCACCAGCGGCAGGTACTCGTATTCACGCAGCTCCATGTTGCGCTCGAGCAGGCCCTGCAGCCACTGCCGCACACTTTGCCGCTGCCCCGGCGCCGGCAATTGCACACGCAGGGCCACGCTGTTGATGAACAGGCCAACCGTGCGCTGCATCTGCGGCATGCTCACCGGCCGCCCAGCCACGGTAACGCCGAAGACCACGTCGCGCTCGCCGCTGAAGCGCGCCAGCACCAGTGCCCAGGCCGCCTGGGCGAAGGTATTGATGGTCAACTGGTGGGCCTGGGCCAATTCGCGCAGGCGGGCGCCCTGCTCGACCTGCAGCCGGGTATAGCAGTCGCCGACGATCATGCCGTCGCCGGCATGGTCGTGGCGCAGCGGTCGGTCGCTGGGCAGCGCCGTGGCGCGCTCGAATCCGGCCAGGTTGGCTTGCCACCACTGGCGCGCTTCATCGAGGTCCTGCCGTTGCAGCCAGCCGATGTAATCGCGATAGCGCGGCGGCACTGGCAGTTGCGCCTGGCGGCCCTCACCGAGCGCCTGATAGATCTCGAAGAAGTCGTTCATCAGCAACGAGCGGCACCAGGCATCGATCAGGATGTGGTGATTGCTCATCATGAACCAGTAACGCTCGTCGGCCACGCGCACCAGGCGCAGGTGAAACGGCGCCTGGCTGAGCAATTCGAAGCCCGCTTCGCGTTCCTGCTTGTGCAGCGCTTGCAGGCGTTGCTCCTGGGCCTCGTCATCCAGCTCGCGCCAGTCCTGATAGTCGACGGCGGTGTGGCCCGGCTTATGGATGATCTGCAGCATCGCTTCGCCGGCGCTCCAGCTGAACGAGGCACGCAGGGCTTCGTGACGGGCGACTACCGCCTGCCAGGCCTGGGCAAAGCGCTGCGGCTCGAGCGCGCTGTTGATGCGGTAGCGGTCCTGCATGTAGTAGATGCCGGTGCCCGGCTCGAGCAGGGTATGCAGGAGCATCCCCTCCTGCATCGGCGTCATCGGGTAGACGTCGTCGATTTGCGCAGCGGGTACGGGCAGGCTGTCGATCTGCTCCTGGCTCAGGTGAGCGAGGGGGAAGTCCGACGGGGTGAAGCTGCCGTTGCCATCGGCCAGGCAATGGGCAACCAGCGCCAGCAGTTCGCGGCGATAGTCTTCGGCCAGCGCGGCGATGGTGGCGTGCTCGTAGCGCTCGCTGCTGAAGGTCCAGCGCAGTTGCAGGGCACCACCGTAAACCTGGCCATCGACGCTGAGCCAGTTGGGCAGCGCCGCGTCGAGGTCGTGGGCCAGGCCCGCCGGCGCATCCAGCGGCTGGAACAGCGCATGCGCATCGAACTGCTGGTCGAACTGGCCGAGGTAGTTGAAGGTGATCCGCGCCTGCGGCAGCGCTGCCATGCTTTCGCGGCTGGCGGCGTCAGCGAGGTAACGCAGTACGCCGTAACCGATGCCCTTGTGCGGCACCTGGCGCAGTTGTTCCTTGATGCGTTTGATCGAGCTTGCCTGGGCCTGATCGTGGTCGCCTGGCTCGATGGCCAAGGCCAGTGGATAGGCATTGGTAAACCAGCCGACGCTGCGGGTCAGGTCGAGGTCTTCGAACAAGCCTTCGCGGCCGTGGCCTTCCAGTTGCACCAGCACTTCGCGGTCGCCGCTCCAGCGGCACAGGGTGCGCGCCAGGGCGGTCAGCAGCAGGTCGTTGACCTGGGTGTGATAGGCCGCCGGCGCCTGCTGCAGCAGCTGGCGGGTTTGTTCGACCTCAAGGTTGATGCTCAGGGTCTGTGCATGTCGGTTGAGGTTGCCGCCCTGAGGATGATCACAGGGCAGCTCACGGCGCACGCCAGCCAGTTGCGTCTGCCACCAGCCAAGCTCATCGCGCAGCGAGTCGCTGCCGGCATAGGTAGCCAGGCGCGCTGCCCAGTCGCCGATGGCGTGGGTCTTGGCCGCGAGATTGGCGCCGCGGTACAGCGCCTGCAAGTCCTCGAGCAGCACCCGCCAGGACACGCCATCGACCACCAGGTGGTGGATAACGACCAGCAAACGCTGCTGGCCTTGTCCATCACTGACCAGCAAGGCGCGCAGCAGCGGCCCTTGCTGCAGGTCGAGGCTGCGTTGCACATCGGTATACAGCGCCTGGCAGTCGTCCAGATCGGCGACCGTCGCCGTCCACAGCAGTTGCTCGCTGGTCGGCTGTTGATACTCGCCGTGCCAGCGACCGTTCACCTGAGTGAAGCGCAGCCGCAAGCTGTCGTGCTGGACCAGCAACGCGGCCAGCGCCTGTTCCAGGCTCGCCGCCAGCAATGGCTCACGGACCTGCAACAGCACGGCCTGGTTCCAATGCTGCGGCTCGACCACTTCACTGTCGAAGAACCATTGCTGGATCGGCGTCAACGCGCTGCTGCCGACCCGCGCGCCCTGCTCGATCACGCTAGGCGCATCGCTGTGCCTGACCACCGCGGCGAGTGCCTGGATGGTTTGGTGCTGGAACAGGTCGCGCGGGGTGAACTGTAGGCCCAGTTGGCGGGCCCGGCTGACCACCTGGATCGACAGAATCGAATCGCCGCCCAGCTCGAAGAAATTGTCCTGCACACCGACCCGGGCGACGTTGAGCACCTCCCGCCAGACCTGCACCAGTTGCTCCTCGAGCGCATTCGCCGGGGCTTGATAATGCAGCTGCACCAGCTCCAGATCCGGCGCTGGCAAGGCGCGGCGGTCGAGCTTGCCGTTGCCCATCAGCGGCAGCTGGGCGAGCAGCACCAGGTGTGCGGGGACCATATAGTCCGGCAGGTGCCGGCGGGCATGAGCCTTCAGCGCTTCGCGCAGATCGGCCTGGGTAGCCGCGTCGGCGTTGGCCTGAGCGCAGACCAGATAGCCCACCAGCTGCTTGCCGCCGGGCAAGTCCAGCGCCAGCACCACTGCCTCGTCGATGTCGGCGTAGGCTTGCAGGCGGCTTTCGATTTCACCCAGTTCAATCCGGAAGCCACGGATCTTCACTTGCTGGTCGGCACGGCCAACGTATTCGACCAAGCCATCAGCACGCAGGCGCACGCGGTCGCCGGTGCGGTACAGGCGGCCGCCGTCGCGGCTAAACGGGTCGGCGACAAAACGCTCGGCAGTCAAACCGGGGCGGTCGTGATAACCCTGGGCCAGGCCGGCGCCGCCGATGTACAGTTCGCCGATGCCGCCCTGGGGCAACAGCGCCAGATCGTCATCCAGCACGTACGCGCTGCGAGCGCCGATCACTTGGCCGATCGGCACGCTGCCAGCGTCGGCCGGCAGGGTCGTCGGCGCCAGACACGCGAGCGGCATGACTACGGTTTCGGTCGGCCCATAGGCGTTGAACAGCTGCTGCGGAACAAACGCCTGGCGGATCCGCTGCAGGTGCTCGCCGGTCAGCGCTTCACCGCCGGTGATTACCAGACGCACTGGCAATTGCTCGGCGCTGCTGGCCAGGTACTGAGCCAGCTGGCTGCCGTAGCTTGGGGTAAAGCCAAGAATGTTCACCTGCTGCTCGCGCACCAGCTGGCAGATTTCCTCGGCGCCCCACTGCCCTTGCCCGCGCAAGACCACCCGCGCACCGCACAACAGCGGCGCCAGCAGGCGCTCACTGGCAGCATCGAAGTTGATCGAATAGAAGTGCAGCTCGCAGTCGTCGCTGCGCATGCCGAACGCGCTGATCACGGCCTGGCAATGCATGGCGATTTCGCCGTGGCTGACCACCACGCCCTTGGGCTGGCCGGTCGAGCCGGAGGTGTAGATCAGGTAGGCCTGATGCTGCGCCAGGCTGAGGTTGGTCAGCGCTGCATCGCTGTAATCAGCCAAGGCTGCGGCATCATCCTCAAGGCACCAACGGCCGACAGTGGCCGGCAACTCGCCGAGCCGTTCGAACAAATCGCGCTGGCCGAGCAGCAGGCCGATGCGGCTGTCTTCGATCATGTATTGCAGGCGTTGCAGTGGGTATTCCGGGTCGAGCGGCACATAGGCACCGCCGGCCTTGAGGATTGCCAACAGGCCAACGACCATTTCCAGCGAGCGCTCAAGTGCCAGGCCAACCCGCACTTGCGGGCCGACGCCACGCTCGCGCAGCACCCGCGCCAGGCGATTGGCCTGCTGGTCGAGGGCGGCATAGCTGAGGTGTTCACCGGCAAAGGTCAGCGCCAGCGAATCCGGGCTGCGCTGGGCTTGCACGCTGAACAGACCGTGCAGGGTGTGTTGCAGCTCGCCAGCAGGCTCGCCCTGCAATTGGTCAAGTAGCGCCTGTTGCTCGGCCGCGGCCAGCATCGGCAGCTCGCACAGACGCTGCTGCGGGTCGGCGATCAGCCCAGCCAGCAGCTGTTGCCAGTGCTCGGCCATACGGGCGATGCGCGGTTCATCGAACAGGTCGCGGCTGTAGGTCAGGCAGCAGCCGAGGCGGCCGTCCAGGTCGGTAACTTCCAGGTACAGGTCGAACTTGGTCGCACTGGCGTCGTTGAGCAGGTAGTCGACCTGCATCCCGGCCAGCTCGCGGCTTTGCTGGAAGGCCCAGCGCTGCACGTTGCACATCACCTGGAACAGCGGGTTGTAGGCACTGCTGCGCGCCGGTTGCAAGGCTTCGACCAGTTGCTCGAACGGCAGGTCCTGGTGCGACTGGCCGGCCACGATGGTGTCACGCAGTTGCTCGAGCAGGTCGCCTGCACGCATCTGCCCGTCCAGCTCGCAGCGCAGCACTTGGGTGTTGAGGAAGGCGCCAATAAGGCCTTCGCTTTCCGGGCGAATCCGGTTGGCCACCGGCGCACCGATACGCAGGTCGCGCTGGCCGCTGTAGCGGTGCAGCAAGGCCGCCAGAGTGGCGGTCATGGTCATGAACAGGGTCAGGCCGCGCTCGCCATTGAACGCATGCACCCGCGCCGCCAGTGCCGGGTCGAGGTCGAAGCGGTACAGCCCGCCCTGATGGCTCTGCACCGGCGGCCGTGGGCGGTCGCTGGGCAGTTCCAGCAGCGGCTGGTCATCGCCCAGCCGGGCCTGCCAGTAGGCCAGCTGGCGCTGGCCTTCGCCGCCTTCCAGCCATTGCCGCTGCCACACGCTGTAGTCCAGGTACTGCACTGGTAACGGCGCCAGCGGCGACTCGCGATCATCGACAAAGGCTTCGTACAGCTCACCCAGTTCGCGGGCAAAGATGTCCATCGCCCAGCCTTCGGTGACGATATGGTGCAAGGTCAGGACAAAGTAGTGCTCGCGCTCGGCGGCCTTGACCAGGCAGGCGCGCAGCAGCGCACCGCGCTCCAGATCGAACGGCTGGTGCGCCTGTTGATCGGCCAGCGCTTGCAGGCGCTGTTGGCGCTGCTCGGCAGCCACCGCGCTGAAGTCATGCCACTGCACCTGCAATGGGCTGTGCTCGGCGACGCACTGGTATGGCACGCCGTCGATGCTCGGGAAGGTGGTGCGCAGGGTTTCGTGACGGGCAATCAACGCATGCAGGGCGCGCTCGAAGGCATCCACGTGCAAGGTGCCGCGCAGGCGCGCCATGCCGCCGACGTTGTAGGCCGGGCTGTCCGGCTCCATCTGCCAGAGGAACCACATGCGCTGCTGCGAATACGACAGCGGCACCGCCTGGCGCCGGTCGACCCGCGCAATAGCGCCTTGCTGGTTATGCTCGCCGCGCTCGCGCAGCCCGGCAATCTCGACACAGAATGCGCCCAGCTCGCTGGCATCGAACAAGGTCTTCAACGGCAGCTCGACGTCCAACGCCTGGCGTGTGCGCGAGACGATCTGGGTGGCCAGCAGCGAATGGCCGCCGAGGGCGAAGAAGTCATCCTGCAAGCCCACCTGCGGCACGCCGAGCACTTCGCGCCAGATTGCCGCGACCTGCTGTTGCAGCGCAGTGTGCGGCTCGACGTGCTGGCGTTGTTGCCAGACCGGCGCCGGCAGCGCCTTGCGCTCGACCTTGCCGCTCGGGCCGATGGGCATCTGAGCAAGGTGGATCAATTGCGCCGGGACCATATAGGCCGGCAGGCGCTCGCTCAGTGCGGCCAGCAGCGCCTCGCTCTGCTCGTTACCGGTGTAATAGCCGAGCAACTGCGCACCAACCGCGTCCTGATGAATCAGCACCACCGCCTGAGAGACGCCCAGCTGAGCCAGCAGGCAGGCCTGCACTTCTTCGGGTTCAACCCGGAAGCCACGGACCTTGACCTGCTGATCGAGCCGGCCCAGATATTCCAGCGCAGCATGCTCGGGCAACCAACGGACGCGGTCGCCGCTGCGGTACAGGCGCGCGCCGTTGCCATCGGCCTGCGGCACGAAGCGCTCGGCGGTCAGCCCTGGTCGGCCCAGGTAACCCCGAGCCAGGCCGACGCCACCCAGGCACAGCTCGCCCGGCACACCTGGCGGGCTCAGCTCGAGTTCGTCATCGAGCACCTGGCAGAGCACGTTGGCCAGCGGCCTGCCAATCGGTGAACGCTCGCCATCGCTGGGCTGGCAATGCCAATGGGTTACGTTGATTGCGGTTTCGGTCGGGCCATAGCGGTTGTGTAGGTGCACCTGCGGCAGTACCTGCAGAACCCGATCACGCAGGCTGGCCGACAACGCCTCGCCACCGGAGAACAGCCGGCGCAGGCTCGTGCAGCTCGCAGCCAGCGGCTCCTCGACAAACACCTGCAGCAACGGCGGGACGAAGTGCAGCGTGGTCACGCCAAACTGCTGCACCAGCTCGGCGATGCGCTGCGGATCACGGTGCTCGCCGGGGCCGGCGAGGACCAATGGGCAACCGGTGAGCAGCGGCCAGAAGCACTCCCACACCGACACGTCAAAACTGATCGGTGCCTTTTGCAGCAGCACATCACTGGCCTCCAGTGCATAGCTGGTCTGCATCCACCGCAGGCGCTCGGCCAATGCCCCATGGGTATTGCCGACGCCTTTGGGCTGGCCGGTGGAGCCTGAGGTGTAGATTACGTAGGCGAGGTTGTCGCCTTCCAGATGCAGCCCCGGCGCATGGCTTGGCCAGCTGTCCAGGTGCAACTGGTCAAGGGCGATCACGCTGACCTCGGCACGCTGCGGCAGCTGTGCCAGGCAGTCGCTGTGGCTGAGCAACAGGCTCGCGCCACAGTCGGCGAGCATGAACGCCAGCCGCTCGGCAGGGTAATCGACGTCCAGCGGCACATAGGCGCCACCGGCCTTGAGGATCGCCAGCAAGCCGACCAGCAACTGTGGCGAGCGCTGCAGGGCAATCGCGACACAGGTATCGGGGCCGACACCTTTGTCGCGCAGGTAATGCGCCAGGCGGTTGGCCTGCTGGTGCAGGCTGGCGTAATCGAGGCTGCCGCCGTCCCAGAGCAGAGCCGGCTGTTGCGGGGTCAGGCGCGCCTGTTCGTTGAGCTGCTCGACCAGCAAGCGCTGCGGCGCCGGCGCTGCGCACTGGCCCCATTGCAGCAGTTGCGTGCGCGAGGCGGCATCAAGCAACTGCACATCGCCCAGCGCCAGCTGCGGTTGCGCGCTGACCTGTTCGAGCAAGGCCAGCAGGTGCTGCGACAGGCGCCGCACGGTGGCCGCGTCGAACAGCTCGGCGGCATAGTCGAAGGCCAGGCTGAGGCGGCCCTGCTGGTCTTCTTCGCTGTGCAGTTGCAGGTCGAACTTGGCTTCACGGCTGTGCCATGGCAACTCTTCGGCGAGCAAACCAGGCAGGCGGCGCAGCGCTGACAGGTCGCGTTGCTGATGGTTGAACATGACCTGGAACAGGCCCTGCTCACGCGCCTGCGGCAGTGTTTCAAGCAGCTGCTCGAACGGCAGGTCCTGATGCGCCTGCGCCTCGATCGTGGCCTGACGCACCTGGGCCAGCAACTGGCTGAACGGCTGGCGGCCATCGAGCTGCGCACGCAGCACCTGGGTATTGATGAAGAAGCCAACCATGCCCTGAGTTTCCAGGCGTGGGCGGTTGGCATTGGGCACGCCAACGCGGATGTCGTGCTGCCCGCTGTAGCGGTGCAGCAAGCCCTGCCAGGCAGCCAGCAGGATCATGAACAGGCTGGCCTGTTGCTGCTCGGCAAGCTGCTTGAGCGCGGTGGTGAGCTGGGCCGGGACTTTTACGCTGAGGCGCTCGGCGCGCAGTGTGCGCTGGCTCGAACGCGGCTGATCGGTGGCCAGATCGAGCACCGGCAGATCATCACCCAATTGCGCTTGCCAATATTCAAGTTGTGCTGCAGCCGCGCCCTCGGCCAGCCACTGGCGCTGCCAGATGCCGTAATCGGCGTAGCCCAACGGCAGCGCTGGCACGCTGACGTGCTGGCCCTGGCAGCGGGCCGCGTACAGGCGAGCGAACTCATCCAGCAGAATGTTCAGCGACCAGCCGTCAGCGACGATGTGGTGCAGCGTCAGCCACAGCTGGTGCTGCTCATCATCCAGCCGCGCCAGAGTAGCGCGCAGCAGCGGCCCATTGCCCAGATCGAACGGCTGCTGCGCCTCGGCTTCGCGGCGGGCCGTAACCTGCGCGGGGTCCAGCCCATGCAGGTCAAGCTGAGCGAGCTCCAGTTGCTGCTCAGGCAGCACCCGTTGCAGGGCCTGGCCGGCGACTTCGCTGAACACCGTACGCAACGATTCATGCCGGCTGACCAGCGCTTGCAGGCTGTGCTGCAGCGCGGCAACGTCGAGTTCGCCGCGCAGGTGCAGGCCGGCCGGGATGTTGTAGGCTGCCGACTGCGGTTGCAGCTGCCACAGCAGCCACAGGCGGTTTTGCGCCAGCGACTGCGGCAGTGGCTGAGCGCGGCCGCGCACGTCGATATGACTGCGCTGCTGGCCGCCGTCAGCCAGCAGTGCAGCTACCGCTGCGCTGTAGTCAGCCAGCAGCGGGGCGTCGAACAGGGTGCGCAGGCTCAGCTCGATGCCAAGCTCGTCTGCCAGTTGCGCGGTCGCCTGGGTGGCGGCAATCGAGTTGCCACCCAGCAGCAGGAAGTGGTCATCGGCCGCCACCGCTTCGACCTTGAGCAGATCACGCCAGATGGCAGCGATGCGCGCTTGCAGGGGCTCTGTCACAGAAGCCGCCGACGCCACGCTGCTGATCGCCGGGAAGCGCGCGTAGCAATCAAGGCTGCCGTCATCCATGCGCTGGCGACAGGCCGCGCGTTGCAGCTTGCCGCTGGAAGTCTTCGGTAGCGCGCCGGGGTTGAGCAGCAGCACTGCCGCCGGTGCCTGCCGACAGGCATCGGCGATCACCTGGCGCAGGGTCTTGATCAGCGTCTCGGGAGCGGTCGACTTCTGCACATTGCGGCTCACTTCGACAGCGACACCGATGCCCTCCTCGCCGTTGTCGTCGACGGCGAATACCGCCACCCGCCCCTTGCGCAGCCCTTCGACTTCGCGCTCGAGGGTCTGCTCCAGATCCTGCGGGTAGAGGTTTTGCCCACGTACGATGAGCATGTCTTTCAGGCGCCCGGTGACGAATATCTCGCCGTCGCGGATAAAGCCCAGGTCGCCCGTGCGCAGCCAGGTCTGGCCGTTCATCTCGACGAAGGTGCGAGCCGTCGCTTGCGGGTTGCGCCAATAGCCACGGGCGATGCTCGGGCCGGCGGCCCAGATTTCCCCGACCTGGTTATCCGCCAGCAGCTGTTGCTGCTGTGGTTCGACGATGCACACGGCGTGCTCGGGTTGCGGATAGCCGCAGCTCATCAACACACTGCCCTCGCCGCTTTCGATACGGTGCTCGGCCAGCGCCTGGGCATCGACCTGCAGAGCAGCAATGCCTTGAGCGCGACGGCTGCCGCTGACGAACAAGGTGGCTTCGGCCAGGCCGTAACTGGCGAAGTAGCTGCTGCGCTCGAAGCCGCATGGCTGAAACTTGCTGGCAAAGGTTTCCAGGCTGTCCTGGCGGATCGGCTCGGAACCGGAATACGCCACCCGCCAGCGGCTAAGGTCGAGCCCGGCCAAGGCCGCTTCGCTAACCCGTTCACTGCACAGGCGGTAGGCAAAATCCGGCCCGCCGCTGATGGTGCCGCCGTACTCGCTGATCGCCTGCAGCCAGCGCAGCGGCCGGGCCAGGAAGTACCCCGGCGACATCAGCACACACGGCACGCCACTGAAGATCGGCTGCAGCAAGCCGCCGATCAAGCCCATGTCGTGGTACAGCGGCAGCCAGCTGACGATGACGTCGTCGGGGTTCAGGTCGATGCCAAAGCCCTGGCGAATCAGTTGCTCGTTGGCGACCAGGTTGGCATGGCTGACCTGCACGCCCTTGGGCAATGCGGTAGAGCCTGAGGTGTACTGCAAGAAGGCGATGTCATCGCCCGCCAACTGCGGCTCGCGCCACTGCGCCGCCAGCGCCGGGTCGAGCTGGTCGACCGCCAGCAACTGCGGCGCGCCGTCAGCAGCGAGCGCGTCAAGTTGCTGCAGGCTGTCGCGCAGTGTTTCCACGGTCAGCAGCAAGCGCGGCTGGGCATCGTCGATGATCGACAACAGGCGCTGTTGATGATGGCGCCTGGCAGACTCTGGCGGATAGGCCGGCACGGCAATCACACCCGCATACAGGCAGCCGAAGAACGCCGCGACGTAATCGGCACCGCTGGGGAACAACAGCACTGCCCGATCACCGAACTCGGCCCGCGCCTGCAGTGCTGCGGCGATGGTCCGCGCCCGCGCATCCAGCGCCTGATAGGTCAGTGCTGCCTGCTCGCGCGGGTCATCGGCCAGAAAGCGCAAGGCGATCCGCTCGGGGGTCTGCTTGGCGCGTTGCGCCAGGGCCTGGACCAGCGAGTGCGGGAGTTCGAAGGCGTCCGTCATGGGTGTTCCTGCCAGTGTCTGGGTAAGTCGGGCCTGGCCGTTGCCTCGCTGAATGCGGGCGGCGTAGGCGGCCTTGGGTACACAGGGGAACGGATGGGCAGGGCAAATAATTAACAGTGCGGGCAGCGAGGGGGATGACTGTGCGAGGGCAGGCTTAGATCAAACACGAATAGATACTCATTAACTTTCGTATTTGACAACCATTATCATTCCGCCTAATTTGTCGCTCGTCGCAGGAAGCGCCCTACCCAAAAGCGCTCCTATTCCTAAAAGAGCTAAGGTGATTTCCATGGCGGAACAACTATCCACAAGTAAGTGCGATTCACCCTTACTCCAGGCGTTCGTCGACAATCGCAGCATTCTCCTCAAAATCGCCGCGCGCATCACTGGCTGCCGCTCGCGTGCCGAGGATGTTGTTCAGGACGCCTTCTTCCGGCTCAACGCCGCACCGCAGATCACCTCCTCGATCAAAGCTCAACTCAGCTATCTGTTCCAGATCGTGCGCAACCTGGCCATCGATCACTATCGCAAACAGGCGATGGAGCTGAGGTATTCGGGCACCGAAGAGGAAGGCATGAACGTGGTGATCGTCAATGCATCGCCCGAGCACACCCACATCAACCTGGCTGCGCTTGAACATATCGCCGATGCATTGAATGAACTGCCCCAGCGCACCCGTTATGCCTTCGAGATGTACCGGCTGCACGGCGTCCCGCAGAAAGACATCGCCAAGGAACTTGGCGTCTCGCCGACGCTGGTCAACTTCATGATTCGCGACGCCCTGATCCATTGCCGCAAAAGCGCCCAGCCGCACGCTTGAGGGCTACTGCGGGCTCATCGTCTGGATCTGATAGGGCTGAAAAATCCGCGTCAATTCACCGTTGCTGCGCAGTTGTTGCAATAGCGCGGCAAATGCCTGCGGGCTGATCGGTGCATTCGGGCGCAGCAGTGCGTAATGATGATAAAGCTGATCGACCCGTTCCGAGCCCATCAACTGCTCGCGGCTGGCAGGGTTGCGAGCAAGAAAATCATTGAAATACGAGCGCGTTACCAGGGCAATGTCGGCGCGCCCTCGCTGGACCATTAACAGGTTGCTGTCATGCGAGTAGGTCAAGGTCGCATGGTAGTTCGCACTGAGCTGCTGTGGGTCGGCGTTGAAGTCGGCGAAGGCGTAATGATAGCCGTGGTAAACAGCCAGACGCTTGCCATGCAGCTCAGCGAAGTAATTCTGGTCCCTTCCCGGCTGGCGCCGCGCGACAAAAATTTCGGCATCTTCCAGGCCCATGTCGACGGCCTGGTGGGGGACCTGTTGCCAGCCCCACTGAGGGTTCTCGAAAATCGCCATGTCGGTGCGCCCTTGCTCCAGGTCGGCAAAGCGCCGCGGAATCGAGGTGGGCACCAGAACGAAGAAGTAGTCCTTTTGCAGCGTGTTGAGCGCCTGTGTCAGTTGCGGCAGCAGGCCACTGTCGGCGCCCCGCTCCGGGCGTTCGGAATAAGGCGGAAAATGCGCCGCACCGATGCGCACCTCGATGCCTGCCTCGGGTTCGGCCCAGGCAGGCGCGACGTGCCCCAGCAGAGCAACCAGCAACAGCGACGAGAAGGCCTTGAGCCTGGGCAGTGGAATCAACACAGACACTTGCAGACACACCAAACCTTGATGCGCCTAAGCTAGGCGTTTTCTGCAAGCGGCACAACCAGCACATATGCCAAAGTGCCATAGGGTGCCTGTTTGGCCGAGTTTGGCTACTCTCTAGCGAGTCTTGCAAGGGAGCCTGCCATGGCCCATTGGTTAGTGATCGACCTGGAGGCCACCACCGACGACGGTGGCTGGCCGCTCACAGAGATGGAAATCATTGAAATCGGCGCCAGCCTGGTGACGCGGCAAGGCCATGAGGTCGACCAGTTCCAGTGCTTCGTCAAACCGAAAAAACGCCCGCAGTTGACTCCGTTCTGCCGCCAGCTGACCCACATCAGCCAGGCGGACGTCGACGCCGCCGCGTGTTTTCGTGAGGCCTGGGCTGGGTTCGAGGGCTGGCTGAGGACGCATGCCGATGAACTGCAAGCCTGGGTCAGCTGGGGCGACTATGACCGCCGCCAGCTGCTGCAGGAATGGCACGACTATAAAGTGCGCAGCGTGCTCCAGGACACCGCCCACATCAACCTCAAGCAGCGCTTCGCCAAGGCCCGCCACCTGCAACGCCCGGCCGGGCTCAACAGCGCCCTGCAACTGGCTGGCCTGCAGTTCAGCGGCCAGCAGCACCGCGCCCTCGAAGATGCGCGCAACACCGCGCGTTTGCTGCCGCTGAGCCTGCCGGCCGAGAGCCCCTGAAAGCAGATGACGACACGCTGGGGCTTGGGCATACTGGCCAGCCCCTTTTTCATCCCCCCTTTACAGGAGTCGCCCCCATGTTCAAGGTCAACGAGTACTTTGATGGCACCGTCAAGTCGATCGCTTTCGAAGGCACTGAAGGCCCGGCCACCGTCGGCGTCATGGCCCCGGGCGAATACGAGTTCGGCACCGCCAAGCGCGAAATCATGCACGTGGTTTCCGGCGCCCTGACCGTCAAGCTGCCGGGCAGCGACAACTGGCAGGAATTCATCGCTGGCAGCCAGTTCAACGTGCCTGCCGACAGCAAGTTCCAGCTCAAGGTCGCAGTTGCAACCGCTTACCTGTGCGAATACCGCGACTGATCCAGCAATCGCATTGGCTCAGCAGGCGCGGCGCCTGCTGAGTTGCTGCTCAGCGCTGGATGAAGCGGGCAACCCGTTCTGCGGTGGTTTGCAGGTGCTGCTCATGGGTGAAGCCCGACGCTTTCAGCGGCTTGAGGTCATGATCCGCCGCCGCCAGCCAGCACAGTTCGATGGCTGACGACAGCTGGTAGCCCGCGACCGTTTCCCGGTTGCCCAGAGCATCGCGCTCGCCCTGCACAATCAAGGTCGGTGTCTGCAGTTCCGCCAAGTGCGCGACCCGCGGCTTTTCCGGCTTGCCCGCTGCGTAGAACGGATATCCCAGGCACACCAGTGCATCTACCTGCAGTTCATCGGCCAGCAAACTGGCCATGCGCCCGCCCATTGACTTGCCGCCAATCGCCAGCGGTCCTGTGACCAATGGTCGCACCTGTTGATACACCTCGCGCCAGCATTCAAGCAAAACCTTCTGCGGGTTAGGTGGCCGCCTGCCGCCTGTTGCGCGCCGTTCGGCCATGTACGGGAACTCGAAGCGCAGCAGCGCCAGCCCTTGCCCTGTCAGCCTTTGCGCCATGTCGTTCATGAACCCGCTGTCCATCGGTGCGCCAGCACCGTGGGCCAGGATCAAACACCCCACATAGCCCTGCTCGCCACCGGCTTGCGGTAGATCGCAGCGCAAGCCTGAAACATTTGCCACTTGCGCCCATTGATCCCCGTCAATACCGGCATTTTGCCCATCTCTCATTCTTGCCTCGCTGTTTAGTCTGCCTATAACCGTGGATGGGAACCCATACATGAACACAACACCCAGAACCGCCTACAACTACAAGGTGGTCCGCCAATTCGCCATTATGACGGTGGTGTGGGGAATCGTCGGGATGGGGCTCGGCGTTTTCATCGCTGCCCAACTCGCCTGGCCTGCCCTCAACTTCGACCTGCCGTGGACCAGCTTTGGCCGCCTGCGACCGCTGCACACCAACGCAGTGATCTTCGCCTTCGGCGGCTGCGCGCTGTTTGCCACCTCGTATTACTCGGTGCAGCGCACCTGCCAGACCACCCTGTTCGCGCCGCGCCTGGCGGCATTCTCGTTCTGGGGCTGGCAACTGGTGATCGTGCTCGCCGCGATCAGCCTGCCGCTGGGCTACACCAGCTCCAAGGAATACGCCGAGCTGGAATGGCCGATCGACATCCTGATCACCATTGTCTGGGTGGCCTACGCGATCGTGTTCTTCGGTACGCTGATCAAGCGCACCACCAAGCACATCTATGTGGGTAACTGGTTCTTCGGTGCGTTCATCCTCACCGTGGCGCTGCTGCACATCGTCAACAACCTGGAAATCCCGGTCAGCCTGACCAAATCCTACTCGGTGTATGCCGGCGCAACCGACGCCATGGTGCAGTGGTGGTACGGCCACAACGCGGTGGGCTTCTTCCTGACCGCAGGCTTCCTCGGCATGATGTACTACTACGTGCCCAAGCAGGCCGAACGCCCGGTGTATTCCTATCGGCTGTCGATCGTGCACTTCTGGGCACTGATCACCCTGTACATCTGGGCCGGCCCGCACCACCTGCACTACACCGCCCTGCCTGACTGGGCGCAGTCGCTGGGCATGGTCATGTCGCTGATTCTGCTCGCGCCAAGCTGGGGCGGCATGATCAACGGCATGATGACCCTGTCGGGCGCCTGGCACAAACTGCGCAGCGACCCGATTCTGCGCTTCCTCGTGGTGTCGCTGGCGTTCTACGGCATGTCGACCTTCGAAGGGCCGATGATGGCGATCAAGACCGTCAACGCCTTGTCGCACTATACCGACTGGACCATCGGCCACGTCCATGCCGGCGCGCTTGGTTGGGTAGCGATGATTTCCATCGGTGCGCTGTACCACACCATCCCGAAAATCTGGGGCAAAGAGCGCATGTACAGCATTGGCTTGATCAATGCGCACTTCTGGCTGGCGACCATCGGCACCGTGTTGTACATCGCCTCGATGTGGGTCAACGGCATCGCCCAGGGCCTGATGTGGCGCGCGGTCAACGCCGACGGCACCCTCACCTACTCGTTCGTCGAAACCCTGGTGGCCAGCCACCCAGGCTTCATCGTGCGCTTCGTCGGTGGTGCGATCTTCCTCAGCGGCATGTTCCTGATGGCCTGGAACACCTGGCGCACGGTGCGCGCACCGGATGCAGCCGCCGCCCCTGCGAACGCCCAGTTGGCCTGAGGAGAGTTGCCTGATGAAACATGAAGTCATCGAGAAAAACGTCGGCCTGCTGGCGGTGTTGATGGTGTTGGCCGTCAGTATCGGCGGCCTGACCCAGATCGTCCCGCTGTTCTTCCAGGACGTCACCAACAAGCCGGTCGAAGGCATGAAGCCGTACACCGCGCTGCAGCTGGAAGGCCGCGATATCTATATCCGCGAAGGCTGCGTCGGTTGCCACTCGCAGATGATCCGGCCGTTCCGCGCCGAGACCGAGCGCTACGGGCACTACTCGGTCGCCGGCGAGAGCGTCTGGGACCACCCGTTCCTGTGGGGCTCCAAGCGCACCGGGCCGGACCTTGCCCGAGTCGGCGGGCGCTACTCGGACGACTGGCACCGCGCGCATCTGTACAACCCGCGCAACGTCGTCCCTGAGTCGAAAATGCCGTCCTACCCATGGCTGGTCGCCGACCAGGTCGACAACAGCCACACCGAGACCAAGATGCGCGCCCTGCGCACCCTCGGCGTGCCTTACACCGACGCGGATATCGCCGGTGCCCGTGACGCCGTCAAGGGCCATACCGAGATGGACGCGCTGGTCGCCTACCTGCAGGTGCTCGGCACTGCGATCAAGAACAAGAGGTAAGCAATGGAACTGTCAATTGACATCGGCATGATCCGCGGCCTCGGCACCCTGGTGGTGATGATCGCCTTCATCGGCCTGAGCCTGTGGGTGTTCAACCGTCGCCGTGACCGTGATTTCGCCGAAGCGCGCCTGCTGCCCTTCGACGATGACCGCCTGCCCCCTGCCGGGCAGGAGCCTGCAATGAGGAGTAACGGGCAATGACCACCTTCTGGAGTACGTACATCAGCGTACTGACCATCGGCAGCCTGATCGGCCTGACCTGGCTGCTGCTCAGCACCCGCAAGGGCCAGAGCAAGGACACCACCGACCAGACCATGGGCCACAGCTTCGATGGCATCGAGGAGTACGACAACCCGCTGCCCAAGTGGTGGTTCTGGCTGTTCGTCGGCACCCTCGCCTTCGGCGTCGGTTACCTGATCCTGTACCCAGGCCTGGGCAACTGGAAGGGCATCCTGCCGGGCTATGAGAATGGCTGGACCCAGGTCGATGAATGGCAGCGCGAGATGGACAAGGCCGACGCCCGCTTCGGGCCGATCTTCGCCAAGTTTGCCGCCATGCCGGTGGAAGAAGTGGCCAAGGACCCGCAAGCGCTGAAAATGGGCGGTCGCCTGTTCGCCTCCAACTGCTCGGTGTGCCACGGCTCGGACGCCAAAGGTGCCTACGGCTTCCCCAACCTGACCGACAGCGACTGGCGCTGGGGCGGCGACCCGGAAACCATCAAGGCCTCGATCATGAACGGCCGCCACGGCGTCATGCCGGGCTGGGCGGAGGTGATCGGTGAACAGGGCGTGGCGGATGTGGCGGCGTTCGTGCTGACCAACATGGACGGCCGCAAGCTGCCTGAAGGGGTCAAGGCTGATCCAGCCAAAGGCCAGCAGATCTTCGCCAGCAACTGCGTCGCCTGCCACGGACCGGAAGGCAAAGGCACGCCAGTGATGGGCGCACCTGACCTGACCCATCCACAGGCGTTCATCTATGGTTCCAGCTTCGCCCAGTTGCAGCAGACCATTCGCTACGGCCGCCAGGGCCAGATGCCAGCCCAGGCTGACATTCAGGGCCACGACAAGGTCCACCTGCTGGCAGCCTACGTGTACAGCCTGTCGCAACCGCAACCGGCGCAGACCGTGACCGCCAAGTGACACCCTCGGGGCCGTTTCACGGCCCCGGCTTCCCCGCTTCTCCCCACCGCTCACCTCGCTTGCACCCCCTCCGAACACAACTAAGCTTGATGCCAAGGCGGCAACGCCCTACTCGTACGTCCCATAGCGCCTGACGCCGGGCCGACTTTGGGCGGTTCAAGCTACGGCTTTGGAAGGGTATCCGACCTACCCAGACAGGCCCGAAAAAGCCTGACCAATCGATCAGAAAAAGTCGAGAAACGGTACACATAACAAATATTTATTTGTGTACAATCATCCAGACCCAAGCGCTGCGGGACGGCAGCATGCAGGGTTTGGACACGGGTCGGCGCGAGGAGCCTTGCGTTGCCATACCCCCAGGGGTTACCGATACTGGCGCCGATTTTCAACCAACAAGAATATTCAAACCGTGGAACCTTAGAATGAGCACAGCAATCAGTCCGACTGCTTATAACTATAAGGTCGTCCGCCAGTTCGCCATCATGACGGTGGTCTGGGGGATCCTTGGCATGGGGCTCGGGGTGTTCATCGCCTCGCAACTGGTCTGGCCGCAACTGAACCTCGACCTGCCCTGGACCAGCTTCGGCCGCCTGCGCCCGCTGCACACCAACCTGGTGATCTTCGCCTTCGGTGGCTGTGCGCTGTTTGGCACCTCGTATTACGTGGTCCAGCGCACCTGCCAGACGCGGTTGATTTCCGATAGCCTGGCGGCGTTCACCTTCTGGGGTTGGCAGGCGGTCATCGTCAGCGCCTTGATCACCCTGCCATTGGGTTACACGACCACCAAGGAATACGCCGAGCTTGAATGGCCAATCGCGATTCTGCTGGCGATTGTCTGGGTCACCTACGGCGTGGTGTTCTTCGGCACCATCGTCAAGCGCAAGACCAAGCACATCTATGTCGGCAACTGGTTCTACGGCGCCTTCATCGTCGTCACCGCGATGCTGCACATCGTCAACCACATCTCGCTGCCGGTCAGCCTGTTCAAGTCGTATTCGGCCTACGCTGGAGCGACCGACGCGATGATCCAGTGGTGGTATGGGCACAACGCGGTGGGCTTCTTCCTGACCACGGGCTTTCTCGGCATGATGTATTACTTCGTGCCCAAGCAGGCCGAGCGGCCGATCTACTCGTATCGCTTGTCGATCGTGCACTTCTGGGCGCTGATCACCCTGTACATCTGGGCCGGCCCGCACCATTTGCACTATACCGCCCTGCCCGACTGGGCGCAGTCGCTGGGCATGGTCATGTCGATCATCCTCCTGGCGCCGAGCTGGGGCGGCATGATCAACGGCATGATGACGCTGTCCGGGGCCTGGCACAAACTGCGCACCGACCCGATCCTGCGCTTCCTCGTGGTGTCGCTGGCGTTCTACGGCATGTCGACCTTCGAAGGGCCGATGATGGCGATCAAGACGGTCAACTCGCTGTCGCACTACACCGACTGGACCATCGGCCACGTACACGCCGGCGCGCTCGGCTGGGTGGCGATGATCTCGATCGGCGCCATCTACCACATGATTCCCAAGCTCTACGGCCGGGCGCAGATGCACAGCGTCGGCCTGATCAACGCGCACTTCTGGCTGGCCACTATCGGCACCGTGCTGTACATCGCCTCGATGTGGGTCAACGGCATTACCCAGGGCCTGATGTGGCGTGCGATCAACGATGACGGCACCCTCACCTATTCGTTCGTCGAGGCGCTGCAGGCCAGCCACCCGGGCTATATCGTCCGCGCAGTGGGCGGTGCGTTCTTCGCCTCGGGGATGTTGCTGATGGCCTACAACGTGCTGCGCACTGTACGTGCAGCGGATGCCACAGAAGCTGAAGCCGCCGCCAAGATCGTCGTTGTGGGAGCGCACTGATGAAGCATGAAGCAGTCGAGAAGAACATCGGCCTGTTGGCCTTCTTCATGGTCATTGCCGTCAGCATCGGTGGCCTGACCCAGATCGTCCCGCTGTTTTTCCAGGACGTCACCAACAAGCCGGTCGAAGGCATGAAGCCGCGCACCGCGCTGGAGCTGGAAGGCCGCGATATCTATATCCGCGAAGGCTGCGTCGGCTGCCACTCGCAGATGATCCGGCCATTCCGCGCCGAAACCGAGCGCTACGGGCACTACTCGGTGGCCGGCGAAAGTGTCTGGGACCACCCGTTCCTGTGGGGCTCCAAGCGCACTGGGCCGGACCTGGCCAGGGTCGGCGGGCGTTACTCGGATGACTGGCACCGCGCGCACCTGTACAACCCGCGCAACGTCGTGCCCGAGTCGAAGATGCCGTCCTACCCGTGGCTGGTCGAGCACAAGCTCGATGGCAAGGACACCGCGAAAAAGCTCGAAGTGCTGCGCACCCTGGGCGTGCCGTACACCGATGCCGACATCGCCGGCGCTGCCGACGCGGTCAGGGGCAAGACCGAGATGGACGCGCTGGTGGCGTACCTGCAAGGCCTTGGCACTATCATCAAAAGCAAACGGTGACGCTGATGGATATCGGGATGATCCGCGGCCTGGGCACCGTGGTGGTACTGGTGGCGTTCGTCGGCCTCGCCCTGTGGGTGTTCAGCCCACGGCGCAAGCGCGACTTCGACGAGGCCACGCAACTGCCTTTTGCCGATGACCCCGAAGCCAGCCAGCACGTCGAGCAAGCGCAAGCAAAAGCGTCTAGGAGCAAACAACAATGACTACCTTCTGGAGCCTGTACGTCAGCGTGCTGACGTTGGGCACGATCTTCGCCCTCACCTGGCTGCTGCTGTCGACCCGCAAGGGCCAGCGCGAGGACATCACCGACGAGACCGTCGGCCACGCCTTCGACGGCATCGAGGAATACGACAACCCGCTGCCCAAATGGTGGTTCTGGCTGTTTGTCGGCACCATCATCTTTGCCCTTGGTTACCTGGTGCTGTACCCAGGCCTGGGCAACTGGAAAGGCATCCTGCCAGGCTACAGCTACCTCGATAACGACAAGCAGACCGAGTTCAGCAACGGTGAGGCGGGCTGGACCGGCGTGCACGAGTGGGAAAAGGAAATGGCCAAGGCCAATGCCCGCTTCGGGCCGATCTATGCCAAGTTTGCCGCGATGCCGATCGAGGAAGTCGCCAAGGACCCGCAGGCGCTGAAAATGGGTGGCCGGTTGTTCGCCTCCAACTGTTCGGTGTGCCACGGTTCCGACGCCAAGGGCGCCTATGGCTTCCCCAACCTGACCGACAGCGACTGGCGCTGGGGCGGCGAGCCGGAGACGATCAAGGCCTCGATCATGAACGGCCGCCACGGCGTCATGCCGGCCTGGGCCGAGGTGCTCGGCGAGCAAGGTGTGGCTGATGTGGCCGCCTTTGTCCTGACCAACCTGGACGGGCGCAAGCTGCCCGAGGGCATCAAGGCAGACCCTGCCAACGGCCAGAAACTGTTCGCCACCAACTGCGTCGCCTGCCACGGGCCCGAGGCCAAGGGTACGCCGGCCATGGGCGCACCTGACCTGACCCATCCGCAGGCGTTCATCTACGGCTCAAGCTTCGCCCAGTTGCAGCAGACCATCCGCTACGGCCGTCAGGGCCAGATGCCGGCCCAGGCCGAGTTGCAAGGCAATGACAAGGTGCACCTGCTGGCCGCCTATGTGTACAGCCTGTCGCAGCAGGATGCCGCCGAGCCTGCCAAGCCGTAATCCGGCCAGGTCAGCCGAGGCGTTTGCACCTCGGCTGACCTGGATCAATTGACAATCGCACCTACACCATTTCACAGGCAAACCCAACGCGACATAACGTCGCAGCACGGTCCGACCTCGCCAGCACAGGCGTATCATAGGCCGCAGAGCGTCAGCACCAGGCGCACGACCGCGGCCGGCATGCACTGGCCGCGGCACTTCTCCACTGCCGTGGGACTCGATGATGAGCAAGCACATTCCGGTACATGACGTGACCCCGCCTGCCAACAAGGGAAAGGATTCCGTCGACCTCTATGCCTCCCGTGCCAAGATCTACACCCGCGCCTTCACCGGCGTGTTCCGCAGGCTGCGCATGGTCGGCGGCGCGCTGCTGTTCCTGCTCTACTTTGGCACCGTGTGGCTGAACTGGGGCGGCCACCAGGCTGTCTGGTGGAACCTGCCCGAGCGTAAGTTCTACATCTTCGGCACCACCATCTGGCCGCAGGATTTCATTCTGCTGTCGGGCATTCTGATCGTCGCCGCCTTCGGCCTGTTTTTCATCACCGTGTTCGCCGGGCGCATCTGGTGCGGCTACACCTGCCCGCAGAGCGTGTGGACCTGGGTGTTCATGTGGTGCGAGAAAATCACCGAGGGTGACCGCAACCAGCGCATGAAGCTCGACAAGGCGCCAATGAGCGCCAACAAGCTCGCTCGCAAGACCGCCAAGCACAGCCTGTGGCTGCTGATCGGTTTCGTCACCGGGGTGACCTTTGTCGGTTACTTCTCGCCGATCCGCGAACTGCTCGTGGAATTCTTCACCGGCGAAGCCGATGGCTGGGCCTACTTCTGGGTCGGCTTCTTCACCCTGGCCACCTACGGCAATGCCGGTTGGCTGCGTGAACAGGTGTGCATCTACATGTGCCCGTATGCGCGCTTCCAGAGCGTGATGTTCGACAAGGACACCCTGATCGTCTCGTATGACCCGCGCCGCGGCGAACTGCGCGGCCCGCGCAAGAAAGACGCCGACTACAAGGCGCAAGGCCTGGGCGACTGCATCGACTGCACCATGTGCGTGCAGGTGTGCCCGACCGGCATCGACATCCGTGACGGCCTGCAGGTCGAGTGCATCGGCTGCGCTGCCTGCATCGACGCCTGCGACACCATCATGGACAAGATGAACTACCCACGCGGCCTGGTCAGCTACACCACCGAACACAACCTGTCCGGGCAAAAGACACACATGGTACGGCCGCGCCTGATCGGTTATGCAGTAGTCCTGCTGGTGATGATCGGCGCCCTGGCCACGGCCTTCGCTACCCGTTCGCTGGTGGGGTTCGATGTCAGCAAGGACCGCGTGCTGTACCGCGAAAACGCCCAGGGGCGGATCGAGAACGTGTACAGCCTCAAAGTCATGAACAAGGACCAGCGCGATCACGTCTACGTGCTCGAGGCCAGCGGCCTGCCAGACCTGCAACTGCAAGGCCAGCGCGAGATCCGCGTCGAGGCCGGTGATATCGTCAGCCTGCCGGTGCAGCTGTCGGTGGCCCCCGAGCAGTTGCCGTCGACCACCAACGAAGTCATCTTCACCCTCAAGGACGCCGACGACAACGGCACCCAGGTTGAAGCCAAGAGCCGTTTCATCGGCCCGCAAATTCGCTAAGGAATCCGCTCCATGCCTGCTACTGCCGCCAGCCCCTGGTACAAGCACCTCTGGCCCTGGATCCTCATCGGCATCCTCACCACCTCGGTGTGCCTGAGCCTGACCATGGTCAGCATTGCCGTGCGCAACCCAGACAACCTGGTCAACGACAACTACTACGAGGCCGGCAAAGGCATCAACCGCTCGCTCGACCGCGAACTGCTGGCGCAGACTCTCAACCTCAAGGCCAGCGTGCTCCTCGATGAGCTGACCGGCGAGGTCGAGCTGCGTCTGAGCGGCAACAGCGACCCGCAGACGTTGGAACTCAACCTGATCTCGCCGACCCAGCCGGACAAGGACCGCAAAGTCCAGTTGGCGCGCAGCGAAGCGGGCCGCTATGTTGGCCAACTGGACGACAAGATCGAGGGCCGGCGCTTTGTCGAGCTGCTGGGCAGCCAGGATGGCCACATCTGGCGCTTGTTCGAGGAAGAGAAAGTCGAGCACGGCGTAACCCTCCAGCTCGGCGATGAAGCCATCCAGGGCGCCGAGCACCTGTAGGAGCGGCCTTGTGTCGCGAAAGGCCAGCGAAGCTGGCCCGGCAATAGTGGCCGCGGCATGAATCCTGGGGCCGCTTCGCGACCCTTTCGCGACACAAGGCCGCTCCTACGGGGATGCGTGCAACTTTGCGGTTTTTGTAAGGCCATGATGTGATGACTCAGCCCAACCCGTGCTACCACTGCGCCCTACCGGTCCCTGCCGGCAGCCGCTTCAACGCCAAGGTGTTGGGCGAGCTGCGCGCATTCTGCTGCCCCGGTTGCCAGGCCGTTGCCGAATCCATCGTCGCTGGCGGCCTTGAGCACTACTACCAGCACCGCAGCGAAACCAGCGCCAACCCAGAGGCCCTGCCCCAGCAGTTGCAGGACGAACTGGCGCTGTACGACCGCAACGATGTTCAGCAAGGCTTCGTCCGCCATGACCATGGCCATGCCGAAGCGGTGCTGATGATCGAAGGCATCAGTTGCGCCGCTTGCGGCTGGCTGATCGAGAAACACCTGCGCAATGTGCCAGGCGTGGCCAACGCCCGCCTGAACCTGTCCAACCACCGCCTGCTGCTGAGCTGGGACGACCTGCAACTGCCGTTGTCGAAGCTGATGGCCGAGCTGCGCCAGATTGGCTACGCCGCCCACCCGTATCAGCCCGACCAGGCCGCCGAGCAGCTTGCGCGGGAGAACCGCAGCGCCCTGCGCCGCCTCGGTGTGGCCGGGCTGTTGTGGTTCCAGGCGATGATGGCGACCATGGCCACCTGGCCGGAATTCAACATCGACCTCAGCCCCGAGTTGCACACCATTCTGCGTTGGGTTGCGCTGTTTCTGACCACGCCGATCGTGTTCTACAGCTGTGCGCCGTTTTTCAAAGGCGCCGCGCGCGACCTGCGCACCCGCCACCTGACCATGGATGTGTCGGTGTCGCTGGCCATCGCCCTGGCCTACTGCGCTGGTATCTGGACGGCGATCACCGGAAGTGGCGAGCTGTACTTCGACACGGTCGGCATGTTTGCCCTGTTTCTGCTGACTGGCCGTTACCTTGAACGCCGCGCCCGCGAGCGCACGGCGGCGGCCACTGCGCAACTGGTCAACCTGCTGCCGGCCTCGTGCTTGCGCCTGGACAGCGAGGGGCGCAGCGAGCGTATTCTGCTGGCCGAACTCAACTGCGGCGATCGGGTGCAGGTGCTGCCCGGCGCGGTGATCCCGGCGGACGGGCGGATTGTCGAGGGCCGTTCGAGCATCGACGAGTCATTGCTCACCGGCGAGTACCTGCCGCTGGCGCGCAGCCCGGGCGATCACGTCACCGGCGGCACCTTGAACATCGAAAGCACGCTGAGCGTCGAGGTCCAAGCGCTGGGCCAGGCCACGCGCTTGTCCGCCATCGTCCGGCTGCTGGAACGCGCCCAGTCCGAAAAGCCGCGTCTGGCGCAGATCGCCGACCGCGCCTCGCAGTGGTTCTTGTTATTCACGCTGCTGGCCGCAGTCGCCATCGGCCTGCTCTGGTGGCAACTGGACCCGAGCCGGGCATTCTGGATCGTGCTGGCGATGCTGGTCGCCACCTGCCCCTGCGCCCTGTCGCTGGCCACGCCGACCGCGCTGACCACCGCCACCGGCACCCTGCACAAGCTTGGCCTGCTGGTGACACGCGGGCATGTGCTGGAAGGCCTCAACCAGATCGACACGGTGATCTTCGACAAGACCGGCACGCTCACCGAAGGCCGCCTGACCCTGCGCAGCATTCGCCCCTTGGGCACGCTGGGCAGCGACCAGTGCCTGGCCCTCGCCGCCGCCCTGGAAA
The DNA here is from genome assembly GCF_059693665.1 of Pseudomonas sp. PGPR N4. Classification (NCBI taxonomy): domain Bacteria; kingdom Pseudomonadati; phylum Pseudomonadota; class Gammaproteobacteria; order Pseudomonadales; family Pseudomonadaceae; genus Pseudomonas; species Pseudomonas sp. PGPR N4. The sequence goes on from NZ_JCAUKV010000006.1 coordinate 151,145, forward strand.
ACCGCTCGGAGCACCCGATCGCGCGTGCCTTCGGCCGCAGCACGCGGCCCGCCGAAGAAGTGCAGAACGTGCCCGGGCTGGGCCTGGAAGGCCAACTCGACGGCCAGCACCTGCGCATCGGCCAGGCCAGTTTCGTCTGTGCCCTGAGCGGCAGCGAGCCACCGCTGCTGCCCGAGCCGCGTGGCCAGTGGCTGCTGCTCGGCGATGCACACGGCCCGCTGGCCTGGTTTGGCCTGGACGACCGCCTGCGCGACGACGCCCAGGGTTTGCTCGACGCCTGCAAGGCGCGCGGGTGGCAGACCTTGCTGCTGTCAGGCGACAGCTCGCCGATGGTCGCTGAGGTGGCCGCGCAACTGGGCATCGATGAGGCGGTTGGCGGCCTCCGCCCCGACGACAAGCTGGCCCGCCTGCGCGCATTGCAGGCCGCAGGGCGCAAGGTGTTGATGCTCGGTGATGGGGTCAATGACGTGCCCGTGCTGGCTGCAGCGGACATCAGCATTGCCATGGGCTCGGCTACTGACCTGGCAAAAACCAGCGCCGATGCGGTGCTGTTGTCCAACCGCCTGCAAGCGCTGGCCCAGGCGCTGCTGCTGGCACGCCGCACGCGGCGGATAATCGTCGAGAACCTGGCCTGGGCAACCTTGTACAATGGCCTGATGTTGCCGTTCGCGGCGCTGGGCTGGATCACCCCCGTGTGGGCCGCCATCGGCATGTCGGTCAGCTCGCTGGTGGTGGTGCTCAATGCCCTGCGCCTGACCCGCCTGCCCGACCCCGCGCCCGCCAGCACGGCCCGCGTCGAGGCGGTTGCCGGCGCGACCATCCTTCACTGAGCGATACCGCCATGCCTGCGCTGTACATCATGATTCCCGCAGCCCTGCTGATCGTTGGCGTGGCCATCTACATCTTCTTCTGGGCCGTCGATAGCGGCCAGTACGACGACCTCGACAGCCCGGCGCACAGCATCCTCTTCGATGACCAGGACCCAGGCCATCAAGCGGCGGTCAAGCATGAGACCAAGCCCGCGGATGAGGACACCCCGCCCCGTGGCTGAGCTGCTGCCCCTGCTGGGCTCGGCGCTGGTGCTCGGCCTGCTTGGCGGCGGCCACTGCCTGGGCATGTGCGGCGGCCTGATGGGCGCGCTGACTCTGGCCATCCCGGCACAACAACGCGGCCGTCGGCTGCGCTTGTTGCTGGCCTACAACCTCGGCCGCGTGCTCAGCTATGCCAGCGCCGGCCTGCTGCTGGGCATGGCCGGCTGGGCCGTGGCCAGCAGCCCGGCAGCGCAGGTGTTGCGGGTAATCGCGGCGTTGCTGTTGATCGCCATGGGCCTGTACCTGGCTGGTTGGTGGAGCGGACTGACCCGCATCGAAGCACTCGGCCGTGGCCTGTGGCGGCATATTCAACCGCTGGCAACTCGCTTGTTGCCGGTGTCGAGTTTGCCGCGGGCGCTGCTGCTCGGTGCACTGTGGGGCTGGCTGCCGTGCGGGCTGGTCTACAGCACCCTGCTGTGGGCAGCGAGCCAGGGCAATGCCGGCTACAGCGCGGCGCTGATGCTGGCATTCGGCCTCGGCACCTGGCCGGTATTGCTCGCCACCGGGCTGGCCGCCGAGCGGGTCAATCGGCTGCTGCGCAAACGCAGTGTGCGCGTGGCCGGTGGCCTGCTGGTGATCGTGTTTGGCCTGTGGACCCTGCCCGGCCCGCACCAGCACTGGCTGATGGGCCACTGAGGGCGCCTCGCGAGGCGCGTTGATACAAATCAAAACAGATTCCTACAGACGCTCATAGACTTCGGACACTGCTGCTCCTATCCGGGGACTATTCCACATGCTCGACGAACTTCGTTGGGACGCCGACCTTATCCGCCGTTACGACCTGGCCGGCCCTCGCTACACCTCCTACCCAACCGCTCTGCAACTGCACAGCGAAGTGGGTTCGTTCGACCTGCTGCATGCCCTGCGCGAGAGCCGCCGCGCGGTACGGCCGCTGTCGCTGTATGTGCACGTGCCGTTCTGCGCCAACATCTGCTACTACTGCGCGTGCAACAAGGTCATCACCAAGGACCGCGCCCGCGCCCTGCCCTACCTGCAGCGCCTGCAACAGGAAATCCAGCTGATCGCCTGTCATCTGGAACCTAAACAACGTGTTGAACAGCTGCACTTTGGTGGCGGCACGCCGACCTTCCTCAGCCATGTCGAATTGCGTCAGCTGATGGCGAGCCTGCGCGAGCACTTCAACCTGCTCGACGACGACTCCGGCGACTACGGCATCGAGCTTGACCCGCGTGAAGCCGACTGGTCGACCATGGGCCTGCTGCGCGAACTGGGCTTCAACCGGGTCAGCCTCGGTGTGCAAGACCTTGACCCAGTGGTGCAGCGTGCGGTCAACCGCCTGCAAAGCCTGGAGCAGACCCGCACCCTGATCGAGGCGGCGCGTACCTTGCAGTTCCGCTCGGTCAACCTGGACTTGATCTACGGCCTGCCCAAGCAGACCCCGGAGGGCTTCGCCCGCACCGTCGACGAAGTGATCCGACTGCAGCCCGACCGCCTTTCGGTGTTCAACTACGCACACCTGCCAGAGCGCTTCATGCCCCAGCGGCGTATCGACAGCAACGACCTGCCGGCCCCGGCAGCCAAGCTGGAAATGCTCCACGCCACCATCGAGCAACTGACCGCAGCGGGTTACCGCTACATCGGCATGGACCACTTTGCCCTGCCCGACGACGAGCTGGCCATCGCCCAGGAAGAAGGCACCCTGCAGCGCAACTTCCAGGGCTACACCACCCACGGTCATTGCGACCTGATCGGCCTCGGCGTGTCGGCCATCAGCCAGATCGGCGACCTGTACTGCCAGAACAGCAGCGACCTGAACACCTACAAGGAGCTCCTCTCCAACGCACAACTGGCGACCCAACGCGGGCTACTGTGCAACCAGGATGATCGCCTGCGCCGGGCGGTGATCCAGCAATTGATCTGCCACTTCGAGCTGGACTTCGAGCAGATCGAACGCACCTTCATGATCGATTTTCGTGGTTACTTCAATGAGCTGTGGCCGCAACTGCAGGCGATGCACCGCGACGGTCTGATCCGTCTCGACAGCAAGGGCATCAAGGTCCTGCCGGCCGGGCGCCTGTTGGTCCGCTCGGTATGCATGGTGTTCGATGCCTACCTGGCGCAACACAATCGCCAGCGTTTCTCGCGGGTGATCTGACGCGACCAAGCAGCGCATGGACTTCCCTGTGGGGCAGGCACATCATTCGCTGAGGACGGGCTGCGCGACACCACGCGGCAGACCCGCCAGCCTGCACAAAAAAAGTGCAGGCTGGCCCTCAAGCCATGCCGTCGGTTATCCTTACGGCTTATGTGTGATTTCCCACAAGGATCGATTGAAATGTCCGAGCCAGTAAAACTGCGCACACACAACCAGGCCCACTGCAAGGATTGCAGCCTGGCCCCGTTGTGCCTGCCATTGTCCCTTAACCTTGAGGACATGGATGCGCTGGATGAAATCGTCAAACGCGGCCGCCCGCTGAAAAAGGGGGAATTCCTGTTCCGCCAGGGCGACGATTTTGGCTCGGTCTATGCAGTTCGCTCTGGTGCCCTGAAGACCTTCAGCCTGAGCGACAGCGGCGAGGAGCAGATCACCGGCTTCCACCTGCCGAGCGAGCTGGTCGGCCTGTCGGGCATGGACACCGAGGCCTACCCGGTATCGGCCCAGGCCCAGGAAACCACCTCGGTATGCGAGATCCCCTTCGAGCGCCTCGACGAACTGTCGGTGCAACTGCCGCAACTGCGCCGCCAGCTGATGCGAGTGATGAGCCGGGAGATTCGCGACGACCAGCAAATGATGCTGCTGCTGTCGAAAAAAACCGCTGACGAGCGCATCGCCACCTTCCTGGTCAACCTGTCGGCGCGCTTCCGCGCACGCGGTTATTCGGCCAACCAGTTCCGTCTGAGCATGTCGCGCAACGAGATCGGCAACTACCTGGGCCTGGCTGTGGAAACCGTGTCGCGGGTGTTCACGCGCTTCCAGCAAAACGGCCTGATCACGGCCGAGGGCAAGGAAGTGCATATCCTCGACCCGATCCAGCTGTGCGCACTGGCCGGCGGCGCTATCGACGCCTGAGCCAGTTGACGGGGTATACTTGCGGCCAGATTTCTCAGGATACCCCTCATGTACAGCGACACTTTCGACCTCAAAGCCCTGATCCGCCCGGTAGTGGACTTCCCCAAGCCGGGTGTGATCTTCCGTGACATCACCCCGTTGTTCCAGTCGCCGCGCGGCCTGCGCTATGTGGCCGACCGGTTCATCGAGCGCTATGTCGAGGCCGAATTCAGCCATATCGGTGCCATGGATGCGCGCGGTTTTCTGATCGGGTCGATCATTGCCCACCAGTTGAACAAGCCGCTGATCCTGTTCCGCAAACAGGGCAAGCTGCCGGCGCATGTGCTGTCCGAGGGCTATCAGACCGAGTACGGCGAGGCGTTTCTTGAAGTGCACGCGGACAGCCTGTGTGAAGGCGACTCGGTGCTGATCTTCGATGACCTGATTGCCACCGGCGGCACCTTGCTGGCAGCAGCCAACCTGGTCCGGCGCACCGGCGCGCAAGTATTCGAAGCGGCGGCGATCATCGACCTGCCGGAGCTGGAAGGCTCGCAACGGCTGCAGGACGCAGGCGTGCCGACCTTCTGCCTGACCGAGTTTTCCCTGAGCGAATACTAGGGGCTGCCTGATCTGCGCTGGCCGCTGGCGGCCAGCGCATCTCCCCGTGTAGGTCAGCCTGTGGAGATCAACGCCCGCCTGGCGAGACGATGATCTTCACATTCTGCTCCTTGTTGTTGACCAACTCCTCAAAGCCCAACTCGACGATCTGCTCCAGGCCAATGCGCCCGGTCACCAGTGGCTGAATGTTCAGGCGGCCATCGTTGATGAAGGCGATCACATCGGCAAACTCGCCGTTGTAGGCCAAGGCACCCAGCACCTGTTTCTCGGTCGAGACCAGATCGAAGAAGTTGAACAGGCTCGGTTCCTCGAAAATCCCCACCAGTACACACTTGCCGGCTTTGCGAATCGCATCGACGGCCAGCTTGGCGGTGTTCTTGTTGCCGATGCATTCAAAGCTGACATCAGCACCCAGCCCGCCGGTGAGCGCGCGGATTTCAGCCAGCGCGTCGCACTGGCTCGGGTCGAGCACGGCACTGGCGCCGACCTCAAGGGCCTTGGCCTTGCGCGCCGAGGACATCTCCAGGGCGATGACCTGAGCCGCACCTGCGGCCTTGGCGCACATGATGGTGCACAGGCCGATGGTGCCAGCCCCGACTACCACCACCTTCTGCCCAAGCAGGCTGCCGGCCTTTTTCACCGCATGCATGCCCACCGCCAGCGGCTCGATCAGCGCGCCGGCTTCGCGCGGGAAGCCTTCGGGCAGGCGGTAGAGCAGATTGGCCGGGACGTTCACTCGCTCGGCGAACGCACCGTTGTTCATCAGCCCGGTAAAGGCCAGTTTTTCACAGATGTTGTACAAGCCATGGGTGCAGTAATAGCAGGTGCCGCAGTGCTGGCAGGCATCGGCAGCAACCGGATCGCCAACGGCGTAGCCGCTGACGCCCTCGCCGAGCTTGGCGATCTCGCCGCAGAATTCGTGGCCTAGAATGCACTGGCCCTGAATACCGGTCAGCGGGTGCGGTGCTTCGACCGGGATAAATACCGGCCCGGCCACGTACTCGTGCAGGTCCGAGCCGCAGATGCCGCACCAGTCGACCTTGATCTGCACCCAGCCCGGCGGTGGGTCTGCCGGCAGCGGTACCTGTTCGACGCGAATGTCATTGCGCCCATGCCAGACGGCGGCGCGCATATGGGAGTGGCTGAGGTCGTTCATTGTTGTTTTCTCCAGGCTCACGGGATCAGTGCTTGCGGACAAAGTCCTGCAGCAGCTGGTTGACCTGCTCGGCAGCTTCCATCTGCACCATATGGCCAACCCCTGGCAGCACCACCGCTTCGGCCTCTACGCCTTGGGCATGGCTGGCCGGGATGATCGCGTCTTCGCTGCCCCACAGCACCAGGGTCGGCTGTTGGGCGATCACGCCGCGCAGGTCATGGCGTTGCTGGTCGCCATCGGCAATCGCTGCGGCCAACAAACGCAGGGCAGCGTCGACGCCTTCGAGGCGCTTGAACTTGAGCATGTCTTCGAGCATCTGCCGGGTGACCATGCCCTGGTCGGCAAACAGTAGGCTCATGGCTGGTTTCAAGCCATTGCGATTGGCCACTTCGACAAAACCGCGCAGGTAGTCGCCATTGATCTCCCGGCCCAGACCAGCGCTGGCGATCAAGCTCAGGCTGGCCACCCGCTGCGGCGCCAGGCGGGCCAGGTTCAAGCACACCGCGCCGCCCATGGAATGCCCGGCCAGGTGCGCGCGGGTGATATCGAGGTGGTCGAGCAAGGCCAACACGGCGCCGCTGAGCTCGTCCAGGTCACCATGCTCAAGGGTCTTTGCCGACTCGCCGTGACCAGGCAGATCCAGCGCAATCACCCGCCGCTCGGCGGCCAGGGCCGGGTGGTTGAACAGCCAGTTGTTGAGGTCGCCGCCAAAGCCGTGCACCAGTACCAGCGGTGTACCGCCCTCGCCCAGTTCGAACCAGCGCAGCAGGCGCCCGCCGACCTCGGCTTTCTGCGGTGCCGGGCCTTGCGCCTGCTCACTGGCAGCGCTGGCGACGAACTCGGCCTGGAAGCGCTCGACCACCGCGTCGATCTCGGCCTCATCCGCCTCGCCGTCGACCAGTACGGCGAGCAATGCGCCGACTGCCAGGGTTTCGTCCGGCTGGGCGACCTGGCGGCGCAACACGCCGCTGAACGGCGCCTCGACGCTGCTGCTGATCTTGTCGGTCTCGACATCCAGCACTTCGTCGCCCTTGTTGATCTGCTCGCCTTCCTGCTTGAGCCAGGCGTCGACTCGGCCCTCGGTCATCGACAGGCCCCACTTGGGCATGGTCAGGGTATGGATCTGGCTCATGCAGCACTCCTTGAGGCGTCCATGACTTTGCGCACGGCGGCTTCGATCTTCGCCGCATCGGGGATGTACAGGTCTTCGAGGGCATCGGAGAACGGCACTGGCGTGTGCGGCGCGGTAACCATCTCGATCGGCCCCTTGAGCGCGGGAAAGGCCTTTTGCGCGACCAACGCGCTGATGTCAGTGGCCAGCGAGCAACGCGGGTTGGCTTCGTCGATCACCACCAGCCGGCCGGTTTTCTCCACGCTTTCAAGGATACTGTCCTCGTCCAGCGGGCTGGTGGTGCGCAGGTCGAGCACCTCGCAGTCGATGCCCTGGCGGGCCAGGTTGTTGGCAGCTTCCATGGCCAGATGGACCATGCGCCCGTAGGTCACCAGGGTGATGTCGTCGCCGTCGCGCAGGTAATTGGCCTCGCCGAACGGCACGGTGTAGAGCTCTTCGGGTACGTCGCCCTGCATGCTGTAGAGCAGCTTGTGCTCGCAGAAGATCACCGGGTCGTTGTCACGGATGGCCTGGATCAGCAGGCCCTTGGCGTCATACGGTGACGACGGGCAGACCACCTTCAGGCCCGGGATATGCGTCCATAGCGAGGTGAGCATCTGCGAGTGCTGGGCCGCTGCGCGCAGGCCGGCACCGACCATGGTGCGCATCACCAGCGGTGTCACAGCCTTGCCGCCGAACATGTAGCGAAACTTCGCCGCCTGGTTGAGGATCTGGTCCAGGCAGCAGCCGGCAAAGTCGACGAACATCAGTTCGCAGACTGGGCGCAGGCCTTGGGTGGCAGCACCGACGGCGGCACCGACGTAGCCGATTTCAGACAGCGGCGCATCCAGCACCCGCCCCGGAAACTGATGATAAAGTCCCTTGGTCACGCCAAGCACGCCACCCCAGGCGTCCTGCTCACCCGGCGCACCGGCGCCGCCGGCGACGTCTTCGCCGATGATGAACACAGTGCTGTCGCGGCGCATTTCCTGGGCCAGGGCCTCGTTGATGGCCTGCTGGTAACTGATCTTTCTTGCCATGGTGATTGTCCTGTCGTTGTTATTGTCGGGGGCTCACGAGTAGCTGACGTAAACGTCGCTGAGCAGATCGGCGGGCTGTGGTTTGGGGTCGGCCTTGGCGCGGCGTACGGCGTCCTCGATCAGGTCGTCGACGCGGCCATCGATGGCGTCCAGTTGCGCGGCGCTGAGCAGGCCGGCACGGGTGGTCTTGTTGCGAAACTGCAGTAGGCAGTCGCGGGTTTCGCGCAGGTTCTTGACCTCGTCGGGGGCGCGGTAGGTTTGTGCGTCGCCCTCGAAGTGGCCGTAGTAGCGGGTCAGCTTGACCTCGATCAGCGACGGCCCCTGGCCGCTGCGCGCACGCTCGACGGCGGCGCCTGCGGCTTCGTGCACGGCAAAGAAGTCGTAGCCGTCGATCGTCACCCCGGGCATGCCGAAGCCGGCGGCGCGGTCGGCAATATGGTCGCAGGCCACCGACCATTTCGACGCGGTGGCTTCGGCGTAGCCGTTGTTCTCGGCGACGAAGATGCACGCCAGGTTCATCACCGAGGCCATGTTCATGGCTTCGAACACCGCGCCTTCGTTGGAGGCGCCGTCGCCGAAGAACACCACCGAGACGTCATCGCGGCCCTTGAGCTTGGCTGCCAGCGCCGAGCCGGCCACCAGCGGCGCGCCGGCACCGACGATGCCGTTGGCGCCGAGCATGCCCTTGGACAGGTCGGCGATGTGCATGGAACCGCCCTTGCCGCCGCAGACGCCGGTCTTCTTGCCGTAGATCTCGGCCATCATCCCGTACACATCGACGCCCTTGGCGATGCAGTGGCCATGGCCGCGGTGGTTGGAAGCGATGCAATCGGAATCGCGCAGGTGCGCCATGACCCCGGCCGCCGAGGCCTCTTCGCCGGCATACAGGTGGACGAAACCGGGGATCTCGCCGGTGGCAAACTCGACATGCAGGCGCTCTTCGAAGGCGCGAATGGTGCGCATGACTTCATAGGCATGCAGCAACTGCTCGGAGCTGAGTTGGGTGGACATCTTGTTGTTCTCCAGGGTTGTCTCAACGCAGGGTTGCAGGGGTGTGCCGCTGGTCGCGGGGGACGACCAGCAGATGGTGGCGGGCGGCATGCGCCAGCACTGCCTCGACATCGACCGAAAGTGGGCCGTGCAGGTCGAGGGTGATGGTTGGGGTGTCTTGCTCGGCAAACTCGATTTCACGCTCGCCATCCAGCGCCAGGGTGCCGCTGCGCAGGCTCAGCGGATACGCCACGCCCGGCTGCAGCGGGCCACTGGCGGTCACCCCACAGCCTTGCAACAGGCCGGGCGCGAGCGGCGCCAGCAAGACCTGTGTGGCGCTGGTATCGAGGCGCACCCAGGCGCCCTGCTCGGCCTGACGTGAAACCGGGCACCACAGCCCGCAGATGGCCGACAGGCCGATGGCGTGTGGCTCGGCAAAGCAGGCGAACACTTCTGCCAGGTCTTCGCTGCGGCTCAAGGCGCGGGCGCCGACAAAGCGTTGAGGTGAAACCGCGACCTCGACCAACGCCCATTCGCACAGCTGCTGTTGCGGCACCCGCACCAGCAGCCGCTTGTTGCGGCGCAGGCCTATGGCTGCTGGGATCTGCCCGCTGGCCAGCAGGCCACCGGCGAGGCCCGCGCTGGTCGCTTCGCGCAGTTCAGGGAAGGCGTTGTTGGTGCCGGTCGACAAGGTCAGCAACGGCGTATCGCCGGCTTCGGCGGCGACCGCCTTGTGCGTGCCGTCGCCGCCCAGCACAGCGATCATCGCCACGCCCTGCTCGACCATCTGGCGAGCCGCGAGGCGGGTGTCGGCGGCGGTTTGCGTCAGAGGCAGATCGAGCATCTGCAACGCCGGCCAGCGCTGCTCACGGGCCATCGGGCCAGTGCTGGCCTTGAGCACCGCGGCGGCGATGCCGGTCATATCGGTTGGCAGCAGCACCTGGGCAATGCCAGTGGCGCCAAATGCGGCGAGCAGGCGCTGGATCGCCGAGGCTTTGTCGGTGCTGGAATACAAACCGGCATTGGCCGTCAGGCGGCGCAGGTCGCGACCGGAGGCAGGGTTGGCAATGATCCCGATGATCGGGCCGGGCTGGCGCATGGCGCACCTCGTTTTATTGTTTGAGGAGAGCCAGAGCAAGGCCGGTGCCAGCTTTTGATCTGAACGCTGCAAACCCTGTGGCAGAGCGGTTTCAGCTATTGTCCAGCGCACATTGGCGGCTTGCCGGCGAGACGCCGGGTGCCGCGCCAGCAGCGCCGACCGCGAGACGCTGAGACGCCGCGTCTCAGCCGCGCCGCCAATCAAGCAGCGCTTGTCGCGGCTTTCGCACGGGTGCTTAATGGCTCGATAAAGACAAGAACGAGAGACCCGGAGGCCCGAATGCTCGCCGCGAACTCCAGAGCCCATGTCGACTGTGTCAGCCGCGTGCTGAAAAACGCCGAACGCCAGCCACAGGTGCCGGTACCCGCGCTGATCCTCGATTCGTGGCGGCGCTCGATGGAGCTGCATCACCTCGACCCTGGTTCGCAGCAAGGTCCACGCATCCTTTCGCCAAACCTGCTCAACGAATGCCGCGAGCGCGCCGAGCTGTTTCTGCGCATCGCCAGCGACGCCGTGGCGCGCCTGCACGCCCAAGTGCGCGGCGCCGACTACTGCGTGCTGCTGACCGACGGCCAGGGCCGCACCATCGACTACCGGGTCGACAGCAGCATCCGCACTGACTGCCGCAAGGCCGGCCTGTATCTGGGCACCTGCTGGTCGGAAGTGGAAGAAGGCACCTGCGGCGTGGCGGCGGTGCTGACCAGCAAGGCGCCGGTGACCGTGCACAAGCGCGATCACTATCGCGCTGCATTCATCGGCCTGACCTGTACCGCAGCGCCGGTGTTCGACCCGCTGGGCGAACTGCTGGGGGTGGTCGACGTGTCCGCGCTGAAGTCGCCGGATGATCGGCGCAGCCAGCACCTGATTCGCCAGCTGGTCGAGCAGACCGCTCGCGAGATCGAAAACGCCTTCTTCATGCACAGCAGCCAGGGCCACTGGGTGATGCGCGCCCACGGCACCCCCGGTTATGTCGAAAGCCAGCCCGATTACCTGCTCGCCTGGGATGCCGAAGGCCGCCTGCAAGCGCTCAACAGCCTCGCCCGCGAGCATCTGCTGGCACGCAACGGGCGCCTGCCGCAACACATCGGCGAGCTGTTCGACCTCGAGCAACTGCGCCGCGCCAGCGAGGCCAGCGCCCAGCGCCTGCCAGGTTTTGCCTTGTATGGGCGAGTCAGCGCGCCACAGCGGCGCAGCCCGCCATCAGTGCCCACGGCGCCAGCCCAAGACGCGCGCATCAGCCAGCACCTGCGCCTGGCCACGCGGGTCAAGGACTGCAACCTGGCGGTGCTGGTGCAAGGTGAAACCGGGGTCGGCAAGGAAGTCTTCGCCCGCCAATTGCACCAGCTCAGCCAGCGCGCAGCAGGGCCGTTTGTCACGCTCAATTGCGCGGCGATCCCGGAGTCGCTGATCGAAAGCGAGCTGTTCGGCTATGTTGCCGGAGCGTTTACCGGCGCCTCCAGCAAAGGCATGCAGGGCCTGCTCCAGCAAGCCGATGGCGGCACGCTGTTTCTCGACGAGATCGGCGACATGCCGCTAAGCCTGCAAACCCGGCTGCTGCGGGTGCTGGCCGAGGGCGAGGTGGCGCCGCTGGGTGCGGCCCGGCGCGAGCGCGTCGATATCCAGGTGATCTGCGCCACTCACCGTGACCTGGCAACGATGGTCAGCGACGGGCGCTTTCGCGAGGACCTGTACTTCCGCCTGGCCAACGCCCGCTTCGAACTGCCGCCGCTGCGCGAGCGCGACGACCGCCTGAGCCTGATCCACCGCCTGCTGGCCGAGGAGGCGCAGGCCTGCGGGGTTGAGGTGCTGCTCACCGATGCGGCGCTGGAAGCGCTGTTGAGCTACCGCTGGCCGGGCAACCTCAGGCAGCTGCGCCAGGTGCTGCGCTATGCCTGCGCGGTGTGTGATGGTGGCCAGTTGCGCCTGGATGATCTACCGCAAGAGTTGCGCGGCGCCGCTCAGGACGCGCCGGCGCTGACCAGCGTCTCCAGCCCGGCCCGGCAGATGATTCTCGATGCGCTGATTCGTCATCGCTGGAAACCGGCGGATGCAGCTCAGGCGCTGGGCATTTCCCGGGCAACCTTGTACCGGCGCGTACACGAGCACCGGATTGAAATGCCGCGGATGAAGTAACCGGCTGGGGGGCAGTCAGTTACAGCGCAATCGGCCGGCGCCCGGCAAAGGCATGGGCCAGGGTGCCGCCATCGACCAGCTCCAGCTCGCCACCGAGCGGCACGCCATGGGCGATACGCGAGGCAACCAGGCCCTGCTCGTGCAGTAACTGGGCGATGTAGTGCGCGGTCGCCTCACCTTCTACGGTCGGGTTAGTGGCGAGGATCACTTCGGTGAAGCTGCCCTGCTCGGCGATGCGCGCCATCAGCTGCGGGATGCCGATAGCCTCAGGCCCGAGGCCATCGAGCGGCGACAGGTGCCCCTTGAGTACGAAGTAGCGACCGCGGAAACCAGTCTGCTCCACGGCATACACATCCATCGGCCCCTCGACCACGCACAGTTGGGTGTCGTCGCGGCGCACATCGGCGCACTGCGGGCACAGCTCCTGTTCGGTCAAGGTGCGGCACTGGCGGCAGTGGCCGACCCCTTCCATCGCCTGGGTCAGGCTCTGCGCCAGGCGCAGGCCGCCGCTGCGGTCACGCTCGAGCAACTGCAGGGCCATGCGCTGGGCGGTTTTCTGGCCGACACCGGGCAGGATGCGCAGCGAGTCGATCAGTTGGCGGATCAGTGGGCTGAAGCTCATCGGAGAGGCCTGACAATACAAATTAAGAGGCGGTTTATACCGGCCACGGCAGGCAGCGTCAAATCAGCTACAGCCGATACCGACAAGGCCTACCTGTGTTGTGGTTGACCCTCGACCGCGCCTGCGGGTTCGGTCGGCTGCGGTTACTGGCCAGGGTTTACCCAGCGCAAAAAAAAACGCCCGATCAACGGGCGTTTTGTCCTGCAGGAAAGCCAATGCCTTAGAAAGGCATCTTGAAGCCTGGCGGCAGTTGCATGCCAGCGGTCATGCCGCCCATCTTGTCCTGGCTGTTCTGCTCGACTTTGCGCACGGCGTCGTTGACGGCGGCAGCGATCAGGTCTTCGAGGACTTCCTTGTCTTCCTGCATCAGGCTGTCGTCGAGGCTGATGCGCTTGACGTCATGACGGCCGGTCATGACCACACTGACCAGGCCGGCGCCGGACTGACCAGTGACTTCGGCGCTGGCCAGCTCTTCCTGCATCTTGGCCATTTTTTCCTGCATTTGCTGAGCCTGCTTCATCAGGCCTGCCATGCCACCTTTCATCATGGGGGTATACCTCGATTGGTTCATATGATGCGGCCTGGCGCAGTGCCGGCCGCATGGATATCGGTTTATTGCCCCTGGCTGACCAGAGGCTCTACGGGCTCAATAGTATCCTGCCGCACGGTCGCGCCAAACTGGCGGATCATCTGCTGGATGAGCGGATCCTGCTCGATCGACACTTCGGCATCGTGCTGACGCTCGGAACGCTTGCGCGCTGCGGCCTGGGCCGGGGTTTCCTGCTCCGGGCGAATCAGCTCGATGCTCAGCTGCAGGGTGCGCCCGAGGTGCTGGTTGAGCGCGTCGTTCAAACGCCGCTGCTGGGTCGAGTTGAACAGCGCGCCCTGCGCCGGGTCAAGGTGCAGCAGCCAGTTATCGCCGTCGACGGCAATCAACGTACAGTTTGCGGCGATGTTGCCTGTCATCCCCGATACAGGCAACTGTGGGCATAATTCCAACCATTGCAGGGCCAGCCCAGTTGCCGGCTTGGAGGCTGGCAGCGGCTCGGGCGGCGGCGCCTGCTGGTCTTCCTGAACGTGCTCGGCGAGTTCGTCGAGGTAGCTGAAACCAACCGGGTCGGCCTCGCCGGCATAATAGTCCTCGTCCAGCGGCGGCTCGTCGTCACGTTCCATACCGACGCCATCGTAGGCAGCCGGGTCAAACGGCGGCGCGTCGTCACGTGACGGCGCGTGCTGTGCTTCGGGTTGCGGCTCGGGCTTGGCTGGCGGCTCAGGCGCAGGTGGCTTCGGCGGAGCGACAGGCGCTGCCTGCTCTTCCCATGGCAGGTCGATGGCTTGCTCGGCAACTGGCGCTGGCGCAGCAGGTTCTGGTTCTGGCTCTGGTTCCGCAACAGGCTCCGCGACTACTGGTTCGGCAACCGCTGGGGCCACCGGCGCAGCCGGGGCCGGCACCTCTGCAACCGCGCTGACGGGCGCTGCCGCTGCCACCGCTTTTGCTGAATCAGCTGTGGCCTGGCTGATCCCCACTGGCTTTAGCTGCGGTCTCGGCGCGTCATCGTTGTCCGCCGGGCGGAATGCCAACATGCGCAGCAGGACCATTTCGAAACCGCCGCGCGGGTCTGGTGCCAGCGGCAAGTCGCGCCGGCCGATCAAACCCATCTGATAGTAGAACTGCACGTCCTCGGCAGGCAGCGCCGACGCCAGCGCCAGGACTCGATCACGGTCGCCCTGACCATTGTCGACCGCCTCGGGCAGTGCCTGGGCGATGGCCACGCGGTGCAGCACGTTGAGCATCTCGGCGAGCACGCCGGACCAGTCCGGGCCTTGCTCGGCCAAATCGCGCACCGCCTCCAGCAGCGCTCGCGCATCGCCTTCGAGCAAGGCCTGCAACACGCCGTACACCTGGCCGTGGTCAAGTGTGCCGAGCATCGCCCGCACATCGGCGGCCAGTACCTGGCCTTCGCCAAAGGCGATGGCCTGATCGGTCAGGCTCATGGCGTCGCGCATCGAGCCATCGGCAGCGCGCCCGAGCAGCCACAATGCGTCATTCTCGAACGGCACGTTCTCGGCAGTCAGCACGTGATTCAGGTGCTCTACCACCCGCTCCGGGCTCATGTTCTTCAACGAGAACTGCAAGCAGCGCGAGAGGATGGTGGCCGGCAGCTTTTGCGGGTCGGTGGTGGCGAGGATGAACTTGACGTAGGGCGGCGGCTCTTCCAGCGTCTTCAGCAAGGCGTTGAACGAGTGCGTCGAGAGCATGTGCACTTCGTCGATCAGGTAGACCTTGAAGCGGCCACGGCTCGGTGCGTACTGCACATTGTCGAGCAGCTCGCGGGTGTCTTCGACCTTGGTTCGGCTGGCAGCGTCGATCTCGATCAGGTCGACGAAGCGCCCCTCGTCGATCTCCCGGCACACCGAGCAGGTGCCACAGGGCGTCGAGGTGATGCCGGTTTCGCAGTTCAGGCACTTGGCGATGATCCGCGCGATGGTGGTCTTGCCGACCCCGCGGGTACCGGTAAACAGGTAGGCGTGATGCAGCCGCTGGTTGTCCAGCGCATTGATCAATGCCTTGAGCACATGGGTCTGGCCGACCATTTCGCGGAACGAGCGCGGACGCCACTTACGTGCAAGAACCTGATAACTCATCAAAAACCATCGCAAACTGAACCAGCGGAAGATCGCTAATGCTAGCGGAGCGGGGCCGAAATTGCACCCGGCCAATCTCGTCTACGCTAAGCCATGCACGGTTCGACGCAGATCAAGGAGGAATACACGTGCGCCGACTACTGGCCAGCCTGATGTTATGCGCCACGCCCAGCTGGGCCGAGCAACCGGTGCTGCGCTTCGCCATTGCCGAGAGCTGGAGCATGCCGCTGATCCGCATAGAGCAGGGTCAGCCGGTCGAAGGCATTCTTTATGACTTGATGCAGTCTGCCGCGCGCGAAGCCGGGGTGCGGCCTGAGTACCACGTGTTGGCCCGCCTGCGCATGCAGCAAGCCATGGAGGACGGCGATGTCGACGTGCGCTGCCACCTCGCAACCAATTGGTTGATCGAGCGCCCAGGCGAGTACATCTGGAGCGTGCCGCTGATGGTCCAGCGCGATCTGCTGGTGAGCCGCGCCGGCCTGCTCGACCCCGTGGATGCCTCGCGCCTGCCGGCTCAAGCCATTGGTACGGTCCTCGGCTATAGCTACCCAACCCTGCAACCCCTGTTCAGCCGAGGACAATTGCACCGCGAAGACAGCCGTAGCCAACAACTGGCCCTGCAGAAACTACAGGCCGGGCGCTACCAGTACGCAGTGAGCAATGAGTTATCGCTGCAGTGGTTCAACCGCCAACTGCCAGCCGAAGCGCAATTGCAGAGCCGCGCGCTGCTGGAAGAGCAAAACCTCGGTTGCGTGGTCCGCAGCGACCCGTCGCGCCCGACCCAGGCGCTGCTCAGGGCGCTGGTGCGGATCAAGCAGTCCGGCGAGATGGACCGCATTGTTCAGCACTACGCCGCGCCCACTTCGCCAGCGCCGATGGTGATCGGCTCACACCAGTGAAAGCAGCAACGCCGTGGCATACAAGCCGCTGCCGAACACCAGGTGCGTGGCCACACTGCGCAGGCTGTTGCGCAGCGGCGCTGGCGTCTTGCTGGCAAACCAGCCCGCCCCCATCGCCGGCTGTAGAATGCACAGCGGCGCCACAACGGTACACAGCCCAAAGGTCAGCGCTGGCAGCAGCGTCGGCGCGTGCAGCCAGTCGGCCCCTTGCAGTGCCAGCAACGCGGCGGCGAAGAACAGGCCAATCGCGTAATGCAACGCCCAACCCAACACCCGCTCGTGCCTGATCGGCTCCGCCTTGGCGATAGCTGCATGGTGCACCCTGCCCCGCAGCAGGTGCCCCGCCCAGCGCCCGAGCATGGCGTAGTTCAGCGTTGTCACCCCCAGGCGGCGCAGCACCATCGCCCACGCATCCATCACCAACGTGGCGCCGATGCCGACCACCAGCGTGGAAATCAATAAAACCGTAACGCCCATGAATACACCCTCGCAGATTGACGAAAAACCCCAATGCCGCGCAGCATAGAAGTTGAAGTCAACTTCAAGTCAAGGGAGCAATCATGGACATCGCCGATGTCGCCAAGCGCACCGGAGTACCCGCCTCGACCCTGCGCTACTACGCCAAGACTGGCTTGCTCGAGTCACTTAGCAGCCCCGGCCAACGTCGCCAGTTTTCCGCAGACGTAGCCGATCGCCTGGCCCTGATCGCGCTTGGGCAGGCAGCAGGGTTTTCATTGAGTGAAGTGCGGGCGATGCTGGTAGACCTGCAGGTCGATCGCGACATGCTCAGGGCCAAGGCGGACGAAATCGATGAACAGGTCAAACGCTTGCAGGCCATGAGCAAAGGGCTGCGGCATGCGGCGGCGTGCCCTGAGGACGATCATCTGGCGTGTCCGACGTTTCAGCGGTTGATGAAGGTTGCGGCTGCGGGGGTACGCGTACGCGAGCGGCGCTCGAATAACTGAGGGGAGTTGGGTTGGACAGCGAAGGGAGATGCTGGAGCAGGCGCGCCGAAAAATTTTCCGACCCCTGAAATGGAGGCAGCCCCACCAGCCA
Organism: Pseudomonas sp. PGPR N4; assembly: GCF_059693665.1. Lineage (NCBI taxonomy): Bacteria > Pseudomonadati > Pseudomonadota > Gammaproteobacteria > Pseudomonadales > Pseudomonadaceae > Pseudomonas > Pseudomonas sp. PGPR N4. The sequence continues at coordinate 168,616 of NZ_JCAUKV010000006.1, forward strand.
CACCCCGGCACTCAATGTCCCCGCCTTGGCTGCTTCCTTCCGGATCTGACCAGGTCAACGGGTAATCAATGCGGAGGGACCGATAGGGCCACCATAACGCGACTTGCCATGTGACAAGCCGCGCCATTGTACCGCTCTGGGACGAAGTTACAACCTCTGCATCAAGAAAAAATCATCATTTCTCAATGACTTGTCCCGCGAGGCAGTCAGATGTCGATGCCGTGGCCGGCCAAAAAGCCGACAAAGGCGTCTTCATCGAGCACCTTGACCCCGAGTTCGCTGGCTTTGGCCAGCTTCGAGCCGGCGCCGGGGCCGGCGACGACGCAGTGGGTCTTGCCAGAGACCGAACCGGCGACCTTGGCGCCGAGCTGTTCGAGCTTGTCCTTGGCGATGTCGCGGCTCATGCGCTCGAGGCTGCCGGTAAGCACCCAGGTCTGCCCGGCCAGGGGCAGGCCTTCGACCACGCGCTTGTCGCTGGCCCAGTGCATGCCGAACTTCAGCAGCTGCGCTTCGATAGCGCGTGCCAGCTGTTGGTTGGCCTCGACCTTGAAGAACTCGCGCACGGCTTCGGCTTGCTTGGCCGCCAGGGCCTGACGCAGGTCGATGCCGTCGGCCTGGATGATCTGCTCGAGGCTGCCGAGCTTGGCTACCAGCTTCTCGGCGCCAGTCGGGCCGACCGAAGCGATGTCGAGCTTGGTGATCAGCCCGGCGAGGGTAGTGCTGGCGGCGAACTCGGGGGCCAGCTCGCCCTCCTCCTGCAATTGCATGCCGCTGTCGAGCAACTGCTGGATGACGTCGCGGTTGTGCTGGTCTTCAAAGAAGTTGTGGATCTCGTGGGCGACTTCCAGGCCGATATCGGGCAGGTAGGTGAGCACCTGCGGCAGCGCCTCCTGCACCCGCGCCAGGCTGCCCAGCGAGCGCGCGAGGACCTTGGCGGTCTCTTCGCCGACATCGGGGATGCCGAGGGCGTAGATGAAGCGCGCCAGGTTTGGTCGTTTGCTGTTGTTGATGGCCTCAAGCAGTTTGTTGCTGGAAACCTCGGCAAAGCCTTCGAGGTCGACGATCTGCTCGAAAGTCAGCTTGTACAGGTCAGCCGGCGAGCGGATCAGCCCCTCATCGACCAACTGCTCGACGCTTTTCTCGCCTAGACCATCGATGTCCATGGCGCGGCGCGAGACGTAGTGGATGATCGCCTGCTTCAACTGCGCGGCGCAGGCCAGGCGGCCAACGCAGCGGTAGACCGCACCTTCGCTGGTGGTCTCTTTGCCTTTGCTGCGCTTGATCAACTGGGTACGCTCGACCTGCGAGCCGCACACCGGGCATTCACTCGGCACCGGCACCGGACGGGCGTCAGCCGGGCGGCGCTCGAGCACCACCTGCATGACTTGCGGGATGACGTCGCCAGCGCGACGGATGATCACCGTGTCGCCGATATGCACGCCGAGCCGGGCGACTTCGTCCATGTTGTGCAGGGTGGCATTGGATACGGTGACGCCGGCGACCTTGACCGGCTTCAGGCGCGCGACAGGCGTGACTGCGCCGGTACGACCGACCTGAAACTCGACGTCGAGCACTTCGGTCAGCTCTTCCATGGCCGGGAATTTATGGGCGATCGCCCAGCGCGGCTCGCGTGCACGGAAGCCCAGCTCGCGCTGTGCGGCCAGGCTGTTGACCTTGAACACCACGCCATCGATCTCGTAGGCCAGCTCGTTGCGGCGAGCGCCGATGTCCTGGTAGTAGGCCAGGCATTCCTCAATACCAGCGGCGTGCTTGAGCTCGCGACTGATCGGCATGCCCCAGGTCTTGAGCTTCTCGAGGGTGTCGATGTGGCTGTCGGCGATGCTTTCGGAAGTTTGCCCAACGCCATAGCAGCAGAATTCCAGCGGGCGGCTGGCGGTGATCTTCGAGTCCAGCTGGCGCAGACTGCCGGCGGCGGCGTTGCGCGGATTGGCGAAGGTCTTGCCGCCAATGGCAGCCTGGCTGGCGTTGAGGCGGTCGAAGCCGGCCTTGCTCATGAACACTTCACCGCGCACTTCGAGCACCGCTGGCCAGCCGCTGCCCTGCAGCTTGAGCGGGATGTTGCGTACGGTGCGCACGTTGCTGCTGATGTCTTCGCCGGTGGTGCCGTCGCCACGGGTGGCACCTTGCACCAACTGGCCATCGCGGTACAGCAGGCTAACCGCAAGGCCGTCGAGCTTGGGCTCGCAGCTGTAGTCGACGGCGCCGGGCTGATCGAGGCCGTCGACCACGCGGCGATCGAATTCGCGCAGGTCGGCCTCTTCGAAGGCGTTGCCCAGGCTGAGCATGGGCACTTCGTGGCGGATCTGGCTGAAAGCCGCCAGGGCACTGCCGCCGACGCGCTGGGTTGGCGAGTCAGGGGTGACCAAGTGCGGGTGTTCGGCTTCGAGGGCTTTGAGTTCGTTGAACAGGCGGTCGTATTCGGCGTCGGGGATGCTTGGCTCGTCGAGGACGTAGTAGCGGTAGTTGTGCTGGTCGAGTTCGGCGCGCAGCTGATGGATGCGGGTTTCGGCGGTCATGGGGGGGTCTCTTGCTGGGCACAAGAGCGGCTTTGGGTGGGTTTGGCGGATGGGGGGCCGCTATGCGGCCCTTTCGCGACACAAGGCCGCTCCTACAGGGGACCGCGCATGCCTAAAGAGCGGCGGGGACCGCACTGACCTCAACGGCAACGGGATCCATGTAGGAGCGGCCTTGTGTCGCGAAAGGGCTGCGCCGCAGCCCCAATCCAGGCACCGCCGCACTCGCCTGCCCCACTCAACCCCAAAGCTGCTCTAGCGCAAAAATCACTGCGGGCAGGATCACTATCGACCCTGCCCGCACAGTTAAATCAACGTTTCTGAGTCAGCGCGCGACGCTCGAACTCAACGATGCGCTGGCGATAATGCTCGATGGTCTGCGCCGTCAACACGCTACGCTGGTCATCCTTGAGTTCGCCATCGAGCTCATGGGCCAGCTTGCGCGCAGCAGCGACCATCACGTCGAACGCCTGCTTGGGATGGCGCGGGCCTGGCAAGCCGAGGAAGAAGCTCACCGCACGGGTGCTGAAATGGTCGATGTCATCCAGGTCAAACACCCCTGGCTTGACCGCGTTGGCCATCGAGAACAGCACTTCGCCGTGGCCGGCCATGCTCTCGTGACGGTGGAAGATGTCCATTTCGCCAAAGCGCAGACCGCTCTCGAGAATGTTCTGCAACAGGGCCGGGCCGCGGAAGCCGGTTTCGTCACGGGAGATCACGCTGATCACCAGCACTTCTTCAGCCGGTGGCAGCTCCTTGACGCTGCTGCTGGACGAGCTCGAGGAGAAACCGCTGCTGCGGTTGTTGTCAGTCTCGTAGGCGTTGTCAGGCTCGGCGAACAGGTCGGGCTCACGCGGCTCGGCCGCCAGGCTCAGATCGCCCTGCTGCGGCTCGCTGTTGCGCTTGCCGCGCTTGGCGGCCTTGACGGGTTTGGCTTCGCGCTCGCGCTCACGCCCTGCGCTCATCGACGGCAGGTCGGTTTCATCCAGCTCGGGCTCTTTGTGCTGGCCTTCCAGCACGCGTGCCGGGCCGAGCACTTCCGCGCCGCCTTCTTCGTCCGCAACATTGGAGTAGCTGCGATCGAGACGGAATTTCAACTTGCCTTTGCCACCACGCATGCGACGCCAGCCGTCGAAAAGAATACCGGCGATGACAATGATGCCGATGACGATCAGCCACTCGCGCAGACCGATTTCCATTTAATCCCGTGCCTCTATAAAAAATATGCTTGAAAACAAAGGGTTCAAAGCCCTTTAACACGTGGCGCCAACTCTATGTTCTGACAGGCGTTTTACCCACGCAGAATACACGTGACGGTAAAGCTAGCACGACCAAAGACAACTTTACACCGTCTGTCACACATGACAGACGTTTTAGCTGCTGAAAACGCCTCAGCGTCGCTTATCAGGCGTCTACCATGGCCATTGCCGCCTCTACATCAACTGCAACAAGACGTGAACAGCCTGGCTCGTGCATCGTCACCCCCATCAGTTGATCGGCCATCTCCATGGCGATCTTGTTGTGGGTGATGTAGATGAACTGCACGGTCTCGCTCATTTCCTTGACCAACCGGGCGTACCGCCCGACGTTGGCATCGTCCAGCGGCGCATCGACTTCGTCGAGCATGCAGAACGGTGCCGGGTTGAGTTTGAAGATAGCGAACACCAGCGCCAGCGCAGTCAAGGCTTTCTCGCCACCCGACAACAAATGGATGGTGCTGTTTTTCTTGCCAGGCGGGCGCGCCATGATTGTCACCCCAGTATCGAGTAAATCTTCGCCCGTCAGTTCCAAGTAAGCGCTGCCACCGCCGAAAACTTTTGGAAAAAGTGCCTGCAAACCGGCATTTATCTGATCAAAGGTATCCTTGAAGCGGGTGCGGGTTTCCTTGTCGATCTTGCGGATGACGTTTTCCAGGGTCTCGAGCGCTTCGACCAGGTCGGCGTCCTGCGCATCCAGATAGCGTTTGCGCTCGGACTGCTGCTCGTACTCTTCGATGGCTGCCAGGTTGATCGCACCCAGGCGCTGAATACGCCCTTCGATTTGTTCGAGCTGCTGTTCGGTGGTCGCTTCGCTGGCCTCGGGATCGAGCGTGGCAAGCACGCCTTGCAGGTCAAAACCGTCGGCCAGCAGTTGTTCTTGCAAGGTGCTGCGGCGCAGGTTCAGGCCTTGCGATTCAAGCCGTGACTGCTCCAGCTGACCGCGCAGCAAAAGCGACTGCTGCTCGGCCTGGGTGCGGCGTTTTTCGGCGTCGCGCAGTTCGCGGTCGGCGTCGTCCATGTGCAGCCGGGCCAGGCGCATTTCTTCATCGACGCTCATGCGCCGTTCGAGCAGCTCTTCAAGTTTCAGGCGCAGCTCTTCCTGCGGCGCTTCGCCTTCTTCCAGATTCAGGCTCAACTGCTCCTGGCGCTCGCTCAGGCGCTCGGCTTGCTGCTCCAGCCGCTCCAGCGCCTGCCGGGTGGAATCATGCTGGGCGCGCAGCGAGCCCAGGCGCACGGCCAACTGGTGGGCGTGGTCCTTGTGCTGGCGGGCTTCCTGGCGGATGCGGTCGAGGCCTTCGCGCAGGGTGTCGCGGCGGGCCAGCAATTGTTCGCGCTGCTCGGTGTCCTCGGCCATCAGGTCAAGGGCCTCTTGCAGGATCAGCCGCGCCTCGCCGAGCTGTTCGTGCTCGATGGCGCGCTGCTCACCGAGCTCGCTTAATTCTTCTTCAAGGCGGCGGCGACGCAGCTCAAGCTGCTCGGCGCGGGCGCGACCGGCAGACAAACGCGCCTTGAGCTCACCGTGCTGACGGTTTTCGTCCTGGCTACGGCGGCGCAGTTGTTCGCGCTGCTCTTCAAGGTCACGCTGTTGCTCGCGCTGGCTGTGCAGGCGCTGCTCGAACTGGTCCAGCTGCTCCTGTTGCTGCAGTTGCTGCTCGGCTAGCTGTTCGATCTCCTGCGCGCGGGCGAGCACGCCGCCTTGCGCTTCGCTGCCGCGGCTGACGCGCAGGAAATGCCGGCCCACCCAGTAGCCATCGCGGCTGACCAGGCTTTCGCCAGCCAGCAGACTTGGGCGCTGGCTCAGCGCCTGCTCAAGGGTCTCGACCGGACGCACCTGGCCCAGCCAAGGGCTGAGGTCGGTGCGCCCTTCGACCTTGTCGAGCAAGCTGCCGGGCACCCGAGCGCCCTCGCCGGCCGCCAGCAACAGGCGCAAATCACCTTGTTCCAGCGTGGCAAAGTCCAGCTGGCTGAAGTCGTCGACCAGCACTGCCTGCAAGTCAGCACCCAGCACCGTCTCGACGGCCAGCTCCCAACCTGCCTCGACGCGCAAACCCTCGGCCAGGCGCGGACGCTGTTGCAAACCTTGCTCGCGCAGCCACTCGCCAGCACCGGCAGACGGCTCCAGGGCGGCTTGCTGCAACGCCTCCAGCGACGCCAGCCGGCCGCCCAGACGCTGTTGCTCGCCCTGCAACTGCTGATGGCTCTGGTTGAGCTGCTGCAGTTGCTCACGCACAGCTTCGAGGCGTTCGAGCACGTCCTGCTCGCTGAGCTGCAGTTCTTCCAGCAGCAGCTCACTGCTGGCGACCTGCTCGGTCAACTCGAGCATGGCTGCATCCTGCGGGTCGGCGCTGAGCTGATCACGCTCGTCAGCCAGCTTGCGCTGGCGTTCAGCCAAGCGCTCGAGGCTGGTTTCCAGCTGCTGCAAGCGCGACTGCTGGACTTCGGCCTGGCGCCGCGGCTCCGCTGAGCGGGTATTGAAACTGTCCCACTGCTCCTGCCAGCCGTGCATGCCCAACTCGGCTTCTTCGAGCACGGCAGCCGCTTCTTCGGCTGCGGCGAGGGTCATCTCCTGCTCAGGCTCAAGCTGCTCCAGCTCTTCGCCGAGGGTCGCCAGCAGGGTGCGGTCATGGCCCAGGTGCGACTCGGTCTCCAGCCGTGTGCGCTCGGCTTCCTTGAGATCATCCTGCAACTGGCGCAGGCGCTGCTGGCCGTGCTGAATGCTCTGCTCGACCCGGGCAATGTCACCGGCCACCGAATAGAAGCGGCCCTGGACCTGATTGAAGCGTTCGGACAATTCATGGTGGCCGTCGCGCAGGCGCTCGATGCTGGCATCGGCATTGCGCTGCTCGGCCACCAGCGCCTCGAAGGCTACTTCCTGATCGCCGATGACGGCGCCGCGTTGCTGCACCTTCTGGTCCAGCTCACGCCAGCGCAGGGCCGACAAGCGCGCCTTGAGCAGACGCTCTTCAGCTTTGTACTCGCGATACTTTTCTGCGGCCTGGGCCTGGCGATGCAAACGCTCGAGCTGGCGCCCGAGCTCATCGCGCAGGTCGGTCAGGCGGGCGAGGTTTTCCTGGGTGCGGCGAATTCGGGTTTCGGTCTCGCGGCGGCGCTCCTTGTACTTGGAGATGCCGGCGGCTTCTTCGATGAAGTTACGTAGCTCTTCTGGCTTGGCCTCGATCAGCTTGGAGATCATGCCCTGCTCGATGATCGAGTAGCTGCGCGGGCCCAGCCCGGTTCCGAGGAAGATATCGGTAATGTCGCGGCGACGGCATTTGGTGCCGTTGAGGTAGTAGGTATTCTGCGCGTCGCGGGTCACTTTGCGCCGGATCGAGATCTCGGCATAGGCGGCGTACTCGCCGACCAGGGTGTTGTCGCTGTTGTCGAACACCAGTTCGATACTGGCCTGGCTGACCGGCTTGCGGCTGGTCGAGCCATTGAAGATGACGTCGGTCATCGACTCGCCGCGCAGGTTTTTAGCCGAGCTTTCGCCCATCACCCAGCGCACCGCGTCGATGATGTTGGACTTGCCACAGCCATTGGGCCCGACCACGGCGGCCATGTTGCTGGGGAAGTTGACCGTGGTCGGGTCGACGAACGACTTGAACCCGGCCAGGCGAATGCACTTCAAGCGCATCGATCAGACCCGTGCCAACGCAGCCAGCACCAGCTCGCAGCTGCGCTGGCAGTAGGCAACCAGCACTTCGCGAATACGTGCAATGTCGCGCGCAACCACGGCTTGGAGCAGGCGATCGAACAGGTCGAGGTAGTCGAGCATATTGGCCTGGCGCTGATCCAGCGCGAGGTAATAGGCGCGGCTCATGGCGGGCTGCAGGTTCTCGACGGTTTCCTGCAGGTACGGGTTGTCGGCGAACGGATACGCAGCGCGCATCACTGCAAAACTCTCGGCGACGAAGGTCTTGATGTCGGTGGCGGCGTAGGCCTGTTGCAAGCGCTGCTGAATGCCCAGAAACGGCATCAGGTCGGCATCGGTGCGCCATTTCTGGGCAACGGCGTTGCCGAGCAGAATGTAGAACTCGCCCATCAGCGCACACAGGCTACGCACACTGCGCTCGTCAAGACGGGTCACGTGGGCGCCCCGCCGCGGCAGGATCGCCACCAGATGGCGACGCTCAAGGATCAACAGCGCCTCGCGTACCGAGCCGCGGCTAACGTTCAGGGCCTGAGTGACCTTTTGCTCCTGGATCCGCTCACCCGGGGCAAGCTCGCCGCGGATGATCCGCTCGGCCAGATGGTGGGCAATCTGCTCGGAGAGACTGTCCGGCGCCTTGAACGTCATGGTTTTCCTTCAAAATCATTGAACTGGGCACAAGCGGCGGATTGTAGCGCACTTGCCAGGCAGTCGCGCAGAGGTGCGCTGCGCTTTATTCGTTGCAGGCGGCCGTGGGTATCAGGCGCGATCTATGCTTAACAAAAGGCACACTGTTCGGTGCGGACTCACTGCGCGCGATTTCTTGACCTTTGAGTCAGAAAATCATTGACCCGGCGATCAAGCCTGCTTAGAGTCCGCCGGAACAACAATAAAACCATTGCGAGGCCTTCCCCGTGATCCAGTTTCTCGTAAACCAGGAGCTGCGTAATGAGCACGCCCTGGACCCGAACATGACCGTGCTGCAGTACCTGCGCGAACACCTTGGCAAATCCGGCACCAAGGAAGGCTGCGCCAGTGGCGACTGCGGCGCCTGTACAGTGGTGGTCGGCGAGCTCGAAGAAGACGGCCAGAGCCTGCGCTACCGCAGCCTCAACTCGTGCCTGACCTTCGTTTCGTCGTTGCACGGCAAACAATTGATCAGCGTCGAAGGCCTCAAGCATCAGGGCGAACTGCACAGTGTGCAAAACGCCATGGCCGACTGCCACGGCTCGCAATGCGGCTTCTGCACTCCCGGCTTTGTCATGTCGCTGTTTGCCTTGCAGAAGAACAGCAACGGCGCCGACACCCAGCAGGCCCAGGAAGCCCTCGCCGGCAACCTGTGCCGTTGCACCGGCTACCGGCCGATCCTCGCCGCTGCCGAACAGAGCTGCGCCACACCGTGCCGCGATCAGTTCGATGCGCAACAAGCGCAGACCATCGCCCGCCTCAAGGCCATCGCCCCGTCCGAAACCGGCGAACTGAACAGCGGCGACAAGCGCTGTCTGGTGCCGCTGACCGTTGCCGACCTGGCCGACCTGTACAGCTCGCACCCAGAAGCGCGCCTGCTTGCCGGCGGCACCGACCTGGCGCTGGAAGTGACCCAGTTCCACAAGACCTTGCCGGTGATGATCTATGTCGGCAACGTCGCCGAACTCAAGCGCATCGACAAGACCGCCACTCATCTGGAGATCGGCGCAGCGACGCCGCTGACCGACTGCTACGGCGCGCTCAGCGATGAGTACGCCGATTTTGGCGCCCTGCTGCACCGCTTTGCGTCATTGCAGATTCGCAACCAGGGCACCCTCGGCGGCAACATCGGCAATGCCTCGCCCATCGGTGATTCGCCGCCGCTGCTGATTGCCCTGGATGCCCAGGTGGTACTGCGCCAGGGCCAGCGCCAGCGCGTGCTGCCACTGGAAGACTACTTCATCGACTACCGCATCACGGCCCGCCAGGACAGCGAGTTCATCGAGAAGATCATCGTGCCGCGGGCCAGCAACGACTGGACGTTCCGCGCCTACAAGGTCTCCAAGCGACTGGACGACGACATCTCGGCAGTTTGTGCAGCGTTCAACCTGAGCATCGAAAACGGTGTGGTCAGCGGCGTGCGCATTGCCTTTGGCGGGATGGCAGCGATTCCCAAACGCGCCCGTGCCTGTGAAGCCGCGCTGCGCGGCAAGCCGTGGAACCAGGCCACCCTTGAACGTGCCTGCCAGGCGCTGGGCGAAGACTTCAGCCCGCTCTCGGACTTCCGCGCGAGCAAGGAATACCGCCTGCTGACCGCACAGAACCTGCTGCGCAAGTACTTCATCGAACTGCAATCGCCGCACATCGAAACCCGGGTGACCGACTATGTCTAATCATCATGCCGTCAAGAGCCAGGCCGAGATGGCCGAACTGTTCCGCCAGGACCTGACCACCGGTGTCGGCCGCAGCGTCAAGCACGACAGCGCCGACAAACACGTCAGCGGCGAAGCGGTGTATATCGATGACCGCCTCGAATTCCCCAATCAGTTGCATGTGTATGCGCGCACAGCTGACCGCGCCCACGCGCGCATCCTGAGTATCGATACCGCGCCGTGCTACGCCTTCGAAGGCGTACGCATCGCCATCACCCATGAAGACATCCCCGGCCTCAAGGACATCGGCCCGGTGGTCGCCGGCGACCCATTGCTGGCGATCGACAAGGTCGAGTTCTTCGGCCAACCGGTGCTGGCGGTAGCTGCCCGCGACCTGGAAACCGCTCGCCGTGCGGCGATGGCGGCGATCATCGAATACGAAGACCTCGAACCGGTGCTGGATGTGGTCCAGGCGCTGCGCGACAAGCACTTCGTGCTCGACAGCCATACCCATCAGCGCGGTGATTCGGTTGCCGCCCTGGCCAGCGCCCCGCACCGCTTGCAGGGGACCTTGCATATCGGTGGCCAAGAGCACTTCTACCTGGAAACGCAAATCTCCTCGGTGATGCCGACCGAAGACGGCGGCATGATCGTGTACTGCTCGACGCAGAACCCGACCGAAGTGCAAAAATTGGTCGCCGAAGTGCTCGATGTGCCGATGAACAAGATCGTCCTCGACATGCGCCGCATGGGTGGCGGTTTCGGCGGCAAGGAAACCCAGGCCGCCAGCCCGGCATGCCTGTGCGCGGTGATCGCGCGGCTGACCGGCCAGCCGACCAAGATGCGCCTGCCACGGGTCGAAGACATGACCATGACCGGCAAGCGCCACCCGTTCTACGTCGAGTACGACGTCGGCTTCGATGACGACGGCCGCCTGCACGGCATCCAGTTCGACCTCGCCGGCAACTGCGGCTACTCGCCTGACCTGTCCGGCTCGATCGTCGACCGCGCCATGTTCCACTCGGACAACGCCTATTACCTTGGCGACGCCACCGTCAACGGCCACCGTTGCAAGACCAACACCGCCTCCAACACCGCTTACCGAGGTTTCGGCGGGCCGCAAGGCATGGTCGCCATCGAGCAGGTGATGGACCACATTGCCCGTCAGCTCGGCCGTGACCCGCTGGATGTGCGCAAGGTCAACTACTACGGCAAGGCCGAGCGCAACGTCACCCATTACTACCAGACCGTCGAACACAACCTGATCGAGGAAATGACCGCCGAACTGGAGGCCAGCAGCGACTACGCCGAGCGGCGCAAGTCGATCCGCCACTTCAACGAGCACAGCCCGATATTGAAAAAAGGCCTGGCGCTGACCCCGGTCAAGTTCGGCATCTCATTCACCGCCACCTTCCTCAACCAGGCCGGTGCACTGATCCACATCTACACCGACGGCAGCATCCACCTCAACCATGGCGGCACCGAGATGGGCCAGGGTTTGAACACCAAGGTTGCACAGGTGGTTGCGCAGGTGTTCCAGGTCGAGATCGACCGCATTCAGATCACGGCGACCAATACCGACAAGGTCCCCAATACCTCACCGACCGCTGCATCCAGTGGCGCCGACCTGAACGGCAAGGCGGCGCAGAACGCGGCCGAGATCCTCAAGAAGCGCCTGGTCGAGTTTGCCGCCCGGCACTGGAATGTCACCGAGGAAGACGTTGAATTCCGCAACGGCCATGTGCGCGTGCGTGAGGAACTGATCAGCTTCGAGACGCTGGTGCAGCAGGCCTATTTTGCCCAGGTGTCGCTGTCGACTACCGGCTTCTACCGCACGCCGAAGATCTTCTACGACCGCTCACAGGCGCGCGGCCGGCCGTTCTACTACTTCGCCTTCGGCGCAGCCTGCGTCGAGGTCATCGTCGACACCCTGACCGGCGAGTACAAAATGCTGCGTGCCGATATCCTGCATGACGTCGGCGACTCGCTGAACCCGGCCATCGACATCGGTCAGGTCGAAGGCGGCTTCATTCAGGGCATGGGCTGGCTGACCACCGAAGAGTTGGTGTGGAACGCCAAGGGCAAGCTGGTTACCAACGGCCCGGCCAGCTACAAGATCCCGGCAGTGGCCGACATGCCGCTGGACCTGCGGGTCAAGCTGGTCGAGAACCGCAAGAACCCGGAAGACACCGTGTTCCATTCTAAGGCCGTCGGCGAGCCGCCATTCATGCTCGGTATCGCTGCCTGGTGCGCGATCAAGGACGCCGTCGCCAGCATCGCCGACTACCGCGCGCAACCCAACATCGACGCGCCAGCCACGCCTGAGCGGGTCCTGTGGGGCTGCGAGCAGATGCGCCAGGCCCTGGCCGTGCAGCAGCCTGCTGAACAGCACGTGGAACCTGTCACATCGTGACCGCAGGCAGCCCCGCGCAGCCCTGTGCTGCGCGGGGCTGAGTTGAAGCCAACTGAGGTTTTGTATCATGCACCAATGGATCAACGCCCTCGCCGACCTGCAAGCTCGCGGTGAACCCTGCGTGCTGGTGACCATCATCGAAGAGCGCGGCTCGACCCCGCGCAATGCCGGCTCGAAGATGGTCGTCAGCGCCCGCCAGCTGTTCGACACCATCGGCGGTGGCCACCTTGAGTACAAGGCCCTGCACATCGCCCGGCAGATGCTCGACGAGCAGCGCAGCACCCCGCATCTGGAGCGCTTCAGCCTCGGCGCGAGCCTTGGCCAATGCTGCGGCGGCGTTACCGTGCTGCTGTTCGAGCCAATGGCGGCGGTGCAGGCCGAGATCGCCGTGTTCGGTGCGGGCCACGTCGGCCGGGCTCTGGTACCCTTGCTCGCTGCCCTGCCCTGCCGGGTGCGCTGGATCGACTCGCGCGAGCAAGAATTCCCGGAGCTGATCCCCACCGGCGTGAGCCGCATCATCAGCGAGGAGCCGGTCGACGAAGTGGCTGCGCTGCCGCCAGGCAGTTACTGCATCGTCATGACCCACAACCACCAGCTCGATCTCGAGCTGACTGCGGCGATCCTCAAGCGCAACGACTTCACCTGGTTCGGCCTCATCGGCTCGAAGACCAAGCGGGCCAAGTTCGAGCATCGCCTGCGTGATCGCGGCTATGACGATGCGGTGCTAGCACGCATGCGCTGCCCGATGGGCCTGGCCGAGGTCAAAGGCAAATTGCCGATCGAGATCGCCGTGTCGATTGCCGGCGAAATCATCGCCACCTACAACGCCTGTTTTGGCCAGCACGATGCTGCGGTCAATGCCGGCCCCATTGCTCAGTTGCTGCCGCCGTCCCGCCGCAGCCACGCCAATTGACGAGAGTGTTATGAGCGCAACCCGCAAAGCTTACCGATCCGCCATCCTGCACAGCGTTGGCGACCCCGCCGAAGTCGGCCTGGAGGCATCCTGCGAGTACTACCCGGACGGCCTGCTGGTGGTCGACGAAGGCCGCATCAGCGCCCTCGGTCACGCCAGCGACCTGCTGCCGACGCTGGATGCCGACATCGACGTGGTGCATTACCAGGATGCCCTGATCACCCCGGGCTTTATCGACACCCATATCCACTTCCCGCAGACCGGCATGATCGGCTCCTATGGCGAGCAGTTGCTGGACTGGCTGAACACCTACACCTTCCCCTGCGAAAAGCAGTTTGCCGATAAGGCGCATGCCGACAAGGTCGCGAAGATCTTCCTGCAGGAGCTGCTGCGCAACGGCACCACCACCGCGCTGGTGTTCGGCAGTGTGCATCCGGAGTCGGTCAACGCGCTGTTCGAAGAGGCCGAGCGGCTGGACCTGCGCCTGATCGCCGGCAAGGTGATGATGGACCGCAACGCGCCGGATTATCTGACCGACACGGCGGAGTCGTCCTACACCGAGAGCAAGGCGCTGATTCAGCGCTGGCATGGCAAGGGCCGGCTGCACTATGCGGTGACGCCGCGCTTTGCCCCGACCAGCACGCCCGAGCAATTGGCGATGGCCGGCCAGTTACTGAAGGAGCATCCGGGGGTGTACATGCATACGCACCTGTCCGAGAACCTGCAGGAGATCGACTGGGTCAAGGGCTTGTTCCCGGAGCAGAAGGGTTACCTGGACGTCTACGATCACTTCGAGCTGCTGGGGGAGCGGTCGGTGTTTGCCCATGGCGTGCATCTGTGTGATGAAGAGTGTCAGCGGCTTTCGGAGACGGGCTCGGCGGTGGCGTTCTGCCCGACCTCGAACCTGTTCCTGGGCAGTGGCTTGTTTAACTTGCCGCAAGCTGAGAAGTTCAAGGTCAATGTCGGGCTGGGCACGGATGTTGGCGCGGGGACCAGTTTTTCGCTGCTGCATACCTTGAATGAGGCTTACAAGGTGATGCAGTTGCAGGGCGCGCGCTTGCACCCGTTCAAGTCGTTGTACCTGGCGACGCTGGGTGGGGCTCGGGCTTTGCGGCTGGAGGATCGGGTGGGAAGTTTGCGTCCGGGTAGTGATGCGGACTTCGTGGTCCTCGATTATAAGGCTACGCCGTTGCTTGAGTATCGCCTGCAGCAATCAGGGGGGATCGAGGAAACGTTGTTTGTGCTGACGACGCTGGGGGATGATCGGACGGTGCTGGAGACGTATGCGGCTGGGCGGTGTGTGCATCAGCGGTAGCGGGTTGTTCACGATTGCTGTGAACTTATCCAATTCATTCGGGGGCTTTGAGGGCCCCTTTCGCCCTTACGGCGAGTTACTTTTTTGGGACGTTTGCCAAAAAAGTGACTCGCCGTAAGGGCGAAAGGGGTCCGATCAAACCACACATCAATCGGATAAGCCCCAAGCCGACAACCAACCAATCAACTTTTAGCCGAAGTAGCCCGAGCAGGCTTCTTCTGCAACAAGTGCGAAAACACCGCATGCAGATCGTCCGAAGCACTCTCCTCATCGAGGTTCAGCTTGCTGTCGATATGATCCATATGATGCATCATCAAGCTAACCGCCTGCCCCGCATCCCTCGCCTCGATCGCATCGATCAGCTGCATATGCTCATCATACGAACAGTGCGACCGGTTCCCGCTCTCATACTGAGCAATGATCAGCGATGTCTGCGACACCAGACTACGCTGGAAACTCACCAAAGGTGCATTCCCAGCAGCCTCGGCCAGCTTCAGGTGAAACTCCCCGGAAAGCCGAATCCCGGCCCCACGATCACCCCGCGAAAAGCTGTCGCGCTCGTCACGCACCATCTGCCGCAGCTCGTTCAGCTGCTCAGCCGTAGCATGCTGCACCGCCAACTCGGTAATCGCCCGCTCAACCATCCGTCGCGAAAAGAACACCTGCCGCGCCTCTTCAACCGTCGGACTGGCAACCACGGCACCGCGATTGGGCCGCAGCAACACCACGCTCTCATGGGCCAGACGCGACAACGCGCGACGAATGATGGTGCGGCTGACGCCAAATATCTCGCCCAGCGCTTCCTCGCTCAACTTGGTGCCCGGCGCCAGCCGCTGCTCGAGGATCGCCTCGAAAATATGCGCGTAGACGATGTCGTCCTGGGTACCACTGCGCCCGGCCTTGCCGGTGCGTACAGGTTTCTTGAGAGGCTGCAGCTGTTCGTTCATGGGCACTCGAGCATGGGAATCCGCCAATCGGACCTTGACTGTACTGCCTGTCAGAGGGTGGCTGGCAAGCCCTGGTTGGAAATAAGAAGAAAGGTACTGGCCCATTGTACACAGGCTGACCCGTTTCTGCAGGTGGCCATTTCGGCATATAGCCACTATTTACAAGATTGTACCCAGGAAAGATAAAACATTATTTGCATTATTTGTACACAAACGCATAATCCAGCGAGCAACTTCTTGACCCATGAGTCAACAAAAACGGTCAGACGTCTGCCTCACCCTCGCGGAATCACCAAGTGCATAGCGCAGGACACTGGTTCCGAACAACAAGAAAGACTTGAGGAGTACTCGCTGTGGACACCCGCAAATCCGACGCCCCTACGCTGGATCTCACCCCGCCGCTCGAAACGAGCTGGCTGGAACGGATTTTCAAACTCAAGCGACATGGCACCACCGTCAAGACCGAAATGATCGCCGGGGTGACCACCTTCATCACCATGGCCTACATCATCTTCGTCAACCCCAACATCATGGCTGACGCCGGCATCGATCATGGTGCGGCGTTCGTCGCCACCTGCATCTCGGCCGCGCTCGGCTGCCTGCTGATGGGGCTTTACGCCAACTGGCCGGTTGGCCTGGCGCCGGGCATGGGGCTCAACGCCTTCTTCACCTACACCGTGGTCGGCACCATGGGCTACACCTGGGAGGCGGCGCTGGGCGCCGTGTTCGTCTCCGGGGTGCTGTTCATGTTCCTGACCTTGTCGCGGGTTCGCGAATGGCTGCTCAACAGCATTCCGCTGAGCCTGCGCCATGCCATGGGGGCCGGCGTCGGATTGTTTCTCGGGCTGATCGGCCTGAAGACTGCGGGCATCGTCGTCGACAGCCCGGCGACCCTGATCAAGCTCGGCTCGCTGCACGAGGCCGGGCCGCTGTTGGCGGCGGTGTGCTTCCTGATGATCGCGGTGCTCAGCTATCACCGAGTGTTCGGTGCGATCCTGATCGCCATCATCAGCGTTACCCTGGCCGGCTGGGGCTTGGGCCTGGTGCAGTACGGCGGGGTGTTCTCGCTGCCGCCGAGTCTGGCGCCGACCTGGATGGCCATGGACGTCGCCGGCGTGTTCAACGTGAGCATGATCAGCGTGGTGCTGGCGTTTCTCTTCGTGCACATGTTCGACACCGCCGGGACCTTGATGGGGGTTGCCCAGCGCGCCAACCTGGTGGCGCCGGACGGCAAGATCGAAAACCTGTCACGGGCGCTGAAGGCCGACAGTGCCTCGAGCGTGTTCGGCGCCGCCGTTGGCGTGCCGCCGGTCACCAGCTACGTCGAGAGCGCTGCGGGAGTGGCCGCAGGTGGCCGTACCGGGCTGACCGCCGTGGTGGTCGGGGCACTGTTCGTCGCGGCGATGTTCTTCGCCCCGCTGGCAGGGATGATCCCCGCCTACGCCACCGCTGGCGCGCTGATCTACGTGGCGATGCTGATGATGGGCAGCATGGCCCATATCAACTGGGACGAAGCCACCGACAGCATTCCGGCGATAGTCACGGTGATCATGATGCCGTTGACCTTCTCGGTGGCGGACGGCATTGCCCTGGGCTTCATCAGCTACGTGGTGCTCAAGGCCGGGACGGGCAAGTACAAGGAGATTTCGCCCAGCCTTTGGGTACTCTGCGTGATCTTCATCGCCAAGTTCGTATTCCTCTAGGGCCTCTTGCAGTGGCCTGTCATTTTTGACAGGTCACTGCAGAAAAACCCCACGTTAGACTCGGGTCTCATCTTCTCCATGCCGAGACCCGAACATGCTCCCCAACACCACCCCACCCTCCGTTTTGCCCCCGGCGCTGCGCTTCTACCAAGCGTCATCCCTGGCGACCGAGCTTCAAGGTGAGCGATGCATCACGCTGCTGCGCCATGGCGAGTCAGCCTTGGCGCAGCTGGACAACACCACGGCCACCCGTCCGCTCGGCGTCGATCAGCAAGGATCGATTGTGCGGCTGCAGGGCGCCGCCAGCAGCGCGAGCATCGCCTACGCCGCCTATGGCCACCACCCCCTGGAGGCGGACGCCAGCCTGCTGTCGTTTACCGGACAAAAGCGCGAACCGGTAACCGGCTACTACCTGCTCGGCAACGGTCATCGCGCCTACAGCCCGTCGCTCATGAAATTCCTCAGCCCGGACAGCCTGAGTCCGTTCGGCAGCGGTGGGTTGAATGCCTATGCCTACTGCCTGAATGACCCGATAAACCTTACCGACCCCACGGGGAAAACCCCTTGGGCGCTTACGTTCATGAGAAAACACGTCCAACCGAAAATTCAGGTTGCAAAAAAGTCAGTAGACCTGGCGAGCAAAGCACTCTTCCCGGATCCAACCTCGCAGGAATCACCAAGGTTGGGAAGGGCAGTAATCCGTAAATTTGCCAGTGACCAAGTGGACAGCACACCCTTTACGCAAAAGCTGTTCAAGGTCAACGACAACCTGACGAGTCACAACGACGCCACGCTGACCACTGAGCACGCGGGTATATACCGCGATATAGCCACGCAAAATCTCAGCGGTCAGATCTCGAACACGTCGGCTCACCTCGAGGCCGCACGCGTATGGGTGACCACTGAGAAAGGCGCTGAACGCATCGTCGGGGCCACATTCAATTTCATGGGCGCCATTGCTGCTGGCGCCGAGGACAAGGCCGGCTATGCGACTGGCCGAGTACTGAAGCAGAACAACCAGGCCGTGCGAAAACACACCTGAACAAAGACCAGCGATGGTCACAAGGCCTCAGAAACACCAATCTCCAGACGAAAAAAAGCCCGCCAGTGTGAGAGCGGGCCAAAGACCTACGAAGATTCTTCTAGCGACCAACTAGCTTCCACGATAGGTCGAGTAGCTGTAAGGCGAGATCAGCAGCGGCACGTGGTAGTGCTCCTGCTTCTCGTCGACCCCAAAGCGCAGCACCACAACATCCAGGAACGCCGCTTCTGGCAAAGCCACGCCCCGAGCTCGATAGTAATCCCCGGCACTGAACTGCAACTGGTACACGCCGGTGCGGTAATCGTCACCCTGCAGCAACGGCGCATCGACGCGGCCATCGCTGTTGGTCAGCGCGGTATTAACCAATTCCAGCTGCTGGCCTTCGACACGGTACAGCTCGACCTTGATCGAGCTGCCCGGGCAGCCATGCGCAGCGTCCAGTACGTGAGTGGTCAGACGTCCCATGTGCGTGTCGCCTCTTGTTCAGTTCGTGGGCAGAAAATACCCAGCAAGCACCGTAAGAGGGCCTGCCGTGTGTGGGAATGAGCTCATTAAGACACTTTCTCAATAAATTGTACACAATTTTTTAGACCCTTCAGCGCCACTCCGCCACACGCTCGCGAAAACCTGCTATGTATCGCCAGATATAGGCTGTATAAGCAGGCCCAGGTCATTAGCTGACCAATCAGGCAAGTTTCTTGCAAAGCAGTCTCACGCGACAAAAGGGCAGAAATGCGGAAAAACAGGCTTACAAAAGATTTCAGAAGTTGTATACAATCAGCCCATCCGGTGAGTGCGACAACCCGACGCGGGTCCACCACCCCTCGCACAACGTACAAGAAGGAAGACTGCAGTGAGCGCTGACTACCCTCGCGACCTGATCGGTTACGGCAACAACCCACCTCACCCGCACTGGCCGGGCAACGCCCGCATCGCCTTGTCGTTCGTACTCAACTATGAGGAAGGTGGCGAGCGCAACATCCTCCACGGCGACAAAGAGTCCGAAGCCTTCCTGTCTGAAATGGTTGCCGCCCAGCCCCTGCAGGGCCAACGCAACATGAGCATGGAGTCGCTGTACGAGTACGGCAGCCGCGCCGGCGTCTGGCGCCTGCTCAAGCTGTTCAAGGACACCGGCGTACCGCTGACCATCTTCGCCGTGGCCATGGCCGCCCAGCGCCATCCGGATGTGATCCGCGCCATGGCCGAAGCTGGCCATGAGATCTGCAGCCACGGCTACCGCTGGATCGACTACCAGAACATGGACGAGGCGCAGGAGCGCGAGCACATGCTCGAAGCCATCCGCATCCTCACCGAACTGACCGGCGAGCGCCCACTGGGCTGGTACACCGGTCGTACCGGCGCCAATACCCGTCGTCTGGTGATGGAAGAAGGCGGTTTCCTCTACGACAGCGACACCTACGACGACGACCTGCCCTACTGGGAGCCGAACAACCCAACCGGCAAGCCGCATCTGGTGATCCCGTACACCCTCGACACCAACGACATGCGCTTCACCCAGGTGCAGGGCTTCAACTGTGGCGAGCAGTTCTTCCAGTACCTCAAGGACGCCTTTGATGTGCTCTACGAAGAAGGCGCCGAAGCGCCGAAGATGCTCTCGATCGGCCTGCACTGCCGCTTGGTCGGTCGCCCGGCGCGGCTGGCAGCGCTGAAGCGCTTCGTCGAATACGCCAAGAGCCATGACCAGGTCTGGTTTGCCCGTCGCGTGGACATCGCCCGCCACTGGCACACCACCCACCCGTACCAGAACGAGAACGCCTGATGACCGCCTTCAAGACCCTGACTCCTTCGACCCTGAGCCGTGACGCGTTCGTCAGCGCCTTTTCTGACATCTACGAGCACTCGCCGTGGGTGGCCGAGAAGGCCTATGACCTCGGTCAACTGGCCGAGCTGGACCAGATCGAAGCCCTGCATCAGCGCATGAGCGACATCCTGCTCAGCGCCAGCCACGCCGACCAGTTGGCCTTGATCAACGCTCACCCGGACCTGGCCGGCAAAGCCGCCGTCCAGGGCGAGCTGACCGAATCGAGTACCAATGAACAGGCTGGCGCCGGTATCCACCAGTGCACTGCCGAAGAGTTCGCCCGCTTCACCGAACTCAACGATGCCTACAAGGCCAAGTTCCAGTTCCCGTTCATCATGGCGGTCAAGGGCAGTAACCGACACCAGATTCTGGCGGCGTTCGAAACCCGGATTCACAACGATGCCGATGCCGAATTCAAAGAGGCGCTGGCGCAGATCAACCTGATCGCGCTGTTCCGCCTGCTGCAGCTGTAAGGCTTGCCACAAGGTCTGGCCCGAGTCCGCCACGCGAGCGTACCCAGGGCCTTCCGGCAAGCGCACCACCACATTAGCCAGTCATAGAAGAAGAGATAACAAGCATGCGCACACTAGTGATCGAGCCCCTGAGCAAAGAAGCCTTCGCCCCCTTTGGTGACGTGATCGAAACCGACGGCAGCGACCACTTCATGATCAACAACGGCTCGACCATGCGCTTCCACAAGCTCGCCACGGTTGAAACCGCCGAGCCTGAGGACAACGCCATCATCAGTATCTTCCGCGCCGACGCGCTGGAAATGCCGTTGACCGTGCGTATGCTCGAACGCCATCCGCTGGGCAGCCAGGCTTTCATTCCGCTGCTCGGCAATCAGTTTCTGATCGTGGTCGCGCCAGTTGGCGATGCACCTGTATCAGGTTTGGTCCGTGCCTTCCGCAGCAACGGCAGGCAGGGCGTCAATTACCATCGCGGCGTTTGGCACCACCCGGTGCTGACGATCGAAAAGCGGGATGATTTCCTGGTGGTTGATCGCAGTGGTTCAGGCAACAACTGCGATGAGCATTACTTCACCGAGGAACAGATGTTGATCCTCAATCCCCACCAATAAGAAAAGGTCGGTCATCCACGGCCTGCATGAAATACTCGGTGTCGCGATAAACCTGCTGCGCTCGCAGCCTGCTTATCGCGCGCAAGGTCGCGTGCAGCGTTCAAGCTGGTGATCGGCAAGAGGTACATACTGTGGAAGCACACCTTCACGAATGGCTGAACCTGAGCATTCGCTGGGTTCACATGATCACAGGCGTCGCCTGGATCGGTGCATCGTTCTACTTCGTCTGGCTGGAGAACCACCTCAACCGCAGCAACCCGCGCGATGGGTTGTCGGGTGATCTCTGGGCCATCCACGGTGGTGGTATCTACCACCTGGAGAAGTACAAGCTGGCGCCGCCGAAAATGCCCGAGAACCTGCACTGGTTCAAATGGGAAGCCTACTTCACCTGGATGTCCGGGATCGCCCTGCTGTGCGTGGTGTTCTACTGGAACCCGACCCTGTACCTGCTCGCCCCGGGCAGCTCGCTGAGCGGCGCCGAAGGCGTGGCCATCGGTATCGGTTCGCTGGTAGCCGGCTGGTTCATCTACGACATCCTCTGTGACTCACCATTGGGCAAGCGCCCTGCCCTGCTCGGCGGCGTGCTGTTCGTACTGATCATCGCCGCATGCTGGGGCTTCAGCCTGGTGTTCAGCGGTCGTGGTGCGTACCTGCACACCGGTGCGATCATCGGCACCATCATGGTCGGTAACGTGTTCCGCATCATCATGCCCGCCCAGCGCCAGCTGGTCGCGGCGATCGAAGCCAACCAGACGCCCGACCCGCTGTTGCCGGCCAAAGGCCTGCTGCGCTCGCGGCACAACAACTACTTCACCCTGCCGGTGCTGTTCATCATGATCAGCAACCACTTCCCGAGCACCTACGGCAGCCAGTACAACTGGTTGATCCTGGCCGGGATTGCAGTGGCTGCGGTATTGATCCGTCACTACTTCAACACCCGTCACGACAGCAACAAATACGCCTGGACCCTGCCCGTCGGCGCTCTGGCGATGATCTGCCTGGCCTATGTCACCGGCCCTAAACCTTTGCCAACTACTCCTGAGCAGGCTGCGGCGAAGACCGAGTATCAACCGCTGCCAGCCACGGCCGTAGGCGGCAAGACCGCTGCCGAACAGCGTGCTGCCGATGCGGCCAAGGCGGCTGAAGCACCGGCCGCAGCTGCACAGGCTCCGGCCCAGGCCACAGCCCAGTCGGGTGACACCTTCGACACGATTCACAACGTGATCCAGGAACGCTGCACTGTGTGCCACTCGTCCAAGCCGACCAGCCCACTGTTCAGCACGGCGCCAGGTGGCGTGATGTTCGATACCCCGCAGCAGATCCAGGCCCAGGCCGCGCGCATTCAGGCGCAAGCGGTTGCCAGCCAGATCAT
Organism: Pseudomonas sp. PGPR N4; assembly: GCF_059693665.1. Lineage (NCBI taxonomy): Bacteria > Pseudomonadati > Pseudomonadota > Gammaproteobacteria > Pseudomonadales > Pseudomonadaceae > Pseudomonas > Pseudomonas sp. PGPR N4. Next base: position 191,005 of record NZ_JCAUKV010000006.1, read on the forward strand.
GCCGCTGGGCAACATCACCCAGATGACCGTTGAAGAACGCAAACTGGTCGGTGACTGGATCGCCAAAGGCGCCCCCGTCAACTGACCCCACGCATCGCCAGGCTTGCTCCTGCACCGGGACCACTTCCCGTGCAGGGCACGCCTGCGCCATGCGCACTACGCAACAAGCAAGCATCGAGCGCAAACCCGCAGCGTGAACCCCTGGCTTTTACCCAAAGCCTGGCGCTGCAGGTTGACCGCTTGGATCCGAGAATAAAAACAAAACTCGAGGTGCTGCATGTCAGAGTCATCCAAGGCGTACATCCCTGTTGCGCCGCCACGACAGCCCCTGCCCCTGTTTCAGCTGATCCTGGTGGGTCTGCAACACGTGCTGCTGATGTACGGCGGTGCGATCGCCGTGCCGCTGATCATTGGCCAGGCCGCTGGCCTGTCGCGTGAAGAAGTCGCCTTCCTGATCAACGCTGACCTGCTGGTCGCAGGCGTTGCCACAATTATCCAATCGTTCGGTATCGGCCCGGTCGGCATTCGCATGCCGGTGATGATGGGCGCAAGCTTTGCCGCAGTCGGCAGCATGGTGGCCATGGCCGGCATGCCCGGCGTGGGCCTGCAGGGCATCTTTGGTGCAACCATCGCCGCCGGTTTCTTCGGCATGCTGATCGCACCGTTCATGTCCAAGGTGGTGCGCTTCTTCCCGCCGCTGGTCACCGGCACGGTGATCACGTCGATCGGCTTGTCGTTGTTCCCGGTGGCGGTCAACTGGGCCGGTGGCGGCCAGCAAGCGGAGACCTTCGGCGCGCCGATCTACCTGATGGTGGCCGGTCTGGTGCTGGCCGTGATCCTGCTGATCAACCGCTTCATGCGTGGCTTCTGGGTCAACGTGTCGGTGCTGGTTGGGATGGGCCTGGGCTACATCGTCGCCGGTTCGATCGGCATGGTCGACCTGTCCGGTCTGGGCGCTGCGCCATGGCTGCAGGTGGTCACGCCGCTGCACTTCGGCATGCCGACCTTCAGCCTGGCGCCGATCCTGTCGATGTGCCTGGTGGTAGTGATCATCTTCGTCGAGTCCACCGGCATGTTCCTCGCCCTGGGCAAGGTGACTGATCGCGAAGTAACCCCGGGCATGTTGCGCCGGGGTCTGTTGTGCGATGCCGGTGCGTCGTTCATCGCCGGTTTCTTCAATACCTTCACCCACTCCTCGTTCGCCCAGAACATCGGCCTGGTGCAGATGACCGGCGTGCGTTGCCGCTACGTCACGGTCATGGCCGGGGCCATGCTGATCGGCCTCAGCCTACTGCCCAAGGCGGCGTACCTGATCGCCTCGATTCCACCGGCCGTGCTTGGCGGTGCGTCGATTGCCATGTTCGGCATGGTTACCGCCACCGGGATCAAGATCCTCCAGGAGGCGGACATCTCCGACCGGCGCAACCAGTTGCTGGTTGCGGTGAGTGTCGGCTTTGGCCTGATCCCGGTGGTCAAGCCGGAGTTCTTCGCGCAGATGCCGCAGTGGATGGAACCGATCACCCATAGCGGGATTGCCATGGCCACAGTCTGTGCCCTGGTGCTCAACGTGCTGTTCAACATCCTCGGTGGTGCTGACCGGGCGGCGCACAACGACGCCTGTCACCAACACTGAGTCGACGGGGTGGCCAGGCTGGCTACCCCGTTTGATTGCAACGCTCTCACGCTCACGCAGTACCGCTACACCGTCGGCCCGCCGGAATGGGCCGTTCGGGGCGCCCTTGCGCCGAAAAAACCCCAAAAAAAACAATAAGTCCGGGAATCACGACATGAAGCGCATCACCTCGTCCCTCTTGCTCGGCAGCAGCCTGCTGGCGACCGTCCCCGCCCACGCCGGCGAATGGCTGCAGTGGCACGGCGAAAGCCTGACCTACCTGTACGGCAAGGATTTCAAGGTCAACCCGAATATCCAGCAGACGGTGACCTTCGAGCACGCCAACAAATGGAAGTATGGCGACACCTTCCTGTTCGTCGACAAGATCTTCTACAACGGCAAGGCCGATGCCAGCAAAGGCGCCAACACCTACTACGGCGAGTTCAGCCCACGCCTGTCGCTGGGCAAGATCACCGGCCAGAGCTTTGCCTTCGGCCCGGTCAAGGACGTGTTGCTGGCCATGACCTACGAGCGTGGCGAGGGCGACAACGAAGCCTATCTGATCGGCCCTGGCTTTGACCTGGCGGTGCCCGGCTTCAACTACTTCACCCTCAACTTCTACTTGCGCAACACCGAGGGCAGCCGCCCCGGTGACAATGTCTGGCAGATCACCCCGGCCTGGTCCTACACCATCCCGGTCGGCCGCTCGGACGTACTCATCGATGGCTACATCGACTGGGTGGTCGACAACGACCAGACCCGGCGCGGCACCTACCACGCCAATCTGCACGTCAACCCACAGGTCAAATACGACCTCGGCAAAGCCCTCAACTACGGTGCCAAGCAGCTGTATGTGGGCTTTGAGTACAGCTACTGGAAGGACAAGTACGGCATCGACAGCCGCGGCAATCTGGACAGCAACCAGAGCGTAGCCAGTGCGCTGGTCAAGGTGCATTTCTGAGAAGCTGACCGAACGCCCAACTTTGGTTCCACGTGCTCCAGGACGGAGCACTTGAGGCGCAGCGCGCAACTGAGTAATCTGCGCGCCCCCTCGCTCAGGGCAGAATGATTTCTGCCCGCGTTTACTGACCGCTCAGTCAATGAATTCGGGTGGTTGGTCTGCGTGTTGCCAGCCGTACAGGACCGTTTTCAGCCGTTCAGCAAGACGTCGAGCAGGAAGATTGCGACCAACGACAAAAGTTGGCGCAGCTCTTGCCAAACAGCTGTGGTCAATCGAAAAAAGTTGACTCAAAAGACAAAAACAGCGCCACCACCGAGCGCTGACAACAGATCCGAATCAAGGGAGCGACACACGCGATGCGTACCATCAACAGCCTGATCCTCGCCGGCAGCCTGCTGGCCTCCGGGACCACCTTCGCCGGTGACCTGCTGCAGTGGCAAAGCAACAGCCTGACCTACCTGTGGGGCAAGAACTTCAAGGTCAACCCGGAAATCCAGCAGACCTTCACTTTCGAGCACGCGGATGGCTGGAAGTACGGCGACAACTTCGTGTTTGTCGACAAGATCTTCTACCAGGGTAAAAAGGACGCCGGCAACGGCCCCAACACCTACTACGGTGAGATCAGCCCGCGCCTGTCGCTGGGCAAGATCCTCGACCAGAAGATCGCCTTCGGCCCGGTCAAGGACGTGCTGCTGGCGATGACCTACGAGTTTGGTGAAGGCGACAGCGAGTCGTACCTGATCGGCCCTGGCTTCGATCTGGATATCCCAGGCTTCGATTACTTCCAGCTGAACTTCTACCAGCGCACCACCGACGGCAGCCGCGCCGGCGACAACGTCTGGCAGATCACCCCGGTGTGGGCGTACACCATCCCGGTCGGCTCTTCGGACGTGTTGATCGACGGCTTCATGGACTGGGTAGTCGACAACGACCAGAACCGTCGTGGCACCTACCACGCCAACCTGCACTTCAACCCACAGATCAAATACGACCTGGGCAAGGCAATGCATCTGGGTGAGAAGCAGTTGTACGTGGGTATCGAGTACGACTACTGGAAGAACAAATACGGGATCAAGGATTCCGACGGTTTCACCACCGACCAGAACACCGCCAGCCTGCTGGTCAAGGTGCACTTCTGATCTGATCAGGCGCGGCGTATGAATCCGCTCCAGTCAGGATGAACCCTGCTGGAGCGGTACCAGTTCGATCAGTTGCTCGCCAGTTTGCGCACCCGCGATACCCCGCCGACGACCACCGCAGCGACAAAGCCGGTGATCGCCCCAACCACACCGTACAGGCCGAACTTCGCCACCGCGCCCCAGCCCGCGCTCGCGCTAACCAGCGCCTCGATCAGGTGTTCAAGCGGCTGGATACCCTCGGCAACGAAGGTGCCGCCGACCAGAAACATCGCCAGCGTGCCGATCCACGACAACGCCTTCATCAGGAACGGCGCCGCAGCCACCAGGCCGCGCCCGAATTTCTTGACGAATGTGCCCCAGGCGCCCTGAGCTTTCGACTTCGCGAGAGCAAAGCCTGCGTCATCCATGCGTACGATGCCGGCGACCAGGCCATATACGCCGACCGTCATCGCCAGCGCGATCACCACCAAAGTGATGATTTGCTGATACAGAGGCGCATCGGCAACCACGTTGAGAGTGATGACGATGATTTCGGCACTGAGGATGAAGTCGGTCTTGATCGCGCCCTTGATCTTGCGCTGCTCGTACTCGGCCAGCGCTTGCGGGGTTTTCGGCACAGGCTTGTGTTCAGCGTCCGCTGCTTCATCGCCGCCACGCGAAAGCTTGTCCTTGATTGCCTCATAGCCCTCATAGCACAGGTAGATCCCGCCCAGCATCAACAGCCACTTGATCGCGGCCGGCAACAACGCGCTGAGGATCAAGGCGCACGGCACCAGGATCGCCTTGTTCTTCAACGAGCCCTTGAACACCGCCCATACCACCGGCAGTTCACGATCGGCCTTCATGCCGGTGACCTGCTCGGCGTTCACCGCCAGGTCATCGCTGAGCACGCTCGCCGACTTCTTCGCCGCGACCTTGCTCATCAGCGCAATGTCATCGAGCAACGCCGCGATATCATCCAACAAAGCAAAAAAACTGCTGCCAGCCATTCCATTGATTCCTAAAGGTGTCCGCAGCCACCCAGGCCTGAGCCCGCGCGGCTGCGATAAAGACGTGATTGCCGACAAGTTGGCATAGAGACCCTAGCCACGCTGAACAGTTCTGGCTGGGTGACCCAGCGCTACAGCAGCGGTGTCGTAGCCAACACCACCAGCGGCATCGCCAGCGCCGCCAGCAGCGTCTGCCCGGCGATGATCGCCGCCATCAGTGGCGCATCACCGCCCAACTGCCTGGCCATGATGTAGGCGGACGACGCGGTGGGTAAGGTCTGGAACAGCACCGCCGCCAGCGCCGCCTCGCCTTCAAGGCCGAACAAGCGGCAGATCAACACCGTCACCAAGGGCATTGCCACGAACTTGATCACTGACGAAGTGCCGATCGGCTTGAGCCAGCCGCGCATACTGCGCAGGTGCAGCGCCGCCCCGATGCACAGCAGGCCCAACGGCAGCGACGCCTGCCCCAGCGCCTGCAGTGCCGGAGCCAGGCCCGGCGGGATGGCAAGCCCGCTGCCCCTTACCAGCATGCCCAGCGCACAGGCCAGCAGCAGCGGGTTGAGCGCCAGCTGCTTGAGCACGCTGGCCAAGGTCGGGCGACTGCCCGCGCCATATCGGGCAAACACCAGCACGCAGAGGATATTCACCGTGGGCACGATCGCAGCATTGGCGATGGCAGCCAAGGCGATGCCATGGGCGCCGAAAATCCCCGCCGCAGCGGTCACCCCGACATAATTGTTGAAGCGCACACCACCCTGGAACAGCGAGGTAAATGCCGGGTCATCGGCCGGGAACAACCGCCGCGCCAAGACCATCACCGCAGCCACGGCCACCGTCGACACCACCAGCACGCTGACCATCGCCTGCACCGGCAGGTCGCCCAGCTGTGCGGTTGCCAGGCTATGGAAGAACAGTGCCGGCAGCAGCACGTAATAACCGAGCTTTTCGGCATACGGCCAGAACGCTTCGCCGACGAAGTTCGCGTGGCGCAGCCAGAGCCCAAGCATGATCAGCAAGGCAATCGGCACCAAGGCGAGAATGAGCGCGCTGGTCATTGGCCAGCCGCCGGCAAAATTGACAACGTTCGCCGCAACACAGAAACCTCCTCCATAACAACAGCCCGGGACTATAAACTGAATAACCAACAACGCGCGGCGATTTATTATTCCGAGGATACAAAACAATAGATGCCCTTGCCTCCATTACTCGGGCCACGGCAGAACTGATCAACTGGTCAAGTTAATAACGGTGGCGCGTAGCACGCGATTCATCATTCCCTGGCAAACGTTTGCTACCATGCGCGCGACCCCGCACTTGAGCGGCGTGCTTGTCATCTGCACCGGCCATGATGCGCAGTAAACCGCGAGTGGCGTGGTCTATGATTATTAGTGCGCGCAACAACGCAACTCCATCAGTGGAACTGGCCAACGTGAAGAACACATCAATTCAAGCGAGCAGGCGTTGGATGGCTCGCAAGTTCCCTGACACGTCGCAGTGGCCACGCATCCAATTGCTCCTTCGCTTCAGCGGCGTCGCCTGCATTTTGCACGGCACGTTATGGGGCGTTTATTACGCGACCCATGCCATGTTGCTGCTGGCAGTGTTGCTGTTCACGGTGGTGCTGTCTGGCCTGGCCTGCCTGTATCTGGCGACTCAGCCAACACAGCGCGCGCTGCCGGCCTTGGCCCATTGCCTGCTGATCGCTACCGTGATTGCCAGCCTGGCCGACTCGGCGACGGCCGACACATCACGCTCGGCCAACCTGTTTCTGATCCCTATCGGCGTGGCCGCCTTTCTGCTATTTCGCAACAGTGGCATCTACCTGCGCTGGGTGTTTCCGTGCCTATGTTTCGCAGGCCTGGTGTTCTTCGCCAACAGCCCATTGACCTTTAGCCGGCTGGAATTGCTGCCATCAGACATCAGCCAGTTCGGGCATGCCCTGAACAGCATCACCGCCATGGCCCTGACCCTGGGCGTGCTGGCGATATTCCGCGATGAGCAGAAATTCAAGGTCGAACTGCACAGTGCGCTGGCACGGGCACTGGCCCGCCGCGAGCTGTGCACTTACCTGCAGCCACAAGTCTGCGCACAAGGGCGGGTGATCGGCGCCGAGGCCCTGCTGCGCTGGGACCGCCCCGGACACGGCATTCAGTCGCCCGCCGAATTCATTCCCGTTGCAGAGCAAAGCGGCCTGATCCACGACATCGGCCTGATGGTGCTGGAACAAGCCTGTCGCCAGCTAAGTGAGTGGTCCGAGCACAGCGATGCACAGCACTGGAAGTTGTCGGTAAACGTCAGTCCGCTTCAACTGACTTCGTCAACCTTTGTTGAAGAAGTTCGAGAGATAGTTCACAAATTTAATATTCCTGCCAATCGACTTCGCCTGGAAATAACCGAGTCGGTATTTGCCAGTGATCTGGTGGCAACTGTGATGAAAATGGAAGATCTGCGCAGCGACGGCATATCGTGGTCACTGGATGACTTCGGCACGGGGTTTTCTTCATTGGCCCTGCTGCGCGAACTGCCACTGGATGAGTTGAAAATCGATCGCTCATTTATCGCCGGTATTGAGAGTGACGTGGGCAAATATGAACTGATCAGAAAGATCATTGAAATTGCCGAGATACTGAACATATCGACGGTTGCCGAAGGCGTTGAGACCGAGGCCCAGTTCGATTGCCTGCAAGCGATGGGCTGCACTGCCTTCCAGGGTTTTTACTTCGGCCGGCCGATGATCGCGGCGCAGTTCATTGGCAAATACGCGGCCAGCTAAGCGCAAACCGCGGCATGGCTTACTGGCCCGGTTCACCTTGGGCAGGCGCAGTGCCCAGTGAAAGCAGCCGGCTGATGCGGCTGGTTGCAAGCTTCATGTGATCAACCAATGCCGCTAGATCGCAATCCTGCTTGCGGTACTGCGGAATGGTGGCCGAGAGCGACCCTGCCACCTGGCCGTCGACAAAGAACGGCACGCCGATACCAAAGGCGCCGAGGACTCGCTCGCCGTCCCCCTGCGACCAGCCGCGTTCGCGAATGGCGAGCAAATCCGCCTGCAGCGCCGAATGCGAGACGATGGTGGCCTCGGTGAATCTGTTCAGGGTCAGGCCGTCAGCGAACTCGGGGGCCAGGTGCGCCAATACAGCCTTGCCCGCAGCACCGGCATACAGCGGCACTTCGACACCGGTTTCGAGTTTGTACTGGATGGGCTTCCAACCCTGAGCCACTTCGATGAATTGCGCCGTGCTGGAGCACGCATCGAAGCTGAGAAAGGCCACCGTTTCGCCGGTCTGCTTGACCAACGCCTCAACGATCGCTCGGCACAGTTTTGCCACAGGGAAGCGGTTGTCGCCGAGCACCGCCGCCCACTGGTACAGGCGCGCCGCAGGGTATAGCGCCTGGCTGCTGGCAAACACCAGGCTGGCCTGTGCAGCAGACTCGACGATCTTGCGCGCCGTGGCGCTGTTGCACTGCAGCTCGGCGGCAATCCCCGCCTTGCAGGGGTAGCCGTCGGGTACCGCACAGAGGATTTGCAGCAATACCTCCAGCCGAGCCGCAGTGGCGCTGTCCTCGTCGCAACCCCGCACCTGCGGACAGGCTCGCGCGGTGACGGGCAATCCCCCGAGGTGGTTCAAGACCTGTTCGACTTTGCGCAACGCCGCACTGGCGCTGCTGCCACCGCCAGCGCCCAGGTCGTGCAGCGACACCGTCACCAGCAGCCCATGCGGCAAGCACCGGGTGGCCAGGGCCACCGCTGCGGGGAACTCGGATTCGGCCATCGCCTGCCCGTTGTCGGCTGGCACCGGCAGCTGTTGCTGGTCAGGCTGCGCGCCGCTGTTCAGATGATCAGCGAACGCTCGGCCAATATCGCCAAAACCCAGCGGATAGATCGCGCCAAGCTGCGGCCTGAAGGCCAAGGTGGCCGCTGCCTCGCCGCAACACAGCACGAAGTAGCCGTCACAGTGCGGGGCATACACCGAGAGCAAGGCTGACTGCTTGGCATCGCCGGCCAGCTCATCGAGCAGCTTCCCGGCCGCATTCCACACGGCGCTGTGCGCACTCACCGCCTGCATCAGCACCCGCAAGCGTGGCCCGACCCGATACTTGCCCGCGCCATCTTCCGCTGCAAGGTCACGCTCGACCAGTGCCGCCAGGATCCGATTGATAGTGCTGCGGCTCTCGGCGAGCTCGCTGGCCAGCTCCCTGACACCCCACGGCTCACCCTCCGCTCGTCTGACCAGTGCGTCCAGTACCTCGATCAAACGACCGTGGCTGGAGGTGGCGGCAACCGCGTGGCTGGCCGCGGGTTCAGGGCGTGGGTTAGGCATTTCAGAGGCTTGGCATGCTGCTACGGGAGCCCATTCTGTGCTCAAGGCCACAACCAAAGCAATTAGCCCGCCTGTTGACAACCAGGCTGGGCACGAGGATGCTTGGGAAAAACAAAACAGGACACTGTCCCATTTTTTAAAATGGCCGTGACCAAAACGCTGGAGTGACCTATGAATAACAACAATACATTGACCGAGCCCGTCGCCATGTCCGAGCCTGTCGCCGAGCGCAAGACCAAGGCGAAGAAAGCCACCGCCGCCGCCGTGTTCGGCACCTTCGTCGAGTACTACGACTTCAGCATCTACGGTTATCTGGCGGCCACCCTGGCGCTGGTGTTCTTCCCGTCCGATGACCCCACCACCGGCCTGCTCAACACATTTCTGGTATTCGGCTCGGCGTTCCTCGTGCGCCCGCTCGGCGCCGTCGCGTTCGGCTGGCTGGGTGACAAGGTGGGGCGCCGCACCAGCCTGATTGCCAGCATCACCTTGATGGGCATCGCCGCGACCTTGATCGGCCTGCTACCCGGTTATGCGCAGATTGGCGTGTGGGCGCCGATTCTGCTGGTGGCGCTGCGCATGCTTCAGGGCTTTTCCGCCGGCGGCGAAATCGGTGGCGCAGCGAGCTACATTCGCGAGTGGGCACCGGCCAATCGGCGTTCGCTGTACATCTCCTTCCTGCCCTCGATCGCCCAGTTCGGCAAGGGCCTGGCAGCGGCCATCGCTGGCCTGGCCGCAGCCTGGCTGACCGACCCGCAGATGGCCGACTGGGGCTGGCGCGTGCCGTTCCTGCTGGCTTTGCCGCTGGGCATCATCGGCCTGTGGATGCGCCTGGGCATTGAAGACAGCCCTGAGTTCGAGTCGAACAAGACCATTGACGCCGAGCAGAAAAGCGCGCCCTTCGCCGAGCTGGTGCGCGATTACATGCGCCCGCTGACCAAGGTCATGATGATCTCGCTGGTGCAGAACATCGGCACTTACATCGGCACGGTATTCATCGCCGCCTACTTCAGCTCGATCCTCGGCTACTCAAAAGGTCAGGCCTCGACCATCGTCCTGGTGGCGGTGAGTTTTGCCGCGCTGATGATTCCCCTGGCCGGTCACCTCGGCTCGATCATCGGCAGCAAGGCCGTTCTGCGCCTGGCCTATCTCGGCTACGCCACCCTTTCGATCCCCTCCTTCATGCTCATGCAGCAAGGCCAGGTGAGCCTGGCCATGGTCGGCCTGGCCCTGGGCATGGTGCCGTACGCGCTGTGCCTGGCCGGCACCTACTCGGTGATGCCGGAGTTCTTCCCGACCCACGTTCGCCACACCGGTGTCGCCTTCGGCCACAGCGTCGGCGCGGTGATCGGTGGCGGCATCGGGCCGTTCATGGCGACCTGGCTGATCGGCGCCAGCGGCAACCAGTCGGCACCCGCTTTCATCCTCTGCGGCGCTGGCGTGCTGGGCCTGATCGTGCTCAGCACCGTGCGCAACAACGCTGCCGCCGACGCCAATCGCCATCAATTTTCCTGAGTACAGACCATGCCTCTGATCTACGTCACCAGCCCCATTCACCCGCGCGTGCTCGCCGGCCTTGCTGACCTTGGCGAGGTGCGTCTGGGCTATGGCGCCAACGCCGTCAGCTATGACGAAATCCACAACCAGGTCGACGCGGTGTTTCTGCGTGGTGGTCATGTCAGCGCCGAGATGATCGCCGCCTCGCCGAAACTGCGCATCGTCGCCCGCCATGGCGCGGGCTACGACAACGTTGATTACCAGGCCGCCGCGCAACATGGCGTGTGGGTCACCAACACTCCCGGGGCCAATCAGCGCAGTGTTATCGAACATGTCTTCGCCTTGCTGCTGTCGCTGTGCCGCAAACTGCCCATGGCCAGCGAGCAGACGCGTAAACGCAAATGGGCGCAGGACCGCCTGGCACTGACCGGCATCGAGCTCGAAGGGCGCACCCTGGGCCTGGTCGGCTTTGGCAACATCGGCGCAAGCGTTGCGCCCGTGGCCGAGGCCTTTGGCCTGAAGGTGATCTTCACCGACCCGGCAATCGCACCAGGCACCGATCCGCGCTGGGTCGACCTCGACACCCTGCTGGCCACTGCCGATGTGATCAGCCTGCATGTACCGCTGCTACCCACCACCCGCAACCTGATCGGTGCCAAGCAGTTCGCCCGGATGAAAGACGGCGCGCTGCTGATCAACACCAGCCGGGGCGGCGTGGTCGATGAGCAGGCCATGGTCGCAGCGCTGAACAGCGGCAAGCTGGCCGGCGCGGGGGTGGATGTGCTCGACGCGGAGAATCTCGACATGATCAACCCTTTCAACCACCCCACTCCGGCCATCGCCGAAACGCCGAACCTGATCGTCACCGCGCATGTGGCCGGGCAGACCGACGAATCGTTGATGCGGGTTGGCATGAGCGCCCTGCAGGCGATTGCCGCCGTGCTCCAGGGGCAAGCCCCGGCGCACCCGGTCAACCAACCTGTGGCGAAGTCGTTCGACTGAGCGCCGGCGAATCTGGAGGTTTCATATGTTCATCAACGTGTCCGACGACTCGATCAGCGTCAACAGCCAGTGGCAACGGGCAGACTTGGCGCTGATTGGCGAGATCGCCCGTTACCCGGTCGCCCTGATCGGTGACGTTCTGCAGCGCATGGGCATGATGGCTTCGGCCATCCGCCATACCGCTGGCAAGCCGAGTTTTTTCGGCACCATCCTGCCGCTCAATACTCGCGAGGGTGACAACCTGGCGATCCACCGAGCCCTCGACGAAGCGCAGCCCGGCGATGTGCTGGTGATCAATGGCAACAGCGAGGTCAACCGCTCGGTGTTCGGCGATCTGCTTGGCGAGATCTGCCTGGCCCGGCAAGTGGCGGCGGTGGTCATCGACGGCGCCGTGCGCGATGTGGCAGAACTCGACAGCATGGGTTTGCCGGTCTATGCCCGCGCGGTCAACCCCGCAGGGCCGTCGAAATGGGGCCCGGGCCAGGTCGGCATCGCCGTGGCGTGCGGCAATGTCGTGTGCCATCCGGGCGATGCGATAATTGGCGACCGCGACGGCATCATCGTCATCCCGCGCAGCCGTCTCGCCTCGCTGGCCGAGCAGGTGAAGCTGCAGGACGGTTACGAGAACAGCTTTCGCGACAAGGTGCGGGCAAGCGTGCGCTGAGCGCCGGTCGGGTAGCAGCCTAGGCACTGCTGCCCGACATTTCCCCTCTGCGATGCTCATCACCCCGGCTGCCCCCAGACCAGCTCCCTCGTCCGTTGCGCAAACAGCCTGCCTTGAGCCTCGCTCCGGGCCGGTGCTACCATGCCCGATCCCTCCTAGAGGCGCCCTTTCCGAGGAAGATCCCTGCAATGAGCACCATTCGCGAGCGCAACAAGGAACTGATCCTGCGCGCGGCCAGCGAGGAATTCGCCGACAAGGGCTTCGCCGCCACCAAAACCAGCGACATTGCGGCCAAGGCGGGTTTGCCCAAGCCGAACGTCTACTACTACTTCAAATCCAAGGACAACCTCTACCGCGAGGTGCTCGAGAGCATCATCGCGCCGATCATGCAGGCATCGACGCCGTTCAATGCCGACGGTGATCCGAAAGAAGTGCTGAGTGCCTACATCCGCTCGAAGATCCGCATCTCGCGTGATCTACCCCATGCCTCGAAGGTGTTCGCCAGCGAGATCATGCACGGCGCGCCGCACCTTTCGCCGAGCCAGGTCGAGCAGCTCAACGAGCAGGCCCGGCACAATATCGAGTGCATCCAGCGCTGGATTGAGCGCAAACAGATCGCCCCGGTCGATGCCCATCACCTGATGTTCAGCATCTGGGCGGCGACCCAGACTTACGCCGACTTCGATTGGCAGATCGCCGCCGTCACCGGCAAGGCCAAGCTCGCCGACAGTGATTACGAGGCCGCTGCGCAAACGATCATTCGGCTCGTGCTCAAGGGCTGTGAGCCAGAGCTGGCTTGAGCTGAGTCAGAAAGGGCCGCAGCGCGGCCCTGGGTGCAGTGATCAGGCCGCGACACCGGCATCTGCGGTCAGGCCCGCCGCTTCGATGGCGCTGATTGCGCACTGTTCATCGATATCCGAAGTATCGCCGCTGATCCCCACCGCACCCAGCACCCTGCCCTGCTGATCACGAATCAGCACGCCCCCTGGCGCCGGCACCACCGGCCGCTCGCCCAAACCATTCAATGCGGCAAAAAACGCCGGTCGCTGCTGCGCATCCAACGCCAGCAGACGCGAGCCCTTGCCCAGGGCAATTGCACCCCAGGCCTTGCCAGTCGCTACCTGCGGGCGCAGCAGGCTGGCGCCGTCTTCACGCTGCAAGGTCAGCAGATGCCCGCCGGCATCCAGCACCGCCACTGTCAGCGGCGCAGCGTTGATCTTGCGGCCTGCGGCCAGCGCGGCGTTCACCAGGCTGACAGCGACTTTGAGGGTCAAAGTAGTCATGGAAAGGTCCTCTTCTTGTTGTGAGAAGCCCTGAGGGCAGTTGAAATCCAATGGCATAAATAGAACACAACTACGATTATCTTTGTATACAATATTTTTAGACGATCGTGCACGATCAGACGAAACGCCGTTTTCACGGGCATTCCGACCGAAGCGTTTGCTGCCGACGAAAATGGATTGACCTAGGCCACCGAGCGTGAATACACTCTGGCCAAGAGCAAGTTGTATACAATTACAAAATCGATGAGGCACAACCCATGAGCAAAATGAGAGCAATCGATGCAGCCGTTCTGGTCATGCGCCGGGAAGGTGTAGATACCGCATTCGGCATCCCAGGGGCCGCTATCAACCCGCTGTACTCGGCCCTGAAGAAAGTCGGTGGCATCGATCACGTCCTCGCTCGCCACGTCGAAGGTGCCTCGCACATGGCCGAGGGTTACACCCGCGCCAACCCGGGCAACATCGGCGTGTGCATCGGCACTTCCGGCCCAGCCGGTACCGACATGGTCACTGGTCTGTACAGCGCCGCCGCCGACTCCATCCCGATCCTGTGCATTACCGGCCAGGCGCCGCGTGCACGTCTGCACAAAGAAGACTTCCAGGCCGTCGACATCACCAGCATCGTCAAGCCGGTGACCAAGTGGGCAACCACCGTGCTCGAGCCAGGCCAGGTCCCTTACGCATTCCAGAAGGCTTTCTTTGAGATGCGCAGCGGCCGTCCAGGCCCGGTATTGATCGACCTGCCGTTCGACGTGCAGATGGCCGAGATCGAATTCGACATCGACGCCTACGAGCCACTGCAGATCAACAAGCCAGGCGCTACCCGCGTGCAAGCGGAAAAAGCCCTGGCCATGCTCAATGACGCCGAGCGCCCATTGCTGGTGGCCGGTGGCGGCATCATCAATGCCGACGCCAGCGACAAGCTGGTCGAGTTCGCCGAACTGACCGGCGTGCCGGTCATCCCGACCCTGATGGGCTGGGGCACCATCCCGGACGATCACCCGCTGATGGTGGGCATGGTCGGCCTGCAGACCTCGCACCGCTACGGCAACGCGACCCTGCTCAAATCGGACATGGTGTTCGGTATCGGTAACCGCTGGGCCAACCGCCACACCGGTTCTGTCGATGTCTACACCGAAGGCCGCAGCTTCGTTCACGTCGACATCGAACCGACCCAGATCGGCCGCGTGTTCACCCCGGACCTGGGCATCGTTTCCGATGCTGGCAAGGCGCTGGATATGTTCCTGGAAGTGGCCCGCGAGTGGAAAGCCGCCGGCAAGCTCAAGGACCGCAGTGCCTGGTTGGAAGACTGCCAGCAGCGCAAGGCCAGCCTGCAGCGCAAGACCCACTTCGACAACGTGCCGGTCAAGCCGCAGCGCGTCTATGAAGAGATGAACAAGGTATTTGGCAAGGACACCTGCTACATCAGCACCATCGGTCTGTCGCAGATCGCTGGCGCGCAGCTCCTGCACGTGTACAAGCCGCGTCACTGGATCAACTGCGGCCAGGCCGGCCCGCTCGGCTGGACCATCCCGGCGGCCCTCGGTGTGGTCAAGGCCGACCCGCAACGCAAGGTCGTCGCGCTGTCTGGTGACTACGACTTCCAGTTCATGATCGAAGAGCTGGCCGTTGGCGCGCAGTTCAATCTGCCCTACGTCCACGTGCTGGTGAACAACGCCTACCTCGGCCTGATCCGTCAGTCTCAGCGTGGCTTCGAGATGGACTACTGTGTACAACTGGCGTTCGAGAACATCAACTCGACCGAAGCCGGCAGCTACGGCGTCGATCACGTTGCAGTCGTCGAAGGTTTGGGTTGCAAGGCCCTGCGTGTATTCGAGCCAAGCGAAATCGCCCCTGCCCTGCTCAAGGCGCAAAAGATGGCCGAAGAGTTCCGCGTACCGGTCGTGGTTGAAATCATTCTCGAGCGCGTCACCAACATTTCCATGGGCACCGAAATCAACGCGGTCAACGAGTTCGAAGACCTCGCCCTGGTGGGCAACGACGCCCCTACCGCTATTTCGCTGCTCGACTGATTGCCTGACGCCCCCGCGCCGGTTGTGCCGGGGGCTTTCATTTGCAAGGAGATCACCATGCCTCGCTTCGCTGCCAACCTGTCCATGCTGTTTACCGAGCAGGACTTTCTGGCCCGCTTCAAGGCCGCCGCCGACGCTGGCTTCAGCGGTGTCGAATACCTCTTCCCGTACGATTTCAGCGCCGCTGAAATCAAGGCGCAACTGGACGCCAATGGCCTGACCCAGGTGTTGTTCAACCTTCCTGCGGGCGATTGGTCGACAGGTGAGCGCGGGATTGCCTGCCACCCCGACCGCGTCGAAGAATTCCGCGCCGGTGTCGACAAGGCCATCGCCTACGCCAAGGTGCTGGGCAATACCCAGATCAACTGCCTGGCGGGCATTCGCCCACAGGGTCTGGAATGCGCCACCGTGCGCAAGACCTTTGTCGACAACCTCAAGTTTGCCGCCGACAAGTTGCAGGCCGCCGGGATCCGCCTGGTCATGGAAATGATCAACACCCGCGACATCCCTGGCTTCTACCTGAACACCACGCAGCAAGCACTGGACATTCAGACCGAGGTCGCCAGCGCCAACCTGTTCCTGCAGTACGACATCTACCACATGCAGATCATGGAAGGTGACCTGGCGCGCACCATCGAAGCCAACCTGCCGCGGATCAACCACATCCAGCTGGCCGACAACCCTGGCCGCAACGAACCTGGCACCGGTGAGATCAACTACCGCTTCCTGTTCGAGCACCTGGACCGCATCGGCTACAAGGGCTGGGTCGGCGCCGAGTACAAGCCGCTGACCACCACTGAAGCGGGCCTGGGCTGGCTGAAGACGCACAACGCGATCTGATCGGGCTGCGCCTGGTTCATCGAGATTCGACAATTACAAAAGAGGGTATCTCTCATGGCTAAAATCGGTTTTATCGGCACTGGCATCATGGGCAAGCCCATGGCCCAAAACCTGCAAAAAGCAGGTCACAGCCTGTTCGTTTCGACCCATCACGACGCAGCACCGGCTGACCTGATCGCCGCTGGCGCGGTGGCCCTGGCCAATCCGAAGGAAGTGGCTCAGGAAGCTGAATTCATCATCGTCATGGTCCCGGATACCCCGCAGGTCGAAGCTGTCCTGTTCGGTGAAAACGGCGTTGCCGAAGGTGTTGGCCCGAACAAGATCGTCATCGACATGAGCTCGATCTCGCCAACCGCGACCAAAGCCTTTGCCGAGAAGATCAAAGCCACTGGCGCGGCCTATCTGGACGCCCCGGTGTCCGGCGGCGAAGTCGGCGCCAAGGCGGCCACCCTGAGCATCATGGTCGGTGGTTGCCCGAAAGCCTTCGAGCGCACCCTGCCGCTGTTCGAGCTGATGGGCAAGAACATCACCCGCGTCGGCGGTAACGGTGACGGCCAGACCGCCAAGGTCGCCAACCAGATCATCGTCGCGCTGAACATCCAGGCAGTTGGCGAGGCGCTGCTGTTCGCTGCCAAGAACGGCGCGGACCCAGCCAAGGTGCGTGAAGCACTGATGGGCGGTTTCGCTTCGTCGAAGATTCTTGAAGTGCATGCCGAGCGCATGATCAAAGGCACCTTCGATCCAGGCTTCCGCATCAACCTGCACCAGAAGGACCTGAACCTGGCCCTGCAAGGCGCCAAGGAGCTGGGCATCAACCTGCCGAACACCTCCAACGCGCAGCAAGTGTTCAGCACTTGCGTAGCACTGGGTGGCGGCAACTGGGACCACTCGGCATTGATCAAGGGCCTGGAGCACATGGCCAATTTCTCGATCCGCGACGAGAAGTGATCTGAATTGATTTGAATCCGGGGGTTTGCGACGCAGCCCCCAGGGGTCTGTGACCCGCAACCGAGCAACACCCGCCCCTGGTTCAGCCTGCACGGAGGTCGTTCCGGGGGCGTTTTTTTATTACGCATAACAACAAGAATTTTGGGAGCCTGCCATGTCGGTCGATCCGCAACAATTTCTGCGCGAGCTGTTCGACACAGCCATCGCCGCCGCCCACCCAAGCCAGGTCCTCGAAGCCCACCTGCCTGCCGACCGTAGCGGCCGGGTCATCGTTATCGGCGCCGGCAAGGCCGCCGCAGCCATGGCCGAAGTGGTCGAAAAAACCTGGCAAGGTGAAGTCTCCGGGCTGGTCGTGACCCGCTATGGGCACGGCGCCAGCTGCCAGAAAATCGAAGTGGTCGAAGCTGCCCATCCTGTTCCCGATGCCGCCGGCCTGGCCGTGGCCAAGCGCGTGCTGGAGCTGGTCAGCAACCTCACTGAAAGCGACCGGGTGATCTGCCTGCTGTCTGGCGGCGGCTCTGCCCTGCTCGCCCTGCCAGCCGCAGGCCTGTCCCTGGCCGACAAGCAACAGATCAACAAGGCCCTGCTCAAGTCGGGCGCGACCATCGGCGAGATGAACTGCGTGCGCAAGCACCTCTCGGCGATCAAGGGCGGCCGCCTGGCCAAGGCCTGCTGGCCGGCCACGCTGTACACCTATGCCATTTCCGATGTGCCCGGCGACCTCGCCACCGTGATCGCCTCCGGCCCGACGGTGGCCGATCCGAGCACCTCGGCGCAAGCGCTGGCGATCCTCAAACGCTACAACATCGAAGCGCCACAAGCGGTCATCGACTGGCTCAACAACCCGGCTTCGGAAACCGTCAAAGCCGACGACCCGGCCCTGGCCCGCAGCCACTTCCAATTGATCGCCAGGCCCCAGCAGTCGCTGGAGGCGGCAGCCGTGAAAGCCCGCCAGGCCGGCTTCAGCCCGCTGATCCTCGGTGACCTTGAAGGCGAGTCGCGCGAGGTGGCCAAGGTGCATGCCGGCATCGCTCGGCAAATCGTCCAGCACGGCCAGCCGCTGAAGGCGCCCTGCGTGATTCTCTCCGGCGGTGAAACCACCGTGACCGTGCGCGGCAATGGCCGTGGCGGGCGCAACGCGGAGTTTTTGCTCAGCCTCACCGAAAACCTCAAAGGCCTGCCGGGCGTGTATGCCCTGGCCGGCGACACCGACGGCATCGATGGCTCGGAAGACAATGCCGGTGCCAGCATGACCCCGGCCAGCTATGCCCGCGCCGCCGCCCTGGGGCTTTCGGCCAGCGATGAGCTGGACAACAACAATGGCTACGGCTACTTCGCCGCGCTCGACGCCCTGATCGTAACCGAGCCGACCCGTACCAACGTCAACGACTTCCGCGCCATTCTGATTCTCGAGACTGCCCAATCATGACGCCTGATAAAAAAGTCAAAATCCTCGCCACCCTCGGCCCTGCCATCAACGGCATCGACGATGTACGCCAGCTGGTCGCAGCCGGGGTGAATATCTTTCGCCTCAACTTCAGCCACGGCGAGCACGCCGACCACGCCCTGCGCTATCAGTGGATCCGCGAAGTCGAGCAACAGCTGAACTACCCGCTGGGCATCCTCATGGACCTGCAAGGGCCCAAGCTGCGCGTCGGTCGCTTTGCCGAAGGCAAGGTCCAGCTGCAGCGTGGCCAGGCCCTGCGCCTGGACCTGGACAGCACCCCGGGCGACAGCCACCGGGTCAACCTGCCGCACCCGGAAATCATCGCTGCATTGCAGCCAGGCATGGACTTGCTGCTCGACGATGGCAAGCTGCGCCTGCGCGTGACCGCCAAGCATGACGACGCCATCGATACCGAAGTGCTGGCCGGCGGCGAGCTGTCCGACCGCAAGGGTGTCAACGTGCCGCAGGCGGTGCTCGAGTTGAGCCCGCTGACCGAGAAAGACCGCCGCGACCTGGCCTTCGGCCTGGAGCTTGGGGTGGACTGGGTGGCGCTGTCGTTCGTGCAGCGCCCTGAGGACATCATCGAAGCGCGCGAGCTGATCGGCGACCGCGCTTACCTCATGGCCAAGATCGAGAAGCCGTCGGCGGTCGACCAGTTGCAGGCCATCGCCGAGCTGTCCGATGCAATCATGGTTGCCCGTGGCGATCTGGGCGTGGAAGTCCCCGCCGAGAGCGTGCCGCAGATCCAGAAGCACATCATCAACACCTGCCGCCAGCTCGGCCGCCCGGTGGTGGTGGCAACGCAGATGCTCGAGTCGATGCGCTTCTCGCCTGCGCCCACCCGCGCCGAAGTCACCGACGTCGCCAACGCGGTCGCCGAAGGCGCCGATGCGGTGATGCTGTCGGCGGAAACCGCCTCCGGTGACTATCCGCTGGAAGCCGTACAGATGATGAGCAAGATCATCCGCCAGGTGGAAAACGGCCCGGATTACCAGGCACAGCTCGACGTTGGCCGGCCAAGAGCAGAGGCCACCACCTCGGATGCGATCAGCTGTGCAATCCGCCGTATCAGCGGCATTCTGCCGGTGGCGGTGCTGGTCAACTACAGCGAGTCCGGGGCCTCGACCCTGCGCGCCGCCCGCGAACGGCCACGGGCACCGATCCTCAACCTGACGCCAAATCTGGTGACGGCGCGCCGCCTGAGCGTGACTTGGGGCGTGCACTCGGTGGTCAACGACCGCCTGCGCCAGGTCGACGAAATCTGCTCGACCGCACTGGAAATCGCCCAGGCGCAAGGCATGGCCAGCATCGGCGATACGCTGCTGATCACCGCCGGGGTGCCGTTTGGCAAGCCGGGCACGACCAACACGCTGCGCATCGAGACTTTGATCTAGGACCGTATTGGGCTGCTTTGCAGCCTTCGCGGGCAAGCCCGCTCCCACACAAAACCCTGTGGGAGCGGGTTCACCCGCGAAGGCCGCAGAGCGGCCCAAAAGACCAACCGCGGAACCGAGGCCCGAAGAGGCCCACCGCCAACTTCAACCTACTGACTGCCCATGTACACACAAAATTTCGTCACCCCGTGCCCCGACTGGGCCACGGCGCTTCTCAACGGCTTCAGCCAGGTATTGCTGCAGCGTAGCCCGCTGTGCGGCCTGTGTTGTTTGCTCGCCATCCTCCTGACCGCCCCGCAGTTGGTCGGTGGTGCCCTGCTGGGCGCGCTGGCAGGGTTGCTCACGGCGCAGCGGCGCGGCTACGACCGGGCTGATCGCCAGGCCGGCCTGTACAGCTACAACGGCGTCCTGATCGGCATCCTGTTCAGCGCAGTGTTGCCATGGTCAGTGATTCTGCCGCCGCTGATCATCGCCGCCAGTGGCCTGTCGAGCATCCTCGTCCATCAATGGCGCAAACGCGGCGCCTGCCTGCTGCCGGCCTATACCGCACCGTTCGTGCTGCTCGGCTGGGCCGCGCTGCTGGCAGCGCAGCCGTCTGCCGCCGGCACAGCGGTCAGTGCCGAGCCTCTGCAGGCACTGGCGCGTGGCCTGGGCCAGGTGTTTCTGCTGGAGCAGCCGCTGGCGGGGCTGCTGATCGCCATCGGTTTGTTCCTGTCCAATCGCAGCGCTGCACTCTGGGCTTTGTTCGGCTCAGGCCTGGGCGCCTGCGTTGCGCTGCTCATGGGCGATGTCCACAGCGCCGGGATGGGCTTGCTCGGTTTCAATGCCGCGCTGGCGGCACTGGCCTTTTGCGGCCAGCGCGAACGGCCGTGGCTGCCGCTGCTGGCGATCATCCTGGCCATCGCCTTGCAACCGCTGTTCAATCTGCTGCCGGTGGCCGCCTTGACCGCGCCGTTTGTGGCCGCCTGCTGGTTGCTGCACCTGAGCAGCCGCCTGCCGCGCGGGCTGGCGGGCGGTAAGCCACGCCGCTTGCACAGCTGAGGGGCAAGCCCTAGGCTCTGCCCATTGCATAATGGAACGCGCCCCATGAACTCCCCGGCGAGCCTGCGCGAGCGGCTCTACATTCTGGTTTTTCAATCCGACACCACCGCTGGCAGACGCTTCGACAAGACCCTGCTGCTGATCATTCTGGCCAGCCTGGTGGTGGTGATCCTCGACAGTATCGATGAGGTTCACCAGAACTATTCAGGCCTGCTCGCCGCCATCGAGTGGGGCTTTACGGCGATCTTTCTCGCTGAATACCTGACCCGCCTGTACTGCTCGCCCAAGCCGCTGCGCTATGCCTTCAGCTTCTACGGCCTGGTCGATCTGCTGGCCATCGTGCCGGGCATCATCGCCTTGTATTACAGCGACGCCCAGTACCTGCTGATCATCCGCGTGATCCGCATGCTGCGGATCTTCCGCGTGCTCAAGCTGGGCCCGTACCTCAAGCAGGCCAACTACCTGATGAGCGCGCTGCGCGGCAGCAAGCAGAAGATCATCGTGTTTCTGGTCAGCGTATCGACTCTGGTGACCGTGTTCGGCACCTTGATGTACGTGGTCGAAGGGCCCGAGCATGGCTTCACCAGCATCCCCAAAGGCATCTACTGGGCGATCGTCACCCTGACCACCGTGGGCTTTGGCGATATCGTGCCGAAGACGCCGCTGGGCCAGGTGCTGTCGTCACTGGTAATGATCACCGGTTACTCGATCATCGCCGTGCCGACCGGCATCTTCACCGCCGAGCTGGCCAACGCCATGCGTGGCGAACAACTCCAGCACGACTGCCCGACCTGCCGTAAAAACAGCCATGAGCACGGCGCTGCGTTCTGCTCGCGCTGCGGCAATGCGCTGTTCCCCAGGAAGGAATAACCAAAGCGTATTTCGTTCTTTAAACGCTTGGGAAACACCCGCTATAGTCGCAGGCACTCTGCCATTAACTGTTTCAAGAACAAGGATCGCGTCGTGAAAAAACTGTTTACCGCCTCGCTGCTCGCCGCAGGCTTGACCCTGGGCAACCTGGCCCAGGCCGCGCCGACGCTGCTCAACGTTTCCTATGACGTGATGCGCGATTTCTACAAGGACTACAACGCCGCTTTCCAGAAGCACTGGGAAGCCGAGCACAAAGAGAAGATCAACCTGCAGATGTCCTTCGGCGGTTCGAGCAAGCAGGCGCGCTCGGTGATCGATGGCCTGCCGGCTGACGTCATCACCATGAACATGGCCACCGACATCAATGCCCTGGTCGACAACGGCAAGCTGGTCCCGGACAACTGGGTCACGCGCCTGCCAAACAACAGCGCGCCGTTCACCTCGGCCACCGTATTCATCGTGCGCAAAGGCAACCCGAAAGCGCTGAAAGACTGGCCTGACCTGCTCAAGGACGGCGTCCAGGTGATCGTGCCCAACCCCAAGACCTCCGGTAACGGCCGTTACACCTACCTCTCGGCCTGGGGCTACGTGCTGAAAAACGGCGGCGACGAAAACAAAGCCAAGGACTTTGTCGGCAAGCTGTTCAAGCAGGCGCCAGTGCTCGATACCGGCGGCCGGGCGGCTACCACCACGTTCATGACCAACCAGATCGGCGACGTGCTGGTCACCTTTGAAAACGAAGCCGAAATGATCGCCCGCGAATTCGGTCGCGATCAGTTCGAAGTGGTCTACCCAAGCGTATCGGCCGAAGCCGAGCCGCCGGTCACCGTGGTCGACAAGGTGGTCGACAAGAAGGGCACCCGCGCCGCCGCCGAAGAATACCTGAAGTACCTGTGGTCGCCACAAGGCCAGGAAATCGCTGCCAACAACTACCTGCGCCCGCGTGATCCAGCGGTACTGGCCAAGTACACCGACCGCTTCCCGAAAGTCGACTTCCTCTCGGTAGAGAAGACCTTTGGTGACTGGCGCACGGTGCAGAAAACCCACTTCAACGACGGTGGCGTGTTCGACCAGATATACACCGGCCAGTGATCGACTGACGCTTGCCAGAGCAATCCGGGCCAGGCCATGGCCCGGATTGCATCGAACTTCCCTCGCCTTCGGCAATCAGTTCCTTGAGTAACCCCCCACGCCCGCCACGGCCCAAGGAGTACTCCAGTGCTGCGCTTGCTAACCCCGCTACTTCTCAGCCTGTTGCTGAGCACTTCGATCTACGCCGCTGACCCCGCGCCTGCCGAAGCTCCCGCCGAAGAACCTGCTCCGGTGTTGCAGGGTGGCTTGCTGGGTGCCCTGGCCGATGGCCTGGACAGTGCAGCCAAAGACCTCGACCTCGATGCCCATGTGCTGGACACCTGGCGCCTGCGCACCGACCGCGCCAGCAAAGAGGTGGAGCGCCTGGTCGACCGCCACTCGGGGCAAGACGGCCTGCAACTGATCGGCGATTTTGTCCTGCTGACGGTAGCCTGGGCCGCCAGTTTCTCGCTGCTCAGCCTGCTCGGCCGCTGGCTCGCCGCCCGCTGCGCGCGCACCGCCCTGCTGCAACGGCGCAAGCGCCTGCGTGGCTTGCTGAGGTACTTGCTGCCCTATACCTTGCCGGCCCTGGCGAGCTTGCCGCTGACGCTGTATGCCAGCCGCTTTCTCGACCCGTCGATTGCCCGCGCACTCGGCCTGAGCCTGGCCTACGCGACCAGCAGCGGCCTGTTCTCGACGTCGATCATTCTCTGCCTGATCACCCTGTTCGATGCAGGCCACAAACGCCCTGCCGTCGCCGTGATCAGGCAGATGGCACCGCGCGCGTTGTTCATGATCGGCTTTCTCGCGGCCTGGAGCGACGCGCTGACCAGCCCGCAGATCGCTCGCCAGGTCGGCGGCAATATCACCGCCAGCATCGCCGTGATCACCGGCCTGATCGCCACCTTCATCTTTGCCAGCCTGGTCCTGCGCCTGCGCCGGCCGGTGGGTCACCTGATCCGCAACCGCGACCTGCATGATCGCCTGCACCACCGTGCAGTGCAGGAGACCCTGCGGATCTTCTCCAAGCTGTGGTACCTGCCGATCCTGATGATGATTCTGGTCTCGGCGATCAACCTGATCGGTGCCGGCGAAGAGAGCCAGAAAGCCCTGCAGAATGCCCTGCTGACCACCGTGCTGCTGGTGGCCACGCTGTTCCTCAGCACCCTGCTGCAACACCTGCTGGCGTCACGCAAGGTTGATACGCAGCAGAAGGTCCGCCCCTACAAGGAGCTGCTACGCAGCCTCGCCCATGCGCTGTTGCGCATCGCCATGGCGATTACCTTTATCGAGCTGCTCGGGCGCATCTGGGGTTTCTCGGTGATCGACTTTGCCCTGAGCAACCGCCTCGGCCAGGCCATCAGTAACTCAATTTCAAGTATCGGCCTGATCCTGCTGGTGACCTGGCTGCTGTGGGTGGTGCTCGACACCGCCATTCAAGAGGCGCTGAAGCCACCCGTCGGCAAGCGCAGCTCGCGCCAGCCCAGCACTCGCGTGCGCACCATCCTGCCGATGCTGCGTAATGCGGTGAAAGTGATCCTGGTAGTGATCTGCACCATCACCACCATGGCCAACCTGGGCATCAACGTTGCGCCGCTGCTGGCCGGTGCCGGGGTAATTGGCCTGGCCATCGGTTTTGGTTCGCAGCAGTTGGTGCAGGATGTGATCACCGGGCTGTTCATCCTGATCGAAGACACCATTTCGATCGGTGACTGGGTGGTGCTCGACTCCGGCCACGCCGGCACGGTCGAGAGCCTGACCATCCGCACCCTGCGCTTGCGCGACGGCAAGGGCTTCGTCCACTCGGTGCCGTTTGGCCAGATCAAGGCGGTTACCAACCAGTCGCGGCAGTTTGCCTATGCGTTCTTCTCGGTGCAGTTCACCTACGACAGTGACGTCGATCAGTCGCTGGCGTTGATTCACGAAGTGGGCAAGTCGATCAGCGAAGACCCACTGCTGCGGATCAACCTGCAAGGGCCGCTGCAGGTGTTCGGCGTCGACCGTATGGACCTCAACGGGTTCGTCCTGACCGCGCAGTTCCGAACCATCTCCGGTGGCCAGTACGCGGTCAGCCGGGCCTTCAACGAACGCCTGAAAAAGCGCGTCGATCAAACCGACAACGTCGCTTTCGCCCAGGTCTACCCGATGCCCGCCCAGGCCCGCGCATTGCCTGCCTGAACCCTGCCAAGCACTGTCGCCCTCGATGTCGAGGGCGGCAGCTCATAGTTGGCGGAACACCAGCGCCTTCAAGCCACCCTCAGGATCAGCATCGGCAAACTCCGGCGGATTCTGCAGACGCTCGATGAACTGCAAGCCCGGCGCCTGTTCGGCCATGCCCTGGATCAGGAAGTCCGAGCCAATCGCCGGGTCGTTGACACACGCCAGCACCGTGCCGCCTGCGCTGAGCAACTCGGGCAAGCGGCGCAGGATTTTCGCGTAGTCCTGGGTCAGCACAAAGCTGCCGCGCTGGAACGTCGGCGGGTCGATGATGATCAGGTCATACGGCCCGTACTTGCGCACTTTGCCCCATGACTTGAACAGTTCATGACCCAGAAACGCCACCTGGCTCACATCATGGCCATTGAGCCGATGGTTCTCGCGTCCACGCGACAGTGCCGACTTGGCCATGTCCAGATTGACCACCTGAGCAGCGCCGTTGGCGATTGCCGCCACCGAGAAACCGCAGGTATAGGCGAACAGATTGAGTACCCGCTTGCCAGCGGCGTGCTCACGCACCCAGCGCCGGCCATAGCGCATGTCCAGAAACAGACCGTTGTTCTGGCGCACGCCCAGATCGAGCAGGTAGGTCAGGCCGTCTTCGACCACCTCACGCTGCTGCACCGGCTCGCCGAGCAACCACTGGCCGGGGCTGTCGGGCAGGTAACGGTGCTGAATCAAAATCGCCTCGCCGGTCCACAGTGGGCGCTCGACCAGTGCCCGCAGCATCGCCTCGAGCTCAGCCAGCTGGCCCTCGGGTGGCTCGCGGAACAACGCCACCAGCAGCACCCCCTGCAGCCAGTCGACCGTGATCTGCTCAAGCCCTGCCCAGCAGCGGCCACGGCCATGGAACAGGCGCCGGGTTTCCAACGGAGCAGGGTCGAGAGCGGTGAGCAGGTGCTGCTCGAGGGTATCAATCACGGAGGTCATGGGCGCGTCGCTGAGAATCAAAAAAGGGCATTCTACCCGCTTCAACTGCGCTCAGTCGCATGGGCTTGGCGCCGCTTTGCCCGGGGCGCGAAACCACCAGCCTTGTTGCATGCCGGCAGCGGCCAGCAGAATCAACGCCACCCCCAGCCACTGCAACGGCGCCAGCCGATGGCCAAAGGCGAACCAGTCGACCAGGATCGCCGCAATCGGGTAGATGAACGACAGCGCGCCGGTCAATGCAGTCGGCAGACGTTGGATCGCGCAGTACAGCAGCACATACATCAGCCCGGTATGGACGATGCCCAGGGTCAGCAAACTGGCCAGCGGCGGCAGTTCAGCGGGCAACCCACCAAGCTTGACCCACGGCGCCAACAGGAAGATGCCGGTGCTGACCTGGATCAGCGCGATCAAGTGCGGCGGCGTACCGCTCAGGCGCTTGATGATCAACGCCGCAACTGCGTACAGCAACGCCGCCCCAAGTGCCAGGGCAATCCCCAGCAGATAGTCGCTGCCACTGCTCTGGCCGTTGCCATGGGCACTGACGATGGCCAGCATGCCGACGAACGCCACCCCCAGCCAGCTCAGTTTGGCCAGGGTGATCTTCTCGCCGAGAAACACCGCAGCCAGGCCGACCAACAGAAACGGCTGCACGTTGTATACTGCAGTACCGATGGCAATCGACGCCCGCGAATACGAGGCGAACAGCAGCACCCAGTTACCGACGATGGCCACCCCGCTGACAATCGCCAGCAACACGGCGCCGCGGCTGATCACGCCGGACTTGAGCAGGCCCAGGCTCGCACAGATCACCAGTAACGCCCCCGCGCCGAACACACAGCGCCAGAACACCACCTCCAGCACCGGTTGCCCGGACACCAGTACGAACCAGCCAATCGTCCCGGAAATAAGCATGGCAACGATCATTTCCAGCGAACCACGGCGTATTGAACTGTCCATCGGCCACCTCCGTTGATGATGTCAACAGTATGACGAGGGCAAGCTGCCGCCTTCCAGCGGATAACCAAGGCAAAAATCGCCATTCACCTTTACGATCAAGGCAAATCAGAAGCTTTGCCTAACGAGGTACTTATGACCGATGCCATCGACCAACTCCTGATCACCGCCCTGATGGAGGATTCGCGCCGCTCGCTCAAGGCGTTGGCGCAGATCAGCGGGCTTTCGGCGCCCAGCGTCAGCGAGCGGCTGCGCCGGCTGGAAGAGCGCGGCGTGCTCCGCGGTTACACCGTCGAGATCGACCCGCGCTGTTTCGGCTATCAGTTGCAGGCGATTGTGCGCATCCGCCCACTGCCCGGCCAACTGCAGGAAGTCGAGCGCCAGATCATCGCGATTGCCGAGTTCACCGAGTGCGACAAGGTGACCGGCGAGGACTGCTTTATCGCCCGCCTGCATGTGCGCTCGATGGAGCAACTGGACAGCTTGCTCGACCGCATCAATGTCCTGGCCGAAACCAACACCGCGATCATCAAGAAGAGCCCGGTGAAACGCCGCCTGCCGCCGATGGCCGAGTGAGCGGCTTTCCTGCAGACCGGCACAGCCAGATCGTGCTGTTTATTTTTTGTACACAGGATTGTCACCTAAGGTGCCATTTTTGTGTGCACTTCTGGGAAGCGCAGCACCAAGACGTTACACGCACGGCGCGAGATAATTTGACCGATTGATCAGTAATGTAAGTTGGTAAAAAATTTAACTTGTTCAATCAGTCAACTTATAAACAAATTAATTCAGTCAGTTAGAGATTTAAATAAAGAGTTCACGGAACAGTAAATTGTGAACTTGCACACCCGATGGCATGGAACTGGCTTTGCTGTGCTTGTGTTTTGTATACAACTTGAACAAAACCTAAATACACAACAACGCGCAGCGCCTGCCCCAAGCAGGCCGCAGCCTCCAGAACCCAGTGATGCCAAGGTTCAGCCGTGACCAGACGAGACCGTGCACTCTCGCCCCTCACTGCAACCTGCGCATCAGGAGCCGCCGGAATGAGTAGCAGCCTCGACCTTGCCCCTGAACTATCCGTCGCCAGCACCGCCCAGCCGTCAACCTTGACCGGCGCATCGCCGGCCCTCGAACTCAGCCCGCGCCTGCACAACCGCGACCTCGCGCCGACCCGTCTCGAGGGCCGACGCTGGGGCGGTTACAGCATCTTCGCGCTGTGGACCAACGATGTGCACAACATCGCCAACTACTCGTTCGCCATGGGCCTGTTCGCGCTCGGCCTGGGTGGCTGGCAGATTCTCCTGTCGCTGGCGATCGGCGCAGTGCTGGTGTACTTCTTCATGAACCTGTCTGGCTACATGGGGCAGAAGACGGGTGTGCCCTTCCCGGTCATCAGCCGCATCGCCTTCGGCATCCACGGCGCACAGTTGCCGGCATTGATTCGCGCCGTGATCGCCATCGCCTGGTTCGGTATCCAGACCTATCTCGCCTCGGTGGTACTGCGGGTATTGCTCACCGCCATCTGGCCGCAGGTGGCCGCATACGATCAAGACAGCATCCTTGGCCTGTCGAGCCTGGGCTGGGTGTGCTTCGTCGCGATCTGGCTGGTGCAGCTGGTGATCCTTGCCTACGGCATGGAAATGGTGCGCCGCTATGAAGGCTTCGCCGGCCCAGTGATTCTGCTGACAGTCGCGAGCCTGGCCGGTTGGATGTACTTCCAGGCCGACACACGCATCGCCTGGTCGGTGGCCGAGCCGCTGACCGGATACGAAATGTGGCGCAATATCTTTGCCGGTGGCGCCTTGTGGCTGGCGATCTACGGCACCCTGGTGCTGAACTTCTGCGACTTCGCCCGCTCATCGCCGTGCCGCAAGACCATCCGCGTCGGCAACTTCTGGGGCCTGCCAGTGAACATCCTGGTGTTCGCGGTGATCACCGTGGTGCTCAGCGGTGCACAGTTCAAGATCAATGGCCACATCATCGACAGCCCCACCCAGATCGTTGCGACCATCCCTAATACGCTGTTTCTGGTACTGGGTTGCCTGGCGTTCCTGATCGTCACCGTCGCGGTGAACATCATGGCCAACTTCGTCGCCCCTGCATTTGTCCTGAGCAACCTCGCCCCGCGCCACCTGAACTTCCGCCGCGCCGGCCTGATCAGCGCCACGCTGGCGGTACTGATCCTGCCGTGGAACCTCTACAACAGCCCACTGGTGATCGTCTACTTCCTGTCCGGCCTGGGCGCCCTGCTCGGCCCGCTGTATGGGGTGATCATGGCCGACTACTGGTTGCTGCGCAAAGGCCAGATCAACGTGCCTGAGCTGTACAGCGAGAACCCGGCTGGCGCCTATCACTACACCCGCGGCATCAACTGGCGGGCGATGGCGGCCTTCGCGCCGGCGGCGCTGCTGGCCATCATCCTTGCGCTGGTACCCAACTTCCACGGCGTGGCGCCGTTCTCCTGGTTGATCGGTGCGGGCATCGCGGCTGCGCTGTACCTGCTGATTGCCCCGCGCAATCGCCAATACCACGACGTCAGCGGCGAGTGCATCGCCGTCGACCACAGCAGCCATTGATCAAGGAAGAATCTGCATGCGCATTCTTATCGTCAACGTCAACACTACCGCAGCCATCACCGAGGCTATTGCCGAGCAAGCCTGCAGCGTCGCCGCGCCAGGCACCGAGATCGTCGGTCTGACGCCGTACTTTGGCGCCGAGTCGGTGGAGGGCAATTTCGAAAGTTATCTGGCGGCCATCGCCGTGATGGACCGCGTGCTGGCTTACGACCAGCCCTATGATGCGGTGATCCAGGCAGGCTACGGCGAGCATGGCCGCGAGGGGCTGCAGGAGCTGCTCGATGTGCCAGTGGTAGACATCACTGACGCCGCCGCCAGCACCGCCATGTACCTCGGCCACGCCTACTCGGTGGTAACTACCCTGGACCGCACCGTACCGCTGATCGAAGATCGCCTGAAACTCTCCGGGCTGTATGACCGCTGCGCCTCGGTACGGGCCAGTGGCCTGGCGGTGCTGGAGCTTGAAGAGGACCCTCAGCGGGCAGTGGATGCCATCGTCGAACAGGCCGAACGCGCTGTACGCGACGACAAAGCCGAGGTGATCTGCCTTGGTTGCGGCGGCATGGCCGGCCTCGACGAGCAGATTCGCCAGCGCACCGGGGTGCCGGTGGTGGATGGTGTCAGCGCTGCGGTAACCATTGCCGAGTCGCTGGTGCGGCTTGGCCTGAGCACCTCCAAGGTACGCACCTACGCGACCCCGCGGGTGAAAAAAGTCGTCGGCTGGCCAATGCGCCTGGGCCGCTGATCAGCCCTGCCCGGCTCAGGTCGGGCAGGCCTTGTTGCCACCATCCAGACCCTGACGCACGTTACGGCTGAGCATGCTCGCCTTGCCGTCGTGCCAGGTCAGGGTAATCACATACAAACTGTCGAAATCCTCGTTGCTCCAGTCCTCGGTGATGACTCGCTCGTCACCCAGGGCCTTGCCGGCCACGGCATTGATCAGATCAGGCAGGTAACCGTGCGACCAGGCGGTGTAGACGGTGGCGTTGCGGTACTTGTCGGTCAGCAACTCATCGGCCAGCTCGTCGTAGTCATTGGCGCCGAAGTCGATATTGACCGGCAGACCGAGGCGAATGGCGCTGGGGCTGATGGTCATCAGCGGGCGAATGTAGCTGTAGCGCTGGTCCTGGCTACCCTCTTCGACGTGCCGCGAGGGGTTGGCAGCGAAGACATAATCGGCATCGCCGAACCGCTCCGGCAGCACACTGGCCAACTCGATGGCCCGATTCAGACCCTGGCAATTCAGCTGGCCAAGACCTTCGCCAGGCTTCTCTGCGTGGCGCAGAAACACCAGAGTCTGGGTGCCATCGACCGGCTCTTCATGGTTGTGCACCACGGCATAGGTCAGGGGCACCAGGACTGCCGCAAACGCAGTGGCAAGGTAGAGATGACGGCGTCGCAAGGACTGCAGCAACTTCATGGCGATGGACTCATCCGACAAAAGAAGGAAGGCGTCCGTGCCTGCATTTCGTGATCATCTGCACAGGCTGGCGAGCCAGCCGTGCAAGCGGGATCATCTTGACCTAGAAATGTGAACGAAATTCATTCGCCGGGGCAAACTTGCCGGGTGAAGTTGTTACAGTTTCAGTCGTCGCGGGTCAGCACTTCGAGCAATTCGATCTCGAAGGTCAGGTCGGAATTGACCGGAATCGCGCCGACGCTGCGCTCGCCGTAGGCCAGGTGCGCCGGCACCTGCAGCTTGCGCTTGCCGCCGACACGCATGCCCATCAGGCCCTGATCCCAGCCTTTGATCACCCGGCCGCTGCCGATCACGCACTGGAACGGCTTACCGCGCGACCAGGAGGAATCAAACTCGCTGCCATCGGCCAGCCAGCCGGTGTACTGGGTGGTGATCAATGCGCCCTTGACCACAGCCTTGCCGTCGCCTTCGAGCAGGTCGGTGATCTGTAATTCGTTGTTCATGAAGCTCCTTGGGAAAGCTGCGCTGCACTCAGATGAACACGCTGCCCTTGAGGTACAGCGCGCCGTGGCCGCTGATGATAACCCGGCCGTTGCCGAGCACCTCACAGTGCAACTGGCCTTTGCGCGCACCGCCCTGCTCGCAGCGCAGGCTGCTTTGCTCCAGACGCTGCGCCCAGTACGGTGCCAGCGAAGTGTGCGCCGACCCGGTCACCGGGTCTTCGTTGACGCCCACCCGAGGGCCGAACCAGCGGGTGACGAAGTCAAAGCCGCGGCCCGGCGCAGTCACCGCAATACCGCGCACATCGAAGGCTGCCAACGCGGCGAAGTCCGGGCGCAGGGTCTCGATCAACGACACGTCGTCAATCGCCACCAGGTAGTCATCGCTGCGGTACACCTCACGTGCGCTGTCAAGACCGAGCGCCTCCAGCAAGCCTGGCGGGGTCGCTACCGGCTGCGGCTGCTTGGCCGGAAAGTCCATTTCCAGCATGCCGTCAGCGCCACGGCTGACCCGCAGCTCGCCGCTGCGGGTACTGAAGCGCAGCACCTCAGCCTGCTCGCCAAGTTGCTCGAACAACACCCAGGCCGAGGCCAGGGTGGCGTGCCCGCACAGGTCGACTTCCACCGTCGGGGTAAACCAACGCAGCTGGTAGCCGTCGCCGTGCTTGACGAAGTAGGCAGTCTCGGACAGGTTGTTCTCTTCGGCGATGCGCTGCAGGGTGGCATCGTCCAGCCACTGCTCCAGCGGGATCACTGCTGCCGCGTTACCGCCGAAAGGTTTGCTGGAAAAAGCGTCTACCTGAAAGATCTCGAGTTGCATGCAATAAGCTCCACTGTCCATGACTGGCCGGGTAAAAATTCAGCTGCGAACGGGGGTCAGCACCGGTTCACCAGCAAAAAACGCCTGCAGATTGCGCAGCACCAGGGTCACCGTATCGCGTGCGGCCTCGGGCGACTGCCCGGCCACATGCGGGGTCAGCACGGTGTTGCCGAGTGCCTTGAAGGCGTCGGGTACGTTGGGTTCGTCGTCGAATACATCGAGTGCCGCGCCAGCGATCCAGCCCTGCTCCAGCGCCTCGAGCAAGGCGGCGCTGTCGACCACACTGGCGCGGGCGATATTGACCAGGTAGCCCTCTGCACCGAGTGCTTTGAGCACATCGGCGTCGACCAGATGCTGCGTCGCAGCGCCGCCGGGTGTAGCAATCACGAGGATGTCGACCGCCTCGGCCAGACGCAGCGGGCTGTCGTACCAGGTGTAGGCAAGCTCTTTACGAGGTGTACGGCTGTGGTAGCTGACCGGCATGTCGAAGCCCAGCGACGCGCGTTTGGCAATCGCCTGGCCAACAGCACCGAGGCCGATGATGCCCAGGCGCTTGCCCGACACCGACGGGCTGATCACCCGGTTCCACTCACCGCGGCGAGTGCTTGCGTCAGCGTTGGGGATATTGCGCAACAAGGCCAGCAGCAGGGCCAGGCTGTGATCGGCGACTGCTGCAGCGTTGGCGCCGGCGCCGTTGGTGACGGTGATGCCACGAGCTGCAGCGGCGGTCAGATCGACCTGTTCATAGCCGGCACCGATCACACAGATGATCTGCAAGTGTGGCAGCGCCTGAATCTCGCTGGCAGTCAGACCAAGTGGGCCGCGGGTGAGCACCGCGTCGATCTCATCGGCCTGCTGAGCGATGGCCGCAGCGCGCAGCTGCGCATTCGGCGCACGAATCAGTCGATAGCCCGCCTGCTCCAGCAGCGGCAGGTAATCGTCGACGGTTTCAACCAGTACCAGGACTGTCTTGCTCATGCACCCTCCGGCTCTATGCGAGGAGGGATTATGCGGGGTCAGGGGCAAGTACAGTCAATCGAAGAATTGCCCTTCAACTGTACTGTACCGGCCCTGGTAGAGAGGGGCTGCAGATGCTTATTGCGCGAAGGCGCGACCAAGGCCACCCGGCACACCGCTGCTGTCGGTTTCCTGCCATGGACCTTCTGGGCTCAGCGACCAGCTCCAGCCGCCGTCATAGCGGTAATAGGTGCGCTGACGGTAGAAGGTGTTGGGTTTTTTCTCCAGCACATACACGCCCATTTTCGGGTCCCAGTGGCTGGCACCACCTGGCGGTGGCGCGAAGCTGGCCGAAGTGCGCGGCATGGCCTTCGGCGCTGCGGTTGGCTTGCTCGGCTGCGTATTCGGCTTGCTACCCGGCAATGGCGTGACCGCCGGCCCTTGGCGCGGCGGCACGCCTTCGACCGGTGGCAGCGGCTGCTGGACCGGCTCGCGCACCGTACACGCAGACAGACCCAGGGCCAGGGTGATCAGGGTCAAGCGGACGGCATGCTTCATGGTGGGCTCTCTTATTGGTCAGGGCTGTCGATTGTCAGGTGCTGAATGCCCGGCGTGCGGTTGCTCATCGGCGCGCTCTGGCCGATCCATTCGCCTTGAGTCGGCTGGCCTGCGCGGGACACCCGTGCAACCAGTTGGACTTCGGCAAAATCGGACAGTTTCATCTGCGCCATCATGGCATCAGCGTCTGACAGTTCAACTTCGATCGGCAGCTGGCCCACCGTCACCCGCTTGGCCGCCAACGGCATCGGCGGGCCGCTTTTGGCGCGGGCGAAGATGAACACCGTGTCGCTCGGCTGAACCTTGCCCTGCAGCGCTGTGGCCAGCTCGACCCGTACCTGCAAGCGCGCGGGCGATACAGCTGGTGCGGCCGCTTTGCCTGGCGCGGCGCTGAGCTTGTCGGCGGCGCGATCGATACCGCCCTGCAACGCGGCGCGCGAGGCATCACCCTCAGGCAATTGCGCCAGCAGGCGCTGCCAGTAGTCGATGGCCTCCTGATAGCGTTCACCTTCGAACGCGGCGATGCCGCGCAGGCCGAGGCTGGTGACTTCCTTGGGGTCAGCCTTGAGCGCTTCGTCGGTAAGCTCCTGCAGCTGTGCGCTCCATTGTTTGTCGGCAGCAAAGTACAGCGCCTGGGCCCACTGCCCGAGCAGCTCTGGCTGGCGACCAGCGAGGGCAACGGCACGCTCGAAGATCTTCGCCGCATCAGCCGGGCGCTGGTCAGCCATGTACGCGCGACCGAGGAAGTACAGGCCTTCAGCTGAATCCGGCTGGGCCTGCACCGCGCGCTCGAGGCGGCTGGTCATCTCGTCCATGGTCTTTGGCGCCTGAGCAAACTCGCGGGTCAGCTCGACCTTGTCCGCCGCACCAAAATGCAGATACAGCCCCACCGCCATCACCGGCACCAGCAACGCTGCCAACAGCGGTACCGCCCGCCCCAGATGACCCTGGCGCGGTTCGCCGGCGCCTTCGGTATCGGCCAGCAGTTCCCGCGCGGCTTCATCACGGCCGCTGGCCAGTTGCTCGGCATCGAGTACGCCGGCAGCCTGCTGCGCGCTCAGTTCGGCGACACGTTCCTGATACAGCGCCACGTTCAGGGCGGTACGGTCTTGTTCCTGCTGGCGGCCACGGCCACGCAGGATCGGGATCAGCAGAAAGCCGAGGGCGGCGAGCAACAACAGGCCCGCGCCAAGCCAGAATTCAGTCATGGGTAGCTTCTTTATCCAACAGTTTGGCGAGACGTTCGCGTTCTTCCACCGACAGCTGCGCGCTGCCGCTTGCCACCGGCTGCCGGCGCCGGCGGACAATCACCGCCAACATGACAAAGCCCCCCGCCAGCAGAATTGCCGGGCCGAACCAGAGCAGCCAGGTGCGCCCGCTCAAGGCCGGTTTGTAACGGACGAAGTCGCCATAGCGATCAACCATGAAGGCAACGATCTGCTGATTGCTCTGGCCTTCGCCGAGCATGCGGAAGATCTCCCGACGCAGGTCGGCGGCAATCGGCGCATTGGAGTCAGCGATGTCCTGGTTCTGACACTTGGGGCAGCGCAGCTCCTTGGTCAGTTGCTGATAGCGCTCGCGCTCGGCGTCGTCACGAAACTGATAGGTGTCGATCGCGGCCTTGGCCACACTCACCAGGCTCAGGCCGAGCACGGCTGCTGCCAACCAGCGCTTCATGGCTTGGCCTCATCGACCAGGCCCTGGTACAGCGGCGCCAGCTGCTCGCGCCAGACCGTGGCATCGACGATGCCGACGTGCTTGTAGCGGATGATACCCTTGGCATCGATCAGAAAGGTCTCCGGCGCACCATACACACCAAGGTCCAGACCCAGAGTGCCCTGCTCGTCGCGGATATCCAGCTGATACGGATTGTGGAACTCGGCGAGCCACTTCACCGCCGCAGCGTTATCGTCCTTGTAGTTGACGCCATGGATAACCACGCCCTGCTCGGCCAGCGTGTTCAGGTAAGGATGCTCAACCTTGCACGATGGGCACCAGGTGGCCCACACGTTGACCAGCGCCGGCCGGCCGAGCAGGTCGGCCTGGGTCAGGCTGCGCTCGCCTTGGGTGGAGGCCAGCGAGAAGGCCGGGAATGGCTTGCCGATCATCGCCGACGGCAGCTCATCGGGCTTGAGGAACAAGCCCTTGTAGAGAAACACCGCCAGCAGTAGAAACACCGCCAACGGCAGGACCATCATCCAACGCTTCATGCAGTTGCTCCAGTCGCGCCGAGGGCTTCACGCACGCGGCTCTTGACCTTGACCCGGTAACGCCGGTCGAAGGCTGCCAGTAGCCCGCCCAGGCCGGTCAGCAGACCGCCCAGCCAGATCCAGCGAACATACGGTTTGATGTGCACGCGCACGGCCCAGGCGCCGTTTTCCAGCGGCTCGCCGAGGGCCACGTAGAGGTCGCGGGTGAAACCGGCATCGATCCCGGCCTCGGTCATCATCGACTGCTGCACGGTGTACAGACGCTTCTCGGGGTGCAGCACGCTGACCTCGCGACCGTCCTTGGAAACCCGCACGGTGCCACGGTCGGAGATGAAGTTTGGCCCTTCGAAGTGCTTGGCGCCTTCGAACAGGAAGTGATAGCCGCCAAGCTCGACCGTCTCGCCCGGCGCCATGCGCAGGTCGCGCTCGGCGCTGTTGTTGCTCGACAGCACCACGCCCAGGGCGCACACAGCCAGGCCCAGATGCGCGACCTGCATGCCCCAATAGCTGCGGGACAGGCCGCGCACGCCCTTGCCCAGGCCTTTGTGGCGGGTCTTGTCGAAGATGTCGCGCAGGCCGGCGAGCACTACCCACGCCGCCAGGGCAAAGGTCGCCAGCGCCGGCCAGTCGAAGTCATCGGCAATCAGCCCGGCAATCGGCGCCAGAATTGCGCTGCCAATCAATACCGGTGTGAGCATGCCCGCCAGCCATTTGCCCGGCGTGTCCTTCCAGCGCACCAGCACGCCGATCCCGAGCACCACCATCAGCAATGCCATCAACGGCAGGAACAGCGCATCGAAATACGGCGGGCCGACCGACAGTTTGGCCCCGGTCAGGGAATCGAGCACCAGCGGGTACAGCGTACCCAGCAGAATCATCGATGCAGCCACCACCAGCACCAGGTTGTTGGCCAGCAGCAAGGTTTCTCGCGACCACAGGGCAAAGCCGACCTGGCTTTTCACCACCGGCGCGCGCAGAGCGAACAGGGTCAGCGAGCCACCCACGACAAACAGCAGGAAGATCAGGATGAATACACCGCGCTCCGGGTCGGCGGCAAAGGCGTGCACCGAGGTCAGCACGCCGGAGCGCACCAGGAACGTGCCGAGCAGGCTCAACGAGAATGCGGCGATCGCCAGCAATACCGTCCAGCTCTTGAACACGCCGCGTTTTTCCGTGACGGCCAGCGAGTGGATCAGCGCGGTGCCCACCAGCCAGGGCATGAACGAGGCGTTTTCGACCGGATCCCAGAACCACCAGCCGCCCCAACCAAGTTCGTAGTACGCCCACCACGAGCCCAAGGTGATACCGACCCCGAGGAACGCCCAGGCGACGATGGTCCATGGCCGCGACCAGCGCGCCCAGGCGGCATCCAGGCGGCCACCGAGCAAGGCGGCGATAGCGAAGGCGAAGGCCACCGAGAAGCCGACGTAGCCCATGTACAGCATTGGCGGATGGACGATCAGGCCAAAGTCCTGCAGCAACGGGTTGAGGTCACGGCCGTTGCCCGGCACCTGCGGCAACAGGCGCTGGAATGGGTTGGAGGTGACGATCAGGAAGGACAAGAAGCCCACGCTGATCATGCCCATCACCGCCAGTACGCGGGCGAGCATGACTTGTGGCAACTGGCGCGAGAACACCGACACGGCGAAGGTCCAGCCGCCCAGAATCAATGCCCACAGCAGCAACGAGCCTTCATGCGCGCCCCACACTGCGCTGAATTTGTAGTACCACGGCAAAGCGGTATTGGAGTTGCTGGCAACGTACGCTACCGAGAAATTGTCGGTCATGAACGCATGGGTAAGGCAGCCGAACGCAAACACCAGAAAAGCGAACTGTCCCCAGGCGGCAGGTCGCGCCAGGCTCATCCACAGGCTGTCGCCGCGCCAGGCGCCGAGCAGCGGCACGCTGGCCTGAACCACGGCGAAACAGATCGCCAGGATCATCGCCAACTGACCCAGTTCGGGCACTATCAGGGCAGCATTCATGGCTTCTGCTCCACGCCGCTGGCCGCCTGGCCGCTTTCCTTGAGTGCTTTGGTCACCTCAGGCGGCATGTACTTTTCATCGTGCTTGGCCAGCACTTCATCCGCCACCACCACGCCATCGGCATTGAGCTTGCCCAAGGCAACGATGCCCTGCCCTTCACGGAACAGGTCCGGCAGGATGCCGCGATAGGTGATCGGCACCGACTTGTTGAAGTCGGTGACCACAAAGCGCACGTCGAGCGAGTCAGCCGAGCGCTGCACCGAGCCCTTCTCGACCATGCCACCGGCGCGAATGCGCGTGTCCAGCGGCGCTTCGCCGGTGGCGATCTGGGTCGGGGTGTAGAACAGGTTGATGTTCTGCTGCAGGGCACTCAGGGCAAAGCCAACGGCGACGCCGACCCCGACCAGCAGGGCGCCGATGAGCAACAGGCGTTTCTTGCGCTGCGGATTCACTGATTGTTCTCCCGGCGCAGACGACGCGCCTCTTCTTGCAGATAACGACGGCGGGCCAACAGTGGTGCGGCTACATTGAGCGCCAGCACTGCCAGGCAAATGCCGTAGGCCGACCATACGTACAAGCCGTGGTGGCCCATGGCGAGAAACTCGCTGAACGAGGCAAAACTCACGATGCTGCCCTCCGCCCCAGGCTGTTCAGCACTTCTTCACGAACCCAGCTGGCGCGGGCCTCGCGCTTGAGCACCTCGAGGCGCATGCGCACCAGCAGCACAGCGCCGAAGAAGCAGTAGAAGCCAAGCCCGGTGAGCAGCAGCGGCAGCCACATTTCTGCGGGCATCGCCGGCTTTTCGGTGAGGGTGAAAGTCGCGCCCTGGTGCAGGGTGTTCCACCACTCCACCGAATACTTGATGATCGGGATGTTGATCACGCCCACGATCGCCAGCACCGCACAAGCCTTGGCCGAGCTGTCACGATTACTGATCGCCTGGCCCAGCGCAATGATGCCGAAGTACAGAAAAAGCAGGATCAGCATCGACGTTAGGCGCGCATCCCAGACCCACCAGCTACCCCAGGTCGGCTTGCCCCAGATGGCCCCGGTGACCAGCGCCACGGCGGTCATCCAGGCGCCGATGGGCGCCGCGCACTGCAGGGCAACGTCGGCGATCTTCATCTTCCACACCAGCCCGACCACACCAGCCACCGCCAGCAGCACATAGCAGGACTGCGCCAGCATGGCCGCCGGCACATGGATATAGATGATGCGGAAGCTGTTGCCCTGCTGATAGTCCTGCGGCGCAAAGGCCAGGCCCCAGACCATGCCGACTGTCAGCAACAGCACAGCGGCCACCGTCAGCCAGGGCAGCATGCGCCCGCTGATGGCGTAGAACCATTTGGGCGAGCCGAGCTTGTGGAACCACGTCCAGCTTATTTTCATCAGGTACATCCGGTCTTGGCTGGGCCTTGAGCATTCTGCCGTAGGCCCAGATCTCGTTATTCGCCGACGCTGATCTTCAGGCCGGCCGCTATCGCAAAGGGTGCCAGGGTCACAGCCAGGGCAGTCAGGCTGGCCAGCCACAACAGGTGGCCAGTGGCGGGCATATTCTGCAACGCCGCTTGCAAGGCGCCACTGCCCAGGATCAATACTGGGATATACAACGGCAAAATCAGTAGCGCCAGTAACAAACCACCGCGTTTGAGGCCCACGGTCAGCGCCGCGCCCACTGCACCGAGCAGGCTCAGCACCGGCGTGCCCAGCAGCAGCGAGGCCAGCAGCACTGGCAGGCAGCTCGACGGCAGGCCCAGCATCAGCGCCAGCAGCGGCGCCAACAATACCAGCGCCAGCCCGGAAAAGATCCAATGCGCCAGCACCTTGGCCAGCACCAACAACGCCAGTGGATGCGGCGACAGCACCCATTGCTCCAGCGAGCCGTCTTCAAAATCGCTGCGAAACAAGCCGTCCAACGACAGCAGTACCGCAAGCAGCGCGGCTACCCAGACCAGGCCAGGCGACAAGGTTTGCAACAATTGCGTCTCGGGGCCGACGGCAAGGGGGAACAACGCCACCACAATGGCGAAAAACACCAACGGGTTGGCCAGCTCGGCCGGGCGGCGGAACAGCAGGCGCGCTTCGCGGCGCAACAACAGGACGAATACACTCATGCGGCCCACTGCCCCACATTCAGTTCACGATAGCCGGCAGGCTTGAGCGTGAGACTGTGGTGCGTGGTCAACACCACTGTGCCGCCCGCCTCGCAGTGCGCGGCCAGGTGCGCTTCAAGCTGCGCAACGCCCTGTTTGTCGAGGGCGGTGAACGGCTCATCGAGAATCCACAGTGGCGGCCCGGCCAGGTACAGCCGCGCCAGCGCCACCCGCCGCTGCTGGCCGGCGGACAGGGTGTGGCAGGGCACATCTTCAAAACCGCGCAGGCCGACTGCAGCCAGGGCCTGCCAGATCGCCTCGACACTGGCCGGCTGATGCAGCGCGCAGAGCCAGGCGAGGTTCTCTTCGGCCGTGAGCAAATCCTTGATACCCGCCGCATGACCGATCCACAGCAGGATGCTGGCCAGTGCCTGCGGCTGCTCGGCCAACGGCTGGCCATTGAGCTGGATCTGCCCGGCGGTGGGCTGCATCAGCCCGGCCAACAGCCGCAGCAGGCTGGTTTTGCCGCTGCCGTTGGGGCCGCTGATCTGCAGCATGTCGCCTGGGCCCAGCTGAAAATCCAGGTGTTCAAACAGCAGGCGCCAGTCGCGCTCGCACGCCAGGCCGGTGGCTCGAAGGTCAAGGGTCACGGTACCGCCTTATTCTGTGTGGAGCCTGAGTCTCAAGTCGCCCCCTGGCCTGCCGTTATACTGACAGTGGTGGGCGGCGTGGCCGGCATTATTACACGCGCCGCCGCGCTGCCAAGAGGGCTGCTTCGACAGGTTGTATACAATCATGACTGAAATCAATAGTCTCGGCGCACAAAGCGCAATCGCCCCGCAGGCAGCCAAAGCTGCCATGACCGGCGAACTGCTGCGCCTGCTGCAACCGCAGCCCGGGCTGATCGCGCCCGGCGAGACTGCCAAGGCCGAGGTCATGTCGCTGCGCCAGCTTGGCGTCGACTTCCAGTTGCTGCTGCGCCTGACTGCCGCCAACGGTACTCAGACCCAGGTCCAGACCACCGCCAGCCAACCATTGGCTCCGGGCAGCCAGCTGCTGCTGAGCCAGGCCGACAGCAATCGCCTGGCAGTCATGGTGCAGCAAGCCAACGCCAACAATGTCAGCACCCTCACCCGCCTCGACACCAGCCAGGTGCCGATCGGTACCCTGCTGCAGGGCAAGGTCCTGAGCAACCAGGCATTGCCAGTCAACCCCGGTGAAACTGCCAGTTTTCGCGCGTTGGTCAGCCTGCTCAACAGCAGCCAGGCCGGCGCCACCCTGAGTATCGACAGCCCGCGCCCGTTGCCGGTGGGCAGCCTGCTCAGCGCTTTGGTGCAGGGCGACCAGTCACTGCGCTTCGTGCCGTTGAGCGGGCGTCAGGATCAGTTGCTGATCAGCCAGCAACTGGCCAACCAGCAGGCTCGGCAAGCTTCGCTGCCCGGTGTGCTCAGCGCATTGCAGCAGCTCGCCAGCGATCCCGACACGGGCAGCCTACTGCGCGCCAGCGCCGAGCGCCTGCTGGCCAGCCTGCCGGATGCGCGCCAGCTCAGCGATCCCAAAGGCGTGGCGCAGGCATTGAGTAACAGTGGTGGTTTTCTTGAGGCGAAGCTGTTGGCCGGTTTGCCTGCGGGTATCGCCCCAGACCTCAAAGCGCAGTTGATCAGGCTGGTTGCGCAGGCGCTGCCGAACGCCGCCAACCCCATGAGCAACCCCACCGTTGTTGCCAATACTTTGGCGCAGGTGATGCCCGGCTTCGCCCGCAGTGCACTGGGCATGCTTGACCGGGTCAGCCCCCGACCGCAACCAGGCAGTTTCCCGCTACCGTCACGGTTGCTGCAGAGCCTGGAGCAGGAAGGCGATCTGGAGCAACTGCTGCGTCTGGCTGCGGCTGCCGTGTCGCGCTTGCAGAGCCACGCCCTGAGCAGCCTGCAACAGACCGGTGTGAGCGAAAACGGTAACCTGCAGACCACCTGGC
This sequence comes from Pseudomonas sp. PGPR N4, assembly GCF_059693665.1. Taxonomy (NCBI): domain Bacteria; kingdom Pseudomonadati; phylum Pseudomonadota; class Gammaproteobacteria; order Pseudomonadales; family Pseudomonadaceae; genus Pseudomonas; species Pseudomonas sp. PGPR N4. Next base: position 233,316 of record NZ_JCAUKV010000006.1, read on the forward strand.
AGGCCGAAATCCCGATCCGCCACGGCCAGGAGTTCATCCCTTTGCAAGCCAAGCTGCAGCGCGAAGAAACCCCGCAGCAACAGGCTGACGGCCAGCGCGAGCAACGCGATCCGCTCGAGTCGTTGTGGCGCATCGAGCTGGCCTTCGACCTGCCGCCGCTCGGCCCGTTGCAGGTGCAGGCGCAGCTCAGTCAGGGCCGCTTGTCCGGGCAATTGTGGGCGGAGCTTGCGCAGACCGCGCAATTGATCGACAGCCAACTGGGCAGCTTGCGCACACGCCTGCTTGATCGCGGTCTCGAAGTCGGTGACCTGCAATGCCACACTGGCACGCCGCCACAAGGTCCGAAAACACGTGTCGAACAACGCTGGGTGGATGAGACCGCATGAGTGACAAGCAATCACGTCAGGCCATTGCCCTGAGCTATGACGGCCAACAGGCACCGACATTGAGCGCAAAAGGTGACGATGAGCTGGCTGAGGCGATCCTGGCGATTGCCCGCGAGCACGACGTGCCCATCTACGAGAACGCCGAACTGGTGCGCCTGCTGGCACGCCTGGAACTGGGCGAGCAGATCCCCGAAGCGCTGTACCTGACGATTGCCGAAATCATCGCCTTCGCCTGGCAATTGCGCGGCAAGCTGCCCCCAGGCTTCAACGACGCGCCCGCCACCCCTCGCGACATCACGCCCGAACTGCTGCGCCTGCCACCGAACTCCAGCAGTAAGTAACGCCCAGCCGCCACCACGGCCGCCGATCCTGTGCGACTCACCTGCACAGGATCGGCCCATGCCCTACATTCCCAACGAAAACCTGCACCTGCCGCGCGAAGCGCTCATCGACTTCCCACGCCCCGACACCCTCGCCAGCGAACAGCTGACCCAGTGGCTGCGCGCCCGCGGCATCGAGCAGGCGCCGGCCGATATCGAGGTGGTCACGCTGCACTACCAGCACGAACCGCTGGGCGAAGGTCGCCGACACTTTCGCGTAAACGCCATCGTCACGCAGGCAATGTCCCTGGTCGAAGCGCTGCTCGGCAACTGGCAGGGCGAGCCCAGCACCGGCTATGGCAACTTCCACTTCGGCAACTGGGCCGGGCTGCCGCCGCAAGGCGCGGTGACCCTGGTCGAGCGCCTGGAACCCGTAGGCGTGTTCTCCAATGCCTCGGCGTACCAGATCTTCAATGGCCTCTATCGGCGCACCAGCCCGCAGGTCTATGGCCCGCAGACCCGGCTGGCGGTGAGGGCCGAAGACTTTCAGGGCTTCATCTGGGGCCTGCACTTCCACCACCTGTACCGGGCCAGCCTCGACCGCTTCTGGGAAGCGCGCCTGGCCCATTACCAACGCGCGCTGAAGATCAGTTTCATCGCGGCGTGCAATCGCCAGGTGCTGGAGGGCAGCCTCAGCGACCAGGGACGGCGCCTGGCCTGGCAGGCGGCGGGCCTGAGCCGCACCCAGGCGCCCGGCTTGCAGCGATGGATGCTGAATGTCTACGGCTACACCTCGACCTCGATCCTCTGCCTGAGCGACGCCGACAGCGGGTTCACCCTGCTCTACCTGCCGGGCAACGCCTCGCCCTTGCATGAATTTGCCGATCAGGCGGCCATGCAGCGGTGGTTTGCCGAGCAATGCCAGGACGCGGCCAGGCGCGTCGCACTGCAAGCCTACTTCACCCCCGCCGACTGGCCCGACGGCCTCGACTACAGCGGTTTGCGTACCGCGCTCAAGGGCCTGGGCCTGTACCCCAAACCGCACCGCTTCGCGGTCAACCACGATGGCTTCGCAACCAGTGGCTTCTGGGTGGCGCACGAGATGGTCAACTACCGCGCCGAGACGTACAGCCCGATCCTCACGGGCGACCTGTTCGCCTACCTGGCAGAGCGACAGAAGCAGCGCAGCTATGCGGATGCCGACAGCCAGATCACCACCAACCATCAGATCGACAAGGCGCGCTGGACCAGCTACCTGAATGCGGCAATGGTCATCCTCAGCCCGTTGGCGATGGTCGTGCCGGAGCTGATCCCGGTGCTGCTGACGGGCGGGCTGAGCCAGTTCGCGCTGGGCATGGACCAACTGCTCAACGGCAAGACGCTGGAAGACAAGGCCAGCGCCGTCGGCACCGAGGTGTTCGGCCTGCTCAATGCCCTGCCCGTGGCCGGCCGACTGGCGGCCGACCCGGCGCAGGTGTTCCGCTGGTACCGGCCCGGCTTCGTCACCCCGCCCAGGCTGCGCGCCCTGCTCACCGCCGGCAGCCCGCAGGTCGAGCAGGCCGAAGCGTTCGAGCTGGCGCCGGCGGAGAGTGCCTTCCGCGAAGCGCCGATCATGCCCTCCTCGCAGATCAGCGCCCTGGCCACACGCATCGACCACAACCTGCAAGTGCGCTTCATGGGCTGGTTCGACGACAACGGCAAGGCCACCAGCAAATGGATGGAGTACGAGTTGGCCAGCGACAGCTTCATCAAGGTCGAAGAGGCGCGGTTGGCGGATCCGCCGCGCTGGATCGTCAGCAACCGCAGCACCTTGGTCAGGCTGGCCGATCTCAGCCACCCGGTCAGCGATCGGCAGCGCATGGCCACTCTGCAGGCGCTGGGCATCGAGGTGCAACTGCCGATCGATCTCGCCCGCTATGACGCCCTGGCCACCACCCCCATTGCGCGGGTGATCTCCAGCCTCTGGGTCGGCGACCGGACCATCGGGCCGACATTTCTCGATGCGCTGGCGCACAACGCCCAGGCCTTGGCTGACAGCGACTACCGCTACCAGCTGTTTCTGTCGGCTCTGGACCGCGACGCCTATCAGCACAACCTCGCCGTATTGGCCGAAAGGGCGCCTGGCCTAAGCGTCTCACCGCTCGAGGAGCAGGCGTTCTTCCAGGCATTTGCCCGCTCGAAGTACTTCGCCCAGTACCAGGCCGCAATCGACGGCAACGGCGGCGTAGCCACCAACTTCAGCTCGGCCTGCGACATCTTGCGCTATCGGCTGCTCAGCCACCTGGGCGGCATCTACCTGGATGCCGATGACCGGTTGCTGCTGGCCGCCAGACCGGACCGGCAGACGCTTCCCCTGCTGCGCCAGCCACTCAGGACCACCTCGGATGGCCTGTTGCTGGCACCGCCGGTGTCCAATGACCAGATGGGCATGTACATCAAGTTCAACAGCAGCATGATCGGCAGCCATCCCGGCAACCCGACCCTGGAGGCCATTTCCGAAGAGATCCTGCACCGCTACCAGCTCGACCCGACCTTCTACAGCCGTCGCCCGGCAAGGGCAGACAGTGGCCCGGCCATCGCCGCCTATGCGCGACGGCTGAACCTGCTCACCGGGCCGGGCGTGCTCAATCAGGTGATCGACCAGCGGCTGCCCTGGCTCAGCCAGCTGCGCGAACTGTGCAACCTGCTGGTCGCCCCACTGCATGACGTCCATCGCGTGATCAATCTGCGCGGGTTCACCCGCACGCTGCACGAGCATGTTCCCCTCGGCCAGGCCTTCCAGATGGGCCAAGCGCACAGCTGGTGGGAACACTGAGCCCGCCGCCAACCCGCGCCTACCGGGTTTCTGCCGGGCTCGCACTGCGGGCAGAAACCACCCAGGGGCTAATTAAATAGCCCCACAAGGTGCCCGGGCCAGGCCACCCTTACCGGCCTTACCCCCCACCACAAGGTGACCTGCATGACCAACTCCTACGTGAATGCCAAGGGTGTGCAATACGTACGCGACCACCTCGCCGACTTTCCGCGGCCGGACCGAGCGGCGGCCGAGGCCGTGCGCCAATGGGCCAAAGCTCAGAACCTGGCGCTGGATCCGGACACGACCGACGCCGTGACCCTGCACTACCAGTTCAACCAGACGCGTGGTTGGGTCGGGGTGGTCACGCAGAAGATGAGCCTGACCCAGGCGGTGTTGGCCAACTGGCAAGGCGAGTCGAGCAACAACCTGGTCGGCGCCGCCCTCGGCGCGCCGTGGGCCGGGCGCTTTCCTGAAGGCCCGCTGACCATCGTCGACCATCTGCGCGGTCAGGGCCTGATCCACTATGGCGACCCCTACGCGATCTTCAACGGCCTGTTCCGCCAGACCGACAGCGGAGAATACAGCGCAGACACCCATGTGCCGTTGTCGGCCGAGGCCTTCCAGTCGTTCATCTGGAACCTCGACTTCCACGCGCACTACAAAGCGATGCTCGACCGCTACTGGGACGCTAATCTCGAAAGCTACCGTGTCGGGGCAAAGATCAACCTGCTCGCCGCGTGCAACAGGCAAGTCAGTGAAGCCAGCCTCAGCGACGCGGGCAGGCGGCTGGTCTGGCAGGCCTGTGGCCTGCTGGCCACACCGCCGATGCCCACCGGCTCAGGCAAAGCCAGTGGCCGACCCAGGGTCCAGGCCAGGTTGCTGAACGTCTATGGCTACCCCTCCACCGACCTGCTGTGCCTGCGCGATGTCGTCAGCGGCCTGACGATCCTCTACGTCCCCGGCAACGCTTCGCCGCTGCATGAATTCAGCGACAAACAGCCGATGCTCGACTGGTTCGCCAAACAGTGCCGCTCGCCACTAACCCGCGACGCGCTGCAGGCGCACTTCACCCTCGCCGACCGCGAGGACGGGTTGAGCTACAGCGGCCTGCACACGGCCCTGTGTGGCCTGGGCAGCTACCCCAAGCCTTGTCACCTGGACAGCAATCGCCCCGGCTTCACCACCGAAGGCATCTGGGCACCGGGGGACTACATCAACTACAAGGCCAAGGACTACAGCCCGCTGATCGACGGCGACCTGTTCCTCGCCCTGGCCAAGCGCCACAAGCGGCGCAGCTACCAGGACGCCGATTACGTCATCACGGGCGACAGCGAAGTGACCAAGGCCAAGTGGCGCGGCTACCTCAACTCGGCGATCAACCTGCTGGCACCGCTGGCGCTGGTGGTGCCGGAGCTGGCGCCGATCTTCGCCCTCGGCGGCGTCGCCCAGTTCGGTCTGGGCCTGGACCAGGCGATCCACGGCAAAACCGCGCAAGACAAGGCCGACGGCGTCGCCACCACAGCCTTCGGCCTGCTCAATGCGGCCCCACTGATCACCGCCGGACTGTCCAAAACACCGGTGCTGCTGCGCTTCAAGCAAGACCGCTTCGTCCTGCCCAGCCGGGTCAACGAGCAACTGGGCTATCGCTTGAGCCCGACTGGCCCGCCGCATCTGCCAGCGGTCGATATAGCCGAGTACTTCCACTTCCCCGAGCCGATTGCACCGCTGCCCGACGGCGACCCTGGCATCGCCGGCGCGATCATCAGGACACCCCGCTACGACGGTACACCCGACCTGCTCACGGGCATGATCGGCGGTTATCAGGCAGAGATGGTCTACGACATCGAAGCGGATGCGTTCATCACCGAACATGACCTCAATGAGGTTGAACCCACCTACTACACGGCAACGCCGGACTCGCTCAACCTGGTCGAGGTGGACATCGGCTCCCGCCCCGTCACCGACGCGATGCGCATGAGCAGCCTGCGGGCGTTGGGGGTTGACCTGCAGCTGCCACTGGCACTCCCGGAATTGCCCAGTGAAACCCTGCGTCCGATCCCCAAGCAGATACTCAGTGTCTGGGTGGGCGACAGAGTGCTCAGCCAAGAGCTGATAGCCAATATCGCCACCAATGCCGAGCGGCTCGCGGGCAGTCAGTACAGCTTTCGCCTCTACCTGTCCAAGACCACCCCGACCGCCTTCGAGGAAAACCTCCGGCTGCTGACCGAACGGGCACCCGGGGTGACGGTGTTGCCGTTGGAAGAACAGCCGTTCTACGCAGGTTTTCGCAACCACCAGAACTTCAGTCAGTACGCCGCGGCCATTGACGGCAAGGGCGGGACCGCAGGCAACTTCGCCTCGGCCTCGGATGTGCTGCGTTTTGCCTTGCTTGAGCAGGAAGGCGGCTTGTACATGGATATCGATGACACCCTGCTGATGCCTGGGGAAATCCCCCACATGCTGCTCGATCCTTCACTGGAAACGCCAGGCGAAGCCCTGGATGAGGTGCCGCTGGCGACCACCGACGACGGCCTGCTGCTGTATCCGCCGGTATCCAATGAAAAGATGGGGATGAACTGCTTGTACAACAGCAGCCTGATTGGCAGCCATCCGGGTAATCCGACGCTCAAGGCGATTCTTCAGGAAATGCACAGCCGCTACCTCGCCGAGCCCGCGTTCTATGACACCCGGCCCACCCTGGCGAGCGACCCAGAAGCGTTCTATCGCTATGCCAGCACCCTCAGCCGCCTGACAGGCCCGGCGCTGTTGACCGAGGTAGCCGAACGTCACCTGCCCCTGCTGCGAGTGATGCGGCAGGTCAACAACCTGTATTGCTTTCGCCGGCTGAACTCATGGCGCTTCGTCAACCTTGAGCACTACAAGGCGATCCGCCGCCAATTGCTGCCGCTTGACCGGGTGGCACGGATAGGTGGCTTCAACGCCTGGGCCAAGCCCTGACGAGCTGCTCTCCAGGCCGCGCCAACAAGCACCGTTTCCCCAAAACGACGCCCCCTTGCAGGAACGGCCTTGTGTCGCGAAAGGGCCTTATCACCCGCACTCTAATTGGCATAGGCTTCATGGCAACCCGTGACCCCACTTTTTATCGGCCCTGGCGGTATGGCATTGACGCACCTGTGCATGGCAAATTCGAAAAGTTATCAAGCACTGCACACTCGATACCATAATCGTTTTTTTCAATGGACAGAGCTGACAACGACAACGATTGCAACCAATAGAAATATGGTTGAGGTGGGTTTCAGCGTGTCGGAAGAGGGCTCCGCTTTCATGACCACCGGAAGCCTCTACGTGTTTTTCAAGCGCAAGCACAAAGACCAAGTTGTAGCAGCTTTCAAAGCTCACCTGCCCCCTGTAGTTCACGCCGTCGTGGGGAAGGTAGACGTTCTGAACTACTGAGGCCGCAGGTCAGTGCCAGTCAGTCAAGAAGCTGGGGCCGCTTTGCGGCCCTTCGCGGGCAAGCCCGCTCCCACAGGGACCGCGTCGCTTTGCAAATACGCGCTATCCCTGTGGGAGCGGGCTTGCCCGCGAAGGGCTGCAAAGCAGCCCCAGACCAGGCGACGCAGTCTTATGACTTGAGGTCGCCTTTATCCAGCTCACTCGCTGCGGTGCAGCTTGGTCATCAACTGCGCCTCGGCCTGGGTCAGGCCACAGGTCTGGGTCAGTTCCTCGACGCTGGCGCCCATCCCCACCAGCTTGGCCGCCTGGGAAAAGGTCACATCATTGGGATCGCGCTGCTCCAGTTGTTGCAGCTTGTCCGGCAACGGCGCGACCACAGCGCGCAATTCATGGATCGCCTCGCCCATGCGCACCGTGCCGTTCTGGTAATCGTCCACCCGCTTGGCCAGCTCCTTGATGCGCTGGTCACGCACGGCGTCACCTTGAGCCTGTTGCGCAGCCAGCTCACGCTGGCGCTTGCTGTAGTTGAGAAAAAACCACAGGCTCAGCGCCCAAAGCAGCGCCAGGAAGATGACAGCAGCTTCGAAAATCAACTCAGATATTCTCCAGCTCTGACCATTCTTCCTCGGTCATCATCTTGTCCAGCTCGACCAGGATCAACAGCTCGCCGTTCTTGTTGCACACGCCCTGGATGAACTTGGCCGACTCTTCGTTACCCACGTTCGGCGCGGTTTCGATTTCCGACTGACGCAGGTAAACCACTTCGGCAACGCTGTCGACCAGAATGCCGACCACTTGCTTGTCGGCTTCGATGATCACCACACGAGTATTGTCGGTGACCTCGGTCGGCACCAGGCCAAAGCGCTGGCGGGTGTCGATCACGGTGACGACGTTGCCGCGCAGGTTGATGATGCCCAGCACATAGCTCGGCGCACCCGGCACTGGCGCGATCTCGGTGTAACGCAGAACTTCCTGCACCTGCATGACGTTGATGCCGTAGGACTCGTTGTCCAGACGGAAGGTAACCCACTGCAGAATCGGATCTTCAGAACCCTGTGCGGACGACTTTTTCATTCCCCTACCCTCAAATGCCGCCAGCGGCGGTGTGCTCGGTGCGGCCGTGGCCGCGAATTATTGGTGTTTGGCGTGCATCTGCTTGACGGCGCCGCTGGCGATCAACTCGGCCAGTTCAGCGACGTCGAGCAACGCACACATGTGTTCGATGACCGTGCCAGCCAGCCAGGGCCGCTGCCCGCGCTGACTACGCCACTTGATCTCGTTGGGGTCCAGGCGCAACGAGCGGCTGACCTGGTGCACCGCCAGCCCCCATTCGTAGCCCTGCACCGAAATCACGTACTGCAAGCCCTGGCGGAAGTCGTCGCGGTAGCGATCGGGCATCACCCAACGCGCCGTATCGAGTACCTTGAGGTTGCCCGCCTGGCAGGTGAGGATGCCCAGGAACCAGTCCGGCTGACCGAACAGTGGGGTCAGCTCCTGCCCGGCCAGGGTGTAGATCGAGCCCAGGCACACCAGCGGCACCGCGAGGGTCAGCCCGGCTACATCGAACAACAGGCATTCGAACGGCTCCGCGGCCCAGGCCGGACGACCATCGCTGGTCGTAGGCGGCGTCGGCACATTGGCTGCCGGCAAGTGCACTTCGACCAGCGGCGCGGCCGGCTCAGGCGCTTCGACCTCGGTCAGCAACGGAATGCTCGCCTCGGCCACCACCGTAGTCTCGACAACGCTGAGCAGCGGTTCTGGCGCTGCCACAGCGGGGGCCAGCACGGTCGGCAGCAGCTTGGCCTGCGGCTCGGCAAACGGCCTGGCGCCAGCTACGTCGACAACAGCAGACTTGCGCTGGGCATCACGTGCCTGCTCTTCGCGCACGGCGGCTTCGAAGTCGCTGCTTGGCGCCTCGTCGACCACTACCACTGGCAGGTCAAGGTCGAACGGCTCGGTAGCCTCCTGCAACAGGCCATCGAGGTAACTCTGCAAGGCCAGTTGCGGTTTGCTGGCAAGCTGTTGCGCGTGTTTCATCAGGCCACCTGCAATGCGGGTTTGTAGGTGAGCATATGTTTGAGCAAGGCCCGATAGGCCACAACGCCGCGGCTCTTGCCATCGAACTGCGATGGCGTGACCCCGGCCCGGCTGGCATCGCGCAGGCGCGTGTCGACCGGGATATAGCCCTGCCAGACGCTGTCGGCATAGGTATCACGCAGCACCTTGAGGGTGCCCAGTGATGCCTGGGTGCGACGGTCGAACAGGGTCGGCACGATCTGATACGGCAGCGCCTGCTTGCGCGAGCGGTTGATCATCGCCAAGGTGCCGACCATGCGCTCCAGGCCTTTGACGGCGAGGAACTCGGTCTGCACCGGGATCACCAACTGCTGGCTGGCAGCCAACGCGTTAACCATCAGCACGCCGAGCAACGGCGGGCTGTCGATCAGGGCAAAGTCGAAATCCTGCCACAGCTGCGCCAGACTCTTGGCGATCACCAGGCCCAGGCCACTCTGGCCCGGCGACTGCCGCTCGAGCACCGCCAGCGCTGTGCTCGACGGCAGCAGGGAGATACGTTCGTGGCTGGTCGGCAGCAGCAACTGCCCCGGCAAGCCCTCGGGCACCGTGCCCTTGTGCAGGAACAGGTCGTAGCAGCTGTGCTCCAGCGCATCCGGGTTATGCCCGAAATAGCTGGTCATAGAGCCGTGCGGGTCGAGATCGACAACGACCACGCGCTTGCCCGCATCGGCCAGCAAGCCGGCCAGGGCGATGGTTGTGGTGGTCTTGCCGACGCCACCTTTTTGATTGGCTACTGCCCAGACTCTCATGGTGCGCTGCTTCCTCCCGGTATGGCCGCCTGCCCTCCCGGGAACGGTGTGAAATTCTGTGACGGGGATTTGACGGGGCTAGCCCCCTCCCGCCGCTACTGCGCTTGGCGGTGCACTTTGTGTGCCAGCACGGCGCATCGCCGCATCTGGGGTCGCATTGGCGCTGCCGGTTGCGGTCAGGCTGCGGCGTACTTCCAGGTTGCGCGAAATCACCAGCACGACCCGTCGATTGCGCGCACGGCCTTCGGCCGTATCGTTGCTGGCGACCGGTTGATACTCGCCATAGCCGACCGAGGCCATGCGCCCGGGATTGACGCCGTTCATGGCCAACAGGCGGACGATACTGGCCGCACGCGAGGCCGACAGTTCCCAGTTGGTCGGGTACTGCGCAGTGCGGATCGGCAGGTTGTCGGTAAAGCCCTCGACGTGCACCGGGTTGGCGAACGGCTTGAGGATATTCGCCACCTTCTCGATGATCGCGAATGCAGCGTCGCTGGGCATGGCATCGCCACTGCCAAACAACAGCGCCGAATTGAGCTCAACCTCGACCCACAGTTCGTTGCCGCGCACGGTCATCTGGTTGGAGCTGATCAAATCGCCGAAAGCGCTGCGCACATCATCGCTGATGGTCTGCAGCGGGTCGGCGCTGGTCTGGCCGAGGCCCGCATCGGTCTGCTCGCTGTCTTTGATCAACGGCTCGGCTGGCTTGATGCTGAGCGGCTGTTCTTCGCCGATCGGGATGGCCCGCATGGCCCGCTCAGGGTCATTGAACACGCCGAGCAAGGCCTGCGAGACGACCTTGTACTTGCCCTCGTTGATCGAAGAGATCGAATACATGACCACGAAAAAAGCAAACAGCAGCGTGATGAAGTCGGCGTACGACACCAGCCAGCGCTCGTGATTCTCGGGTTCTTCGGTATGGCGACGGCGACGCATGGCTTACTCCATGAAGCCTTGCAGCTTCAGCTCGATCGAGCGTGGGTTTTCGCCTTCGGCGATCGACAGCAGGCCTTCGAGGAGCATCTCGCGGTAGCGTGACTGACGCATGACGATGGCTTTGAGCTTGTTGGCGACCGGCAGCAGGATCAGGTTGGCACTGGCCACGCCATAGATGGTGGCGACAAACGCCACGGCGATGCCGTTGCCCAGTTGGGACGGGTCGGCCAGGTTGCCCATGACATGGATCAGGCCCATCACAGCACCGATGATGCCGATGGTCGGCGCATAGCCGCCCATGCTTTCGAACACTTTTGCCGCCTGGATATCGCGGCTTTCCTGGGTCAGGAAATCCACCTCGAGGATGCTCCGGATAGCCTCCGGCTCGGCGCCGTCGACCAGCAGTTGCAAGCCCTTGCGCGCATACGGATCAGGCTCGCCGTCAGCCACGCCTTCCAGGCCGAGCAGGCCCTCCTTGCGTGCGGTCAGGCTCCAATTGACTACCCGATCGATACCACCTGCCAGGTCGACCCGCGGCGGGAAGATGATCCAGCGAGCAATCTGCAGCGCACGCTTGAACGACGGCAGCGGTGCCTGCAGCATGGCCGCGCCGAGGGTGCCGCCGAGCACGATCAACGCAGCTGGCGCGTTGAGCAGCGCACCGACATGCCCGCCCTCGAGGAAGTTGCCACCGACAATGGCGACGAAGGCCAGGATCAGGCCGATCAGGCTGAGTACGTCCATCAGACGCAGGCCTCGACCAGGTGCCTGCCTATATCGTCGAGACTGTACACCGCGTCGGCCAGGTTGGCCTTGACGATGGCCATGGGCATGCCATAGATCACGCAGCTGGCTTCGTCCTGCGCCCACACCGTGCTACCGCCCTGCTTGAGCAGGCGCGCACCTTCACGGCCATCCGCGCCCATGCCGGTAAGTACTACCGACAGGACCTTGTCACCGTAGGACTTGGCCGCCGAGCCGAAGGTGATATCCACACATGGTTTGTAGTTGAGGCGCTCGTCGCCCGGCAGGATTTTCACCATGCCGCGGCCATCGACCATCATCTGCTTGCCACCAGGCGCCAGCAGCGCCAGACCTGGACGCAGCATGTCGCCGTCTTCGGCTTCCTTGACGTTGATCCGGCAGAGCTTGTCGAGGCGTTCGGCAAAAGCCTTGGTGAACGCCGCGGGCATGTGCTGGATCAACACGATCGGTGCCGGGAAGCTGGCGGGCAGTTGCGTCAGGACACGCTGCAGCGCAACCGGGCCACCGGTCGAGGTGCCGATCGCAACCAGCTTGTAGGGCTTGCGCTTGGGCGCCGGCGAATGCGCCGCAGCAGGCGCTGCCGGGCTACGCACGGGAGCAGGCGTCGGAGTGCGCGCTGCAGGTGTGTGGCCAAGGCTGCTGGCCGGTGCAGGGCTGCTCGCGGCTGGCGCGGGCGCCGGTGCGGCATAGCTGCTCAGGCGGCGGTTGCTGCGCGAGATGGTATGTACCTTCTCGCAGAGCATCTGTTTGACCTTTTCTGGGTTACGCGAAATGTCTTCGAAGTTTTTCGGCAGGTAGTCGACCGCCCCGGCATCCAGCGCGTCGAGGGTTACCCGGGCGCCTTCATGGGTCAGCGACGAGAACATCAACACCGGCGTCGGGCATCGCTGCATGATGTGCCGCACCGCAGTGATGCCGTCCATCATGGGCATTTCATAGTCCATGGTGATGACATCGGGCTTGAGCGACAGCGCCTGGTCGATTGCTTCCTTGCCATTGGTCGCGGTACCCACAACCTGGATTGTCGGGTCGGACGAGAGAATTTCCGAAACGCGCCGGCGGAAGAAACCGGAATCATCCACCACCAGGACCTTGACTGCCATAAACACTCCATTAGATGGCGCAACCGCGAGGCTGCGCCACCGAAAATCAATAACGCTTGGCGGCGTAACGCTTGAGCATGCTCGGGACGTCGAGGATCAACGCAATCCGGCCATCGCCAGTGATCGTCGCGCCAGACATGCCCGGGGTGCCCTGCAGCATCTTGCCCAGCGGCTTGATCACCACTTCTTCCTGGCCCACCAGCTGGTCGACCACAAAGCCGATGCGCTGGGTGCCGACCGAGAGGATCACCACATGGCCCTCGTGCTGCTCTTCATGCACCTGGCCCTGGACCAGCCAGCGCTTGAGGTAGAACAGCGGCAGCGCCTTGTCGCGGACGATGACCACTTCCTGGCCGTCGACGACATTGGTGCGCGACAGGTCGAGGTGGAAGATCTCGTTGACGTTGACCAGCGGGAAGGCAAACGCCTGGTTGGCCAGCATCACCATCAGGGTCGGCATGATCGCCAGGGTCAGCGGCACCTTGATGACGATCTTCGAACCCTGGCCCTTGGCCGAGTAGATGTTGATCGAGCCGTTGAGCTGGGAAATCTTGGTTTTCACCACGTCCATGCCGACGCCGCGGCCGGACACGTCGGAAATCTCGGTCTTGGTCGAGAAGCCCGGGGCAAAGATCAGGTTGTAGCAGTCCGATTCGCTCAGGCGCTCGGCGGCGTCCTTGTCCATCAGGCCTTTTTCCACGGCCTTGGCACGCAGCACGTTGGGGTCCATGCCTTTGCCGTCGTCCGAGATCGACAGCAGGATATGGTCGCCTTCCTGTTCGGCCGACAGCACCACCTTGCCGGTGCGAGCCTTGCCTGAGGCGTCGCGCTCGTCGGGCATTTCGATGCCGTGGTCGACCGCGTTGCGCACCAAGTGGACCAACGGGTCGGCCAGAGCCTCGACAAGGTTCTTGTCGAGGTCGGTTTCTTCGCCGACCAGCTCCAGGTTGATTTCCTTCTTGAGCTGGCGGGCAAGGTCGCGAACCAGTCGCGGGAACCGCCCGAAGACTTTCTTGATCGGCTGCATGCGGGTCTTCATCACCGCAGTCTGCAGGTCGGCCGTGACCACATCGAGGTTGGACACAGCCTTGGACATGGCTTCGTCGCCGCTGTTCAGGCCCAGGCGCACCAGCCGGTTACGCACCAGCACCAGCTCGCCAACCATGTTCATGATCTCATCCAGCCGCGCGGTGTCGACGCGTACGGTCGTCTCGGCTTCGCTGGCGTGCTTTTCTGCGGGCGCTGCTGGCGCTGGCGCACGTGCCGGGGCCGCTGGCGCAGGCTTGGCAGCTGCTGCGGGTGCAGCAGGCTTGGGCGCAGCTTTCACCTCAGCCTTGGCTGCTGCCGGCGCAACGGCCACAGCAGCCGCTTCGGCAGCGTCGGTCGAGAACTTGCCTTTGCCGTGCAGCTCATCGAGCAGCGCTTCGAACTCGTGCTCGCTGATTTCGTCGCCGCTGGCAGCCGGCGCGGGGCTGGCTGCAGCCTCGGCAACCGCAGCAGTCGGCAGCGCATCGGCAGCGAAGGTGCCCTTGCCATGCAACTGGTCGAGCAATGCTTCGAATTCGTCGTCGGTAATCTCGTCACCGGCTGGCGCTGGCACGACAGCCTCGGGAGCGACCGTGGCCGCCTCGACCGAGAACTGGCCCTTGCCGTGCAGTTGATCGAGCAGAGATTCGAATTCGGCGTCGGTGATTTCATCCGACTCGGCGCTGGCTGCACCTGGCTGCGGTTGTTCAGCAGCCTCGGCCTCGGCCTTGACCGCATCGAGCGAGTCGAGCAGTTGTTCGAACTCGGTGTCGGTGATGTCTTCCTCGACCACCGCTGGCTCAGGCTCGACCACCGCGGCAGGCGCCGGCGCCGCACCCGGCTCGGCCAGACGCGACAGCGCTGCCAGCAACTCGCGGGAAGCCGGGGTCACCTCGGTGCGTTCGCGCACCTGGCCGAACATGCTGTTGACCGAATCCAGCGCTTCCAGAACCACGTCCATCAGCTCGGCGTCGACCCTGCGCTCACCTTTGCGCAGGATGTCGAAGACGTTCTCGGCAATGTGGCAGCACTCCACCAGCTCATTGAGCTGGAGGAAGCCGGCGCCCCCTTTTACAGTGTGAAAACCGCGGAAAATCGCATTGAGCAGGTCGGCATCATCCGGTCGGCTTTCCAGCTCGACCAATTGCTCGGACAACAACTCAAGAATTTCCCCGGCTTCTACCAGGAAATCCTGAAGGATTTCTTCATCGGCGCCGAAGCTCATTAAACGTGCTCCCTAAAAACCAAGGCTGGACAGCAGATCGTCGACATCGTCCTGACCGGACACAACGTCTTCACGCTTATCGGCATGAATCTGCGGACCTTCACCCCGAGTCGGATGTTTTTCTTGATCTTTTTCAGCACGCAACTGATCGTGGTCATGTTCGATACCGGCAAAGCGGTCGACTTGACTGGCCATCAGCACGAGCTTGAGCAGATTGCTTTCGACTTCGGTGACCAACGCGGTGACGCGTTTGATCACCTGGCCGGTCAGGTCCTGATAGTCCTGAGCCAGCAAGATGTCATTGAGGTGCCCGGACACCTTGCGGTTGCCCTCGGCACTGTGCGTCAGGAAACTGTCGACTCGTTTGACCAGATCGCGAAACTCCGGCGCGGCCACTTCACGGCGCATGAAGCGCTGCCAGTCAGTGCTCAGCGCCTGGGCCTCACCGGCCAGGTCGTTGAGTACCGGGGTGCTCGCTTCGACCAGGTCCATGGTGCGGTTGGCGGCACCCTCGGTCAGCTTGACCACGTAGGACAAACGCTCGGTGGCATCGGTGATCTGCGAGACTTCCTCGGCCTGCGGCATTGCCGGGTCGATCTGGAAACTGACGATCGCACTGTGCAGCTCGCGGGTCAGTTTGCCGACTTCCTGGTACAGGCCACGGTCGCGTGTCTGGTTGAGCTGATGAATCAGCTGCACCGCATCGCCAAACCGGCCGCGCTCAAGGCTCTCGACCAGTTCCTGAGCGTGCTTCTTCAGGGTGTTTTCAAACTCACCCAAAGAGTTGTTGTTAGAGTCCATGGCGCCCCCTGGCGTGATTTAGCTATTCACGCGTTCGAAGATCTTTTCGATCTTCTCTTTGAGCACCTGGGCGGTGAACGGCTTGACCACGTAACCATTGACGCCGGCCTGGGCCGCTTCGATGATCTGATCACGCTTGGCTTCGGCAGTTACCATCAGCACCGGCAGATGCTTGAGACGCTCATCGGCACGCACTTTGCGCAGCAGGTCGATGCCGGACATGCCGGGCATGTTCCAGTCGGTGACGAGGAAGTCAAAGTGGCCGCTTTCGAGCATCGGCATGGCGGTCAGGCCATCGTCGGCTTCCTGGGTATTGGTGAAGCCCAGATCACGCAAGAGGTTCTTGATGATCCGCCGCATCGTCGAAAAGTCGTCAACGATGAGGATTTTCATGTCTTTGTTCAATTAGACCTCCAAGCAGTCTTAAACGCGCTCGGCCCCGAGCGCGCATTCAATCAATTCGGTACACCGTCAAAACGACTGCAGCGACCCCGGTTTCAACGCGCTCGCCATTCACCCAGCCGGCTGCGCAGACGTGCCGCGCATTGGCTGTGCAGCTGGCTGACACGCGACTCGCTGACCCCCAGCACCTCACCGATTTCTTTGAGGTTGAGCTCTTCGTCGTAGTACAGCGCCAGCACCAACCGCTCGCGTTCCGGCAGGTTGGCGATCGCATCGGTCAACGCCGTCTGGAAGCGTTCTTCTTCCAGATCACGCGACGGTTCGACCTGCGCACTGGCGCCATCCTCGTGCAGACCTTCATGTTCGCCGTCCTGCAACAGGTCGTCAAAACTGAACAGTCGGCTGCCCAGGGTATCGTTCAGAATCCCGTAATAATCATCGAGACCTAATTGGAGTTCGGCAGCAACCTCGTGATCTTTAGCGTCGCGACCGGTTCTTGCTTCAACAGCGCGCATCGCGTCGCTGACCATACGGGTATTGCGGTGCACCGAACGTGGCGCCCAGTCACCCTTGCGGACCTCGTCGAGCATGGCGCCACGGATGCGGATACCGGCGTAGGTTTCAAAGCTGGCGCCCTTGCTGGCATCGTATTTGTTGGACACTTCGAGCAGGCCGATCATGCCGGCCTGGATCAGGTCCTCGACCTGCACGTTGGCCGGCAAGCGCGCCAGCAGGTGGTATGCGATGCGCTTGACCAGCGGCGCGTAACGCTCGACCAACTCGTACTGGGCGTCCTTGGAAGCCTTGCTGTACATCTGAAAACCGCTTGCACTCATAGCACTGGTCCCGCACTGGTGGGCTGCACCAGGCGCTCGACGAAGAACTCCAGATGCCCACGAGGGTTGGCAGGCAGCGGCCAGCTATCGACCTTCTGCGCGATGGCCTTGAACGCCAGCGCACACTTGGAGCGAGGGAAGGCTTCGTAAACTGCACGCTGCTTCTGCACCGCCTTGCGCACGCATTCGTCGTACGGCACGGCGCCGACGTATTGTAGGGCGACGTCAAGGAAGCGGTCCGTGACCTTGGTCAACTTGGCGAACAGGTTGCGCCCTTCCTGCGGGCTCTGGGCCATGTTGGCAAGGACGCGGAAACGGTTCATGCCATAGTCGCGATTGAGCAGTTTGATCAGCGCGTAGGCGTCGGTGATCGAGGTCGGCTCGTCGCACACCACCAGCAGCACTTCCTGCGCGGCGCGGACAAAGCTCACCACCGAATCGCCGATACCGGCAGCGGTGTCGATGACCAGCACGTCGAGGTTGTCGCCAATCTCGCTGAAGGCCTGGATCAGCCCGGCGTGTTGCGCCGGCTGCAGATGGACCATGCTCTGGGTGCCCGAGGCGGCCGGCACGATGCGTACCCCGCCAGGCCCCTGCAAGAGCACGTCGCGCAACTCGCAGCGGCCTTCGATGACGTCGGCCAGGGTGTGCTTGGGCGTCAGCCCCAGCAGCACGTCGACGTTGGCCAGACCCAGATCGGCGTCCAGCAACATGACCCGGCGGCCGAGTTCGGCCAACGCCAGGGACAGGTTGACTGAAACGTTGGTCTTGCCGACGCCACCTTTGCCACCGGTCACGGCGATAACCTGTACGGGATGCATGCTACCCATATTTGTTCTTTACCTTGTCGCGCTTGAACCGAGGCCACATGGAGGGCTGTGATTAAAGCCCTTGCTGTAGGTACTTTGCATTGTGTTCATCTTCAACCCACGCGTTTGCCGGAGTTGTGGTACAGATCAGCGAACATATCGGCCATGGCCTCTTCGCTGGGGTCTTCCTGCATTTGCACGCTGACGGCGCGGCTGACCAGTTGGTGCTTGCGCGGCAGGTGCAGGTCGTCAGGAATACGCGGGCCGTCGGTAAGATAGGCCACGGGCAGTTCATGACTGATCGCCAGGCTCAGTACTTCACCGAGACAAGCGGTTTCATCAAGCTTGGTCAGGATGCAGCCAGCCAGGCCACAGCGCTTGTAGCTGTGATAGGCGGCGGTCAGCACCTGTTTCTGGCTGGTGGTTGCCAGGACCAGATAATTCTTCGAAGCGATACCACGCCCGGCGAGCGTCTCCAGCTGCATGCGCAGGGCCGGATCACTGGCCTGCAGGCCGGCGGTATCGATCAGCACCACACGCTTGCGCAGCAGCGGCTCCAGGGCCTGAGCGAGGGACTCGCCCGGGTCGACGTAGGTCACCGACACGTTGAGGATGCGGCCCAGGGTCTTGAGTTGCTCCTGAGCGCCGATACGGAAGCTGTCCATGCTCACCAGCGCCAGGTTCTGCGCGCCGTACTTGAGCACATAACGCGCTGCCAGCTTGGCCAGGGTGGTGGTCTTGCCCATGCCGGCCGGGCCAACCATGGCAATTACTCCGCCCTCCTCGATCGGTTCGATCTCGGGTACATCGATCATTCGCGCCAGGTGCGCGAGGATCATCCGCCAGGCTTGCCGCGGCTCGTCGATTTCGCCGGTCAGGTCGAGCAGTTCACGGGCCAGCGCACCGGTCAGGCCAACACGCTGCAGGCGCCGCCAGAGGTTGGCCTGCAGCGGTTTGCTGCCCTGCAACTGGCTCCAGGCAAGCGAGCCGAGCTGTACTTCGAGCAGTTCACGCAGGCCGGACAGCTCCGAGCGCATGGCATCGAACAGGCGCGGATCAACCGGCGCCACTGCCGGCGCAGCCGGGGCGGCGGGCTGCTCGACGTGCGGCTCGACCAAGGGCTCGGAAGCGGTCAGCGAGAGGCCGGCAAACAACTGACGGTTGCCGTCATCGGCATCGCTGCGGCTGCTCAGTTCGGCCTGGGCGGTAGCGATGCGCGACTGGGTCTTGCGCAGCTCGTCTTCAAGCTCAGGGTTGGGCACCCGCGGCGCCAGCGCCGACAGCTTGTAGTCCAGTGCAGCGGTCAGCTCAACGCCGCCGGCGATGCGCCGGTTACCGATGATAGCGGCATCGGAGCCAAGCTCATCGCGGACCAGCTTCATGGCCTGACGCATATCTGCGGCGAAAAAACGCTTAACTTGCATACTCCACTACCTCAGCCGTTCGGGCCCACGGTGGCAACGATGGTGACTTGCTTGTTGTCAGGTATTTCCTGATACGCCAAAACATGCAAATTCGGTACAGCCAGGCGGCCGAAGCGCGACAGCATTGCCCGGATCGGGCCGGCTACCAGAAGGATAGCTGGCTGACCTTGCATCTCCTGACGCTGGGCCGCTTCGATAAGCGAACGCTGTAGCTTTTCGGCCATGCTCGGTTCAAGAAGAACACCATCTTCCTGACCTTGCCCGGCCCTTTGCAGACTATTGAGCAAAATCTGTTCCAACCTTGGCTCCAAGGTGATAACAGGCAGCTCGGACTCAACGCCGACAATGCTTTGCACGATGGCGCGACACAATCCGACGCGCACTGCGGCGACCAGCGCGGCATTATCTTGACTCTTGCCAGCGTTGTTGGCGATAGCTTCGGCAATGCTGCGGATATCGCGCACCGGCACTTGCTCGGAGAGCAGAGCTTGCAAGACCTTGAGCAGCCCCGACAAGGAAATGACACCCGGCACCAGCTCCTCGGCAAGCTTCGGCGAGGCCTTGGCCAGCACCTGCAACAGTTGTTGGACTTCCTCGTGACCGATCAGTTCGTGGCAGTGCTTTTGCAGAATCTGGTTCAAATGGGTCGCCACCACAGTGCTGGCATCGACCACGGTGTAGCCCAGCGACTGCGCCTGCGCGCGCTGGCCGATGTCGATCCAAACTGCCTCCAGGCCGAACGCCGGGTCACGCGCGGCGATACCATTGAGGGTACCGAACACCTGGCCTGGGTTGATTGCAAGCTCGCGGTCCGGGTAGATCTCGGCTTCCGCGAGGATTACCCCCATCAGGGTCAGACGATAGGCACTTGGCTGCAGGTCGAGGTTGTCGCGGATGTGTACGGTCGGCATGAGGAAGCCCAGATCCTGCGAGAGCTTCTTGCGCACGCCCTTGATCCGCGCCAGCAACTGGCCGCCCTGGTTGCGGTCGACCAGCGGGATAAGCCGATAGCCTACTTCCAGGCCGATCATGTCAATCGGAGTGACGTCGTCCCAGCCCAGCTCCTTGGTGTCCATTGCGCGCTGCGGAGATGGCAGCAGATCCTGCTGGCGCTGCACTTCTTCCAGCGCCTTGACCGCCTTGACCTGCTGCTTGCGCCAGACCAGATAGGCACCACCCGCCGCCAGCACACCGAGGCTGAGGAAGGCCACATGCGGCATCCCCGGGACCAGGCCCATGACAATCATGATGCCGGCCGACACGCCCAAGGCTTTTGGCGAGTCGAACATCTGCCGGTTGATCAGCTTGCCCATGTCCTCGGAGCCCGAGGCGCGCGTCACCATGATTGCGGCGGCGGTGGACAACAGCAAGGATGGCAACTGCGCCACCAAACCGTCACCAATGGTCAGCAGCGCGTAGACCTTACCGGCCTCCCCGCCCGACATGCCGTGCGAGAGGATACCGATCAGCACGCCGCCGATGAGGTTGATGAACAGGATCAGCAGGCCGGCAATGGCGTCGCCGCGAACGAACTTGCTGGCACCGTCCATAGAGCCGTAGAACTCGGCTTCCTGGGCGACTTCGGCGCGGCGCGCCTTGGCCTGGGCCTGATCGATCAGGCCGGCGTTGAGGTCGGCGTCGATCGCCATCTGTTTGCCGGGCATGGCATCGAGGGTGAAGCGCGCGCTGACTTCAGAGATACGCCCGGCGCCCTTGGTCACCACCACGAAGTTGATGATCATGAGGATGGCGAACACCACGGCACCGACCACGTAGTTGCCGCCGATCACCACCTCACCAAAGGCCTGGATGACCTTGCCCGCCGAGCCATGGCCCTCGTGGCCGTGCAGCAGCACCACCCGCGTCGAGGCGACGTTGAGCGCCAGGCGCAACAGCGTCGCTACCAGCAGAATGGTCGGGAACGCGGCGAAGTCCAGCGGCCGCAGGGCATATACGCAGACCAGCAGCACCACCAGCGACAGGGCGATGTTGAAGGTGAAGAACACGTCGAGCAGGAACGGCGGGATCGGCAACATCATCATTGCCAACATCACCAACAGCAACAACGGCACACCCAGGTTGCCCCGACCGAGTCCGCTCAGGTTGCTGCGCGCGTTGCTGATTAACTGACTGCGATCCACCGCGATTCCTCTTCAAGCAAAACTTTGACGCCTGTAGAGCGCCTGCGCTGCCTTTGCAAGAAGCTGTCCAACTTTGCCAACGGATGCCTGCGATCAGCTATCGCGGCGCAGATCGTCCGGAATCGGCAGGTCTTTGTTCAGCGGATCAGGGCGCTTGCCCTTGCCGGCGCGGTGCTGGCGGACCTGGAAGACGAACGCCAGCACCTGGGCTACCGCCAGATACAGGCCGGCAGGGATTTCCTGCTCGATCTCGGTGGAGTAGTAGATCGCCCGCGCCAGCTCCGGCGACTCGAGAATCTGCACGTTGTGCGCAGCGCCGATCTCGCGGATCTTGAGGGCGATGAAGTCGCTGCCTTTGGCCAGCAGCAACGGCGCGGCACCGCCCTTCTCCGGGTCGTATTGCAGGGCTACGGCATAGTGGGTCGGGTTGGTGATGATCACGTCGGCGTCAGGGATTGCCGCCATCATGCGCCGCTGCGAGACCTCGCGCTGCAATTGCCGGATGCGCTGCTTGACCTCGGGCTTACCGTCGGAGTCCTTGTGCTCGTCGCGCACTTCCTGCTTGGTCATCTTGAGCTTTTTCTGCGTTTGCCAGAGCTGGAACGGCACGTCCGCCGCAGCGATCAGCAGCAGCCCCGCCGACACCCACACCGCACTCCAGCCGACCACTACCGCGCTGTGAATGATCGCTTGCTCCAGCGACTCGTTGGCAATGGACAACAGCGCTATACGGTCATTGAGCAGCACCAGCCAGCCCACAAACAGGATCAATACGAACTTGGCCATCGCTTTGAGCAGCTCGGTCAGCGCGTTCAGCGAGAACATCCGCTTGATCCCGGCCAGAGGATTCATCCGGCTGAATTTGGGTTGCAGCAGGCTGCCGGAGAAGATGAAGCCACCCAGAATGATCGGCGCCACAAAGGCAATAACGAACAGCATGATCAACAATGGCTGCGCCGCCCACAGCGCCTTCTGGCCTGATGCCAGCAGAAACAGACCCATCGAGCGCTCGTCGATCAGCACCTCGCGCGACAGCGAGAAGTTGATTCGCATCAAGTCCATCAGGGTGTCAGCGAGATGGCCGCCGAACACCAACAGACCGCCAGCGCCGGCCAAGGTCACCGCCACCGTATTGAGTTCTTTGGAACGGGCGATCTCACCTTTCTTGCGCGAGTCACGCTTGCGCTTGTCGGTGGGGTCTTCCGTCTTGTCCTGGCCGCTCTCGCTTTCTGCCATGCTCAGCGCGCCCGTGCCAGATCACGCAGCCACTGCAGCGCTTCGCTGGCCAGTGCCTGGTAATGCGAGAGGATGTCAGCCAGGCCGACCCAGAACAGGCCAAGGCCGAGCACCAGGGTCAGCGGAAAACCGATCGAAAAGATGTTCAACTGCGGCGCCGCACGGGTCATTACGCCAAACGATACGTTGACCACCAGCAGTGCGGTGACCACCGGCAGAATCAACAGCACCCCAGCGCCAAATACCCAACTCAGGCGCCCGGCTATTTCCCAGAAGTGCTGGACCACCAAGGCATTGCCGACCGGCAAGGTGGTAAAGCTTTCGCTGAGCACCTCGAACACCACCAGGTGGCCGTTCATCAGCAGAAACAGGATGCTCACCAGCATGGTCATGAACTGGCTGACCACCGCCACGTTGACGCCGTTGACCGGGTCAACCATCGAGGCGAATGCCATACCCATCTGGATCGCGACAATTTGCCCGGCGATGACAAACGCCTGGAATAGCATCTGCAACGAGAAACCGAACAGCGCGCCCACCAGGATCTGCTCACCGCACAGCATCAGCCCGCGCAGGCTCAGCGGGTCGAACTCCGGCATTGGCGGCAGCCCCGGCACGATGGCCACGGTAATCGCCAGCGCGGCGTACAAGCGCACCCGCGCCGGCAGCATCTTGGTGCCGAAGATGGGCATGGTCATCAGCACCGCAGTCACGCGGAACAAGGGCAGCATGAAGGTCGCTACCCAAGTGCCGATCTGCGCGTCGGTAAGCTCCAGCATCGCCGGCTAACCGATCAACTGCGGGATGCTGGTGTACAGACCAAGCATGTATTCCATGAACTTGGTCACCAGCCAAGGCCCGACCACGATCAGCGTCACCAGCATCACCAGCAGACGCGGCAGAAAGCTCAGGGTCTGTTCGTTGATCTGGGTCGCAGCCTGGAACATCGCTACCACCAGACCGACCAGCAGGCTCGGCACTACCAGCACGGCGACCATCAGGGCGGTCAGCCAGAGCGCATCACGGAACAGGTCAACGGCAACTTCAGGGGTCATGCCACGCTCTCCTTGACGGTGTCAGAGGCCACCGAAACTACCGGCCAGGGTGCCCATGATCAGTGCCCAGCCATCGACCAGCACAAACAGCATGATCTTGAACGGCAGCGAGATGATCAGCGGCGACAGCATCATCATACCCATCGCCATCAACACGCTGGCGACCACCATGTCGATGATCAGAAACGGGATGAAGATCATGAAACCGATCTGGAACGCGGTCTTCAGCTCCGAGGTGACGAACGCCGGTACCAGAATGGTCAGCGGTGCCTGCTCGGGGCTGGCAATGTCGGTGCGCTTGGACAGGCGCACGAACATGTCCAGGTCGCTCTGCCGGGTCTGCGCCAACATGAAGTCCTTGAGCGGCCCCTGGGCCTTGTCGATGGCCTGCTGAGCCGTCATCTGCTCGCTCAGGTACGGCTGCAGGGCATCCTTGTTCACCTTGTCGAACACCGGCGCCATGATGAACAGGGTCAGGAACAAGGCCATGCCGGTGAGCACCTGGTTGGATGGCGTCTGCTGCAGGCCAAGGGCCTGGCGCAGGATCGAAAAGACGATGATGATGCGGGTGAAGCTGGTCATGAGGATGACGAACGCTGGAATGAAACTCAGCGCAGTCATGATCATCAGGATCTGCAGGCTGACCGAATACTCCTGCTGGCCGTCGGCGCCACTGGACAAGGTAATGGCGGGGATCGACAGCGGGTCGGCGGCCAGGGCCAGCGGCGCGGCCAGCAGCAGCGCCAGGGTCAACAGCATGCGCACGGCGCCGATCATCACTTGGTGTCCTTCTGATCCTTGCCCATCAGCTCCAACAGCCGCTGGGCGAACTCTGGAGTCGCCGGGCGGGCACTGGCAGGCACCTCGACCGGCTCGGCCAGCACATGCAAGGCCTTGATGCTGCCCGGGCTGTGCCCGAGCAGGATCTGTTCCTTGCCGACCTGCACCAGCAACAGCCGGTCACGCGGGCCGATGGTGCGGCTGCCGATGATCTCGATCACCTGGCCACCGCGCGGCGCGGCGCCCTGCATGCGCCGCAGCAGCCAGGCCAGCGCGAAGATCAGGCCGACCACCAGCAACAAGCCAAAGACCATCTGCGCCAGTTGCCCGCCCAGGCCACCTGGCGGCGTCGCGGCGGTGACCGGGGCAGCAGCAGGCGCTTGCGAGGCAACCACCACTTCGCTGACCAGCAGCGTGGCGACAGCGGCCACAGCGCGTATCACCGGCTTCACTCAGCGCAGCTTCTTGATGCGTTCGCTAGGACTGATCACGTCGGTCAGGCGGATGCCGAACTTCTCGTTGACCACAACCACTTCGCCATGGGCGATCAGGGTGCCGTTGACCAGCACATCCAACGGCTCACCGGCGAGGCGGTCGAGCTCGATCACCGAACCTTGGTTGAGCTGCAGCAGGTTGCGGATGTTGATGTCGGTACTGCCGACTTCCATCGAAATGCTTACCGGGATGTCGAGGATCACATCCAGGTTCGGCCCTTCGAGGCTGACGTTTTCATTGGGCTTGGGCGAGCTGGCGAACTCTTCCATCGGCAGGCGCCCGGCGCCGCCACTGTCGGCGGCCAGCAGTGCATCGATGTCGGACTGGCCGGCATCACCGGTTTCTTCCAGCGCGGCAGCCCATTCATCGGCCAGGGCCTGGTCCTCGGCAGAGGTGATTTCGTTTTCGTTAGCCATAGTGTCCTCGACAAGCATTCAATTCGGGGTTGCGACCGGCACGCCGTCAGCGGCGCTCGATCGGATCGATGATCTGCAGGGCCAGATTGCCCTTGTGCGAGCCCAGCCGCGCCTTGAACGACGGCACGCCATTGGCGCGCAGCACAAGGTGCTCGGGCAGCTCAACCGGGATCACATCGCCCGGCTGCATGTGCAGGATGTCGCGCAGTTTCAGCTGGCGGCGGGCAACCGTGGCGGTGACCGGCACACTGACATCGAGCACGTCCTCGCGCAGGGCCTTGACCCAGCGCTCGTCCTGATCGTCGAGGTCGGACTGGAAGCCCGCGTCGAGCATCTCGCGCACCGGCTCGATCATCGAATAGGGCATGGTCACGTGCAGGTCGCCGCCGCCGCCATCGAGCTCGATGTGGAAGGTCGACACCACTACCGCTTCACTGGGACCAACGATGTTGGCCATGGCCGGGTTGACCTCGGAGTTTATGTACTCGAAGTTGACCGGCATGATCGCCTGCCAGGCTTCCTTGAGGTCAACGAAGCACTGATCCAGAACCATGCGCACCACGCGCAGCTCGGTCGGGGTGAACTCGCGCCCCTCGATCTTGGCGTGACGCCCGTCACCGCCAAAGAAGTTGTCGACCAGCTTGAACACCAGCTTGGCGTCGAGAATGAACAACGAGGTGCCGCGCAACGGCTTGATCTTGACCAGGTTGAGGCTGGTGGGCACGTACAGCGAATGGATGTACTCGCCGAACTTCATCACCTGCACGCCCCCCACCGCCACATCGGCGGAGCGGCGCAGCAGGTTGAACATGCTGATCCGGGTGTAGCGGGCAAAACGCTCGTTGATCATTTCCAAGGTCGGCATGCGCCCGCGCACGATCCGATCCTGACTGGTCAGGTCGTAGCTCTTGATGCTGCCGGGGTCGGCAGCACTTTCGGTCTGTACCAGGCCATCGTCGACGCCATGCAGCAGCGCGTCGATCTCATCCTGGGACAGCAGGTCCTGTACGGCCATTACGGACTCCTACTGCAACACGAAGTTGGTGAACAGCAACTGGTCGATGACCGGTTTGCCGACTTCTTTCTGCGCCACTTCCTGGACCACCGCAGTGGCCTTCTGGCGCAGCATCTCCTGGCCCACCGAACTGCTGGCCAGGGTGTCGAAGCCTTGCCCCGAGAACATCATCACCAGGTTGTTGCGGATCACCGGCATGTGCACCTTGAGTGCGTCGATGTCAGCCTGGTTACGGCCTTGCAGGGTGATGCTCACCTGCATATAGCGCTGGCGGCCATTCTGGTTGAAATTGACCACAAAGGCCGGCGCCAGCGGCTCGTAGATCGCAGCCGGCTTGACGTTGGCCAGGGCCGGGTCGGTGGCTGGCGCCGCTTCGCCCTTGTGCATGATGAACCAGGTAGCGCCCACCGACAGGCCAACCGCCAGTAGCAGTGCCACTACCATCAGCAGGATCAACTTGAGTTTGCCTTTTGCGGCGGGGTCTTTCACTGCTTCGCTCTTCGCCATGCCAATAATCCGTCGTCCATCAGGGGTTCGTAGGTGGATGACGTGGCTTGAGCAAGTGTTATGCCAGATATTGCAACGTAGACAAAACGCCGGGCCCGCCCGTCGTCACCCAACAGAGTGACGGCAGACTGGCCCGGCGTCCTGGATCAGCAAATGCTGGGTCAGGCGTAGTAATCGACTGCGCTGTCGCCGATCACTACTTGCTGCTCGGCCGCGCGTGAAGCCTCGCTCAGCTCGCCTTGTTCACCTTGCTCAGCCGCAGCGGCGGCGCTGCGCCGTGCCGCCACACCGGACAGCTGCGATGCCTCTTGCTGCGCCTGCTGTTGCTGACCGCGGGACTGATCGGCAACGTTGACGTCAGGCTGGGCCAGGCCCTGCTGCGCGAACAACTCACGCAAACGGTGCAGCTGGCTGTCGAGGCTGTCACGCACACCGGCGTGACCACTGACGAAGGTAATCTGCGCGGCCTGGTCGGTGGCAATATTGACGCGGATGTCCAACCGACCCAGTTCGGCCGGCTCAAGCTGGATATCCGCCGACTTGAGGTTCTGGCTCGACAGGTACATGACCCGGTTGACCAGGCCTTCGGTCCAGGCGCCCTGATTCATTGCCAACGGCTGTTGCAGCGGGCTGGGGTTGACCGGCACGGCGTTGGCGGTCTTGGCGGTGGCGGCCTGGGTCAGCGTGGCCAGGCGGTCAGCGAAGTTGTCGACGCGGGTATCACTGCTGGCGCTCTTGATGTCTTTCAGGCCGTCCTCGATCAGGCTGCCGAAGGCTTTGTGGCCTGACTCGGACTTGCCGCCTTCATGCTCGCCTTTCTCGACCACGTTCGCCAAGGTATTGACGGCAGCCTGGTTGCCGTCTGCGGGTGCCTTGCCAGCTTCTGACTGATTGGCCGCATGCGCCGAGGTCGTGCCTTTGGCCTGAGCACTGTGCTCAAGTGCAAAGCGCAGGCTTGGCAGGCCTGCCAAGGCGTCAGCTTCGGGGTCGAACGCAGCCTCGGCCGGCTCGCCGGTTTGCGGCGCTGCAGTGGCCGGCACACCCGCCTGCAAGACGGGAGCAATCGCCTGCGCCTGAGCCTGGATCAGTTGGGCACCGGCTGGGGCGTCGGTGACCTGGCCGGCAACCAGGCTGGCATCCACAGAAGCCTTGTTATCGCCGTCAGTGCTGGCGTCGGCCTGCTGCGCCGGGTCGCTGCCTGGCAAGTTATTGCCGTCAGCGGCAACCTCAGGCTTGTCGGCGGTCTGGGCCTTGCCGGCCGAGGCGGCGTCGGGCTTGTCCTTCGGTTTGGCCGGGGCCACCTTGTCGTCACGTTGGCCGACACTGTCGCGGGCCTGCTTTGCCATCACTTGATCAAAGCCTTTATCCTGCGCAACAGCGGCCGCAGGCGGCTTGTCGGCGCCCATCCGGGTCTGCTTGGCGGGAGCGCTGGCTTGGATCAGTGGGTTGGGTGCGACAGGCATCGAGGGTCTCCGCGCCGGCTTGCGGCAAAATCGTCTGCACAGAGACAGGCAAAACTCGCGCCAGTTTTGCTCAACTGCCGGAGACACGCTCACATTCGAGTAGGTAGAAGCACTTCACCTGGCGGTATTCGGAGTCGATACGGTTGACCAGGTCTTCAACGCCATAGGCCGGCGACTGCTTGACCCGCTCTTCGAGCTGCTGGCAAAGGGCGGCCAAACCGACCGCACCCATGTTGCTGCTGCTGCCCTTGAAGCTGTGCGCGGCCATGCCCAACTCACTGGCATTTCTCGCGCCATGCAATTGGCTCAGGCGCCGCTCGGAGTCTTCCAGAAAAATCTCCAGCAGTTGCTGATAGCCACCCTCCATGATGTCCTGCAAGTCACGCAGGACCCGCTCATCGATGTGCACGTCCATCATCTGTTCACTCCCTGTTGAGGCGGCTAGGCCTGGCAGCGTGCTCACCAGAGCACCTCTACCTTGGCGCATCGACCGCCCTCGATCCATTGTGCATCCTGACTCAGGCGCCGCACCAGATGTATTCCGCGCCCACTGAAGGCATCCTGGCGTGGCAGCCGTGCCAGCACCTGCTCGACATCGAAGCCGACACCGCTGTCACGGATTTCGATGATCAGACGCCCTCCTCGCTCCCAGGGTTCAACCTTGAGATCTATCCGAATGTAACCATCTACCTGCTGCGCAAGTCGCTCACCGCGCAACCGGTAAAACTCTGAAAACCCTGCCGCATCGCCCTTTAGCGCTGAATCAAGGCCGAGCACGCCGTGTTCCAGGGCATTGGTATAGAGCTCGGCAAAGACGCTGTGCAAATGTCCGGCAAGCGGTCGCAGGCCATGGATTTCCTGCAGCAGCTGCAGCAGTTGCGGAACTGGATTGACCCACCGCAACGTCTCGCCGCGCAGCTCGAAGCCTAGCGACCAATCGAGCGGGCTGCTGCGCCCCCTGTCGGCATGGCCGGCATTGGCGGGTAAATCCGCGCCTGGCTCGAGCATGCGGATATCACACAGGCTGACATCATCCCGAGCGCGTCCGCCAAACGCCTGCAAGGCTTGCAGCAGCTCCTCGAACAACAGTGCGGGGGTGCGGTTCAGGGCGATTACCTGCTGCAGGCGCTCGACCCCAAACAGTTGCCCGCCGGCGTTGCTGGTCTCGATTACACCATCGGACAGCAGCAACAGCCGCTCACCCGGCGCCAGTGGCATCACCTGGGTACGCTCATCGAAGCGTTCCGGGGCCAGTACACCCAGCGGTAGCTGGGTAGACGGCAAGGTCGCCAGCAATTCGCCGCTGGACGCCAGATGATAGCCATCGGGCATCCCGCCACCCCAGAACTCCACGGTGCCGCGCTGGTAGCTGATGTTCAGCAGCAACGCACAGCAAAACATGTCTACCGGCAGGATGCGCTTGAGCTTGGCGTTCATTTCGCGCAGCGTCTGCGCCAGACCATAGCCCTTGCCGGTCATGCCATAAAACGCCTCTGCCAGCGGCATGGCGCCGACCGCTGCGGGCAGGCCATGCCCGGTAAAGTCACCCAGCAGCACATGCATGTCACCCGAGGGCGTGTAGGCCGCCAGCAGCAGGTCGCCATTGAACAGCGCAAAAGGCGACTGCAAATAGCGGATATTCGGCGCCTGCAGGCAGCCGGTATGGGCGACCTTGTCGAATACCGCCTTGGCCACGCGCTGCTCGTTGAGCAGATGCTGGTGGTGCAGGGCTATTTCATCGCGCTGCTCGAGGACCTTGGCCTGCAACCTGTGCAGGCGCTCCATGGCACCGATCTTCGCCGCCAGAATCACCGCACTGTAGGGTTTGGCGATGAAGTCGTCGCCACCGGCTTCAAGGCAGCGCACCAGCGCCTGTTCCTCGCTCAATGACGTGAGAAAGATGATCGGCACCAAGGTCTCGCCGGCCAGCGCCTTGATCTGCCGCGCGGCCTCGAAGCCATCCATGATCGGCATCAAGGCGTCGAGCAGCACCAGTTGCGGCCGGTGCTGGCAAAACAGCGCCACCGCCTCGGCGCCGTTTTCCGCGGTCAACACCTGATGACCCTGGCGGCGTACGATCTGCGCCAGCAACAGACGATCGGCAGCGCCATCCTCGGCAATCAGCACCTGCAAAGTGGCTTCAGCCGGCATGAGCGCAGTCAACTGATGTCGAACAGTTTTTCGAAGTTGGAGATCGCCAGGATCTTGCGCACATCGGCTGTGGCGTGCACCACGCGCACGTCGGAGTCGTCACCGCCAACATGGTCGCGCAAGAGCAACAGCATGCCCAGCGCAGAACTGTCCAGGTAGGCTGCCTCACTCAGGTCGACCACGACCTGCTCGGGCCGGCCGTTCTGCCGCTCGTAAGCATCGCGAAACGCCTGATGCTTGGCGAAATCGAAACGGCCCTTGATCGCAATCGTCAGCTTCTTGCCGTCGGGGGAAAGCGTAGGTTCCACTGCCATGCTAGCGATTCCTTCGATGATGGCGGATGCAGCTTCAGAAGGTTTAGAAGACGCGCCGACAAGTTGCAAGCGACAGCGCCAACAAACTCGACCAATGCCCTAGTAAGCGCTGGATCGCGGCAGGCGCTGGGACAGCTCGTCCAGCAGCTTCTGCTCGCGCTTGTCTTCGAGCCGGCGCGCCTCATCCATGTAGCGCTGTACCAGCTTGCGCAAGCCCTCAACCCGGGCGTAAGCCTGCTGCCAGGTGGCACGGGCATTGTTGAGGTTGCTCTGGTGCCAGGCCAGGCTCTGCCGCTGCTGGGTCATGGCCGTTTCCAGCTGGGCCAGAAAGCGCTGATAGTTGAGCAGCCAGCTGCCGTTGACGCCCTGCCCACCGCGGTTGATCCACTGCAGCTGGTAGTCTTCGCGAAAGCGCTCGAGCTCGGCCAGCTTGGCCTGAGCCTGGGCTACCTGCTGCTGGAAGTGACCAAGGCGCTGTACCGCCTTGCGCTCAGCCTCTTCGGCAATGTTCACCACCGGCGCCAGGCGCGCGGCACGGCTGGGCGTGCTCATGGCTTAGCCACCGCCTGTGGGCGTGGCAAACACGCCGGCCAACTGCTCACGGCTCTGCGTGCCGCTGACGTTTTCGTCCAGGCCCTGACGCAGGAAGCCGACCAGGCGTGCCTGCAAGGCAATCGCCAGATCGGTCTCGGGATCGCCGCCTGCAACATAAGCGCCCACGCTGATCAAGTCGCGGCTCTGCGACAGGCGCGACCACAACTGCTTGAATTTCTGCGCTTGGCGCAAGTGATCGGCGTCTACTACCTGCGGCATGACCCGGCTAATCGAGGCTTCGATGTCGATCGCAGGGTAATGACCTTCTTCGGCCAACCGCCGCGACAGCACAAAGTGACCGTCGAGCACACCCCGCGCCGCATCGGCGATCGGGTCTTGCTGGTCATCACCTTCGGACAGCACGGTATAGAACGCCGTGATCGAACCCCCGCCGGCCTCGCCGTTACCGGCGCGCTCGACCAGCTTGGGCAGCTTGGCGAATACCGACGGTGGGTAACCGCGGGTCGCTGGCGGCTCACCGATGGCCAGGGCGATTTCGCGCTGGGCCTGGGCAAACCGGGTCAGCGAGTCCATCAGCAACAGGACATTCTTGCCCTTGTCGCGAAAGTATTCCGCGATGCGCGTGCAGTACATCGCAGCGCGCAGGCGCATCAGCGGCGCATCGTCGGCCGGCGAGGCGACTACGACCGAACGCTTCAGGCCTTCTTCACCAAGGATATGTTCGATGAACTCCTTGACCTCCCGCCCCCGCTCGCCGATCAGGCCGACCACGATGATTTCGGCTTCGGTGAAGCGCGTCATCATGCCCAGCAACACCGACTTACCGACGCCGGTACCAGCGAACAGACCCAGGCGCTGGCCGCGGCCGACGGTAAGCAGACCGTTGATGCTGCGGATGCCGACATCCAGTGGTTGGCTGATCGGGTCACGGTTCAGCGGGTTGATGATCGGCCCGTCGATCGGCACCCAATCTTCGGCCTTCATCCCTCCTTTGCCATCCAGCGCCCGGCCAGCGCCATCGAGCACCCGGCCAAGCATGCTCATGCCCATCGGCAGGCGCCCGCTGTCATCCAGCGGCACCACCCGCGCGCCCGGCGCGATCCCGGCAATGCTGCCAACCGGCATGAGGAACACCTTGGTCCCGGCAAAGCCCATCACCTCGGCCTCGACCTGCACCGGGTGGTAGCTGTCGTCGTTGATCACCAGGCAGCGACTGCCGACTGCGCCGCGCAGGCCTTCGGCCTCAAGCGTCAGGCCGACCATGCGCAACAGGCGACCCTCGACCACCGGCTGCTCAGGCAGGCTGATCGCCTCGGCGTAGCCGCCCAGGCGCTTGCCGAAGCTGGTGCGGTCAAGGCGCATCGGTGCTGCCCAGGTCCAGGCTGATATCGGCAGGCGCCGGATGCAGGGCCTGATCGTGCAACTGGTCGAACAGCTGCGCTACGGCCTTCTCGATGCGGGTTTCCATGCTGGCGTCGATGCGGCTGTGGGCGGTTTCGATACGGCACCCGCCGGGCAACAACGTTTCGTCTTCAAGGATTTTCCAACTCTCTTCGTGGCGTTCGCGCAGGGCCTTGGCCAGTTCGAAGTCCTGCGGATTGAGGTGGATGCGGATATTGTCGGCGCCCATCGGCAGCAGCTTCAGCGCGCTGCGCAGCACCTGGGTGATCTGGCTCGAATCAGTGCGTAGCTCACGACCGATGACCTGCCGCGTCATGTGCGCCACCAGGTGCACCAGCGAGCGCTCGATCTGGGTGTCCTGCTCGGCAATCGGCTCGAGCAGATGCGCCAGCAACTGCTCAAGCTCACCCAGCTTGGCGGCGAGGGCTTCCTCGGCTTCCTGGCGGACCTTGAGCTGGGTGCTGTGAAAACCCTCGCGCTCACCGGTGGCAAAGCCTTCGTTGTAGGCTTCCTGGCGAATCGCTTCGAGCTCTTCGAGGGTCAGCGGCTGGACCTCGTCGAGGGGCACCTCTTCGATTTCCGGCTCGATGACTTCAGGCTCAGGCTCCGGTGCTGGCGCAGGCGCCGGGTCAAAGCTGGGCAGCGCCCAGACATCGACGCCTTC
Source organism: Pseudomonas sp. PGPR N4 (assembly GCF_059693665.1). Lineage (NCBI taxonomy): Bacteria > Pseudomonadati > Pseudomonadota > Gammaproteobacteria > Pseudomonadales > Pseudomonadaceae > Pseudomonas > Pseudomonas sp. PGPR N4. The sequence goes on from NZ_JCAUKV010000006.1 coordinate 266,578, forward strand.
AAGGTCGCGGGCACGGATCAGGTCGCTGGGGTGTTCGGTGGTGGACATGCTGTGGGGCTCTCAAAAACCATGTTCGGCCAACGTACGCCCTGCTCGCGCGCGCGTCGGTGGAAAAATCCAGCGTGCCAGCGCTGGCGCCTGAGGTCGAACCTTTCAGCGCCAGCCTGAACAAGGCTTAGATCATTTCTTCGGCGCCCTTGCCGCCCAGCACGATCTCGCCGGCATCGGCCATACGCCGCGCGATGGTGAGGATTTCCTTCTGCGCGGTCTCGACGTCGCTGACCCGCACCGGGCCCTTGGCTTCGAGGTCGTCACGCAGCAGCTCGGAAGCACGTTTGGACATGTTCTTGAAGATCTTGTCCTTGACCCGCTCGTCGGCGCCCTTGAGCGACACCACCAGTACGTCCGAGGCCACTTCGCGCAACAGCGCCTGAATGCCACGGTCGTCGACGTCGGCGAGGTTGTTGAAGACGAACATCAAGTCTTCGATCTGTTCGGACAGGTCGCCATCGATCTCGCGGATCGAATCCATCAGCTGACCTTCGACCGAACTGTCGAGGAAGTTCATGATATCGGCAGCCCGCTTGATACCACCCAGCGTGGTCCGCGCGGCATTGGAGTTGCCGGAGAACTGCTTCTCGAGGATCTGGTTGAGTTCCTTGAGCGCCGCTGGCTGTACCGTATTCAACGACGATACGCGCAGGATGATGTCCAGGCGCACCTTGTGGTCGAAGTTACCCAGCACCTCACCGGCCTGGTCAGGGTCCAGGTAGGCCACCACGATGGCCTGGATCTGCGGGTGCTCGAAGCGGATCACGTCAGCCACGGCGCGTGGCTCCATCCACTTCAGGCTGTCCAGGCCGCTGGTGTTGCCACCGAGCAGAATGCGGTCGATCAGGCCGTTGGCCTTGTCCTCGCCAAGGGCTTGGTTGAGCATCTTGCGGATGTAGCCGTCGGAGCCGACGCCAAGGCTGGTCTGCTCGCCGACGATTTCGACGAACTCGCTCATCACCTGCTGGACCTGGTCGCGGTGGATATTGCCCACCTGCGCCATGGCCACGCCGACTCGCTGCACTTCCTTGGGGCCCATATGGCGCAGGACCTGCGCGGCATCGGTTTCGCCCAGCGACAGCAGCAGGATCGCGGCCTTGTCGGTGCGGCTCAGTTTGGCGGTAACGGCTCGGTTATCACTCATCGGCGTTGATCCACTCTTTCACGACCTGGGCGACACGGCCCGGGTCTTCGGCCACCAGGCCTTTGATTGCGTTCAACTGCGCCTCATATCCCTCACTCGGGCTTGGCAACAGAATGCTTTGCGGGCCACCCAGGCTGACACGGTCGTTGGCCAGATCGCCATCCAGACCAATCATCCCACCCAGCTCCATGTCGCCGTCGGCAGCAGACTGCTTGCCACCGCCGGTGATGTTGTTGAGCACCGGACGCAATACGCCGAACACCAACACCAGAATGAACAGCACACCCATCATCTGCTTCATGATGTCCCAGAACCAGGGCTGCGAGTAGAACGGGATATCGGCGATTTCAGGGCTGCGATCAGCGGCGAACGGTACGTTGATCACGGTCACGCTGTCGCCACGGCTGGCATCGAAGCCCACCGCGTCCTGGACCAGGCGGGTGAAGCGCGCCAGATCTTCGGCGCCCCACGGTGCACGGGTGGTTTCGCCAGTCGCAGCATCGAGCTTGGCCTGATCATCCACTACCACTGCCACCGACAGGCGGCTGAGGCGGCCCTGTTGCTGACGGGTATGGCTGATCGAGCGGTCCAGCTCGAAGTTCTTGGTCGACTGCTTGCGCTTGTCGGCCGGGTACGGTGCGAGCATAGGCTGGCCGGTGGCCGGGTCCATAATCTGCGCGCCATTGGCATCCAGCAATGGCTGGCCAGGCTGAATGGCACCCGCTGGGGTTGCCGCGGCGGTGGCGTTTTGCGGTGCGGCAGCGGCAGCTGGCGGCTGGTTGCTCAGAGCACCCGGCACGCCTTGCGGCCCCTGGCTGCTGGTGCGCTGCTCGTCGACCGACTGTTCGCTGCGCAGGGCTGGCTGATCAGGGTTGAACTGCTCGGAGGTCGACTCGACTGCACTGAAGTCGACATCGGCCGACACTTCGGCCTTGTAGCGGTCATTACCCAGCACTGGCTGCAGGATGTTGTGCACACGCTGGGTGAGCATGCCTTCCATGCGTCGGCTGTAATCGAACTGCTTGCCGGCCATGGTCAGCGAAGAGTCCTGCAGTTGATCGGAGAGCAGGTTGCCTTTCTGGTCGACCACGGTGACCTGGGTCTTGTCCAGTTCCGGCACGCTGGTCGCCACCAGATTGACGATCGCCATCACCTGGCCCGGCTCCAGCGCACGGCCCGGATACAGTTCGACCAGTACCGACGCACTTGGCTTGCGCTCGTCGCGCACGAATACCGAGCTTTTCGGGATCGCCAGATGGACGCGCGCGGCCTTGACGTTGTTCAGGCTCGACACGGTACGCGCCAGCTCGCCTTCCAGGCTGCGCCGGTAGCGGGTCGCCTCCATGAACTGGCTGGTGCCCAGACCCTGCTCTTTGTCGAGCATCTCGAAGCCGACGTTGCCGTCGCTTGGCGCCACGCCAGCGGCTGCCAGTTTCAGGCGCGCACGGGAGAGGTCGTCGGCCTTGACCAGCAGAGCGCCGGAGTTGGGCTCCACGTTGTAGGGGATGTCGGCAGCGCCAAGCACTTCCATGACCTGCTTGGTGTCCATGCCGGCCAGGCTGCCATACAGCGGCCGGTAGTCCGGCTGCTGCGACCAGAGCACCACGGCAAAGCCGATAGCCACACTGGCAGCCAGCCCGACCAACAGGCCGACCTGACGCAGGGCGGGCATCCGCGAGATGTTTTCCAGGAACGACATGCCGAACAGCGGCGGCTTGGCCACTGGCGGCCCGCTCTTGGCGGGGGCGTTATCGACGACTGCTTCGGCCATGAGTCAATTAGTCCTCAAACCGGCATCTGCATGATGTCCTGGTACGCCTGAACCAGCTTGTTGCGCACCTGGGTCAACGCCTGGAATGACACCGAGGCTTTTTGTGAAGCAACCATCACGTCGGTCAGGTCCACGCCGCTCTTGCCAATTTCGAAAGCGTTGGCGAGCTGGCTCGAGGCCTGCTGGGTTTCATGGACCTTGCCAATGGCCTGGCCGAGCATGTCGGCAAAACTGCTCTGCCCTGGCGCCAGCTCAGGCGCAGCTGCCACTTTGGGCAGGGACATGGCATCGGCCTGCATGGACCGCATGTCCAACATCAGACGATTGAATTCAACACCTTGGCTCATGAACTTCTCTCTCCGGCGGCCGCATTTTTTTGACACTCATGCAGCGGATAGGCTGGTGCTAGCAAGAGCGATGCCAGCCATCCTGTAAGCGGGTTAATTAAGGTGAATCAGCCGAACAGGCTGGCCTCGACATCAAGGCCGGCATCGCGCATCTGCGCCAGCTTGTAGCGCAGGGTGCGTGGACTGATGCCCAGTCGATCGGCCGCTTCCTTGCGCCGCCCGCGCTCGGCGCGCAGGGTGTCGATGATCATCTGGAATTCGTGCCGGCGCAGGTCATCGCCCAACACCCCGGAATCAGCAGGCGAATCGCTAGTGACTGCCTGTGCAGGCGCGACCAGCGCTGCCGGTGCGGACAAGGCAATGACCCCACCCAGACAAAAATCCGCCGCCTCGATCAAGCCGCCCTGCTGCAGAATCAGCGCCCGCTGCAGGGCATTGTCGAGTTCGCGCACGTTGCCCGGCCACGGATGGTTCTGCAGGCAGTGGCGCGCCTCGGCAGACAACCGGACCGGCGCGTGCTTCATCTTCGCCACATGGCGTGCCAGCAGGCGCTCGGCCAGCGGCAGAATATCGCCGCTGCGCTCGCGCAGCGGGCACCAGGCCAAGGGGAACACCGACAATCGATAGAACAGGTCTTCACGGAAGCGCCCCGCCGCCACTTCAGCGCCCAGGTCGCGGTTGGTGGTAGCCAGCACGCGAATATCCAGCGCGATCGGCTTGCGTCCACCCACCCGCTCCACTTCGCGCTCCTGCAACACCCGCAGCAGCTTGGCCTGCAAGCCCAGCGGCATTTCGGAAATCTCGTCAAGGAGCAAGGTACCGCCATCGGCCTGCTCGAATTTGCCTGGCTGAGCGGCAATGGCGCCGGTGAAGGCGCCCTTCTCGTGGCCGAACAAGGTTGCCTCGAGCATGTTGTCCGGGATTGCTGCGCAGTTGATCGCCACAAACGGCTGCGCCGCTCGCGCGGACTGGCGATGGATGTACTGCGCCAAGACCTCCTTGCCGGTACCCGATTCGCCGGAAATCAACACCGTCGAATCACTCTGGGCGACTCGCGCAGCCAGCTCCAGCAAGCGCCGGCTGGCCGGCTCGCATGCCACCGGGCCGTCTTCATCGGCTCCGCCGACGCGACCGCCAGCATGACGCGCCACCAGACTTAACAGCGCCTGCGGCTCGAACGGCTTGACCAGGTAATCCACCGCGCCTTGGCGCATGGCCTGGACCGCACGCTCAACCGCAGCATGGGCGGTCATCAGCAGCACCGGCAATTGCGGATGGCTGCTGCGCAATTGCAGCAGCAACTGATGGCCGTCCATGCCCGGCATGTTGACGTCACTCACCACCAGACTGAACGCTTCACCGGCCACAGCGGCCAACGCCTCTTCGGCACTGCCCACCGCCCGATAGGCAAAACCGCCGATCTCGAGGGTATCGCCAAGCGCTTCACGCAGCACCCGGTCATCCTCGACCAGCAGCACCTTGATACCCATCAGCGCGCCTCCCCAGGCAACTCGCCAAGCAGCGGCAGGATCACCTGCACGCAGGTGCCCCGACCTAGTCGCGAGCGCATGCGTACTTCGCCCTGATGTGCGCGCACCACCGCCTGAACCACGGCCAGACCGAGCCCGGTACCGGTAGTCTTGGTGGTCAGAAACGGCTCACCGAGGCGCGCCAGCAGCGCCGGCGCGATGCCGCAGCCAGCATCACTGACGCACAGGTGCAGCGCATGCCCACGGCGGAACAAATGAATTTTTACCCGCGCCGGCAGCGTGCTTGCCTGCAGGGCGTTTTCCAGCAAATTGAGCAGTGCCCCGACCAGGGTGTCGCGATTGCACAGCAACTCACCCAGGTGGGTGTCGCACTGCCAACGCACTGCATGGCCCTGCACATGCACCTGCGCGGCTTGTTGCAACGCCTGGAACAAACCCTTCGGACTGAGCCGATCAGCCAGCGGCAACTCACCGCGGGCGAACACCAGCATGTCGCGCACTTGATGCTCAAGCTCGTGCAGGCGCTCCTTGAGGTTTCCAGCAAAGCGCTGACGGGTTTCGCTGGGCAACTGTTGCTGCGGATCCGCCAGATGGCTGGCATAGAGCATGGCCGCCGACAGCGGCGTGCGGATCTGATGCGCCAGCGAGGCAACCATGCGCCCGAGCGAGGACAAGCGCTCATGCCGGGCGAGTTGATCCTGCAGGCGACGGGTTTCGGTCAGGTCGGTCAACAGGACCAACTGGCCAGGCTCGGCATCCAGCGAACGAGTAGCGATCGACACACGGCGGCCATCGCGCAGGGACACTTCATGGCCGTCGTCCTTGCGTGGAGCGAAACTGCGGGCAATGATCTGGCGCCACAATTCGCCGAGCAATGGCTCGCCCAGCAACTCGCAGGCTGCAGGATTCGCCTCACGCACCCTGCCGTGCTCATCGATCACCACCACCCCGCCAGGCAACAGGTCGAGCAGGTTCTGCAGGCGATTGGCCAGGCGTTCCTTTTCGTCCAGTTCAGCCATGCGCTGCGCACTGACTACAGCCAGCTCGCCCTTGAGCTCGCGCACCCGCGCCTCGAGCATGCCGTAGGATTGATTCAGTTGGCTGGAAACCTGATTGAACAACGCGAATGCGTGTTCAAGGCCCTGTCGGCTTTCCTGCTCGACCGGGATGCGACCCTGCGGATCAGCGGCTCGGGAAATCGGGGCGGCGTGGGGCATCGTGCTCTCTCGCGTGGCTGACCGTCATAAAAACGGTGTGTTGCCTGCGATATAGCAATAGCCGTGCCGGAGATAGGGTTAACGGGGTGGAGGGCTTATCAGGGCTGCACTGCAGCCCTATGCAAGGGAAACGGCAGGCGTCAATCCTCTGCCTGTTCCTCGCCGTCACGACGGCTCATGCCGTATTTGCGCATTTTCTCCACCAGCGTCGTACGGCGAATCCGCAAGCGCTCGGCGGCCCGCGCAACGATACCATTGGCGTCGTCCAGCGCCTGCTGGATCAAGCCTTGCTCGAGGCTACCGAGGTAGTCCTTGAGGTCGAGGCCTTCGGGCGGCAGCATCGCGTGATTGGAGAAATTCGGCGTATGGCCGTTGATCGCAACGCGCTCTTCCAGGTCGCTGCGCATGCTGTCGACCAACTGCTCGTCTTCATCGTCGACGTAGCGGAATTTCTTCGGCAGCTCGGACACCCCGATCACACCGTAGGGATGCATGATCGCCATGCGCTCGACCAGGTTGGCCAGCTCGCGGACGTTGCCAGGCCAGCCATGCCGGCACAGCGACATGATCGAGGCCGAATTGAACCGAATCGACCCACGCTTCTCGTGCTCCATACGCGAGATCAGCTCGTTCATCAGCAGCGGGATGTCTTCAACTCGCTCGCGCAGCGGCGCCATCTCGATCGGGAACACGTTCAGGCGATAGTACAAGTCTTCGCGGAAGGTGCCCTCTTCGATCATGACCTCAAGGTTCTTGTGCGTGGCGGCAATGATGCGCACATCGATGCTCTGGGTCTTGTTGCTACCGACACGCTCGAAGGTACGTTCCTGCAGCACGCGCAGCAGCTTGACCTGCATCGGCAGCGGCATGTCGCCGATCTCGTCGAGGAACAGCGTGCCGCCGTTGGCCAGCTCGAAGCGCCCAGCTCGACTGGTGATCGCACCGGTAAACGCGCCCTTTTCGTGACCAAACAGTTCGCTTTCGAGCAACTCGGCCGGGATCGCCCCACAGTTGACCGGCACGAACGGTGCCTCACGGCGCTTGGAATGATAGTGCAGGTTACGCGCAACCACTTCCTTGCCAGTGCCCGACTCGCCGAGGATCAGCACGCTGGCGTCGGTGTCGGCCACCTGCTGCATCATCTGCCGCACGTGCTGAATGGCGCGACTGGTGCCGACCAGGCTGCGGAACAGGTTCGGTTCGCGCTGACGGCCACGCTCGCGGGCATGGTCGTACATTTCGCGATAGACCTGGGCGCGGTGCAGGGAGTCGAGCAGCTGGCTGTAGCTGGCAGGCATTTCCAGGTTGGACAACACCCGACGGCGCAGGTCCTCAGGGAACTCTGCAGCAGAAACATCGCCAAGCAGCAACATCGGAAGGAACTCATCCCAGCCTGCCACTGTCTTAAGGAGCCCTTGCACACTGGAAGGCGCATTGACCGCACCGATCAGTACGCACAGCACCTCACGGCTGGAGGCCAGCGACTCTACCGCTTGCTGCCAGTCCTGGCTTGAGCAAGACAGGTTGTCTTCGCCGAGAAAGTTCAGAACCACTGCCAGATCGCGGCGGCGGGCGCTGTCGTCATCGATCAGGAGAATCTTGGTTTCACGCCACATGCAATAGCAACTTCCCTAGTCATATCGGCGCCCTGAGGGCGTGCTCGACATCATTCCGACTGAATGGTCAGTGTTCGGACGTCTGAAATTCGAATACAGCCACTAGTAAAGTCAAAAAAAAACGCACAGTCAAATTTATGGCGCTCAGTTTTTGTATCTCATCAGTGTCAGCTGAACAGATGGTATACCTTGGCGGCATTTTTCGCCTGACGGATTTGCGTCATCTCGTCGACTAAAGTTTGACGTTCCCCACTTGCAACTTCAATCAGATGCCGATAGACCTCGAGTAGCTGCTCAAGGCTGGCACGTACCTGGCTTTCGTTGTGCGATGCTTCGGACAACACGTCATCGACGCACAGGCGGCACTCCAGGTCGAGCTCGCTCACTGCATCCCAGTCGCGGCCGGCGAGCGCTGCCAGCAGCGCCTCACGGGTCTGTTCGATACGCTCGATCACCATGCTCATGCCACGCTCCTTGGATCAGCCTTCCGGCTGTTGGTCGGCGATCGCATCCCAGCCTTCCTTGACCGTGATCAGCAGGCGGGCGACTTCGTCGATGATCGCGGTGTCGGTCTTCAGGTTCGCCTCGACCAGGCGCCGGCTCATGTAGGTATACAGATTATCAAGCTCGGCCAGGCTGTCGGCGTGGTTTTCCAGGTCGAGACCTTCACGCAGGCCGCCGATGATGTCGATGGCTTTGCTGAGGAGGATGCCTTGCTGGGCGATATCTTTGCGCGCGATAGCACCCTTGGCTTGTGCCAGGCGGTCCAGCCCGCCCTGCATGAGCATCTGCACCAGACGATGCGGGCTCGCCTCGGACGTCTGCGCCACACCGTTGACTTTCTGGTACTGCCGAAGGGCCAGCATCGGATTCATGGATCTGCCTCGTTACCGCGAAAAAGGTTGCGTATACCCTGTATATCGCCGCCACGTCAAAAAACTTTAGCCGCGAAAAAAAACCCGGTGCGTCTTGGCAACGCTACCGGGCTTGTTTCAGCTGCTCATGCTCAGGACTTTTTGGCCTGCGCATTGATGGCTTCGAAGATCGAGGTAATCTGGTTGGCCTGAGCCTTCATCTTGCCCAGAGCGGTGTCCAGCGCCACGTACTTCTTGGTCAGCGATGCGGTCAGCGCCTCGGTACGACGATCCAGGGCAGCCTGCTGATCGGCAAGGTTCTTGGCGACCTTGTCGAGGTTGTTCTTGCGTGTCACCAGGCTGCCATCGACCGCGTTATACGGATCAATGACTTTGGTCATGCGCTCGAAAATACCATTGGTGCCGCTGAACAGCTGCTGGATCTCGCTGCCAAGTTTCTTGTCATTCATGGCGCTGTCGAACTTGCTGCTGGAGAACTCCAGCGTGCCGTCTTTCTGCGTGTTGATGCCAAGCTGACTCAAGGTGGTCAGCCGGTCACCTGCGCCAACTTCGGCCAGAACACCGCGCACATCGGCCAGCAGCGACCGGGTCGTCGGATCGTTGCTCAGTGGGCCGAGCGTTACGCTGCCATCAGCATTGGTGGTGGCTTTGGTCAGCGCAGCAACCGTTTTCTGCAGGGTGTTGTATGCGTCGACGAAACTCTGCACCGACGTTTTCAAGCCGTCGTTGTTGGATGCTACGGTGACCTTGGTCGGCGACCCAGCGAGGCTGGCGCCGGTCAATTCGAGTGACAGCCCGCTCACTGCGGTGGTGACGGTATTGGAAGCACTCTTGACCTCCAGGCCATCCACCAGCATGACCGCATCCTCAGCTAGCGCAGTGATATAGCCAGCGCCTTCGGTCTTCATCGATTTGGTGCCGTCGATCTCCAGATCAGGGATACCGCTGACCTTGATATCGGTATTGGCGCCTGTAGTAGTGGAACCCAGCACCAAACGAGCACCATCTTCACCGGTGATGATGTTGGCAGAGATGCCACTGGCGCTCAGTTCCTTGTTGATCTGGTCGCGCACGGTCTGCAGGGTCGCATCATCACCAACAGTTATCTTGTAGCTCTTGCCACCTTGCTCGATGACCAGCTCGCCCGGATCAATGCTTTTACTCGGACCTTCAAGAAACGCCTGGCTGGCGACCTTGGAACTGGTGGCGAGGTTTTTCACTTCGATGCTGTAAGAGCCCGCCACAGCCGTGTTGCTGGCTTTGGCCTTGACCACGCTCTCGCTTGCCGACGTTGCCGCATAGGCATTGAACGACGGCGCATTCTTGTCGTTGAGCTTACCCATCGACGTAGTGAAAGCAGTGAGGGCACTACGCAGCGCGCCAACCCCGGAAATGTACGCAGCATTGTTGCTGGTCTGCCGGGTGATCTGTGCCTTCTTGGCGGCAGTATCGGAATCGACCAGCACTTTTACGATTTCAGTGATGTTGATTCCAGAGCCGAGGCCCAAGGAGGAAACGATCGAGCTTGCCATGGTGGTGCTCCTCTCTGCTTGTGCGGTCACCCAAGGTTACAGGGCCGCAACGATTCATTATTGCTGAATTCGCCGCCAATCATACCTTGGCGTCGAATAGAAGACTGTTGACATCACTCAAGCTGCTGGCGATCCGCAACGCCTCTTCCGAGGGTAGCTGACGAATCAGCTCGCCAGTCTCGCTGGCGATGACCTTGACCACGATCTTGCCGGAATCCTCATCGGTGGAGAACTCCAGATTACGTCGAGACGTGCTCAGGAATTTTTCTATTTCCGATACCGCATTGCGAACCTGCTCGGCATCGATCACGGCCGGCGGTTGTTTCGTTTCACTGACACGATCAGTATCTGCCGAGCGCAACACAGGCGCATCAGCTACTGGCTTGTCGGCGACCACCTCGACCGGACGCACGGCCGGGTAAGACTGGTTCAGCTTGACGCTCATGTCCATGTCTGCCACCTCGCAACGAAAAAAGCGGAGAAGCGCAGCATTCTGCACTCCTCCGCCAACGACCAATCAACTATTACTGAAGCAGCTTCAGTACAGCGGATGGCAGCTGGTTGGCCTGAGCCAGAACCGAAGTGGAAGCTTGCTGCAGAGTCTGCTGCTTGGTCAGCTGGGCAGTTTCAGCGGCGAAGTCGGTGTCTTGTACGCGACCACGAGCAGCTTCGGCGTTTTCGTTGATGTTTTGCAGGTTGTTGATGGTGCTGGTCAGACGGTTCTGCACGGCACCCAGGTCAGCACGAGTAGTGTTGATGGCGTTCAGGGCGTCATCGATCGCGCTCATGGCGGCGGTGAAGGTGGCCTCGGCCGAGGAGCTGTCTGCACCGGTGATGTTCTGGCCGGTCAGACCGCTCAGTGCACCAGTGGTGTTCAGCGCGTCGCTCAGGTTGATGGTGATCTGGTTGTCAGTACCGGTGTTGGAACCGACCTGGAAGGTCATCTCGCCAGCGTCGCCGTTCAGCAGGTTCTTGCCGTTCAGCTGGGTGCTGTTGGCGATACGGTCGATTTCTTTCAGCATCGACTGGAACTCTTTGTCCAGTGCGGCACGGTCGTCTTCGCTGTTGTTGTCGTTTCGCGACTGAACAGCCAGTTCACGCATACGCTGCAGAATGTTGGTCTGCTCTTGCATCGCGCCTTCAGCAGTCTGGGCGATCGAGATAGCGTCGTTGGCGTTTTTGATCGCCATGGTCTGACCTTTGATCTGCGAGGTCATGCGGGTAGCGATCTGCAGGCCGGCAGCGTCGTCTTTGGCGCTGTTGATTTTCAGGCCGGAAGACAGACGGGACATCGAGGTGCTGAGTGCATCGGTAGCACGGTTCAGGTTCTTCTGAACGCCCAGGGAGGTAGTGTTGGTGTTAACGGTCAAAGCCATGACGAATTCCTCGTTAATTGGGTACTACGGCTTCCGGCCTTGGCAATTCGCCGGGTGGGGGCACAGAGAACCTTCGTAATAGTTATCGTCGTCAGCGGGCGTTGCTTTAGCGGATTTTCGAAAAAAATTGGTGGCATCCTGCCAGCCCAGAGAATTCGCGGACTTGACGCCATGATTCAGGCGCGCATTTAAAGACCGCAGGGCAAAAATTTGCCCCTGACGCAAGCTTGCCTGCACACCAACAAAAACGCCGCCCGGGATATGGCGGCGTTTCTATGCATACATCGACAGTGCTCAGTCACATCGTTCGATGATCGCCGAGCCCCATGACAGACCTACGCCGAAGCCGCTCAACGCGACGCGCTGGTGACGTGAGCCGAATACATGTTTTTCCAGTAGCAAGGGAATGCTCGACGACACAGTGTTACCCGTCTCGACCATGTCCTTGACGAACCTGGCCTTGTGTTGCCCTTCCTGGAAGCGCAGCGATACCGCATCGACGATGGCCGCGCTGCCCTGGTGCAGGCAGAACAGGTCAATGTCATCAGCCTGCAATTGGCTGGCATCGAGCAACTGCTGCAGGTGAGCGGGGATCTTCACCAAGGCAAAGTTGTAGACCTGGCGGCCGTTCATGTAGAACTTGCCTTCAGTGGTGCGCAGGTGCTCAGCGCCACTGCCGTCGCTGCCGAACAGCGACTTGCCGAGCTTCCAGCTGGCGTCCTCACCCATCCAGGTGGCGGTTGCAGCATCGCCGAACAGCATGGTGGTGTTACGGTCTTCAGGGTCGACGATCTTCGAGTAAGGATCGGCGGTGATCAGCAAGCCATTCTTCAGGCCCGCGGCTTCCATGAAGCCCTTCATGGCATACAGTCCGTAGACATACCCAGAGCAGCCAAGAGAAATGTCGAACGCCGCGATATGGGTGGGCAGGCCCAGCTTGTGCTGGACGATCGCAGCGGTATGCGGCAGCCCTTCGGCGTCACCGTTCTGGGTAACGACGATCAACACATCAATTGCCGCCGGATCCAGCGCTGGATTATTTGCAAACAAGACTTTGGCAGCCTCGACAGCCAGATCGGATGTTTCCTGGCCGGCGTCCTTGCGCGGCAAGAACGTCGAACCGATCTTGCCGAAGATGAAATCCTGGTCTTTGCCGAATTTCGCACCCTGGGCGTAGTTGTCCACCCCTTCGGTGGGCACGTAGCTGGCAATGCTTTTAATGCCAATCATATGGCTTCCCAATTCAATAACAGCGAAACACCCACTGCATGCACAACGACAAAAAGCCAGGCGATACGGTGACTACCGATCCCTGACCCGTTTTGCAGGCGCTATGCAGCGGCTCCCGGTTTCCGACAATATACAGTGAAGATGCGCGTTCTGACTCTCAAGTCACGCTCTTTTTGTCGAATACGCGTTCGCTGCGGACTGCCCGGTCAGGCAATCGCCGAGCACCTCGACGAGCCGATCCTGGCCCGCTCGCGGCAGCCCCCACCAGAGTGGCAGACGCAACAGCCGCTCAGCACTGCTGTCAGTGACTTGCATCGAGCCGTGCACGCGTCCGTAGCGTTGACCCGCTGGGGACGAGTGCAGCGGCACATAGTGAAACACGGCATAGATCTCGTGCTGCCTGAGCGCATCGATCACAGCCTGGCGATCAATCCCGGGCGCGAGCAGTACATAGTACATATGGGCGTTGTGCTGAACGTCGAGGGGGATGATCGGCCGACGCAGCAAGCCTTGCTGCTCGAGCGGCTCCAGGGCGCCATGGTAGTAATCCCAGCTGGCCAGGCGGTTGTCGGTGATCGCTTGCGCTTCCTCGAGCTGAGCCCAGAGAAACGCTGCAATCAACTCACCAGGCAAGAACGACGAGCCGACCTCCTGCCAGGTGTACTTGTCTACCTCGCCGCGGAAGAAGCGACTGCGGTCAGTGCCCTTCTCGCGGATGATCTCGGCGCGCAGCACCTGCTTCGGGGTATTGACCAACAGCGCTCCGCCTTCACCGGAAATGACGTTCTTGGTCTCATGGAAGCTGAATGCACCCAGATCACCAATGCTGCCCAGCGCCCTGCCTTTGTAGCTGGACATCACACCTTGGGCGGCGTCCTCGACCACGGCCAGGCCATGCTTGCGGGCAATGGCCATGATGCTGTCCATTTCGCAGGCCACTCCAGCGTAGTGCACCGGCACGATCGCCCTGGTTCGCGGGGTGATGGCGGCTTCGATCAGGCGCTCGTCGAGATTGAGCGTATCGGCCCGGATATCGACGAATACCGGCACAGCGCCACGCAGCACGAACGCGTTCGCAGTCGAGACGAAGGTGTAGGAAGGCATGATGACTTCATCGCCCGGCTGGATATCCAGCAACAGCGCCGTCATTTCCAGCGCGGCGGTACAGGAGTGGGTCAGCAGGGCCTTGGCGCTGCGGGTGTGGGCTTCCAGCCACTGGTGGCAGCGCTTGGTATACGGGCCATCGCCAGCCAGCATGTTGCCGAACTTGGCCTCGGCAATGTAGTACAGCTCTTTGCCCGTCATGTGCGGGCGATTGAAGAACATCTTTTCTGTGTTCATTGCTGATTTTCCGCAGTCGCCACCCGAAGCCATGGGTCGCTGGTTAGCCATTCAGAGCCCCGGAACGGTGCTGATCCTGCCACCTATCTGAGTGCCCTTCTCAAGGTTCTGGTAAAAGTATGGGGTGAATCCGGCAGCGGCCATCGCCCGCTGCGTCCTGCCGATGTCATAGGCGACGCGGTGCAGTACAAACGTCTCACCGTCCCAGGTGGCGAAACCTGCGCGCGGGTCTCCGTCACGCGGCTGGCCAACCGAACCCGGATTGCAATAGACCTTGCCTTGGCCTTGCCAGAGAAACTGCACATGGGTGTGCCCTGAGGCGAAGCGACAGCCCGGCAGCGCATCGAAATAGCCTTGCGAGGGACGCAGATATTCATCCAACGGATCATTCCAGCCGCCATGCACCATGTGGATTTCCTGCTCCACGGCATGCGTGGCCAGGCCTTTCAACCAGTCAAGGTTACTCGCGCTGATGACACCCGCCTGATAATCCAGGCACGCATTGGCACTGTTCGAGCGGGGGCAGCGCTCTTGATTGGCCAGGTACCAGTCGTGGTTACCCATCACCGAAAGCACCTGGTGCTCGCGCAATGCATCGCAGCACGCATTGACCTCGCTGTAGTAGCCAGCGGTGTCGCCCAGGCAGATGATCCGCGACACGCCAAGCGCATCAAGCCGGTCAAGCACCGTACACAGTGCGCTGTAGTTGCCGTGGACGTCAGAAATGATGCCGATCATAGACAACGTGATCCTCTATGTAGCGGACCGCGAAGCCCTGCCTGAGTGTCGGCTGCTGGGCAATCCTGCCGTCCAGATAATAGTCCAGGCACATCGCCGCCTCGTTATAGCCAAAAGCAGTACGGATCGAGCTGGTCGAAGAAATCCGCGGATTGATCTCAAGCAAGCGCCAGCCGCCCTGGTCATCGCGGCGAAACTGCAGATTGGTCGGACCTACCGGCTTGAACGCACGGCACAATCGGGCGACCGTGCCGTCCAGGCTATCGGCCTGATAGACCCACGCCTTGGCGGTCGAACCGTCGGAGGCCAGACTGCGCTGGAAGGCAATGCTCGCACCGGCATTGCCCAGGCCGTCGCCGAACACCGCCACGGTGTACTCCTGAGCCGCGGTGCCAATGATCGGCTGCGCCATCATCACCTCACCGAGAAGCGGCGCATAAGGCGTGAAGTCCTGCTCCTGGTGGACCCATACCAGTCCTTTAGAGGCATAACCCTTGCGCGGCTTGAGCAGAAACGGCAGACCCAGGGCCTGCTTCAGCGAGTGGAAATCACCGGCTATCAGGCTTGGGATGCGGCAGCGCTCGTCAAGCGCCAGCAGGGCCTGATCCATGGCCCACTTGTCGCGCGACAAGTCGATCAGAGCCTGGGTATTGAGCGCCACCTGAGTACTCGTCTTCGCCAGCAGCGCACGGTGGTCGGAAAGCCAGTGGACGTCCTGCTCGATGCCCGGAATCAGCAAGTCGACCTGGTACCTGAGCACTACCTGTTGGAGCCAGTGGCCGTAGTTGGCATCGGCAGTCAGCGGCGCCTGTTCGAACACATCGCACCATGCCCGGCCGACCGCATCGTCGTAGATATCGGTGCCTACCAGGCGCACCGCGGGGTCGGCTGCACGCAGCGATTTCAGCAGGCCATAGCCCATGATGGCACCCACGCCGGTGACCATTACCGTTCTCATCCGTGCATCCCTCGCTGTGCCCGCATCAATTCGAAGCCGCGCCGGATATCCACCTTGGGCGCGTAGCCAATCCGTTCGAACAGCGCGTGCGCGCAGGCGAACATTGGCAGATCGGGGATATCAGCCCGATCCGGCAGAAACTGCACATCAACCGGCTGACCGAAAGCCTCGAACGCCGCTCGGGCAATCTGCGACAGGCGCGGGTCTTCTGGATGGCCACAGTTGTGCAAGCCCTCGACCCGCTGCTCGGCGACTCGTGCGCAGATCTCGGCGAGATCATCGACGTGCAGGTAGTTGCGACGAGGGTCGTTGCTGCCGTACAGCTTGACCGTGTTGCCGGCTGCTGCACTGTCGGCAATGGCGTACAGCAGCGGTTGGTGGATTCGACACTGGGCCTGACTGTCATAGACCTGGCTGATACGCAGAATCGTCAGGGCCATGCCCCGTGACTGACAGTACAGGCTGACGACTTCTTCGGCGTGCCGTTTGGACAGCGCATAGATACCGTAATACGGGTCTTGCGCTTGATGCGCGGCCCAGCGCGATGACAACAGAATGAAATGCCGCGCGCCACACTGTTCGGCCAGGCGACAGGCTGCCAGCGCACCGACGCTGTTGACCTGCTCGGCACGCACCAGATCGTCGGGCTCTGCGCCACCGAAATCGGCTGCGGCGTGCACCACTACATCGAACGATTGCTCACAGACCGGACTATCCAACCGACTCAGGTCAAAGACAATGTTAGCCTCGCGGCGCCCCGCCAACTGGACCGGGCCGTGGCGTGTCAGCGCCTGGGCGATTGCTTTGCCGAGGGTCGAAGTGCTGCCGATCACCAGGCTTTTCATAGGTCGGCGACGGTCGCTTCGAGCATCAGCGCGCAGCTGAGCTCCGGGTAATCGATGGCGACGGTGCACATGGCAGTGGTAATGCTTTCGCTGAGTTCGAGTGATTTCATCTGCGAGGTCATGAACGGCTTGAGGAACAGGCCTTCCTTGCGCACGACCCGCAAACCCGCCTGCTCGAGCTCTTGCGTCAGCGTGTCCAGTGAGTAGGCGCGCAGATGCCCCAGTTCATGATCGCCCTGCCCCAGCACCATCATGTCATCAAGCAGCCCAGCGGCATGGCCGAAGCGCCGGTGCAGCGATTGTGCATTGGGCACCAGAACAAAACAGCGGCCATTGGGCTTGAGGTACTGGCGGAAGTGGCGCAGCACTACCTGCGGGTCTTCGACATGCTCAAGGACAAAGCCCATGACGATAAGGTCAAAACGCTGATCGGTTTCGAAGGTTTCAAAATAGCCTTCGACGATGTGCGCCGGGCTGTCCGGGTATTGCGCCTGGAACTGGGCAATTACCGAAGGCGAACCATCGATCACAGTGTGCGAGTTGAAATAGCGAGAGAATCGATTGGTTGAGAAACCATGCCCGATACCCAGTTCCAGCAAGCTGAGCTCAGGGCCGCAAAGCTCCATGATCCGCCGCGGGTACCAGTTCAGCATGATGTTGTTGTCGTAGGCGTAGCCGAAACTGTCGCTGTAAGCGCCAATGAAAGTATCGAGTGTGTTGTTCATCTATGCCGTTTCTCCTGCATGGATCGGAGCGATGTCCGCCATGATCGTTGTCATGTGACTGACGCCGCTCAATCTGGCAACCAGGCACGCCGCCATGCTTGCAGTCGGTCGCCTTCGAGTAGCCAGTCCTTACGTACCTGGGCCTGCAGGGCAGAGCCCAACTGGGCTGACGCCTGTTGATCGTCCAGGTGCAGTCTGATTGCCCGGACCCAATCTGCCGCCTCATTGCTCACGCGTGTCAACGGCAACACCTCGCCACCGACAAACCCTGCAACCCGGCTGCAGATCACCGGCTGGCCACAGGCTGCATGCTGCAGAATGCGCAGGTCGCCCGAGCAGGCGTTGGCAAAGGATTCACGCATAGGCGCCAGTGCCAGATCCAGATCCAGCTCTGCCAAAGCCTGGCCCAGACGGCTGTCGTCGACCTGCGGCTGCCAGGCTGTCAGCCAGCCACGCAAGGCGGCTGGGCAATCGCCCAGCACGACCCATTCGACCGCCCCTGCCAACGCCGGTATGACCTCGGCAAGCACGTCCGCGTCTTTGTCGCCCAGCCAGCCCACACGCGGCTTGCTGCCCTTGCCGCGACCGCCTTGGAGGCGCCCCCAGCTACTCGGCAACGCGCTTTCCAGCAAGCGCACATCTTCATGCTCAGCCTGCAACAGCTGCGCCAGCGCCGGAGTGCTTACCAACACCCGATCGGCCTGGCTGATGCCATGCTGCAGCCGCTGCTGCAGCTCGGCGGCGGAGAATCCGCCGGGCAAGGACATTTCCGGCAGATAGCCGTCCAGATCGTAAACTTTGAAAACCGCCGAAAATGCCCGCAAGCGCCGCAGCGCAAGCAGACCGGCGTCATCGCAGGGGCGCTGGACAATTACGCTGGTCGGTTCGAAACGCTCGATTTCGACCGGCGACAGCATCCCGGCAGTCACCGCGCCATCGAGCTCGCCGCAGTCGCGCAAGGCCATGAACGGCAACAGCAAGCGCGCCCTGCCCAGGGGCTGCGGACCTGCTGCGCAGGCCAGCACGGTTGGCAGGATGTGCTGTACCGGGCGCCAGCTCAACGCGTTGGTTTCCAGGCTGAAGCTTTTTCCGGCAGTCAGCGACAGATTGCGGTTATAGGCTGGATCGCGTGCCAGCGCGGGCAACCAGCGGGCATACAGCGCATCTTCCTGATCAGCGCTGGGCGCCGGCACTGGCTCGGCATCGAGCAGCAGCCGCGCATGCGGTGTCCAGACATTCAGGTAGCCGGACCGTTGCAGCTTCAGACACAGATCAACTGCGGTCCAGCAGGAGAGCAAAGGAGCGGCATCAAAGCCCCCCATTTCAATGAACAGCGCCCGGCGCAGCATCAGGCATTCACCGCCCAGCGCCGAGTAGTTCTGGTCCAGGCAAAGGCGGTCCATGTAGCCGGGGGCCTGGGCGGATACGCCTGCAAACGCCGGCCCGACCGAGCCCGCCAGGCCGAGCACCAAACCTCCCTGAGCAATGCTGCCGTCGCGGTTGAGCAACTTGCCGCCCACCGCGCCGACTTCCGGGCGCTGAGCGTGATTGAGCAGCGCCTGCAGCCAACCTGGCTCGAGCAGGACGCTACAGGCACTGAGCCAGACCAGATACTCGCCGCGAGCCTCCTGCGCCGCCGCGTTGCACATGGCCGCAGGCGCCTGACCGGGGGCAAATCGCAGCACCTCGAAACGGCCCGCACCTATCTGCTCGAGCTGGTCGAGCCAGGCTTGGCGGGCAGGGTCGTCTGTGCCCGGCTCGATCAACAGCACCTGGTAATCGCTGTAGGACGTCTGTGTCAGCAAGCTGTCGAGGCAGCGTTGAAACTGCTGCAGTTGCCCCTCCAGGTAAATCACGATACTGACCAGTGCCGGAGACTGCAGTCCATATTCAATGCGATAGCCACCGTGCGACTGCGCCAGCACCTGCGCGTTGACATAACCGCGCGCCTGCAAATGAGCGCCGATCACCGCCTGTTCGTCGCTGCACGGCACCTGGCCGGGCACCTGCGCTATGAGCAGTGTTTGACTGGCGTGGGCGACACAGCCCAGGCCGTGTTCGCTGAGCAGGCGCAACTGCAACTCAAGTTCGAACGCACGCCCGGCAGCGCAGCTGAATCCCTGCTGTAGGGCTTCACGCCGGTATAGCCAGTGCCTTGCCAGCTCTGCTGGGCGCGACAGCAACAGGTCGAGGTTGAGATCGGGGCGCAAACAGAGTTCGACGGCGCCATCATCGCCACGCGACGCCTCGTCTGCGTATACCGCCAGACAGTCGCTGGCGGCTTCAGCCAAGCCTACTGCGCACAGCAGCAGGCCACTGTGGATGAATGTTGTGCCCGCCTCGACCAGCATCAGCCATGGGCTCTGGCTGCCGCTCAGCCACGCATTGATAGCAGCCAGCGGCTGCTGTGGATCCGTCGCCAGCCATTCGATATTGCTCTGCTTGGGCTGGACCCTGCCAAAAACGACGATCTGCAGCTGCTGATAGCGGCTGTGAACCAGACTGTCCACGGTGGCAGCCAAAGCCACCTGATCGCCTCGGTCAATCACCAGCACGGCAATGCGCGGCGCCCCCAGTCGCTCCAGACGCTGCTTGATGGCCTGCAGTTGCGCGGGCTGAGGGCGGCGCTGGCGGATCCAGTCGAGGATGCCCAGCCGATTACCTGCAGCTTCAAGGCGCGCTGCACGCTGGGTTTTGTCGATGAACACGTCAAGCTGCTGCCAGAACGGTGCGGTGCGCTCGACGTAGCGCGGCAAGGCAGCACCAAGGCTTGCCCTGGCGCGCTGCAGCGCATCCGCTTCATCACTCATGGCAAAACCGATGCAGCCAAAGAAGCTGTTGTCGAGGAACTCACGGTCGATGCCGACCCCCGCCATGAAGATGACCGGGCATCCGCAGAGTACGGCGATCACGCAGGTCATCGACCATTCGTAGGTGTAGAGCACCTCGGCCTTGCGCAACACCTCGGCCAACTCGGACAGGCTCAAGGGGTTGGCGATACTGAGCAGGCGGACCTGCTCCGGCAACTGGGTGTAGTCGATGCGCTCGAGTGGATAGCGGTTGTGATACAGGTAGCTGCCTTCACGCACCACTGCGGGGGCACCGCCTGCAAACAATTCGATATCGATGGTAGGCAGGCAAAGCAGGTCGCCATCCGGAAAACCCTGCGCTTCGGCAAGCCGCGCCGCGTAGTAGAACATCAGGTCGTCGGGACTTGCCTGCATGTCCTTGCCGGTGATGAACTTCTCGAAGTTAAGCATGAACCGCGCAACCACGGCTGCCAGCAACGGGTTGCCCGAAACCACTTCTGGATACACCGCAATCGGCACCTTGCCTTGTGCCCGGTGCCGTTCACGCACGGCCGCATCGAGCGCTGGCGTCTTCAGCTCAGGGTTCACCGCGCCGCTGCCGTGGATATACGCCTCGCGACCGCTAAGGTTGAGCACGTGACACAAATAGTGCATCGAGACGATGCCTGACGATGTTTCGCGATACCCAGGCGCCATGATGTAGTAGGGATGCTCTGGCTTGGCATACATCAAACGCAGTCGCGCGAGCGCTGCGTCGTAAGGTTGAGCGCCTGGTTGCGCGGTATTGGACATCAGAAACTCCAGGATCAGTTCAGGCCGGACGGCGCTGCAGGAACGCTGCAGCATCACTGCCGGTGTTGAACAGCAGGTCGATCACGCTTACCCCGTGCAGAAACTCGCCATGCAACTGCGGGTAAACCGGATAGCCGTCATAGCTCATGTAATCCAGCCCCAGCCCTGCTGCAGCGAATGCCGCTTGGTCCAGATAGCAACTGGCCGCAGGCCCGGACAGGTAATCGCTGGCGCCGAGTGCCTGGCACAGGTGGATAAGGCGCTCGTTCTTGCCGTCAGCTCGCCCCAGATCTTCCGAGCGGTACAACCGCGTGGAGATCCCCAGCAGCGGACACAAAGCGCTGATCAAGTGCTGGTTGATCTGCGACAGGAGGCTGAGCTTGGCTGCTTGCTCGTAGATCGCCCGCACCTTGCCTTCCATCTCGGCGAAACACGGCGCGCGACGGTAGCTCATGGCAATGGTTTTCCAATGCTGCTCGGCCCAGCCTGGATCACTGACTTCGACTTCGTTGATCAACTGCTCGAAACGACCTTTGTTCTTGACCGGCACTGTCAACCAGTGTTCGCCTTGCGCGGTCTTGATCTTGTTGCGGTTGCGCCAGTCGCGCCGGGTGTACTGCACATCGTCGTAAAAGACAAAGGCATCGACGCTGGCGATCAGGTCAAAATAGCCCTTCCACGGAATGTAATTCGACTGCAGCACAGCGACTTTCTTGTGCATCCCCGATCCCATCGCGCAGCGCGCCTACATCAGGCCTGTGACCTGTCAATAAATTGCCACCGGGCATAAAAAAGCCGGGTCCATGACCCGGCTTTTGCAATTCCCGCGCCAGCTATTACAGCTGCGCGAGCCACGCTTGCTGCGAGTGCGGGAGGCAGGCGTGGCCGAACTGCGCCTCGCCATGGAAGGCCCCAGGCCAGCGCTCGGCCAGCGCTGCTGCTGGATCTGCAACCACGCTGTCGGCAGGGCTGAGCAGCAACTGCGAACGTGGTGTCCACACCACCATCAGGCCGGCTTCCTTGGCAGCCAGGCACAG
This sequence comes from Pseudomonas sp. PGPR N4, assembly GCF_059693665.1. Taxonomy (NCBI): domain Bacteria; kingdom Pseudomonadati; phylum Pseudomonadota; class Gammaproteobacteria; order Pseudomonadales; family Pseudomonadaceae; genus Pseudomonas; species Pseudomonas sp. PGPR N4. The sequence goes on from NZ_JCAUKV010000006.1 coordinate 288,473, forward strand.
ATTGATATCGGCCCCGGCCAGTCCTTGCAGACCACCACATTGGTCGAACACATCCTTGCGCACCATCAGGCAATCCGCCGAGACCGCCGCACAGCTGCGCACCGATGAGGCCCAGCTGTTGCTGGCTGCCTGGAGCATCGACAGGCCCTGCCATGGCGAGTACACCTGTGGCCCGGCGAGCAGCTCGTAGCCGGCATGCACCAGGCTGCCGTCAGCAGCTTCAAGCAGGCGGGCACCGACCACCCCTACCTCAGGGCGCTGGGCTTCGTTGAGCAGGCCTTCAATCCAGGCCGGGGTCACAACATGACAGCGCGTGGACAACAACAGCAGGTAGTCGCCGCGCGCCTGGCTGGCCGCCAGGTTCAGCAGATCACTGCGCGACGCACCAGGCGCCGCGCTGACCAGGCGTACACGCCCGCCCAATGCCCGTGCAGCCGCCTCGCTGGCAAATGCCTGATCGGCACCCGCGACGATGATTTCGTAGCGCGGGTAACGGGTACGCTGCAGTACCGAGGTCAGGCACGCCTGCAGTTGCGCCAGGTTGCCCTCGAACGCCAGCAGAATGCTCACCAGCGGAGTGCTGCTGTGACGGAAATCAATCACCAGCCCAGACGCGCCCTGATCGTTGACCTGGCTGCGATAGCCCAATTGCGTCAGGTGGCGATTGACGACTGCTACTGCGTCGCGCTTGGACGCCGGCGACGCTTGGCGCCCAATCACAAGGAACTCGTCCATGTGCGCCAGGCTGGCCACACCCTGGCTTTCGACCAAGCGCAGCAACACGTCAAGCTCAGCCGCGTTGGGATGGGCTTCGCTGTAGCCACCCAGATCGAGCAAGGCCTGACGGCGCAGCAACCAGTGCCGCGCCATCAGCCCAGGCTGGCTACGCAGCAGGTCGAGGTTGGCACCCGGCCGCGTGACACTGTGCAGCCGACCCTCGTCGTCACGCTGGACTTCATTGGCAGCGATCGCCTGGCAGGCAGGCGCTTCGCTCAGTTCAACCTGCAGCCGGAGCAAACCGCCCGGGAGCAATACGTCGCCAGCCTCGAGCAGCAGCAACCATTCGCTTGGCAGTTGCGCCACAGCTTGATTGAGGTGCTTGACCCAGTTGCTATCACTGACCTGGATGAAATGCAGAGTGTCGCGCGGCGTGGTGATGGTCGGCGGTTTGCCGGCTTTCAGCACCAATAATTTGAAGTTGCGCAGGCCGCTGGCCAGCAGGCTGTCAAAGGTCGCTTGCAAGGCCAGGTCGTCGTTTTCCAGGTCAAGCACGACATAAGCGAGCTGCGCAGGGGCGTGCTTGTTCAGGTGCGCCAGAACGCGCTTATGAGAGCTCGCGTCCGGGGTGGCTGCAGCAATTGCGGCAAGCACGTGCCCCGACGGCGTGGCCTGTAATTGCTGCAGATTATCCACAGCAGGCACTCGCTCCAGCCGTGCCAGCCAGTCCACCAGCTCATGCCGGCGTTGCGCATCTGCCTCGGCAGAGAGGCTCGCCAGCAGCTCACGGCACACATCAGCGTTGAACATGCCCATGGCGAAGGCTTGCCAGTACCGGTACTGCAAACTCTCGGCAGTGTCGTTAGGGTGTTGCACCAGCAGATCGCGCTGACGTACCCATACCCCTTCAAGGGCCTGCTGGTGCTGCTGGCCAGTCGGCCAGGCGTGGTTGAGAAACTCAAGCTCAGTCAGTTGGGCAAACAGGGCGCCATTGTAATAAGGCAGTTGCACGTCCTGGCGCGGCTCAAAGTCGCGCTGCGGATCGTCGATCACGCTGGTCCACTTTGAAGTGAAAATCAACGGCGCCGCGATCAGGTCGTAACTGTTGCGAACAAACTGGTTGAGCAGGACGAAGCCGTCATCACCGGCACACAAGCCATCGCGCGCCTCGTCCCATTCACGCAGGGCGCGGACAGTCTGGGTCAGGCGCTCCTCGCGGGCGGAACAGGCCGCGTCACCGGCTTGCCACTCGGCGAGCACGTCGGTCTGTTCAAGCTGGACAACTTCACCCTGAGCCAGCAGCGCCAAGGACAACGCCACGCGCATGCCAGCGAAATCCAACTCGCTCGGCGCTGCTGCCACTGCGGCTTGCAGGATCGCCACGCGCTGCACTGCGCGCCAGGCCTGCTGCCCGGCCTGGGCATACCGCGTCAGCCGCGCAACAGCGTCAGGCGCTTGCAGCGGCGCAAACGCCGAACCGACCTTATGATATGCAACCTCACTGCTGGCGGCTGCGTAAGCCAACACATAACCTTGTGCAGCCACGGCCTGAGGCTGAGCATGCAAACACGCTGCTGCCTGATCAAGCGCGGTGGGCAAGACAAAATCGGTGTCCAGCGCCAAGCTGACGAAAGGCGTCTGCACTTGCTTGAGCAACATGCTCAGATGATCAAGCCAGACCCCGGCGGCGCTCATTTCGGAAAGCGGCTCGAGGGCCATGCAAGGTACGCCAGCCTGAGCATAGTAATGCAGTGCGCGGGCACGGCTGCCTGACTGATCGTGTCCCAGCAGGACAACGGTCACATCACTGCGCGAGCCAATTGCGGTTTTGATCATAAAGCACCTGTTCAGTGGTCATTGCAGCGCGGGGCCAGGCCCGGCGCCAGGGTTCAGTCTGCCAGCCAGGCATTGGCCCAATGCTGCAAATGGTGCGGCATCAGCATGTAGTCGTGGAGCACGGCTTCGCGCAAGGCATCACCCTGGCGATAGCTGGCCTGCGGGTCGGCGAGGTGCATGCGGATCGCATCCAGCCATTGTTCCGTACTGTTGTCTTTCACCCGTGTGCAGGGCAGATAGCCGGCATAGGCCCGCGAATCGGTACAGATTACCGGAAAGCCGCACGCGCCATATTCGAGCAGGCGCAGGTTGCTCTTGCAGTCGTTGAAGAGGTTCTGTTCGAGCGGCGCCAGCGCCAGATCGAGATTGAGACTGGCCAGTTTGCGCGGGTACTCGGCCAGCGACACGGCGCGGTGAAACTCCTTGACATAGGGACGTAGCGGCTCTGGGCACATGCCAAAGAAGACCCAGTCGACCTCGTCAACCAAGGCTTTGATGACGTCCAGCAGTAATTCCAGATCGCCGCGGTGGCTGGTACCACCGGCCCATCCGACGCGCGGGCGAGCGCTGGTCTGGCGGCGACTGGCGAGGTCTTTCCACATCGGTGCAGACAACATGTTCGGCACCACGCGGATGTCCTGGTGCATGCTCGACAGCGCGTCAGCCAGAGGCTCGGTGGACACTACCACGCGGTCACACAAGCCAATTCCCTGCGCCACCAGCTCGCGGATATTGCTTGGCAGGTTGCGCGCATGGTCGTTCTTCTTGGGTGGCTCGACGATGTAGTCGTCCAGCTCGTAGATTCGTCTGGCATTGGAAAAACGCTTGAACCGGGCCATTTCGTGCAGGTTTGTCGGGGTGTAGCGACACTGCAGGATCATCACATCCGGCTGCTCTCGCTGCAGTTCGATCAACCCGGGCGTCATGTAGTTGATACGCCCTTGAATCCAGCCGGCGCGCTCCAGTTCGGTGAATGGCTGAATGACCCGGTAATGGCCGATGGCCGTGGTATTGGTCGGCAGAGCCAGCACCGAAGGCATGACCCTGGCAATGAACGGATCCCAGCCAGTGCGCAAGCCAGGCTCAAGATTGAAATTACCCAGCTTCAAACTCAGGTTAGGGTTGTAGGCTGGGTCCAGCGCCACCGACGGCAGCCAGCGATCGTAGCAGGCTTGCGTGTCGGCCAACTGCACCTGGTCGGGCGTTGCCGATGCGGCCGCGCGCGATAGCTTGGCCACTCGGGAAAAGGGCGTCCAAACCACCAGATAGCCTGCGTCGCGAGCGCGCAGGCAGAGGTCAAGGTCGAACTGCGATGCCTGCAGGTGGGCAGTATCGAGCCCCTGCAACTGCGCAAACAGCTCACGCCGCACCAACAGACAATCCAGGCTCACCGCACTCCAGCTCTGCACCAGGCGCTGGCGGTTCAGGTAGCCATCTGCGTTCAGGTTATTGCTGGCGAAGGGGCTGCCAGCGGCAGCACCGCCCAGGCCAAGTACCAGGCCAGCGGATACTACCTTGCCATCGCCCGCGCACAGCATCGGCCCCACCACACCCACTTCCGGGCGCTGGGCTTGCTCCATGAGCGCGCTCAGCCACTGCCCGTCAAACAGCGCGCAACCGCTCTCAAGCAGCAGCAGGTAATCACCTCGTGCGTGCTGGCTGGCTTGATTGAGCACTGCGGCCCTGCCCTGCGCCTGCACCTCGACCACCTGCAGCTGATCCGCGCCGACGCCACGCATGGCCTGCAGCCAATCACGGACGTCGGCAGGCTCGTCACCAGTAGCCACTACCAACACTTCGAAGTAAGCGTACCGGGTGTGTTCAAACAGCGATTCGACACACTGCCTGAGCGCCTGCAGGTCGTGTCCTGCGCTGATCAGCACCGACACGCTCGCTGGCGTTTCATGCAGGTAATTGACGCGACAGATCAGGCTGCCCGGCTGGCCCTGCACCTGCGCCTTGACGCCAAGGCGACGCAGATGAGCCTCGACCACGCGCGCTGCCTGCTGCTGCGCATCCGCCTCGGCCAACCATTCGGCATAGCCAGACTGGCACTGCACAAGCACCTGTGGGACATGTTCTACGACGTGCAGGCCCTTGGCCTCGACCATGCGCCAGAGCAGGTCATGGGCCGCCATGCCGGAAAACTCAGGATCGAAGCCGCCCAAAGCGCGCAGCGCAGTTACGTTGAACGCAAGCATCCGCCCTACGTAAGGCAGGCTACGCATCAGATCAAGGTTGAAATCCGGCTTGAAGATCGGCCGACCCGGCTCAAGGTTGTCGAAGCCGTCTTCATCGGTATACAGGCAGAGGCTGTCGGTGCGCAGGGCCATGCGCTCGGCGAGAATCACCAATGCGTGAGCATGGACCCGGTCGCCGGCGCGCAACAGCCATACCCAGTCGGCGGGTTGCTCAGCGGCGCTCAGCCACTGATTGAGCTCGGCCAGACCGGTGCCGTGGACGACCTGGTAGCAGACTCCAGGTGCATCCACGCCGGCCAGCTCAGCCGGGCCCTGCACCAGAATCTGCGCGCTTGGATAAGACTGTACAGCCAGACTATCGAGGGTTTCCTGCAAAGCCGCCTCATCACCCTGCTGGCAAACGATGACCGGCACGATGCGTGGCTGGTTGGGCCATTGCTCGATGCGCTTGGGCAACAGTTGCAGTTGCCCCGGCGACAAGTTGCGGCAGGCCAACCACTGCGCATAAAGCTCGGCAAAGCTCAGTGCCTGACTGCCGACCTGCTGCTGGAAGTTGGCGATCTGGCCGGAATAGAAACGGCGGATATCAAACTCTTCCCAGCGCTGATCCGGCTCGCCATTGAACGCTGCCAGTGGCAGGTAACGGACCCAGCCATTGGCGGGCGGCAGGTCGCCAGTACGTGCAGCAAGCATCTGTTGCAGCCACTGGGTTTCGACCTTGAACGCTTCGATAACGCCAACATTGTGGCTGAGCCTGGCCGCGTGAACCCGCTCGACACTGAGCACCTGCTCCAGGCTGGCCAGATGACCCCGGCGCAGCACACATGCATACAAGGCAAGGTCAAGGCGCGCGGTAAAGCCCTGGCCGTCGAGCACCAGATGGCTTAGATATTCTTCGACCTGGGCGCGGCGGAAAAGCGCGTGGCTAATGCCACCGAACAGGTTCGGCGCATTGTCGGCAATGCTCGCCAACAGGTCTGTGCCGATCAGCACGGCACTCTGCGGGGCAATGACGCTGTTGAGCGAGCGTGAAGGCAGCAGGATGTCATCAGCCGAGCACACCAGGCGCTGGCAGATGACCATACTGACCTGCGCCAAGTCCTGCAGAACCTTGGCCTGGCGAGTGATGCAGCTGTCGAGCAGCATATCGTCATCGCAGAGAAACTTGATCAGCTCACCCGAAGCCTGTGCCAGACACGCCTGCAGATTGCGGGCAAAGCCCAGTCGCACCGGGTTGCGCAAGTAACGCAGCGGCACCGCGCTGTCTTTGCCAAGCTCGGCGCAGATGGTCTCGATCTGCTCATCGGCACTGTCGTCGCAGACGACGATCTCAAGATTGGGGTAATCCTGGGCGATGGCACTGGCCAGCGTGGCGCGGAAGAATTCAGCATTGAAGGCAGGAATGGCAATGCTGACGACGGGCTGATCACTCACGATGACGACCTTGACAAGGTTTACGGTTCACTGTGACAGCCAGCATGGCGAATCCAGTGTGTGGCACGCTGCAGGGCCCCTCACGGGACCCTGCGTGGATGGCGATGCCGGCCTGGAACAATCAGATGTAATTGACCAGCGACAACCCGGCGACCTTGGCGAAGGCCTGCAGGGACGCCTGCAGCATGTTGGTCTGGCGCTGCAGCCGCAGCATCACTTCGGCCGGATCGCTTTCGCGAATCGAGGTCTGGGTCTTGCTGTTCTCGGTGCTCAGCGCTTCATTGGTTTCTGCCTGCACATCCAGCGCCTGGCCACGTCCACCGATAGCACTGACGGACGAGCTGACCTGATTGATCGCGCTGCCAATGTTGCCAATGGCTGCATCCAGCGAAGCCTTGAAGTTCTGCTTGGCGACCGGGTCCGAATCGACCGGCGTGCGCAGTGCCGTGCGCAACTGGCTGAGGGTGTCGAGCACATTCTGGGTCTGGTGGGTATCAGCCTTGACCGAGAAAGAATCACCTGCATCCGGGGCGGTCGACAACGTGAACGTCACCCCGGCAGCAGTTGCGGTATACGGGTCAGCGGCCGTGCCGCTTCCGCTCAATGTACCGCTGCTGACCGGGCGACTGTCAGCGCTCAACGGTGCGGCGTAAAGGTCGAACTGGGTCGGGTCGGTTTCAGAAATCTTGAGGATCGCGCCGCCACCGGGGAATGCCGCCTTGTACAGGGCTTCATCGCTGATGCTTGCGCCGGTGACCTGGCTGCCGGACGGGCCATTGCCGGCACTGCGGGTGCCGCTGATGCTGTCTGGCTTGGCGCCGAGAGTAAACGAGTGGCCTTGCAGCGCGGCATCATAGTCGGCTTCGTCACCTGGCTTGAAGCTGATATCAAGGCGCAGGTCAACGCCGCGGAAGTTGATCGAGGTATTGGTGCCTTTGGGGTCGAACTTGCCGCCCTGGGACGCTTCGTTGGTCACGTCATCGCCATTGGCGGCCGTGATCTTGAACTGAGTGCTGCTGGTGAACTCGATGGTGTACGGCTCGCCGCTGCGGAAGCGGTCGTTGAATACCGAGCTGCCGGCGACCTGACCATTGGACATGTTGATGCGCGAGTCTGCCGCGGCAGGCGAGGTCAACTTGGCTTCGGTGCGGCTGGTATTGAGCGCCTGCTCGAAGGCATCGTAACCGGTCTCGTTTGCGGCCAGGCTAAGCATGTCACCCACCTGCAGCTGCAGGCTGGTCTGGTCACCTTTGTAGCTGTAGGTGCCGTCAGCGTTCTTCACATAAGGCTGGGTATCGCCTTTGGAGCCAGAGAACAGGTACTTGCCGTTCTCGTCCTTGCTGTTCATCAGCGAGAACAGTTGCTCTTCCAGTGAGCCGAGTTCATCAGCGTTGGCCTTGCGATCGGAGTCGGTAAAACCGGCGTTGCCCGAGCTGATGGCCAGTTCGTTGACACGCTGCAGAATATTGCCAATGGCGTTCAACGTGCTCTCGCTGGTACCGAGCGCGTTGCGCACGTTGGTGATGTTGCCGCTGTACTGCTTGAGCATGTTCTGTTGCTGCTCAAGCTGCAGGAGACGCGCAGCGCCTACCGGATCGTCGGCCGCAGTACGGATGCGCAGGTTGTCGCTGGCTTCCTGCTGGCTCTTCACCGTGTTGGCAAGGTTGCGCTGATAGTTGGCGCTGGTGGTGTTGTAGAACTGCGAAGTGGAAATGCGCACGGTCTACGGCTCCTTAAAGGCTGTTGATCAAGGTGGCGAAGGTTTCCTGGGCCGCCTTGATGATCTGCGACGACGCGGTGTAGTACTGCTGGAACTTGATCAGGTTGCCGGTCTCTTCATCGACCGAGACCCCCGACAAGGAATTGCGGCTGTCCAACGCAGAGTTCTGCAATGCACCGGTGGCGTCGCTGTCCATCTTCGCCTGGCCGGCCTTGCCGCCTACGTTGGAGACCAGCTTGGCATAGGCGTCGCTGATGCTGATGCCCTTGCCGTTGGCGCCCACATCTACGGTCGACTTGGTTTGCAGGTCGAGCACAGACTGAGCATTGCGATTATCCGCCGAACCCGAACCGGTCAGCGCCACGCTGTAGCTGTCGCCGTTTTTTGGCGCGCCGTTGACGTTCATCTCGAAGGTAAAATTGCCACCTAGAGCATTGCCGTTGGCATCGGTCAAAGGCACCGACAATTGCAGCTTGTTGTCCTGGCCGGGGATGATCGTGCCGGTGCCGATCGAGTCACCCTTGGCGTTGTACAGGGTGTAGCTCTGCGGCGAGGCGCCATCGTCGCCGAACACCAGTTTGACCGGGGTGGAATACTTGAGGCCGGTCTGCAGCTTGTTCAGCTCGGTTGCGTCGTAGATGTCCAACTTGGTGGTAAGGGTTGGCTGGGTGATCACGCCAGTGCCCTTGTTGCCCGAACCGCTGGTAGCGGTCAGCGGCGAGGCCATGGCCAGGCGCTTGGGGTCGGTCAGCACCGACTCAATGGTGGCGGCAGCATTGCGCGTAGGAGTGATCTTGAAGCTGTCACCGGCAGCATAGGTGCCGCCATTGCCCGACAGGCTGAAACCATCGAACACCGGCGCCGGGTCGTCGTCGAGGTTGTGCGTGCCCATGTCGGTGCCTTCCGGCAACTTGCGCACGGTATATTCTTTCAGGTTGGCCGGGTTGTTGAAGGTAACCTGATAGTCGCTGGTGCCAAGCTTGCCGCTGTCGGCAATGGTCACGTTGATATTGCCGGTGCCGGCATTGCCCTGCTTGGCGATGCTGCGCTCGCTGATGGCCTTGGCGCTGTTGATGTCGCCGAACAGGCTGGCGCCGAAGTTACCTTCCTTGTCGATGCCTTGGGCCAATTGACTGTTGATTGCATCAGCCACCACCAGTGCCACGCGACCGAGCTCGTTGAGCGCCGGGTCGAGGGTTTCCTTGCGGTAGCGGATCAGGCCGCCAAGCTCACCACCGCTGGTGCTGTTGGTGATGTCCATCTTGGTCGAGCCGCGATTGAGGATCAGGCTCATGCGGGTCGGGTCGGCCGCGCTCGGCTCGACGCCAAGGGTCTGGGTGGTGTTGCCCAATACCAGCGCCTGGCCGTTCTTCAGGTAGATGTCGTAGTTGCCGTTTTTTTGCTCGACCACATCGGCGCCGATCAGTGACGTCAGCTGGCGGACTGCACCGTCACGCTGGTCGAGCAGATCGTTGGGCTGGCCGGTGACTACGCTGACCTTGGAGATCTGCTCGTTGAGATCGGCAATGGTCTTGGTCAGGTTGTTGACCTGAGTGGCCAGCGAAGCCATGTTGCTGTTGGTGTTGCTGTTCTGCTGATTGAGCTGGGCAGACAACGTATTGAAACGCTTGGCCAAGGTCTGCGCGCTGGTCAGCAGCAACTGGCGCGAGGCGTCTTCGGTCGGCTTGGCCGAGGCATCCTGCATGGCGCTGAAAAAGCTCTGCAGCGCTGCAGTGATACCGGTATCGGCACTGGACAGGGCGTTGTCCAGCGGAGTGATCTGGCTGAGGTAGGTGTTGGCATCGCTGGACAGCGACGTAGTGGTGCGCAACTGATTCTCGAGGAACGCGTTGTACACCCGACGTACGTCGGCCAGGGTGGTACCGGTACCGATGAATACCTGGCCAGTCTGCTGGCCGCCGCTGGTCTTCTGCACGTTTTGCTGACGCGAGTAGCTGGCGACATCGGCATTGGCGATGTTGTTACCCAGGGTGTACAACCCCGACTGTGCGGCTCCAAGCCCAGACATGCCAATATTGAGCAAACTCGCCATGGTTCTCTACCCTTAACGTTGCGTGGTGGTACCGAGCATTGCGTAGCTCTCGTACGACTTCATCTGTTTAGCGATCTGCGAGATCTTGCTGGCGTAGTTCGGGTCGGTTGCGTACCCGGCCTTCTGCAGCTCTCGCACAAACTGTTCTGGGTTATCGGCCGACTTGACCGCATCTTGATAGCGCGCATTGTTCTGCAGCAGGCTGACCAGGTCGTGGAAACTGTCCTGATAGGAGTCGTAGGAACGGAACGCGGCGGTTTCCTTGACGAAGGCGCCATCGCGGAACTCGCTGGTGATCGCCCGCGCCTCACCGCCCTGCCAACTGCCGGTGGCCTTGATGCCGAACAGGTTGTGGCTGCTGCTGCCATCGGTGTTGCGCATCACCGACTTGCCCCAGCCGGTTTCCAGCGCGGCCTGGGCTACCAGGTAGCGCGGGTCGATGCCGATGCGCTTGGCCGCTTGTTCAGCCATTGGCAGCATGGTCGAGACGAATTCGTCACTGTTGCCGAAGGCCCTTTTCGGCGCCAACGGTGGCTGGGCCATGGCCCGACCGAGGATGCGCGTACCGCCATCGGCGGCAGCAAACGCTTGCGCTGGCTCCCAGTCGCCCTTGACCACGCCATTGACCAGTTGCCCGTCACGCGCCGGCAGGGCCGCGCCAGTGCCGGCCAGCGCCGGGTTGCCGGCAGACGGCACGATGCCGGCCAGCAGCCGATCGGTGAGCTTGCCAGGCAGCGACAGGCGCCGCGAGTTGAGCGCGGCGACGTCATTGCGCGCGGCACTGCTGGTATCGCCGTGAACCGGCGTCGCCACCTTGGTCCCCCACAGCGCAGGGCCTGCGCCCTCGCCGCGCAGGAACGGGTTGGGCGTCGCGACCGGGTTCTTCTGCTTGGACAGTTGCCGCACCAGCACATCCTGCAAGCCGATGCCGCCGCCCTCGCGGGACATACTCACGGACAGCTGCTGGTCGTACATGTCACGGTACTGCTTGACCGTCTCGGTGTTCAGCTCGTTGTCTTCAGCCAGTACGTCACTGGCCTTGCGCGAGGCTTTGAGCATCTCGCTGATGAACAGCGACTCGAACTCCTGGGCGACCTTGCGCACGTTCGCTTCGCTGTCACGATCGCCATGCTTGAGCGAGGTCAGGCGGTTGAGGTCGGTGTAGGCACCGCTGTCGGCTTGACTGGAAACCAGACTCTTGGAGTTCATCAAAGCGCCCTCAAATCACGATCAGGTCGGCTTGCAGAGCACCGGCCTGTTTCAGCGCTTCAAGGATGGCCATCAAGTCACTGGGCGCTGCCCCGACCTGGTTGACCGCTCGGACGATCTCATCCAGCGTGGTGCCCGGGCCGAACTTGAACATCGGCTTGGCTTCCTGCTCGGCGTTCACGCGCGAACGTGGCACCACGGCCGTCTGGCCATTGGAGAACGGCCCCGGCTGGCTGACGATCGGGTCTTCGGTAATGGTCACGGTGAGGCTGCCGTGGGTCACCGCAGCCGGCGAAACCTTGACGTTCTGGCCGATGACGATGGTGCCGGTACGCGAGTTGATGATGACCTTGGCCACGGCCTGGCCCGGATCGATCTCGAGGTTCTCCAGAATCGACAGGTAGTCGACACGCTGGCTTGGATCCATCGGCGCAGTGACCCGCACCGAACCGCCATCCAGGGCCTGGGCAACACCTGGGCCGAGCAGCTCGTTGACCTTGTCGACGATGCGCTTGGCGGTGGTGAAGTCAGGGCGATTGAGGTTCAGGGTCAGGCTGTTGCCCTGGTTGAAACCACTCGGCACGGCCCGCTCGACACTGGCACCGCCAGGGATACGCCCGGCCGATGGCACGTTGACGGTAATCTTCGAGCCATCGCGACCTTCGGCGTCAAAACCGCCGACCACCAGATTGCCCTGGGCGATGGCGTAGACGTTGCCGTCGATACCCTTGAGCGGGGTCATCAGCAGGCTACCGCCGCGCAGGCTCTTGGAGTTACCGATCGACGACACGGTGATATCGACCACCTGGCCCGGCTTGGCAAACGCTGGCAGATCCGCATGGATCGACACTGCGGCGACGTTCTTCAGCTGCACGTTGCCTGAACCTGGCGGAACCTTGATGCCGAACTGCGAGAGCATGTTGTTGAAGGTCTGCAGGGTGAACGGGGTCTGCGTGGTCTGGTCACCGGTGCCGTTCAAGCCGACCACCAGACCATAGCCAATCAGCTGGTTGGTGCGCACGCCGGAGATACTGGCGATGTCCTTGAGGCGCTCGGCGTGGGCGCTGAACGCACAGGATACAAGCACGGTTGCGGCAATCAGCTGCCTGAAATTAAGCATGGGCATCCGTACTCAGAAAGGCCAAAGCGGGCTGAGGAAGAAGCGATCCAGCCAACCGGGCTGGCTGGCATCGGCAAACGAACCGGTACCCGAATAGGTGATGCGCGCATCGGCGACGCGGGTCGACGGTACGGTGTTGTCGGTGGCGATGTCATCGGCGCGCACCAGCCCGGCAATCCGCACCAGCTCGTCGCCGGTGTTAAGGGTCATCCACTTCTCGCCGCGCACGGCGATGATGCCGTTGGGCAGGACTTCAGCCACGGTCACAGTGACCGAACCGGTCAAGGTATTGCCCTGGGCGGCCTTGCTGTCGCCCTTGGTCGCGCGGTTACCGCTGTAGCCGGCTTCGAGCGACAGGTCACCACTACCCAACGGGTTGTTGGTGTTGGGGATGGCGCCGAACAGCGAAGTCAGGCCGAGGCTGGCCTTGCTGTCTTTGCCCACCTGGGAGTTGGCACTCTTGCTCGCCGAGGTACGCTCGTTGAGGGTGATCGTGATGATGTCACCCACCCGAAACGCCTTGCGGTCGCCATACAGGTTCTGCTCGAAGCCGGCCTGATAGATCGAGCCGTTGTTGGCCGACGCCGGCAATGGGGTGCGCGGCAACACCGGCGCGTAGTACGGGTCGTTGGGCTTGGGCGTCGGCGCGACGCAACCGGCCAACAACACCGCCCCACCCAGGGCGAATACGGACAACAGACGACTCATGACGCTTCCCTCACGGTAGAACTGGCGCTGCAACAGCGACCTAAGGTTTACAGCTGCTGGGTGACGAACCCGAGCATCTTGTCGGCGGTCGAGATGACTTTGGAGTTCATCTCGTAGGCACGCTGGGTGGTGATCATGTTGACCAGCTCTTCCACGGTGCTGACGTTGGAGTTTTCCAAGGTCTGCTGCAGGGTAGTACCGAAGCCGTTCAGGCCCGGGGTACCGACCTGTGGCGCGCCGCTGGCGGCGGTTTCCAGAAACAGGTTGTTGCCCATTGCCTGGAGGCCTGCCGGGTTGATGAAGTCAGCCGTCTGCAGGTTGCCGATGATCTGCGCTGCCGGGTTGCCGGCGGTGGTGATCGACACGGTACCGTCCTGGCCCACGGTGAAGGTCTGGGCGTCGTTGGGGACGACGATCGCAGGCTCCAGGGCAAAACCGTTGGCGGTCACGACCTGGCCATCGGAGTTCAGGTGGAAGGTACCGTCACGGGTGTAGGACACGGTGCCGTCAGGCTGCAAGACCTGGAAGAAGCCGCGACCATTGACCGCCAGGTCGAGCGGGTTCTCGGTGGTTTGCAGGCTGCCGGTCTGGAAGTTCTTCTGGGTGCCAACGATGCGCACACCGGTACCGACCTGCAGACCCGAAGGCAGCTCGCTGTCTTGCGTCGACTGAGCGCCAGGCTGGCGTTTGATCTGGTACAGCAGGTCCTGGAATTCGGCGCGATCACGCTTGAAGCCGGTGGTCGAAACGTTGGCCAGGTTGTTGGAAATGACCGTCAGGTTGGTGTCCTGGGCGGACAAACCGGTCTTGGCGACCCAAAGTGCCGGAAGCATAGTGTTCTCCTCGCGCGCCTGTTTTTCGGCACCCGTTCAAAATTGATTAGCTGATTTGCAAAACCCGGGCCATGGCTTCATCGCCTTCCTTGGCCGTGTTCATCATCTTCACGTGCAGTTCGAACTGGCGCGACAAGGCCAGCACCGAGGTCATTTCCTCGACGGCATTGACGTTGCTCGACTCAAGGAAACCCGACACCACCTTTACGTTGATGTCGGCATCCGCAGGCTGGCCACTGGTGGTGTGGATCATGCCGTCGGTACCTTTGGTCAGGCCCTTGATGTCCGGGTTGACCAACTTGATCCGGTCGACCTCAGCCATCACCCGCGGGTCTTCACCCATGGCGCGAATGCTGATGGTGCCGTCTTCGCCGATCTCGACCTTCTGCTCGGGCGGCACGGCAATCGGGCCGCCGTTGCCGATCACCGGCATGCCATTGCCAGCGCGCAGGACGCCGAGGGCGTCAATATTGAGGCTGCCGGTGCGTACATAGGCTTCGCTGCCATCTGGTGCCTGCACGGCGATAAAGCCATTGCCGGTCACGGCAACGTCCAGCTCGCGGCCGGTTTCCACCAGCGCACCGGCGGTGAAGTCGGTGGCCGGGCGCTCGGACAGGGCAAATGCTCGCGACGGAAAGCTGTCACCAAACACCGGCATCGAGCGCGCCTGCTCCAGGTCACGCTGGAAACCGTTGGTTGAAACGTTCGCCAGGTTGTTGGCATGGGCCTTTTGCGCCAGCGCGTTCTGGCTGGCGCCGGTCATGGCCACGTAAAGCATCTTGTCCACAGTCTTCCTCCACTGCACTGGCGATTGCTTGCCGCTCGCCGCTGCTATACAGGCGATAAAGCAAGTTCCGAACCAACTTTTACAAAGCATGAAAAAGCCCGTGTTTACGGGCTCATGGGGGATAGTGGGGAAATACTCACGCCGGATATCCGGCGCTTGCTTGCCGCCGGCGGCAACTGGCTACAATTCGCGGCAACCGGCATTGTTGAAGGGCCCGGCAAAACGCTTCCAGCCCTCCCCTGGCGACCACTGCGAACACACCAGCCGGCCATCCACCTGGCTTTCCCAGCGCCACCACGGCGCGGTGCCAGCCTGGGCCTGCAGCAGGTACAACACAGCAGCGCTGGCGATGATCAGTTTTTTCATGTCCACCTTGCCTGAAACGACGAGCCCCTTGCAGTGAAGGGGCTCGTCCAGTGTCCATCCTCAGCGCTTTTAGCCGACCATCTGGATGGTGGTCTGCATGATGGTGCTCTCGGTCGAGATGGTCTTGGCGTTCGCCTGGTAGTTGCTCTGCGCCTTGATCAGCTCGACCAACTCCTGAGTCAGGTTGACGTTGGAGGCTTCCAGCGAGTTGGACTCGACGCCGCCCAGGGTGCCGGTCTTGGGTGCGTCAACGCCCGGGATACCCGACGCGAAGGTCTCGGTCCAGCGGGTGCCGCCGATCTGCTGCAGACCCTGCTCGTTGGCAAAGCTGGCCAGCGCCACCTGGCCGATCGCCCGCGACTGCTGGTTGCTGAAGCTGGCAAACATGACGCCGCTGGAGTCGATGCTCAGGCTCGACAGAACACCGGTGGCGTAACCATCCTGCGACTGCGACATGCGCGCGGTCTCGGTGTTGTACGAGGTAGTGCTGTTCATCGACAGACGCATGCCATCCGGGTTGCCGGCCGAGCCATTGGAGCCCCAGTTGCCGGCACCGTCTTTTTCGGCCGGGATCCAGCCCTTCATGCTGAAGACATTGTTGGTCACACTCCATTCGGCGCCGGTCGGCAGGCCAGTCTGGTCGGCCGTCATCGAGGCAACGCTGCCGTCTTCGTTGAAACTGACGGTACCCACCAACGGCGCGGTGCTGGTCGGATCCATCGGGTTACGGCCGTCGACCAGGGTATACATGGTCCACTCGTTCTTGCCGGTCTTGCGATAGAACTGCTCCATGGTGTGCTCGTTACCCTGGCTGTCAAAAACCTTGGTCGGGAACGACTTGGTGTATGAGGTTTCGTCAGCCGGGTCGAAGACGATATCACCCGCGCCAGGCGGGGTAGCCGGCAGCGGAATGGAGGTTGCCGAGGAGTTCAGGTTGATGCCCTGATCGATCAACGTGGTGGCTTTTGGCGCCAGTGACGAGGTGTCGATCTTCAGGTCAGTGAGGATGCCCTTCTGGATCTTGCCGTTGGAATCAGCTGCGTAGCCCTGCAGACGCAGGCCGTCGGAGGTCACCACAAAGTTGTCTTTGTTGTTCTGGAAGGCACCGGCACGGGTATAGACCTGGGTGCCGTTGTCGGACAACACGAAGAAGCCGCGCCCCTGGATACCCATGTCCAGCACGTTGCCGGTGTTGTTCACGTCACCCTGGCTGAACTGCTGGGAAACCGCGGCCAGGCGCACACCATTGCCGATCTGGTTCTTGCCCACGCCCAGACGGTTGGCGCCGGCATAGACGTCGGCGAACTCGGTGCGCGAGGACTTGAAGCCATTGGTATTGACGTTGGCAATGTTGTTGCCGGTGACGTCCAGTTGCTTGTTGGCTGCGTACAGACCGCTAAGGCCGATATTGAAAGACATGCTGTTGCTCCTTGTGCCGTTCTGGCCTTAGATACCGATGGTTTGTACGTCGGAAAGAGAGACCTTGCCGACGCCGGCGAGGTTGAGGACCATTTCGCCATTGGCGCTGAAACTGACGCTGGTGACCTTGGCCGGCAGCAGGGTATTCATCTGTACCGACTTGCCGTCCACCATGGTGCTGGCGGTAAAGGTGTAGGTACCCGGATCGACCTTGACGCCCTTGTCGTTGGTGCCGTCCCAGATGAAGTCGGCGTAACCGGCTTTCTGTTCGCCCAGCTCAATGGTCTTGACGGTATTGCCGTCCTTGTCCTTGACCGTGATCTTGGCTTCGCTGATGCCTTCCGGCACCACAAACTGCCCATTGAAGCTTGCACTGGTGTCAACCACCGCCTTGTCGTTCTGCACGATCACCGAACGACCGACCAGCGACGACGCCTGCAGCGCCTGGGACGAACCCAGCGAACTGGTGATTGCATTGACCGACTCGTTCAGCGAGGTGATGCCTTCAAGGCTGCTGAACTGCGCCAACTGCGCCACGAACTCGCCATTGCCCTGCGGTTCAAGCGGGTTCTGGTGCTGCATCTGGGAAACCAGCAACTGCAGAAACGCATCCTTGCCCAGCGAATCAGTGCCGGTCTTGGATGCCGTATCGGTGGTCACCTTCTTGGTCCCGGTGCTGACACCCGACGCTGCGATCACTTCATTGAGGTTGGTACTGTTGATAGCCATGGTCCGGATTCCTTATCACTGACCCAGGGTCAGTACCTTCTGCATCATGGTCTTGGCAGTGTTCATCAGCTCGGCATTGGTCTGGAACGAACGGTTCGCCGAGATCATGTCAGCCATCTCTTCGACCACGTTGACGTTCGGGTAGTAGACGTAACCGTCCTTGTTGGCCGCCGGGTGATTAGGCTGGTAGCGGGCTTCCAGATTGCTCTGGTCTTCGATGATGCCCGTTACCTGCACGCCCTGCCCCGCTTCACCCTGGTCTTCGAACAACGACTGCCCCATGCCGGCCTGGGCCTGCTGGAAGGTGGTGGCGAACACGGGGTGACGTGCGCGGTAGGTCTGGTCGATGCTCGACGAGACCGTCTCGGCGTTGGCAATGTTCGAAGCGACGGTGTTGAGGCGGGTATTCTGCGCGCTCATGCCGCTACCGGCGATATTGAAAACGTTGGAAAGGGACATGGTTACTCTCCGCGCAGGGCCGATACCAGCCCTTTGAATTTACTGTTGAGCAAAGTGAAGCTGGCCTGGAAACCGATCGCGTTTTCGGTGTAGTTGGCCTGCTCGACCTGAGCGTCGACGGTGTTCTGGTCGACCGACGGCTGCGTCGGTGTACGGTACTTCAGGGTGTCGTCACCCATGGCCAGGCCCTGCGCTTCGATATGGCGAGTATTGGTGCGGTCGAGCGCGATGCGGCCGTTTTGCTGCTTGTCGCTCTCAGCCGCCAGCACCGACGAGAAGTCCATGTCACGCGCTTTGTAGTTGGGCGTGTCGGCGTTGGTGATGTTGTTGGCCAGGACCTCTGCGCGCTGGGCGCGAAAGCCCAGGGCTTTTTCATGGATGCCAAGCGCTTTGTCGAAACTGATGCTCATGGATGCAAACCTTCGCCGATGGGGCCGGAGTGTCGTTGGCGAAGTTATAGCAAGGCCTGTGCCAACCAGCTGGAAGGCACGGGATCAGGGCGGTCAGCCTTGCTTGCGAGCATAGGAATGCCAGAAAAGCGGCAAAGTGCTTCCGCTTGATGGTAGGCGGGCGGCAATAGTTGGGCGGCAAAAGCGGCAAATCAAAAAATTGACGCCAACGAAAATGTCAATTGGCCACTATCTGGGATAGAATTCGCGCCGCGCAGACATGCGGCCCCGCTGGCCGTAGTCGCCTGACTTACTGCCTAGAGCCATGCATGGATGCGCGCCGTTTGCTCCCCCGTTTTTCAAGGACAGAACCGTGGCTCCCGTTATCTTCCGCAAGACCCTGCTGACCCTGGCCATCACCGCCAGCGCCCTCCCCGCCTTTGCCGTGCCGCTCGCCAACCAGGTGGTCAACCTGACCAACGCCGGCTTCAAGAGCGAGCACCAGACTCACTACGGCAATCTCGAATTCACTGGCAGCTACACCGGCGGCAGCGATGAAGACGCCATTGAACTGAACGGCTCGACGATTACCGGCGACCTGATCCTCAACAGCACCATCGACAGCAGCGGCGACTTTGCCGGCGGCGTGGACATGGACAGCTGGGAAGATGGCCTGAGCTGGGCACGCAACGACATCGCCGGCGACGTCATCAACAAAGGCAGCATCAGCGCCACCGGCGGCGGCGCCAACGCGCTGATGATCGATCCAGCGCGGATCGGCGGCAACCTGATCAACCAGGGTTTGCTGTCGGCCATCGGCGAGCCACTGACAGACGGCGGCGGCACCGATGTCGCTCGCGCGCTGGACTTCTCCGGCACCTCGCTGATCGAAGGCGACCTGATCAACGCCGACAGCGGCCGTATCGTGGCCAGCGGCGAAAGCGCCCGCGGGATCAACCTCGAAGGCGGCACCATCAATGGCAAGGTGATCAACTACGGCAGCATCGTCGTCAGCGGCGAAGGCGCCACTGCCATCGACGCCACCACCAGCAACCGCGGCGACATGGTCGACCTGGCCGGCATCGAAAACCACGGCACCATCATCGCCACCGGCAACGACGCCAACGGCATCATGCTCGACGGCGCCAGCCTGAGCACCGCCGATGGCGTACACCTGCTCAACACCGGCACCATCATTGCCGAAGACGCGGCAATCACCATCGGCAACGTCGACTTCGACGGCCCGGGCCTGCAACCTCAGTACCAGTTGCACGGTGATCTGAACATCTTCAACAGCGGCACCATCATCTCTCAGGATGAAGCGATCGATGCCTCCGAAGCCAACCGCCCGGTCGAGTTGATCCTGCGCAAAGGCAGCGTGATCGTCGGCAACCTGATCGACCTGTCGAACATCGAAGTCGAGGCCGACACCTCCTTCACGGGCACCGACAGCTCCGCTGACGGCTCCAACATTCGCCTCAAGGACAACGGCTGGATCGACGTTGGTTCGGTTTCGGGCGGCAACTCGGCGACCCTGGCGCTGCAGTCGGCGCACACCACCATCGACGGCAACCTGTATGTTGCTGGCAACTCGGCACTGGGCCTGACCCTGGGCGCCGACACCAACCCTGCTCGCGCCGTCGTCAGCGTCAGCGGCACCGCTGAATTCGGCGAAGGTGCGCAACTGAAACTGACTGCACGCGGTAATGACTTCAGCGCCAACGGCAGCCGTTTCAAGCTGATAGAGGCCGGCGAGCTGCAAGGTGCTCCGCTGGTCACCAGCACCTCGGCACTGCTCGATGTCGACACCAGCGCTGTCGAAGGCAACACAGTCGTGGCGGTGGTCACCACCAAGAATCAGCAAGGCATCGACCACGTACTGGATCTGAATGGCGGCACCATCAACCACAAACGCGCGCTCGGCGCCCTGGCCAAGGACGGCGTCCTCGCCAAGCTTGCCGCCAATGACCCCCTGCTGCGTGCTGCGGTCAACGCCGACAGCAAGCAGCTGGCCAAGATTGCCGAACAGCTGACCCCGGAAACCAACGGCGGAGCTACCCAGGCAGCGACCACCAGCCAAAGCCTGGTCAACGGCGTGACCACCAGCCGCACCAGCGGCCTGCGCGGCGCTTCGTCGGGCGACGCGCTCCAGCAGACCGGCGTGTGGATTCAGTCGCTGTACAGCGATGCGACCCAAGGCCAGCGCGACGGCATTGCCGGCTACAACGCCTACAGCCGCGGCATCGCGGTAGGTGCTGATGGCAAGCTCAACGACCAGCTGACCCTAGGCCTGGCGTACAGCTTCATCAATACCGACGTCAACGGCAAAAGCGGCAACCAGACCGAAGTCGACAGCCACGCATTCACCCTGTACGGCGGCTTTGAGCAGGGTAACTACTTCGTTGACGCCAGCCTGACTTACGGCTTCAACGACAACGAAGGCAAGCGCGACATCGCCGGCACCCGCGCCAAGGCTGACTACGACAGCGACCTGCTGGGCCTGAATCTGGTTGGAGGTTATACCTACCGGATCAACCCACAGTTGCTGATCGAGCCGCGCCTGGCGGCGCGTTACAGCCGAGTGGAAATCGATGGTTACCGTGAGAAAGGTTCTTCTGCTGCGCTGAAGATCGAAGATCAGCGTTATGAAGCGATCGAGCTGGGGGCTGGGGTTCGGGTTGCCGGAAGCCTTGGCCTGGGCGCCGGGACGCTGGAACCGCAGTTCAAGTTGATGGGCTATCACGACTTCGCGGCCGACCAGGCCAGCAGTACGTCCACCTTCCTGCTGGGCAATACGCCGTTCGTGACGCACGGAGCTGATGCGGTACGCAACAGTTACGAAGCGGGCGTGGGGGCTGATTACAAGTTGGGCGCTGTGACGGTGGGTCTGAATTATGACTACATCGGCAAGTCCGGATTTGATGCCGATGTGTTCTCGGCCAAGGTACGGTATGACTTCTGAGTTGACCTTGTGAGGGGTTGATTGGTTGTTGTTCTGGAAGAGGCTGGCGTCGATTGACGCTGGCCTTTTTTTGTTCATGGCCTTGGGATGGTCGGGGCCGCTGCGCGACCGTTTCCGACCATCCGGCAAGGCCGCCCCAACAGTCAGCGCAACGTGACTGGGGCCATATCACTTGGCCTGATAAATAATCCCGGGACTGCACTGGACCATCTGATAATGATCAGGCAACCCATTGAGCGCCTCCGAAGCCCCCAGGAACAAATACCCCCCAGGCTTCAACGTGGCATGGATGCGCAGCAAGATGTCGCGTTTCACCTGCGCCGAGAAATAGATCAACACGTTCCGGCAGAACACCACATCGAACTTGCCCAGGCTCGCATAGCTGTCGAGCAGGTTGAACGAACGAAACTCGACCCGACTGCGGATCGGCGCCTTGATCGCCCAGCGCCCCGGCGCCTTCACATCGAAGTAGCGCTGCAGACGCTCCTGCGACAAGCCACGGGCGATCGACAGACTGTCGTACTCGCCACTTTTGCAGTTGGTCAGCATGGTCCCCGACAAATCGGTCGCGACAATCTGCGCGCCCATTTTCAGTTGGCCAAGATTGCCCCGCTCGAACTCGTCGATCGACATCGACAGGGAATAAGGCTCCTGCCCCGACGAACAGGCCGCCGACCAGATGCGCAGGCGCTGCCCCGGATTGCCCTTGATGAACTCCGGGATGACCTTGTTCTTCAACACCTCGAACGGATAGGTATCGCGAAACCACAACGTCTCGTTGGTGGTCATCGCATCGACTACCTGCTCGCGCAGACCGCTGCGCGGCTGGGTCTGGATACGCTGCACCAGCTCACCAAGCGACTTGATCCCCTGCTGCTCCATCATCTTGTTCAAACGGCTGGAGACCAGGTACTGCTTATTTTCGCCCAGCAGGATGCCACAGGCTTTTTCCAGGAAGACCCGGAACTGTTCGAAATCCAAATTACCCGTAGACAATGCAACCGCCTCTTTTCAATCGCTGAGGCCGGGGCGTACCCCGACCGGTTTAATGCGTAGCCTTGATCCGGTCAACGACCCGCTGAGCCAGATCGTCCGGCCGGAACTTGGCCAGGAAATCATCGGCCCCGACCTTCTTGACCATGGCCTGGTTGAACACCCCAGACAATGAAGTATGCAGGACGATGTGCAATTGTTGCATGCGCGGATCACTACGAATTGCCGCAGTCAGGGTATAGCCGTCCATTTCCGGCATCTCGATGTCGGAAATCATCATCAGGAATTCCTCTTCCGGACGCTTGCCGTCATCGACCAGCTTGTGCAGGTAATCCAGCGCCTGACGGCCATCATTCAGGGCGATCACCTCGACCCCGACCGTCTGCAGGCAACGGCTGACCTGTTTGCGCGCTACCGACGAGTCATCCACCGTCAACACGCGCAGCGACACCGCCTTGCTGTGCACCTCTTGGTCGACCACACCGACAGACACCGACTCGGACGATGGCGCAACTTCTGCCAGCACCTTCTCCACGTCGATGATCTCGACCATGCGGTTGTCGACCCGGGTCACTGCCGTCAGATAATGGTCGCGGCCAGTACCCTTGGGTGGCGGATGAATCTCCTCCCAGTTCATGTTGACGATGCGCTCGACCGAATGCACCAAAAAGCCCTGCGTCTTGGTGTTGTACTCGGTGATGATCACGAAACTGTTGCGGATGTCTTCCTGCAGGCCGGGCAAGCCGGTTGCCATCGACAGATCAAGAATCGGAATGGTCGCACCGCGAATATTGGCTACGCCGCGCACCACCGGGTGCGACTTGGGCAACACGGTCAATGCCGGGCACTGCAGCACCTCACGGACCTTGAACACGTTGATCCCGTACAACTGAGCGCCATTGAGGCGAAACAGCAAAAGTTCCAGACGATTCTGCCCAACCAGCTGCGTGCGCTGGTTGACCGAATCCATAACACCAGCCATGCCAGACTCCTTAACGTTTCTGCCTTCTTATTAAAGTCGGCACGGGCTTTGCTTTTTTGAGCGTCATGTACATGAAAACGACATTTTCCCGACGATTGACCCGCTTGCTAGCCTCTAGCCTGGCTGCGCTGTGCCTGCTGGCACCTGCCGCTCGGGCGCTGGCCGACGCGGTAACCTTGCCTGAACAGCTTATCGGTGTCACCCAAGGGTTTCTTGAATTCACCGTCGAAGATTATCTGGCCACCAGCCAGACCGCCGGACGTTACGAAATCCAGATCAACAACCTGGACCCGCGCCTGCGCATGCCATTGTGCAGCCAGCCGCTGGATGCGTCGCTGGAAAGCCCGGCGCAGCCGCTCGGACGTGTGACGGTACGCGTGCGCTGTGACAGCGCGGCGCCGTGGACGGTGTTTGTACCGGCCCAGGTCAGGCTGTTTCGCGAAGTGGTGGTCATGGCCCGCCCGCTCAAGCGCGAAAGCGTGGTGAGCGAGGACGACGTGACTCTGCGCGAGCGCGACGTCGGCACCCTCAGCCAGGGGTTTCTCGGCAGTCTGGACCAGGCTGTGGGCATGAAACTGATGCGACCGGTGGTGCTCGACCAGGTGCTGACCCCGCAGCACCTTGAACAGGCAGAGCTGATCCGAAAGGGCGATCAAGTGGTGATCGTGGCCCGCAGCGGCACCCTCAGCGTACGCATGCCCGGCGAAGCACTGAGCAAGGGCGGCTTCAGCGAACAGATCAGAGTGCGCAACCTCAACTCCAAGCGGGTGGTCAAGGCGCGGGTGACCGGCCCCGGCCAGGTCGAAGTAGCGATGTAACAGTGCTGGCGGTAAGGAACCGCATTACCTAAACTGTGTCAGAAATCGGGTAGCGAAAGCTTGCTGACAGGCAGCTTCGTATTCGTGCCTAAAGTTTTCTTCGGGTTGGCCGAAAACAAGGCAAGCGTCTTAATACCCAGAGGTTTCTGATCATGGTCATCGACTTCAGTCGTTTGAACAATTCGCCGTCAGTCGGCGGCGTACGCGGTGGCACCGCGGCCGGCAGCACCGAAAAAAGCGGTGAAGCCAGCGAAACACCAGCGCGCTCCAGCGTCAGCGGAGAAGCGGTACATTTCAGCCAAGAGGCTCAGCAGTTGCAGAAGATCAGCGACAAGCTGCGCGACCAGCCGGTAGTCAACAGCGCCCGCGTGGCTGAGTTGAAACAAGCGATCGCCGACGGCAGCTACCAGGTCGATGCCAGCCGGGTCGCCAGTAAACTGCTTGATTTCGAAGCTCAGCGCTAAGCCTTCGGCGCGCTGACTTCAAGGACGCTACAAGCCAAAGAGCCAGCCATGCACGACACAACCCTGCTGCAACTGATCGAAGACGACATCGCGCCCACCCAGGAACTGCTCGAGCTGCTACAGAACGAGGCAGTCGCCCTGCATGGCCGTGAAATCGAGGTGCTCGAGACCATTCTCGCCCGTAAGCAGTCTTTGATCGTGCTGCTCGAGCAGCAGGGCCAGCGCCGCAATCACCTGCTCACCAGCCTCGGGCTCACGGCGGATCGCGCCGGTGTGCAGGCAGTCGCCGACCTCTCGCCCAACGGCGAGCTGATCATGCAGCAGCTCGGCGTGCTGACCCAGTTGATGGATACCTGCCAACAGGTCAACGAGACCAACGGGCGGATCATCCAGGTCCAGCAAAACGCCACATCCAATCAAATCCGCATCCTCATGGGCGGCGACTCTCCGTCGCTGTATGACAGCCGTGGCGCAACCTCGCCAATGGTCAAACCGCGGGCGCTCAGCCAAGTGTGATTTTTCTGACATTGCACGGTACTACTGGCAAAATGCCGTTAATTGCGTGTGTCGTTTTTGCCTGGAGATTTATAACCCGTGTTCAATGAATCCGATGCTCCCCAGCCGCCAAAGGTGCTCAATACCCCTTTGGAAATTGTCGCCAACTTGCGTCAACTGCTGGATAGCCACGATCCGCTGATCATCACCTTCCACGAGCGTAGCCAGCGGTTCCAGAGCTATGTAGTGGATGTTGACCGTGACAGCAACAGCGTGGCACTGGATGAAATGATCCCGCGCGACGGGGAAAAATTCATAGAGAACGGCGAACCGTTCCGCGTTGAAGGCTTCCATGACGGCGTGCGTATCGCCTGGGAATGCAACTCGCCATTGACCATCACCGAGGTCGATGGCCACCGCAGCTACCGCGGCCCCCTACCGGAAGAAGTTGTCTACCACCAGCGCCGCAACGCGTTCCGCGCTGCGCTGAAACTATCCCAGTTGGTCGATGTGACGCTTGATGGTACCCATATCAAGGGCAATGGCGCACTGCGCGGCAAGCTGCTGGACATCTCCGCCACCGGCTGCAAGATGCGTTTTGAAGGCGACGTAGAAGAGCGTCTGCAATTGGGCCAGGTTTACGAGCGATTCAAGGCGGGCAACCCGTTGGGGCTGGTGGACGTGATGGTCGAGCTGCGTCATCTGCACTTCGAAGAACGCATCAATACCACCTTCGCTGGCGTGCGCTTCCACAACCTGAGTGGCCAGGCGCAGCGCAAGATCGAAAGTTTTGTCTACCAGCTGCAGCGTGAAGCGCGGCGATTCGATAAAGACGATTACTGAGATTCCGGGCCCGCTATGCGGGCCCAGCCCTTACAGCTCGGAAGGCCTGCCCTCAGGACCGACCTGATCCTCCTCGGTATCCTCCGCCGCCACTGGCGTCTGCATCACATCCTGCACTGTCTGCTCATCCACCCGCGGGTCGAGCGCCGCCGACAATGGCGAGCCAGCAGCCGGCATCGCGACGTGTCCTAGCGGCGCATCCTCCACCTGGTGCAAACCGGTAACCGCCTTCGGTCGAATCCGCCACACCAGCACCAGCGCGAAGAACAGGAAGAATGCATAGAGCATCTGCGGCCCGAGCAGCTTCATCAGCACGCCTGCCGCCAACGGCCCGATACAGGCGCCCACGCCGTAGGTAACCAGCAACATCGCGGTCAACGACACCCGCCGCTCGCTCTCGACATGGTCATTGGAAAAAGCCACCGCCAGCGGATACAGGCAGAACTGCAACAACGAGATGACAAAGCCGACCGCAAACAGCACTTCCAACGGCACACTGGGCAGGATCGCCAGCGGCAACGCCGCCAGCGCCAGGCCGCCCGCCGCGCTGCGGATCAGCACTGCGCGATCATAACGGTCGGACAACCAGCCCAACGGCCACTGCACCAACAACCCGGCAAAGATGCAGCAACCCATGAACAAACCGATCTGCTCTGTGCTCAGGCCTTGATTGGAGGCGTACAGCGGCGCCAAACCATAGAACGAGCCGACGATCAGCCCCGCGCCAAGCACGGTACTCAGCGACTGCGGCACACGCTTGATGAAGAACTTCGGCTCCATCGGTGCCGGATGCAACGGCGCCGGGTGAATGCGCCGGGTCATCGCCACGGGGACCAGGCACAGGGCGAAGCACATGGCGACCAGCATCAGCAGCTCAGGGCCAAGTTCAGGGTGCACAACCAGAATCAACTGACCCAGCACCAGGCCGAGATACGAAGCGATCATGTAGCCGCTGAATACGGCACCGCGCTGTTTGGCATCGGCCTGCTCATTGAGCCAGCTCTCGATGACCATGTACTGACACATCATGCCCAGACCGACGATGACCCGCAGCCCAACCCACACCGGCAACAGGTCGGTCAGGCCATGGCCCAGCACCGCCGCGCCGACGATACCAGCGCAGGTCGCGTAGGCGCGGATATGCCCAACCCGGGCAATCAGCCGGTGGCCGATCTTGCCGCCCAGCGCCAGACCAAAGTAGTTGGCCGCCATCAAGGCACCCACCCACAGGCTGTCGACGTTTTCAGCCGCCAGGCGCAGCGCCAGGTAGGTACTGAGCAGACCGGAGCCGATCAGCATCATCAGCGCAGCAAAGTACAGTGAACGAAAAGACTTCCAGATCTGGCGCATGCGTCCCTGAGGGGCTCCCGATTCAGGTGGAGGGTATGCTGGCAAGCATAAGGGCAAACAGGCCGGGCTGCAGGCCGTAGTCAGCAAAAAGGTCTAGCTTCGATGAGTGGGTCACGGCAGAGTTCCTGTACACCCTCGCACATCGTCCATCTCATTCACGCAAGGTCATGCCATTGGCTGGCAGCGGCAACGCCGTTTTGTACCGCACTTGCTTGAGGGCGAAGCTGGAGCGGATGTTGGCTACCCCCGGCAAGCGGGTCAGGTAGTCGAGAAACCGCTCGAGCGCCTGAATACTCGGCAACAACACCCTGAGTAGGTAATCCGGGTCGCCGGTCATCAGGTAACACTCCATCACCTCGGGCCGCTCGGCGATCTCTTCCTCGAAGCGATGCAGCGACTGCTCGACCTGCTTTTCCAGGCTGACATGGATGAACACATTGACGTCCAGCCCCAGCACCTCAGGCGACAGCAAGGTCACTTGCTGGCGAATCACGCCCAGCTCCTCCATCGCCTTGACCCGGTTGAAGCACGGCGTCGGTGACAGGTTGACCGAGCGGGCCAGCTCGGCGTTGGTGATGCGGGCGTTTTCCTGCAGGCTGTTGAGAATGCCGATATCGGTGCGATCGAGTTTGCGCATGAGACAAAATCACCAGTTTTTTGTGTTTATGCGGAATGTTTATCTGGGCGCGAGGGCAAAGGCAATCAACAAGAGAGAAATATTCTCCTGCGCTCCCACTACCATGTAGTCAGCACTGACCTGCTGGTCACGAGCCAGCATTCAGCGGCGACCGCTTCAAAGCTCACAAAAACAATATTCGAGCGAGCGTAAACAGCATGAACGAGTACGCCCCCCTGCGTTTGCATGTGCCCGAGCCTACCGGCCGGCCAGGCTGCCAGACTGATTTCTCCTACCTGCGTCTGAACGATGCAGGCCAGGTTCGCAAGCCCCCTATCGATGTCGAGCCTGCCGAAACCGCAGACCTGTCCAACAGCCTGGTGCGCGTGCTCGATGAGCACGGCAACGCCGTTGGCCCATGGGCTGCGGACATCGACCCGCAGATCCTGCGTCAGGGTATGCGCGCCATGCTCAAGACGCGTATCTTCGACAGCCGCATGGTGGTTGCCCAGCGCCAGAAGAAGATGTCTTTCTACATGCAAAGCCTTGGCGAAGAGGCCATTGGCAGCGCTCAGGCGTTGGCCCTGAACCGCAGCGACATGTGCTTCCCGACCTACCGCCAGCAAAGCATCCTGATGGCCCGCGACGTGTCGCTGGTCGACATGATATGCCAACTGCTGTCCAACGAGCGCGATCCGCTCAAGGGCCGTCAGTTGCCGATCATGTACTCGGTGCGCGAAGCCGGCTTCTTCACCATCAGCGGCAACCTCGCCACCCAGTTCGTCCAGGCCGTCGGCTGGGCGATGGCCTCGGCGATCAAGGGCGATACCAAGATCGCCTCGGCCTGGATCGGCGACGGCGCTACCGCCGAGTCGGACTTCCACACTGCCCTGACCTTTGCCCATGTCTACCGCGCGCCGGTGATTCTCAACGTGGTCAACAACCAGTGGGCGATCTCGACCTTCCAGGCAATCGCCGGCGGTGAGTCGACCACCTTTGCCGGCCGTGGCGTTGGCTGCGGTATCGCCTCGCTGCGCGTCGACGGCAACGACTTCGTTGCGGTGTATGCCGCCTCGCGCTGGGCCGCTGAACGCGCCCGCCATGGCCTTGGGCCAACCCTGATCGAATGGGTCACCTACCGCGCCGGCCCGCACTCGACCTCGGACGACCCTTCCAAGTACCGCCCTGCCGATGACTGGAGCCACTTCCCGCTGGGCGACCCGATCGCCCGCCTCAAGCAGCACATGATTCACATCGGCCAGTGGTCTGAAGAAGAGCATCAGGCAGTAACTGCCGAGTTCGAAGCCGAAGTGATCAAGGCACAGAAGCAAGCCGAGCAGTACGGCACCATGAGCAATGGCCAGATCCCCAGTGCCGCCTCGATGTTCGAGGACGTGTACAAGGAAATGCCTGAGCACCTGCGCCGTCAGCGCCAAGAGCTGGGGGTCTGAACATGAATGATCACAACAACAGCATCGACCTGGAAACCGCCATGTCCACCACTACCATGACCATGATCCAGGCCTTGCGCTCGGCCATGGATGTGATGCTTGAGCGCGATGACAATGTGGTCATCTATGGCCAGGACGTCGGCTATTTCGGCGGTGTGTTCCGCTGCACTGAAGGTCTGCAGACCAAGTATGGCAAGTCGCGGGTATTCGATGCGCCGATTTCCGAAAGCGGCATCGTCGGTACTGCTGTCGGCATGGGTGCCTATGGCCTGCGCCCGGTGGTGGAAATCCAGTTCGCCGACTACTTCTACCCGGCCTCCGACCAGATCGTCTCGGAGATGGCCCGCTTGCGCTATCGCTCGGCCGGTGAGTTCATTTCGCCGCTGACCCTGCGCATGCCTTGCGGCGGCGGCATCTATGGCGGACAAACCCACAGCCAGAGCCCTGAGGCGATGTTCACCCAGGTCTGCGGGCTGCGCACGGTCATGCCGTCCAACCCGTATGACGCCAAGGGCCTGTTGATTGCCTCGATCGAATGCGACGACCCGGTGATCTTCCTCGAGCCCAAGCGCCTGTACAACGGCCCGTTCGACGGCCACCACGACCGCCCGGTGACGCCATGGGCCAAGCATGCCCAGAGCGCAGTGCCGGACGGCTACTACAAAGTGCCGCTGGACAAGGCTGCGATCGTGCGGCCCGGCAACGACGTGACCGTGCTGACCTACGGCACCACCGTCTATGTCGCGCAAGTGGCTGCCGAAGAGACCGGCGTCGACGCCGAAGTCATCGACCTGCGCAGCCTGTGGCCGCTGGACCTGGACGCGATTGTCGATTCGGTGAAAAAAACCGGCCGCTGCGTGGTCGTACACGAAGCCACACGCACCTGCGGTTTTGGTGCCGAGTTGGTCGCGCTGGTGCAAGAGCATTGCTTCCATCACCTCGAAGCGCCGATCGAGCGCGTCACCGGCTGGGACACGCCCTACCCGCACGCGCAGGAATGGGCGTACTTCCCAGGCCCTTCGCGGGTTGGCGCGGCACTGAAAAAGGTCATGGAGGTCTGAATGGGCACGCACGTCATCAAGATGCCGGACATCGGCGAAGGCATCGCGCAGGTCGAGTTGGTTGAGTGGTTCGTCAAGGTCGGCGATGTAATTGCCGAAGATCAGGTAGTGGCCGATGTCATGACCGACAAGGCCACGGTGGAAATTCCCTCGCCGGTCAGCGGCACGGTAGTAGCCCTCGGCGGCCAGCCGGGTGAAGTCATGGCGGTCGGCAGCGAGCTGATCCGCATCGAAGTCGAAGGCAGTGGCAACCATGTTGATGCACCTGACAGCAAACCGGCTGCAGCAGCTGCGGCGCCTGCCGTCAGCACTGCACAGACTGAAGCGCCAGCGCCAGTAGCTACCCCAGCCAGCGTCACCAGCCAGCCTGCGGCGAGCAAGCCCAGCGCTGAAATCGTGCCGCGGCAGGCCAACGAAAAACCACTGGCCTCCCCTGCCGTGCGCAAGCGCGCGCTGGATGCCGGTATCGAATTACGTTATGTGCACGGCAGTGGCCCGGCCGGGCGTATTCAGCACGAAGACCTCGACAACTTCATGAGCAAACCACAGTCCGCTGCCGGGCAAGCGCCAAGTGGTTATAGCCGGCGCACCGACAGCGAACAGGTGCCGGTTATCGGCCTGCGCCGCAAGATTGCCCAGCGCATGCAGGATGCCAAGCGCCGTGTTGCCCACTTCAGTTACGTTGAAGAAATCGACGTGACCGCGCTGGAGGCCCTGCGCCAACAGCTCAATCGCAAGTACGGCGAAAGCCGCGGCAAACTCACCCTGCTGCCGTTGCTGGTGCGGGCAATGGTCGTCGCCCTGCGCGACTTCCCGCAGATCAACGCCACCTATGACGACGAAGCCCAGGTCATCACCCGCCATGGTGCGGTGCATGTCGGCATTGCCACCCAGGGCGACAACGGCCTGATGGTCCCGGTACTGCGGCACGCTGAGGCCGGCAGCCTGTGGAGCAATGCCAGCGAGATCACCCGCCTGGCCCACGCGGCGCGCAACAACAAGGCCAGCCGCGACGAGCTGTCCGGCTCGACCATCACCTTGACCAGCCTTGGCGCCCTGGGCGGCATTGTCAGCACGCCCGTGGTCAACACCCCGGAGGTAGCGATCGTCGGCGTCAACCGCATGGTCGAACGGCCGGTGGTGGTCGACGGCCAGATCGTCGTGCGCAAGATGATGAACCTGTCCAGCTCGTTCGATCACCGCGTGGTCGATGGCATGGACGCCGCCTTGTTCATCCAGGCCGTGCGCGGCTTGCTTGAGCAACCCGCCTGCCTGTTCGTGGAGTGAGCATGACTCAGACCCTCAACACCACCCTGCTGATCATCGGTGGCGGCCCTGGCGGCTACATCGCAGCGATCCGTGCCGGCCAGCTGGGCATCCCGACCGTATTGATCGAAGGTCAGGCGCTCGGCGGCACCTGCCTGAATGTCGGCTGCATCCCGTCCAAGGCGCTGATCCATGTAGCCGAGCAGTTTCACCAGACCTGCCGACACAGCGAACACGCCGCCCTGGGCATCAGCGTGGCCACACCGCAGCTGGACATCAGTCGCAGCGTGGCCTGGAAAGACGGCATTGTCGATCGTTTGACCAGTGGTGTCGCGGCCTTGCTGAAAAAGCACGGCGTAACCGTGATCCATGGCTGGGCGAAGATCGTCGATGGCAAAAGCGTCGAGGTCGATGGGCAGTTGATCCGTTGTGATCATCTGCTGCTGGCCACCGGCTCCAGCAGCGTCGAACTGCCGATGCTGCCGCTGGGCGGCGCGGTGATCTCGTCCACTGAAGCACTCGCGCCCAAGGCACTGCCCCAGCACCTGGTGGTCGTCGGCGGCGGCTACATCGGCCTGGAGTTGGGTATCGCCTATCGCAAGCTTGGGGTACAGGTCAGCGTGGTCGAAGCGCGTGAGCGGATCTTGCCGACTTACGATGCCGAATTGACTGCACCGGTTGCCGAGTCATTGAAAAAGCTCGGCGTCGCTACATACCTGGGCCACAGCGTCGAAGGCTATGAGGGCGGCTCCTTGCAGGCGCGCACTGCCGACGGCCAACAACTGCTGCTGGAGGCCGATCAGGTGCTGGTCGCCGTTGGTCGCCGGCCACGCACGCAAGGCTTCAATCTGGAAAGCCTGGGGCTGAGTATGAACGGTGCTGCCGTGGCCATTGATGAGCGCTGCCAGACCAGCATGCGCAACGTCTGGGCCATCGGCGATGTGGCGGGTGATCCAATGCTGGCGCACCGCGCCATGGCCCAGGGCGAAATGGTCGCCGAGCTGATCGCCGGCCACGCACGGCGCTTTGCCCCCACCGCGATTGCCGCAGTGTGCTTTACCGATCCAGAGTTGGTGGTGGTTGGGCATACGCCGGAGCAGGCCAGCCAGCAAGGCCTGGATTGCATCGTTGCGCAGTTCCCGTTCGCGGCCAATGGTCGGGCCATGACACTCGAGTCAAAGACCGGTTTCGTGCGCGTGGTAGCGCGGCGCGACAACCATCTGATCGTGGGTTGGCAGGCAGTAGGCGTGGCAGTTTCAGAACTGTCGGCGGCGTTTGCTCAGTCGCTGGAGATGGGCGCGCGGCTGGAGGATATAGCCGGCACCATTCATGCCCACCCGACCCTGGGTGAGGCGGTGCAGGAAGCCGCGTTGCGCGCTTTGGGGCACGCACTGCATATCTAACGGCAGGACCGGCGTGCACCGCGCTCTGCGCTGCACGCTTGGGTCTGGATCAGAGTTTGAAGCGGACCCGGATGGTGCTTTTGCCTTCCAGCCGATCAATCGAAATGGCGCTGTCGCCGTAACCTGAGTAACTCTTGACCAGACGCATGCCCAGTCCGGTGCCGCTGGGTTTGGGAAAGGTCTCCGGGAAGCCGTCACCCTGGTCGGTCACCGTGATCAAGGCATGATCCTCAGCCTTGTGCAGGCTGACCTCGATTTTTCCCTTGCCGTACTTGAGCGCATTGGTGATCAGCTCGGACACCACCATCCCCAGCGGCGCCATTCTTTCTTGCGCCAGCACAAACGACGTAGCCTCCAACGAGATCTTGCGATCACCCAACGCATTGCCCAGATCACCTAACAGCGCTCCCAGATACTCAACCACATCGAGGTCCTGGCTTTCTGTCGCCTGGTACAAGCGCTCGTGCACGCTGGCAATCGTCACTACGCGCCCAGCGGCAGTCTCCAGCTGGAGCTTGACCGCTTCGTCCGCTGTCAGGTTGGCTTGCAACATAAGCAAGGTGTTGACCAGGTGCAGACTGTTCTTGACCCGGTGGTGAATCTCTTCAAGGAAAAGGTCACTTTCGTCGAGCTTGGAGTTCTGCGCGGCGATCAGTGAGAGCAGCTTGGCCTCATGGTGATGGCGCTCGGTAATGTCGCGGGACACCGCGATCAGCTTGCTGATCACGCCGTCCGGGCTGACGATCGGCGCCACGGTGACATCCCACCAACGGGGCTCGTTGCTGGCGGTCGGGCAGAACGCCTCGAAGCGAGCGGATTCGCCGCTGCTGACCTTCTCGATAACGCCCAGCACAAGGTCCTTGGACTCTTCTGGCCACAGCTGCGGCCAAGGCTTGCCTTTGACCTTGGCCAGATCGCCGACTTGCATCAGGCACATGCCGGCGTCATTCATGAACTCGATTTCGCCATCGGTCGACAGTACCTTCACGCAGTCCGGGCTGGCGTTGAGCATGCTCTCCGAATACGGGTCGGGCAGCGCCTCGGCGTTACCTGCGGCCAACCGCTCGACTGCCATCGATAGCACGTTGGCGATGCCTTCGAGAAAGACGATATCGCTCTCGATGAAGTCATCACCGTCGGTGCTGTCGGCTTCGAGTACGCCGAACGGCGTCATCGCACCACGAATCGGCACGTTGATGGCACGCTCGATACCGTACTTCTTCAGCAACTCAGGGGTGCGAAAACGGTGCTCCTGACCAAGATGATTGGACAGCACCGGGCGGTAGGTGGCGATGGCATAACCCGCCGGACTGGCGACGTCACCACCCAGCGTCGCGTGACCGATATCGTCTTCGTCCCAGCCAACCCCGTGCGACAGCAGCAAGTCTTCACTGTCGGGCAGCGGCGTGAGCACCTTGGCAAAGCGCGTCTGCATGCCTTCGGCAACCACCACGCAAGCCTTGGTAAGCAACAGGTCCAGGTCACTCGCCTTGAGCGAGGCGACGCCAAACTCGACCACCAACTCATGCTGGCGATGAAGCCGCGCATGGGACCTCTGCAATGCCGCACGAATGGTCTCGTCGGCAGAAGATTGCTGCATCGTGATGTCTTCCACAGAGTAGTGAATAAGCCTGCCCAGCGCAGTAATCCCGATCGTTTGGGATCAAGTTGGGCGTTGCAGCACGGAAATGGTCGGAGATTTCCGAGAATCTAGCATGAAAGTGCCAGGTCCGGCGGGAAATGTCTGGGGGAGCTGACGGTGCTGCGTGGGCGCCTGCAGCGCGAGAGATGGTGTCCCAGGGCCGGTTCGAACGGCCAACCTTCCCCTTAGGAGGGGGATGCTCTATCCAATTGAGCTACTGGGACCAAGGCCACCGGCGAGCGCCGATGAGCGTGACGGCGAGCATGTTAACCAGCGCCAGACCGTTTGTCATGCCCGATTCGGGCTTTTGCCACGTAAGACTTGTCATAGCGGTCAGGCTTGAAGCAAACCTTCGGCCTGCAGCAAGGCAAACAGGCTGATGACCGATTGCTCCAGCGTCTGCGAGTTGTCCAGCACATGCACGTTGTCGGCGGCGGTCACCTGCAGTTCGGCGCTGCGCTGCAAACGCTGCTCGATGGCTTGCGGGGTCTCTCGGCCGCGCGCCAGCAAACGCTGACGCAGGACGGTCGGGTTTACCTCGAGGCGGATTGCCAGCAGGTCCGGGTAACGTCGCCGCGCTTCGGCCAAGTAAGCCCGCGATCCGTTTACCAAAACGTGCTTGCCAGCCTGCAGCCACTGATCAATCTGCGCCGGAATGCCATATGCCAAAGCATTTGCCTGCCAATACATGGCAAAATGCCCACCTGCGCGCATCTGCTCGAATTGCTCAGGGCTGACACCCTGCGCGGCCTCGCCCAGTGCTTCGGGCGAGCGGGTAATGACGCGGCGAGCAACCATGATGCCGTGCTCGGTCAATTTCGCCCAAGACGCGTCGATTAGGGAATCTTTTCCTGATCCAGAGGGTCCAACGAGGAATATCAACCTACCTACTGTCGATGGACTGCCGCTTGCGTCATATTGCATAGCCACTATGCTCACTGTTAGGGACCGAGCGCATTCTAGGTGTTTTCCCTGCCCTTTTCCGACTGTTACCAGATTTTGACGGCAGAGGTCTGACATTCAGTAGATCCGAAAAACGCTAAACTTTTCAAACCAGTGCTCATTTCTGATAATTGGTACTGGCAAAAAGCCTTTATGCGGATCACTATTTGTCACAGAATTGACGCCAAGGAAACGGCAGATTTTAGGCATGATGAACGCCAAAAATACACGACGGTTGAACATTTTGCCGTCGCGACGGTCAGATTTCCACCGCGCGGCATTTGACAACCGCTTCCCCTGAACCAGTAAACCGGTCAATTTATATGCGCCCATTGAAACAGGCTATTTATTCAAGCCGCACCGCTGACAAGTTTGTCGTTCGTCTGCCAGACGGGATGCGTGAGCGCATTGCCGAGGTAGCCCGCAACCATCACCGCAGCATGAACTCCGAGATCATTGCCCGCCTGGAACAGAGCCTTATCCAGGAAGGTGCACTGGGCGACGAGCTGAGCATGCGCCTGGACAGCCCTGAGCTGAGCCTGCACGAGCGCGAGCTGCTGCAACGCTTCCGCCAGCTCTCCCACCGCCAACAAAACGCTCTGGTAGCCTTGATTGCCCACGATGTGGAAATGGCCGCCGACGCGTCCTGATCAAACCGCCAGAAACAACAAAGCCAGCGCAAGCTGGCTTTGTTGTTTCTGGCTGCCGGCGCTCTTCAATCAAGCGCCGGCAGTGGGCTTACATCAGGAATATCGTGGCCAGGCCAAGGAAGATGAAGAAGCCGCCACTGTCTGTCACTGCCGTGATCATCACACTGGCACCCATCGCCGGGTCACGCCCGAGGCGGACCAGGGTCATCGGGATCAACACTCCCATCAGCGCCGCCAACAGCAGGTTCAGAGTCATTGCTCCGGTCATTACCAGGCCCAGCGACCAGCTGCCGTAAAGCAGATACGCCACTACCCCGATTACACCACCCCAGACCAGGCCGTTGATCAATGACACCGCCAGCTCCTTGCGCATCAATCGCGAGGTGTTGCCCGGGCTGACCTGGTCCAGCGCCATGGCGCGGACGATCATGGTGATGGTCTGGTTGCCCGAGTTGCCGCCGATACCAGCAACGATCGGCATCAATGCCGCCAATGCCACCAGCTTCTCGATCGAGCCTTCGAACAGGCCAATCACGCGAGAGGCGAGGAACGCGGTAATCAGGTTGATCGCCAGCCACGCCCAACGGTTGCGCAGCGAGCGCCAGACCGAGGCGAAAATGTCTTCTTCTTCGCGCAGACCGGCCATGTTGAGGACTTCGCTTTCGCTTTCCTCACGGATCAGGTCGACCATCTCGTCGATGGTTAGACGGCCGATCAGGCGATCGCTCTTGTCGACTACAGGGGCAGATACCAGGTCGTAACGTTCGAACGCCTGCGCGGCGTCGTAGGCGTCGTCGTCAGGGTGGAAACTGACCGGGTCGGTAGCCATGACCTCAGCCACCTGCTTGTCCGGATCATTGACCAGCAGGCGCTTGATCGGCAACACGCCCTTGAGCATGCCATCGGAGTCGACCACAAACAGCTTGTCGGTGTGGCCTGGCAACTCCTTGAGCCGGCGCAGGTAACGCAGTACCACTTCCAGGCTGACGTCTTCGCGGATGGTGACCATCTCGAAGTCCATCAGTGCACCGACCTGATCCTCGTCGTAGCTCAGCGCCGAGCGGACCCGCTCGCGTTGCTGGGCGTCGAGGGTCTCCATCAGCTCGTGGACAACGTCACGCGGCAGCTCGGGAGCCAGGTCAGCGAGTTCGTCGGCGTCCATTTCCTTGGCAGCGGCCAGCAGCTCGTGATCGTCCATGTCGGCGATCAGGGTCTGGCGGACGGCGTCGGATACTTCCAGGAGGATGTCGCCGTCACGATCAGAGCGCACCAACTGCCAGACCGTCAGGCGGTCGTCGAGCGGCAGTGCTTCGAGAATGTAGGCGATGTCGGCAGGGTGCAGGTCATCGAGCTTGCGTTGCAGCTCGACCAGGTTCTGGCGGTGGACGAGGCTCTCCACCAGGCTATTGTGCTGCCCCTCCTGACGGTGGGTCAGGTCTTCAACAACACGCTGACGCTGCAGCAGGTCAATCACCTGGGCCAGGCGATCCTGCAGGCTGTCTTGGCTTTTCTTTACTTCGACTTCGGTCATAGGCGAACTCCACTCCCAGCAGCGGAGCACGCCGGGGAGATCAATCGATCAGATCTATTTTGGCAAATCGGATTAAGGGGTAACTACTGGGTAAGTCCATGGTGGTATTCCACAAGCCCCGGCGGGGCTGACGGGCGCAATCATACACTGCAAGAGCTGTCGGATTGCTTAAATTTTTGGTCAGAACAATCGTTTACGCGATTATCTTGTGACAACGCGCAAAGCCATCAGTGCGACGGTGGGCGCCAGACAAAAAAGCACATAGGCGCAGGACCTGTCGCATGGGCGCCCTACTCGCACAGTCTAGTCCGGCTTACTGACAATTCGGTGAATTGCAGACAACAAAAAGCCCGCTATAAAAGCGGGCTTCTTGATGAAGATGGTGGACTCAGCAGGATTCGAACCTGCGACCGCTCGGTTCGTAGCCGAGTACTCTATCCAGCTGAGCTATGAGTCCAAGTTGGTAGTTTTAGACCAGGTTACCACTGGTTGAAACAAGGTGCCTGTGCAAGCACAACCACCGTGCTATATGGTGGACTCAGCAGGATTCGAACCTGCGACCGCTCGGTTCGTAGCCGAGTACTCTATCCAGCTGAGCTATGAGTCCAAGTTGGTATTTTTAGACCAGATTACCACTGGTTGAACAATCCGGCTCTGCGAGCAAAACCTTCATGTTGTATGGTGGACTCAGCAGGATTCGAACCTGCGACCGCTCGGTTCGTAGCCGAGTACTCTATCCAGCTGAGCTATGAGTCCATGTCTTGCCGCGCATTATAGATCGCTTTACCGATTTGCCAAGTACTTTTTCGTTTAATTTCAACGACTTAGTAATCTTGGCCAGTTGAAGCGCCCTAAGCGAATAATGGCGGTGAAGGGGGGATTCGAACCCCCGATACCCTTATGAGGTATACTCCCTTAGCAGGGGAGCGCCTTCGGCCACTCGGCCACCTCACCGCAACACGGGGCGTACTATAACCAGAGCCCTCCCCGTTTGCAAACCCTTTTTTAAAAAAAATCTGATAAAAATTAAAGGGTTGGTTCTTCGTCCTTCTCTTTCTTGATTCGCAGGTAGATTTCTTCGCGGTGAACCGCGACTTCCTTGGGCGCGCTAACGCCAATTCGTACCTGGTTGCCTTTGACACCCAGGACCGTAACGGTGATCTCACCGTCACCAATGATCAGGCTCTCGGCGCACCGACGAGTCAGAATCAACATAGCTTTCTCCTTACGCAGTTCAATCAGGGACAACAGTCTGAGGTAGCGCGCTGGCTGCGGGACGCACAGTCAGCGTGTGTGGCCGCCAGAGAGGACAGGACAGGGCCCACCCGGCGGCCGGAAACGCGAAGGGCGCGGCAAGCCGCGCCCTCCTCCTGGCTACGCGTTACTCGCCTTGGCGGGCAGGCGCATCCAGCTCGAAGGCGGTGTGCAGGGCGCGCACGGCCAGTTCGAGGTACTTCTCTTCGATGACCACCGAAACCTTGATCTCGGACGTGGAGATCATCTGGATGTTGATGGTCTCCTTGGCCAGCGCTTCGAACATGCGGCTGGCAACGCCGGCGTGCGAGCGCATGCCGACGCCGACGATCGATACCTTGGCAATCTTGGTATCGCCGATCACTTCACGGGCGCCGATCTCGCGCGCAGTGTTTTCCAACACCTTGTGCGCCGCTTCGTACTCGTTGCGGTGCACAGTGAAGGTGAAATCGGTGGTGTTATCGTGGGCAACGTTCTGCACGATCATGTCGACTTCGATGTTCGAAGCGCTGATCGGGCCGAGGATCTTGAAGGCAACGCCTGGGGTATCCGGCACGCCACGAATGGTCAGCTTGGCTTCATCACGGTTGAAGGCGATACCGGAAATGATCGGCTGTTCCATGGATTCCTCTTCATCAATGGTAATGAGGGTACCTGGACCCTCCTTGAAACTGTGCAGCACGCGCAACGGAACGTTGTACTTGCCAGCGAATTCGACAGAGCGGATCTGCAGCACCTTGGAACCGAGGCTGGCCATTTCCAGCATCTCTTCGAAGGTGATCTTCTCCAGACGGCGCGCTTGCGGTACCACCCGCGGGTCGGTGGTGTAGACACCATCGACGTCGGTGTAGATCTGGCACTCGTCAGCCTTCAGCGCGGCCGCCAGGGCCACACCAGTGGTGTCCGAACCGCCACGACCGAGGGTGGTGATGCTGCCGTTCTCGTCGACGCCCTGGAAGCCCGCCACGACAACCACACGGCCAGCCTTGAGGTCGGCACGAATCTTCTGGTCGTCGATCTGCAGGATGCGCGCCTTGTTATGCGCGCTGTCGGTGAGAATGCGCACCTGGTTGCCGGTGTAGGACACCGCCGGCACGCCACGCTTGATCAAGGCCATGGCCAGCAGGGCAATGGTCACCTGCTCGCCAGTCGACACGATCACGTCCAGCTCACGCGGAACCGGCTTGTCGCTAATCTGCTTGGCCAGGTCCAGCAAGCGGTTGGTCTCCCCGCTCATGGCCGACAGGACCACGACCAGGTCATCGCCTGCCTCGCGGAATTTCTTGACCTTGTCGGCAACCTGCTCGATCCGCTCGATGGATCCGACAGAGGTGCCGCCAAATTTCTGTACGATCAACGCCATTTCAAAGCTGCCTCTGCCCGTGATGGGCACCCAATAAACAATCCAACCTGAAACGGCCCGCTATCACTAGCGGGCCGTTTCATCTCAAAGCCGCTGTTCGGCGAACGGCACAGCCAGGGCCAGGGCACTGTCCAGTGCAGCGACGTCGACGCCGCCACCCTGGGCCATGTCCGGACGACCACCGCCTTTACCGCCAACCGCCGCAGCGGCCTGCTTCATCAGATCGCCGGCCTTGAGTTGGCCGGAGAGGTCTTTGGTCACGCCAGCCACCAGCACGACCTTGCCCTCATGCTCACTGCCCAGCAGGATCACTGCGTGGCCGAGCTTGTTCTTCAGTTGATCGACCAGCGCCAGCAGAGCCTTGCCATCCTGCCCGTCAAGGCGAGCGGCGAGAATCTTGGCGCCTTTGACCTCAACGGCTGCGTTGGAGAGATCATCTCCGGCAGCGCTGGCGGCCTTGGCCTGCAGCTGTTCAAGCTGTTTTTCCAGCTGACGGTTGCGCTCGAGCACCGCCGCCAGCTTGTCGATCAGGTTGTCACGGTTACCCTTGACCAATTGCGCAGCTTCCTTGACCTGCTCTTCAGCAGCGTTCAGGTAAGCCAGTGCCGCAGCCCCGGTGATCGCTTCGATACGGCGCACGCCAGAAGCCACGCCGCCTTCGCTGATGATCTTGAACAGGCTGATGTCGCCGGTGCGCTTGGCATGGATACCACCGCACAGCTCCACCGAAAAATCACCGCCCATGCTCAACACGCGCACGCTGTCGCCGTATTTTTCGCCGAACAACGCCATTGCACCTTTGCGCTTGGCGGTTTCGATGTCGGTCTCTTCGGTTTGCACCTCGGAGTTCTTGCGCACTTCGCGGTTGACGATGTCTTCCAGCGCCTTGAGCTGCTCTGGCTTGACCGCCTCGAAGTGGCTGAAGTCAAAGCGCAGGCGCTGGCTGTCGACCAGCGAGCCTTTCTGCTGGACGTGATCGCCGAGCACCTGGCGCAGCGCCGCGTGCAGCAGGTGAGTCGCGGAGTGGTTCAGCGAGGTGGCGTGCTGCACTTCGGCATCCACCTGCGCTTCAACTTCGGCGCCTACGCGCAGCGCGCCAGTGGCGACTACACCGTGGTGCAGGAAAGCACCGGCAGTCTTGGTGGTATCACGCACATCAAAGCGCACGTCGGCGGCCTGCAGGTAGCCGGCATCGCCAATCTGGCCGCCGGACTCGGCGTAGAACGGCGTGCGATCAAGCACCACCACGCCTTCGTCGCCTTCATGCAGCTGCTCGACGGCTTGGCCGTCCTTGTACAGCGCGACGACCTTGGCCTGGGCCGTGGTTGCCTGGTAGCCGAGGAACTCGGTGGCAACATCGACCTTGACCAGGCTGTTGTAGTCCATGCCGAAGGCGCTGGCGGAGCGGGCGCGCTCGCGCTGGGCTTCCATCTCGCGCTCGAAACCGGCTTCGTCGATGGTCAGCTCGCGCTCACGGGCGATGTCGGCGGTCAGGTCCATCGGGAAGCCATAGGTGTCATACAGCTTGAACACCACGTCACCCGGGACGGTAGTGCCCTGCAGCTGGGCCAGGTCCTGCTCGAGGATGCGCAGGCCCTGCTCGAGGGTCTTGGCGAACTGCTCTTCTTCGCTCTTGAGGACGCGCTCGATGTGCGCCTGCTGGCTGCTCAGTTCAGGGAAGGCCTGGCCCATCTCGGCGACCAGCGCAGCGACGATCTGGTAGAAGAAGCTGCCCTTGGCACCGAGTTTGTTGCCGTGACGGCAAGCGCGGCGAATGATCCGGCGCAGCACGTAGCCGCGGCCTTCGTTGGACGGCAGCACGCCATCGGCGATGAGGAAGCCGCACGAACGAATATGGTCGGCGACGACTTTCAGCGAAGGCTGGCCGTCGTTGCTGCAACCGATGGCCTGGGCTGCGGCTACCAGCAGGTTCTGGAACAGGTCGATCTCGTAGTTCGAGTGCACATGCTGCATCACCGCACTGATCCGCTCCAGGCCCATGCCGGTATCCACCGACGGCGCTGGCAGCGGGTGGAGGACGCCATCGGCGGTGCGGTTGAACTGCATGAAGACGTTGTTCCAGATCTCGATGTAGCGGTCGCCGTCTTCTTCTGGCGAGCCGGGTGGGCCACCCCAGATATCGGCGCCGTGGTCAAAGAAGATCTCGGTGCACGGGCCGCATGGGCCGGTGTCGCCCATGGTCCAGAAGTTGTCCGAAGCGTAAGGCGCGCCTTTGTTGTCGCCAATGCGCACCATGCGCTCGGCCGGCACGCCGATTTCCTTGGTCCAGATGTCGTAGGCTTCGTCATCGCTGGCGTAGACCGTGACCCAGAGTTTTTCCTGGGGCAGGTTCAGCCACTGCGGCGAAGTCAGGAAGGTCCAGGCATAGGTGATCGCGTCACGCTTGAAGTAGTCGCCGAAGCTGAAGTTGCCCAGCATTTCGAAGAAGGTGTGGTGACGCGCGGTGTAACCGACGTTTTCCAGGTCGTTGTGCTTGCCGCCGGCGCGGACGCACTTCTGGCTGCTGGCGGCGCGGGTGTAGGCGCGCTTTTCCTGGCCGAGGAAGCAGTCCTTGAACTGGTTCATGCCGGCATTGGTGAACAGCAGGGTCGGGTCGTTGCCCGGGATCAGGGAGCTGGAGGCAACACGGGTGTGGCCCTGCTCCTCGAAGAAGCGAAGGAAGGCTTCACGGATTTCTGCGCTTTTCATAGGTTCTTCCACGGAAACGGCGGCCGTTAAGGCAAACACGTCGAAACGACGGCAAAGGGCCGCATTATATCGGTCCTGCAAGCTGGATGCAGTGTGTTTATGCGCCCTGAAAGGTCGTTTGCGGGCAATTTCAGGTCAGCACGGCTAAAAACTTGAAGGGGATGCTAAGGCGAGGGTTTGGCCGCTGGCAAGCCAATTACCGCTGGGGCAGGGAAAATCAGCCAGGATGCGCCGCTCGAGGCTGGCCACGCAGCGCGCAGCCAGCGACAAATGGTACGGATCAGCTCAGGCGCTGGCCCGAATCGGGCACGATCAGAATGCCCGCACGCAGGCCGTTGCGCACCTTGGGGTTGGGGAAAATGATCCGCGCGCCCTCCTCCTCGACGATCCAGCGAGTTTCAGCCAGATCTTCGGCCAGCAGGTAGCCCTTGCTCAGTTCGGAGAAATTTTCGATGTCATCCGGCAGGTGCAGGTGGAAGTGGTCGCTGTGCTTGATGATTTCGCGGGCCACGCTGAACAGTTGCAGGCCGTCGAAACTGTCGTCGACCGCCGGCTCCTTGCCTTCGATGATCTGCACCAGGCGCTTGTGCAAACGGTCAAGGTTGACCTCTTCGTTCTGCCCGAACGGGCGCGCCTTGCCCAGTTCCAAGGTAAACGCCTCGGCTTCGAGCTGTTCGTAGGTGAAGGCACTGAAGGTGATCGAGGTCTTGCTCTGCAGCAACACCGCCTGCATCCCGGCCTGGCTCAGGCGCGCCAACTCGCGGCGCGAATGCTGGCGGCCGTCCTTGTACGGGTACAGGGCAAACTGCTCGATCTTCGAGGCGCGGATCGCGGTGTGCAGGTCGTAGTGCAGTCGATTGCGCCCAGCCACGCTGAAGAACGTGCGGGCGTACTGCTCCAGCTCGGCAGCACGCAGCGCTTCGAAACCGCTCGACGATTCGTGCCGACCGTTGAACAAGCGGTTCAGGTCCTGCTCAAGGTAACGCTGGCCTGCACGCATCGCCATTGGGCTGCCAAACAGGAACAGGACCCGCGCCTGCGGCACGATCTCGCCCCTGGCGATGCCCTGCAGCAATTGATCGAGTAACTCGATCGGCGCGGTCTCGTTACCGTGAATACCCGCCGACAGCAGCAGGTGCAAGGTGCCGTCGTCCACCTTCGGCGGCGTCACTTCCAGCGCGCCCTCCCCCAGCCAACGCAGGCGCAGACCTGCTGATGTCGATTGAGTCTTCTCGCCCGGCTCACGGCCGCCAAGCGTCAGGTCAAGCAGTTTGCCGAGGGCGAGCATAGGCACATCCTTAGTGGTGGTGACCGCAATCCGGGCCGTGCACGTGGCCATCCTCATCGTCGTCGCCCAGCTCAGCCGGCTCCATCTCCAGCTGCAGGCTGACCAGGTTGGTGGCCATCGGGCGCAGCAGCAGGTTGGCGAACTCGGCATCGCCTTCAGCGACATCCACACCGATCAGCAGCTGGCCGCGGCCGTCCTGCTGAATCCAGACTTCC
This sequence comes from Pseudomonas sp. PGPR N4, assembly GCF_059693665.1. NCBI lineage: Bacteria > Pseudomonadati > Pseudomonadota > Gammaproteobacteria > Pseudomonadales > Pseudomonadaceae > Pseudomonas > Pseudomonas sp. PGPR N4. Next base: position 332,751 of record NZ_JCAUKV010000006.1, read on the forward strand.
TTACCCTGCCAGAGCACGGCAAAGCGCGTGCAGGAGGTTTCCAGTTGGGTGCCATCATCGTCTTCCAGGATCAGGCGCAGGGCGTCAGACATTACGTAATTCTCTCTTCAGGGTTGGCGTTGGAACGGATAGACCGAGCCCAGCTTGAGCAGTTGGGTCAGGTCATCCAGGGCCGTACGGCATTCGGTGAGCAGTTGCGGGTCGGCCAGGTCGCTGTCGCTCATGCGATCGCGATAGTGCCGATCGACCCACTGGATCAAGCTGTCGTACAGCGGCGCCGACATGATAACCCCTGGATTGACCGCCGCCAGCTCGGATTCTTTCAAGGCCACGCGCAGACGCAGGCACGCCGGGCCGCCGCCGTTCTGCATGCTCTGCTTGAGATCGAACACCTTGACCTCCTTGACCGGGCCACCCTGGCTGGTCAACTGGCTCAGGTAGTCCCAGACGCGCGGGTTGTTGCGGCACTCTTCCGGCACCACCAGCAGCATCGAGCCGTCTTCGCGTGACAGCAGTTGGCTGTTGAACAGGTAGGAACGCACCGCGTCCTCCACTGCCACCGCCGCCCGTGGCACGCAGATGCCCTGGAACTTGCCACCCTTGCCGGCCAGTTTAGCCTGCAGCTGGGCAAGCACCGCATCAGTCTCGAGGAAGGCATCCTCGTGGTAGAACAGCACTTCGCCGTTACCTACCGAAATCACGTCGTTATGGAACACGCCCTGGTCGATCACCGCTGGATTCTGTTGAGCGTAGACCACCCCATCAGCACTGAGGCCGTGCAAGCGAGCGACGGCCTGCGAAGCTTCCAGGGTCTGGCGTGCCGGGTACTTCTGCGGCGCCGGGTAGCGGCTGTCGAAGGCACTGCGGCCGTAGACAAAAAACTCTACGCCGGGCTCGCCATAGCTGCGACAGAAGCGCGTGTGGTTGGCCGCGCCTTCGTCACCAAACTGGGCCACCGCCGGCAGCGCCTGGTGGTGGGCGAATACCTGCTCATCGGCGAACATCGCCGCCAGCACGCGGCTGGTGGTCGGATGCTCGATGCTGCGGTGGTACTTGCAGTTGAGGTTGGCGGCAGTGAAATGCACGCGGCCATCGGCAGTGTCGGCGCTCGGGCTGACCGTTGCCGCGTTGGCCACCCACATGCTCGAAGCCGAGCAACTGGCAACCAGCAAGGGCATGGCCTCCTGGGCGGCGCGACGGATCACCTCGGCGTCACTGCCGCTGAAGCCGAGCCGGCGCAGGGCAGCAACGTCCGGGCGCTCCTGCGGGGCGAGTACGCCCTGCTTGAAGCCCATGTCGCTCAGCGCCTTCATCTTGGCCAGGCCCTGACGCGCCGCTTCGCGCGGGTTGGAGCACTGCTGGCTGTTGCTCTGCGAGGCCACGTTGCCGTACGACAGGCCGCCGTAATTGTGGGTCGGCCCTACCAGGCCATCAAAATTCACTTCATAGGATTTCATCGGCAAGGCTCCGAGACCATTTGTTATAGGGTGACGCCCGGCGTCAATGTCGCCGGCAAGGCGAGGCTGGCGGTCTCCAGCGATGCCACGGGGTAAGCGCAGTAGTCGGCCGCGTAGTAAGCGCTGGCGCGGTGGTTGCCGCTGGCGCCGACGCCACCGAATGGCGCACTGCTGGCGGCCCCGGTGAGCTGTTTGTTCCAGTTGACGATACCGGCGCGGCTACGCAGCCAGAAGTGCTGGTAGCGCGCATGCGAGTCAGACAACAAACCGGCGGCCAGGCCGTATTGGGTGGCGTTGGCCTGGTCGATCGCGCTGTCGAAGTCGGCGTAGCGAATGACCTGCAGCAATGGCCCGAAGAACTCTTCATCAGGGCGCTCTGCAACGCCTGTGACATCGATGATGCCAGGCGTCAGCAGCGCCGCACCTGCTTGCGGCTGAGTCATCGCCAGCAGCGCCAGCGCACCCTTGCCGATCAGCGCTTGCTGAGCATCAAGCAGGGCCTGGGCCGCCGCCAGGGAAATCACCGAACCCATGAACGGCGCGGGTTGCAGGTCATAGGCGCCAACCGTGATGCTGCGGCAGACCTCGACCAGCCGCGCCAGCAGGCTGTCACCCCAGGCGCCCTCGGGCACCAGCAAGCGACGCGCGCAGGTGCAGCGTTGACCGGCAGAAATGAACGCCGACTGAATGATGGTATAGACGGCCGCGTCGAGATCCTTGACCTGATCGACCACCAACGGATTGTTGCCACCCATTTCCAGCGCCAGAATCTTTTCCGGGCGCCCGGCAAATTGCTGGTGCAGCAGGTTGCCGGTGCGGCTGGAGCCGGTGAAGAACAAACCGTCGATACCAGCATCGGCAGCCAGCGCCACGCCAGTCTCACGGGCGCCCTGAACCAGATTGAGCACACCCGCAGGCAAACCCGCCGCGATCCAGCATTTGACCGTAAGCTCGGCCACTTTCGGGGTCAGCTCACTTGGCTTGAACACCACGCAGTTACCGGCCAGCAGCGCCGGCACAATATGCCCGTTGGGCAAATGGCCAGGGAAGTTGTACGGGCCGAACACCGCTACCACGCCATGGGGCTTGTGCCGCAGCACGGCAGTCGCATCGCCAAGCGGGCCGCTTTTTTCACCAGTGCGTTCACGATAGCTCTGCACCGAGATCGCCACCTTGTTGACCATGCTGGTGACTTCGGTTGCCGACTCCCACAACGGTTTACCGGTTTCTTCACCGATGCAGCGGGCCAGGTCGTCAGCATGGGTCTTGAGCTGCTCGGCGAAGGCTTCCAGCACCGCGATGCGTGCTTCCAGACTGAGCAGGGCCCAGGCAGGGAACGCCTCGCGAGCCGCACTTACTGCGGCGGCAACCTGGCCAGCAGCAGCGCCCTGCCCCGCCCAGACGAGCGCCTGGGTGACTGGGTTCAGCGACTGCAGCGCCTCACCCTGGCCAGCCTGCCATTGCCCTGCGATGTAATGGGTCGTCATCACTGCGCCTCCCGACTGGCGGACAAGGTGACTGCGCGCACGTGGTCACCCACGCCCAGGCGCAGGCGTTTCGCCGTCAGCGCGTCGACCACCAGCGTGCCGGCCGCCAGCCGCGCTGGCGCTGCGGTGATGCGGCAGTCTTCGCGTTTGCGGTTGTGGATCAGGTACGGCGTGGCGTCATCGCCTGGAGTGCCTACTGCCAGCACCAGATTCTGGCTTTCGCGCACGGCACGGATCTTCGCCGTGTCGCATTCGATTGCCGGGCCTGCATCGAAGATGTCGACGTAGCCCTGGTAGTTGAAACCTTCGCGCTCGAGCATGGCCAGCGCCGGCTCGGTGTCGGTGTGTACCCGGCCGACCACACTGCGTGCAGCCTCGGAAAGGAAGCACGTGTACAGCGGGAACTTGGGCATCAATTCGGCGATGAAGGCCTTGTTGCCCACGCCGGTCAGATAGTCAGCCTGGCTGAACTCCATCTTGAAGAAGTGCCGGCCCAGCGACTCCCAGAACGGCGAGCGGCCTGCGGCGTCGGAGATCCCGCGCATCTCGGCGATGACCTTCTTGCCGAACAGCTCAGGGAACTCGGCGATGAACAGCATGCGCGCCTTCGACAGCAGGCGGCCGTTGAGGCCGTTGCGGTGATCACTGCGCAGGAACAACGAACACAGCTCGGAGTTGCCAGTGAGGTCGTTGGCCAGGAACAGGGTCGGGATCTCGCGGTAGATATTCAGCTCCTGCGAAGCGCTGACGGTCAGGCCGACCCGGTAGTTGTACCAGGGTTCACGCAGGCCGACGGCACCGGCGATGGCGCTGATGCCGACCACCAGGCCTTCGTCGTTTTCAAGCACGAACAGGTAATCGGTGTCGGCCCGCCCGGCCTCACCGGTGAAGCTCTTTTCAGCCCAGCGCACGCGCTGAGCCAGCCGCTCTTCGTTGGCCGGCAGGGTAGTCAGGCCAGTGGTACCGGCGCTGCGCGCCATTTCGATGAGCGCGGGTAAATCGCTGCTGCGTACAGGACGAACGATCATGCTATCTCCTTGAGCGGCGGTCTGTGCCGGCCGCAAGACGGGTGCGGGTCGCGAGCGCTGGCGCTATGGCCAGGCCGCTCAAACAGCGACCAGGCGCACGCTGGCACCTTCACCGACGCCCAGGGCATCGGCCGCTTCACTACTCAGGCTGACCGGCTTGCCCGGCACCCAGTCCAGCTCCAGCAACACGGCGCGGTAGTCCTGCAACTGGCCATTGCAGACCAGGTACGAGCGGCCACCCTTGACTGTGGCCTCGTCGAGCTTGACCGGGACTACTCGGCTCTGGCTGATCGAGCGGATCCCCGAGGCACGTGCGTGCAGGGTCGGGCCACCGTCGAAGATGTCGATGTAATGCTCGGTCTCGAAGCCTTCACGCATGAGGATGTCGAAGGTGATCTGCGCCCGCGGATGCACCTGACCCATCGCCTCCTGAGCGTGGTCCGGCAGCAGCGGTACATAGATCGGATAATGCGGCATCAGCTCGGCGAGGAAGGTCCGGCTCTTCAGCCCGCACAGGCGCTCGGCGTCGGAATAGTTCAGGTCGAAGAAGTTACGCCCTATCGAATCCCAGAACGGCGACTCGCCCTGCTCGTCGCTGTAGCCGACGATCTCGGTAACCACCGAGTCGGCAAAGCGCTCCGGGTGGGCGGCCATGAACAGCAGGCGGCCGCGCGAATTGAGCTCGGCAAAGCCGCTGGCCACCAGCTCCGGCAGCACGTAGAAGCTGGTCAGCAGGCTGTTGCCGGTGAGGTCGTGGCACAGCGACAGGACGTGGATCTTGTTGTGGATCTTCAGCTCGCGCGAAGCATGCACAAAGGTCTCGTTACGAAAGCTGTAGAACGGCTCCGAGTAGCCCGCCGAGGCGACGATGGCCGAGCAGCCGGCCAGCTTGCCGGTGCTGGTGTCTTCGAGCACAAAGAAGTAGCTCTCTTCGCCATTGAAGCTGACCTCGGCGGCAAACGAGGTTTCCGACGCGGCAATCTTGTCGCCCAGACGCGCAGCGTCATCAGGCAGCGAAGTGACACCAACCGGGCTGTCCGCAGCCATGCGCTGCACTTCATTCAGGTCAGCCATTTGCGCGGGGCGCATTACCAGCATGGTGTCACTCCTTTCGGGAATACGGGCCGCACAGCGTGGTGCGGCAAAACGGCGGGTGCCCGCCTGAGACAAGGCACCCGCGCTGGAATTCTGCTGTCGCCGCTGGCACTGCTGACAGCGGCGACAGAATCGCTGTATGTCAGCCTTGCAGCAGCTTGGCTACCGCGCGTTCGAAGCGGTCCAGGCCTTCGTCGATATCGGCATCCTCGATGACCAGGCTCGGTGCAAAACGCACTACATCCGGGCCAGCCTGCAACACCATAAGGCCTTCTTTCTCGGCGGCGTTGAGCACGTCCTTGGCCTTGCCTTTCCAGGCATCGGTCAACACGCAGCCGATCAGCAGGCCGACACCGCGGACGAGGCTGAACAGCTCGATCTTCTCCAGGCGTGCCTTGAAGCGCTCGTGCTTGGCAGTGACAGCGGCCAGGGTCTGCGGGGTGTTGATCACATCCAGTACTGCACAGGCCACGGCGCAGCCCAGCGGGTTGCCGCCGTAGGTAGTGCCATGAGTACCGGCGACCAGATGCTTGGCAATGTCGTCGGTGGTCAGCATGGCGCCGATCGGGAAGCCGCCGCCCAGGCTCTTGGCGCTGGAGAGGATGTCCGGGATCACGCCGTAATGCTGGTAGGCATACAGGTGGCCGGTACGGCCGACCCCGGTCTGCACTTCGTCGAAGATCAGCAGCGCGTTGTGCTCGTCACACAGCTTGCGCGCACCTTCCAGGTAAGCCAGGTCAGCCGGCACTACGCCGCTCTCACCCTGGATCGGCTCGATCACCACCGCGCAGGTCTTGTCGGAGATCTGTGCCTTGAGCGCTTCAAGGTCGTTGTACGGCACATGGCTGATGCCAGTGATCTTCGGGCCGAAGCCGTCGGAGTACTTCGGCTGGCCGCCGACGCTGACGGTAAACAGGGTGCGACCGTGGAAGCTGTTCACGGTGGAGATGATTTCGTGCTTGTCCGGGCCGAAGCGATCATGGGCAACCCGACGGGCCAGCTTGAACGCAGCCTCGTTGGCCTCGGCGCCGGAGTTGCAGAAAAACGCCTTGTCGGCAAAGGTCGCGTCGACCAGCTTGTGCGCCAGACGCAACGCCGGCTCGTTGGTGAAAACATTGGATACATGCCAGAGGGTATTGGCCTGCTCGGTCAGTGCCTTGACCAGCGCTGGATGGCAATGACCCAGGGCGTTTACCGCGATGCCGCCGGCAAAGTCGATCAGTTCGCGGCCCGCCTGGTCCCAGACTCGAGAGCCCTCGCCTCGCACCGGAATGAACGCCGCCGGGGCGTAGTTGGGAACCATGACCTGGTCGAAATCGGCACGTTGCACCGGGGCTTGCTCAACGGACATCTGAGTCTCCTGAAGAGAAACGCTGGCCTGGGATTGGCGAGCGATGGGGGGATTGTAAGGACTGATCAGCGCCTGTCCTTGCGGCCAAGCGACAACTTGTTACAGCGCTAAACCGTGTTTCACAGAGGTTTTCGGCAATGCGACAAACACTGTCGCAATCGCGCAGTGTAAAGGAGCGAGGAACTGTCGGGGAGAGGTGGCGGGTAATTGAGAGAACAGTTGTTCACATGATAGTTGGGGCCGTTGCACGACCCTTCGCGGGCAAGCCCGCTCCCACAGGCTTGACCGCTACCCAATGTGGGAGCGGGCTTGCCCGCGAAGGGCCATGCAACGGCCCATCATCCTACTTGTCGACTGAAGTCGCTGAACTCAACTCGAACGGGCTGTTGTTGCGCCGCTGGTTGCGGTCTTCCCGCGGCGTCGCGCCGAAGAAGTTGCGGTAGGCGCTGGAAAAATGCGGCCCTGACGAGAACCCGCACGACAGCCCGATCTGGATGATCGACTTGCTGGTCTGCATCAACATCTGCCGCGCCTTGTTCAAGCGCAGTTCAAGGTAATACTGGCTCGGCACGCGATTGAGGTACTGCTTGAAGATCCGCTCCAGCTGGCGCCGCGAGACGCACACATGCTGGGCGATCTCATCGGTGGTCAGCGGCTCTTCGATGTTGGCTTCCATCAACAGCACGGCCTGGGTCAGTTTGGGATGGCTCGAGCCGAGGCGGTTCTGCAGCGGAATACGCTGCCGCTCGCCACCCTCGCGGATGCGCTCGACCACCAGCTCCTCGGACACCGCACCGGCAAGCTCGGCGCCATGGTCACGGGCCAGCACGGCCAGCAGCAGGTCGACCACGGCCATGCCACCACAGGCGGTCAGGCGATCACGGTCCCAGTCGAACAGATGGCTGGTGGCAATCACCTTGGGGAAGCGTTCGGCAAAATCGTCCTGCCAGCGCCAATGCACCGCCGCGCGATAACCATCGAGCAGGCCGAGCTGCGCCAGGGGATAGACGCCCGCCGACAGCCCGGCAATGACGCAACCGCTGCGAGCCAGCTGCTTGAGCCCGGACGACAGCGCGGCCGTGACCGCCTGCGGCGGCTCGTCAGCCAGCACGAAGAGCTTCTGGAAACCTTCGAGCCGACCATTCCAGGCCTCGCCCGGCAACTGCCAGCCCTGCTGCTCGCCAGGCTCAGCCTGGAGAAACACCAGATCGTAGATAACTTCCGGATGTACCCGCTGAGCCACCAGCAGTGCTTCTTCGGCCAGGGCCAAGGTCAGCGGCCGGGTGTTGGGCCAGATGAGAAAGCCGATACGCTGGGTGGTCATAGGGCGTGGTCCGAAACCTGAGAAGAGGTGGCGTCAGTTGCGCCGGGGATGGCTGCGCTCGCTGCGCAGCATGCCCTATTCTGGTGCAAAGGTGCAGCGTTACTTCAAGCTGCCCGAGAGAAACTGCTGGAGCCGTTCCGACTGCGGATTGACCAGCACTTCACGCGGATTACCACGCTCCTCGACGATGCCTTTATGCAGGAACACCAGCTGATTGGAGACCTCGCGGGCAAAGCCCATTTCGTGGGTCACCACGACCATGGTGCGGCCCTCCTGGGCCAACGACTGCATGACCTTGAGCACATCACCGACCAGCTCCGGGTCGAGTGCCGAGGTCGGCTCGTCGAACAGCATCACCTCCGGCTCCATGGCCAGCGCACGGGCAATCGCCACACGTTGCTGCTCACCACCGGACATATGCCCAGGGTAGGCGTCCTTGCGGTGCGAGACGCCGACCTTGGCCAGGTAATGCTCGGCTTTCTCCAGAGCTTCTTTCTTGTTCATGCCGAGCACATGCACCGGCGCTTCGATGATGTTCTCGAGCGCGGTCATGTGCGCCCACAGATTGAAATGCTGAAACACCATCGACAGGCGCGAACGCATCCGCTGCAACTGGCGCGGATCGGCCGCCTTGAGCGCGCCTTCCTTGCCGGCAACCAGCTTGAGCTCTTCGTTGTTGAGCAGAATCTTGCCCGCATGCGGTTGCTCGAGCAGGTTGATGCAACGCAGGAAGGTCGACTTGCCCGAACCGCTGGAGCCGATGATGCTGATCACATCGCCGGCCTTGGCCGCCAGGGACACGCCCTTGAGCACTTCATGGCTGCCGTAGCGCTTGTGCAGGTCTTGGACTTCGAGTTTGTACATGCTGTCGGTTCTCACAGAGCGGTCAGTGCTTGCGCGGCGCCAGGTAGCCCAGCCAGCGGCGTTCGGCCATCTTGAACAGGCGCACCAGAATGAAGGTCAGGCACAGGTAGAACACACCCGCGGTGATGTAGGCCTCGAAAGGCAGGTAGTACTGGGCATTGACGGTACGCGCCGCGCCGGTGATGTCGATCAGGGTCACGATCGAGGCCAGGCTGGTGGTCTGCAGCATCATGATCACTTCGTTGCTGTACTGCGGCAGCGCGCGGCGCATGGCAGACGGCAGCAGGATCCGGCGGTACATCTTGTAGCGCGACATGCCCATCGCCTTGGCAGCTTCGATCTCGCCATGGGGCGTGGCCTTGAGGCTGCCGGCGATGATTTCAGCGGTGTAGGCGCTGGTATTGACGGCAAACGCCAGGCACGCGCAGAAAGTTGCGCTGGACAGCCACGGCCAGAAGATACTCTCGCGCACTGCCTCGAACTGAGCCAGGCCGTAGTAGATCAAGAACAGCTGCACCAGCATTGGCGTGCCGCGAATGACATAGGTGTAGAGCCAGGCCGGCACATTCACCAGCGGCTGCTTGGACACCCGCATCAGCCCCAGCGGTACCGCTGCCAGCAAACCGAACAGCAGCGAGAACGCCAGCAATTTCAGGGTCGTCAGCAAGCCGCCCAGGTACAGCGGCATGGCTTCCCAGATGACGTTGTAGTCAAAGATCATAGTTCTGCCGCCTTGACGCCTACCGAGTAGCGCCGTTCAAGGTATTTCAACGCCAGCAGCGAAACACTGGTGAGCACCAGGTACAGCGCAGCCACCGCCAGGAAGAAAGTGAAGGGTTCGCGGGTGGCATCAGCCGCCTGCTTGGCCTTGAACATCATGTCTTGCAGACCGACCACCGAGATCAACGCGGTCGCCTTGGTCAATACCAGCCAGTTGTTGGTAAAGCCCGGAATGGCCAGGCGGATCATCTGCGGCACCATCACCCGGAAGAACACCTGGCGGCTGCTCATGCCGTAAGCCACACCGGCTTCGGCCTGCCCTTTGGGGATACCCAGGAACGCGCCGCGGAAGGTTTCCGACAGGTACGCGCCAAAGATGAACCCCAGCGTACCGATACCGGCAGCCAGCGGGTTGAGGTCGATGTAGTCGTCATAGCCCAACAGTGGCGCCAGCCGATTGAGCAAGTCCTGGCCACCGTAGAAAATCAGCAGGATCAACACCAGATCCGGGATGCCGCGGATGACCGTGGCATACATATCGCCGAGCCAGGCCAGCCAGCGTACCGGCGACAGGCGCAGCGCCACGCCGATCAGACCGAGCACGATGGCCAGGGCCATCGACGACAGGGCGAGCTGTAGCGTCAGCCACGCCCCATCGAGGATGACTGCCCCGTAGCCTTTCAACATGATTGGGATTCCTCAGACCTAGGGAATGAAAAATGGTGCAAACCTCAGAGCCTCTGCTGTTTGCACCATTGCACAGTTGCGGTCCGACGTCTTACTTGGCCTCAGGCCCGTAGATGTCGAAATTGAAGTACTTGTCCTGGATCTTCTTGTACTCGCCGTTGGCGCGAATCGCGGCAATGGCAGCGTTGATCCGATCGAGGTTGGCCTTGTCACCCTTGCGCACGGCGATACCGATGCCGTCGCCGAAGTACTTGGCGTCGGTGAAGGCCGGACCTACAAAGGCAAAGCCCTTGCCGGCGTCGGTCTTGAGGAAGCCGTCTTCGAGCAGGGTGGCGTCGGCGACAGTGCCATCGAGACGACCGGCAGCGACATCCAGGTAGATTTCGTTCTGCGTGCCGTAAGGCACGACAGTTGCGCCTTGCGGGGCCAGTACTTCATTGGCGAAGCGGTTGTGGATCGAGCCGCGCTGCACGCCGATCTTCTTGCCCTTGAGCTCGGCCAGCGAGTCGCTGACGGTAGTGCCGTCTTTCATCACCAGACGTGCCGGGGTCAGGTAGTAGCGGTTGGTGAAGTCGACCGACTTCTTGCGATCGTCGGTGATCGACATCGACGACAGGATCGCGTCGATCTTGCGCACCTTGAGTGCCGGGATCAGGCCGTCGAACTCTTGCTCGACCCAGGTGCACTTGACCTTCATCTCGGTGCACAGGGCATTGCCGATGTCGTAGTCAAAGCCGGCAATGCTGCCATCAGGCTGCTTGAAGGCGAACGGAGGGTAAGCGGCCTCGATACCGATTTTCAGCGGTTTTTCATCGGCGTGCGATACCAGGGAAAACACGGACAGCGCCAGGGCGCCAAGCAGTGCAAGCTTCTTCATCAGGTAACTCCATCGGTACGGGGCAATACAAGGCAGGGGGTAACAGCTGCCCGAATGCGAATGGGTACAACGCAAGCCGCGAGAGGTATCGACCAGGGCCGCAGACCACGAGCGAGTGAGTGGCATTCTAACGACAGCCCGTTAGTCGATATTTCTTCAAAGCGACAACTAGTTATAGAAGCGCATGAAACAGTAGCGGGCGATATTGACAGCCCTTACGATTTATGCAAGAGCGAAAAGGAAACAACCTGTAAACGAAGCAATAAGTGCGCCTATTATTGGCAAAGCCTTGTAATACGGCAAGTGCAGCGTGTCATCGGTTTTGCTGACAGCCAAGGCAGCCCTGTTTTGGGGCCCGAGTGGGTAGCCACGCCCCGCCTTGGTGCGGCGGCGGTGACAGAATCGGTTACCGATGAATGTCGAAGTAACAGAATGCAAAAACCCCGCCGAAGCGGGGCTTTGGGGAGTGGGGCTGCTGCGCGCCCCCTCCACACCGATTAGTCAAGCCGAAGCCAGGTTCATCGACTTGTGCGTATCGATCAAATGCTGCACCACACCAGGGTCGGCCAAGGTCGAAATATCACCCAAGGCATCGTACTCAGCCGTGGCGATCTTGCGCAGGATCCGTCGCATGATCTTGCCCGAGCGGGTCTTCGGCAGCCCTGGCGCCCACTGGATAACATCCGGCGAAGCAATCGGGCCGATCTCCTTGCGCACCCAGTTTTTCAGCTCAAGGCGCAACTGCTCGCTAGGCTCGATACCGGAGTTGAGGGTGACATAGACATAGATGCCCTGCCCCTTGATGTCGTGCGGCACACCCACCACCGCCGCCTCGGCGACCTTTGCATGAGCGACCATCGCGCTTTCGATCTCGGCGGTACCCATGCGGTGGCCGGAAACGTTGAGCACGTCATCCACACGACCGGTGATCCAGTAGTAGCCATCTTCATCGCGACGGGCGCCGTCACCGGTGAAGTACATGCCGCGGAAGGTCTTGAAATAGGTATCGACGAAGCGGTCATGATCGCCATACAGCGAGCGCGACTGGCCTGGCCACGAATCGAGAATCACCAGGTTACCCTCGGCCGCACCATCAATCAGGTTGCCGAGGTTGTCGACCAGCGCCGGCACCACACCGAAGAACGGCCGCGTCGCCGAGCCCGGCTTGAGGCCAGTCGCGCCTGGCAGCGGGCTGATAAGGATGCCGCCGGTTTCGGTCTGCCACCAGGTGTCGACGATCGGGCAACGGCCCTTGCCTACGGCCTGGTGGTACCAGTTCCAGGCTTCCGGGTTGATCGGCTCGCCGACCGAGCCGAGCAGGCGCAGGCTTGAGCCATCGGCACCTTCGACTGCAGCCTGCCCCTCAGCCATCATTGCGCGGATCGCGGTCGGTGCGGTGTAGAGGATATTGACCTTGTGCTTGTCGATGATCTTCGACACACGAGTGATGTCCGGATAGTTTGGCACACCCTCGAACAACACGGTGGTAGCGCCGTTGGCCAGCGGGCCGTAGACGATGTAGCTGTGGCCGGTGATCCAGCCGACGTCGGCGGTGCACCAGTAGACTTCACCCGGGCGGTAGTCGAATACCCGCTCATGGGTCAGCGCGGCGTAAACCATGTAGCCGCCGGTGGTGTGCAAGACGCCCTTTGGCTTGCCGGTGGAACCTGAGGTGTAGAGGATGAACAGCGCTTCTTCGGCGCCCATTTCTTTCGGTGCGCAGTGGCTGGAAGCAACCTTCATCAGGTCTTCGTACCAGATATCGCGATGCTGGTGCCAGGCGATGTCGCCGCCGGTGCGCTTGCAGACGATGATCTTCTGCACGCTGCTGGTTTCCGGGTTGGTCAGCGCCAGGTCGACGTTGCCCTTGAGCGGAGTACGGCGACCGCCTCGCAGGCCCTCGTCGGCAGTGATGACGATCTTCGACTTGCAGTCGATGATCCGCCCCGCAAGTGCTTCTGGCGAGAAACCACCGAAGACTACCGAATGGATCGCACCGATGCGGGCACAGGCCAGCATGGCGACCACAGCTTCGGGGATCATCGGCATGTAGATGGTCACCACGTCACCGCGGTGCACGTCCTGGCCACGCAAGGCGTTGGCGAACTTGCAGACCTGCTCGTGCAGTTCGCGGTAGGTGATGTTGCGGCTCTCGGAAGGGTCGTCGCCCTCCCAGATGATTGCTACCTGATCGCCACGCTCTTCAAGGTGACGGTCCAGACAGTTGTAGGAAACGTTGAGGGTGCCATCGGCGAACCATTTGATATCGACATGATGGTCGTCGAACGAGGTCTGCTTGACCTTGGTGAACGGCTTGATCCAGTCCAGCCGCTGAGCCTGCTCGCGCCAGAAACCATCGGGGTTGATCACCGATTGCTGGTACATGGCCTTGTAGGTGGCCTCGTCGGTCAGGGTGGTCGCCGCAACCTCGGGACGAACGGGATACAGTGGAGCCGCACTCATCTGTGATACCTCGGTGTAATAGTTGTTTTTGTATGGAACCGTTTTTAACTGTAACAGAGTGCTCAGGGCCATTCGACGTTGGTAGTAGCGTCCCCCTCCTTTACCCACTGCTCCCTCAGCGATGGCTCTAGATCAACCATGCCAGCACTTCGCCAGTCTTGTCACAGCACAGCGGCGCAGGATTGTTACAGAATCTGCCAACAGTCTTTATCAAAACCCGCTCTGTTTCAGCCGTACACCGCGGCCTAAAATTCATCTCGCCAACAACGGCAAGGCGATTAACTTCCGACAGTAGCCCCCACCCGGCAGGTGTTAATCCCAAGATAATTAAAACCCCTGATTATCGTTTTACGCGCAGCGCCAAACGCGCTGCGTGCACCCTCTCGCCCCTGTATAGGTAAACTGAAAATGAAAGCGTTACTGGTATTGGCACTTGGCACTCTTTGCAGCACCGCGGCACTGGCCGACGACCTTGCAAACAACGCCAAGCAGATCCCGGTTGAACAGTACAACTACTCGCAGCACCTGGACATCGCCCGCGTTATCTCGATGAGCGCGGTGCCCAATGTCTGCGAAGTGGTACCGGCCCGCATGACCTATGAAGACTCGCAGGGCCAACAGCACATTCTCGAATACCGAGTGATGGGCAACGGCTGCTCGAACGGTTAAGCAGCATGAAACAGGGGCCCGCAAGGCCCCTTTCGCTTAATCCGCACTATTGATCCGCTGATTTACCCAGCGCATATTCTCGCAACTTATTGGCGATGGTCGTATGTGAAACGCCCAAGCGCTTACCCAACGCACGACTACTTGGAAACTCCGCCAACAACGATTCCAACACCGCCCTTTCAAAACGCCCGACAATATCAGCAAGTTGCCCCTCCAGGGAAAACTCGCCCAACGGTTGGCGCACACCATAATCCGGCAAACGGATATGCTCACTTTTAACCACACCGCCCTCACACAATGAAACGGCTTGAAACAGTACATTCTCAAGTTGGCGCACATTGCCCGGCCAGTGATAGTGCGCGAGTTTATCCATGGCCGCCGACACCAACTTGGGTAGTGGGCAGCCAATCTGCCGGCTGGCTTGATCCAGAAAATGCTCGACCAAGCCGTCCAGGCCATCCATGCATTCACGCAGCGGCGGAATGTGCAGCGAGAGCACGTTCAAGCGGTGGTACAGGTCCTGGCGGAACTCACCCCGCGCGCACAACTCGGACAAGTCCACCTGGGTCGCGCAGATGACCCGTACATCCAGGTATACCTCTTCATCACTGCCGACCCGACGAAAGCAGCCGTCCTGCAAAAAGCGCAGCAGCTTGACCTGCAGACGCGGGCTCATCTCGGCAACGCCATCGAGGAACAAGGTGCCGCCTGCGGTCAGCTCGAGCAGACCGAGCTTGCCCTCGGCGCGGGCACCTTCGAATGCGCCCGGGCCATAGCCAAACAGCTCGGTCTCGGCCATCGACTCCGGCAAGCCGGCACAGTTGAGCGCCATCAACGGCGCCTGACCGCGCGGGCTGGCCAGGTGACAGGCGCGCGCCAGCAGCTCCTTGCCCGTGCCGGTTTCACCTTCAATCAACAGCGGCGCATCCAGAGGCGCCATGCGCCGCGCCTCGCGCACTACCGCCGCCATTACTTTCGAGCTTTGGAAGATACTGTCAAAGCCGCGCAGCTCCTGCTTGCGCACATTGTAGATACGCTCGCCGATGCGGTCGGCGCGGTGCAGGGTCAACACAGCACCGGCCAGCGCTTCGCTTTCATCGTGCTCGGACTGTAGCGGCGCGATATCTGCCAGAAACACATCGCCCTTGAGCTTGACCCGCAGGCCGTTGATCCGCGACTGGTTGGCGCGGACCAGTTCAGGCAGGTCAAAGTCCTCGACATAGCGCGCCAGCGGCAAGCCCGGCACCTCATCCACACGCACGCCCAGCAACTGCGCGGCGGCCCGGTTGGCGGCGACGATGCTGCCGCCCATGTCCACCGACAGCACCGGAAACTCGAGCGCGCCCAGCAGGGCGTTGAGCTCCATGTGCCGGCGCTCACTGGGCATCAGGCCGACCCGCTTGACGCCGAATACGCCGGTGATGGCTTCGAACTTGGGCCGTAACGCCTGAAACTGCAGGTTCACCAGGTTCGGGCAATGCAGGTAGATCGCATTGCCATGGTCGCCGCCCACCTCCCCCCGCAGCACGTTGATCCCGTACCCCACCAGCAGGTTGAGGATGTCCCGCAGGATGCCGATGCGGTTCTGGCAATGCACTTTGATACGCATGTAGATATCTCGAAGCTGCCGATTTTTTAACCGGCACGCAGAAAAGTCGTAAAGATAAGCTGACAAAAATAGCGCTTAGCTACCGCGCATGGCCGCGATTTTCCGGGATCACCGGCGTTTTGTAAAATTAACGTTACGAAACCACAACCGGAAGCGGGTTAACGTGCGCGTTAACCCGATGCAAAACCTTCGGCAACGGGATATTCCTAAGGGCAGTCGCAATCAAAACAATAAAGCCCTCACCAGGAGAGCCACATGAAACAGACGCACTACGTGGCCCGCGAGCCCGATGCGAACGGTTTTATCGACTACCCGCAAGACGAGCACGCAGTCTGGAATACCTTGATCACCCGCCAGTTAAAGGTGATCGAAGGCCGTGCGTGCCAGGAGTACCTGGACGGCATCGAGCAGCTCAAGCTGCCCCATGAGCGCATTCCCCAGTTGGGCGAGATCAACAAAGTGCTTGGCGCCACCACGGGCTGGCAGGTTGCACGCGTGCCAGCATTGATCCCGTTCCAGACCTTTTTCGAACTGCTTGCCAGCAAGCGCTTTCCGGTGGCTACCTTCATCCGCACCCGTGAAGAACTGGACTACCTGCAAGAGCCGGATATCTTTCATGAAATCTTCGGCCACTGCCCGCTGCTGACCAACCCATGGTTCGCCGAATTCACCCACACCTATGGCAAGCTGGGCCTGGCTGCGACCAAGGAAGAGCGGGTGTACCTGGCCCGGCTGTACTGGATGACCATCGAATTCGGCTTGATGGATACCGCGCAAGGCCAACGTATCTACGGCGGCGGCATCCTCTCCTCACCCAAGGAGACCGTCTACAGTCTGTCCAGCGAGCCTGAGCATCAGGCCTTCGACCCGATCGAGGCGATGCGCACGCCTTATCGCATCGATATCCTGCAGCCGGTGTACTTCGTCCTGCCCAACCTCAAGCGCCTGTTCGACCTGGCCCATGAAGACATCATGGGCATGGTCCACCAGGGCATGCAGCTGGGCCTGCACGCACCCAAGTTTCCACCCAAGGTTGCTGCCTGAAGCCACCTTGACGATAACAACTCGAATTGGAACCACACCATGAATGCCTTGAATCAAGCCCACTGCGAAGCCTGCCGCGCCGACGCCCCGCAGGTCAGCGAAGCCGAACTGCCCGAGCTGATCCGGCAGATCCCCGATTGGAACATCGAAGTGCGTGACGGCCATATGGAGCTGGAACGGGTATTCCTGTTCAAGAACTTCAAGCACGCCCTGGCCTTTACCAATGCCGTTGGCGAAATCGCCGAAGCCGAAGGCCACCACCCTGGTCTGATGACCGAATGGGGCAAAGTCACTGTGACCTGGTGGAGCCATTCGATCAAAGGTCTGCACCGCAATGACTTCATCATGTGCGCCCGCACCGATGAAGTGGCCAAGAACGCCGAAGGCCGCAAGTAACCTGCCTGGCAGCGCCCGCAGAGGCCGTGGACTCTGCGGGCGCTTGCCGTTTCAACTGCATCCCCTGCCACGTGCTGCGTCCGATATCCGCCCGCTAGCCGACAGCTGATCGGCAAAAAGTTCAAACTGTCATGTCGACTGCTGTATCCTGCCCAAGCTTTTTCAAAGCCACACACGCGCCTGGCGCAGCCTTTTCAACTCACACTTGCGAGGACGACGAGATGCATGAGATCCCGAATCATCCCTTCCCAAGCCTGAACCCCGAAGAGCACACCGTTGCCGCCCACTCTGAACCGACGCCAGCCGTCGAGCAGAATGGCGACGATACATCCAGCGCTGATCAGGAATAACCGCGCACGGCAGTGTGAAAACGGCTGAACACGGGAAACCCCACTTCATCACGTTTTCACACCGTCCAGAGTACCGCTGGCAAGCCCAGCCTCATCAGC
Organism: Pseudomonas sp. PGPR N4; assembly: GCF_059693665.1. Classification (NCBI taxonomy): domain Bacteria; kingdom Pseudomonadati; phylum Pseudomonadota; class Gammaproteobacteria; order Pseudomonadales; family Pseudomonadaceae; genus Pseudomonas; species Pseudomonas sp. PGPR N4. Next base: position 350,271 of record NZ_JCAUKV010000006.1, read on the forward strand.
CAGACCTACCGCCCCCTCCTGCGGTCACCTCTCCATGACTCCCCCCACCTCGCTGAAATTCAGCGCAGGGCAAACTGCAGCACGACTTCGAGCGGATGGCGCAACTGCTTGTCAGCCAGGCGCTTGACCTGACTGCGGCAGGAATAGCCAGTCGCCAGGGGCTCACCCTGTTTATCCAGCTTGGTCGCCCACGACTGCTCGAAGATAGTCCGCGAGGTCTGCTGGTTGCGCGCCTCATGCCCATAAGTGCCAGACATGCCACAGCAGCCGGTGGCCTCGGTGACCAATGTCAGGCCCATACGTGCGAAGACCTGCTCCCATTGCCGAGTGCTGGCCGGTACGTTGGTTTTCTCGGTGCAGTGCGCCATCAAGCGGAAGCTGGCGCCAGTGGCTGGCACTTGCTCAGGCAGCACGTCGATCAGCCATTCCTGCGGCAACAGCACTTTCGGGCAGTCCTGCAGCCCCTCGACCTTCTGGTATTCCTGGCGATACACCAGGGTCATGGCCGGGTCTAGGCCTACCAATGGCACGCCACAGTCGGCCAGCGCCTTGAGCTGGCTGCCGTTGCGGATCGCCGCCTTGGCGAACGCACCGAGGAAGCCCTGCACGTGCAGCGGCTTGCCATTGGCGCTATAGGGCGCGAGGAAAACACGGTGGCCGAGGCGATGGGCAAGCTCGATGAATGACGCCAACAGCGGCGTTTCGAAGTAGCGGGTGAAGGCATCCTGCACCAGCACGATACTGCGCTCGCGCTGGGCGGGGGTCAGTTCGCGCAGGGTCGGCACAGTGGCCATCTGCACACGGCAACGGGTCAGCGTCGCCTGGAAGTTGAAGCGGCTGATCAATGGGCTGTCGACCATGCCGACTTTGTCGGCCAGCAACTTGCTGACCCACTTCGAGCCCATCACCGCGTTGTACAGGCCCGGCGCGTGGGCGAGGTACGGGATGCTGAATTCCAGCGAGCCAATCAAGTAATCGCGCAGTGGCCGCTGGTAACGACCGTGGTACAGCTCAAGGAAGCGCGAGCGGAAGTCCGGCACGTTGACCTTGATCGGGCACTGGCCTGCGCAGGATTTACAGGCCAGGCAACCGGCCATTGCATCGTACACCTCGTGGGAAAAGTCGACCTCCCCCTGCTGCTGTGCACGATTGTTGCGCAGCCGCGTCGGCAAGCCCTTGAGCCAGGAGACCTTGCTGCGCGCCGCGGCCAGCACGTCGATATCCGCCGCCCCTTGCAGGCGCAGCCACTCGCGCATCAACGAGGCACGGCCCTTGGGCGAATGCTGGCGCTCGCGGGTGGCCTTCCAGGACGGGCACATGGCGTCGTTGGGGTCGTAGTTGTAGCAGGCGCCGTTGCCGTTGCAGTGCACCGCGCTGCCAAAGCTCTGCCAGACGCGCTCGTCGATGGTCCGGTCGAGGTCACCACGCAGGGTCACGCCATCGACCTTGGTCAGGCCTTCGGCGCTGTCTGGCGGGGTGCATATCTTGCCGGGGTTGAGCTGGTTGTGCGGATCGAACGCGCCCTTCAGGCGCTGTAAGGCAGGATACAGCGCGCCGAAATACTCCGGCACATACTCCGAACGCAGGCCCTTGCCATGCTCGCCCCAGAGCAGCCCACCGTAGCGCTTGGTCAACGCTGCCACTGCATCCGAGATCGGTTTGACCAGCGCCGCCTGGGCCGGATCTTTCATGTCCAATGCCGGGCGCACGTGCAGTACGCCGGCATCGACGTGGCCGAACATGCCATAGGCCAGGCCATAGCTGTCGAGCAGCGCGCGGAACTCGGCAATGTAGTCGGCCAACTGCTCGGGCGGCACGGCGGTGTCTTCGACAAACGGCTGCGGGCGCACTTCGCCTTCGACGTTGCCCAGCAGGCCGACCGAGCGCTTGCGCATGGTGTATACGCGGGTGACCGCCTCGGCGCCCTCGGCCAGGGTGTGGCCGAGCCGTTCTACACCTTTGTCAGTCTGCAGATGGCCGATGAAAGCCTGCACCCGGGCATTCACCTCGGCAGGGTCATCACCACAGAACTCGATCAGGTTGATGCCCAGGGTTGGCCGCTCGGGATCCGCCGGGAAGTACTCGGCGACGCTGTGCCAGACGATATCCTGCATCGCCAGCAGCAGCACCTTGGAATCGACCGTTTCGATCGACAGCGGCTTGTGCGCCATCAGCGCATTGGCATCGCGCAGAGCATCCATGAAGCTGCTGTAGCGCACGTTGACCAGCACTGCGTATTTGGGGATCGGCAGCACGTTGAGCTTGGCTTCGACCACATAGCCCAGCGAACCCTCGGCGCCGCACAGCACGCTATTGAGGTTGAAGCGGCCCTGCTCGTCGCGCAGGTGCGCAAGGTCATAGCCGGTCAGGCAGCGATTGAGCTTGGGGAAGGTGGTCTCGATCAGTTCTGCCTGGGTTTCATGAATGTCGCGAGCAATGCGATACACCTCACCGGCGCGGCCGGGTGCGGCACAGGCCTGCTCCAGCGCAGCGTCATCGATCGGCAGGCTGTGCAGGCGTTCGCCGCCGAGCAGCACGCTGTGCAGTTCGAGCACGTGGTCGCGGGTCTTGCCGTAGGTGCAACTGCCCTGGCCGCTGGCATCGGTGTTGATCATGCCGCCAACGGTGGCGCGGTTTGAGGTAGACAGCTCGGGGGCGAAGAACAACCCGTGCGGTTTGAGCGCAGCATTGAGCTGGTCTTTGACCACACCCGCCTGGACCCGCACCCAACGCTGCTCGACGTTGATCTCGAGGATGTTGTTCATGTGCCGCGACAGGTCGACGATGATGCCATCGGTCAGCGACTGGCCATTGGTACCAGTGCCGCCGCCGCGCGGGGTCAGCTTGATGCCGGCAAAGCGCGGCTCGCTCATCAGTGCTGCAACCTTGGCCACGTCGTCTGCGTGCAACGGAAACACCGCCGCCTGCGGCAGGCGCTGGTAAATCGAGTTGTCGGTCGCGAGCACGGTACGGGTGGCGTAGTCGGCGCTGATCTGGCCGGCGAAGCCACTGCCACGCAGGGCTTCGAGGAATTCTGGGTAATTGGCGGCAGGCGCGCTGGTGTGCAACTGGGCGATCATCGTTGGATGGCCTCTTGATATGGGCTGATTCACGGTAAACCTGTCATTGCGGCATGCATCGCGCAGGCACTGATGACGAATAGGCCAATGTTCCTGTAGTTTGCCGCTGGGGGCAAACGGATATTCCTGCCGCTATTGATGAGCTTTATGAATGAATTACCGCCACCTGACGCCCTCGATGTCACTGCTGCTGGCCTTCGAGGCAGCCGCCCGGCATGAGAGCTACACACGCGCCGCCGCCGAGCTGTCGCTAACCCAAAGCGCGGTCAGCCGCCAGGTCCAGGCGCTGGAACAGCAACTGGGCCTGACGCTGTTTCGCCGCGAGGGCCGTCAGGTGCAGCTCACCGACGTCGGCCGGCTGTACCAGGGCGAGCTCAGCGAGGCGCTCGGGCGCATCCGCAGCGCGACCTTGCAGGCCTTGGCGTACCAGTCCGGCGTGGGCACACTGCGGCTGGCCACCCTGCCCACCTTCGGCTCGAAATGGCTGCTGCCACGCCTGCATGAGTTTTACGCGGCGCACCCGGGCATGCTGGTGCATATTCATTCGCGCATCGAAGCGATCAATTTCGACACCAGCGAAATCGACGCCGCCATCGGCGTGGCCAGCAATGACTTGCCCGGGCTGATCTGCCATCGCCTGCATGCCGAGCAACTGCTGGTGATCTTGCCGCCGGACGCAGCCCGCGATGGCCAGCAGTGGGACCCAACGCGGATCAGCCAGGAAGTACTGCTGAACGTGGCCAACAACCCTCATGCATGGGGCGAATGGTTCTCCCATCAGGAGCTGCCACACCGATCGATGCGCCTGGGGCCGAGCTTCGAGCTGACCTCGCACCTGATCCAGGCGGTGCGCGCCGGCATCGGCATTGGCCTGGTGCCGCGGATTCTGGTCGAGGAAGAATTGGCCAAGGGCGAGCTGTACAGCCCCGGCGCAGCCTTTGCCAGCCAACGCAGCTACTACCTGATCTATCCGCCGCGCAACGAAGCGTTGCCCTCGCTGCGGGCATTCCGTAGCTGGTTGCTGGCGCAGATCTGATCCGCAGCGAATAAAAAACCCGATGTCAGTGACCTGACATCGGGTTTTGGGTAAAGCCCGCGACCGTTTACTTGGCCACGCTCTCTACAACTGCCTCGGCAGGACCGGCACGCTTGCCGCCCTTGAGGACATAGGCCAGGTACATCACCAGCAGCCATACCGGGATGGCGTAGACCGACACCTGGATACCCGGGATCATCAGCATGGTGCCGAGGATCAGCACCACAAAAGCCATCACCAGGTAGTTGCCGTAGGGGTACCACAACGCCTTGAACAGCGGTTTCTGGCCTGTACGGTCAAGGTGCTGGCGGAACTTGAGGTGCGAGAAGCTGATCATCGCCCAGTTGATCACCAGCGCGGCCACTACCAGCGACATCAGCAGCTCGAGCGCATGCTGCGGCATGAAGTAGTTGAGCAGCACCGCTACCAGGGTGACCGCTGCCGAAGCCAGAATCGAACGAACCGGCACGCCGCGCTTGTCGATCTTGGCCAGGCCTGCTGGCGCATCGCCCTGCTCGGCCATGCCGTAGAGCATGCGCGCATTGCAGTAGGTGCCGCTGTTGTACACCGACAGCGCCGCGGTCAATACCACGAAGTTGAGCAGGTGCGCAGCAACGTCGCTACCCAGCAGCGAGAACACCTGCACGAACGGGCTGCTGCCGTAGCTGCCGCCGGCGGCTTCGATGCTGGCGACCAGGGTATTCCAAGGGGTCAGCGAGAGCAGGATCACCAGTGCACCGATATAGAAGATCAGGATGCGGTAGATGACCTGGTTGATCGCCTTGGGGATGACGGTTTTCGGCTTGTCAGCCTCAGCCGCCGTGAAGCCGAGCATCTCCAGGCCGCCAAACGAGAACATGATGATCGCCAGCGCCATCACCAGCCCCGTGACGCCATTGGGGAAGAACCCGCCATGCACCCACAGGTTGGTGACCGACGCTTCCGGACCGCCACTGCCCGAGGTGAGCATGTAGGCGCCCAGGCCGATCATGCCGACGATGGCCACGACTTTGATGATCGCGAACCAGAACTCGGTCTCGCCGAACACCTTCACGTTCATCAAGTTGATGGCGTTGATCAGCAGGAAGAACGCCGCCGCAGTGACCCAGGTCGGGATCTCGGGCCACCAGTAATGGACGTACTTGCCCACTGCCGACAGCTCCGACATGCCCACCAGGATGTACAGCACCCAGCAGTTCCAGCCCGACAGGAAGCCGGCAAAACCGCCCCAGTACTTGTGCGCAAAGTGGCTGAAGGAGCCTGCCACAGGCTCCTCGACAATCATCTCGCCGAGCTGGCGCATGATCATGAAGGCAATGAAGCCGCAGATGGCGTAGCCGAGGATCATCGATGGGCCGGCAGACGCCATTACTCCGGCTGAGCCGAGGAACAGGCCGGTACCAATCGCGCCGCCGAGGGCGATCAACTGGATGTGGCGGTTTTTCAGGCCCCGCTTGAGCTCGCCTGACTGCTTGATTTGTCCACTCATGAACGAAGTCACCTGCTTGTTTTTATCTGTGACGGAATCGGACCCACCGCACTCGTGGCGCAGCGGAATGGGCAAGGTGGTTACCTTGGATTTTTTCTGGATTCACGGGACGCGACGGGCAACAGGCCCAGGATCGGTCAGCCGGGAGTCAGCAGAAATGCGCGGTACGCAAAGGGGTCACAGGTAAAACGCGGCGCATTGTATACCCTCGCAAGCGCGCAGGCGTCAACGCGATGCGTCATTTCCTGTAGGAAAAGCGCACCGATCCGGTGGGAAGAGCCAGTTGTGGCGAACTGATCGGCGTACATTGCGCCTCCATTTGTTGTTTTATTAGCCGGGCTCTTTGGCCGGGCTGTGCACAGGGCATGGGGCTATATCAGCGTGTTGCGGGGCACTGGGCAAGGGCCTGGTTGGGTGCAGGGAGGGCTCTGGGGCGGGGGTTTGGCAAGTTTGCGTTACGCGGGGAGCGTTTGCTTGGGGAATCGAGGGATTCCGTAAGGATTTCTTTACGAAGCGGATGGAAAAGTTGCCAGGCATTGCGCCTGGGTTTGCCATCGAAACCACTGGGGCCGCAAAGCGGCCCCAGATCACACGCTATCAGCCGCGCGGCTTGCCGCGACCACCGCCAGCAGGCTTGCCGCCAGTTGGGCGACCGCCACTGGTGCGGGCACCATCAGGCTTGTTGGTGCGCTTGCGTACATCGCTCGGACGCTCGGCTACTGCACTGGCGACCGGGGCACGGCTGCCCTTGCGCGCAGCCGCGCTGTCTTCACGCGGCGCACGGGCCGGGCGCTCGGCCTGGCCTTCCTGCGCCGGGCGCAGATTGCGTACGCGTTCGCCACGGCCCAGCGGACGGCTGGACTTGCGCTGCATACGCTCCATCTTGTCCTTGGCCTTGAGGTTCAAGGTCGGCAGCGCAACCGGCTGCAGGCCCACTTCAGCGGCAAGGATGTCGATTTCGTACTGGCTCATTTCGCGCCAGCGACCCATTGGCAGGTCGGAGTTGAGGAACACCGGACCGAAGCGCACACGCTTCAGACGGCTGACGATCACACCTTGCGACTCCCACAGGCGACGTACTTCGCGGTTACGGCCTTCCATCACCACGCAGTGGTACCAATGGTTGAAGCCTTCGCCACCCGGCGCTTTCTGGATGTCGGTGAACTTCGCCGGGCCATCTTCAAGCACTACACCAGCCTTGAGTCGATCGAGCATTTCGTCGTCGACTTCGCCGCGCACACGTACCGCGTACTCGCGGTCCATCTCGTAGGATGGGTGCATCAGGCGGTTGGCCAGTTCGCCATCAGTGGTGAACAGCAGTAGGCCGGTGGTGTTGATGTCGAGACGACCGATGTTGATCCAGCGGCCCTCTTTCGGCCGTGGCAGGCGATCGAACACGGTTGGACGGCCTTCCGGGTCGTCACGGGTGCAGATTTCGCCATCTGGCTTGTTGTACATAATCACCCGGCGGGTGGCCTCGGAGGCCTCCACGCGCTTGATCAGCTTGCCATCGACCGAGATCGCGTCATGCATGTCGACACGCTGACCAAGGGTCGCGGCAACGCCGTTGACCTTGATCCGGCCCTGGCTGATCCAGGCCTCGACATCCCGACGCGAGCCCACGCCGATGCGGGCGAGAACTTTTTGCAGTTTTTCGCCGGATGGAGGAATAGGTTGGGTATCGAGCAGCTCTTTGTCACTCATCTGGGCACCTCCCGGTGTAAGAATGAAATGCGGTATCTGGCCACGAATGGGCCAGAGGGGCGCGCACTATACGCGGTTCATCAGCCAAGCGCACTGCAGAGTAGCGCCTTTTACGCAGGCAGCCAGGCTTTGCGCCGAACGGTCAACTCAGTTCGGCGTCATCTTCGGGCAACGGATCAGGCTGCGCCTCGGGCAGGTCTTCAAAATCAATCCTCAGACCTTCTTCCATCGCATCCAGCTCGACCAGCAGGCTGCGGAAGCTGGTCTCGGTCGGCGGCTCGCCCACCTCTTGCTCGCCCAGGCTGGCATCAGCCAACGCCTGCAGATGCGCCGGCACCGGGGCGTCGTCCGGGTCAAGCAGGGGCTCGGGCTCCATCTCGCGAAGCTCGGCCAGGGCTGGCAACTGGTCAAGGCTCTTCAGGTTGAAATGATCGAGAAACGCCTTGGTAGTGGCAAACATCGCTGGGCGCCCCGGCACTTCACGGTAGCCGACGATGCGGATCCACTCGCGCTCCATCAGCGTCTTGACGATGTTGGTGTTGACCGCCACACCACGCACGTCTTCGATCTCGCCGCGAGTGATGGGCTGGCGGTAGGCAATCAGCGCCATGGTTTCGAGCAGGGCCCGCGAGTAACGCTGCGGCCGTTCTTCCCACAGCCGGCCTACCCAAGGCGCAAAGTTCTCGCGGATCTGCAGGCGATAGCCACTGGCGACCTCTTTGAGCTCAAAGGCGCGGCCATTGCAGGACTTGGCCAGCAGTTCGAGGGCCTTCTTGAAGACAGCCGGTGCCGGACGCTCGGTTTCATCGAGCAGCTCGTACAGCCGTTCAAGCGATTGCGGCTTGCCCGAGGCCAGCAGAAAAGCCTCGATCAGCGACGCCAGGTCGCGCGGTTCATTCAGGTTCATTGGAGTTGGGTCGGCTTGTTTCAGTCGGTCCGCGCACGGACATGGATCGGGGCGAAGGGCTCATTCTGCACCAGTTCGATCAGCGATTCCTTAACCAGCTCCAGAATCGCCATGAAGGTGACCACCACGCCAAGCTTGCCCTCTTCGACGGTGAACAACTCGACAAAGGGCACAAAGGCGCCGCCCTTGAGGCGCTCGAGCACCTCACTCATACGCTCACGGGTAGAGAGTGTCTCGCGGCTGATCTGGTGGCTCTCGAACAGGTCATTGCGGCGCATGACTTCAGCCATCGACAGCAGAATCTCTTCCAGGCTGACATCGGGCAGCAATTTGCGCACCTGCGCCTGCGGTGCGTCCAGCCTGGGAATGATCACGTCGCGGCCAACCCGGGCGAGGGTGTCGATGCCCTCGGCTGCGGCCTTGAACCGCTCGTACTCCTGCAAGCGGCGGATCAGCTCAGCCCGCGGATCGCCCTCCTCCTCTTCAACCTCGCTGGAGCGCGGCAACAGCATGCGCGACTTGATCTCGGCCAGCATGGCGGCCATCAGTAGGTATTCTGCGGCCAGTTCGAGGCGCACCGACTTCATCAGCTCGACGTAGGTCATGTACTGGCGGGTGATTTCCGCGACGGGAATATCAAGGATGTCGATGTTCTGCTTGCGAATCAGGTACAGCAGCAGATCGAGCGGGCCTTCAAATGCCTCAAGAATCACTTCAAGCGCATGCGGAGGGATGTACAGGTCCAGCGGCAGCTCGGTAACCGCCTCGCCATACACCAGCGCCAGCTGCAGTTGCTGCGGTACTGAAAGATCGCTGGCCGCTGCCTCGGGCTGCGCCAGTTGATTCACGCATCCACCAGGAACGGCGTTGGGTCGCCGCAGCCAACCCGGATCACTTCAGGCTCGTCGCCGCTGAGGTTGATCACCGTCGACCCTTCGACGTTGCCAAAGCCGCCGTCGATGATCAGGTCGACGTGATGTTCCAGCGCCTGGCGGATCTCGTAAGGGTCATTCATCGGCTCTTCGTCGCCGGGCATGATCAGGCTGACGCTCATCAATGGCTCGCCCAGCTCAGCCAGCAACGCCAGCACGATCGGATTGGACGGCACGCGCAGGCCGATGGTACGGCGCTTTTCATGCAGCAGCAGGCGCGGCACTTCGCGCGTGGCATTGAGGATGAAGGTATACGGCCCCGGCACATGCGCCTTGAGCAGACGGAATGTGGAAGTGTCGATCTTGGCAAACAAGCCCATTTGCGACAGGTCGCAGCACAGCAGGGTGAAGTTGTGGTTCTTGTCGAGCTGGCGCAAACGGCGCACCCGCTCGATGGCGCTCTTGTCGCCGATCTGGCAACCCATGGCATAGGCGGAGTCGGTCGGATATACCACCACCCCTCCCTTGCGAATGATTTCCACTGCCTGTTTGATCAGGCGCGGCTGCGGGTTCTCCGCATGAATCTGGAAAAATTGGCTCACTAAATCGTCCTGTTCAAACCGCCATAGGCTGCTCATGCTTGAATCGACGCCACAGAGGTGGCAGGTCCTCAGGCAATGGCCGATAGGCACCGATCTCGCCCCAGGTGCCGGGGCCGTGGAAATCACTGCCAGCGCTTGCCAGCAGGCCGAACTCACGGGTAAGGATGGACATGGTGCCCACCTGCTCAGCCGGCATCATGCCGTTGACCACTTCAAGTGCCTGCCCGCCTGCTTGAATATAGTCGGCAATCAGCCGTCTACGCTTGCTGCGGGTCAGTTCGTAGTGCATCGGATGCGCCAGGCTTACCCAAGCGTTGGACTGGCGCAGGGTCGCGACAGTTTCCTCGAGTGTAGGCCAATGCAGCTTCACATCGCCCAGCTTGCCGGCACCGAGCCATTTGCGAAACGCTTCGCCGCGGTCCTTGACGTGTCCGGCACGCACCAGGTAGTCGGCAAAGTGCGGCCGCGCCGGAGCATTGGCGCTGTCGCCGAGTTCCTGCTGCACCGCGCGAGCACCTTCGAGGGTGTTGGGCATGCCCTTGGCAGCCAGGCGTCGGTCGATTTCTTCGGCGCGCAGCCAGCGACCACGGTGCAAAGCTTCGATTGCGCTCAGCAACGGCGGCGCATCGAGAGGAAAATCGTAACCCAATATGTGGATGGTCGCGCCGCCCCAGGTGCACGACAACTCGATGCCGCTGACCCAGTTCATACCCCGCTCAATGCAGGCCTGGCGGGCCTCGGGCAGGCCTTCGATGGTGTCGTGATCGGTCAAGGCGAAAGTCTGCACGCCGTGCTCGTGGGCGCGGGCGACCAGAATCGAAGGCGCCAGGGCGCCGTCGGAGGCCGTGCTGTGACAGTGCAGATCAACATTCATGGAGGAGCGCTTTCGCTGGAATCGATGTTTGATATTATGCCGTCACATCCCGCTTCTGGCTGCCATTGTGAAACAATTCGTCGATTTCATTCCGTTGCTGCTGTTTTTCATCGTCTACAAGCTCGACCCGCGCCCACTCGAAGTAGCCGGTCACAGCTTCGAATTCGGCGGTATCTACAGCGCCACTGCGGTGTTGATCGCAAGCTCGCTGGTGGTCTACGGCGCGCTGCTGATCCGCCAGCGCAAGCTGGAAAAAGGCCAATGGCTGACCCTGCTCGCATGCCTGCTGTTCGGCGGCCTGACCCTGGCTTTCCACAGCGAAACCTTCCTTAAATGGAAAGCCCCGGTGGTCAACTGGTTGTTTGCCCTGGCTTTTGCCGGCAGCTACTTCATCGGTGATCGGGTGCTGATCAAACGCATCATGGGTCACGCCCTGACCCTGCCCGATGCGATCTGGGCACGGCTGAACCTGGCGTGGATCTGCTTCTTCCTGATCTGCGGTGCGGCCAACCTGTTCGTGGCCTTTACCTTCCAGGACTTCTGGGTCGACTTCAAAGTGTTCGGCAGCCTCGGCATGACCGTGATCTTCCTGGTCGCCCAAGGCGTCTACCTGTCGCGCCACCTGCACGACAGCGACCCAACTACCCCCAAGACCGAGGATTGACATGCTCTACGCCATCATCTCCAGCGACGTCGCCAACTCTCTGGACAAACGCCTGGCCGCGCGCCCTGCGCATATCGAGCGCCTGCAGCAGCTGCAAGGCGAAGGCCGCGTGGTCCTGGCTGGGCCACACCCGGCCATCGACAGCAATGACCCGGGCGCTGCCGGCTTTACTGGTAGCCTGATCGTCGCCGAGTTCGACAGCCTGACTGCAGCGCAAGCCTGGGCCGATGCCGACCCGTACGTGGCTGCGGGCGTGTATGACAAGGTGGTGGTCAAGCCGTTCAAGCAGGTCATGCCATAACCCGCTGCACCTGCCGGCCCTGCCCGCAGGGCCGGCATCCAATCGCCCTCATCTAATCCGACGAGCGGCCGATACCCCTCAGTCAACACCGCCGAACCGACAAATGTGCTGCGTAATTGGCGCAGACGTTGCACTGTTCTCGGTAGTCTGCGGTATCTTTGCCACTGGCGGACACAGAAGACGCCGTCAATGGTTGAATTGAGTGAGTCATGAGCGAGCTGTTACTGATTGATGATGACCAGGAGCTCTGCGAGCTGCTTTGCAGCTGGCTGACCCAGGAAGGTTTTGTAGTGCGGGCTTGCCATGATGGCCGCAGTGCGCGTCAGGCCCTGGCCGAATGCGCGCCGGCGGCCGTCGTGCTGGACGTGATGTTGCCCGATGGCAGCGGCCTTGAGCTGCTCAAGCAGCTGCGCAGCGAGCACGCCGAACTGCCGGTGCTGATGCTCTCGGCACGCGGCGAGCCATTGGACCGGATCCTCGGCCTGGAACTGGGTGCCGACGATTACCTGGCCAAACCCTGCGACCCCCGCGAGCTGACCGCCCGCCTGCGCGCCGTATTGCGCCGCAGCCACCCGGCAGCGCCGAGCAGCCAGGTCGAAATCGGCGACCTGGCGTTCAGCCCGGCCCGTGGCGTGGTCAGCGTCGAAGGTCGCGAGATGACCTTGACCTTGTCCGAGAGCCGCATCCTTGAGGCGCTGCTGCGCCAGCCTGGCGAGCCGCTGGACAAACAGGAGCTGGCCCAGATCAGCCTTGGCCGCAAACTGACGCTGTATGACCGCAGCCTGGACATGCACGTCAGCAACCTGCGCCGTAAAGTTGGGCCCCACCCCGACGGCCGCCCGCGCATCGTCGCCCTGCGCAGCCGTGGCTATTATTACAGCCTCTGAGCCCAGCAGCAGACACAGGCAAGCCGCGCGACGCGGTTTGCCTTTCGCTCTAGAGAGCCGCAACGCCCTGCAACCTCTTTACCTTGCCTTTACCTTGACCTGACTGCGCCTGACCTTGATCTCCCTAAACTGGGCTCATCCGGTAACAACCGGCCCATGAGAGGAGAAACACCATGCGCAAGACCCTGATCGCTCTGATGTTCGCCGCTGCCCTGCCAACCGTAGCCATGGCCATGCCAGACGGCGGTCCACGTCACGACGGCCCGCATCACCGCGGCAATGCGCCTTACGCCCAGCTCGACCTGACTCCGGAGCAACGCCAGCAGATCGGCAAGCTCAAGGGCGACGGCATGAAAGCCCAGCGCGAGATTACCAAGCGCTACCTGGACAAACTGCCGGCGGCCGATAAAAAAGCCATGCAGGACGAGCTCAAGGCCCGTCACGACAAGACCGACAGCGAGATCCGCGGCCTGCTCAAGCCCGAGCAACAGAAGATGTTCGACGCGCAGCAGAAAGAACGCGCTGCACGCAAGGCTGAATGGAAGGAATTCCAGGCCTGGAAAGCTGAAAAAGCCGGCAAGGCTCAGTAAGCTGTAACCCACTGCCCGGCCCGCTCAGAAGCGGGCCGGGCTTTTCTCGTTTGTGGAGGTCTCGTCTTGCGTTCATTGTTCTGGCGCATCCTGGCCAGTTTCTGGCTAGCCATCGCCCTGGTCGCAGGGCTGTCGATCCTGCTTGGCCATATGCTCAACCAGGACAACTGGATCCTCAGCCGTCACCCAGGCCTGAATACCCTGGCCAGCGGCTGGGCACAGCACTATGAACAAGACGGCGTGGCCTCGGCCCAGCGCTTTCTGGAACGGCGCAAGCAGCGCTACAAGGTCGATGTGCAGGTACTCAACGACGCCGGCGATGCGGTGGTGCCGGGCACCTTCCCGCGCCGTGCGGCCGATTTTGAAGCGCGCCAGCACAATGACCAGCGGCGCTTGCCGTGGCGCCGATTGACCGAGGAATACACCAGCCCCAGCAGCGGCGAGACCTACCTGCTGATCTACCGCATCCCGCACCCGGAGCTGGATGCCTGGCACCGCGAAAGCCTGCTCTGGCCACTCAGCGCGCTCGGCATCGCCCTGGTGGTGCTGACCTTGTTCAGCCTGTTGGTGACGCTGTCGATTACCCGCCCGCTGAGCCGCCTGCGCGGCGCCGTGCATGACCTTGGCCAGACCAGCTACCAGCAGAACAGCCTGGCCCAACTGGCGGCCCGGCGTGACGAGTTCGGCGTGCTGGCGACCGACTTCAACAAGATGGGCGCGCGCCTGCAGAGTTTGATCGGCAGCCAGCGCCAGTTGCTGCGCGACGTCTCGCACGAACTGCGCTCACCGCTGGCGCGCCTGCGTATCGCCCTGGCGCTGGCCGAACGCGCGCAACCCGAGCAGCGCCAAGCCCTGTGGCCGCGCCTGACCCGCGAATGCGACCGACTGGAAGACCTGATCAGCGAGATTCTTGCCCTGGCCCGAGTCGATGCCGAGCAGGCGTTGGTTGAGCCGATCGACGTCAACGCTCTGCTGGGCAGTGTGCGCAAGGACGCGCAACTGAGTGCGCCGGAGCAGGAGATTCGCCTGGAAGCCGCGCCCGGGCTGACCTTGCAGGGCTGGCCGACGCTGGTCGAGCGCGCCGTGGATAACCTGGTGCGCAACGCATTGCGCTTCAATCCCGGCGGCAAACCGATCGAGATCAGCGCCAGGCTTGAGCAGCAGCGGGTGCTGATAACGGTGCGTGACCATGGTCCAGGCGTTGCGCCGGAGTATCTTGCTCAACTCGGCGAGCCGTTCTTCCGTGCACCGGGACAGGACTCCGCCGGTCATGGGCTTGGTCTGGCGATAGCCCGGCGTGCAGCCGAGCGGCATGGTGGCAGCCTGATCCTGAGCAACCATGCCCAGGGAGGCTTCGTTGCTCGTCTGGAGTTCCCGGTCACGGCCGTCGTTGGCAGTTGATCAAGCGCTCCTTTACACCGAAAGCGCCCCTTGCACGACTCAGCCCCAGGCGCGGACGAAGTCGGCCGTGTCCAGCACAGGCGCGGTGCGTGGCTCGTTGAGCGGCGTTCCGAGGTACAGGTAGCCAATCAACTCCTCGTTCGGCTCAAGCCCCAGGCCTTGATGAACATGGGCGTCGAAAGCCATGTCGCCGGTACGCCAGACAGCGCCGATACCTTGTGCATGGGCGGCGATGAGGATGCCGTGGGCAGCGCAACCGGCGGCCAGCCGCTGCTCGGACTTGGGCACCTTGAAGTGATCCTGCAGACGCGCGACAACCACGATCAGCAGCGGTGCGCGCAGCGGCATGGCGCGCGCCTTGTCCAGTGCGGCCTGGCTGGCGTCGCCTTTATTGGCCAGCGCTGCGGCAAACAGCTCTCCAAGCTTGACGCGGCCTTCGCCCTCGATGGTCAGAAAGCGCCATGGGCGCAGCTGGCCGTGGTCCGGCGCGCGCAACGCCGCCTGGAACAACCCCTCGCGTTGCGCCGCATTGGGCGCCGGCTCGGTCAGGCGTGGCACGGATACACGGTTGAGCAATGCGTCGAGAGCCTCCATCGGCTACCCTCCTGGCAGATAAAAAGTGCTGCCATTCTGCACTATCGGCGCCTGCCATGGCAGCACCGCTGCATCTGCCAAGGGCGTTTACTTAACCAGCCCCACAGGTAGAATGGCGCCCTTTCCGATTCGAGTCAGAGCAGATCACATGGCGTTGCCGACCTTAAGAATCATTGGTTTCATCATCGGCATCTTCCTGATCACCCTGGCGGTCAGCATGGTCGTGCCGATGGCCACCCTGCTGTTGTTCGAACGCACCGGCGACATGCCGTCGTTTCTCTGGTCAAGTCTGATCACCTTCATCGCCGGCCTGGCGCTGATCATCCCCGGCCGCCCCGAGCACGTGCACCTGCGCCCACGCGACATGTACCTGCTCACCGTCAGCAGTTGGCTGATCGTCTGCGTGTTCGCGGCGTTGCCGTTCCTGTTGACTCAGCACATCAGCTATACCAACGCCTTTTTCGAGAGCATGTCGGGGATTACCGCCACCGGTGCGACGGTGTTGAGCGGGCTGGACACCATGTCTCCTGGCATTCTCATGTGGCGCTCGATGCTGCACTGGCTGGGTGGTATCGGCTTTATCGCGATGGCGGTGGCGATCTTGCCGTTGCTGCGCATTGGTGGCATGCGCCTGTTCCAGACCGAGTCTTCGGACCGCTCGGAGAAGGTCATGCCGCGCTCGCACATGGTCGCCAAGTCGATCGTGCTGGTGTACGTCGGCATTACCTTCCTCGGCAGCCTGGCGTTCTGGTGGGCGGGCATGAGCCTGTTCGATGCGATCAACCACGCCATGTCGGCGATCTCCACCGGCGGTTTTTCCACCTCGGACCTGTCGCTGGCCAAGTGGGACATCCCGGCCGTGCACTGGGTTGCGGTAGTGGTGATGATCTTCGGCAGCATGCCGTTCACGCTGTATGTGGCGACGCTGCGCGGCAATCGCCGAGCGCTGTTCAAGGATCAACAGGTGCAGGGCTTGCTGGGCCTGCTGGTGATCACCTGGCTGGTACTTGGCACCTGGTACTGGGCAACCACCGAACTGCACTGGCTGGATGCCCTGCGCCACGTCGCGCTGAACGTCACCTCGATCGTTACCACCACCGGTTTCGCCTTGGGCGACTACAGCCTGTGGGGCAACTTCTCGCTGATGCTGTTTTTCTATCTGGGCTTTATCGGTGGCTGCTCCGGCTCGACGGCCGGCGGGATCAAGATTTTCCGCTTTCAGGTTGCCTACATCCTGCTCAAGGCCAGCCTCAATCAGCTGATCCACCCGCGCGCGGTGATCAAGCAGAAGTACAACGGCCATCGCCTGGATGAAGAGATCGTCCGCTCGATTCTGACTTTCTCGTTCTTCTTCGCCATCACCATCTGCGTAATCGCCCTGCTGCTGTCGCTGCTGGGGGTGGACTGGATGACAGCGCTGACCGGCGCCGCGGGCACTGTGTCCGGCGTAGGCCCGGGCCTGGGCGAAGTGATTGGCCCAGCGGGCAACTACGCCACTTTACCGGATGCCGCCAAGTGGATCCTGGCCGGCGGCATGCTGCTCGGCCGGCTGGAAATCATCACCGTGCTGGTTCTATGTATGCCGGCGTTCTGGCGTCACTGACCGCCTCGGCGCCCAGCCGCGAGCGGTATTCGCTGGGGGTGGCGTCGAACCAACGGCGAAATGCCCGGTAGAAATTGCTCGGGTCGGAAAAGCCCAGCAAGTAGGCGGTTTCGAGCAGGGTCATGCCTGATTGGGCCAGGTACTGCTCGGCCAACTCGCGACGGGTGTCGTCGAGCAGCGTCTGGAAACTGGTGCCCTCCTCCTGCAAACGCCGCTGCAGGGTGCGCTGAGACATGTGCAGCGCCTGCGCCACGGTTTCGCGTTTGGGCTCGCCCTGGGGCAGGATCCGGCACAACACCTGACGCACCCGGTGGGTGACGCGGCTTTCCGAGAAGCGGGCCAGATATTCGCCGGCAAAGCGGTCATGCAACACCGCCATGGCTTCATTGGCGGTGGGCAATGGCGCTTCCATATCGGCCCGCTCGAACACCAACGCGTCGTGAGCAGCGCCAAATACCAGCGGCGAGTGAAAGGCTACCTTGTAAGGCTCGATGTCGTCAGGCTGTGGCCCTTGGATAAGCACGCGCCGCGGCTGGATCGGTCGCCCGCTCAACCATTTGCTCAGCGCCAGCGCGCACGCCAGCGAGGCTTCGGCACTGTGGCGGGTTGGCGGCAGGTGATCGCCGTGCACGGTCAGCACCAGCGAGTAACCCTCAGGCCCGAGGCGGAAGCTCAGGTCCGAGCTTTCGGCGATGATCCGCTGGTAGCGCACCAGCCGTTCGAAGCCCTCGGCCAGGGTACGGCTGGACATCAGCGCATAACCGACCACATGAAACGATGCCGGGCGTACCACCCGCGCCATGTTCAAGCCGATCGCCTGGTTACCCGACAGCTCGACCGCCAGTTGCCACAGGCGGGTCATCGAATCCTGCGGGAAGCGCGCGTCCGGGTCATCCAGCGCAGCGAAGTCCAGGCCGAGTTCCTTGAACATGGCCGGGCAGTCGAGGCCTTCCAGCTCGAGGGCCTTGACGATGCCGGATGCCCAGCTGGCGGATGTGGTTCTTTCACTCATAACCGGCTTCTTGTGCTGACCGCTCCTGCGGTGAATGCCAAGG
The DNA here is from genome assembly GCF_059693665.1 of Pseudomonas sp. PGPR N4. NCBI lineage: Bacteria > Pseudomonadati > Pseudomonadota > Gammaproteobacteria > Pseudomonadales > Pseudomonadaceae > Pseudomonas > Pseudomonas sp. PGPR N4. Next base: position 367,930 of record NZ_JCAUKV010000006.1, read on the forward strand.
ATACTCAATTGGCGCTTATTGTCACTGGCCCGCTTTGCCTATGACTCTAGACTCTAATCAGGCTCCACGCCGTGTACCCACGCCATAAGCAGTTGCTCAGGGAGCGAAATAATGGACCGCACAGCGCAGTTTCGCAGTTTTGCCGAGTTCTACCCCTTCTACCTCGGCGAGCACAGCAACCCCACCTGCCGGCGGCTGCACTTCGTCGGCACCAGCCTGGTGATAGCACTGCTCGCCTACACCATTGCCAGCGGCAAATGGTTGTTGCTGTTGTTGATCCCGGTTGCCGGATATGGCTTTGCCTGGATCGGGCATTTTGTCTTCGAGAAGAATCGCCCGGCGACGTTCGATCATCCGTGGTATAGCCTGATCGGCGACTTCGCGATGTTCCGTGACGTCCTGCTGGGCAAGGTCAGCTTGTAAAGCGCTAGGGCTGCGTACACGCTGATGCGCGGCACGGGATGGGCGAATTGGCCACAGACAGCGCCCCCGCCTGCGCTTAAACTGGCTCGCACCTGTCATCAGCCATCGCTGCGCCACGCCTCGTACCTATCGCCAGCGGTCCGCACAGAGGACTCCCATGACACCCCGCACCGCCCTCGGCGCTCTGCACATCGGCGCGCTGCTGTTTGGCCTGACCGGTGTCTTCGGCAAGCTCGCTGTCTCGGCCAGCCCGGCCATCATTGTTTTTGGCCGTGCCGCCTTCGCCGTGCTGGCGCTGGGTCTGTTTGCCCAGTTCATGCGTCAGACCTGGCAATCACTCAAAGGCGCTGATGTGCGCCGTCTGCTGCTTGGCGGCGTGTTGCTGGCCGGTCATTGGGTGAGCTTTTTCATCGCGGTCAAGGTTGCCGGCGTGGCCATCGCCACCCTGGGCTTTGCCAGCTTCCCGGCGTTCACGGTGATCCTTGAAGGGCTGTTGTTTCGCGAGCGCATCCGTCGCAACGAGCTGATGCTGGTCGTGCTGGTGAGCATCGGCCTGATCCTCGTCACGCCCGCCTTCGACCTGGCCAGCGAGGCCACCAGTGGCCTGCTCTGGGCATTGCTGTCGGGGTTGCTGTTCTCGCTGCTGTCGCTGACCAACCGCGCAGGCGGGGCGCGCTTGCCGGCGGCGCAGGCAGCGCTCTGGCAGAATCTGGTGGTAACGCTGTGCCTGCTGCCGTTCGCAGCGCCGGGTCTGGCCGACGTTCGCGCTGTCGACTGGCTCTGGATCGGCCTGCTTGGGGTGTTCTGTACCGGCATCGCGCACAGCCTGTTCGTCGCTGCGCTGGCGGTGATCAAGGCGCGCACCGCCGCCGTGGTGTTCGGCATGGAGCCGGTCTATGGCATCGCGGTGGCCTGGGCGCTGTTCGCCGAGCGGCCTTCGCTGACCATGCTCGCCGGCGGCGCCTTGATCGTGCTGGCGATCATCCTCTCCAGCCGCCTGGCCAGCGAGCCGGCCAGCGCCGCCAAGCCTGCAACCCAGAACAGCTGATCAGCGATCGTTGTGGCCGAGGTCGCGCTGCGGGTCGATCTGATCGCGTACGCGCTGTTTGAGCTGCTTGGCCTCGGGGAAGCCGCCATCCGCCTTGCGCTCCCAGATTTGCACACCGTTGCAGGTGACCCGGAACACGCCACCGGTGCCTGGCTCCAGCGCGACCCGGGCCAGATCGTCGGCAAAGGTGCTGAGCAGCTCCTGCGCCAGCCAGGCGGCGCGCAGCAGCCATTGGCACTGAGTGCAATAATTGATGACTATTTCGGGCTTGCTCGCAGACATGATCAGCTATCTCCAGAGTGTTGGCCGCTTATACTAGCGGCCTTTCCCTCTGCTTTGAGACTGGACGATGCACCGCTTGCTGTTGTGCCTGATGCTGCTGCTTACCTGTTTGCCGATCACAGCTGCCGAAAACACCCGGCCCAAGGTCGGCCTGGTGCTGTCTGGCGGCGCAGCCAGGGGCCTGGCGCACATCGGCGTGCTCAAGGCGCTGGAAGAGCAAGGCGTGCGCGTCGATGCCATTGCTGGCACCAGCATGGGGGCGGTCATTGGCGGCCTGTATGCTTCGGGCTACAGCGTCGAAGAGCTGGAAAAACTCGCCACCACACTCGACTGGCAGCAGGCGCTGTCCGATGCGCCACCGCGCAAGGACGTGCCGTTCCGGCGTAAGCAGGATGATCGCGATTTTCTGGTCAAGCAGAAGCTGAGCTTTCGCGACGACGGCAGCCTGGGCCTGCCGCTGGGGGTGATCCAGGGTCAGAACCTCGCCCTGCTGCTGGAAAGCAAATTGGCCCACACCGCTGATACCCGCGACTTCGACAAACTGCCGATCCCCTTCCGCGCCGTCGCAACCGATATCGCCAGTGGCGAAAAAGTGGTGTTCAGCCGTGGCCACCTGCCGCAGGTCATCCGCGCCAGCATGTCGATCCCAGCGGTGTTCGCCCCAGTCGAGATGGATGGGCGCTTGCTGGTCGACGGCGGCATGGTCGACAACATCCCGCTGGATGTCGCCCGCGAGATGGGCGTCGATCTGGCCATTGTGGTCGACATCGGTACTCCGTTGCGCGACCGCAAGCAACTGAACACGGTAGTGGATGTGCTCAACCAGTCGATCACCCTGATGACCCGGCGAAATTCCGAAGAGCAACTGGCCAACCTGCACCGCGATGACATCCTGATTCAGCCGCCCTTGGCGGCATTCGGCGTCACTGACTTCGGCCGCACCGCCGAGATGATCGAGGCCGGCTACCGCGCCACCCGTGCTCTTGATGCCCGGCTGGCTACACTGCGCCAGGCTGAGGGCGATACTCAGCTCGCCATCGCCCGCTCGCCGCGCCAGCGCACCCCGGTGATTACCGCAATCAAGGTCGAGAATGATTCGAAGGTCAGCGACGACGTGATCCGCTACTACGTTCGCCAGCCGATTGGCGAGCCATTGGAGCTGGAGCGTCTGCAGACCGACATGGGTACCCTGTATGGCCTGGATTACTTTGACGGTGTGCAGTACCGCGTGGTGCACAAGGGCGACGACAACACCCTGGTGATCAAGGCCAGCGGCAAACGCGGCGGTACCGACTACCTACGCCTGGGCCTCAACCTGTCGGACGACATGCGCGGCGACAGCGCCTTCAACCTCGGCGCCAGCTACCGCATCAATGGCATCAATCGGCTGGGCGGTGAATGGCTGACGCGGGCGCAGATCGGCGATCAGCAAGAGCTGTACAGCGAGTTCTATCAGCCGCTGGACATCGGTTCGCGGTATTTCGTCGCGCCGTATCTGGATCTGGGTTCACAGAACATCGAAGCGACACTGGAAAATGACCCGATCGCCGAATACCGCTTGCAACGCTATGGTTTCGGCATCAACCTCGGCCGCCAGATCGGTACCTATGGCGAGGTGCGTGCAGGCGTGGGCAAGGCCTGGGGCAACGCCGACGTTCGCATTGGTGATCAGGACCTGCCCTCGGTCAGCTTCAACGAAGGTTTCTACGAGCTCAAGTACTCGTTCGATACGCTGGACAACGTGTACTTCCCGCACAGTGGCGAAGACATCGGCCTGACTCTGCGCAACTACGACAAGTCGCTGGATTCGGACAGCAACTATCGTCAGTGGGAGCTGAACGTGGACAAGGCACTCAGCAGCGGCGCCGACACGCTGGTACTTGGCGGGCGCTACGGGCGCACGCTGAACGACGCCGACGTGGTCACTTCGAGCTTCGTGCTCGGTGGCGCCCGGCAGCTGTCGGGCTTCCGTCAGGATTCGGTGTCGGGGCAGAACATCAGCCTGATGCGGATGGTCTATTACCGGCGCCTGACGCCACGCGCCTACCTGCCGCTGGACTTCCCGCTGTACATCGGCGGCTCGCTCGAACGCGGCCGGGCCTGGAACAACGACAATGACTTCGACAGTGGCTACATCAACGCCGCGAGCATATTTTTAGGGTTGGAGACGCCGCTAGGGCCGTTGAACCTCAGTTATGGGGCCAACAGCGAGCAGCAGAAAGCGGTGTATCTCAATCTGGGCCACACGTTCTGATTGAACGCGCCCGGGGCTGCCCCTGCATGGCAGCCCTGACGTCGCCTCAGGATTTTTCCAGGTTGCCGAGAATCTTTGCATGGACCCGCATGCAGATATCCAGGTCTGCCTCGTCTACCCCGCTGAACAGTTCGGTACGCAGCTGGTTGGCGATGGTTTCGATTTGCTCAATCAGCGGCTTGGCGGGTGGGCAGAGCAGAATCTTTTTGGCACGACGATCTTCCAGCACCGCCTGGCGGCGCACCAGACCCTGGGTTTCCAGGCTGTCGAGCAGGCGCGCCAGCGTTGGGCCTTCAACGCCCACGCTCTGCGCCAGTTCACGCTGGGTCGGCGCTTCGGCGAAGCGAGCGAGGTGCAACAGCACCAACCAGCGAGCCTGGGACAGATTCAGCCCGGCCAGTCGGCGATCCAGTTCAGCGCGCCAGCCCCGGGACATCTGGGCCAGTTGCATGCCAAAGCGGTGTTGATTGTCGGTAAGCGGCATAAACAACTCGATGGATAGAACTAATTATTAGCCAGCTAATCATGGCCTTGCGCTCCAGGCAAGGCTGGGCGTCACGGAAATGTCCGATAATCATCAAAAAATATGACAAGGATCAGCCAGATGCCGCGCTCAGCGGCATCGCGCCTGGTTACAGCTCAAACTCGGCCGCCAGCGCAGCGCGGATGCAATACAGCACACCCTCCGGCACGCGCTGGGCGAATTGCGCTGCGATCTCCGCCACCGGCGGTAGCTCGCCTTCGCCATCAAGGAAGGCATCCTGCACTTCCATCATCAGGTCTTCGGGCAAGTCCAGCGCCTGGTCCAGGCTCAGTTCCTGACGGCCGAGCGCCTCGGCCAACAGGCTGTAGACATTCTTTTCGCTGCAGTTGAGCTGGCCGGCAATCTGCATCGGCGTCATGCCCGCCCGCGCCAGGCTTACCAGTTCGTGGCGCAGGTCAAGCACCACCTTTGGCGCCTGAGTGCTCTCGCCGCCGTTGAGCACCTCGAGAAACGCCTGGCCATAGCGCTCCAGTTTGCGCGCGCCGACACCACTGACCTGGCCCATGTCGGCAAGGCTTGCAGGCTGACTGCGGAGCATTTCCAGCAAAGTCGAATCGGGGAAGATGACGTAAGGCGGTACGCTGTGCTCTTCAGCCAGCTTGCGCCGCAGGGTGCGCAAGGCTTCCCACATCTCGCGCTCTTCGCCACGCACCAACTGGCTGGCCGGGCTGCCACCGCTGGAGCTCTTGGCGCTGGTCTGTGGTTTGAGGTCGCGACGCAGTTGCAGGTTGACCTCGCCACGCAGCAATGGCCGGCAGCTGTCGGACAGGCGCAGGCCGCCGTAGCCTTCGAGGTCGATATCGACCAGGCCACGCGCGACCAGCTGGCGGAACAGCGAGCGCCACTCATGTTCACTCAGGGACTTGCCGACGCCGTAGACCGAGAGCTTCTCGTGACCAAAGCTGCGGATCTTCTCGTTGTCCTTGCCCAGCAGCACATCGACCAGATGACCAACGCCGTAGCGCTGACCGGTACGAAACACCGCCGACAGGGCCTGACGTGCAGGCTCGGTTGCGTCCCAGGTCTGCACCTTGTCGACGCAGTTGTCACAGTGACCGCAGGGCTGTTCGAGGACTTCGTCGAAGTAGGCCAGCAGCGACTGTCGGCGGCAGCGGGTTTCTTCACACAGGGCCAGCATGGCGTCGAGTTTGTGCTGCTCGACCCGCTTGTGACGCTCGTCACCTTCGGAGTTCTGCAACATCTGCTTGAGCATGACCATGTCTTGCAGGCCGTAGGCCATCCAGGCGTCGGCGGGCAAGCCGTCACGACCGGCACGACCGGTCTCCTGGTAATACGCCTCGAGCGACTTGGGCAAGTCGAGGTGGGCAACGAAGCGCACGTTGGGTTTGTCGATGCCCATGCCAAATGCAATGGTCGCAACCATGATCAGGCCTTCCTCGTTGAGGAAGCGGCGCTGGTTGCTGGCACGGGTGTCGGCGGCCAGGCCGGCATGGTAGGACAGTGCCGGAAAGCCCTGTTCGCAGAGAAACGCTGCGGTCTCGTCAACCTTCTTGCGTGACAGGCAGTAGACGATCCCGGCGTTGCCGCGGCGCTCGCCAAGAAACGCCATCAGCTGTTTGCGCGGCGCTTCCTTGGGCACGATGCGGTAAAAGATATTCGGCCGGTCGAAGCTCGACAGAAAGCGCTCGGCGCCCTGCAGGTGCAGACGCTGGACGATCTCTTCGCGGGTGCGCATGTCGGCGGTGGCGGTCAGGGCGATGCGCGGCACATGCGGAAACTGTTCGGCCAGCTGGCCCAATTGCAGGTACTCAGGCCGGAAGTCATGGCCCCACTGCGACACGCAATGCGCTTCGTCGATGGCAAACAGCGATACGTCGAGGCCCTGCAGGAACTCGAGCATGCGTGGTTGCACCAAACGCTCAGGCGCGAGGTAGAGCATCTTCACCTCGCCGCGGCGCAAGCGCCCGGCCAGCTCGCGTTGCTGCTCGGCACTCAGGGTAGAATTCAGGGCTGCCGCGGCCACGCCGAGTTCGTCGAGGGTGGCAACCTGGTCGTCCATCAAGGCGATCAGTGGCGATACCACCACAGTCAAGCCGGGCCGCAACAAGCCAGGGACCTGGAAGCACAGCGACTTGCCGCCGCCGGTAGGCATCAGCACCAAGGCATCGCCGCCATTGGCCACACATTCGATGATCGCTGCCTGGCGCCCCCGGAAACTGTCGTAGCCGAAGATGTCCTTGAGGACGCGCTGAGCCTGTTCGAGCATTGCAAACTCCGAAATCGCCGTATCATTCCCGAACACAGGCTGGACGATAAACTCGTCCGGCACACGCGCGAATGCGTAAGCAGCTTTTGCCAAGGGCCGCACAAACACTGTGCCCGGCTGAAAACCGCGGATTATACCCCAGCGACGAGTGCTAAAGGACGCTACGGTGACAGACGTTCCCTTTGCCCCGTGATCGCAGCAAGGTGCTAGAATTCGTTATCGTTTATTCTTCAAGGTAGCCCCGTAATGTCCTTCGCCGAGCAACTGACCCGCCTGCAAGTCTTCCTCGATGCCGACGAGCTGCACGAAGAAGCGCTGGATTACGTCGCCGCCCACGGCTACCTGACCGCGCTTTCGATCACTTCCGAGGCCGTTCCTGACCGCGAATGGATCGACGCGCTGTTTGCCGAAGAGCCCAAGTACAGCAGCGACGCGCAGCGGGTCGAAATCGAAGCCACGCTGGTCGCCCTCAAGGCCCACATCAGCCGTCAACTGGCCAGTGACGAAGAGTTCGAGCTGCCGTGCGACCTCGACCTGGGTGAAGACCCGGACGACTCCGATCTGCGCGGCTGGTGCATCGGCTTCATGGAAGGCGTGTTCCTGCGTGAAGAAGCCTGGTTCGAGAACGCCGAAGAAGAAGTCAGCGAAATGCTGCTGCCGATCATGGTCGGTTCGGGTCTGTTCGATGAGCAGCCAGAGTTTGAAGACATTGCCAAGGACGCCAACCTGCAGGACGACATGATCGTGCAGATTCCGGAAGCCCTGACCGCGCTGTACCTGCTGCTGCACGCTCCGGAAGAAAAGCCAGCCCTGCTCAAGCCGCGCCATCACTGACAGCAGTCATGCGCTACCTGTTGCTGGCCGCTGGCTGGCTCAGCGTTGCGCTGGGGGTATTGGGGATTTTCCTGCCGGTATTGCCAACCACCCCCTTTCTGCTGCTGGCGGCCGCCTGCTTCGCCCGCAGCTCGCCGCGCTTCCACGCCTGGCTGGTCAATCACCCGCAGCTGGGACCGTGGATTCGCGACTACCTCGGTGGTGAGGGGATCCCGCTCAAAGGCAAGGTCTACGCCATTGGCCTGATGTGGGCCAGTATCGGTTTGTCCTGCTATCTGGTGCCGTTGTTCTGGGCGCGGCTATTCATGCTCACCAGCGCGGTGCTGGTGAGCCTGTACATCCTCAAGCAGAAGACCCTGCGCCGCAGTTGAGCCCGTCCTCCAGGGCACTGCCAGGCCGGCACTCACCTACCTTGCGAACTATGAGATATCGTTGATCCAATTGAGATAGCTGGGGCTGCTGCGCAGCCCTTTCGCGACACAAGGCCGCTCCTACAGGGTCCGCGCATGACTGACTAGCGCGGTCCCTGTAGGAGCGGCCTTGTGTCGCGAAAGGGCCGCAAAGCGGCCCCAGCGGGCTCAAGATGAGTCAAACAACCTTAGACGGTATCCACCTTCAACGAATGATCGTTGAGCATGCCGTTGATGATGGTTGCAGTGTCATGCCCGGATGCAATCAGACCACCCGCCCCCGCCGTTACGCCATAGTGCTGGGCAAGGTCAACGCCGGCCAGGTCGATGGTCTGACTCGGTGCCGCACCGGCCACGCTGCTGACTTCGATGGTCGACACCACCGTACCTCCCGCTGCGCTGACCTTGAAGTGCAGGAAGTCATCCAGTGAAGCCGCCGCGCCAGCATCGGCCTGAAGCAATTGCGACAGGTCAAGATGATCAGCGCCTGGCGTGAAGTCAGTCACAGTGTCGTGGCCGGTGTCACCCTTCTGCCAGACGAAGGTGTCATTGCCGCCGCCCCCGGTCAGCAGGTCATCACCCCGACCGCCAATCAGCACGTTGTCATTGGCGTTGCCAATCAAGGTGTCGTGGTAGTCCGAGCCGATCAGGTTGTCGATCCTGACCAGGGTGTCCAGCCCACCGCCGCCGGTATCCTGCTGGCCCACCAGGTTGAGGTCGACCACTACGCCTGCCTTGGCTGTGGCATAGCTGACGGTATCAATACCGTGACCGCCTTCGAGCAGGTCATTGCCTGGGCTGCTTACCAGCACCGCCTCGCCTTTGCCATCCTCCACCGCCAACAACGTATCGGCGGTCAGCGCGCTGCCAGTGCTGTCTGCGTGGTAGACGATGTCTGCAGTGCCAGTTGCCGAGTCGCTGCCAACTGTCTGGCCGACAGGGTGGCTCTCGCCTTGGACATTGCTCGAATCGATCAGCAGGCTGAGCTTGAAGCTGTCCTGCGCCGGGGCAGTGCTGTCGGTCGTGCTGGTCAGCTGGATGCTGTACAGGCCATCATGGCTGGCGGTGAAGCTGCCGCCGTCCGCCACAGGGTGATAGCTGCCAGCTGCGCCTTTCCATTCCATGAGCAAGTTGCCCGGCGCGCGATCGTGGTCGAGGGTGAGCGTCTCACCCTTGCGCAGGGCCACCGTGTACACGTCCTGCTCGCCGGCGTGGCTGTTGCCCATCTGCGCCAGATAGCCGGCCACCACCAGCGCGGAGGTCATGGCGCCGCTGTTGGCAGCGAACGCGCTGCGAGCAAGCTCCTTGAGCGAGCCGGTGGCTTTGTGTTCGTCAACGTCGAACCGGATCGGCGCCGCTTTGTCAGTGGCCGCCGAGCGAGCGCCAACAGCTCCATCAGCGCAGCCCGCCTGGCTGGCGTCCTGGACGTTGAAGGTCACCGTCGTAGTGCTTTCATCACCGTCGGCGTCACGGATGGTGTAGACGAAGGTGTCGGTAGCTCCAGCCGGTGACACGCTGTTGGGGTTGGCGTGATAAACGCCATTACCGTTGGCATCCAGCGTTGCGTAGCCATAAGCGCCTTGCACCTCTGTGCCGAGCTGGCCCACAGCAGAAGTCGAGGTGTCGCTGCCGGCGCGGATCCCGATCACATACTGGCCAGCGGCAGAGACGTCGGCGCCGATCACGTCATTCCACAGCAGGTTGCCCGTCACGCTGCTGCCTTCGACCACATTGGCGAAGTCGCAGTGGGCTTGGGGCACGTCATCAACAATGCTGACGACGATGTTGCTGGTGGTGGTGTTGCCGAGCGAGTCCTTGACCTGATAGGTGAAGGTTTCGGTGACGATATTGGGGCCATCGTTCTGTTGCGGCGAAGTGCTGGCAGGCGAAGTCAGGGTATAGGTGTAAGAGCCATCACCATTGACCTGGATCTGGCCGAAATGGCCCTCGGCATTGCCGACCAGGCTGTAGGTGAGGATGCCTACGCCGCCGCTCACGGCGCCAACCAAGGTGCCGCTGGCTGTTTCAGCGGCCGATCCCGGCTGGCTGCCGAGCACAGCGCCCGGAGCCAGGTCGTGGCAATCCTTGTTCAGGTCCAGAGCGTTTTCGTAGACAGTGACGTCGTGATCCGGTGTCGCCACCATCTGGCAGTTGAGCACGTTGATACTGACCGTCGCGGTGCTCTGGTCACCGTCGGCATCACGGATGGTGTAGACGAAGGTATCCGTGGCGCCCTCTGGGGCATTGCTGTTGGGGTACGAGTGGTAAACCCCGTTACCCTCGACATCGAGGGTGATGTAGCCGTAAGTGCCCTGGACATTGACGCCGAGTTGGCCAGAGGCAGGCGTCGATGTATCTGAACCGGCGCGTACACCAACTACGTATTTACCATCAGCGGAGACGTCGGCGCCGATCACGTCGTTGAGCAGTACGTTACCGCTGACCTGCCCACCCATTTCCACTCGGGCAACGTCGCAATGCGCTTGGGGCACGTCATCGACGATGCTGATGACGATGTTGCTGGTGGTGGTGTTGCCGAGCGAGTCCTTGACCTGATAGGTGAAGGTTTCGGTGACGATATTGGGGCCATCGTTCTGTTGCGGCGAAGTGCTGGCAGGCGAAGTCAGGGTATAGGTGTAAGAGCCATCACCGTTGACCTGGATCTGGCCGAAATGGCCCTCGGCATTGCCGACCAGGCTGTAGGTGAGGATGCCTACGCCGCCGCTCACGGCGCCAACCAAAGTGCCGCTGGCTGTTTCAGCGGCCGATCCCGGCTGGCTGCCGAGCACAGCGCCCGGAGCCAGGTCGTGGCAATCCTTGTTCAGGTCCAGAGCGTTTTCGTAGACAGTGACG
>NZ_JCAUKV010000007.1:0-280126 GCF_059693665.1 Pseudomonas sp. PGPR N4
AGGTGACAACATCCAGATGGAAGTCACTCTGATCAAGACCATCGCAATGGAAGACGGTCTGCGCTTCGCTATCCGTGAAGGCGGTCGTACCGTCGGCGCCGGCGTCGTAGCCAAAATCATCGAGTAATCACTCGATCGGTTAAAAAAGGCCTCCGCTCAGCGGGGGCCTTTTTTATTGGGTTGACACAAAATCGGACCGTCTATAGAATCACGCCTCCTTTTAGCGGGCGTAGTGCGTCCGTTGGGAACAGCCTGGAGTCTGAAATCCAATGCAAAATCAGCAAATCCGTATCAGGTTGAAGGCTTTCGACCATCGCCTGATCGACCAATCCACCCAGGAAATCGTGGAAACCGCGAAACGTACTGGTGCACAAGTGCGTGGTCCAATTCCACTGCCTACTCGCAAAGAGCGTTTCACCGTTCTGGTCTCCCCGCACGTCAACAAAGACGCGCGTGACCAGTACGAGATCCGCACTCATAAGCGCGTTCTGGACATCGTCCAGCCAACGGATAAAACCGTTGATGCGCTGATGAAGCTGGACCTTGCGGCAGGTGTGGAAGTACAGATCAGCCTCGGCTAAGACTTCGGTCTTAACCGTGTAACGCTCTGAAATGGGCGGCCATAGCGGGTGAAAGCCCCGTACACTCATGAGGTTTACAACATGACTATTGGTGTAGTCGGTCGTAAATGCGGTATGACCCGTATTTTCACCGAAGAAGGTGTCTCCATTCCGGTCACGGTCGTTGAGATCGAGCCGAATCGCGTCACCCAGTTCAAAACCGAAGAAACTGATGGCTACCGTGCAGTGCAAATCACTGTAGGCGAGCGTCGTGCTTCGCGTGTGACTGCTGCTCAAGCAGGTCACTTCGCTAAGGCGAACGTTGCCGCTGGTCGCGGTGTTTGGGAGTTCCGTCTTGAAGAAGGCGATTTCCAGGCTGGCGATCTGATCAAAGCTGAACTCTTTACTGCAGGCCAGCTGGTAGACGTCACCGGTCAGTCGAAAGGTAAAGGCTTCGCCGGTACCATCAAGCGCTGGAATTTCCGTGGCCAAGATAACACCCACGGTAACTCCGTATCGCACCGTGTTCCGGGTTCCATCGGCCAGTGCCAGACTCCTGGTCGTGTGTTCAAGGGCAAGAAAATGTCCGGTCACATGGGCGCCGAGCGCGTTACTGTGCAGTCCCTGGAAGTAGTTCGCGTAGACGCTGAACGCAACCTGCTGCTGATCAAGGGTGCCGTTCCTGGCGCTACTGGCGGCGACGTGGTTGTACGTCCAGCTGTCAAGGCTCGCGGTTAAGGGGAAACTGACATGCAACTTAACGTAAATGACGCTCAGGCGATCGAAGTTTCCGAACTGACCTTCGGTGGCGAATTCAACGAGACGCTGGTTCACCAAGCAGTCGTGGCCTACATGGCCGGCGGCCGTCAGGGCACCAAGCAGCAGAAGACTCGTTCCGACGTATCCGGTGGCGGTAAGCGCCCATGGCGTCAGAAGGGCACTGGTCGTGCTCGTGCTGGTACCATCCGTAGCCCGATCTGGCGCGGCGGTGGCACCACCTTCGCAGCTCGTCCTCAGGACCACTCGCAGAAGCTCAACAAGAAGATGTATCGCGCAGCAATGCGTTCCATCCTCGCTGAGCTGGTGCGCACCGACCGTCTGGTCGTTGTCCAGGACTTCGCTGTTGAAGCGCCAAAGACCAAAGATCTGCTGAACAAGCTGAATGGCATGGGCCTGACTGACGTCCTGATCGTATCGGACGCTGTTGATCAGAACCTGTACCTGGCTGCTCGTAACCTGCCGCACGTCGACGTTCGTGACGTACAAGGTTCCGATCCGGTCAGTCTGATCGCCTATGACAAAGTGTTGATCACTGTGTCGGCCGTGAAGAAATTCGAGGAGCTGCTGGGATGAACCAGGAACGCGTATTTAAAGTCCTCCTTGGCCCGCACGTTTCCGAGAAGGCTACCGTTCTGGCTGAGAAGAAAGGCCAGTTCGTATTCAAGGTTGCTACCGATGCAACCAAGCTGGAAATCAAGAAAGCTGTCGAAGGCCTGTTCGGCGTAAAAGTCGAAAACGTGTCGACTGTTAACGTATTGGGTAAAACCAAGCGTACCGCACGTGGTCTGGGCAAGCGTAATGACTGGAAGAAGGCGATCGTCTCCCTTCAGCCAGGCCAAGATCTCGATTTCAGCAGCAGTGCTGAGTAAGGAAGGGGTGCATCATGGCAATCGTTAAATGCAAACCGACTTCCCCTGGCCGCCGTTTCGTGGTCAAGGTGGTCAACAAGGAGCTGCACAAAGGCGCTCCTCACGCACCGCTGCTCGAGAAGAAATCGAAGTCTGGTGGTCGTAACAACAATGGCCGTATCACTACACGTCACGTGGGTGGTGGTCATAAGCAGCATTACCGTCTGGTCGACTTCCGTCGCAACGACAAAGATGGCATTCCAGCCACTGTCGAGCGTATCGAATACGATCCGAACCGTACTGCTCACATCGCCCTGCTGTGCTACGCAGACGGTGAGCGTCGCTACATCATCGCCCCTAAAGGCGTGAGCGCTGGCGATCAGCTGATCGCAGGTTCGCTGGCCCCAATCAAGGCCGGTAACTCCCTGCAGCTGCGCAACATCCCAGTAGGTAGCACCATTCACGGCATCGAACTGAAGCCGGGTAAAGGTGCACAGATCGCTCGTTCCGCTGGTGCTTCGGCTCAGCTGATCGCCCGCGAAGGTGTCTACGTGACCCTGCGTCTGCGCTCTGGTGAAATGCGTAAAGTCCTGGCTGAGTGCCGTGCGACCCTGGGCGAAGTCTCGAACTCCGAGCACAGCCTGCGTTCGCTGGGTAAAGCTGGTGCCAAACGCTGGCGTGGCGTTCGCCCAACCGTTCGTGGTGTTGCCATGAACCCGGTTGACCACCCACATGGTGGTGGTGAAGGTCGTACCTCCGGTGGTCGTCATCCGGTATCGCCATGGGGCTTCCCAACCAAGGGTGCGAAGACTCGTGGTAATAAGCGTACCGACAAAATGATCGTCCGTCGTCGCAAGTAAATAGAGGGATACGACAGTGCCACGTTCTCTGAAAAAAGGTCCTTTTATCGATCTTCACCTACTGAAGAAGATCGAAGTGGCGGCGGAAAAGAATGATCGCAAACCGGTGAAAACCTGGTCGCGTCGTTCGATGATCCTGCCACAAATGGTCGGTCTGACCATCGCGGTACATAACGGTCGTCAACATGTCCCAGTTCTCGTGAACGAAGACATGGTCGGCCACAAACTGGGCGAGTTCGCCGGTACCCGCACTTATCGCGGGCACGTGGCTGACAAGAAAGCCAAGCGTTAAGGGGTTAGGAAATGGAAGTAGCCGCTAAGTTGTCGGGCGCTCGAATCTCCGCCCAGAAAGCCCGCTTGGTCGCCGACCAGATCCGCGGGAAGAAGGTGGGCGAAGCGCTCAACCTGTTGGCCTTCAGCAGCAAAAAAGCCGCTGAAATCATGAAGAAAGTCCTCGAGTCGGCCGTTGCCAACGCCGAACACAACGAAGGCGCAGACGTTGATGACCTGAAGGTCTCCACCGTTTTCGTCAACGAAGGGCGTTCGCTGAAGCGCATCATGCCGCGTGCCAAAGGCCGCGCTGATCGCATCGTCAAGCGGTCTTGCCATATCACTGTCAAGGTTGCGGACAAGTAACGGAGTCGATCAGATGGGTCAGAAAGTACATCCCACTGGCATTCGCCTGGGAATCGTCAAGGAGCACACGTCCGTCTGGTATGCAGATGGCGCGACTTACGCAGATTACCTGTTGAAGGATCTGAAAACTCGTGAGTACCTCCAAGACAAACTAAAAAGCGCGTCCGTAAGCCGTATCGATATCCATCGTCCGGCCCAAACTGCACGCATCACCATCCACACCGCTCGTCCAGGTATCGTTATCGGGAAGAAAGGTGAAGATGTTGAGAAGCTGCGTCAGGACCTGACCAAGCAGATGGGTGTGCCTGTGCACATCAACATCGAAGAGATCCGCAAGCCGGAACTCGACGCCATGCTGGTTGCGCAAAGCGTAGCTCAGCAGCTGGAGCGCCGCGTAATGTTCCGTCGTGCTATGAAGCGCGCCGTGCAGAACGCCATGCGTATTGGTGCCAAGGGCATCAAGATCCAGGTGAGCGGTCGTCTCGGCGGTGCCGAGATTGCTCGTACCGAGTGGTATCGCGAAGGTCGTGTGCCGTTGCACACCCTGCGTGCTGATATCGACTACAACACCTACGAAGCTCACACCACTTATGGTGTGATCGGTGTGAAGGTTTGGATCTTCAAAGGCGAAGTAATTGGTGGTCGCCAAGAAGAGCTGAAACCACAAGCACCAGCGCCTCGTAAAAAAGCTGCTAAGTAAGGGGTACGCCAAATGTTGCAACCTAAGCGTACAAAATTCCGCAAGCAGATGACCGGCCACAACCGTGGTCTGGCACTGCGCGGTAGCAAAGTCAGCTTCGGCGAGTTCGCCTTGAAAGCTGTCGCCCGCGGTCGCCTCACCGCTCGCCAGATCGAGTCTGCACGTCGTGCTCTGACTCGTCACGTTAAGCGTGGCGGCAAGATCTGGATCCGTGTGTTCCCGGACAAGCCGGTTACCAAGAAGCCTCTTGAAGTGCGGATGGGTAAAGGTAAGGGTTCCGTGGAATACTGGGTTGCCCAGATCCAGCCAGGCAAAGTCCTGTATGAGATCGAGGGTGTTTCTGAAGAGCTGGCGCGCGAAGCATTCGCCTTGGCTGCTGCAAAGCTGCCACTCGCCACCTCCTTTGTTAAGCGGACGGTGATGTGATGAAAGCGAATGAACTTCGTGAAAAATCGGCACAGCAGCTGAACGAGCAACTGCTCGGCCTGCTGCGCGACCAGTTCAATCTGCGTATGCAGAAAGCAACTGGCCAGTTGGGGCAGTCGCACCTGCTCTCGCAAGTTAAGCGTGACATCGCTCGCGTGAAAACTGTGCTCAACCAGCAGGCAGGTAAGTGATCATGGCTGAAGCTGAAAAAACCGTCCGTACGCTGACTGGCCGTGTCGTCAGCGACAAAATGGACAAGACCATCACCGTTCTGATCGAGCGTCGCGTAAAGCACCCGATCTACGGTAAATACGTTAAGCGTTCGACTAAGCTGCACGCGCACGACGAAACCAATCAGTGCAAAATCGGCGACAAGGTTTCCATTAGCGAAACTCGTCCGCTGGCCAAGACCAAGTCTTGGGCACTGGTTGAAGTCCTCGAACGCGCTGTTGAAGTCTAAGGGCTAGGGGTCGGAGAAATTTTATGATTCAGACTCAATCCATGCTCGATGTGGCCGATAACAGCGGCGCTCGTCGCGTCATGTGCATCAAGGTTCTCGGCGGTTCCCACCGTCGTTACGCCGGCATCGGTGACATCATCAAAGTAACCGTCAAGGAAGCAATTCCGCGCGGTAAGGTCAAAAAAGGCCAGGTGATGACCGCCGTAGTCGTACGTACCCGTCATGGTGTACGTCGCGCTGACGGTTCCATCATTCGTTTCGACGGTAACGCTGCTGTTCTGCTGAACAACAAGCAAGAGCCGATCGGCACTCGCATCTTCGGGCCAGTGACCCGTGAACTTCGCAACGAGAAGTTCATGAAGATCGTCTCGCTCGCCCCTGAAGTGCTCTAAGGAGATCCGACATGCAAAAGATTCGTCGTGACGACGAGATCATCGTGATCGCCGGCAAAGACAAAGGTAAGCGCGGTAAGGTGCTGAAGGTTCTCGCTGACGACCGTCTGGTCATCGGTGGTGTAAACCTGGTCAAGCGCCATACCAAGCCTAACCCGATGGCGGGCGTACAGGGCGGTATCGTCGAAAAAGAAGCGCCTCTGCACGCTTCCAACGTTGCCATTTTCAATGGTGAAACCAACAAGGCTGACCGCGTTGGCTTCAAGGTTGAAGACGGCAAGAAAATTCGTGTCTTCAAGTCGACCCAGAAAGCGGTTGATGCTTGAACACTGCTAGGTAGAAGACAATGGCACGACTCAAAGAGATTTACCGGAACGAAATCGCTCCCAAGCTTAAGGAAGAACTTAAGCTCGCGAACGTGATGGAAGTTCCACGCGTAACCAAGATCACCCTGAACATGGGTCTGGGCGAAGCTGTCGGTGACAAAAAAGTCATCGAAAACGCTGTAGCCGACCTGGAAAAGATCACTGGTCAAAAGCCGGTCGTGACTTTCGCTCGCAAGTCGATTGCGGGTTTCAAGGTTCGTGAAGGTTGGCCGATCGGCGTTAAAGTTACTCTGCGCCGTGACCGTATGTACGAGTTCCTGGATCGCCTGCTGGCGATCTCCCTGCCTCGGGTTCGCGACTTCCGCGGCCTGAATGCCAAGTCCTTCGATGGTCGTGGCAACTACAGCATGGGCGTGAAAGAGCAGATCATCTTCCCGGAAATCGACTACGACAAGATCGATGCTCTGCGCGGTCTGGACATTACCCTGACCACCACTGCTCGTTCGGATGACGAAGGCCGCGCTCTGCTGCGTGCATTCAAATTCCCGTTCCGCAACTGATTGGAGTAGGAAAATGGCCAAGAAGAGCATGAAAAACCGCGAGCTGAAGCGTCAGCTCACGGTAGCCAAGTACGCCAAAAAGCGTGCCGAGCTGAAAGCGACCATCGTCAACCTGAACGCATCGCCAGAAGAGCGTTATGCCGCCGTCGTCGCACTGCAAAAGCAGCCGCGTGACGCCAGCGCCGCTCGTCTGCGCAACCGTTGCCGCCTGACCGGCCGTCCTCACGGTGTATACCGTAAGTTCGGTCTGGGCCGTAACATGCTGCGTCAAGCTGCAATGCGTGGTGACGTACCAGGTCTGGTTAAAGCCAGCTGGTAAGCACCAGGGTTCTGGCGGGAGGGGAGCAATCTTCCGACCGCCGGTGACCTCGCTTCTAAACAAGCCCCTATATGGGGCTTGTTTCGTTTCTAGGTTGTGTCTAGAATGATCGGCTCACCCGAGCCCGGGTCTTTTGTCCTGGGTGCTTGGGTGGTTGTGATAGCCGAGAGGCTAATAATTCTTGTATCAGGAGCATCTAGCCCATGAGTATGCAGGACCCGTTAGCGGACATGCTAACTCGCATCCGTAATGCCCAGATGGCTGAAAAGTCCGTCGTAAGCATGCCTTCTTCGACTCTGAAGGTTGCGGTTGCCCAAGTTCTGAAGGACGAAGGTTACATCGCTGGTTACCAGGTAAGCAGCGAAGTCAAACCCTCCCTGTCGATCGAGCTGAAGTACTTCGAAGGCCGTCCGGTCATCGAAGAGCTGAAGCGCGCCAGCCGACCAGGCCTGCGTCAGTACAAGGCCGTTACAGATCTGCCGAAAGTTCGTGGCGGTCTGGGCGTGTCTATCGTCTCCACCAACAAAGGTGTGATGACGGATCGTGCTGCACGTGCCGCCGGTGTTGGTGGCGAAGTTCTGTGCACAGTGTTCTAAGGGGGGATAAGCATGTCTCGCGTCGCTAAGAACCCCGTAAAGCTGCCGTCCGGTGTCGAAGTCAAATTCGCCGGCCAACAGCTTTCGGTGAAGGGTGCCAAGGGCACTCTCGAACTGAACGTTCATTCGTCTGTTGAAGTTACCGAAGAGTCTGGTGAGCTGCGTTTTGTCGCTCGCAATGGTGACCAGCAAGCTCGCGCCATGGCCGGTACTACCCGCGCTCTGGTGAACAACATGGTCCAAGGCGTAAGCCAAGGCTTCGAGCGCAAGCTCCAGCTGGTCGGTGTTGGTTACAAGGCTCAGGCCAAGGGCACCGTCCTGAACCTGGCTCTGGGCTTCTCTCACCCAGTAGACTACGAGCTTCCAGCCGGCATCACCGCTGAAACGCCTAGCCAGACCGATATCCTGATCAAGGGCATCGACAAGCAGCTGGTAGGTCAGGTGGCCGCTGAAATCCGCGACTTCCGTCCACCAGAGCCGTACAAAGGCAAAGGTGTGCGTTACGCGGACGAAGTCGTCCGTCGTAAAGAAGCCAAGAAGAAGTAGGGCCTAGCAAATGACCGACAAAAAAGTTACTCGACTGCGTCGCGCTCGCAAAGCACGCCTGAAAATGCACGAGCTCGAAGCCGTGCGTTTGTGCGTGTTCCGCTCCTCGCAGCACATTTATGCCCAAGTCATCTCGGCCGACGGCAGCAAGGTTCTGGCAAGCGCCTCTACCTTGGACAAAGACCTGCGTGATGGCGCCACCGGCAACATCGACGCGGCCACTAAGGTTGGCAAGCTGGTAGCTGAGCGCGCGAAAGCCGCCGGTGTATCTCAAGTTGCCTTTGACCGTTCCGGCTTCAAGTACCATGGCCGCGTCAAAGCGCTGGCTGATGCTGCTCGTGAAGGCGGGCTGGAGTTCTAAGTTATGGCAAATAACGATCAAAAGCGCGACGAAGGCTACATCGAGAAGCTGGTTCAAGTTAACCGCGTAGCCAAAACCGTCAAAGGCGGCCGTATCTTCACCTTCACCGCGTTGACCGTGGTTGGTGATGGTAAGGGCCGTGTAGGCTTCGGCCGTGGCAAATCGCGCGAAGTACCAGCCGCGATTCAGAAAGCCATGGAAGCTGCCCGTCGCAACATGATTCAGGTTGACCTGAAAGGCACCACTCTGCAGTACGCCACCAAGGCCGCCCACGGCGCCTCGAAGGTTTACATGCAGCCTGCCTCCGAAGGTACCGGTATCATCGCTGGCGGCGCTATGCGTGCTGTCCTGGAAGTTGCTGGTGTCCAGAACGTTCTGGCCAAGTGCTACGGTTCGACCAACCCAGTGAACGTGGTTTACGCCACCTTCAAGGGTCTGAAGGCCATGCAATCTCCTGAATCCATTGCTGCCAAGCGCGGCAAGAGCGTTGAGGAGATCTTCTAATGGCTGCCACCGTTAAAGTCACGCTGATCAAAAGCACCGCCGGCCGTCTGCCTAACCACAAACTGTGTGTTAAAGGCCTGGGTCTGCGTCGCATTGGTCACACCGTAGAAGTACTTGATACTCCCGAGAATCGCGGGATGATCAACAAGGCTTACTACATGCTGCGCGTCGAGGGTTAATCGATGAAACTCAATGATCTGAGTCCAGCGCCGGGTTCCCGTCGCGAGAAGCATCGTCCGGGTCGTGGTATCGGTAGCGGTTTGGGTAAGACTGGTGGCCGCGGCCACAAAGGTCAGACCTCCCGTTCCGGTGGCACCATCGCTCCGGGCTTCGAAGGCGGTCAACAGCCGCTGCACCGTCGTCTGCCGAAATTCGGCTTCGTTTCGCTGAAAGCCATGGACCGCGCAGAAGTGCGTCTGTCCGAGCTGGCCAAAGTGGAAGGCGATGTTGTCACCGTGCAATCCTTGAAGGATGCCAACGTGATCAACCAGAACGTACAGCGTGTGAAAATCATGCTGTCTGGCGAAGTCACTCGCGCAGTTACCATCAAGGGCATCGCAGCCACCAAAGGTGCGCGTGCGGCTATCGAAGCAGCTGGCGGCAAATTCGAGGAATAAATGGCTAAGCAAGGTGCTCTCTCTTCGCTCGGTAAGGGCGGGATGTCGGAACTCTGGGCTCGTCTGCGCTTTCTGTTCATGGCGATCATCGTCTATCGGATAGGTGCGCATATCCCGGTGCCTGGCATCAACCCGGACCGTCTGGCGGATCTGTTTCGACAGAATGAGGGGACCATTCTTAGCTTGTTCAACATGTTTTCCGGTGGTGCGCTGGAGCGTATGAGCATCTTTGCACTGGGGATCATGCCGTACATCTCGGCATCGATCATCATGCAGCTCATGACCGCTGTCAGCCCACAGCTGGAGCAGTTGAAGAAGGAAGGTGAAGCTGGCCGTCGCAAGATCAGCCAGTACACCCGCTACCTCACTGTAATCCTGGCATTGGTTCAAGCGATTGGCATGTCCATTGGCTTGGCCAACCAGGGCGTGGCGTTCTCTGCAAGCCTTGGCTTCCATGTGGTTGCCGTCTCCACCTTCGTGGCAGGCGCAATGTTCATGATGTGGCTGGGTGAGCAGATTACCGAGCGCGGTGTGGGCAACGGTATCTCGATGTTGATTTTCGCGGGTATCGTTGCCGGTCTTCCGAGAGCAATCGGGCAGTCTTTCGAGTCTGCGCGCACAGGCGATATCAACATTTTCGCCCTGGTCGCTATCGGTTTGCTGGCAGTAGCGATTATCGGTTTTGTGGTGTTCATTGAGCGTGGTCAGCGTCGAATCGCCGTTCACTACGCCAAGCGTCAGCAGGGCCGCAAGGTCTTTGCTGCGCAGACCAGCCACTTGCCGCTCAAGGTGAACATGGCAGGGGTAATCCCGGCTATTTTCGCCAGCAGCATTCTGCTGTTCCCGGCTTCGCTGGGTGCCTGGTTCGGTCAGTCCGAAGGTATGGGCTGGCTACAAGACATCTCGCAGTCGATCGCTCCTGGTCAGCCGTTGAACATTTTGCTGTTTAGTGCAGGGATCATTTTCTTCTGCTTCTTCTACACAGCGTTGATGTTCAACCCGAAAGACGTAGCGGAAAACCTGAAGAAGTCCGGTGCCTTTATTCCGGGTATCCGTCCTGGTGAGCAGTCGGCGCGCTACATTGATGGCGTTCTGACTCGTCTGACCATGTTCGGTGCTCTTTACATGATGGCCGTATGCCTTCTGCCCCAGTTCCTTGTGGTGGCTGCAAACGTGCCGTTCTATCTCGGCGGGACGTCGTTGTTGATCGTGGTAGTGGTTGTGATGGACTTCATGTCCCAAGTACAATCCCACCTCGTTTCGCACCAGTACGAATCCCTGATGAAGAAAGCCAACCTGAAAGGCTATGGCGGCAGCAGCTTGCTGCGCTGACAGGCCCCTAAGGTTCGAGGAGTTGGTCATGAAAGTTCGTGCATCGGTGAAAAAGCTGTGCCGTAACTGCAAGATTATTCGCCGCGAAGGTATCGTGCGAGTAATTTGCAGCGCGGAACCGCGTCACAAGCAGCGCCAAGGCTGAGTGTGATCCGCGCTACAAGCCCAGCAGCTAGTGCGCTGCTGGGTTGATTAATTGTTTCTACAGCGATATTATCTCGCGCCCTATTTCTTGGCTTCCGGGGCGTAGGTAGCTGTCAATTGGAGTCCCACTGAATGGCCCGTATTGCAGGCGTCAACATTCCAGATAACAAGCACACTGTTATCTCGCTGACCTACATCTATGGTGTCGGTCGCACAACTGCACAGAAGATTTGTGCAGACACTGGGGTTAACCCAGCCGCAAAGATCAAGGATCTGAGCGACGAGCAGATTGAAACGCTGCGTAGCGAAGTCGCCAAGTTCACCACTGAAGGTGATCTGCGCCGTGACATCAACATGAAGATCAAACGCTTGATGGACCTGGGCTGCTACCGCGGTCTGCGCCATCGTAAAGGTCTGCCGGTTCGCGGTCAGCGCACCAAGACCAATGCACGCACCCGTAAGGGCCCGCGTAAGCCGATCCGCAAGTAATCGCACCAGCGAATCGACAGGAAAATAGACATGGCAAAACCTGCTGCTCGTCCTCGTAAAAAAATCAAAAAGACAGTGGTTGATGGCATCGCCCACATCCACGCGTCTTTCAACAACACCATCGTGACCATCACCGACCGTCAGGGCAATGCTTTGTCCTGGGCAACGTCCGGTGGTTCGGGTTTCCGTGGTTCGCGCAAATCCACCCCGTTTGCAGCTCAGATTGCTGCTGAACGAGCTGGTCAAGCTGCGCTGGAATACGGTCTGAAAAACCTCGACGTAAACGTCAAGGGTCCAGGTCCAGGTCGTGAGTCCGCCGTTCGTGCTTTGAACAGCTGCGGCTACAAGATCGCCAGCATCACCGACGTGACGCCAATCCCGCATAACGGGTGCCGTCCGCCGAAGAAGCGTCGCGTGTAATCAGGAGACAGATAAATGGCACGTTACATTGGTCCAAAATGCAAACTGTCTCGCCGTGAAGGCACTGACCTTTTCCTGAAGAGCGGCGTTCGCGCTCTGGAATCGAAGTGCAACATCGAAGCAGCCCCAGGTATCCACGGCCAGCGCCGTGGCCGTCAGTCCGACTACGGTACCCAGCTGCGCGAGAAACAAAAAGTCCGTCGTATCTACGGTGTTCTGGAGCGTCAGTTCCGCGGTTACTACCAAGCTGCAGCCTCGAAAAAAGGCGCAACTGGTGAGAACCTGCTGCAACTGCTCGAGTGCCGTCTGGATAACGTCGTTTACCGTATGGGCTTCGGCTCGACTCGTTCCGAGTCGCGTCAGCTGGTTTCGCACAAAGCGATCAGCGTCAACGGTAAGACTGTAAACATTCCATCTTACCAAGTTCGTCCGGGTGACGTGGTCTCGGTTCGTGAGAAATCGCTGAACCAGCTGCGCATTGTTCAAGCCCTTGAACTGTGCTCTCAGCGCGGCCGCGTTGAGTGGGTAGACGTGGATGCTGCTAAAAAGTCGGGCGTTTTCAAGAACGTTCCTGCTCGCAGCGACCTGTCTGCCGACATCAACGAAAACCTGATTGTCGAGCTCTACTCCAAGTAAGGGCTAGAAAATAGGTGCATCCATGCAGATTTCGGTAAATGAGTTCCTGACTCCCCGCCACATTGATGTGCAGGTAGTCAGTCCGACCCGCGCCAAGATTACGCTCGAGCCTCTCGAGCGTGGTTTCGGCCATACCCTGGGCAACGCGCTGCGCCGCATCCTGTTGTCCTCCATGCCTGGCTGTGCAGTAGTCGAGGCCGAGATCGATGGCGTACTCCATGAGTACTCCGCGATCGAAGGTGTACAGGAAGACGTAATTGAAATCCTGTTGAACCTGAAAGGCCTGGCTATCAAACTGCACGGTCGTGACGAAGTTACGCTGACCTTGTCGAAAAAGGGTTCGGGGGTGGTTACCGCTGCCGATATTCAGCTGGATCACGATGTCGAGATCGTCAACCCCGATCACGTAATCGCGAACCTGGCGTCCAACGGCGCCCTGAACATGAAGCTCACTGTAGCTCGTGGTCGCGGTTACGAGCCGGCCGACTCTCGTCAGACTGACGAAGATGAAAGCCGCAGCATTGGCCGTCTTCAGCTGGACGCTTCGTTCAGCCCGGTGCGTCGTATCGCCTATGTGGTCGAAAACGCCCGTGTTGAGCAGCGTACCAACCTGGACAAGCTGGTCATTGATCTGGAAACCAACGGTACTCTGGACCCAGAAGAGGCAATCCGTCGTGCCGCGACCATCCTGCAACAGCAGCTGGCCGCGTTCGTGGATCTCAAAGGTGACAGTGAGCCGGTAGTGGTCGAGCAGGAAGACGAGATCGATCCGATCCTGCTGCGTCCGGTTGACGACCTGGAACTGACCGTACGGTCTGCCAACTGCCTCAAGGCGGAGAACATCTACTACATCGGCGACCTGATTCAGCGCACCGAAGTAGAGCTGTTGAAAACTCCTAACCTGGGCAAGAAGTCCCTGACTGAAATCAAGGACGTTTTGGCTTCCCGTGGTCTGTCCCTCGGCATGCGCCTCGACAACTGGCCGCCTGCAAGTCTTAAGAAGGACGACAAGGCGACTGCCTGATCGTCGTAATCACCGAACGTAGTGTTTGGTAAGGAATGAATCATGCGTCATCGTAAAAGTGGACGTCACCTGAGCCGTACCAGCTCTCACCGCAAGGCTATGTTCCAGAACATGGCAGTGTCGTTGATCGAGCACGAGCTGATCAAAACTACTCTGCCAAAAGCCAAGGAACTGCGCCGCGTTGCCGAGCCGCTGATCACCCTGGCCAAGGAAGATAGCGTAGCCAACCGTCGTCTGGCTTTCGACCGTACCCGTTCGAAATCCGCTGTTGGCAAGCTCTTCAACGATCTGGGCAAGCGCTACGCCACCCGTCAGGGCGGCTACCTGCGTATCCTGAAGTGCGGTTTCCGCGCTGGCGACAACGCGCCTATGGCGTACGTCGAGCTGGTTGATCGTCCAGTCGGTGGTGCTGTAGAAGCTGCCGAGTAAGACGTTCTGTCTGCTACAAAAAACCGGGCCTAGTGCCCGGTTTTTTGTTTCTGTAATTATTGTTAATTCCTATCGCCTCAACTCGATCAATGAATTAGCTCTTGGCATGCCGCTCCCCGATACTGTCCGCAAGCCGACAAACGGCAGATCAAGACCGTCAAGGAGAGCCCATGAGCAAGATTCTTACCACCGCCAGCGGTGCACCTGTAGCTGACAACCAGAATTCCCGTTCGGCCGGCCCTCGCGGCCCGCTGCTGCTCGACGACTTCCACCTGCTGGAAAAACTCGCCCACTTCAACCGCGAGAACATCCCTGAGCGCCGTGTACACGCCAAGGGCTCGGGCGCCTACGGTACCTTCACCGTAACCCGCGATATCACCCGCTACACCTGCGCCAAATTGTTCGACAAGGTTGGCAAGCAAACCGAGACCTTTTTGCGCTTCTCCACTGTAGGTGGCGAGCGCGGCTCGGCTGACACCGAACGTGACCCGCGTGGCTTCGCGCTCAAGTTCTACACCGAGGAAGGCAATTGGGACATCGTGGGCAACAACACCCCGGTGTTCTTCATCCGCGACCCCCTGAAGTTTCCTGACTTCATCCACACGCAGAAGCGCCATCCGCAGAGCAACCTGAAGAACGCCCAGATGATGTGGGACTTCTGGTCGCATTCGCCTGAGGCGCTGCACCAGGTCACGATCCTGTTCTCTGATCGGGGTATCCCGGACGGCTACCGTCACATGCACGGCTTCGGCAGCCATACCTACAGCCTGATCAGCGCGAGCGGTGAGCGCACCTGGGTCAAATGGCACTACAAGACTCAGCAGGGCATCAAGAACCTGGCACCGGCCGAAGCAGCGCGTCTGGCGGGTACTGACCCTGATTACGCCCAGCGTGACCTGTTCGAGGCGATTGAACGCGGTGACTATCCGCGCTGGACTGTGTGCATTCAGGTCATGAGCGAGGAGCAGGCAGCCAATCGAGCGGAGAATCCTTTCGATGTGACCAAGACCTGGTCGCAGAAGGAATTCCCGTTGATCGAGGTTGGCGTGCTTGAGCTCAACCGCAACCCGCTCAACTACTTTGCCGAAGTCGAGCAAGCCACCTTCGGCCCGAGCAACATGGTTCCAGGTGTCGGCCTGTCGCCAGACCGGATGCTGCAGGGGCGTGTGTTTGCCTATGCCGATGCGCACCGCTACCGCGTAGGCACCAATCACCAGCATCTGCCGGTAAACGCCGCTCGCAGCCCGGTGCACAGCTACCAGCGCGATGGCGCGATGGCTTCCGGTAGCTATGGCAGTGCGCCCAACTACGAGCCGAACAGCTACAGCGACGCGCCCAAGCAGTCGCCGCAGCATGCCGAACCGGCGCTTGCCCTGAACGGCGCAGCCGATCGTCACGACCACCGTGAGGACGGCGATTACTACAGCCACGCCGGCGCCTTGTTCCGCTTGATGAGCCCTGAGCAACAAACACTGCTGATCAACAACATTGCCGGCACCATGGCAGGTGTCAGCGCAGTTGTGGTGATGCGCCAGTTGCAGCACTTCTCCAAGGCAGATCCAGCCTACGGCGAAGGAATTGCCAAGGCGTTGGGGCTGAATCTCGCCTGAGTCGGAATGATAAGTAGAACCGCCCTCATTTGGGCGGTTTTTCAATGAATATCACTACTGTTTAGGCGTTTTTTTGCATGTTATTGCGCGTTTTTCAGTGACCTTGCAGCAGTCCTGGTTCACACTATGCACATAGCGCTTTCACATGGAGAACCAGGGCGATGCAAGGTCACCCGGACGTAATCGATTACCTCAACACGTTGCTCACCGGCGAGCTGGCAGCACGTGATCAGTATTTCATTCATTCGCGCATGTACGAAGACTGGGGCTTGTCCAAGCTCTACGAGCGCATCAACCATGAAATGGAAGAAGAGGCGCAACACGCCGACGCCCTGATGCGCCGCATTCTCATGCTGGAAGGCACCCCGCGCATGCGTCCGGATGATCTGGACGTGGGCACCACTGTGCCGGAAATGCTCGCAGCCGACTTGCGCCTCGAGTACAAGGTGCGCGCAGCGTTGTGCAAAGGCATTGAATTGTGCGAAACGCACAAGGATTACATCAGCCGCGACATCCTGCGTCAGCAGTTGGCTGATACCGAAGAAGATCACACTTATTGGCTGGAAAAGCAGCAGGGTCTGATCAAGGTCATCGGCCTGCAGAACTACCTGCAATCGCAGATGTAATCAGCTTGCCGTAACGGGCTGCATGGTTGTAAAAAAGCCCCCGGTAGCTCGCTACCGGGGGCTTTTTTTGTAGGCTTACGCCCGGTCACGCTCCAGCAACGGCTTGAGGTAGTGGCCGGTATACGACTGCTTCATCTTGGTCACCTCTTCAGGCGTACCCACCGCGATGATCTGGCCGCCCTTGGAGCCGCCCTCCGGGCCGAGGTCGACCAGCCAGTCGGCGGTCTTGATCACGTCCAGATTGTGTTCGATCACCACTACGGTGTTGCCGTGATCGCGCAAGCGGTGCAGTACATCGAGCAACTGCTGGATATCGGCGAAGTGCAGGCCGGTAGTCGGTTCATCGAGGATGTACAGCGTCTTGCCGGTATCGCGCTTGGACAGCTCACGGGATAGCTTGACCCGCTGCGCCTCGCCCCCGGAGAGGGTCGTGGCCGACTGACCAAGCTTGATGTACGACAGGCCGACATCCACCAGCGTCTGCAGCTTGCGCGCCAGCGCCGGCACTGCATCGAAGAATGCGCGGGCATCCTCGATGGTCATTTCCAGCACCTCGTGGATGTTCTTTCCTTTGTACTTGATCTCCAGCGTCTCGCGGTTGTAGCGCTTGCTCTTGCACACGTCGCAGGGCACGTAGATGTCCGGCAGGAAGTGCATCTCGACCTTGATCAGGCCATCGCCCTGACACGCTTCGCAGCGGCCGCCCTTGACGTTGAACGAGAACCGTCCCGGACCATAACCGCGCGCACGCGACTCGGGCACCCCTGCAAACAGCTCGCGCACCGGCGTGAAGATGCCGGTATAGGTCGCCGGGTTGGAGCGTGGGGTGCGGCCAATCGGGCTCTGGTCGATGTCGACCACTTTGTCCAGATGCTGCAGGCCGTCCATGCTGCTGTGTGCGGCGGCCTCATGGCTGGTAGCGCCGTTCAGCGCAGTCGCCGCCAGCGGGAACAGCGTGTTGTTGATCAGCGTCGACTTGCCCGACCCGGAGACACCGGTCACGCAAGTCAGCAAGCCTATCGGGATTTCCAGATCGACGTTCTGCAGGTTGTTGCCACGCGCGCCTTTGAGCTTGAGCGACAGCTTCTTGTCACGGGGAGTGCGCTTGGCCGGCACAGCGATCTTCTTGCGCCCGGACAGGTAGGCACCGGTCAGCGAATCAGGGTGGTCCATGACCTCCTGTGGCGTGCCCTCTGCAACGATCTGGCCACCGTGTACACCAGCGCCCGGGCCGATGTCGACAACGTAGTCAGCCAGGCGAATGGCGTCCTCGTCGTGCTCCACCACAATCACCGTGTTGCCCAGGTCGCGCAAGTGATTGAGCGTGCCGAGCAAGCGGTCGTTATCGCGCTGATGCAAGCCAATCGAAGGCTCGTCGAGGATATACATGACGCCGACCAGGCCCGCGCCGATCTGGCTGGCCAGGCGAATACGCTGCGCTTCGCCACCGGAGAGGGTGTCGGCACTGCGATCCAGGGTCAGGTAATCAAGGCCGACGTTGACCAGAAACTGCAGACGCTCGCAAATCTCCTTGAGGATCTTCGAAGCGATCTCGCCGCGGCGACCGGTCAGGGTCAGCTCGCTGAAGTAGGTGCTGGCATCGCCAATCGGCAGGTTGGTCACCGCTGGCAGGGTTTTCTCGCCAACCCATACATGCCGCGACTCACGGCGCAGGCGCGTGCCGCGACAGTCCGGGCATGGCTGCGTACCGAGGAACTTGGCCAGCTCTTCACGCACCGTGGCCGACTCGGTCTCGCGGTAACGTCGCTCCAGATTCGGCACGATGCCTTCAAACGGGTGCGAGCGCTTGACGATATCGCCACGGTCATTCAGGTATTTGAAGTCGACGTTCTGCTTGCCGCTGCCCTGCAGAATGATCTTTTGATCCTCTGCTGCCAGTTCAGCGAACGGTTGTTCCAGGCTGAAGCCAAAATGCGCGGCAAGCGAGCCAAGCATCTGGAAGTAGTACACGTTGCGCCGGTCCCAGCCACGGATCGCGCCCTCGGCCAGGGTCAGCTCGGTATTGACCAGGCGCTTGGTGTCGAAGTACTGCTTCACGCCCAGGCCATCGCAGGTCGGGCACGCGCCAGCCGGGTTGTTGAAGGAGAACAACTTGGGTTCCAGCTCGCTGATGGCATGGCCGCAGACCGGGCAGGCAAAGCGCGCAGAGAAGATGATTTCTTCGCCGGGCTCGTCGTCCATCGGCGCGACCAGGGCAATGCCGTCAGCCAGCTTCAGCGCTGTCTCGAACGACTCGGCCAGGCGCTGCTGCAGGTCGCTGCGGACCTTGAAACGGTCGACCACGACATCGATGCTGTGTTTTTTCTGTTTCTCGAGGGTCGGCAGCTCGTCCATCTCGTACAGCTTGCCGTTGACCCGCACGCGCACAAAGCCCTGCGCGCGCAGCTCGTCGAACACCGCCAGGTGCTCGCCCTTGCGCTCGCGGATGACCGGCGCCAGCAGCATCAACTTGCTGCCCTCTGGCTGTTCGAGCACCAGGTCGACCATCTGGCTCACGGTTTGCGCTTCCAGCGGAATGTCGTGGTCCGGGCAGCGCGGGGTACCTACCCGTGCATACAGCAGACGCAGGTAGTCGTAGATTTCGGTAATGGTGCCGACCGTCGAGCGCGGGTTGTGCGAGGTCGATTTCTGCTCGATCGAAATTGCCGGCGAAAGGCCCTCGATGGTGTCGACGTCGGGCTTTTCCATCATCGACAGGAATTGCCGGGCGTAAGCCGACAACGACTCGACATAACGGCGTTGACCCTCGGCGTAGAGGGTGTCGAAAGCCAGCGATGACTTGCCGGAACCGGACAAACCGGTGATCACGATCAACTTGTCCCGGGGCAGGGTCAGGTCGATGTTCTTCAGGTTGTGGGTACGTGCCCCACGAATCAGAATCTTGTCCACTGCGGCCTCGCTTGGCGGGCATAAACATAGAAGTATACGGCGCGCTGCCATTACGCGGCAAAGCGTCGCGTATATGCCGTCAAGGCGTGGGACTGATAGAATCGCCGCCGGTTCACACGAGGTTTATCCATGCACGACACCCACAACGAGCGCATGAGTGGTAGCGAGACTCGCGCCGCCGGTGGCCTGGCCCTGGTCTTTGCCTTTCGTATGCTGGGCATGTTCATGGTGCTGCCGGTACTTGCCACCTACGGCATGGACCTGGCCGGCGCCACGCCTGCGCTGATCGGCCTGGCCATCGGTGCCTACGGCCTGACCCAGGCGGTGCTGCAGATCCCGTTCGGGATGATCTCCGACCGCATCGGCCGGCGCCCGGTGATCTACCTTGGGCTGATCATCTTCGCCCTCGGCAGTGTGCTGGCAGCCCAGGCCGACTCGATCTGGGGCGTGATCGCCGGGCGCATTCTGCAGGGCGCCGGGGCGATCTCGGCAGCGGTCATGGCGCTGCTCTCCGACCTGACCCGAGAACAGCACCGGACCAAGGCCATGGCCATGATCGGCATGAGCATCGGTTTGTCGTTTGCCGTGGCAATGGTTGTGGGGCCATTGTTGACGCGCGCCTTTGGCTTGTCGGGATTGTTCCTCGCGACTGCAGGACTTGCCCTGGTCGGCATCCTGCTGGTGGCCTTCCTCGTGCCGCATGCGCACAGCACCCTGCAGCACCGCGAGTCGGGGGTGGCGCGCAAGGCCATCGGCCCAACCCTGCGTCATCCGGACCTTCTGCGCCTGGACGTGGGTATTTTCGTCCTGCATGCGATCCTCATGGCCAGCTTCGTTGCGCTGCCCTTGGCCTTTGTCGAGCGCGGCGGCCTGCCCAAGGAAGAACACTGGTGGGTATACCTGACCGCGTTGTTCGTCTCATTTTTTGCAATGGTGCCGTTCATTATCTACGGCGAAAAAAAGCGCAAGATGAAGCGTGTGTTGCTCGGCGCGGTGAGCGTCCTGCTGCTGGTCGAGGTGTTCTTCTGGCAGTGGGCTGACAACTTGCACGGACTGGTGATCGGCACCGTGATATTCTTTACTGCCTTCAACCTGCTGGAGGCATCCTTGCCTTCGCTGGTCAGCAAGGTGTCGCCCGCCGGCGGCAAGGGAACGGCCATGGGGGTTTATTCCACTAGCCAGTTCCTCGGTGCCGCGCTGGGAGGAATCATCGGTGGCTGGTTGTTCCAGCATGGTGGTCTGGGCATGGTGTTCGTCGGTTGTGCGCTGCTGTGTGCTGTGTGGTTGGTCGTCGCCTTGAGCATGAACGAGCCGCCCTATGTGACCAGCCTGCGCATGCCACTGACGCCTGAGGCGGTCCGGGAAGCCGGGTTGACCGAACGCCTGATGGCCGTGCCGGGTGTGACCGACGCCGTGGTGGTGGCAGAAGAAGCCGCCATCTATATCAAACTGGATACGAAAATTTTGGACCGTGCGACCCTCGAGCGTCTGGTAAATCCAGCCTCATCGGCGTGCGAAGCCTAGGAGAACGTTATGGCCCGTGGGGTTAACAAAGTCAT
The DNA here is from genome assembly GCF_059693665.1 of Pseudomonas sp. PGPR N4. NCBI lineage: Bacteria > Pseudomonadati > Pseudomonadota > Gammaproteobacteria > Pseudomonadales > Pseudomonadaceae > Pseudomonas > Pseudomonas sp. PGPR N4. The sequence goes on from NZ_JCAUKV010000007.1 coordinate 20,671, forward strand.
TCTGGTCGGTACCTGTGGTCAGGATCCCGAAGTCCGCTACCTGCCCAACGGTAACGCCGTGACCAACCTGAGCCTGGCCACCAGCGAGCAGTGGACCGACAAGCAGTCCGGTCAGAAGGTCGAGCGTACCGAGTGGCACCGTGTGTCGATGTTCGGCAAAGTTGCCGAAATCGCCGGTGAGTACTTGCGCAAGGGTTCCCAGGTCTACATCGAGGGCAAGCTGCAGACCCGCGAGTGGGAAAAAGACGGCATCAAGCGCTACACCACTGAAATCATCGTCGACATGCAAGGCACCATGCAGCTGCTCGGCGGCCGCCCGCAGAACCAACAAGGCGGCGGTGATCAGTACAACCAGGGTGGTGGTAACAACTACAACCAGGGCGGTGGTCAGCCACAGCAGTACAACCAGCAGCCACAGCAGCAGGCACCGCGTCAGCAGGCACCACGCCCGCAGCAGGCTCAGCAGCGCCCGGCGCCGCAACAGCCAGCGCCACAGCCGGCAGCTGACTTCGACAGCTTTGATGACGATATTCCGTTTTAATCAATAGTCTTGTCGTAATAAAAAGCCCGCAGCATCTTATGCTGCGGGCTTTTTTATTGACTCGATGTCAATGTTTCGATGGTTTGTTAGTGGAAGTTGCAGGTGTGCTTCAAAGATAACTTTTAGTGTAGGAAGTTTCTGAGGTTGCTTGCTTGGTAATCAATGCCCGAATTTATTAAGTACAATCCGCTTTTTCAAGGAGCGGGCCCATGCAGGACATCATTTCTTCAAGTCGAATTACAGTCAAAGACTCGCAAAGCGAGTATTGCGTTGCCGGCTTTGTCGATGCCTATCAGGCATACGTCAACGCTGAGGAGGGCGGCGCAGTGTATGCCTACTGGCTGTTGGTAGGCGTGGGCTTTCTCGTGACAGCCATCGGTGTCATCACCATGATCTTCGGCCCGGAAACCATAACGTATAACAGCATGGCTGGGCCGACGTTATTCGAGTATATACAGATCTATCCGGGGCCTATCGCAACGATTGGTAGTGTGTGCATGGCTGTGGGCAGCAAGTTGGGTTCGAAGGAAATCATGACCTGCGAGTCCTATTTGCAGGCCAACTATCAGTTAAAGTCTGAAGACGGTCAGGATGTGTCTAATACCGTCAAGATCACTCACCTGGGTGAAGATAAATTTGAGATTACATTGAATCAATGATTCGCTTGCTGAGCGTCTTGGAATCCCGCGCTTGTCTGGAGTAGCGAAGGCCCCCAGCGCTGCAACGCGCCGAGGGCCTTTTGGGATCATGCAATTTAGACTTCAAACACGCTGCCGATCAGCTTCAACCAATCTGCAGTCGCTTGATTTCCAGCACTTCGACCTTTTCCCACACCTTCTGCTCAAGGTAGGGTTCACTCTGCAGCCAGATATCGAGTGCGGCGCGGGACTCAAAAGCGACATGCACGTTGGAGCCGATCATCTTGCCCTCGGTGTTGAGCAGTGCTCCGCCGCCAAGGAAATTGCCACTGGCGGCCAGCGCGTGCAAGCGCGCCACATGCTCTTCACGGCACTGCAGGCGGCGTTCAAGGGCATCGTCGTAATCGTAGGCGATAAGCGCAAATTGCATGGTTCAGTTCCTGAAGGTTGGGTTTTCGGCACAGTGCCGCGCGTGTTGCTGCATCGGCTGATGCGTCGCAGGAGCGGCTTCGCCCGCTGGCCGCGATACCAGCGCAGCAATTGCCGCAATCAGTGCAAGGCCACCAATGAAGCAGGCTACCGGCAACCAGTCGTGGTTATCAGCCATCAGCGCATAGCAAATGCTTGGTGAGAAGCCGGCGATGATGAAGCTCAGTTGGGTCGCCAGGCCAACCCCGGTGTAGCGCACACGGATGCTGAACATCTCGGCATAGAAGGATGGCCATAGTGCATTCGGCGCACTGTAGAGCACAGATTTGAGCAGCACGGTGCTAAACATGATCAGGCCGATGTTCCCGGTGGTGATCGACCACAGGAACAAGAACACTCCAGCGCTGCAGGCGAACGCGCCCAGGGTGAAGATACGCTTGCGGCCGATGCGGTCAGCCAGCAGGCCGAACAGTGGTTGGCAGAGGAGGGCGACGGCCTGACTCGCGGCAATGGCCGTGAGCATCGACGCGCGCTCGACCCCCTGATTGTTGGTCGCCCAGGATAAGCCAAAGATCATCACCAGCGACGACACCGAGCAGATCAGGGCGCAGCAGAACACAATGATGAAGGCGCGCCCTTCATGGCGGAACAGATCAGCGACAGGCAAGTGTTCTGGCTTGGCTTTACTGGCTTTGAATTCCGGGCTTTCTTCGACGCCGCGGCGGATTATCCAGGTGATGATGACCATTACTGCACTGAGCAGGAACGGGATCCGCCAGCCCCAGCTCAGCAACTGTTCCTCACTCAGCATCGTTAGTGGGATGAATACTGACGTGGCGAGGATCGAGCCCATCGATGCGCCATTGATCAGCCAGCTGGTGTAGAACGATTTGCTCTTGCCCGGAGCGTGCTCCATGGTCAGCAGGCTGGCGCCGACCTGCTCGCCGCCAGCAGAAAAGCCCTGCAGCAGGCGGCACAGCACCAGCAACGCTGGCGCCCATGCGCCGATGCTGGCGTAGGTGGGCAGCAGGCCGATGGTGAACGTGGCGATGCCCATCAGCATCAGGGTCATCATCAGTACCTGTTTACGCCCGAAGCGGTCGCCAAGGTGGCCGCAGACCAGCGCGCCTACGGGCCGGGCCAGGTAACCGACGCCGAACGTGGCCAGGGCTGCCAACGTCCCCGCCATCGGGTCAGACGAGGGAAAGAACAGCGTGCTGAAGACCAGCGCGGCAGCAGAGCCGTAGATAAAAAAGTCGTAATACTCGACGACACTGCCCAGAAAACTGCCGAATGCAGCTCTGCGGGCCATGCGCCGATTGTCGGTCGCGTGAGTTTGCATGGGTTAGCCTTTCTTGTAATTGTGGTGGACGGGTCTTGCAACAGGTCAGCGGCTGCCGAACGGCGCCAATTGGCTGCCTCCACAGACGTGAATCACCTCGGCAGTGATAAAAGCGGCATCTCTCGAGGCCAGGAATGAAGTGGTGCCCGCAATGTCTTCGGGCGTGGTCAGGCGCTTCAAGGGTGTGCTGTTGATCGAACCCTGGGCCATCTGCTCGAAGCTATCGGCATCACGTCCATCGAGCGTGAAAGCCGAGGGCAATAGTCCAGGCGCGATGGCGTTGACGGTGACGTTGTGTGGCGCCAGCTCGCGCGCCATCGAGCGGGTCAACCCGACCAGGCCCGCCTTACAGGCGACATAGGCCGGTGGGCCGCCGGCCACCCAGCAGCGCGAGACCATATTGATCACTCGGCCGCTGTTCTGCCGCTGCCAGTAGGGTGCAACCTGCTGACACAGCAGGGCCGGACCGCGTAGGTTGACAGCCATCATGTGATCCCACTTGGCGACGTCGAAATCGTAGATCGAGCCGCGGTGATTGACCGCTGCGTTGTTCACCACGACATCGATGCGGCCAAAGGCAGCCCCAACATGCTCCACCAAGGTAGCGATGGAGGCCGGATCGCCGAGATCGGCGTGCACTGCCAACGCTCTCTGGCCCGGGGACAACGGCAGTTGCGCGACCAGGCTCTGCGCTGCCTCAAGGTCGAGGTCCGCCGCGACCAGGTCCAGGCCGTCCTGGCTCAAGCGAGCGCAGATGGCCCGGCCCAGTTCGCCAGCGGCGCCGGTGACCAAGGCAACCCGACGCGGGTCGGTGGAAGTGTTCATTGGCAAGGTACCTCTTGGCTGGCAGCATGGACGAAAGGTGTCAGGTTCAGGTAGCGGCCGATCAGGTCGCGGTTACGCCGCAGCTTGTGCAGGTCACTGTGGCGGGCATCGAAATCTTCTACCGAAATCCAGTCGGCAAAGCCGTTGGCACGCAGGGTGGCGAGCATTGCCGGCAGCGGCAGTACGCCTTCATCGGGAGGGCACCATTGCCACTGCCAGCCTTGGCCGGGGCCGAGTGGTTGGTACGCGACGTTCTTGACCTGCACATGGGCCAGATGCGCACCCATCAGGTCGAGCGACATCTGCACATCCTCGCGGCCTTCGATGGCCAGGTTGCCGAGGTCATAAATGATGCCTAACCGCTCGGCGGGGTAATGTTCCGCCACGCGCATGGCCAGCGAAGGGCTGGAACAGATGGTGCGTTGATGCACCTCGAGCGCCAGACGCACGCCGGCCTGTTCGGCCAGTGGCAGGATCTGGTCAAGGAAGCGGCGCATGCGCGCATAGGCCGCCGGATAGCGCTCATCCACGTAGCCAGGTGCCCATAAGCGCAAGCGAGCCTGACCTGCCCGAGCGGCGAGGTCGATCATGTGCTGCGCCTGGTCAGTGTCGCCAACCGCCAGGTAAGGGCTCAGGCAGAAGATTTCCAGGCCGGCGGCCTGGCAGCGCCGGTAGATGTCCTCGACCGCGTGTACTGTCGGGGCGATGGTGCAGCGATTGTTGCTGCGGGCATCCCAGGCGCGAGCAAAGTCCAGGCCAGAGGTATCGGCAACGCGCCACTCAACGCCTTGATAGCCGTGCTCGGCCAGTTGCTCAACCAAGGCTTCGGGAGCCAGGCTTGGCAAAGATGCGCTGGACGCGCCGAGCCGTGGCGGTGAGGTTGAAATCATATGATTGCCCTGGTTATCGGTTCCGTGTGGATAGGTCGATGCTAGAGCAAACTTTTTGTTGAATAAATTGATATAAAATCAGCGCTTGGTTAACTTGTGGGTTGAACAAGGAGCCAGTCATGCACCTTAATGCCATCAACCTGCGCCACTTTCGGGTGTTTCTTGCCGTGGTCAGCGCTGGCAGCCTGGTCACTGCCGCCAAGCTGCTGCACATCACTGTTTCAGCCGTATCGAAAAGCCTCAAGGAGCTAGAGCAAGAGCTGGATGTGCAGTTGCTGCTGCGCGGGCGTAAGGGTGTGCAGTTGACCCAGGCCGGTGAGGCCTTCAACAAACACGCAGCGCAGACCATGGCCAGCTTTCGGTTGGCCATGGACGAAGGCCAGACGGCTGCGCCGGCACCGCAGATCCTCAAGGTTGGAGCGTTGCCGACAGCTGCGGGCTACATGCTCGCACCCGTGGTGGCGCAGATGCGCGAGCGCTACCCGCATGTACAGGTTCGCGTGGAATCCGGTATGTATGACTACCTGGTGGGCAAGCTGCGCACCCGCGAACTCGATCTGATCGTCGGACGGCTGATCGGTCGAGACATGCTCGGAGTGATGTTCGAGGCGTTATATGAAGAGGATTTGCTGCTGGTGGTGCGCACGGGACACCCGCTGGCCCAGCGCGAGCAACTGCAGTTGGATGATTTGCGCGCGCACGTACTGCTGGCATCCCCGCAAGGTACCTTGGTGCGAACCAGCATCGACAACTTCCTGCTCAGCAGTGGTGGCGTTCAACGCTTTCAGATTCAGGAATCGCTGAGCGAGACATTTTCTCGGGTATACGTCCACGACTATGACGCCGTGTGGTTTGTGCAACGCGGGGTGATCGACCTGGATCTGCGCTTGGGGCTGGTGCAGCAATTGCCTTTCAGCAGTTCCCTGCTGCGCGCACCGATTGGCCTTACTTCAGCGACTGATCGGCCGCTGTCTGACGTAGCGCAGATGTTTGCCGGGATGCTTCGGCAGTGGTGTACCGCCCGCTCTGCTCAGCGCTAGAGCGGGCATCGGCGGCGAATCTGAAGCTGCCGATGCTTTCTTTAGGCAATCAGGCCTTCAAGCCCGCTCCCCACACAGATCCAGCGCAAACCAATGCTCCGTCGCCTGCGCATCCAGCCCCGCCCCAAGCAAGCCAAACAACTTGCCCAGCGCCGCTTCGCGGGTCATGCCGCCGCCGCTGATCAGGCCAGTGTCACGCAGCCGGCTACCGGCGGCATAGGTGTCAAATACCACCGAGCCGACCGGGCACTGGCTGATCGCAACGATCACCACGCCGCCTTGGTGGGCGTCATGCAGCACATCCAGCAGGGCCTGGTCGTCGGACGGCCCGGTGCCGCTGCCGTAGCACTCCAGCACCAACCCTTGCACGCCGCTGTCGAGCAGGCCGCGCAGGTGTTCTGCCTGCAGGCCGGGGAACACCGGCAATACCGCCAGCTTTACCGGCTGGCGCAGCTGACGGTAGTCAAGCACAGCCGGGATGGCTGGCGCGCGCTCGCTGTCGCGATGACGGGGCAGGGCGGCGAAGGCGTCGAATGCCTCGCTGCGCAGCTTGGAGGCGCGGCAGCCGTGCAGCAACTGCTCGTGGAAGTACAGCTGCACGCCGTCCTCGATGCCGCTTTCGAGCAGGCGCAGGGCGCCGATCAGGTTGTCCCAGGCGTCGCTGTCTGGCGCGCCGGCGGGCAGCATCGAACCGGTCAGCAGCACCGGCACCGGCAAACCGAGCAGCACGAACGACAAGGCTGCACCGGTGTAGGCCAGCGTATCGGTACCGTGCAGCACCAGCACGCCGTCGTGGCCGTCACGTTCCACCGCTTCGACAATCGCGTCACGCATGGCCAGCCAGTTGGCTTGCTGCATGTTGGCGCTGTCCAGCAGTGGGTTCATTTCACGCAGTGTCCACTGTATCTGCGGAGCATCGTCAAGTTGCGCCAGATGCTCGCGCATGCGCACGTCGAAGCCGCCCGCCGGGGCGAGGCCCTGGGGTGTTTCGAGCATGCCGATGGTGCCACCGGTATAGAGGACGAGAAGATTCTTGACTGCACGCATGGCGCATTCCGTAACGATGAGCGGAGAGAGAAGCAGCCGCCCGCGAACGGGGCGGCTGGCAGGGGAGGATATCAGCGCTGGGTCTGAACCTGACCGACGGTGTTGTCAGCGGTTGTTTCAGCGGCTGCCGGAACTGGCCAGGCGTTGCGGTCCAGGTCCAGGTCAGGGAACTTGCTCGAATCGAACACTGGCTGCTTGATGCCAGCCTTGCGCTGCACATCGTAGTCACGCATGACCCGCAGGCCGATGTTGAACAGCAGGGTCAGGGCGATCAGGTTGACGAAGGCCAGACAGGTCATGGTGATGTCGGCGAAGGCGAACACGGTCGAAAGGTCTTGCGCCGAACCCCATACGATCAGCGCCAGGACCAGGCCGCGGTAGCCCATCAGCACCGAACGCTTGCGGGTCAGGAACTGCAGGCTGGTTTCGCCCAGGTAGTAGTTGTAGAGGATGCAGGTGAAGACGAACAGCGACAGCGCGACGCTGACGAACAGACGACCCCAGTCACCGACTACAGCGGCCAGCGAGTTCTGGGTCAGGACGATGCCGTCACCTTCGAAGCCTGGGGTGTAGAAGCCCGACAGCAGGATCAGCAGTGCGGTGCAGGTGCAGATCACGAAGGTGTCGAGGAACACGCTGAACGCCTGCACCACGCCCTGTGCGCCGGGGTGCTTGACCGCGGCCACGGCAGCAACGTTGGGCGCACTGCCCAGGCCCGCTTCGTTGGCGAACACGCCACGTTTCACGCCCATCACGATCGCGCTGCCGAGCAGGCCGCCGAACGCAGGGTCAAGGCCGAAGGCGCTTTTGAAGATGGTTTCCAGCATCGCTGGCACGTGCTCGATCTGGCTGCCGATCACATACAGGGTGACGCCGATGTAGGCCAGAGTCTTGACCGGTACCAGCAGGTCGGACACCGAAGCAATACGCTTGATACCACCAAGGAAGACGATCGCCAGCAGCACTGCCAGGGCAATACCGGTCTGCTGCGGCGGGAAGCCGAAGGCATTTTGCAGCGAGTGGGTCACGGTGTACGACTGCAGGCCGTTGAAGGCGAAGCCGTAGGTCACCAGCAACAGCAGCGAGAACACCACCGCCATGCGCTTGAATTTCAAGCCATGCAAGATGTAGTACGCCGGGCCGCCACGGTACAGGCCATCGCCATCGGCGCGCTTGTACACCTGGGCCAGGGTACATTCGAAGAAGCTGCTGGACATGCCAACCAGCGCGGTCACCCACATCCAGAACACAGCGCCTGGGCCGCCGAGGGTCACAGCGATGCCGACACCGGCGATGTTACCGGCGCCAACGCGGCCGGCCAGGCTCAGCATCAGTGCCTGGAACGAGCTCAGCTGGCCAGCCTGGCCACGCAGGGATTCTTTGAACACACCGAACATGTGGCCGAAGTGACGGAACTGGACGAACCGCGAGCGGAGGGTGAAGTAGCTACCAAGTCCGACGATAAGGACGATGAGCAGCTTCCCCGAAAGGAAATCGTTGAGTACTTCGAGCATGGCAAATGACCTCGATTCTTATTCTTCGCGTGGAATGACCAGCGGCGGCAACGACGCGCCGCTTTTCGTTGGGCGCATGGTTGGCCATGACAAGAGTCGTTACAATTTCGCGGGTTGCTCTCAGTTGGCGCGACTTGATGCTATGCTTGCATCACTCGCATCAGCTGGACCTCGTACATGAGCGATCATTTCGCTAGCAACCTGAAATTGGCCTGTAGCCACTACCGCTCTATCTCCGAGGTTTGCCGGCAGCTGTCGATCAACCGCGCCCAGTTCAACAAGTATTTGAGCGGGCAGAGCCGTCCGACGGCCTACAACCTCAAGCGCATCGGCGATTTCTTCGGGGTCGAGGATTACGAGCTGAATTTGCCGCCCGAGCAGTTTGCCCGGCTGATAGGTGCGCGCATTCCTTCGGAGCAGAACGGGCCGTTGAACGACCCCATCAGTGAGCTGTTCAAGCCTTTGCATGCGCATGCCGGCAATCTCTCGCGCTATTGCGGCTACTACTTCGAATACTCCAACTGCATGTCGGTGCCGGGTACCATTCTGGTGTCGCTGGTGCATTTGCGGGAGGAGCGCGGCAGCTTTCTGTTCGAGCGCCAGGAACGCCAGGAGCGCAGCAGCGCCACCGACCTGCATGCCGAAGTGCGCTGCCGCTACCTTGGTGCGGCCTTCCAGCTGCAGGACCGCATGTTCCTGATCGACTACGAATCACTGACCCTCAACGAGATGAGTCAGACCATCCTCATCCCCAGCTTCAAGAGCCGCATTACCCGCTTGAACGGGCTCAAGACCGGAGTCTCCAGCGGCGACCGGCGCAACCCGGCCTGTACCCGCGTGGTCTGGGAGTTTCTCGGCGAGGAGATCAACCGCATCAATGCCTACCGGCAGGTCAAGCTGTACCGCCCGGATGATCCGCGCATCGACGATGACGTGCGCGAGCGCCTCAGCGTCGGCCCGCTGAGCAACGGCCTGTTCGAGATCGAGTAGGCCGCCTCAACCGCGAATGAACGCTGCGGTCACCTCTGCCACCTGGTCGGCGACTTGCGGATTGTCTCGCAGGTGAGCGGCGATGCCGTGGTCGCAGTCGGTCAGCAGCAGGCACTCGACATGTGGCGCCGGCACTGAGCGCAGCAGGGTATGGGTGACTTCTTCCGGGATCGGGCTGTAGCGCTGCACGCCAGACACCCAGCGCGTCCCCGCCGAGGTCCCCGCGCCTTGGCCATAAGCACGCGAATTAAGCCCGTCGTACTCACCGATCACCAGCAATACCTGGCCGGTAAAGGTGCGCAAGAATTCATAGCTATCACATTGCAGAAAGGCGAACGGCTGGCGAATCGCTGCGGTGAACGCCGGGCCGAACGGCGCCTGGTGCGCCGCGTCCGGGTAAACCGCCGGGCAGATCAGCACCAGTTTGGAGATGCTTGGCAACTGCGCGGCCATCTTCAGCGCAATGGCTGCACCAAGGCTATGGCCGATCAGGGTATGGCACTGCTCGGCGATATGCTGATGAAAGCTCAGTGCCTCGTGCAGATTGGTGTGCAGCGACGGCGCGGCGGCGCCCGGTTGGCTGGCCAGGCTGTGGCCGGACAGGTTACCGCTGAGCGAGCCGATGCCCTGCGCCTGCAGGCGATACAGCAACGGGTTGAGGCGGGTGAAGTCCGAGCGTGCGCCACCGACGATAAAGGCGGGCGGGGCGTGTGCAACATCGGGCACCAGCAGTCGTGCCTGCTGCCGATAGCCGTCGAACGACTGTTCGATGAACCGCTCTGCGCCGGGCGCTGCCTCGTCGTACTGCCAGGTCGAACGGTGTGCAGCGATGGATTCGGTGGGCATTTGGACCTTCGCGCTGAGCAGGGGATGGCGCGCTCAGTATAGGTCGATAACAGCCTTGCGAAGTGCGCCACTGCAGTGCCGAGCAACGCCGCAATCCAGCAGGCGTTGGACTTCCCCTGTCGGAAACCGCAAAATGCTTTTTCTTCCAACGATCTGAGCGGACTTTTTTACCCTATGCGTATGCGCCTGATGCTGTTGGGTGGTGGCAATGCCCTCGGGCAAGCGCTGATTCGTCTCGGGGCCGAGGAAGACATCGGATTCCTGGCGCCGCGTCCGCCGGACAACGGCTGGGATCCGGCCAGCCTGACCCTGCTGCTGGACGAACACCGCCCCAACGTGGTGATCAACCTCGCCTATTACTTCGACTGGTTCCAGGCCGAGGCGGTCAGCGAACAGCGCCTCGCCCAGCAAGAGCGCGCAGTCGAGCGTCTGGCCGAGCTGTGCCAGCACCACGAAATGATCCTCGTGCAACCTTCCAGCTATCGCGTGTTCGATGGCTCGCGGGCCACTGCCTACAGCGAAAAGGACGAGCCGGTGCCCCTGGGCAGCCGCGGCCAGGCGCTGTGGCGGGTCGAGCAGAGCGTGCGCGCAACTTGCCCGCAGCATGTGCTGCTGCGCTTTGGCTGGGTGCTGGACGAGAGCATCGATGGCACCCTCGGGCGCTTCCTGACCCGCGCCGAGCAGCCGCAGGAATTGCTCCTGGCGGACGATCGCCGCGGCAATCCGACGCCAGTGGACGATGCGGCCCGGGTCATCCTCTCGGTACTCAAGCAACTCGACTGCGCCGCGCCGCTGTGGGGCACCTATCACTACGCCGGCAACGAGGCGACCACGCCGCTGGCGCTGGGCCAGGCGATCCTTGCCGAAGCACAGCAATGGCGCCAGCTCGCAGTGCAGGCACCGACCGCCCAGGCCCATGCGGCACGGCCGGATGCCAGCGAAGAGCCGCAAAATGCGGTGTTGGCCTGCAAGAAGATCCTTCATACCTTCGGCATCAAGCCGCGCGCCTGGCGCTCGGGCCTGGCGCCTTTACTGGACCGATTCTACCGACATGGCTGACGCCCCTATTCTGATCACCGGCGGCGCGGGCTTCATCGGCTCGCACCTGTCCGACGCCTTGCTGGGCAAAGGCTATGCGGTGCGTATCCTTGACGACCTGTCCACCGGCAAGCGCGCCAACCTGCAGTTGCAGCATCCCGGCCTGGAGCTGATCGAAGGCGATGTCGCCGACGCCGCTCTGGTCGCCCGTGCTGCCGCTGGCTGCCGCGCCGTTGTGCATCTGGCTGCCGTGGCCTCGGTGCAGGCCTCGGTGGATGACCCGGTGAAAACCCACCAGAGCAATTTCATCGGCACGCTGAATGTCTGCGAAGCCATGCGCCTGAATGGCGTGCGTCGGGTGCTGTTTGCGTCCAGCGCCGCGGTGTATGGCAACAATGGCGAAGGCCAATCGATTGCCGAAGATACCCCCAAGGCGCCGCTGACACCTTACGCAGTGGACAAACTTGCCAGCGAGCAGTACCTGGATTTCTACCGCCGCCAGCATGGCCTGGAGCCGGTGATCTTCCGCTTCTTCAACATTTTCGGCCCGCGCCAGGATCCGTCCTCGCCGTATTCCGGGGTGATCAGCATCTTCAGCGAGCGCGCTACCCAAGGCTTGCCGATCAAGGTATTTGGCGACGGCGAGCAGACCCGCGACTTCCTCTATGTTGGTGATCTGGTCCAGGTCATGGTCCAGGCCCTCGAGCAACCGCAGGTGGAAGAGGGCGCAGTGAACATCGGCCTGAACCAGGCCACCTCGCTGAATCAGCTACTGGCCGCGCTGCGCGACGTCATTGGCAGCCTGCCGGAAATCAGCTACGGCGAAGCCCGCTCGGGCGACATCCGCCACTCCCGTGCCGACAACGCGCGCTTGCTGGCACGCTTCAACTTCCCTCAACCAACGCCGATGGTCGAAGGTTTGGCCAAGCTGTTGGGCAGGGGCTAAGCACCGTTCTGCAGGTCGCTCAGGCCTGCGGGAAACCCATCTGCGCGTCAGACCTTTCTGAAATCAAATCCAAATGCTTCTGCAAAAGCCCGTCTAGGAATTATCCTACGCGTCTTTCGGAAGCAGCTCAGTTGTCGGGGAATCACCTCAGTCCTAATGTCACAGGGTCGCCAGAAGTGGTGACCGGGTGTGAGAACCCGACAACACAAATTACGGCCAGTTTATGGCAGCCGTGCGCGGGCAGACTTCGGTCTGGCCGGGTTTCTCTTGTGTCTCGGTTTCTCACCCTGTGCACGGCTGCCACCCTCAATCCGTGAGAAGAGCGACGGTGGTGGTTTTCTGTGAACACACAAGAGACCTGACCATGAAAAAGCTCGTCCCGGATCCGCCAGTACCCTATTTCCTGATTAACGCCGAACTCAGCGTGGAAGATGCGCTCGCCCAGGTCGACAAGCTGCTCGACTGCTTGAACGGAACAATCAAAGCCAATCTTTTCGGTGAGCCTATTGGCATCCACATGTACTTGCTGGAGGTCATAGAGGTGCTCAACCAGTTGATACTTGCGTTGGTTGCGCATGCCAGGGACAAGGAGGCGGTGTCATGAAAACCGATATCAAGCACCGCAAAACTCAAGGCCAGACACCTTGCCAGAACCTTTTCTGCGTACAGCGTGATGTGCCACTTGATCAGGCGTTCTCGGAGCTATCCGTACTCCTGGGCTGTATCCGCCATCTCGCTACAGAGGCGGAGATGGAGAATGATCGGCAAGCAGGGAGCGCTGTACGAATATTGAGTGAGCTCGCCAAGGCCCTGATCGATGATATGGAGCTGGGTGTCAGCAGAGCACTGGTTTCGCACTGAAACCCATCCGCTTCAAGGTCTCTGTGTTTATCTCTGGCTTGAGATCGCTGGCGCCCGCAGCGGCCCCAGCGCACTCGACACCGCGCTAACGACCCGACTGCTCGCGGATAATTCCCGGCTCCCTGGCTACGTAATTAGCCGCGACCTGGCTTCACCCCATGCCGCACCACCCGCCGCAGGCAATCGTCCGGCCCCACCACGCGGCCATCCCTGGCTTGCACCTGCAGTGTCTGCAAAGGTTGGCCGTGGGCACTGTCGAGCAGTTGCGAGCGGGTTTCGCCGGCTTCGAATAGAAATTGCTCGCCCCACTGGCGCAGGCCAATCACGATGGGAAACACCGCGCGGCCCTTGTCGGTCAGCACGTACTCCTTGTACGCGCTGCCATCCGAGGCGGGTTGCAGGGTCAGCAGGCCGGTTTCTACCAGCAGCTTGAGGCGCGAGGAGAGGATGTTCTTCGCCAGCCCGAGGCTCTTCTGCAGCTCACTGAAGCGGCGCAGGCCATCGAACGCATCACGCAGAATCATCAGCGCCCAGCGATCACCGAGCACCAGCAGCGCGCGTGCCACGGGGCATTGGTTGTTGATCGGGTCCAGCATGGCGACAACCTCGCTTGTTTATCTGGTTGCAGATTAAAACCACATTTGCTAGAAGGCCAGTAAGTGGTTTCAATATGAAACCAGTTTTCGAGTGCCTGCCATGACCGCGTTCAGCCCTGCGCCACTTACCCGCTCACTCACTCTGTTGCTTGCCGTGACCTGTGCACTGGCTGTGGCCTCGGTGTATTTCGCTCAACCGTTGCTCGAGTCGATGGCGACCAGCCTGGGGGTGGCAACGGGCAAGGTCGGGCTGGTCGTCGGCGCGACTCAGGCCGGCTATGCGGTTGGCCTGTTGCTGGTCGTGCCATTGGGCGATGTGTTCGAGCGCAAGCGCTTGATCGTCTGTCAACTGCTGCTCTCGGCCGCGGCGCTGCTGGCGGTCGGGCTGGCGCAGGACTGGGCCGTATTGCTGCTGGCGATGAGCCTGGTCGGGCTGCTGGCGGTTGTGGTGCAGGTGGTGGTGGCGCATGCCGCGACCTTGGCGACAGCGCAGGAGCAGGGGCGCGTGGTCGGCCAGGTCACCAGCGGCGTGGTGCTGGGCATCTTGCTGGCGCGGCTGGTGGCTGGTGGGTTCGCCGACGTTGCCGGCTGGCGCAGTGTCTATTTTGTTGCTGCCGGGTTGGCGCTGTTGATGGCTTTGCTGCTCTGGCGCAAGTTGCCGAGCGCGCAGCCAGGCGCCCGCAGCGCCAGCTATTGGCAATTGCTGGCGTCGGTTGTCGGTCTGTATCGACACGATCGGCTGTTGCGCCAGCGTGGGCTGTTGGCCTTGCTGACCTTCGCCGCTTTCAGCGTGCTGTGGAGTGCAATGGTACTGCCGCTGAGCGCACCAGCGCTGGCGCTGAGCCATACCCAGATCGGCCTGTTTGGCCTGGCCGGAATCGCCGGTGCGATGGCAGCGTCACGTGCCGGGCGTCTGGCTGACCAGGGCCACGCGCAGCGAACCACAGGCGTGGCCTTGCTGCTGTTGCTGCTGTCGTGGGTAGCCACGGCCTTTCTTGAATACTCATTGCTGGCGCTGGTGCTGGGCGTAGTAGTGCTCGATTTTGCCGTTCAGGCGGTGCACGTCACCAACCAGACATTGCTGCTGAAAGGGCGCAGTGAGATGGCCAGCCGCCTGATCGGGGCCTACATGTGCTGTTATTCGCTGGGCAGCGGGGTGGGGGCGGTAGCGGCGAGCTGGGTCTATGCGCGCTGGGGCTGGATGGCCGTGTGCGCAGTGGGCGCGGGGTTCAGCGCACTGGCCTTGATTTATTGGCTGTATCTGCGCTGGCAAACAGGCAATGGCCAGCGCTGACAGCAAAAAGCCGCTGCCTGATGGCAACGGCTTTGTCATGCAGCAACGATCAGAACTTGTAGCCAATACCGACCATGTACACCCATGGATCGACTTCAACGTCGACCTTGGTCTTGCTGTAGCCCAGTGCGGCAGGGCCGTCGACGGTGGCTTTGGTGTCGATGTCGACGTACCAGACCGAGGCGTTGACCAGCACGTTGTCGGTGATCATGTAGTCCATGCCGACCTGGCCGGCGATGCCGATCGAGTCCTGCATTTTCAAGTTGCTGAAGCCTTGCTGCTTGCGCGCGCTGCTCAGGTCTTCATCGAAGAACAGGGTGTAGTTGATGCCCACGCCTACGTACGGCTGGAACTTGGAGGCTGGGTCCATCGGGAAGTACTGCAGCGACAGGGTCGGTGGCAGTTGCTTGATGTCGGCCAGCTTGCCATCCAGGCCGCCGCCCAGGCCCTTGACACCAACGGTGTGCTGGAACGGCGTGGCCGCCAGCAGCTCGACGCCGATGTGATCGCTGAGCATGTAAGCGAAGGTCAGGCCCAGCTGCGTGTCGCTGGTCAGGGTTGCCTTGGTGCCGGCTACCTTGTTGCCGTCGAAGCGCAAGTCGCCGCTGCTTTCGTTGGGCGCGGTGGTGATGGCGCCGGCGCGGACAATGAAATCACCCGGCTGGTGAGCGTGGGCAGCAGGCGCAACGAGGGCCAGGGCGACGAGCGAGGCGCCGAGCAAGGACTTGTTCATGGAAGCTCCGAAAGGACATTGGTAATCAATGGCCTAATGGTACGGAGGCGCTTAAACCAAATGTTTGACCCAGCTCAACGAAGCGCGGCATAGCCGTCCTGCGGGCTTATTTCAGTTCGTAGGCGTAGATTTTTTCGGCTTCCATCTGGTATCCGGCGTCAGCCAGCTCGCTGCTGCTGGCTTTGACCTGCATACGCCCTTCGATCCAGTACGGTTGGTACAGGTCTTCGACGCGTACGCCCATCTCGCTGAAAATATGCACGATCTGATTCGACGGCGGTGGCGGCACGTGAATGCAGGCGCCGTAATACGGTACCAGCAAAAACTCGGTGGTACGGCCTTCTTCACTGACTTCCAGCGGCACGATATAGCCCGGCAGCTTGACCTGCTGATTGTCCAGCGCCTGCACCACCGGAGCATTGGCCGATTGCTGGGGTGCTGGCGGCGCGGACTCGGCCGCCAGCGCGTTGCCGATCTGCGACAGGTCGTGCAGCGGCGCCAGCTGCGGGGCTTGCACTGGCGCGCCTTCGGGGATCAATGCCGGCCAATCCAGCTCGCGCGGCTCAGCCGCCCACACCGGCGAGCTGAAGAGCAGCACCAGTAGCATGAGGCAGCGCGGGAACTGAGCGCTAAGGCGGGGCAGACGCATGGTAATCACTCACAAATGAATCGACAGACCATCAGCCAATGACTGCCGATAGGCACGCCAGGCCGGCACGCTGCCCATCAGCAACGCTGCGCCGAGGATGATAGCCAGCAGCGTCCATTCATGGCTACTCGGCCAGGCCAGTGGCAGGTACATGCCATAGTTGGCCTGCACGTAGCCCTGAGCCAGAGCGATGCCGGCATACAGCAGGCCAAGCCCGGCGACGATACCGGCTACCGCCAACGCCAGCGCCTCGAGGACCAGCAGGCCGGCAATATGCCAGGGCCGAGCACCCACCGAGCGCAGAATGGCCATCTCCCGGCGGCGCTCGTTGAGGCTGGTCAGAATCGCCGTGAGCATGCCGATCAAGCCGGTCAGCACGACAAACAACGAAACCACGAACAGGGCTTGCTCGGCGGTCCCCATCAGGCTCCACAACTCCTGCAGGGCCACGCCCGGGAGAATCGCCAGCAACGGCTCGTTGGCGTACTGATTGATCTCGCGCTGCACGCTGAAAGTGGCGATCTTGTTGTTCAGGCCAAGCATGAAGGCGGTGATCGCAGTCGGTTGCAGGTCCATGCCGCGCGCTTGCTCGGCACTGATGCGGCCGGCGCCGCGAGCCGGTACGCCATTGTGCCAGTCGACGTGAATGGCCTCCATGCCGGCCAGGCTGATGTGCAGGGTGCGGTCAACCGGGGTGCCGGTGCGTTTGAGCACGCCGACCACAGTGAACGGTTTGTCATCGTGTTTGACCAGGCTGATCGCCGCTACGCCATGGGCCAGCACCAGCTTGTCGCCGAGTTTGTAGTGCAGTGCCTCGGCGACTTCGGCGCCCAGCACCACGTCGAACGGGTTATCGGCAAACGGCCGGCCCTGGCTGAGTTCCAGGTGCTGGCGCCGGCCATACTGGTAGTGGCTGAAGTAATCGGTACTGGTGCCCATCACCCGATAGCCGCGATGCGAGTCGCCCAGCGAAATCGGGATCGCCCACTTCACCCGCGGGTCGCTGGCGTAGTGTTGATAGCTGTCCCAGCGGATGTTGTTGGTGGCGTTGCCGATGCGAAACACCGAGTACAGCAGCAGGTTGACTGAGCCCGAGCGGGCGCCGACGATCAGGTCGGTGCCACTGATGGTGCTGGCAAAGCTGGCGCGGGCTTCGGTGCGGACCCGTTCCACGGCCAACAGCAGGCAGACCGACAGGGCAATCGCGAAGGCGGTAAGAAAGGCCGTGAAGCGCCGGTTGGCGAGGCTGGCCAGAGCAAGGCGGAGCAGGTACATCAGGCCTCCCGGGGCGCGGCGGCGCGATTGAGTTCGGCCAGTGACAGGTGTCGATCGAACAGCGGCGCCAGGCTCTGGTCGTGGCTGACGAACAACAGGCTGGAGCCGGCAGCGCGGCATTCGTCGAACAGCAGCCGGATAAAGGCCTCGCGGGTGTCGGCATCGAGCGCCGAGGTTGGCTCGTCGGCGATCACCAGCTCCGGCTGGCCGATCAGCGCCCGGGCCGCGGCTACTCGTTGCTGCTGGCCGATCGACAGGCTATCGGCGCGCCGCGCGAGCATTGCCGGGTCAGTCAGGCCCAGGTGCGCGAGCAGTTGCGTGGCGGCCTGATCGACGCTGCCATGGCGCTGGCGGGCACGCTCGGCGCGGCTGGCAGAAAAACGACAAGGCAGTTCGACGTTTTCCCGCACCGACAGAAACGGCAGCAGGTTGAACTGCTGAAAAATGTAGCCGGTGTGATCGACGCGGAAGCGATCGCGCGCGCCCTGGCCCAGCTCGGCCAAGGTCTGACCGAGCAGGCGCACGCTGCCCTGCGCCGGCAGGTTCACACCGCCAAGCAGGCCGAGCAGGGTGGTCTTGCCGCTGCCGCTGGGGCCCTTGAGAAACAGCGCTTCGCCCGCTTCCAGGCGAAACTGCGGGATATCCAGCAGCGGCGCCTGGCCGGGCCAGGCGAACAGCAGATCACGCAGTTCGATCAACGCCTGGCTCATTCAGAACGCGACCGTCGCAGTGGTCGGCGTTGCTTCAAGGCCTTTTTGGCCATTAGGGCCAATCAACTGCACGTTGATCTTCTGCATCGCCGGGTAAGCCTTGAACAGCGGCGCGAGGTCGATGCTGGCGAGTTTGCTCGGGTTGCTGCAGGTGAACTGATAGTGCGCTTCGATATCGCTGTGGGCGTGTTTCTCGGTTTTGCCGGCAGCGGCTGCTGGTGCGTCGAACAGCGGGCTTTGCAGCTCCTGCGCGTCGATGCTGCAGCCAGCGTCCTTGGCCAGACCCAACAGCTGCAGCGGCTGCTCCAGTTGCTGGCGTACGCTGGCTACCTTGGCCTTGTCGGCATCTCTGCTGGCGGCGTGTTCAAAACCCACCAGGTTCATCGCCGGGCTGTCCAGGCCAAGCTCGAGGGTGTTGCCATCCAGTACTACGTCGAGTTTGGCCACGCCGTGTTCATGGGCGCCCAGCGCGGTGTGGTCGTGATCATGCTCATCGTGGGCATGCGCCACGGCCAGGGGCAGCAGGGCGAAGGGCAGTGCAAGCAACAGACGGCGCATGGACAACTCCAGAGAGCAGGGCGAATGATTTGGTAATGTTATAACAATTTTTCTGGCGACTGCCAGCCGCTTGGCGAAGGTTTCATGTCGTGGGAGCATGGGCACCAGGCAATTGTGAGCGAGGAAGCCAAGGTGAGAATACGAGGAACGATCGGCGAGTGGCCGGTGGACCTGACCATCGAGCTGGAGCCGGCGGAATGGGCGCAGCTTGGGCGTCAGGGGGAGTTGGCTGCGCCGGCGGAAAAGGCAACGCCGGCACCGGCGGTGCGGCAGAACGATGACCAGTGGCAAGCTGCGCGCGAAGCCTTGCGCGTGGCCGGACAGATGACTGGGCCAGAATTACTTGAGCAACTGGAGCAGTTGACCGGCAGCACGGCGGCGGGCAAGCGGCTGCTGGTGCGTTTGCGTCACAGTGCTGAGGTGAGGGTGGAAAGCGCGGGGGATGCGCCTGTTTATCACTGGATCGGTTGAAGCATAGTGGGCCAGCTACGCTGGCCTTTCGCGACACAAGGCCGCTCCTACAGGCGACCGAGTTGCTCATGGCTCACCGCCGGCCTGTAGGAGCGGCCTTGTGTCGCGAAAGGGCCGCGCAGCGGCCCCGCAGACCGTCGGGCCGATATGCGCCTCAATACATCAAGGCAAACAACTTGCGCCGATACGCGGTAACCAGCGGGTGCTCATTGCCGAGCAGCTCGAACACCTGCAACAGCGCCTTGTGCGGCAATCCGCTTTCATAACCCCGATTACGCTGGAACAGCTTGAGCAACCCATCCAGCGCCGCTTCGTACTGCTGGCGCGCCAACTGCTGAATGCACAGCTGATAAGCGGCTTCGTCGTCCTCAGGGTTCTGCGCCAGACGGCTCTTCAACTCGGCGGCTTCCGGCAGGCTGGCGGCCTGGCGCAAGAAGGTCAGCTGCGCCTTGGCGCCGGCCAACGCTGCCTTGTGCTCGTCGCTCTTGACCGCACCCAGCACGGCCTCAGCTTCACTCAGGTCGCCACGCTCGGCCAGGCAACGGCCGTACAGGATCAACGCCTCGGCATTGCTGTTGTCTTCGCCCAGCAACAGCTTGAGGGTCGCTTCGGCCTCGGCAAAGCGGCTTTCGGCAAACAGCGCCTTGGCTTCTTCCAGTGGCGAGGCAGTCGGCGCGGCAGGCATCTGCACGTGCGGCTCGAGCAGGGCGCGAATCGCCGATTCGGGCTGCGCACCGGCAAAGCCGTCGACCGGCTGACCGTCCTTGAACAGCACCACGGTTGGCAGGCTGCGGATACCGAACTGGGCAACCACCTGTTGCTCGACGTCGCAGTTGATCTTGGCCAGCAACAGCTCGCCCTGATAACCCTCGGCTATCTTGGCCAGCAACGGCATCAGCGCCTTGCATGGCGCACACCACTCGGCCCAGAAATCCACCAGCACCGGTTTGTGGAAGGAGTTCTCGATGACCAACTGCTGAAAGTTGGCGTCGGTAGCATCGAAAATGTACGGCAGGGCGTTGGTATCGGGGGCTTGGCTCATCGCAACTCTCGCAAATCTCTGAATGACACCACTATAAAGGCTCGCGGCTGGCGTGGTACAGGCTGACCCGGCGGAATTCGTGCGGTTCGGCCAGGTCGGGCAGGGTCAAGCCTTCTAGCACGTCCAACTGACGGTACAGCGGGTGGCTGAAATTGCGCACCCGCGAGTCGGCCACCAGCACCTGGCGGCCACGGCTGAGAAAACCATCGAGCAACGGCAGGTTGGCCGGGTCGTACAACACATCAGCCACCAGAATCAGATCGAAGCGGTCGGCCTCGGCAAAAAAATCACTGCTGTAGCCGAGCTCGACCTGGTTCAGCGCAGCATTGGCTCGGCACGCGGCCAAGGCCAGCGGATCAAGGTCACAGGCAACCACCTCGACAGCACCCGCCCGCGCTGCGGCGATCCCGGCAATGCCCGAACCGGCGCCAAAGTCGAGCACGCGCATGCCCTCGACCCACTGTGGATTGGCCGCCAGGTAGCGGGCCATGGCCAGGCCGCTGGCCCAGCAGAAGCTCCAGTACGGCGGCTCTTCGAGGATGCGCTGGGTCTCTTCGCGGGTGAATGCGCGGTGCATGTTGTCGGCGCCGAGCAGCCACAGTTTCAGCGCGCACTCCGGCAGCGCAGTGGCAACCAGCTGCGCTTCGCCGATCAGACCGCTGAGCGCATGCTGCAACTGCACTGGCGCCATTTACGGGGCTTTCTCGAAGCGCAGCGGGCCGGTGGCCTGGCTCGTAGCCTGGACGATGCGCTGTGGCGGCAGGTGCATGATCAACTGACCCGAGCGGCTGGCGCGACCGCGCAACTCGACGCGGGCACCGGCCGGGAATGCTTCCGGGTTGAAGCGCAGTTGGTAGGGCAGGTCCTGACCGGTACCGGTCAGGGTGCTGCTGGCCAGCAGCCGCTGCGGGCGATCACGTTCGTCGATCACCAGCAATGCCAGTTCGACCTCGGCACCCGCTGGCACGTCTTGCAGGCTGCCGCTGATTTCCCGTTGATAAGCCGGCAGCGGGCCGAGCGCCGGGGCCTTTTTCACCGTTTTCGGCGCCGGCGTTGCGGGCACCGGTTCGTTTTTAGGTTTATCGCTGCTGCAGGCCGTCATCAGGCCAGCGAGGCAGAGCACGACGAGCGCTCGAAAGTGCATGGAGAAGTCCTTCAGGGGCAGATTTGAGTGGATGGTAACCCCTTTGGCTTGTCTTGCCAGTCGGATGCGCTACCATGGCCCTCCCTTTTTTTGTTGCCTGCCACCATGCACTGTCCCTTTTGCGGTGCCAACGACACCAAGGTCATCGACTCGCGCCTGGTCGCCGAGGGCGAACAAGTGCGTCGCCGGCGCGAATGCGTCGCCTGCGGCGAGCGCTTCACCACCTTCGAAACCGCCGAACTGGTACTGCCGCGGCTGATCAAGCAAGACGGCACCCGCCAGCCATTCGACGAAGACAAGCTGCGAGCCGGCATGCAGCGCGCGCTGGAAAAGCGCCCGGTCAGCGTCGAGCGCCTGGAAGCAGCGCTGGCGCAGATCAAGCACAAGCTGCGCGCCACCGGCGAGCGCGAGGTCAAGTCGCTGGTGGTCGGAGAGCTGGTCATGGAGGCGCTGCGTCAACTCGACGAAGTCGCCTACATTCGGTTTGCCTCGGTCTACCGGCGTTTCCAGGACCTTGACGAATTCCGCGAAGAAATCGACCGCCTGGCGCGCCAGCCGGGCAAAGAGTAAACATGCCCAGCCCGACCGCAATTCTCGACGCCCACTACATGGCCCTGGCCGTGCAACTGGCCCGCAAAGGCCAGTACAGCACCCATCCCAATCCGCGCGTTGGCTGCGTCATCGTGCGTGATGGCGAGGTGGTCGGCGAGGGCTGGCATGTGCGCGCCGGCGAGCCGCACGCCGAAGTGCATGCCCTGCGCCAGGCCGGCGAGCGCGCCCAGGGCGCCTGCGCCTATGTCACCCTTGAACCGTGCAGCCACCACGGGCGCACCCCGCCGTGTGCCGAAGCGCTGGTCAAGGCCGGGGTGGCCCGGGTGGTCGCCGCCATGCAGGACCCTAACCCGCAAGTCGCCGGGCGAGGTCTGCGGCGCCTGGCCGAGGCCGGTATCGAGGTTGTCAGTGGCGTGCTCGAGCAAGAAGCGCGTGCGCTCAATCCCGGCTTCCTGAAACGCATGGAGCACGGCCTGCCGTTCGTCCGCGCCAAGCTGGCGATGAGCCTGGACGGACGCACCGCCATGGCCAGTGGTGAAAGCCAGTGGATTACCGGCGCTGCCGCCCGCGCAGCGGTACAACGCCTGCGTGCGCGCTCCAGCGTGGTGCTGACCAGCGCCAGCAGTGTGCTGGCCGACAATGCGCGGATGACCGTGCGCGGCGGCGAGCTGGGCCTGGACCCTGATACCACCGCCCTGGCCTTGTCACGGCCACCGCTGCGGGTGCTGATCGACAGCCGCCTGCGCCTGCCGCTGACTGCGCCTTTGTTCCAGGCCGGGCCGGTACTGGTGGTCACCGGCGCCGCCGCTGACCCACGCTATGCCGAGGCCGGCCATGAGCTGCTGCAGTTGCCCGGCGCCGATGGCCGGGTGGATCTGCCAGCCCTGCTCAGCGCCCTGGCGGCGCGCGGGACCAACGAGATTCTGCTGGAGGCGGGCGCCGGTTTGGTCGGCGCGTTTGCCCAGCTCGGTTTGATCGACGAATACCAATTGTTTGTTGCCGGCACCTTCCTTGGCTCCCAGGCCCGGCCATTACTGGACTGGCCGCTGGCGAAGATGAGCGAAGCGCCGCGACTGAAAATCACCGAAATGCGCGCGGTGGGCGATGACTGGCGAGTCACAGCCATCCCCCAGCCGGCCGCCGGCGTATAATGCCCGGCTGGCCCAACGCCGCCCAGTTTCCGAGGAGAACCCAATGTTCACCGGCATCATCGAATCGATCGGCACCATCCGCAGCCTGACCCCCAAGGGCGGCGACGTGCGCGTCTACGTCCAGACCGGCAAGCTCGACCTGGGTGACGTCAAAATGGGCGACAGCATTGCCGTCAATGGCGTCTGCCTGACTGCGGTGGAACTGCCTGGCGACGGCTTCTGGGCTGACGTCAGCCGCGAAACCCTCGACTGCACCGCATTCAACGACCTGAAAAGCGGCAGCCCGGTCAACCTGGAAAAAGCCCTGACCCCGACCACCCGCCTGGGCGGCCACCTGGTCAGCGGCCACGTCGACGGCGTCGGCGAAATCATCTCGCGCAGCGATAACGCCCGCGCGATCCAGTTCCGCGTGCGCGCACCCAAGGAGCTGGCCAAGTACATTGCCCACAAGGGCTCGATCACCGTCGACGGCACCAGCCTGACGGTCAATGAGGTCGATGGCGCCGAATTCGAGCTGACCATCGTGCCGCATACCCTGTCCGAAACCATCATGGCCGACTACCGCAGCGGGCGTCGGGTGAACCTTGAGGTCGACCTGCTGGCCCGTTACCTGGAGCGTCTGCTGCTGGGTGACAAGGCTGCCGCACCGAGCAAGGGCAGTAGCATCACCGAAAGCTTCCTGGCCGCCAACGGCTACCTGAAATCCTGATCGAGAAGGGGGTGCCGCGTGGCGCTCAACAGTATTGAAGAGCTGGTCGAAGACATCCGCCAAGGCAAGATGGTCATCCTCATGGATGACGAAGACCGCGAGAACGAAGGCGACATCATCATGGCCGCCGAGTGCTGCCAGCCCGAGCACATCAACTTCATGGCCAAGCACGCCCGTGGCCTGATCTGTATGCCGATGAGCCGCGAGCGCTGCGAGACCCTCAAGCTGCCGCTGATGGCGCCACGCAATGGCTCGGGCTTCGGCACCAAGTTCACCGTCTCGATCGAAGCCGCCGAAGGCGTCACCACCGGGATCTCCGCAGCCGACCGTGCGCGCACCGTGCAGGCCGCGGCAGCCAAGGATGCCAAGGCAGACGATATCGTCAGCCCTGGCCACATCTTCCCGCTGATGGCCCAGCCTGGCGGCACCCTGGCCCGCGCTGGCCACACCGAAGCGGCCTGTGACCTGGCGCGCATGGCCGGGTTCGAGCCGAGCGGGGTGATCTGCGAAGTGATGAACGACGACGGCACCATGTCGCGTCGCGCCGAGCTGGAAGTGTTCGCCGCCGAGCACGGCCTGAAGATCGGCACCATCGCCGACCTGATCCACTACCGCATGATCCACGAACGTACCGTTCAGCGGGTCACCGAGCAGCCACTGGACAGCGAACTGGGCCAGTTCAACCTCGTCACCTACCGTGATTCGGTCGAAGGCGATGTGCACATGGCACTGACCCTGGGCAAGATCTGCGCCGAAGAACCGACCCTGGTGCGGGTGCACAACATGGACCCGCTGCGCGACCTCTTGATGGTCAAACAGCCCGGCCGCTGGAGCCTGCGCGCCGCCATGAGCGCCGTGGCAGAGGCCGGCAGCGGCGTAGTGCTGCTGCTCGGTCACCCGCTCGATGGCGACGTGGTGCTGGCGCATATCCGCGAAAGCGCCGGCGAAACCCAGGTCAAGACGCCGAGCACCTACAGCACGGTTGGCGCCGGTTCGCAGATCCTGCGTGACCTCGGTGTGCGCAAGATGCGCCTGATGAGCTCGCCGATGAAGTTCAATGCGATATCCGGATTCGATCTGGAAGTTGTAGAATACGTGCCCTCTGAGTGACACAGGCGCGCCAATCGCCCTGGCGCTCGTGTCCAAACCCTCCTGCAGGCCGCCTAGGGCGGCCTCGCTCTTTAAAATGAGAACACCGCAATGATCCTGAAGACCATCGAAGGTACCTTCATCGCCCCCAAAGGTCGCTATGCTTTGGTGGTTGGCCGCTTCAACAGCTTCGTCGTCGAAAGCCTGGTGAGCGGTGCCGTTGATGCGCTGGTACGCCATGGCGTCAGCGAAAGCGACATCACCATCATCCGTGCTCCTGGCGCCTTCGAAATCCCGCTGGTTGCACAGAAAGTCGCCCAGCAGGGCGCTTACGACGCAATCATCGCCCTGGGCGCCGTGATCCGTGGTGGTACTCCGCACTTCGAATACGTTGCGGGCGAATGCACCAAGGGCCTGGCCCAGGTGTCGATGGAGTTCGGTGTGCCAGTCGCGTTCGGCGTACTGACCGTCGACTCGATCGAGCAGGCCATCGAACGTTCCGGCACCAAAGCCGGCAACAAAGGCGCTGAAGCTGCCCTGTCCGCACTGGAAATGGTCAGCCTGCTGGCGCAGTTGGAGGCCAAGTGATTAGCGACGAAAGCGATCGTTTCAACCCGCGCGATCCAAAACCTGCGGATGCTGGCAAACCATCGAAAAGCGCCAAGCGTCGCGAAGCACGCAAGCTCGCGACCCAGGCGCTTTATCAGTGGCACATGGCCAAGCAATCGCTGAATGAAATCGAGGCGCAGTTCCGCGTCGACAACGATTTCTCTGACATCGACGGCGCTTATTTCCGCGAGATCCTGCACGGGGTTCCAGCGAAGAAAGACGACATCGATGCCGCGCTCAAGCCTTGCCTGGACACCCCGCTTGAAGAGCTCGACCCGGTTGAACTGGCGGTTCTGCGCCTGTCCACCTGGGAGTTCCTGATGCGCGTTGACGTACCTTACCGGGTCGTGATCAACGAAGGCGTCGAGCTGGCCAAGATCTTCGGCGCCACCGACGGCCACAAGTTCGTCAACGGTGTACTCGACAAGCTGGCGCCGCAGGTCCGTGAAGCGGAAGTCAAGGCGTTCAAGCGCTGATTGCGGCGCTGACCAGCCATGGGTGAGTTCGAGCTGATCCGTCATTACTTCGCCGCCGCGCCCTGTGCGCAGGGCGGCGAAGGTGTTGCGTTGGGGATCGGCGACGACTGTGCCCTGCTTGACCTGCCGGCTGCCGCACAGTTGGCAGTGTCTACCGATACCTTGGTCGCCGGCGTGCATTTTCCGCACGCCTGCGACCCCTCGCTACTGGGCCAGCGCTCGCTGGCCGTAGCGGCCAGTGACCTGGCAGCCATGGGTGCCACGCCCGTCGGCTTTACCCTGGCGCTGACCTTGCCCGAGGTCAGCGAACAGTGGCTCAAGGCGTATGCCGAAGGCCTCGATCGCATGGCGCGACATTGCCGCCTGAGCCTGATTGGCGGCGACACCACCCGCGGCCCACTGAGTATCACCATGACTGTGTTTGGCCGGGTTCCGGCCGGGCAGGCCCTGCTGCGCTCGGGCGCGCAGGTGGGTGACTTGCTCTGTGTGGGCGGCGAGCTGGGCAATGCCGCCGGCGCCTTGCCGTTGGTGCTGGGCGAGCGCGAAGCGGCGGTCGAGATCAGTGCGCCGCTGCTGGCACAGTACTGGTCACCTTCGCCGCAGTTTGCCTTGGGCCAGGCCCTGCGCGGCAAGGCCACCGCGGCGCTGGATATCTCCGATGGCTTGTTGGCCGACTGCGGCCATATCGCCAAGGCATCCCGGCTGGCGCTCGAGGTGAACCTGGCCCAGGTGCCAGTGTCACCTGCTCTAGTGGCTTTTTCAGGGCCAGCGGCAGCCCGCCAGGCGGCGCTGACCGGTGGCGACGATTATGTCCTGGTGTTCACCTTGCCCGCGCAGCAACTGCCCGCGCTGCGCGACGCTGGCCTGGCGGTGCATGTCATCGGCCGGGCAGTGGCTGGCGAAGGCGTGATTTTGCGCGACGAACACGGCCAGGACATCACCCCGCGACAACGCGGCTATCAACATTTTAGGGAGACACCGTGACCGACCACCCCAATCAGGTGCCTGCGGAGTTCGTTCCGCCTTCGGTCTGGCGCAACCCGTGGCACTTCATCGCCTTTGGCTTCGGTTCCGGCACTTTGCCCAAGGCCCCCGGCACCTGGGGCTCGCTGGTGGCGCTGCCGTTCATTCCGCTGTGGCAGATGTTGCCCGACTGGGGCTACTGGCTGCTGCTGGGTATGACCATGCTGTTCGGCTTCTGGCTGTGCGGCAAGGTCGCCACCGACTTGCGCGTTCACGACCATGAAGGCATTGTCTGGGACGAAATGGTCGGTATGTGGATCACCCTGTGGCTGGTGCCGGAGGGTTGGCAGTGGTTGCTGGCCGGGTTCCTCATGTTCCGCTTCTTCGACATCCTCAAGCCGTGGCCGATTCGCTGGATCGACAAACATGTGCATGGTGGATTCGGCATCATGCTCGACGATATCCTCGCCGGTGTGTTCGCCTGGCTGGGCATGCAGGTTCTAGTTTGGGCGGTAGCCTGATACGGGAGTGGCAGATGGGGTTAAGGACGACGGTGCTGCTGTTGCTGATGCTGCTTGGCGGCGCTGTTGCCAACGCCAGCGACAAGCCTCAGTTGGGCCAGATCCATCTGGTCAGTGAAGACTGGCTCGACTACACCAACGCCGACGGCACTGGCCTGGCGTGGGATGTGTTGCGCCAGGTGTTCGAGCCCGCCGGGGTCAAGGTGTCCATCCAGAGCGCGCCTTACAGCCGTGCCATTGGCCTGGTCAAACGTGGCGAGGCGGATGCCTGGGTCGGCTCCTACAAGCAGGAGAGCGACGACAACCTCTACCCGCGCTGGCACTTCGATGTCGATCATATCTATGCGCTGGGCCTGACCAGCAAGCCCGTGCCGACCCCCGCCAATATCGGCGACTATCGCTTGGCCTGGGTGCGCGGCTACGACTACGGCAGTTACTTGCCGAATGTTCATGAGTTCAGGGAAATCCAGCGCCGCGAAGGGATTCTGCCGATGCTCGAGCATAACCGGGTCGACTTCTATGTCGATTCACTCACAGAAGTCGAGTACGTCCAGGCCCAGGCGCCCAAGCCGGACAGCTTTCGCCGCACTCATGTAGCAGAATTGCCGCTCTATCTTGCCTTTGCTCACAATGAGCAAGGCAAGGCGCTGAGTGCGCTGTTTGACCAACGCATGCAGCAACTGGTGCGCAGCGGCGAGCTGGAAGCGGTCTTCAAGAAGTGGAAGCAGCCCTATCCGTTCACTGCCGACAGCCAGCCTCGCTGAGCACATCTTCGCTAAGCATCGAACCTTTCGATCTTAACCGACGGTATTCACCGTGCGCACGCTTGTCAGCCTGCTGATACAATCGGCCCACGTGAAATTCCAAGTTACTAATCAGGAGCACAACGTGCCCGTCGTCTTTGTTGCCGCCTCGAAACTTCCGACTCCTTTTGCGACCTTCACCATGCATGGCTTTCTTGATGAAGCCACGGGCCGCGAGCACGTCGTGCTCAGCCTGGGTGATATCGCTGATGGCGAGCCGGTGCTCGGGCGTCTGCACTCCGAGTGCCTGACTGGGGATGCGCTGTTCAGCCAGCGTTGCGACTGCGGTTCGCAGCTTGAAGCTGCGCTGCAGGCGATTGCCCGCGAAGGCCGCGGCGTGCTGTTGTACCTGCGTCAGGAAGGCCGCGGTATCGGCCTGTTGAACAAGATTCGCGCCTACGAACTGCAGGATGGCGGCGCCGACACGGTCGAGGCCAACGAGCGCCTGGGCTTTGCCGCCGACCAGCGCGACTATGGCATCTGCCTGCCGATGCTCGAGCACCTGGGCGTCAAGTCGCTGCGCCTGATGACCAACAATCCGCGCAAGGTCAAGGCGCTGACCGCCATGGCCATCAACGTTGCCGAGCGCGTGCCGCTGCATACCGGTCACAACCCGCACAACAGCCATTACCTGGCGACCAAGGCCGGCAAGCTCGGCCACATGATGGGCACCGAGCACCAGGGTGAGGTGCCGCAGGCGTGACCCGCAGCGAGGTCAAGCGACGGCTGGCCCTGACCTGGTGGCAGTACCTGGCGCTGGGCTTGCTGCCGCTGCCGATCATGGCCTGGGCGTTTGGCGGCGGTGACGGCCTGATTCCGGTGCTGGCGATGCCGCTGTTCATCGCCGGCGCCGCGACCATGTTTCTTAGCCTCGCTCGGTTTGCCGCGTACAAGCGCGCGTTGATCCACACCAGCAAGGTGCTCGGCAGCGTCGAAGAGCCCGCGGCCTGGATCGAGCTGGCGCGGGTACGCCGCCTGGCCATGCTGTACGCCTGCATCCCCGCCTGGGTCGCCGCACTGTCGGTGCTGGTCGGGCTGGAGGCAGTGCCCCAGGTGCTGCTGGCGTTGTCCACCGTGGTGATCCTGTACCTCTATCGCATCCCGCGTCAGCTGGGTTGATGCGGCTGCTCTGCTGCCTGCTGCTGATGCTCGGCAGCACCGTTGCCGCCGAGCCACTGCGGGTGGTCAGCCTGGCGCCGTCGATGAGCGAAATCATGCTCGAACTGCACGCCGATGACCTGCTGGTGGGCGTGCTCGACGGCGGCGAGCGGCCAGCGGCGCTGCGTCAGCTGCCGTCGGTGGGTCGCCAGGGCCAACTGGACATGGAGCGCCTACTCAGCCTGCGGCCGGACTTGCTGTTGTTGTGGCCCGGCGCCGTGGCCCCCGCCCAGCGCGAGCAACTGCGCCGGCTGGGCATCGCCAGCTACGATGGCGAAGTGTCCACGCTCGAGCAGTTGCTCAGCCACATCGAAGCCATCGCCAGCCGTATCGGCCGGGCCGAACAGGGCCAGCGCTACGCGGCGGGCTTGCGCCAGCGCCTGCAAGAGCTGCGGCAACGCTACCATCGCGAGCAGCCGCTGACCGTGTTCTATCAGGTCTGGGACAAGCCGCTGTATACCTTGGGCGGCAAGCAGATCGTCAGCGATGCGCTGAGTGTATGTGGCGCGCGCAACGTGTTCGCCGACCTGCCGCAGCCGGCGCCGTTGGTTAGTGTGGAGTCGGTGCTGGCGCGCAACCCTGATGTGATTGTCGCGGGCGAACAGGCCCAACTGGCGAGCTGGCGGGCCTGGCCGCAGCTCAGGGCCACGGCTGGCGGTCACCTGCTGGTGCTGCCGGACAACGGTTTGGAGCGCCCAAGCGGGCAGATGATCGAAGCCACCGCCAAGCTGTGCGCCTTGCTCGACGCTACAATGCCGGCGTCCAGGTCGCGCTGAACAGCCAGCGGCGGCCTTCTTCGCGGTAGGCGTAGGCGCTGTTGTCGTAGCTGTAGAGCGCGCGGCTGTAGCCTTTGTCGAACAGGTTATCCAGCTTCAGCTCCAGCTTTAGTTCATCACTCGCGGCCCAGCTACTGCGCAGGCCGAGCAAGCCATAGCCGGCCAATCTGTTGCGGTTGGCTTCGTCATCAAAGCTGCTGCTGACGGCTTGCCAGCTGGCGCCCACGCCGAAGCGCTCGTACTGGCGGTCCAGATCCAGGCTCAGCGTGCGGCGCGCGCGGCGGGCGAGGGTGTGGCCGCTGTCGCGGTCACGCGGGTCGATCATGGCCAGGCCGAGCTGGCTGTGCCAGGCACCCCACGTCTGTTTGAGGGCGAGTTCGGCACCGTTGATCCGAGCGCTGGCAACGTTGCGCGGGATCGAGCCCTGGCCAAAGATGATCGCATCGCTCAATTCGGTGCGGTACAGCGACGCCTCCAGTTGGCTGTCGCTGCCGAGCTGGCTGCGCCACTGCAGCTCGACGGTCTTGGAATGCTCCGGCTTGAGGTCGGGATTGCTGTACGACGGGTAATACAGGTCATTGAAGGTCGGCGCGCGGAAGCCTTCGCTGTAGGACAGCAGCAGATCGTTGGCCTGATTGACCGGTAACGTCAGGCTGGCGCTCCAGGTTGTTTGGCCGCCGAACTGCTGGTTCTGATCACGGCGCACGCCAAGCTCGCTGGAGAAGTGCTCACCCTGATAGCGATGCTGCACAAATGCGGCACGGTTCCAGCGGCTGTCCTGATCCAGCTCGGTGTTGGCGTGCACGCGGTCCTGATACCAGTCACCACCCAGCAGCAGCGCGTGCTGCTCGCTCAGGGTCAGGTCGTTCTGCCAGGTCAGTTGGTCGCGGTAGGTGTTGAACACAAAGCGCTCGTCACTGAACTTGTCGCGTTTGTCGTCGCGGTTCTCGCTGTGTGCCAGCTCAAGGCGCGAATGCCAAACATCGCTCAGTTGTGCATCGAAATAGCTGCCCAGGCTGCTGACGTTGAAGTCGGTGTAGGGCTGCTGGCCGAAGGTCTGGCCGCTGGCGAAGTCATAGCGGCCGAACGGGTTGTCGTATTCACTGCGGCCTTTGCTGTCGAGCAGGTTCAGGCCCGCCTCGAAGCGCTCGTTGAACGTGTGGCTGAGGCTCAGGTTGAGCGAACGGTTACGGTAGGCATCATGGTCGCTATCGCTGGCCAGCGACGGCCCGGTCGAGTCGATGCCGGCGGTTTCGTCGAGGCTGGCACCGAGGTTGAAACGGGTCGCGTCGCTGCCCCCAGACAAGCCCAGACTGCGCTGCCAGGTCTGGTTGCTGCCGGCCGCAACGCGCAGACGTGGCTGCAGGCCGGGGCCGCCGCTGCGCCGGGTGAAGATCTGAATGACTCCGCCGATGGCATCGCTGCCGTACACCGCCGAACGAGAGCCGCGCAGCACTTCGATGCGCTCGATCTGATCGATGTCGAGAAACTGTAGGCCGCTGTCGCCGGAGGTGGCATTGGCGATACGCACGCCATCGACCAGTACCAGGCTCTGGGCGGCCTTGGTGCCGCGGATGAATATCCCGGGCAGGCTGCCGCGTCCGCCGGTGGGGGCAACCTGCACCCCGGGCACGCGGGTCAGCAGGTCAGTCACGCTGGAGGGTTGCAGGCGGTCGATGTCGCTGCGAGTGAACACGGTATTGGCGGCAGCGGTGCTGGTGCGCGATTCGACCTGGCGGCTGGCGCTGATCAGTACGTCTGGCAGCTTCAGGGCGTCATCGCGGCTGGGTTCGGCGGCGAGCAGGGTGCTGGGGAGGGAGAGGAGGGTGGCCAGGGTTGCGAGTTTCATGACGGTTCCGTACGGCGCTTTGGGGCCGCAAAGCGGCCCCAGCAATCACAAGCCGAGCTTGACCATCCGGGCCCGCACCGAAGCTTCGATGCCAGCTGCGTCCAGCCCACATTCAGCCAGCATCTGCGCAGGTTTGGCGTGCTCGACGTAGGTATCTGGCAGGCCCAGGTGCAACAATTGCTTGAGCACCGCTTCGCGGCTGAGGAATTCGCCAACCGCAGCGCCAGCGCCGCCCATGATGGCGTTTTCCTCGATGGTCACCAGCAGCTCGTGGTTGGCCGCCAGTTCCAGCACCAGGGCCTCGTCCAGTGGTTTGACGAAACGCATGTCGACCACGGTCGCATCGAGCTTTTCAGCCACTTGCAGGGCTTCGCTCAGTTGCACGCCGAACACCAGCAAGGCCACGGTTTTGCCCTGGCGGCGAACCACGCCTTTACCGATCTCGATGGGCTCGAGGTCGGCACTGATCGG
Source organism: Pseudomonas sp. PGPR N4 (assembly GCF_059693665.1). Taxonomy (NCBI): domain Bacteria; kingdom Pseudomonadati; phylum Pseudomonadota; class Gammaproteobacteria; order Pseudomonadales; family Pseudomonadaceae; genus Pseudomonas; species Pseudomonas sp. PGPR N4. The sequence continues at coordinate 53,217 of NZ_JCAUKV010000007.1, forward strand.
CGTGTTCGGGCCGGTCCCGCGAGGGTAACGCACGGCAGCCGGGCCGTTGTAACGGTGGCCGGTGCTGAGCATCTTGCGCAGCTCGTTCTCGTCGCTCGGGGTCATCACCAGCATGCCGGGGATGCAGCGCAGGTACGACAGATCGTAAGCGCCAGCGTGGGTCGGGCCGTCTTCGCCGACCAGGCCGGCGCGGTCGATGGCGAACAGCACATCGAGGTTTTGCACGGCCACGTCGTGAATCAGCTGATCGTAGCCACGCTGGAGGAACGTCGAGTAGATCGCCACCACCGGCTTGGCGCCTTCACAGGCCATGCCGGCAGCCAGCGTCACCGCGTGCTGTTCGGCGATAGCTACGTCGAAATAGCGCTCGGGGTAACGCTCGCTGAACGCAACCAGGTCGGAGCCTTCTTTCATCGCCGGGGTGATACCCACCAGGCGCGGGTCGGCAGCCGCCATGTCGCACAACCACTGGCCGAACACTGCCGAGTACTTCGGCCCGCTGGCTTGCTGCGGCACTACTGGCTTGTCGGCGGGTTCGAGCTTGGTGATGGCGTGATAGACGATCGGGTCGACCTCGGCCGGAGCGAAACCCTTGCCCTTCTTGGTCACCACGTGCAGGAACTGCGGGCCCTTGAGGTCACGCATGTTGCGCAAGGTGGCGATCAGGGTCGGCAGGTCGTGGCCATCGATCGGGCCGATGTAGTTCCAGCCGAGCTCTTCGAACAGGGTGCCAGGGACCAGCATGCCCTTGGCGTACTCTTCGGTACGGCGGGCGATTTCCCAGGCGCCGGGCAGGCGCGAGAGGACCTTCTTGCTGCCTTCGCGCATGCTCGCATAGGTGCGGCTGGAGAGGATCTTGGCCAGGTAGTTGGACAAGCCACCGACGTTGCGCGAGATCGACATGTCGTTGTCGTTGAGGATCACCAGCATGTCGGCGTTGACTTCCTGGGCGTGGTTCAACGCCTCGAAGGCCATGCCGGCGGTCAGTGCGCCGTCACCGATCACCGCAATCGACTTGCGCGCGCTGTTTTGCAGGCGGGCGGCGATGGCCATGCCCAGCGCAGCGCTGATCGAGGTGCTGGAATGGCCCACGCCAAAGGTGTCGTACTCGCTCTCGGAGCGACGCGGGAAGGCGGCGATGCCGTCCTTCTGGCGCAGGCTGAGCATGCGCTGGCGACGGCCGGTTAGGATCTTGTGCGGATAGGCCTGATGGCCGACGTCCCAGACCAGACGATCATCGGGGGTATCGAACACGTAGTGCAGGGCTACGGTCAGCTCGATCACACCGAGGCCGGCACCAAAGTGCCCGCCGGTCTGGCCTACGGTATAGAGCAACTCCTGGCGCAACTCGTCGGCCAGGTTCTCCAGGTCGGCTTCGGCCAGCCGGCGCAGGCCGGCGGGCGTGTCGGCGCGGTCCAGCAGCGGAGTGGCCGGGCGTTCGCGGGGGATCTCTTGAAACGTCGTGGGCATCAGGCGAGTCGTTATAGGTTTGAAGACCCGGCAGTTTACCCCATTGTTCGGCAAACTGCCCATTCACACAGGTTCAGCCGCCGCGCTGCCAATGCAACGCGAGCGGGTACTGCCAGTACTGTCAGTGGCGGCGCTCGACGATATAGCGGGCCAGCGCACGCAGGGGTTCGGCGTGCTCGCCAAAGCCGCTCAGCGCCGCCAGGGCCTGGTCACGCAGTTCGCCGGCATAGGCTTTGGCTGCGTCCAGCCCCAGCAGGGCCGGGTATGTTGGTTTGTCACGAGCTATGTCAGCACCCTGGCGTTTGCCCAGGGTCGCGGTATCGCTCTCGACATCGAGAATGTCGTCCTGCACCTGGAAGGCCAGGCCAACCGCGCGTGCATACACCTGCAATGCATCCAGCTGTGCTTGATCGGCGCGGGCGCTGGCCAGGGCGCCAAGGCGCACGCTGGCTTCGATCAAGGCACCGGTTTTGTGCCGGTGCATGTATTCCAGCGCCTGCTGATCCAGCTTGATCCCGACCGAGCCGAGGTCGATGGCCTGGCCGCCGACCATGCCGGCAGGGCCGGCAGCGTTGGCCAGGGTTTGCACCATGGCCAGGCGGATCGAGTCGGCTTGCGGGCTCAGGCCCGGGTCGAGCAGGGCGGTGAAGGCCAGGCTCTGCAAACCGTCGCCGGCGAGAATCGCACAGGCTTCGTCAAACGCCTTGTGGGTGGTCGGCTGACCGCGGCGCAGGTCGTCATCGTCCATCGCCGGCAGGTCATCATGAACCAGCGAATAAGCGTGGATCAGCTCGACCGCACAGGCTGCGCCGTTGGCTTGCTCGGCCGGCGTGCCGAAGGCTTCGCAGGCGGCATAGGCGAGCAATGGCCGCACGCGCTTGCCACCGTTCATCACGCTGTAGCGCATGGCCGCATACAGGCGCTGCAATTGTTCGGCAGGCGCTTGCAGCAGCGGTTCGAGGGCGGCGTCGACGCGGGCCTGGCAGCTGGCCTGATAGGCTTTGATCATGCTTCGGGCTCGGCGTCGAACGGCTGCGCGGCAAGTTCGCCGTCGCGCTCGAGCAGAATCTGCACCTTTTGTTCGGCCTGGGCGAGCGCGCCCTGGCAGTCACGGGTCAGGGCGATGCCTTGCTCGAAGGCGGCCAGCGACTCTTCCAGCGACAGTTCACCGTTCTCCAGGCGCTCGACCAGGGTTTGCAGGTCGGCGAGGGACTGCTCGAAATCGATGGAGGTTTTTTTGCGGGCCATGGCGACGGTCTCGGTGGCGATCTTAACGGCGCGACACTAGCAGAGGCAGGCATGCGGAGCAAATTCGACGGGCGTGAGCGGACCTACTGGCATGCAATAAATGCTGTCGCATTTTGTAGCATTTACCTTGGTGTGCTCATCTTGCGTTTTACAGACTTGTCCAATTGTCGCCCTCTGGTCCCTCTGACATAATCCCGCGCGCTCTATTCCGGTGCTTTACCGCCCCTCTCTCCACGTCACGTAACGGACTACGTTGTGAGCTTCCTTTCGATCGAATTTGGCCTCTGCTTTGCGTTGTTCTTCCTGCTCTACTGGAGCCTGTGTTGGAGCCTGCGTCTGCAGAACGCACTGCTGTTGGCGGCGAGCTATGGCCTGGTGGCCAGCTTCAGCCTGCAGTCGCTGTATATCCTGCTCGGTTACAGCGTGCTGGTGTACGCCCTCGGGCTGCTCGCAGCGCGCTATCCCGGGCGCTGGTTCATCAGCGGTTTGCTGCTGACGTTGGTGTTGGGCTGCTTCTATCTATTCAAGTATCAGGAGTTCTTCGTCAGCGGCGCACAAAACGCCCTGGCTGCGCTGGGCCTTGATGTGTCGTTGCCCATCGTCGAACTGCTGGTGCCGATCGGGCTGTCGTTCTATGCCTTTCACTCGGTCAGTTACCTGGTCTCGATCAACCGTCGCGAGCTGAGCACGGCGGCGCCGTTGGACCTTGCCCTGTATCTGGCGTTTTTCCCAAGCCTGGTGGCCGGCCCGGTCAATCGGGCCCTGCACATGCTGCCGCAGATTCGCCCCGAGGCGATGCGTCAGGTGCTGGAGCCGCAACGGGCGCTGGGGCTGATCGCCATGGCGGTGGTCAAGCTGTTCTTCCTCAGCGCCTGGCTTGGCAGCGAGTGGGTCGATCCGGTGTTCGACACTCCGGGCAGTGCCAGCCCCGAACAGGTGTTGCTGAGCGTGTATGGCTACAGCCTGCTGATCTACTTCAACTTCAGCGGCTACACCAATCTGGTCACCGGCATTGCCCTGCTGCTGGGCTTCCGCCTGCCGGACAACTTCGCAGCACCCTACGCTGCGCACAATCTCAAGGAATTCTGGGGACGTTGGCATATCAGCCTGTCGCGGTTCATACGTGACTATGTCTATATCCCGCTCGGCGGCAACCGCCACGGCGCCTGGCGCGGCAACCTGAACATGTTGCTGGCCATGCTGGTGTCCGGCTTGTGGCACGGCGCCAGCGCCAACTTCCTCATCTGGGGCGCGCTGCACGGCATTGGCCTGGCGATCTACAAGCTGTTCGCACAATCGGCGCCGGGCTTCGCCAAGGTGCCCGGGGCGGGCCTGCTGGCGCGCTTGCTGACCTTCCACTACGTGGCCTTTGCCTGGATCTTCTTCCGCAGCCCGACCCTCGACGGCGCCCTGGAGATGCTGGCGGATATCGCCCATGTCAGCCTGGCCGGGCTGAACTCGTCCAGCGGCGTGCTGATCCTTGCCTGCGTGCTGTATCTGGCCATTTATCCGCAGTTGCTCAAGCTGCTCGAGCGCAGCCTGGCGGCCAGCCAACGCCTGCCGTGGCAGTTGTACCCGGTGCCGTTGGCGCTGTTCGTGTCGTTGATCATCTTCGCCTCGCAGTCGGGCGTACCGGGGTTCATCTATGCCAGCTTCTAATTCAGGGCAATTGCTGCGCGTGCAGCTGGACGCGGCCAAGGCGCTTTACGCGATCGTGGTGGTGATGGGCATCTTGTTCTGGCTCAACCAGGACTCGATCAAGCTCTACTGCCAACAAAAATATCACCAGAGCTGCGAGCTGCCGCTGGTTGGGCAAGCGCCGGCCTGGCGCTTCGGGGCCAGCCTGACCACAGCGTTGGGCGCGGCGCGCGACAGTTTCATCGCCAGCCTGGAGGGCGACAAGCAGGGGGTCGCGGCGCCAGCCACAACCGTGCTGGCGCCGAGCATGCCGGTGGTGACAGTCGATCTTGAACAACCGCTGCCTGTGGGCAGGCCCGAGCCTTTGCACAGGGTGGCCGAGCCTGGCGCAAGTGCGCCGCTGCCGGTTATCCAGCAGGCGCCAGTGCCTTTGGCGCAAACTGCTAGCAGCGTGGTTCTGGCCGCCGGTGACCAGGTGTTTCTGGTCGGTGACTCGTTGATGCAAGGGGTCGCCCCTCACCTGGCCAACAGCCTGCGCAAGCGTTACCAGATCAACACCGTCAACCTCAGCCGGCAGAGTACCGGCCTGGCTTATCCGGGCTTTTTCAACTGGCCGCAAACCGTCGCCGACACGCTGGCGCGGGAGCCGAACATCCGCCTGATGGTGGTGTTCCTCGGCCCCAACGATCCTTGGGACATGCCGCAAGGCAAGGGCAAGCCGTTCCTGCGCTTCAAGTCAGCGGAATGGGAGCTGGCCTACCGTGCCCGGATCGACGCTATCCTCGAACAGGCCCGTGCGCGAAATGTGCAGGTAATCTGGGTCGGGCCACCGAACATGAACCAGCCGCGGCTGTCTGCTGCAATGGCTTACCTGAGTGGCTTGTACCAACAACAGACGGCGCTGTTCGGCCAGCACTTCGTGTCCGCCAACCCGTTTCTGGGTTACCCCGACGAACAGTTCTCCTTCACCGTGCAAACGCCGGAAGGCAAGCGGGTCAAGGTGCGCTACGACGACGGTGTGCACTTCACCATTACCGGCCAGAAAATGATCGCTGCACAGGTACTGTCGCTGATCAGTTTTGCTGGCCTGACCGTTACAGGACACTGATATGCGCCCATGGCGTCACTTGCTGGGCCTGGCCCTGTTGATCAGCAGCATGCAAGGCTGCAGCGCTGGCGTAACCACGCCGCCACAGCCGCAGCCGGTCAAACAGGCAAAAAACCCCAGCCCGACCCGGGACGGCAACGTCAGCCTGCTCGCGGGCAAGCTGCGCAACGCCGGCCGAGCGCCGGTGGCGATTGTCCAGCTGGGCGACTCGCATACCGCTGCAGACTTGTTCAGCGGCGAGCTGCGCCGGTTGCTGCAGGCGCGTTACGGTGACGGTGGCATTGGCCTGGTGCCGGCCACCGCCGTGCCCGGCATCCGCCATGACCGGGTGATCATCAACAGCGAGCCGCGGCAGTGGACGCTGGTGTCGGCGCGCAACCAGCAGAGCAGCCAGTTTCCGTTGGGTGGTTACTTGTCCATCCCGCAAGCGGCGCAGCCGTTGGTCACCCTCAAAGCGCGTGATGATGACCACCAGCGCTATCGCATCTCTGCGTTGTACCAGGCAGCCAGCAACAGCACGCTGGTGGCCAATCGCACGCAGCGGCGCATGCTCCCGGCCACCGCCGGCAAGTGGCAACTGAGCCCGGCCTTCCCCAACCTCGGCTTGCCCGTGCAGATGAGCTTGCAGCCCAGCCAGGGCGTAGTGCTCGGTGGCTGGTACATCCAAGGGCAGAAGAACAGCGGGGTGACCTTGTCGGCGTTGGGTATCAACGGCGCCCGCCTGGAGGTGGTCGACAAGTGGCAGCCAGGTTGGCAAGACAGCCTCAAGGCGCTGCGCCCCGACCTGGTGATCCTCGCCTACGGCACCAACGAGGCGTTTGACGACACCCTTGATCTGGCGCTGTACCAGACGCAACTGGACACCACCCTGACGCGCTTGCGGCAGGACATGCCGCGCAGCGCGATCTTGCTGGTCGGCCCGCCGGACTCGATCAAGCAGCGCAAGGCGCGCAGCTGTGCAGCACGGCAGCCGCAGCCATTGGCCGCAGTTGTGCGCATCCAGCGTCAGCTGGCGCAGAAGCACAAGTCGTTGTTCTGGGATTGGCAGGGCTACATGGGTGGGCCGTGCTCGATTGCAACCTGGCAGGCACAGGGGCTGGCGCGGGGTGATCTGGTGCACCTGACCGCAGATGGCTATCGCAAGAGTGCGGCGGGGTTGTACCAGTTCCTGAAAGGTCCGCTAGGCTTGCGCTAGCGCGCTCAGGCTGGCACGGGGCAGGCCGCAGATACCGGCTCGCCCCGCGTCAGGTTGCGATCAGACGGCGACGGCTTCCAGCTGGGTCAGCGCCACGCGGTACTGGGCCAACTCCTCGATGGTCAGCATCGGCATGCTGTTTTCACGCGCATACAAGGCCACCTGCTCGCCGCGGGCCATGCTGCCATCCGGGTTCATCAGTTCGCACAGCACGCCGGCCGGCCGCAGCCCGGCCAGGCGCGCCAGGTCGACCGTGCCTTCGGTGTGACCACGGCGGGTCAGCACGCCGCCATTGCGCGCCCGCAGCGGGAACACATGGCCCGGGCTGACGATATGGCGCTGTTCGGCGCTCGAGCTCAAAGCCGCCTGAATGGTGGTGATCCGATCATGCGCAGAAACACCAGTGGTGATGCCCTCGGCCGCCTCGATGGTGACGGTGAAACCGGTGCCATGGCGGGCCTGGTTGTTCTTCACCATCGGCGCCAGCTCGAGCGCGTCGACCGTGGCTTCGTCCAGGCACAGGCAAACGATACCGCTGCAATCGCGGATCATCATGGCCATGGTTTGCAGCGAGATGTTTTCGGCGGCGGCAATGATGTCCGCTTCGTCCTCGCGGTCATTGTCGTCGAGCAACAGGACTGGACGGCCTGCCTGGAATGCAGCCAGTGCGGCGGCAACATTGGGGAATTGCTGTTGGTGCTTGGGTGACATGAAACGCTCCTCGTGAAAAATCGATGAACGTCTCGGGGCGAACAAAACGCGCGCACAGGGGCACCTGATGGCCCCTGCCAAACGCCTTCTTTCATCCGGACTATGACCGTCGGCCCTGGAATCTCACCAGATCTGCTGTCCCCCGACCGGGTCGGGGCGCTCGCGGGCTCATCTTTCGATTTACCGCCGGTGGGGACTTGCACCCCGCCCTGAAGACCGGCTCAGCATACAGCACCGAGGCACCGGGCTGGCAAGCGCCGGCTCTGCGACTTTCGCCGTAGTCGGCGGTGGCAATTATTTACCGCCTCAGCCTGGCGAGCGTGCTGCAGCCTATCGACCCGCCCGACATCGGGCTGATCCTCAAGGAGCGCACGCGCATGACCAGTCAATACCCATTCAGCGATGACGATGTGCAGAAAGCGTTCGATCAACTCAGCGTGACGCTGTTCGACGTACAACGTGATTTCGACCCTGACGACCACCAGTTGCCGAGCCCGAAAATACTGATCGTCGCCGGTGCGCAGGGCTCGGGCAAAACCTTCCTGCTGGAAAAAACCCTGCTACCCAGTGGGTCCTATGAGAACTACGTACGCCTATACCTGCCGGCGTTTCGTGAGTTGCACCCCAGTTACGCGCAGATGCAGGCGCAGGGTGTGCTCCATGTGTACGAGCACACCGAAAAGTTCATCTGGGCACTGGGCGAAAAAGTGTTCGCTTACGCCTTTGCCAACAAGTACAACATCATCATGGAGTCGGCGCTGGATAACATCGAATTTGCCAGATTTCCACCGGCGGCAACGGCAGCGGGCTACCGTTTCGAGGTCCATATGATCGCCTGCCAGAAGGAACTCAGCCATTGGGCAACGCTTGATCGAGTGGTCAAAAGCATTGAAAGCAGCGAGCTTGAACGAGTGGTGTCATTGACCCAGATCGAGGAGGCGCAGTTCAACGCCAAGGCGATTCTGGATGCCTTCGAGAATGCCTGCACTCAAGTGCCCGGCTCGGAAATCACGCTCTACCAGCGCGACCTGCCGACCAACATGGAGCGCCAAGTGCTCTGCCACAGTACCTGCGACAGCTATGCAGAGCTCACGCCGCAGGCGGACTTCAAGGGCCGGCCGTTCGCTCAGGTGCCACAGCTGGGCGTTAAGTTTGGCATCCTGCGCAATGCTCAGGCCAACTCCCCATGCGCTTATCTGCAGTATGCGCAAGTCGTTCACGCTGGGCTGATAAGCGAAGAGGTGCGCCAGAAAATGGTTCAGAAGTGTTGCGCTACATTGGCCAAAGCCCACCCGCTGATGCCCGCGATTCCGGCTGAGGTGTTCCGCGCCTTGTCCATGTATGTGCTCAAGTACGTCCATCCATAACGCAGCACACCGCCTGCTGATTACTTTGAAAGCGTTTCCAGCAGATGCGCCAGCGATGCAGGCAGCATTGCTCCGTGGCTCAGGTCATCGAAGCGTTGGTAAGAGACGTGCAGGCCGTTTACCTGGCCAAGCTCGGTCGCCAGCTCACGCATCGGCCGCTCGGCATCCGCCTGCTGCTGTCCGCGCGGGCTGGCTGGTTCGGCTGTGCCACGCATCAGCAGCAGGGACGGTCGAGCCTGACCAAGACGCTGCTGCAGGCCATGCGCTTCACGCCCAATCGCACCGTCATGCCACCACAGCGAGGGGCTGGCGGCTGCGTAGTGGCTGAACTCGCCTGGGCGGGTGAACAGCGCATGCAGGACCGCCAGGCCGCCGTAGGAGTGGCCCCACAGCGTCTGCCGGTTGGTGTCGATTGGCGCGACACTGGCGACCAGCGGGCGCATGCGCTGGCTGAGCAGGTCCAGAAACGCGTCGACACCACCGCTGGGCAGGCCCGTTAGCGGGTCGAGCTGTTCGGTCAAGCCAGTAACGGTAGGCGTGTAATCGAAGCTGCGCGCGTTTCGGTCAATGCGTTGCTCACCCTGATAACCCACGGCTACCAGCAGTGGGGCTTGTCCGTTGGCGAGTTTCTCCAACAGCCCCGGTTGCAGCACAGCCATCGCTGCATTGCCGTCGAGCATCCAAAGCACCGGGTAGCCGGCAGCCGGGGCCGGGCTGTCGGGTTGGCCGACCCACAATTGGTAGTGGCGCTTGCCATCGTCGGAGTCCAGCCTGAAGGTGCTGAAGCGATAGGCCTGACTATCGCTTTGCAGCCCGCTCGAATCGACCGTCTGCTCGCGGGCAGGAGGCGCTGCAAGCGTCTGGCCAATGACGACGGAGCCGAACAGGAGGGTAATCAGCAGCGGGACGATTTTCATCATGGGCTACCTGCGGGAGGGCGGGTGAATTGCGGGCATTAAAAAGCCGGCTTGTGGCCGGCTTCTCGGGGACGATCTTGGCTCATTTTTGGTAAGCCGCAACCGCCTTAAACGGTATGACCTCAAGGGCCATGAAAAGAAGGCAGACGGCTGTGTCAGGCGTCGCCGAGCCCTCTGCAACGCGGCCTGGGCCGGTGTGGGGCGTAATGTGGGCCGAAGCATACTAGGGCTGGCAGCCGATGCCCAGCAAAAAATTGCACGGGGTATTTCAGGAGCTGGCCCGCTGGTTGAAATATGACCAGTGGAATACCCAGCCGATGATTTCCAGCCCTTGCTCCTGACGTTGCGCGAAGGTGTAGCGCTCGACCGCGTAGTTACGCTGGTCATGGCTGTGCAGGCATAGGGTGTCGTCGTGCTCGAGGCTGAGACTGTGCACCTTGAGCTGGCCGTTGTGCAGCAGGGCATAGGTTTGGCCATCGACTACATGGGTGCTGCCGCGGTCGATGGCAATGATCGCGTCCTGCGGGATCATCGGCGCCATGTTGCCGGCGGGCATGAGCATGCAGATCGCTCGCTGAGGGAACACGCCGAGGGTTTCCAGAGATTGTGCCGGCAGGGTCAGGTGGCCCTGCATGTCAGGTGACAGCTGGTTGCCGTGCAGCCGGTACAGGGAGATCCGCAGCAGCCGGCCGTCCAGGTCGAGCAGCGAGGTGGGTTGGTGCACTGCCTCGGCGCAGACGCCGCTCTGGCGCAGGATGGCACTGTGGTATTTGGGCCCTACGCCGTTCATCAGCCAGCGCCGGTGCACGCAGAACAGATCGGCCATTTCGTCCATGCGTGCCAGAGGCACACCGCGTTTGAACCAATTGTTGACGTGTTGGGGGGTAACGCAACGCTGGGCGGCGAAATCGGAAGGGGTCAGGTCGCATTCTTGCAGGAGTGCCTTGAGGCGGTCGCCGGATGTCGTCATGGGCGAAGTTTAACGGGGGCAGAGCGGCAGGAAAATGAACTGAGGGTTTGATTTTGTTGTGGGAAAACAGAGGGTTTGTAGGAAGGATCCTAGGACGGATTTTGTGCGAGGGAATCTGCAGCAGGGAAGAGTAGGCATGAAAAGGGGCGCAGAGCGCCCCTAGACACATGGTCTGAACGGCATCACCGCTCAGACTTGTTCGGCTCAGCCCTTGTAGGCAGCAACCGATTTGGTGATCGCTTCACGAGCGGCATCGGCGCCGGCCCAGCCTTCGATCTTGACCCATTTGCCCTTCTCGAGATCTTTGTAGTTCGCGAAGAAGTGCTCGATCTGCTGGATCAGCAGCGCTGGCAGGTCGGTGTACTCTTTGACGTCGACGTACAGCTGCGACAGCTTGTCGTGCGGGACAGCGATGACCTTGGCGTCGCCGCCGCCATCGTCGGTCATGTTCAGCACGCCGACCGGACGGGCGCGGATGACCGAGCCTGGCGCTACCGGGTACGGAGTCACGACCAGCACGTCGAGCGGATCACCGTCGTCGGCCAGGGTGTTGGGGATGAAGCCGTAGTTGGCCGGGTAGAACATCGGGGTGGCCATGAAACGGTCGACGAACAGGGTGTCGCTGTCCTTGTCGATCTCGTATTTGATCGGGGCGTGGTTAGCCGGGATTTCGATGGCGACGTAGATGTCGTTCGGCAGGTCTTTGCCAGCCGGAATCTTGCTGTAGCTCATTGGGCAGGGCCCCCGTGTCTGTTCAGAAAATTGGCGGCGATTATAGGCATATTCCGCCAGTGCACGCCACGCCCTGCCTGATGTGTGGCCAGCTCAGGGCTGACTGGCGCAATACTGCGGATCTTCGGCCTGCAGCCGGGTCAGGCGGGCCAGCGGGTCCTGCCGGTAGAACTGGACCAATTGCTGATAGACCTGCGGATATGCCTGTTGTAGCAGGTCAGGCCCACTAAAGAAGTATTCGCTGGTGACGGCGAAAAACTCTGCAGGATTCTCCGCGGCATAGGGGTCAATTGCGGTCTCGGCATCCGGGTTGGCATCAAGCTGGCGGTTGAGGTCGTCGTAGGCGCTCTGCATCGCAGCCGACCAGTCGCCGACGTGCATGCCGTGGTGCAGCGGCGGCAGGCCGTTGGCATCGCCATTGAGCATGTCGAGTTTGTGCGCCAGCTCGTGGATCACCAGGTTGTAGGCCTCCCAGCCGCCACCGGCGAGTACCCCGTCCATTGCCAGAATGACCGGCCCCTGTTGCCAGGCTTCGCCGCTGTGCTCGCCGTCATAGACGTGCTCGACGCCGCTGGCATCGCGGTGGCGCTGGGGGCTTTTGAAGTCGTCGGGGTAGAGGATGATCTCGTGAAAACCCTGATACCAGTCAAGATCCCCCAGGTGCAGCAACGGCAGTTGCGCCTGGGCGGCGAGCAGCAGGCGCTGCTCGTCATCCAGTTCGACCCCGGGCAGGCAGGTCAGGTGTTTGGCATGCAGAAACAGCACGCAGGCCTCACGCAGCCAGTGGTCTTCCTCGGCGGTTATGCCATCGAGCACCGGCAGGCGCTGGCGCACGGCCTGCCACAACTGCGCGTCGATTGGGTAGCGCGCCAGGGTGCGCCGGCGCCGCCAGGCGCGTAACGACCACATGTGCCGATCAGTGCGCCTTGGCCGCGCGACCGAAGCGGCCACGCAGCAGGCCGAGCAGCATCGGCACCAGCGACAGGACGATGATCACCACCACCATCAGCGACAGGTGCTGCTTGATGAACGGCACGTTGCCGAAGAAGTAGCCCAGGGTGACCAAGCCGCCGACCCAGAGCAGCGAACCGGCCACGCTGAAAGTCAGGAAACGCGGGTAGTGCATATGGGCAATGCCGGCTACAAACGGCGCAAAGGTGCGCAGGATCGGCAGGAAGCGCGCCAGGGTCACGGTCTTGCCGCCATGCTTGTCGTAGAAATCATGGGTCCGCTGCAGGTAGTCGCGGCGGAAGATCTTCGAGTTGGGCTTGTTGAACAAGCGTTCACCGGCCGTGCGGCCTATCACGTAGTTGGTGCTGTCGCCGAGGATCGCTGCGGCCATCAACAGGCCGGCCAGCAGCACCGGGTCCATGCCACCACCGGCCGCCACTGCACCGGCAATGAACAGCAGCGAGTCGCCCGGCAGGAATGGCATCACCACCAGCCCGGTTTCGCAGAAGATCACCGCGAAGAGAATGGCGTAGATCCACGGGCCGTAGTTGTTCACCAGCAGATCAAGGTAGGCATCGAGATGCAGGATGAGGTCAAGCGGGTTGAAATCCATGTACAGCACCTGTGTTCTTGACCCGCGACAACGGGCGCGCAAAGACGGAAATCGGCTACGCATGTGTGAGCGTAGGTAAACTTTCACACATGTAAAAAAGGGATTATACGGACAAGCTGGGATCGTGCCCGGGGAGATTGTAGCGGCGGATTACCGGCCGGCGGCAAAGGTGGTGGCGCTGGTGTCTGCAGCAGCGGCTGCACGCCGCTGCCACAGCGCGATCAATCCGAGTTGATCGGCAGGGTGTAGTTCTTGAACTCGGTGTCCTCGCGAAAGCCCATCGACTCGTAGGTTTTCATGGCGACCTGATTGTCGGTGCTGGTCGATACGCGCATGCGCACGGCGTTGGTTTCCTTGGCCATCTTCTTTGCTTCACGCATCAGGTGGTCGGCTACCAGCATTCGCCGGGCATCTTCGGCGACATAGATGTCATTGAGGATCCACACACGCTTGAGCGACAGCGACGAGAAGCTTGGATACAGCTGGCAGAAGCCCAGCAGCTTGCTGTCGTCGACATCGTCATCGGCGAAGGCCAGATAGATCACCGACTCCTCCAGCCGCAGGCGCTTTTCGAGAAAGCTGCGTGAGCTGTCCGGGTAGGGCAGTTGCCCGTAGTACTCGCGGTATTTGACGAACAATGGGTTGAGCAGGTCGAGATGTGCCAGGGTTGCCTTGATGATGCGCATGTACGGCCCTCAGAGTCCATTTAGGCAAACGACAGGTTGCCGACAACGTTCGCGCCCATGCTGCCCCAAAGCAGGCGCGAAGCGCAATCCAGCCGCCAGCAGTGATAACTACTGTTCGCCGAGCAAAAAGTTACCGCGTTTTGCGCTGGGGTCTGACGAGTCGAGGCTCAGTACCTCGGCTTCGTCTTTGAGGTTCACGCCCGACAGCTGGCGCCGACACGCTTCGCGCATCAGATACAACAGGCGATGCGCGGCCATGCCGTAGCTCAACCCCTCTAAACGCACGTTGGAGATGCAGTTGCGATAAGCATCGGTCAGGCCGACCTTGGGCGCGAAGGTGAAGTACAGGCCCAGGCTGTCGGGCGAGCTCAGCCCCGGTCGTTCGCCGATCAGCATGACCGTCATGCGTGCACCGAGCAGCTGGCCGACCTCGTCGGCGACCGCGACGCGGCCTTGTTCGACCAGCACCACCGGTGCGCTGCTCCAGCCATCGGCTGCGGCCTGCTCTTCAAAGCGGCTGAGAAACGGCAGGGTATGCCGATGCACCGCCAGCGCAGAAAGGCCATCGGCCACGACGATAGCCAGATCGACCCCGCCGGGGTTGGCCTTTACGTGCTCGCGCAGTTGTTCGACCGAGGCTTCATTCAACCGTCGACCCAGGTCAGGGCGCTGCAGGTACTGGTCGCGATCACTGGCGGCGCTGTGCAGCAGCAGGCTTTCGCGGCCGCGGTCGCTGAGCTGACTGCGCAGCCCGGCGTGGTCGAACGGCAGGTGCACGGCATCGCGGGCCTGGGCGTGGGCGAACTGGAAATCCAGCTGGGCGCTGGTCGGCAGGCTGATGCCGCTGCGGCCTAGGGCGATGCGCGCCGGAGTCAGGCTGCGCAGGGCCAGCCAGGGGTTGTCGGTGGTTGGTGTGTGCTGATCCATGATCATCCCTATGCGAGCTGCGCCAAGGCCTGGCGGAAAGCGGGCGGCAGGTTGTCGCCAAAGCGAATGCGGCCATCGGCCTGGGTGAAGATGCCGGTGCGCTCCAGCCAGGCTTCGAATTCCGGCCCGGGCTTGAGGCCAAGGGTCTGGCGCGCGTAGAGGGCATCGTGGAACGAGGTGGTCTGGTAGTTGAGCATGATGTCGTCGGAACCGGGGATGCCCATGATGAAGTTGATCCCGGCGACCCCCAGCAGGGTCAACAGGGTGTCCATGTCGTCCTGATCGGCTTCGGCGTGGTTGGTGTAGCAGATGTCGCAACCCATCGGCACACCGAGCAGCTTGCCGCAGAAGTGGTCTTCGAGGCCGGCACGGATGATCTGCTTGCCGTTGTACAAGTACTCCGGGCCGATGAAACCGACCACGGTATTGACCAGAAACGGCTTGAAGTGGCGCGCCACGGCGTAGGCGCGGGTTTCGCAGGTTTGCTGGTCGACGCCATGGTGGGCGTTGGCCGACAGTGCGCTGCCCTGGCCGGTCTCGAAATACATCAGGTTCTGCCCGACGGTGCCACGCTTGAGCGACAGGCCCGCGTCATAGCCTTCCTGCAAGACATTGAGGTTGATGCCAAAGCTGGCGTTGGCCGTTTCGCTGCCCGCGATCGACTGGAACACCAGGTCCAGCGGCACGCCGCGGTTGATCGCCTCGATCGAGGTGGTGACGTGGGTCAGCACGCAGGCCTGGGTCGGGATCTGGTAGCGCTGGATGATCGCATCGAGCATTTCCAGCATGGCGCAGATCGACGAAATGCTGTCGGTGGCCGGGTTGATGCCGATCATCGCATCGCCGTTGCCGTACAGCAGGCCGTCGAGAATGCTCGCGGCGATCCCGGCTGGCTCATCGGTCGGATGGTTGGGCTGCAGGCGGGTCGACAGGCGTCCGCGCAAACCCATGGTGCCGCGAAACTGAGTGACTACGCGGATCTTCTGCGCGACCAGGATCAAGTCCTGTACCCGCATGATCTTCGACACCGCCGCGGCCATTTCCGGGGTCAGGCCAGGGGCGAGGGCGCGCAGGCTGTCTTCATCGGCCTGCTCGCCGAGCAGCCAGTCGCGCAAGCCGCCAACGGTCAGGTGGCTTACCGGGGCGAAGGCCTCAGCGTCGTGGCTGTCGATGATCAGTCGGGTAACTTCGTCCTCTTCGTAGGGGATCAGCGCTTCGCTTAAAAAGTGCGTGAGAGGGATATTGGCCAGGGCCATCTGCGCGGCGACGCGTTCGCCGTCATTTTCGGCGGCGACTCCGGCGAGGAAGTCACCGGAGCGGGCCGGGCTGGCCTTGGCCATGACTTCCTTGAGGCTGTCGAAGCGGTAGACCAGATGGCCTACCGTGTGTACGAAACTTGCCATACAGACTCTCCAGAGCGCCGCAGGCAGGGCCTGCGGCGCATAGCGGCAATCAGTGCAAGGCCTCTTCGGCCTTCTGGATCGCAGCGAACTCTTCTTCCGGTGTGCCCGCTACCAGGTGGTGACGGCTGTAGAACGCAAAGTAGGCAATCAATACTGCATAGATCACCGCAGCGCCAATTACCACTCGCGGATCGACCAGGAACCCGGCAATCACCGCCACGCAGGCCAGCACCAGCGCCACGCCCGAGGTGAAGATGCCGCCCGGGGTGCGGTACGGGCGGTCCATTTTCGGCCGGCGGATACGCAGGGTGATGTGCGCCGCCATCATCAATACATACGACAGCGTCGCGCCGAAAACCGCGACCAGAATCAGCAAATCACCTTGACCGGTCAGCGACAGCGCGAAGCCGATGATGCCCGGGATGATCAGCGCCAGCACCGGCGCCTTGCTCTTGTTGGTCTGCGACAACTTGCGCGGCAGGTAGCCGGCGCGCGACAGGGCGAAGATCTGCCGGGAGTAGGCATAGATGATCGAGAAGAAGCTGGCGATCAAACCGGCCAGGCCGACCAGGTTGACGAAGCCGCCCATCCAGGTCGAACCGCCGTAGGCTTTCGACAGGGCTTCAACCAACGGGTTACCCGAGGCTTTCAGGGCTTCCGAGCCGGCACCGCCCGGGCCGATCACCAGAATCAGCAGGGCAAACGCCAGCAGCACTAGCATCGCGCCGATCAGGCCACGCGGCAGGTCACGTTTCGGGTTCTTGGTTTCTTCGGCAGCCAGCGGCACGCCTTCGACCGCGAGGAAGAACCAGATCGCATAGGGGATTGCTGCCCACACACCGAGGTAGCCAAACGGCAGGAAACTGCTGGCGCCGGCGGCGTTGGTTGGAGCGATGTCAAACAGGTTGGCCGCATCAAAATGGGGCACCATGCCGAGCAGGAACACCACCAGGGCAATCGCTGCCACCGCGGTGATGATGAACATCAGCTTCAATGCCTCGCCGACCCCAAAGATGTGGATGCCGATGAAGATGATGTAGAAGGCCAGGTAGATCATCCAGCCGCCAATGCCGAACAGCGACTCGCAGTAGGCGCCGATAAACACCGCAATCGCCGCGGGGGCAATGGCGTACTCGATCAGGATCGCGGTGCCGGTGAGAAAACCGCCCCACGGTCCGAACGCACTGCGGGCAAAGCCGTAGCCACCGCCGGCGGTAGGGATCATCGAAGACAGTTCGGCGAGCGAGAAGCACATGCACAGGTACATCGTCGCCATCAGCAAGGTGGCGAGGAACATGCCGCCCCAGCCGCCTTGGGCCAGGCCGAAGTTCCAGCCGGCGTAGTCACCGGAGATCACATAGGCGACCCCGAGACCGACCAGCAGGACCCAGCCGGCGGCGCCTTTTTTCAGTTCGCGTTGCTGGAAATAGTCGGAGCCGACCTTTTCGAAATCGACGGAAGAAGTAGCCGGCGTACCGGCGGGATGATCGCTTGGCATTGGATTCACCAGTTATTTTTTTTGGGGGCCGAAGGGAGTGCGGCCACTTGGTGATTTGTCTTGCATGAAGCGCGCCAGAGCGGTTGCTGCTCTGGGGGTGTGGTGTGTCATCGCCATTTTGCGGCCCTTCGCGGGCAAGCCCGCTCCCACAGTCGCCTGTAGGAGCGGCCTTGTGTCGCGAAAGGGCTGCAAAGCAGCCCCCGGGCGTATTTAGAAGAAGCCCAGCGGATTGATGTCGTAGCTCACCAGCAGGTTCTTGGTCTGCTGATAATGATCGAGCATCATCTTGTGCGTTTCGCGGCCAACCCCGGACTTTTTGTAGCCACCAAACGCGGCGTGCGCCGGGTACAGGTGATAGCAGTTGGTCCATACCCGGCCGGCTTTGATGCCACGGCCCATGCGGTAGGCGCGGTTGATGTCGCGGGTCCAGACCCCGGCGCCGAGGCCGAACTCGGTGTCGTTGGCAATCGCCAGTGCTTCAGCTTCGTCCTTGAAGGTGGTGACGCTGACCACCGGGCCGAAGATTTCTTCCTGGAACACGCGCATCTTGTTGTTGCCCTTGAGCAGGGTCGGCTGGATGTAATAGCCGGTGGCCAGGGCGCCTTCTAGTTTTTCCACCTTGCCGCCGCTGAGTAGCTCGGCGCCTTCGGCCTGGGCGATGTCCAGGTAGGAGAGAATCTTCTCGAACTGCTGCTGCGAGGCCTGAGCGCCGATCATGGTCTCGGTGTCCAGCGGGTCGCCACGCTTGATCTGCTTGACCTTGTTCAGCACCGCTTCCATGAACTGCGGATAGATCGATTCCTGGACCAGCGCCCGCGATGGGCAGGTGCACACTTCGCCCTGGTTGAAGAATGCCAGCACCATGCCCTCGGCGGCCTTGTCGATAAAGCTCGGCTCGGCCTGCATGACGTCTTCGAAGTAGATGTTCGGCGACTTGCCGCCCAGTTCGACGGTGGACGGGATGATGTTCTCGGCAGCGCATTTCATGATGTGCGAACCGACTGGGGTCGAGCCGGTGAAGGCGATCTTGGCAATGCGCTTGCTGGTCGCCAGCGCTTCGCCAGCCTCACGGCCATAGCCCTGCACCACGTTGAGCACGCCAGGTGGCAGCAGGTCGCCGATCAGTTCGACCAGCACGGTGATGCCCAGCGGGGTTTGCTCGGCGGGCTTGAGCACCACGCAGTTGCCGGCAGCCAGGGCCGGGGCGAGCTTCCACGCGGCCATCAGGATCGGGAAGTTCCACGGGATGATCTGGCCGACCACGCCCAGCGGTTCGTGGATGTGATAGGCCACGGTGTTTTCATTGATTTCGGCAGCGCCGCCTTCCTGGGCACGGATGCAGCCCGCGAAGTAGCGGAAGTGGTCGACCGCCAGCGGGATGTCGGCGTTGAGGGTTTCGCGGATCGGCTTGCCGTTGTCCCAGGTTTCGGTGATGGCCAGCAGCTCGAGGTTCTGCTCGATACGGTCGGCAATCTTCAGCAGTACGTTGGAGCGATCCTGTACCGAAGTGCGGCCCCAGGCATCGGCAGCAGCGTGGGCGGCGTCCAGCGCCTTGTCGATGTCTTCGGCAGTCGAGCGCGGGAATTCAGCGATCAGCTTGCCGTTGACCGGCGAGGTGTTTTCGAAATATTGACCTTTGACCGGAGCTACGAACTCGCCACCGATGAAGTTGCCGTACTGACGCTTGAAGTTGACCTTGGCGCCGTCGGTACCGGGATGTGCGTAACGCATGGTGTCTCTCCTGGTTAGTTATGTTTGTTAGGGAGTTATCAAGCGTAGCGCAAAGGTCGGGCCAGCGCCTGCCAGGCCTTGTAGATCAAGGGCTTGGCCCAGTGCTGCGTGCGTCATGGCCAGGCGTTGTGCCAGGGCTGGCACGCGCTGGGTGACACTTTGTACCGTCGGCGGTACAGCCTGTGTCGGCCACGTCAGCGCACCATTGCAAAGGCTTCCCGGGTGGAGGATGCTGGCCACAGACTGTATCTGCGGAGTCCAACAACAAATGCAGAACACCACGTTCAGCCAGCATGCCCAGCAGGTCCTGACCACCGCCCGCGGTGAAGGCAACGGCCCGGCCAGCGACCCTTCCATTGCCCGCTCGTGGCTGCGTTGCCTGGAGGACTACCACCTTGATCCTGCGCGCAGCCAGGCGCCGGTGGTGCTTGAGCATGGGCGCCTGCTGGAGACCCGCGAGCGCCTGCGCCAGGTGCTGCACATTGCCGACGGCGAGATGAACAGCCTGCACCAGCAGCTCTCTGGCGCCGGCCATGCGGTGCTGCTCACCGATGCCCACGGGGTGATCCTCAACTGTGTCACGGCGCCCACCGAGCGGCGTATCTTCGAGCGCGCCGGGCTGTGGCTGGGGGCGGACTGGAGCGAAGCCAGCGAGGGCACCAACGGCATCGGCACCTGCCTGGTCGAGCGCCAGGCGCTGACCATTCATCAGAATGAACACTTTCGTGGCCGCCACACCGGCCTGACCTGCTCGGCGAGCCCGGTATTCGACCCGCACGGCGAACTGCTGGCGGTGCTCGACGTGTCCTCGGCGCGGGCCGACGTGTCGCGTCAGAGCCAGTTCCACACCATGGCGCTGGTCAACCTGTCGGCGAAGATGATCGAGAGTTGCTACTTCCTGCGCCACTACCAGCACCAATGGCTGCTGCGTTTTCACCTGCAGGCAGAGTCGGTCGGGCTGTTCAGTGAAGGCTTGCTTGCCTTTGATGGCGATGGCCGGATCAGCGCGGCCAACCAGAGCGCGCTGAACCTGCTGGGCAGCATTCGCAGTGGCGTGCTGGGCAAACCGATCGATATGTTCTTTGCCTGCAACCTCGACGAGTTGCTCGGCCGCGCGACGCCGCAGGGCAGTACCGCCTGGCCCCTGCACACCCGCGATGGCCGTCAGGTCTATGCCAGCCTGCGCGGGCAGGCACCGGTAGCGGCCTGGGCCGTGCCCGCCGCGCAGCCCTTGCCGGTGGTGGCGCCAGCAGCGCAGATCTGCCTGCTCGACCCGGCCCTGCAAACCGACTTTGGCCGCGCCCTGCGCGTGTTCGAGCGCGATGTGCCATTGCTGCTGCGTGGTGAAACCGGCTGCGGCAAGGAGGCCTTTGCCCAGGCGGTGCACCAGGCCAGCCAGCGCCGGCACAAGCCGTTTGTGGCGATCAACTGCGCGTCGATCCCGGAGAGCCTGATCGAGAGCGAGCTGTTCGGTTATCGCGGCGGCAGCTTTACCGGCGCGCGCAAGGAAGGCATGCGCGGCAAGCTGCTCCAGGCGGATGGCGGCACCTTGCTGCTGGACGAGATCGGTGACATGCCGCTGGCCTTGCAGACGCGCCTGCTGCGCGTGCTGGAAGAACGCCAGGTAGTGCCCATCGGCGGCGAGGCGCAGGCCGTTGATGTGCGCATCATCAGCGCCACCCACCGCGATCTGCTCGAGCGGGTCGAGCAGGGCAGTTTTCGCGAAGACCTCTACTACCGCCTCAACGGCCTCGAAGTGCCCTTGCCAGCAGTACGCGAGCGTAGCGACAAGGGCCAGTTGCTCGACTTCATCCTGGCGCAGGAGGCCGATGGCCAGCCGCTCGAGCTGGCGCCGGCGGCCCGCGAGGCGCTGCTGGCCTTCGCCTGGCCCGGTAACGTGCGCCAGCTGCGCAACGTGCTGCGTACGCTGGTGGCGCTGTGTGACGATCGGCGCATCGGTCTGGCTGACCTGCCGGCGATCATCACCCGCACCGCTCCGGCAACGGCTAATGCCAGCGTGGCCGCGCCGTTGGCCGATGCCGAGCGCGAAGCGCTGCTGGCCACCCTTGAACAACTGCGCTGGCACCTGACCCATGTCGCCAGCCACCTGGGCATCAGCCGCAACACCCTGTACCGCAAACTGCGCAAACACGGCATCACCCGAGTCAGTTGAAGCTGAATCAGCGGGTGCGAATTGGCGCGCCCTGGGCTACCCTGCCTCGACGTTTTGCGAGGTCGATCATGCACATTCATATTCTCGGTATTTGCGGTACTTTCATGGGCTCCCTGGCCGTGCTGGCGAAAGAGCTCGGCCATCGGGTCACCGGCTCCGATGCCAATGTCTATCCGCCGATGAGCACCCAGCTCGAAGCCCAGGGCATCGAGCTGATCCAGGGCTATGACCCGGCGCAGCTGGAGCCAGCCCCTGATCTGGTGGTGATCGGCAACGCCATGTCGCGTGGCAACCCGGCAGTCGAATATGTGCTGAACAAAGGCCTGCCGTATGTTTCCGGCCCGCAGTGGCTGGCCGACCATGTGCTGCAAGGCCGCTGGGTCCTGGCTGTCGCCGGCACCCATGGCAAGACCACCACCAGCAGCATGCTCGCCTGGGTGCTGGAGCATGCGGGCATGAGCCCGGGCTTCCTCATTGGTGGCGTGCCGCAGAACTTCTCGGTGTCGGCGCGTCTCGGCGATACGCCGTTCTTCGTGATCGAAGCCGACGAATACGACAGCGCCTTCTTCGACAAGCGCTCGAAGTTCGTCCATTACCACCCGCGTACCGCGATCCTCAACAACCTTGAGTTCGACCACGCCGATATCTTCCCCGACCTGGCCGCCATCGAGCGTCAGTTCCATCACCTGGTGCGGACCATCCCGAGTGAAGGCTTGGTCATTCATCCGACCACCGAGCAAGCCCTGGAGCGGGTGATCGGCATGGGCTGCTGGACGCCGGTGCAGACCACCGGTGCTGGCGGGCAGTGGCAGGCGCGCCTGCTCAGCGCCGACGGCTCGCAGTTTGAAGTGCTGTTCGAAGGCGTGGTGCAGGGCACCGTCAATTGGCCGATGACTGGCCAGCACAACGTTGCCAATGCCCTCGCGACGCTGGCTGCGGCGCGTCATGTCGGCGTCGTCCCGGCGATGGCCATCGACGGACTGAATGCCTTCAAGAGCGTCAAGCGGCGCATGGAGAAGGTTGCTGAAGTACAGGGCGTGACCATCTACGATGACTTCGCTCATCACCCGACCGCGATTGCCACCACCCTCGATGGCCTGCGCAAGCAGGTCGGTGAGGCGCCGGTGATCGCCGTGATCGAGCCCCGTTCCAATTCGATGAAGCTCGGTGCGCACCGCGACGGCCTGCCCGAGAGCGTCAATGATGCCGACCAGGTGATCTGGTATGCCCCGGCCAACCTCGGTTGGGATCTCGCCGCGACTGCCGCGCAGTGCAAGGTGCCGGCGATTGTCGCCGACAGCCTTGAGGCGATCATCGAGCGGGTCAAGGGCCAGGCGCGCCCCGGGACCCATGTGGTGATCATGAGCAACGGCGGCTTTGGCGGCCTGCACGGCAAGCTGGCCGAGGCCTTGAAGTGAACGGCCCGCAGCGCATTACCCTGGCCATGACCGGCGCCTCCGGCGCGCAATACGGCCTGCGCCTGCTCGATTGCCTGGTGCGGGAAGACCGCGAGGTGCATTTTCTGATCTCGAAGGCCGCCCAGCTGGTAATGGCCACCGAGACCGATGTGCAACTGCCGCCCAAGGCGCAGGCGATGCAGACCTTCCTCACCGAATACACCGGCGCTGCCGCCGGGCAGATTCGCGTGTACGGCAAGGAAGACTGGATGTCGCCGGTTGCGTCCGGCTCCGGCGCGCCTGCGGCCATGGTCGTGGTGCCGTGCTCGACCGGGAGCTTGTCGGCGATTGCCACAGGTGCCTGCAACAACCTTATCGAGCGTGCCGCCGACGTCACTTTGAAGGAGCGCCGCCAGCTGATTCTGGTCCCGCGTGAGGCGCCGTTCTCGACCATTCACCTGGAGAACATGCTCAAGCTGTCGCAGATGGGCGCGGTGATTCTGCCTGCCGCGCCTGGGTTCTACCATCAGCCGCAGACCATCGATGACCTGGTCGACTTTGTCGTAGCGCGGATTCTCAACCTGCTGAACATCCCTCAGGACATGCTGCCGCGCTGGGGCGAGCATCACTACGGAGTGGATGATTGAGGCGGGCTCTGCTGGCCTTGCTGGTCGCTACTTCGCTGGGCGGCTGCGCCACCGTGCGTACGCTGGATGCGAACAAGCCTGGGGCGCCGGTGGTATACGCCGGCACCCGTCTGGATTGGTATGTGATGAAGGGTGGCTGCTGCCCTGCGGATCGCTTTGGAGCGCAAGCCCCGGCTTATCCGGCGCTGGACCTGCCCGGCAGCGCGCTGCTCGATACCCTGTTGCTGCCGCTGTCGTTGCTGACTGCACTTGGCGTGGGCTTCAACGCATCAGGTGGGCTGTGAGATTGCCGGGGCAGCCCCCGGCAATTGCTTAGTTTTTACCCAGTTTGCGCAGTTCGTCCGACTCGATCACGCGGATACCGTCTTCTTCTTCCAGCGCCAGGCGCCACAATGCCCGGGCCAGGGTACACGCCTCGATGCCACCGTACTTGCCAGGCAGCAGCCGGGCAATCGGCGCGGCCAGGCGCTCGGCGAGGCGCGGTTCAATCCGCTCACCGAGCAACAGCGATGGCCGCACGATGGTCAGCTGCGGCCAGTCCTGCGCTTTCAGCGCCTCTTCCATTTCGCCTTTGACCCGGTTGTAGAACACCGACGACTTGGGGTCTGCGCCAATGGCGCTGACCACCAGCAGATGGCGTGCACCCATTTCCCGCGCACGTTTGCTGAAGGCCACCACCATGTCCAGATCGACAGCGCGAAACGCCGACTCCGAGCCCGCCTGCTTGATGGTAGTGCCCAGGCAGCAGAAGGCGATATCGACTCGGCCGCCCAGTTGCGGCAGAAACACCGCAGGGTCGCCGACCGGGTTTTCCAGGTGTGGATGCTCTGCCAGCGGCCGGCGCGTTGGCGCCAGCACGCGGCTGATGGTGGGTTCATTGAGCAGCCGGTCAAGCAGGTGTTCACCTGTCAGGCCAGTTGCGCCGGCGATCAGGACATGCTGAGGCGTCAAGTACATGATGTCTCTCCCTTGTTACACACAGCTTAGCGCCTGGCAGGTGGTTTTGCCTGCGGCGGTACGGCTGTCTGAGCTTCATTGCGCAAGGCTTCTTCGGCCTGCTGCTGGCGCAGCCGTTGCCAGTGTGCCAGTACTGCGGGCGGCGCCCACAGCTGCGGTTCAGAGGCCTCGAAACCTTCCCTACGTTCCCGTTCGGCAACGCTGGCGCGCGCCAGTTCAAACGCCTGTTTCAAGTCGTCGGTCTGATTCAGGGCTTCAGCGAACAGGGCGTCGCCGAAATAGGTGAAGTCGGCCTCTTCCGAACAGCCAAATGACACCCTGTCCGGGCGCGCGGCGGTCATGATCAGGGTCCGCTCATCTTTCAGTGGCGGGATATAACCGCCGGAGTAGCAGGCCGAGATCACCACCACCTTGTCGCGGTCTTTGAGCGGCGCGAGGGCGCTGGCCAGCTCATCGGCGGAGAGATCGGCCAGTTGCAGGCGCGGCTGGTCGAGCACCAGCTGGTGATCGGCGCTGCCGTGGCTGGTCAGGTAGATGAAGATCAGGTCTTCCGGGCCGCTGCGCTCGGCCAGGGTTGTGGCGGCGCGGGTGAGGTTCTGGCGGGTGGCCATTGGCCGATCGGCCAGGTGATCGCGGTGGTTGACCAGGGTGATCTGGCCGCTGGCACCAAAGCGCACCTTGAGCATGTTGCTGACATAGTCGGCTTCACGCATGAACACACTTTGCTGGCCATCACCGGCCAGCACCAGGCTGTACAGCTGGATCGGCGCCTTGGATGGCGGCACCTGGGCCAGCGCATCCTTGAGCAGCTTGCCCTGATTGAGCAGGGCCAGGTCGAGCGGGTCGGGCAGCAGCTTGCTCTGTTCGTCGCGCACACGCACGCCCTTGACCCAGTAGCCGCCCTCGATGCGGCCGTCGGCGTGGATCAGGCGGCCATGGCCCTGGTAGGCGTCGTCGATAAAACCGCCGATGTACTGGCTGCCGTCCGCCAGGTGCAGGCGGCCTTCGCCCGAGAACCGCCAGTTGCGAAAGCCGCCCTTGTAGCGGCTGCCATCGCTGCCCAGCAGCTCCCCCTGGCCGTCCAGCGAGCCATCGCTGAACTCACCGATCCAGACGTCGCCGTCGGCGTTTTCGAAGCGGCCGCGGCCTTGCAGGCGGTTGTCCTTGAATTCGCCGATGTACTGCTCGCCATCGGCGCTGTCGTAAGTGCCGCTGCCTTGCAGCTGGCCATCGACGAAGTAGCCACTGAACTGATTGCCGCTGGCATCGCTGCGCACCCCGGCGCCGTTCGGCTGGCCCTTGGCGAACAGGCCCTGGTACTGGCTGCCGTCGGTCAACTTGAGCTCGCCGGCGCCATGGTACTGGTCGTCCTTGAACTGGCCACGGTAGACCTGATCGTTCTGCTTGAGGGTGCCTTCACCGTCGCGCCGGCCATGCTTGAAGGTGCCTGAGTAGTGGCTGCCGGGCGTGGTCAGCTCGCCCAGGCCCTCGAACAGGCCGCTGGCGAACTGGCCGCGGTAGACCTCGCCGTTGCTGCCATGCCATTCGCCCTGGCCATGCCACTGGCCGTTGGCGAAGGTGCCGGCGTACCAACTGCCATTGGGGTAGTCGATGCGGCCCTCGCCCTGCAGCAGGCCATTGACCACCTGGCCGCGGTAGCGGCCACCGTCAGGCAGGCGGGCGTCTGGCGGCGACAGTGGTTCGCCGTCGCCACAGGCAGCAAGCAGAACGGTGAGGGCGAGGGGCAGCAGTACACGCATGGCGGATCTCGGCGATAGATGTGCCGAGTATGCCGCACAATGCGTGGGCTGAGACAGTGCCCAGCCAGCAATCGCAGGGCCGCGTGGCAGCCCCGTCAGTGGCTCAGACGAAACACAGGGTCAACGGCTCGGCGATATAAGCCGGCTTGTCTTCGCCTTCGATTTCCAGGGTAGCGAGGATCTTCAGCAGCCACTGGCCAGGCTTTTTCTCGGTCGCTTCCTTCAGCTCGACCTTGAGACGCACATTGCTGTCGACCTTGACTGGCTGGATGAAGCGCACGCTGTCCAGACCATAGTTGACGATCATCTTCATGCCCTCGGGCAGCACGAGGATGTCTTCCATCAGCTTGGGGATCAGCGACAGGGTCAGAAAGCCATGGGCGATGGTGCTGCCGAACGGAGTCTTGCTGGCTTGTTCCGGGTCGACGTGGATGAACTGGAAATCGCCAGTGGCTTCGGCGAACAGGTTGATGCGTTGCTGATCGATGGTCAGCCAGGCGGAACGTCCCAGTTCCTTACCAACATACTGCGAAAGCGCTGCAACAGGTACATAGGGCATCGTGACTCTCCAGGTTGTCGTGTCTGCTCAAGTGGTACGCGCGTGCAAGATCATCATGTTGGCAGCGCGCGGTCAAGCAACCATGTGCTGGCCACGCGCCCGGCCACGCGTGTTTATAATGGCCGCCATGCCCCAAGGAGAAGCTTATGCTGTTGCGTGGATTGACCTGGCTGGTGTTGTTTCAGTTGCTGGGTACGGCACTCAATCACCTGCTGGTGCCGATTCTGCCTGGGCCGATCATCGGCCTGTTGCTGCTGCTGGTATTTCTCATCGCCCGCGGCGAAGTCGGCAAACCGTTGAACGAAGCGGCCTCCAGCCTGTTGCGTTACCTGCCGTTGCTGCTGGTGCCGCCTGCCGTTGGGGTGATGGTCTATGCCAAAGACATTGCTGCTGACTTCTGGGCCATCGTCGGCGCGTTGGTGCTGTCTTGCCTGCTGACCCTGGTATTCGTCGGCGTCTTGATGCAGAAGCTGATCCAGCGCCAGAGCAAGCCGGAGGAGCACCCATGATCCTCGATTGGCAAGGCGCACTGGATGCCGTAGTGCACCATCCGCTGTTTGGCATCGGCATCACCCTGGGTGCTTACCAGTTGGTGCTGGCGGCCTTCGAGAAGACCCGTTGGATCTTTTTGCAGCCGGTGCTGGTCTCGATGGTGGTGGTGATTACTATCCTGCTGCTGTGCGGCATCGATTACAGCGAGTACCGCAAGAGCACCGAGATCATGAATATCCTGCTTGGCCCGGCCACGGTCGCGCTGGCGGTGCCGCTGTATCTGAACCTGCGGCGGATTCGCCAGTTGTTCTGGCCGACCTTTACTACGCTGGTAATCGGAGGGGTGTTCGCCACCGGTGCCTGTGTGCTGCTGGGTTGGTGGTTCGGTGCCGAGCACATGATCCTGATGACCATGGCGCCCAAGTCGGTGACCTCGCCGATTGCCATGCTGGTGGCCGAGCAGATCGGCGGCGTGGCCGCGCTGGCGGCGGTGTTCGTGTTGATCACCGGGGTGATCGGGGCGATTTTCGGCCCGGCGCTGCTCAGCCGTTGTGGTGTGCACAGCGCCGAGGCGCGGGGGATGTCGCTGGGGATTACCGCACATGCGGTAGGCACCTCGGTGGCCCTGCAGGAAAGTGACGAATGCGGCGCCTTTGCGGCGCTGGCGATGAGTTTGATGGGTGTGGCCACGGCGGTATTCCTGCCGTTGGCGGTTAGCCTGGTGGCTTGAGGATTGAACATGACGCTACCGCTGTTTCCGCTCAACACCGTGCTGTTTCCCGGGTGCATGCTCGATCTGCAGATCTTCGAGGCGCGTTACCTGGACATGATCGGCCGCTGCATGAAGCAGGGCGCTGGCTTTGGCGTGGTGTGCATCCTCGAGGGCGAGCAGGTCGGCAAGGCGCCAATGGGCGTTGCGCCGATTGGCTGCGAAGCGCTGATCCGCGACTTCGAACAGCAGGACAA
Source organism: Pseudomonas sp. PGPR N4 (assembly GCF_059693665.1). NCBI lineage: Bacteria > Pseudomonadati > Pseudomonadota > Gammaproteobacteria > Pseudomonadales > Pseudomonadaceae > Pseudomonas > Pseudomonas sp. PGPR N4. The sequence continues at coordinate 81,333 of NZ_JCAUKV010000007.1, forward strand.
CGGCCTGCTGGGCATTCGCGTCGAGGGCGTGCGCCGCTTCGAGGTCGGCCAGACCAACGTGCAGAAAGACCAACTGCTGCTGGCCGAGGTGAACTGGCTGGCCGACAGCGCCGACAGCGCCTTGAGCGAGGAAGATGATGACCTGGTGGCGCTGCTGCTGGCCCTGGGTGAGCATCCAATGGTCGCGGCGCTGGATATGCCGCGCGCCGAGGGGCGCCAGGCGTTGGCCAACCAGTTGGCCTACCTGCTGCCGTTTATCGAAGAAGACAAGCTCGAGCTGCTGGCGATGGACTCGCCGCAGCAGCGCCTGGCCGCGATTCAATCGCTGCTCGAGCGCATGCAAGGCGAGCTGTTTGCCTGATCAGGAGCGCCTGGCCAGGCGCTCCTTCACACTCAGTACTGATAGCGCAGTAGTGCGTGGGGCAGGGCGTACAGGGCAAAAAACGCCAGCAATGCCACGCACGCCGGGAGGATCAGCCACCACACCCGCAGCGGTAGCGCCGTCAAAGGCTGGCGCCACTGCACCAGGGTCAGGCTGAGGGCGCAGATACAGCAGGCCAGCAGGGCCCCGGCAAGGATATCGGTCGGCCAGTGCGCGCCCAGGTAGACCCGCGACAGGGCGATGGACAGCGCCGGGATGCAGCCGAGCATGATCCAGGTCAGGCGCATCCGCGGCGGTTGCCCGCGGCCGGCCAGTACCGCCATCACCAGGAAGAACGCAAACGAGGCCGAACTGTGCCCGCTGGGCATGCTGTAAGTGGTTAGCGGGTCGCTGAGCACTTCTGGTCGGGCTCGGGCAAACAGCCATTTCAGCGTGCCATTGGCAATCGCGGTGCCCATCAGGGCGCTGCCGGCGAAGACCGCATGGCGCCATTGCCGGGCCAGCAACAGCAGGCCGGTCAGCAAGCCGCCGAGGAACAGTTGAGTGCGGAAGTCGCCCAAGCGGGTGACGATCACCACGATGCCGTCGAACGCCTGGCTGCGGTGCTCCTGCACCAGAGTCATCACGCCCTGATCGAACTCATGCAGGAATGGCCAGCCGAGAAACACCCCGGCCAGCGCCAGAAAACTCATCCCGGCGATCAGCCGGGTGCCGTGGCGCTGGTCGCGAATGCTGCTGCTCAGGCTCAGGCCGATCAACACGGCCAAGGTGCCGGCGATGATCCCTGCATCCAGCCAGAAGCCTTCCGGCAGCGGCAGGCGCATCGCCGCGCCGGTCGCCCAGCCAGGCAGCAGATAAGCCACCGACCAGCCGGCGCCGGCCACCAGGCTCACCGCAATGAAGCGCGGCAACGGCATGTCGAACATGCCGGCGACCATTGGCAGCATCGGCCGCAACGGCCCGATAAAGCGCCCCACCAGCAGGCTGGCGATGCCATAGCGCTGGAAGTAGGTCTCGGCGCGGCCGATCCACTCCGGGTGATGGCGGATCAGCGGCAAGCGCCGGATGTTCTGGTGGAAATACTTGCCGATGGCATAGGACATCGCATCCCCGAGCAAGCCGCCGGCAAAGCCCAGCAGCAGTGTTTCGCCCAGGGTGAATGCGCCACTGCCGGCCAGCACCGCAACGGCAAACAGCAATACCGTGCCCGGCACGATGATCCCGGCAATCGCCAGGCATTCGACACAGGCCACCACGAAGATTGCCACGCCAAGCCATTGTGGATTGGCGCTGAGCCAGCCGGTCAGGCTGTCGAGCCATTGGCCCATGGTCAGCTTCCTTGTACGAGAGTTGAGTAGTCCCGGCCTTCGACTTGGCCCCGACGCAGCGGGTTCCGTGTGCAGAAACGGGCGAATTGAGCATCGACGAAGCGGTACGGCAGGTGCTCGTCGCGGCCATGGGGAATGCCCAGGCGAGCGCACTGGATGATCTGCGGCACTGCCAGCGCACAATCCTCGACATACAGCGCCTGCGGATCGAAGCGCTGGCCGTCCCAGTGCGGCACCTTCAGGCCCAGCGCGCGGCAGAGCAGGGTCTGCCCGGCGCAAAGGCGCTCGGGTGGGCGCAACTGGCCGCTGGCATCGGGGTTGTTCAGTTGCATCCGGGCCAGGCTGTTGGCGTCCGAGAGCGCGTCGATGAACGGGTAGGCTGACTTGATCAGCACCGCATTGCCCGGGCCGTGGGCACTGAAGTTCAGCGAATCGCCGCCGCGGGCGTAGTACATATAGATGTGCCCGCCGTCGAGAAACAGCGCCTTGCGCTTTTCGGTATAGCCCAGCGAGGCGTGGCTGCCCTTGTCGGTCAGGTAATAGGCTTCGGTTTCGATGATCCGCGCAGCCAGCCACAGGTCGCCCTGACGGTGGCGAATGACTTTGCCCAGCAGCGCCTTGGCCAGGGTCTGGGCATCACGGTCGAAAAAGCTGTCTGGCAGGGCGCGGGCCGGGCAGGGTGCTGGGTCTGGCATGCTGGCTGTTCGTGATTGAATGGCGCGATCATAGCAATTAATCGCTTAATCGAGGCTGAACGCTGCTGTAGATGGCTGCCTGCCGGCGTAAACCACTGGCGCCCAGCAACCACGGGGCCTTCAGACCTCGCACGTAGCATTTTGGTTAAGCCAGGTTACATCTTTCCTGTCCATTAACCGCGTCATCTTCTACCATCCGCCTCCCGCCGCTGGGCGTACTGGTGCCCGCCAGTTATAATCAGCCGATTTCCCCTTTCGCCAAGACACCGAGCCCATGACTGAGTCCGTTCTTGACTACATGACCCGCCTGGGTCGCGCTGCCCGCCAGGCCTCGCGCGTGATCGCCCGCGCCAGCACCGCACAGAAGAACCGTGCCTTGCAGGCTGCTGCCGATGCGCTGGACGCCGCCCGCGCCGAGCTCACTGCCGCCAATGAGCAGGACCTCGCCAATGGCCGCAGCAATGGTCTGGAAGCGGCGCTGCTCGATCGTTTGGCGCTGACTCCTGCTCGTATCGACGGCATGATCACCGGCCTGCGCCAGGTGGCCAGCCTGCCCGATCCAGTCGGCGCCGTGCGTGACATGAGCTACCGCCCGTCGGGCATTCAGGTCGGCAAGATGCGCGTGCCGCTGGGCGTGATCGGGATCATCTACGAGTCGCGGCCGAACGTGACCATCGATGCTGCCAGCCTGTGCCTGAAGTCGGGTAACGCGACCATTCTGCGTGGCGGCTCCGAGGCGATTCATTCCAATCGCGCGATTGCCACCTGCATCCAGCGCGGCCTGGCTGCCGCAGGTTTGCCAGCGGCAGTGGTGCAGGTTGTGGAAACTACCGACCGTGAAGCGGTCGGTGCACTGATCAGCATGCCCGAGTACGTCGACGTAATCGTCCCGCGTGGCGGCCGTGGCCTGATCGAGCGGATCAGCCGCGATGCCCGCGTACCGGTGATCAAGCACCTCGATGGCATCTGCCATGTGTACATCGACGCGCACGCCGACCTCGACAAGGGCTGGCGCGTTGCTTTCAACGCCAAGACTTACCGCTACGGTATCTGCGGCGCCATGGAGACCTTGCTGGTCGACCAGGCCATTGCTGCAGACTTCCTGCCGGAAATGGCCCGGCGCTTCCAGGAACACGGCGTCGAGCTGCGCGGCTGCGAGCGCGCCCGGGCGATCATCCAGGCAGCACCTGCCAGCGAAGACGACTGGCACACCGAATACCTCGACGCGATCCTGTCGATTCGCGTGGTCGACGGCCTCGAGCAGGCCATCGAGCACATCAATCACTACGGCTCGCACCACACCGACTCGATCATTACCGAACACCAGGGTCAGGCCCGGCGCTTCATCGCCGAGGTCGACTCGGCGTCGGTCATGCTCAACACCCCGACCTGCTTTGCCGACGGCTTCGAGTATGGCCTGGGTGCCGAGATCGGTATTTCCACCGACAAGCTGCATGCGCGTGGTCCGGTCGGCCTCGAAGGCCTGACCTGCGAAAAATACGTAGTGCTTGGCGATGGCCAGCTGCGCGGCCAGGAGCCGAGCTGAGTTGAATCAGGCCCCTGCAGTGCGGCGCGTCGGCATTTTCGGCGGTACCTTCGACCCGGTTCATATTGGCCACCTGCGCAGTGCGCTGGAAGTGACCGAGCTGATGGGCCTGGACGAGCTGCGCCTGCTCCCCAACGCCCGCCCGCCGCACCGCGACACGCCACAGGTAGACGCTCAGGCGCGCCTGGCGATGGTGCAGAGCGCGGTCAGCGGGGTCGACTGCCTGAGCGTCGATGCGCGCGAGCTGGGCCGTGACAAACCGTCGTATACCATCGACAGCCTGGAATCGATCCGGGCCGAGCTGGGCGGCGATGACCAGTTGTTTCTGGTCCTGGGCTGGGACGCGTTCTGCGGCCTGCCGGGCTGGCACCGCTGGGAAGAATTGCTCCAACATTGCCACATCCTGGTGCTGCAACGCCCGGATGCGGATGTCGAACCACCAGACGAGCTGCGCAACCTGCTGGCTGCGCGCTCGCAAAGCGATCCCACTGCCATGTCCGGCCCGGCGGGTCACATTTCGTTCGTCTGGCAGACCCCGCTTGCGGTGTCGGCCACGCAAATCCGACAGCTGCTGGCCAGCGGCAAGTCGGTACGGTTTCTGGTGCCGGATGCAGTACTGGCCTACATAGAGGCGCACGATCTATATCGTGGGTCCAACTGAGGGCGCCGTTGGGGCGCCTCATTCAAAACGAGTTGAACGAGTAACTATGAAGAAGCAAAACGACATCACTGCCGAAGAACTGGTCGAAGTGGCCAAGGAAGCGCTGGGAGAGGTCAAGGCCCTGGATATCCAGGTGATCGACGTGCGCGACAAGCACAGCCTGACCGACTACATGATCATCGCCACCGGTACCTCCAATCGCCAGATCAACGCGATGCTGGACAAGGTTCGCGAGCTGGTCAAAGCCAAGGGCGTCATGCCGCTGGGCGAAGAAGGCAAAGGCGAAAGCGATTGGGTGCTGCTCGACCTGAACGACGTCATCGTGCACATGATGACCGCCGCTGCGCGTCAGTTCTACGACCTCGAGCGCCTGTGGATGGGTGCCGAGCAGAGCCGTGCTGCCGATGGCAAGCACCACAGCTCCGAGAACGGCGCCAACGAGTACTTCGACAAGCTCAACAAGCAATAAGGAAGCGCCGTGCGTCTGCGATTGATCGCGGTCGGCTCGCGCATGCCCAAGTGGGTCGAGGAAGGCTGGCATGAATATGCCAAGCGCCTCCCTGCTGAGTTGCCGCTCGAGCTGGTGGAAATCCCGCTGAACACCCGGGGCAAGAACGCCGACGTGGCTCGCCTGATCCGTCAGGAGGGGGAGGCCATGCTGGCCAAGGTTCAGCCCGGCGAACGCATCGTCACCCTCGAAGTCCACGGCAAGCCGTGGAGCACCGAGCAGTTGGCGGTCGAGCTGGATCGCTGGCGCCTGGATGCGCGGACGGTGAATTTGATGGTGGGTGGGCCGGAAGGCCTGGCGCCTGAGGTGTGCGCGCGCAGCGAACAGCGCTGGTCGCTGTCGCCGCTGACCTTGCCGCACCCGTTGGTAAGGATACTGATCGGCGAACAGATCTACCGCGCCTGGACCGTGTTGTCCGGGCATCCCTACCACAAATGAGCCTGTAAGCCCGCCCGATGTCGCAGCCGATCCGCCTCAAAGACCACGAGAAAGACGCCCGTCTGGTGCGCAACCGCGTCGTGGTCGGCGCTGTGGCGATCATGTTGTTGGTGTGCGTGCTGATTGCTCGGCTGTACTACCTGCAGATCATCCAGTACGACTATCACTCGACGCTGTCGGAGAACAACCGGGTGCATGTGCAGCCGATCCCGCCGACCCGCGGGCTGATCTTCGACCGCAACGGGGTGATCATCGCCGACAACCGGCCCAGCTTCAGTCTGACCATGACCCGCGAACGCGCCGGCAAATGGCCAGAGGTGCTGGACGCCATCGTCGAGGTGCTGGGGCTCACAGCGGACGACCGTGCCCTCTTCGAGAAGCGCATGAAGCAGGGTCGGCGGCCGTTCGAGCCCGTGCCGATCCTGTTCGAGCTCAGCGAAGACCAGATCGCCCGGATCGCCGTCAACCAGTTCCGGTTGCCGGGCGTGGAAGTGGCTGCGCAGTTGGTCAGGCATTACCCGCAAGGTGCGCACTTTGCCCACTCGGTCGGCTATGTCGGGCGGATCAACGAGAAAGAGCTGAAGACCCTTGATCCGGTCAACTACAGCGGCACCCACCATATCGGCAAGACCGGCGTCGAGCGCTTCTATGAAGATGCCCTGCACGGTCAGGTCGGTTACGAGGAGGTAGAGACCAACGCCCGCGGCCGCGTGCTGCGCGTGCTCAAGCGCACCGACCCGATCCCCGGCAAGGACATCGTGCTGGGCCTGGACATCAAACTGCAGGAAGCCGCCGAGCTGGCTCTGGGTGGTCGGCGTGGCGCTATCGTGGCGCTTGATCCACGCTCGGGTGAAGTACTGGCGATGGTCAGCCAGCCAAGCTTCGACCCCAACCTGTTCGTCACCGGCATTGGCTTTCAGGCCTATGCTGACCTGCGCGATTCGATCGACCGGCCGCTGTTCAACCGTGTCCTGCGCGGGCTGTATCCACCCGGTTCGACGATCAAGCCCGCAGTGGCCATCGCCGGCCTCGACAGCGGTGTAGTGACAGCCGGCAGCCGGGTGTTCGACCCGGGCTATTACCAGTTGCCCAACTACGACCACAAATACCGTAACTGGAACCGCAGCGGTGACGGCTGGGTTGATCTTGACCTGGCGATCATGCGTTCCAATGACACCTACTTCTACGATCTTGCGCACAAGATGGGCATCGATCGCCTGTCGACCTACATGAACAAGTTCGGCCTCGGCCAGCGCGTGTCGCTGGACATGTTCGAGGAATCCTCCGGGTTGATGCCGACCCGTGAGTGGAAGCGCGCCACCCGCCGCCAGGCGTGGTTCCCGGGCGAAACGCTGATCCTCGGCATCGGCCAGGGCTACATGCAGACCACGCCGTTGCAGATGGCCCAGGCTACCGCGCTGATCGCCAGCAAGGGCAAGTGGTTCCGCCCGCACCTGGCCAAGACCATCGAGGGCCAGCCGCCGGTCGACGAAAACCCGATCGAGGACATCGTCCTGCGTGACCCGTCCGATTGGGCCAAGGTCACCCACGGCATGGAGCAGGTGATGCACAACGCCCGCGGCACCGCCCGCGCGGCTGCCACCGGCGCGCAGTACCGCATCGCCGGCAAGAGCGGTACTGCTCAGGTGGTGGCGATCAAGCAGGGCGAGAAGTATGACCGCAACAAAGTCCAGGAGCGTCACCGTGACCACGCCCTGTTCGTCGGTTTCGCCCCGGCTGACGATCCGAAGATCGTCGTCTCGGTGATGATCGAGAACGGCGAGGCTGGTGGCCGCGTGGCGGCGCCGGTGATGCGCCAGATCATGGACGCCTGGCTGCTCGACGCCAACGGCCAGTTGAAAACCGAGTTCGCTCCCGCCACCGTCGCTCAGGAAAAGGCCCAGTGATTAACAATTTTGATCGCATGCTCTCCAGCGAAGACGTCATGCGTCGGCGCGCGAGCTTTCTTCAGCGCATCCACATCGACGGCCCGCTGCTGATCATTCTGCTGACCCTCGCCGCCGGCAGCCTGTTCGTGCTGTATTCGGCCAGCGGCAAGAACTGGGACCTGCTGAGCAAGCAGGCGACCTCGTTCGGCATCGGCCTGGTCTCGATGTTCATCATTGCCCAGCTCGAGCCACGCTTCATGGCCCGCTGGGTGCCGCTGGCGTACCTGACCGGGGTGTTGCTGCTGGTGGTGGTCGACGTCATGGGTCACAACGCCATGGGCGCCACGCGCTGGATCAACATCCCCGGAGTGATCCGCTTCCAGCCTTCGGAATTCATGAAGATCATCATGCCGGCAACCCTGGCCTGGTACCTGTCCAAGCGCACCTTGCCGCCTGATCTCAAGCATGTGGCGATCAGCCTGGTGCTGATCGGCGTGCCGTTCATTCTTATCGTGCGCCAGCCGGACCTGGGTACTGCGCTGCTGATTCTGGCTTCCGGCGCGTTCGTGCTGTTCATGGGTGGCCTGCGCTGGCGCTGGATCATCAGTGTGATCGCCGCGGCAGTGCCGGTGGCGGTGGCGATGTGGTTCTTTGTAATGCACGACTACCAGAAGCAGCGCGTGCTGACCTTCCTCGATCCTGAGAGCGACCCGCTCGGCACCGGCTGGAACATCATCCAGTCCAAGGCCGCGATCGGCTCCGGCGGGGTATTCGGCAAGGGCTGGTTGCTCGGTACGCAGTCGCACCTGGACTTTTTGCCGGAGAGCCACACCGACTTCATCATCGCCGTGCTCGGCGAGGAATTCGGCCTGGTCGGCATCTGCATGCTGCTGATCGTTTATCTGCTGCTGATCGGCCGCGGCCTGGTCATCACCGCACAGGCGCAGACCCTGTTCGGCAAGCTGCTCGCGGGCAGCCTGACGATGACCTTCTTTGTTTATGTGTTCGTCAATATTGGTATGGTCAGTGGCTTGCTCCCGGTGGTGGGGGTGCCGCTGCCCTTCATTAGCTATGGCGGAACTTCGTTGGTGACGCTGCTGTCAGCGTTTGGCGTTCTGATGTCGATCCACACCCACCGCAAATGGATCGCGCAAGTTTGAATAAGGTGAACAATTTCATGCAAGCAGTGCGTAGCTGGGCGGCCCGTTGGGCGCCGTGGATCGGCGCAATGGGCCTGCTCGGCGCAGTCCAGCAGGCCAGTGCCGGCGACTACGACGGCTCGCCGCAGGTGGCCGAGTTTGTCGGCGAAATGACCCGCGACCACGGCTTTGCCGGCGAACAGCTGATGGGCGTGTTCCGCGAGGTGCAGCGCAAGCAGTCGATTCTTGACGCGATTTCGCGTCCGGCGGAGCGGGTCAAGCCGTGGAAAGAATACCGGCCGATGTTCCTCACCGATGCGCGCATCGCTCGTGGTGTCGACTTCTGGCGCCAGCACGAGGCAACCCTGGCGCGTGCCGAGCAGGAATACGGCGTGCCGGCCCAGGTGATCGTGGCGATCATTGGCGTGGAAACCTTCTTTGGTCGCAACACCGGCAACTACCGGGTGATCGATGCCCTGTCGACGCTGGGTTTCGACTACCCGCCGCGGGCTGAATTCTTCCGCAAGGAGCTGCGCGAGTACCTGCTGCTGGCCCGTGAAGAGCAGCTCGACCCGCTGACCCTGAAAGGCTCGTACGCCGGCGCCATGGGCCTGCCGCAATTCATGCCGAGCAGCTTTCGCGCCTACGCAGTGGACTTCGACGGTGACGGCCATATCAATATCTGGAACAACCCGGATGACGCCATCGGCAGTGTCGCCAGCTACTTCAAGCGCCACGGCTGGGTTGCCGGGGAAGGCGTGGTCAGCCGCGCCCAGGTGCGCGGCGAGCGTGCCGACGAAGGCCTGACCAGCGGCATCGAGCCGGTCAAGACCGTCGCCGAATTGCGCGCATTGGGCTGGTCGAGCAATGATGCGCTGCGCGATGATCTGCCGGTCACCGCCTTCAAACTGGAAGGCGACAACGGCCCTGAATACTGGATGGGCCAGAAGAACTTTTATGCGATCACGCGTTACAACCGCAGTGTGATGTACGCCATGGCCGTGCATCAGCTTTCGCAACAGCTGGTCATTGCACGGGGCGTCAAGTAATGCGCGGATTGTTTACTACTCATTCCTTCAAACTGCTGACCTGCATCGCCATCAGTGCGGTCCTGGTCAGTTGCTCATCGAGCCGGCCTGCACCCAAGAGCAGCGGTGCGGGTGGCAACGTCATCCGCTCGCAGCCGGGCCTGGATATCAACCGCGCGCATAAAGACGGCGCGCCATGGTGGGATGTCGACGTCAACAAGATCCCCGACGCCACCCCGACCGTGCACACCGGCAACTACAAGGCCAACCCGTACACGGTGCTGGGCAAGACTTATTACCCGATCCAGGAATCGCGCAACTACCGCGCCGAGGGTACTGCATCGTGGTACGGCACCAAGTTCCACGGTCAGAACACCGCCAACGGCGAGGTCTATGACCTGTACGGCATGAGCGCGGCGCACAAGACCCTGCCGTTGCCGGCCTACGTCAAGGTGACCAACCTCGACAACCAGCGCAGCGTGATCCTGCGGGTCAACGACCGCGGCCCGTTCTATTCTGACCGGATCATCGACCTGTCGTACGCCGCCGCCAAGAAGCTCGGTTACGCCGAAACCGGCACCGCGCGGGTGCGCGTTGAAGGCATCGACCCGCAGCAGTGGTGGGCCCAGCGCGGCCAGCAGGCGCCGTTGGTGCTGAAAGAGCCGCAGGTCGCGCAGACGCAGCCGCTGCCCGCCAGCACCGGCAAGGTCGAGCAGTGGACACCGCCAGCGCAGCAGCATGCCGCTGCCGTGGTGCCGGTGCAGATCGCCAGCAACAGCGTGCCGAGCAACACCGGCGGCATGTTCCTCCAGGTCGGCGCCTTCGCCAACCCGGATGCCGCCGAGCTGCTGCGCTCGAAACTGAGCACCATGGTCAGCGCGCCGGTGTTCATCAGCTCGATCGTGCGTAACCAGCAGACCCTGCACCGCGTGCGCCTGGGGCCGATGAGCAGCCAGGGTGAAGTGCAGCAGACTCAAGACAGCGTGCGCCTGGCCAATCTCGGCCAGGCCAAGCTGGTCACCGACTGAACGCGGAACTCACGGCGCCCGCTGCGGCCTGAAGTGGGCGTCGGGCTGTCCGTTTTGTCATGAATTGCCCGGCGCGGCCATGTACAATGGCCGTTTTTGCCCCGCCAGGCCCCGCGCCAGGCTCCTGGGCTGCCACGCAGCTCACATAACTAGACTGACTGGGCGTTGGGCTTCGAGCCCACGGAACATCAGACCATTAGCGATTTTCGAGAGACGGATGAACATCACCAACCTTGCCAAACGACTTTGCCTGCCTGTCCTGCTGATGATCACCCCTGCTGCCTTTGCAGCAGAGCAGATGATGCCAGCCCCACCACAGCTGGCAGCCAAGTCCTACGTACTCATGGACGCGTCCAGCGGCAACGTGCTGGTCGAAAACAACGGTGACGAGCGCCTGCCGCCAGCCAGCCTGACCAAGCTGATGACCGCCTACATCGCCACCCTCGACATTCGTCGTGGCCAGATCGGCGAGAACGACCCGGTTACCGTCAGTGAAAACGCCTGGCGTACCGGCGGTTCGCGGATGTTCATCAAGGTAGGCAGCCAGGTTACCGTTAGCGACCTGCTGCACGGCATCATCATCCAGTCGGGCAACGATGCCTCGGTCGCTCTGTCCGAACACATCGCCGGCAGCGAAGATGCCTTCGCCGACATGATGAACAAGACTGCTGCCGATCTGGGCATGAGCAACAGCCACTTCATGAACCCGACCGGTCTGCCGCACCCCGAGCATTACTCGTCGGCCCACGACATGGCCCTGCTGGCTCGCGCGATCATCAACGAAGACCCGGCTCACTACGCGATCTACTCGCAGAAAGAGTTCTTCTGGAACAACATCAAGCAGCCCAACCGCAACCTGCTGCTGTGGCGTGACAAGACCGTCGATGGCCTGAAAACCGGCCACACCGACGAAGCCGGCTACTGCATGGTCGCCTCCGCCGTACGTGATGGCCAGCGCCTGATCGCCGTGGTGTTCGGTACCAACAGCGAGCAATCGCGTGCCGCCGAAACGCAAAAGCTGCTGACCTACGGCTTCCGCTTCTTCGAGACCCAGACCTTCTACCAGAAGGGCACCGAGCTGACTCAGGCGCCGGTATGGAAAGGCGCGACCAACCAGGTCAAGGCCGGTCTGGCCAACGACCTGACCATGACCATGCCCAAAGGCCAATTGAAGCGCCTGGCCGCCTCGATGACCATGAACCCACAGCTGACCGCGCCCATCGCCAAAGGTGACGTGATCGGTAAAGTCGAAGTCAAACTTGACGAGAAAGTGGTTCACAGCGCCGACCTGATCGCCCTCGACGGCGTTGAGGAAGGTGGTATCTTGCGCCGTATGTGGGATAGCATTCGTCTATTCTTCTACGGGTTGTTCAACTGATAACGTGACCTGCCACGCTCCCGCCAATCCGGCGGGAGCGTTGTTGTTGCCACGGCTTACGAGGCCGTTTCCGCATGAGCGAAGCTGACGTCAAGTCGCACAAGATCGAATTCCCCTGCGCTGATTACCCAATCAAGGTGATCGGCGATACCGTGGTCAATTTCAAGAACACGGTCATCGAGATTTTGAAGAAACACGCTGAGGTCGACATGTCGACCCTGGCCGAGCGCCAGAGCAAGGAAGGCAAGTACACCACCGTGCAATTGCACATCGTGGCGACCAGCGAAGACCAGTTGCACGACATCAACAGCGCCCTGCGTGCTACCGGCATTGTGAAAATGGTGCTCTGATGCCGGCCAGCCTCGGTATCCGCGAGCTTGGCCTGCAGCCCTATGAACCGGTGCTGGAGGCCATGCGGCGTTTTACCGAGCAGCGTTGTGCCGACAGCCTGGACGAAGTCTGGCTGGTCGAGCACCCGCCGGTGTTCACCCAGGGCCAGGCTGGCAAGGCCGAGCACCTGCTGGTGCCGGGTGATATCCCGGTGGTGCAGAGCGACCGCGGTGGCCAGGTGACCTACCATGGCCCCGGGCAGTTGGTGGCTTACCTGTTGCTTGATGTGCGCCGGCTTGGTTTTGGCGTGCGTGAACTGGTTACCCGGATCGAAAACAGCCTGATCGATCTGCTGGCCAGTTATGACGTTGTGGCGGCGGCCAAGGCCGATGCGCCCGGAGTCTATGTTGACGGGGCCAAGATCGCCTCGCTCGGCTTGCGAATCCGCAACGGCCGTACCTTTCACGGCCTTGCTCTGAACGTGGACATGGACCTTGCGCCATTCCGCCGAATCAATCCCTGCGGCTATGCGGGGCTGGCGATGACCCAGCTGCGTGATCTGGCAGGTCCGATCGAACTCACCGAGGTCAGGACAAGGCTGCGTGGACAGCTGGTCAAGCACCTCGACTATGCTGAGCAGACGACCCTTACGGGCGGAATCGACTGAATATGACAACTGTGCAAGAAGCCGTGCCGAACCTGATCACCACCCATGACGTGACCCCGCGCCCGGCGCCGAAGAAGGTCGAAGCTGGGGTCAAGCTGCGTGGCGCCGACAAGGTCGCGCGCATCCCGGTAAAGATCATCCCTACCGACGAGCTGCCGAAGAAGCCTGACTGGATCCGCGTGCGCATCCCGGTTTCGCCGGAAGTCGACCGTATCAAGCAACTGCTGCGCAAGCACAAGCTGCACAGCGTCTGCGAAGAAGCCTCGTGCCCGAACCTGGGTGAGTGCTTCTCGGGTGGTACCGCCACCTTCATGATCATGGGTGACATCTGCACCCGTCGTTGCCCGTTCTGCGACGTCGGCCATGGCCGGCCGAAAGCACTGGATGCCGACGAGCCGATGAACCTTGCCGTGGCCATCGCCGACCTGCGTCTGAAGTACGTGGTGATCACCTCGGTAGACCGCGACGACCTGCGTGACGGCGGTGCCCAGCACTTCGCCGACTGCATTCGCGAGATCCGCAAGCTGTCCCCGGGCGTGCAGCTCGAGACCCTGGTGCCGGACTACCGCGGGCGCATGGACGTGGCCCTGGCGATCACCGCTCAAGAGCCGCCAGATGTGTTCAACCACAACCTGGAAACGGTACCGCGCCTGTACAAGGCCGCGCGTCCGGGTTCGGACTACGACTGGTCGCTGGACCTGCTGCAGAAGTTCAAGCAACTGGTGCCGCACGTACCGACCAAGTCTGGCCTGATGCTCGGCCTGGGCGAAACCGACGAAGAAGTGATCGAAGTGATGCAGCGCATGCGCGAGCATGACATCGACATGCTGACCCTCGGCCAGTATCTGCAGCCATCGCGCAGCCACTTGCCGGTGCAGCGTTTCGTGCACCCGGACACCTTTGCCTGGTTCGCTGAAGAAGGCCACAAGATGGGCTTCAAGAACGTCGCCTCCGGGCCGCTGGTGCGTTCCTCGTACCACGCTGACCAGCAGGCGCACGAAGCCAAGATCAAGCTGTAAGCTGATCCGCTGGGCCAATGCCGATGCGCGCCGGGAGGTGCCATCGGCATTTTTGTTGGGGGATCTGTACCCTGTGGGCAACGATCTCGGGCTGGCCCATTGTTGCTGCCCATTGATCTGCAAATGCTTTCAAGGAGTTGCTGGATGGACTGTGCTGAACACCTAGGTTCACTATTGCCGCGAAAGCTGGCAGCGAATGCCTGTTTTGCGGTGATTGCCCCGGCAGGGCCGGCGCGGCTGGATGCCGACAAGGCCCAGCAGTGGTTCAACGAGCGTGGCTATCGGTGCCGGCTATATCCCAGCGTGAGCAGCAGCCAGGGTTATCTGGCCGGTACTGACCAGCAAAGGCTGGATGACCTGCATGCTGCATTCGCCGATCCGCAGGTGGACGCCATTCTGTGCATGCGCGGCGGCTACGGCAGCATGCGCCTGCTCGACCAGATCGATTTCGAGCTGATTGCCCGCAACCCCAAAGCCTTGATTGGCTACAGCGACATCACCGCGCTACACACCGCGATCAACCGCTACTGCGGGTTGGTCAGTTTTCACGGTGGCATGCTCAACGCCGACCTGCTGGGCGGCAAGCTTGAACCGACAGTCAGCTCGCTGCTGCGGCAATTGCGCGGTGAAGTGGGGCAGGGCGATGCACTCGTCCATCCCCATGCTTATCCCTTGACCTCAGTGCTGCCAGGCGTTGCCAGCGGGCGCCTGCTGGGCGGCAATCTGTCGATGCTCGGCGCGACGCTGAGTACGCTTGGGGAGATCGACACCGACGGCGCCATCCTGTTTATCGAAGACGTCAACGAGCCGTTGTACCGGGTTGACCGGCTGCTCACGCAACTGCACCTGGCAGGCAAGCTGCAGGGCGTGCGCGGGGTATTGGTGGGTGACTTTGCCGGGATTACCGTGGCCGCCATGACGCCGCTGGTGCAGGACATTTTTGCGCCGCTGGGGGTGCCGGTACTGGCCGGTTGGCGCAGTGGCCATTGCGATCCGAACCTGTGCCTGCCGCTGGGCGCTCAGGTACGGCTCGACAGCGACATGCAGACACTGGTGCTGCAGCAGGATTTGTTCAGGGCTTGAGATTGCCGGGGGCGCTTTGCGCCCCTATCGCGACACAAGGCCGCTCCTACAGTTGGCCGCGCACGTCAATTTTACGCGGTCCCTGTAGGAGCGGCCTTGTGTCGCGAAAGGGCTGCGAAGCAGCCCCCGGCAATCTCACTACTGACGCAAACTCTCGAGCAGCTTGTGCGTCGGGTAGCCGTCAGCGGGCATGTTCTGCGCCTGCTGAGCGGTACGGATGGCCTTGCGGGTATTGGCGCCGATGATGCCGTCGGCATTGCCCGCGTCATAGCCGCGCGCATTGAGCAGGTTCTGCAGCTCGATGCGCTCGCTGCGGCTCAATGGCAAGTCATCCTTGGGCCAGCTGCCGGCAATGAAGCCCCAACCGGAGAAACGATCGCCCAGCAGACTTACCGCCAGCGCGTAGGACGACGAGTTGTTGTACTTGAGAATGGCGCGGAAGTTGTCTAGCACCAGGAACGCCGGGCCACGTGCGCCGGCCGGCAGCAGCAGCGCCGCCGAGAGTTGATTGCTGCCCGCTGGCAGCTGGGTGCCATTGGGCAGCTTGACGCCCAGTTGCAGCCATTCACTGACGGTCTTGCGCTGGGCGCCATCGGCGATCCAGAAGTCGAAATCGGCCGGCACCTGGACTTCGAAGCCCCACGGTTGGCCACGCTTCCAGCCCGAGCTCTGCAGGTAATGCGCGGTCGATGCGAGGGCATCGGCTGTGCTGTTCCAGATGTCGCGGCGGCCGTCGCCGTCGAAGTCGACGGCATGGGTGTTGTAGGTGGTCGGGATGAACTGGGTCTGGCCCATCGCCCCGGCCCACGAGCCACGCATGGCCTCAGGCTGAATGTCGCCGTTCTGCAGGATCTGCAACGCCGCGATCAGCTGGTCCTGGGCAAACTGTGGGCGGCGGCCCTCATAGGCCAAGGTCGCCAGCGAGCGGATTACCGATTTGCTGCCCTGGAACTGGCCGAAGTTGCTCTCCATGCCCCACACCGACACCAGCACCTGGCGGTCCACGCCATAGCGTTGTTCCAGGCGCGTGAGCAGCTCGGCGTTCTGTTCCAGCAGCTTCTTGCCGTTGCGCACCCGCAGCGGCGACAGCGCGCCGTCGAGGTATTCCCACACCGGGCGGCTGAACTCGGGCTGGCTGCGATCGGCCTTGATCACGTCCATGTCCGGCGTGACACCGGCAAACACGCGGTCGAACAGCCCGGCATCAATGCCGGCCTGCAACGCTTGTTGACGGAAACCGGCCTGCCACTGGGCAAAGCTCTGCACTGGCTGGATTTCAGCGTTGATGTCGGCGTTGCTGGTGGGCAGGGTAACCACCGGTGCGGGCTGGGCAGGAGCCAGTGGCACGGCGTCGGCGGCGGTAGGTTTTTCCGCACAGGCGACCAGCAGGATAAGGCTGGAGGCCGCGATCAGCTGGCGTGGTTGCCAGCGTGGGAACAGACTGAGGGACATGCACAGATCCAGGAATTACAGGTCAGGTAGCGACCATATCATGCCTGCGCGCTGGATGCTTTCATGCGGCCAAAAAGTAAGAAACCTCCCAATCTCTCGATTGGAAGGCTTCGCGGCGGTAGCTGCCTTTGCCTTTGTCTGGTTGCTCCTGGCGGCTGCGAAACAGCGGCTGGGCAATGATCGACTTGGCTTTGTTGGGGCGGTGCTTTTGCGGCTTTTTGCTCATGGCGGGGTTCCCCGGCTTGGGTGGGTGTGCGGGGCGGACTTTAGGGCTTGGCGCGGGGTGGGGCCAATTGATTGTGTATATGGTCGAGATTGTTGGGGCCGCTTTGCGCCCCTTCGCGGGTGAACCCGCTCCCACAGGTACGGCGGCGCTGCAAAACCCTGTGGGAGCGGGTTCACCCGCGAAGGGGCGCAAAGCGGCCCCGGCTATTCCGAAGGCAATACCAATCGCTGCCCAGCCATCAACAGCGCCAACCGCGTCAACCCCGTCCAAGGCGAACCAGGCGCCTGGCCCTTGATCTGCGCATCGATACGCTGAGCATCCTGCAGCAACTGCGCCCAGCGCTGCGCCGACAGCCGTTGCAGGGCCTTGCTGACCAGTGGCCGGCGCTTGTCCCATACCGGCGGACGCGCCTGGCTGAAGGCTTTGTCGAGCGGGATGCCCTGGCTGAACTGCAAGGCGATACCCGCCAGCAGGCGCAGCTCGCGGGCCAGCGCCCAGAGAATCACCGGGGGCTCGACGCCCTCGCCGCGCAGGCCTTCAAGCATGCGCAGGGCATGGGTCGCATCGCCTTTGAGAATGGCATCGACCAGGCCAAACACATCGAAGCGAGCACTGTCTGCCACCGCGCTCTGCACGGTTTCGACGGTGATCTGGTTGCCTTCGGCGAGCAGCTTGAGCTTTTCGATCTCTTGGGCGGCTGCGAGCAGGTTGCCCTCGACCCGCGCCGCAATCAGATCGACCGCATCCCGCTGGGCGGACAGCCCGGCCTGGGCCAAGCGCTGATTGATCCACTGTGGCAACTGCTGCGCATCGATCGGCCAGATCTGGATGAACTGGCACTGACTGCCCTCGACCAGCGCCTTGCCCCATTTGGTTTTCTGCGCACTGCCGTCGAGCTTGGGCAGGCTGATCAACAGCAAAGTGTCTTCAGCGGGCCGCGAGCAGTACTCGATCAGCGCCGCCGCGCCCTTGTCACCAGGCTTGCCCGAGGGCAGGCGCAACTCGAGCAGGCGCCGCTGGGCGAACAGCGACAGGCTGGCACCGGCTTGCAGCAGCGTACCCCAGTCGAAGTTGGCATCGGCACTGAACACCTGGCGCTCGTCAAAACCCTGCTGGCGGGCGGCGGCGCGAATCGCGTCGGCGGCCTCCTGGCACAGCAGCGGGTCATCGCCGCTGACGATATAGACAGGCGCAAGAGTACCTTGCAGATGCTTGTTGAGTTGGGCGGGGGCGAGCTTCATGAGCAGAGGTCGGGGCACCTGGCGGTGCCCCGCACGGGCTTAGGTGCCCGGGATTTCCAGTGGCGACTGCTGCGGGGTTTCGTCACGATAGCGCTGCGCGGCTGCGGCGGCTTCGGCTTCAGCCTTGGCACGTTGATCCGCTTGCTGCTGCAGTTCGTCGAGGTGAGCTGGGGTCAGCATCTGCAGGCGTACGACCATGGCCTGGACCAGATCACGGCGCATCTCGTCGCGGGTCTGGGTGCCTTCCTGGTCGGAACCGGTGATGTTGTCGCCGTCACGCACGTAGATCTTGCGCACTTCGAGCTTGTCGCTTAGCAGCGGCACGTTGTTCAGGCCGTTGATGCTGTAGTTGAGCACGGTGGTGAGTTCGTACTCGGCCGAGCGACTGCCGCTGCTGTAGGTGACTGCGCGCTGGGTCTGCTGCTCGTTGTCGAGCGACAGGCGATACGGCGCACCGCTGCGCAGGCTGACGCCGCTGCGCTCAAGTACCTGGCGCAGTTGGGTAACGGTCTGGCCGTAGGCGTCACGCGCGCTGACATCAAGTTCCTTGATGGTCAGCTCGGTAGTGCCGGTGCCGCGCAGCTGGAAACCGCAGGCGCTGAGCATGACGGCCAGGCCCATTACCAGCAGATTGCGTTTGATCATGTTGAAGCTCCCTTGTGGGCCGATTCCGCTCGCCCGCAGTGCCTGCGGGCGAGCGTTGCCATCAGTTGGCGACGATGTTGACCAGTTTGCCTGGAACCACGATGACCTTGCGAATGGTCAGGCCGTCGGTGAAGCGCACCACGTTTTCGTTGGCGCGCGCCGCAGCTTCGACTTCTTCGCGGCTGGCAGTGGCGGGCATTTCGACCTGACCACGCAGCTTGCCGTTGACCTGTACCACCAGTGTCACGCTGTCTTGCACCAGGGCGCTTTCATCCACGCTCGGCCAGGTGGCGTCGATCACCGCCTCGCTGTGGCCCAGGTGCTGCCACAGCGAATGGCTGATGTGCGGGGTGATCGGTGCCAGCAGCAGGGTGACTGCTTCCAGGCCTTCCTGCAGCAGGGCACGGTCCTGGGCGGTAGCGGTCGGGGCTTTTTCCAGTACGTTCATCACGGTCATCACCTGGGCGATGGCAGTGTTGAATTTATGGTGCAGGCCAACATCGCTGCTGGCTTGCTTGATCGCCACGTGAATCGCGCGGCGGATCGCCTTTTGCCCGTCATCCAGTGCCGCAGTGTCCAGCTTGCCCGGCAAGCCGAGGCTCACATGGGCCTGGGCCAGGCGCCAGACGCGACGCAGGAAGCGGCTTGCGCCTTCAACGCCGGAATCGGACCATTCCAGGCTCATGTCCGGCGGCGAGGCGAACATCATGAACAGGCGGCAGGTGTCGGCGCCGTAGACGTCGATCATCGACTGTGGGTCGACGCCGTTGTTCTTCGACTTGGACATCTTCTCGGTGCCGCCGATTTCCACCGGCAGGCCGTCGGTCTTGAGGCGAGCACTGATGACCTTGGCCTTGCTGTCGCGCTCCAGCTCGACATCAGCCGGGTTGAACCAGTCCTTGCCGCCATTGCTGGCTACGCGGTAGTAGGTTTCGGCAACAACCATGCCCTGGGTCAGCAGGTTCTTGAACGGCTCGTTCGATGTGACCAGGCCTTCATCGCGCATCAGCTTGTGGAAGAAGCGCGCATACAGCAGGTGCAGGATGGCGTGCTCGATGCCACCGATGTACTGATCGACTGGCAGCCAGTGGTTGGCCGCTTTCGGGTCGACCATGCCACCTTCGTAGTTCGGCGAGGCGTAACGGGCGAAGTACCAGGACGACTCGACAAAGGTGTCCATGGTGTCGGTTTCGCGCTTGGCCGCAGCGCCGCACTTGGGGCAGCTGCATTCATAGAACTCAGGCAGGCGTGCCAGTGGCGAGCCGGCGCCATCGGGTACGACGTTCTCTGGCAGGGTGACTGGCAGTTGGTCTTCCGGCACCGGCACGTCGCCGCACGATGGGCAGTGGATGATCGGGATCGGGCAGCCCCAGTAGCGCTGGCGGCTGATGCCCCAGTCGCGCAGACGGAACTGCGTGCGCGATTTGCCCAGCTCCTTGCTGATCAGCGCGGCTTCGATGGCGTCGAACGCGCCAGCGAAGTCGAGGCCGTCAAAGGCGCCGGAGTTGATCAGGGTGCCGTGCTCGCCGTAGGCGGCTTCCCAGGTGCTGCCGACTTCGTCGCCAGCGCTGGTGCGCACCACGGCCTTGATCGGCAGCGAGTACTTCTGGGCGAACTCGAAGTCACGCTCGTCGTGGGCCGGCACCGCCATGACAGCGCCGTCGCCGTAGTGCATCAGCACATAGTTGGCGACCCAGACCGGCAGTTTCTCACCGGTCAGTGGGTGCTCGACGAACAGCGACGTGGCGAGGCCTTTCTTTTCCTGGGTGGCCATGTCGGCCTCGGCAACGCTGCCGCCTTTGCATTCGTCGATGAACGCCTGCAGCGCCGGGTTGCCTTGGGCAGCCTGGGTAGCCAGCGGGTGCTCGGCGGCGACGGCGACGTAGGTCGCGCCCATCAGCGTGTCGGGGCGGGTGGTGAAGACTTTAAGTGCGCCGGCATGACCAATGCTTGCCTGGTCATAGGGGAACTGCACTTCCATCCCGCGCGACTTGCCGATCCAGTTGCGCTGCATGGTCTTGACCTGTTCAGGCCAGCCCGGCAACTCGTCGAGGCTTTCCAGCAGCTCGTCTGCGTATGCGGTGATGCGGAAGTAGTACATCGGGATTTCGCGCTTTTCGATCAGCGCGCCCGAACGCCAGCCACGGCCGTCGATAACCTGTTCGTTGGCCAGTACCGTCTGATCGACAGGGTCCCAGTTGACCGTACCGTTCTTGCGGTAGATGACGCCTTTTTCGAACAGACGAGTGAACAGCCACTGTTCCCAGCGGTAGTAGTCCGGCTTGCAGGTGGTGACTTCACGCGACCAGTCGATGGCCAGACCCAGGCTCTTGAGCTGGGTCTTCATGTAGTCGATGTTCTCAAAGGTCCACTTGGCCGGGGCGACGTTGTTCTTCATCGCGGCGTTTTCCGCCGGCATGCCGAAGGCGTCCCAGCCCATCGGCTGCAGCACGTTCTTGCCGAGCATGCGCTGGTAGCGCGCGATCACGTCACCAATGGTGTAGTTGCGCACGTGGCCCATGTGTAGCTTGCCGCTCGGGTACGGGAACATCGATAGGCAATAGAAAGTGTCTTTGCCTGGCTGTTCGGTAACAGCGAACGATTGTTGCTCGTCCCAGGATTTCTGGGCGGCGGCTTCTATGTCACGGGGCGTGTATTGTTCGTGCATGGCTACTTTTGGCTGAGAGAGAGAAGACCTTGTTCCCGGCAGCGGAACCTCGCTGCATCCGGCACTCCGGTGTCGGTGAGAGTGAACGCCGTAGCATACATGAGCGCTGTGTATCGTGGGAAACCCAATTGGCCCGCAGCGGCGCCGGGGGCCGTTGGTCGCAGCGCTCTGCTGCTTTGCACAACGCCGCTAAGCTCAGGTGTGGGGGGAGATATCGTTATCTTCAATGAGGTGAACGGATGGGAGAGTCGCAGTTACCCGCAAGCAAACCGGAGCTGTATGAACGCTTGATCGACCGCCTTGGGCTGGCCTTGGAAGCTGCCCGCACGGCGGTGCGATTGCGCGACGAGATGCCAGCGGAACTTGAGTTGCGTGGCCTGAGCCCCGCAGAGTTCGAAGTGATCAAGGCCTATCTGGAGATCTTTCCAGAGAGCCGCATTGCCAGCGCCGCTGCGGTCAAACCAGCGGAGCCGAGCTCAGCCAAGATCATCTGGCTCAAGGACAGGAAGCGCTCCGTCGCCCCGGTCAGATCCAGGACGCTGCCGCATCGGTAGCCGTGCTGGCCTGCTGGCGCGCAAAACGCCGCGCGCCGGTTCAATCATCTACATAGCATGATCGGCGCCGGGCGCTACTTGTCGCTCGGTGTCGATCCTCTTAGTCTGCACGCCTTCACAGGAGGTGCAGGCAATGCCTATTCGATTCTTTATCAAGCAGTGGCTGATGCCGCCTGGCTTGCTGTTCATCTTGCTGCTGGCCGCGTGGTGGTTGCGCAAGCGCCGGCCGCGGCTGGCATTTGCCTGCTTTACGTTGGGGCTGGGCGGTTTATGGCTGATGAGTCTGCCGCTGGTGGTGGAGCAGGTCGCGCGCCAGCTGGAAACCGAGACGCCGCTGAGCCTGGCGCAGTGGTCGGGGCTGGCCCAGCGGGCAGATGCGATCGTGGTACTCGGCGCCGGCCGCGAGCGCGGCGATCCTGCCTGGGGTGGTCAGGATCAACCTACCGGGCACGCGCTGGAGCGCATGCGCTATGCCGCGCAATTGGCCAAGGCCTCTGGTTTGCCGGTATTGACCAGCGGTGGCTTGCACTACGGTACCCCGCCCAGCGAGGCGCAGTTGATGGCCGATCGGCTGCGCGATGACTTTGGCGTTACGGTGAAGTGGCAGGAGCAGGCCAGCCGAACCACCTGGGAAAACGCCCAGATGAGTGCGCAACTGTTGCAGCCGTTGGGCATTCGCCGGGTGGTGGTAGTGACCCAGGCCTGGCACATGCAGCGCTCGCGCTGGAGCTTCGAGCAGGCGGGCTTCGAGGTAGTGCCGGCGCCGGTGGGCTTCCTCGGCCAGGATCATGCGCGGCCGTTTGCCGGGCTGCTGCCTGAAAGCAGAGCAGTCTGGCAGAGCGGGCAATTGCTCAATGAGGTGGCGGGTATGATCGGTTATCGGCTGTTCTACTGAGGCAATGCGCCTTCCGCTCATTACACCGCCCCTTGTAGGAGCGGCCTTGTGTCGCGAAGGGGCTGCGTAGCGGCCCCAGATTTCAGCTTCGCCGCCGAGATCCCCGGGCCCGCTTTGCGGGCCTTTCGCGACACAAGGCCGCTCCTACAGGGGACCGCGCCGGCAGGTGTTGCGCGGTTGGCTCACACGGTTTTGGCTATGCGCCTGGCGGCCAACGCCCAGCCCATCAGCAGCAGGCAAACAATCGCCAGCGGCCACGAGCGCCATTGCAGGTAGGGCGTCAGTTGCTGCATCGGCACCACTTCGCCATACAGGATCGCCTGCTGGAACTGCGGGATCTGCGTGGTGATGCGGCCAAACGGGTCGATCAGCGCGGTAACGCCATTGTTGGTCGCACGGATCATCCAGCGCCCCGCTTCAAGCGCACGCATCTGCGCCATCTGCAGGTGCTGCAGCGGGCCGATCGAGGTGCCGAACCAGGTGTCGTTGCTGATGGTCAGGAGCAGATCGCTGCGCGCCGCAAGGCTGGCGGCAAACTCGGGGTAGACCACTTCGTAGCAGATGTACGGGGCGATCTGATAACCCTTGGCCTGCAGCAGCGGCTGGTCATCCGGGCCGCGGGCGAAGTCCGACATCGGCAGGTTGAAGAATTCGATCACCCCGCGCAGCATGTCCTGCAGCGGCACGTACTCGCCAAACGGCACCAGCTTCTGCTTGAGGTAGGTGCCATCGCCTTCACCGGTCACGGTGATGCCGTTGAAGTAGCGCCGTTGCTGATGCACCACTTCGCGCACCGGTACCCCGGTAATCAAGGCCGAGTTGCGCTCGGCGGCAAAGCGTCCCATCACGTCGATGTAGCCCTGGGCCTGATCCTTGAGGACCGGCACGGCCGTCTCGGGCCAGACCAGCAGATCCACTCGCTTGGAGGTAAAGCTCATGTCGCGGTACAGCGCCAGTTGCGCGTCGATGTGCGCCGGGTCCCACTTCAGATCCTGCTCGACATTGCCTTGCACGGCGGCGACGCTCAGCGGCTCGCCGGCAGGGCGCGTCCAGGCGTGGTCCTTGAGGGCCATGCCGAGTCCCCATGGCGCCACCAGCAACAGTGCGCCAACTGCCATGAATGCCGGGCGTGCGCGCAGTCGGTGCAGGTTGCACAGCAATGCAGCGCTGAGGGCCAGGGCAAACGAGATCAGCCACACCCCGCCGAGCGGCGCGAGGCCGGCCAGCGGGCCATGCAGCTGGCTATAACCCGAATAAAGCCACGGGAAGCCGGTCAGGAACCAGCCGCGGAAGGCCTCTTGCAGCAGCCACAGCGCGGCAAAGCACAAGGCGTCGGCTAGCGGCGCTTCGTTCCGGCGCAACCAGCGCGCCCAGAGCCAGGCGGGCAGGGCAAAGAACCAGGCAATGGCGGCAAAGAATGCCACCAGCAGCAGCACCGCCAACAGCGGCGAAGCACCGCCGTAGGTGGTCATGCTGATGTAGATCCAGCTGGTGCCGGCGCCGTACAGACCGAAGCCGAAGCACCAGCCGCGACCCATGGCCTGGCGTGGGCTCAGCTCGCGCAGGCCAGCGTAGAACAGGCCGACGGCAAGCAGGGCCAGCGGCCACAGGTCGAACGGCGACAGGGCCAGCAGGGTAGACGCGCCGGCCGCCATGGCCAGCAGGTTACCGGGCCAGCCGGGGCGGGTGATCCAACGCATGGTGTTCCTTAACGGCTAATCGGGGTCAGGCGCAGCAAGTGCACGCGGCGGCTGTCGGCGTTGAGCACGCGGAAGCGATACGCGCCGATCTCGGTGGTTTCGTTGCGCTTGGGCAGGTGACCGAAGGCACTCATCACCAGGCCGCCGACGGTGTCGAACTCGTCATCGGAGAACTCGCTGTCGAAGAACTCGTTGAAGTTCTCGATCGGCGTCAGCGCCTTGACCAGGAAGTCGCCACTTGGCAGCGGCTTGATGTAGCTGTCTTCTTCGACATCGTGTTCGTCTTCGATGTCGCCGACGATCTGCTCAAGCACGTCTTCGATGGTGACCAGGCCGGCGACGCCGCCGTATTCGTCGATCACCACGGCCATGTGGTTGTGGTTGGCGCGAAACTCGCGCAGCAGCACATTCAGGCGCTTGGACTCCGGCACGAAGGTGGCCGGGCGCAGCAGGTCCTTGATGTTGAAGCTGTCGCCGTTCTCCTGAAGGATCAGCGGCAGCAGATCCTTGGCCAGGAGGATCCCGAGCACATCGTCATGGCTTTCGCCGACCACCGGATAACGCGAGTGCGCGGCATCGATCACCGACGGCAGAAACTCGCGCGGGGTCTGGCTGGCCTTGATGCTGATCATCTGCGAGCGCGGCACCATGATGTCGCGTACCTGCAGGTCGGCGACCTGAATTGCACCTTCGACGATGGTCAGCGCTTCGCTGTCGAGCAGCTTGTTCTGATGGGCTTCGCGCAGCAGCTCGAGGAGCTCCTGGCGGTTTTTCGGCTCATGGGCAAAAGCCTGGGTCAGTTTGCCCAGCCAGGACTTTTGCCCGTTGCTCGATCGGTCTTCGCTCATGGCGGTTACTCGTGTTCCTTGCTGATGTCGGTAGTAGGGAGGTGGTCGTCGGCATACGGGTCAGGGTGACCCAGTTCTGCCAGCAATGTTCGTTCCAGTGCTTCCATCTCTTCGGCTTCGTCATCATCGATGTGATCGTAGCCAAGCAGATGCAGGCAACCATGGATAACCAGGTGTGCCCAATGTGCTTCAAGTGCCTTGCCCTGTTCGGCCGCTTCGCGCTCGACCACGGCCACGCAGATCACCAGATCGCCCAGCAGGGGAATATCGAGCAGTTCGTCGGGGACGTCGGCAGGAAATGACAACACATTGGTTGCGTAATCTTTATGACGGTAGGTGTGATTGAGCTCACGGCCTTCGCTTTCATCGACCAGGCGAATGGTCATTTCCGAATCGGCAGTGCGCTGGCGCAAGGCCAGCTCACACCAGCGGCGGAAGTCGGCGTCATCAGGGCTGGCCGCATCGGTAGCCCGTTGCAGGTCGAGTTCAAGCATCGCGTGCGGGTGCCTCGGCCTGGCGGCTCTCGAAACGGTCGTAGGCCTCGACGATGCGCTGCACCAATGGATGACGCACGACGTCCTTGGACTGGAAGTGGGTAAAGCTGATGCCCTGCACGTCCTTGAGCACATCGATGACATGGGTCAGGCCCGACTTGGTGCCGCGTGGCAGGTCGACCTGGGTGATGTCACCGGTGATCACCGCGGTCGAGCCGAAGCCGATCCGGGTGAGGAACATCTTCATCTGCTCGAGCGTGGTGTTCTGGCTTTCGTCGAGGATGATGAAGCTGTTGTTCAAGGTGCGACCGCGCATGTACGCCAGCGGCGCGATCTCGATGACCTGACGCTCGATCAGCTTGGCCACATGCTCGAAACCGAGCATTTCGTAGAGAGCGTCGTACAGCGGACGCAGGTACGGGTCGATCTTCTGCGACAGGTCGCCGGGCAGGAAACCGAGCTTTTCGCCCGCTTCGACCGCCGGACGCACCAGCAGGATGCGCCGCACCTGTTCGCGCTCCAGCGCATCGACTGCGCAGGCTACGGCCAGGTAGGTCTTGCCGGTACCGGCCGGGCCAACACCGAAGTTGATGTCGTTGGCGAGGATCTCTTTGACATAGCGTTGCTGGTTGGCACCGCGCGGGGTGATCTTGCCCTTGCGCGTGCGCAGCGAAACGCTGACCTCGTTGACCGCCGGGTTGGCGATGTGTTCGACCGCCGACTCCTGCAGATACAGGTGGACCGTTTCCGGCGACAGCTCGGTGGCCTTGGTCTCACGATAGAGACGGCGCAGCAGCTGTTCGGCAGCGGAGGTGGTCTTGGGTTCGCCGACCAGTTCGAACTGGTTGCCGCGGTTGCGGATCTGGATGGACAGACGCTGCTCGATGAGCCGCAGGTGCTCGTCGAACTGGCCACACAGGTTGGCGAAACGATGGGCCTCGAAGGGTTCGAGGATGAAACGATGGGGTTCTATGGGTGCGTTCAAGGTCGTTTTAGGCCGCTCGCCGGCTATAGAGGTGAACTCAAGAATAACCCTTGTCTGACAGTGGCGAAAGCACTGAAACGATCAAGGGTCGGTGCAGGTGCTTTTGCCGACCAATTGACCCGCCGTCGGCGCCATGTGAGGCCTCGCAGTGGGCCGGGCTCTGCTATGATGCGGGCCATTTTCAGACCAGTGTGCCTATACGCCGATCATGAGCAAAAGCGAACCCGCGATCTACAAAGTGATCTTCCTCAATCAGGGGCAGGTCTTTGAAATGTATGCCAAGCAGATCTTCCAGAGCGACCTCTGGGGTTTTCTCGAAATCGAAGAGTTCGTCTTCGGCGAGCGCACCCAGGTGGTGGTCGATCCGAGCGAAGAAAAGCTCAAGGCCCAGTTTGAGGGAGTGATCCGCAGCTTCGTGCCGATGCACTCGATCGTGCGCATCGATGAAGTCGAGCGGTTGGGTACGGCGAAGATCAGCGAAGCCAAGATCACCGGCAACGTGATGCCGTTCCCAATGCCAATACCTACCAAATAATCCTTACGGCAGCGGGGCGAAAGGGCTGCGGCCCTCGGCGTTCTGCAGTTCGAGCAGATATTTGCGGAAGATCTGGCCGAGCACCTGGGTGGCGTGCTCGAGTTCGTCGCGGGGCATCTGCTCGGTGACTTCGTCAGCCAGGTCGAGGGCATCCTCGGCACCGTTGACCGCGGCCATCTTCAGCAGAATGTACGCCTGGACATTGTTGGCCTTGACCCCTTCACCATGGAAGAACATCGAGCCAAGCCGATACTGGGCCTGAGCATGGCCTTGCAACGAGGCTTGCTGGAACCAGTTGAGGGCTTTGTTGAGGTCGCGTGCGGCTTGCTCGCCGTTACCGCTGTAGTAGAACTCGCCCAGCTCGTACTGCGCCTGGGCATCCCCAGACTCGGCAGTGTGCTCGCACGCCTTGAGGGCGTTCTGCAGGTCCTCTGGCTGAACGTTGAGAGTGCAGCGGCCCGTCGCTGGAATCAGCAACGAGTTACCGCCCTCTGCCAAGGCCAGCAGGGGCTGAAGGAGCAACAGGCAGCCCAGGGTCAGGGCGCGGCCGGTGCGGTTCATGGGGATCGACTTACCTCTGCAAGCTGTCCGATGTCTCTGGTGGCACATTATGGGATAAGCAGCGCCAACCTTACAAAGTTTTACTCGATTTTCTGTTGAAGGTGGGTCTGCGGGGGCCTTTTCGCGGCGGACCGCCGCGAAAAGGCCCTCAGCCGCGCTGATTTACTTCAGCTTGGCAAACGCCCGCTCGGCCGCATCCAAAGTGATTTTCAGCTCGGTATCGCCATGCACGATCGAGGTGAAACCAGCCTCATAAGCGCTTGGCGCCAGGTACACACCGCCTTCCAACATCAGGTGGAAGAAGCGCTTGAAGCGCTCGGTGTCGCTGGCCATGACGTCGTCGAAGGTGACGATATCGTCCGCGCCGGTGAAGTACAGGCCAAACATACCACCCGCTTGAGTAGTGACAAACGGCACGCCCGCAGCATCGGCGCGCTGTTGCAGGCCGTCGAGCAGGTTGCTGGTGAAGCGGCTCAGCTCATCGTGGAAGCCCGGACGGCTGATCAGCTTGAGGGTAGTCAGGCCGGCGGCCATGGCCAGTGGGTTACCCGACAGGGTACCGGCCTGGTAGACCGGGCCGAGCGGGGCGATGCATTCCATGATCGCGCGCTTGCCACCGAAGCAGCCGACCGGCATGCCGCCACCGACGATCTTGCCGAAGGTAGACAGGTCCGGGGTGATGCCGTAATGACCCTGGGCGCCGCCCAGCGATACCCGGAAGCCAGTCATCACTTCGTCGAAGATCAACACCACGCCATGCTTGTCGCACTGCTCGCGCAGGCCTTCAAGAAAGCCCGGCGCCGGCGGCACGCAGTTCATGTTGCCGGCAACCGGCTCGACGATGATACAGGCGACACTCTGGCCGACTTCGGCGAGGGTCTTTTCGACTTCGGCGAGGTCGTTGAACGGCAGGGTCAGGGTGTGCTTGGCAAAGTCTGCCGGGACCCCCGCCGAACTCGGCACGCCCTGGGTCAGCAGGCCGGAGCCGGCCTTGACCAGCAGGCTGTCGGAGTGGCCGTGGTAGCAGCCTTCGAACTTGATGATAGCGTCGCGGCCGGTGTAGCCACGAGCCAGGCGAATGGCGCTCATGGTCGCTTCGGTGCCGGAGCTGACCATACGCACCATCTCCATCGACGGCACCAGCGAGCAGACCAGGTCGGCCATCTCGGTTTCCATCGCGGTCGGCGCGCCGTACGACAAGCCATGCTCGAGTTGCTTGCGCACCGAGTCGAGCACGTCCGGGTGGCTGTGGCCGAGAATCATCGGCCCCCACGAGCCGACATAGTCAACGTAGCGCTTGTCGTCTTCATCGATGACGTAGGCGCCCTGGGCGTGCTTGAAGAACAGCGGCGTGCCACCGACGCTCTTGAAGGCACGCACCGGCGAGTTGACGCCACCGGGGATGTGCTTCTGGGCCTGGGCAAAAAGGAGTTCGGAACGGGACATGGTTTTCTCTCGAATTCAGGAAGCGAACAGCGCGTTGAACGCGCGGGCCCGGCGGGTGACTTCGTGGGCGTCGTCAGCCGCAAACAGGCCATGAATGACGGCCAGCAGGTCGGCGCCGTGGTCGATCAATGCCGGGGCGTTGTCGAGGGTGACGCCGCCGATCACGGCGATCGGCAGTTTCACCGTGGCGCGGGCCTGGGCCAGCAACTCCAGGCTGGCAGCCGGCGCGCCGGGTTTGGTCACGGAGTTGAAAAAGCGGCCGAAAGCGACATAGTTGGCGCCTTCACGGGCGGCCTGCTCGGCCAGCTCGAGTTGAGCGTGACAGGTCGAGCCGATGATTGCATTGCGCCCGAGCAAGGCTCTGGCAGGCATCAGCGGGCCGTCGGTCTGGCCCAGGTGCACGCCGACGCCCAGGCGCGCGGCCAGCTCGGCGTCGTCGTTGATGATCAGTTGGGTGCCGTAACGCTCGCAGAGCACCTTCAAGGCTTCGGCTTCGCGCAGGCGCTTGGCCGCATCGTCGCTCTTGTCGCGGTACTGCAGCAGGCGCACACCGCCGGCCAGCGCCGCTTCTACATGGGATTCAAAGCGGCCAGCGAGCAGCTGGCTGTCGGTGATCGCGTACAGACCGCGTAGCTTCATGTCAGGCCTCGTGTGCGTAGCTCAGGAACAGAAATCCAGCGGCAGGCGGCGCGGCACGAATTGGCCACGGCCCAGTTGTTCAGCGTCGCGCAGAGTCCGCCAGGTGTAGTCGAGGGCGCTGCGTACGGCGCTTTGCAGTTCTTCGCCAAGGGCCAGGCGACCGGCCAGAGCGCTGGCCAAGGTGCAACCGGAACCGTGATAGCTGCCCGGCAAGCGCTGGCAGAGCCAGGTCTGGCTGCTGCCAGCGCGGCTGTACAGGCGGTTATGAATGGCGTCTTCGTCACCGTGGCCGCCGGTAATCAACAGGTTTTTGCAGAACGGCAGCAGCTTGGCTGCGCACTCGTCGGCAGTGCCTTCGGGCAGCTCGGCGAGAATGCGTGCCTCGGGCAGGTTGGGCGTGGCGATGGTCGCCAGCGGCAACAGCCGTTCGCGCACGGCATAGCCGACCTCATCCTTGCCCAGCCGACCACCGCCGCCAGCGCGCAGTACCGGGTCACAGACCAGCGGCAGGTGCGGGTGCGCGGCCAGCAGCTCGGCCACGGTGTCGACCATTTCGATCGAACCGAGCATGCCCAGCTTCACCGCCGCCACCTGCGAGTCGTTGAGCACGGCGTTGGCCTGGGCCAGCACCCACTCGCGATCGAGCACGCGGAAGTCGGAGACGTTGACGGTATCCTGCACGGTCAGAGCGGTCACGGCGGGCGCGGCGTGACAGCCTTGGGCGATCAGGGCTTCGATATCTGCCTGCAGGCCGGCGCCGCCACTGGGGTCGTGGCCGGAGAGACAGAGGACAACGGGGCGGGAGCTGTAGATATTCATGGTCGGCGAGCTTACCACCAAACCTATTTCGGCGAAGCGCCCCGCGTGTCGATAGTGCAGGGCGTTGCTCGGGATGGGACGGTTATTTCGCCTGTAAATGGCGTGCTAGAGCTGTTCAGTCAAAATCATGCGGACTTGATCGCCATCACTGATGGCTATGCTAGAGTGCACAAATAATTCGATAACGGGCTCTACCGGATTACGTCGCCTCAAAGGGAAAGGGGGCCAACGCGACGCAACCGAAAGGGCCATGCTGGGGCTGTAATGCGCTATTTGCTGATCATCTTGCTGGGCTGCTTGCCCGCGCTCGCCGCAGCTGTGGATTTTGACGACGCGACCCGGCATCTGCCGCTAGGCAAAATCATGCAGGTGTATGAGGACCGCACGGCCAGTGCGACCATTGCCGAGGTCAGCTCGGCGGAATTTGCCGAGCGTTTTGTCACCCATAAAGAAGACGTGCTCAACGCCGGTTATTCCAACTCGGTGTTCTGGCTGCGCCTTGATCTGCGCTACGTCGCGCCGGCCAACCAGGCCGCCCGGCAATGGCTGCTGGAACTCGCCTACCCGCCGCTCGATCACCTCGAGCTATACCTGGCCGACGCCCGCGGCCATTTCAAGCTGGCGCAGCGCACCGGTGATGCCCTGCCGTATGCCAGCCGGCAGATCCAGCAGAACAACTACCTGTTCGAACTACCGCTGCAGCCCGGCCAGCCGACCACGGTGTATCTGCGCCTGCAGAGCGAAGGCTCGGTTCAGGCGCCGCTGACGCTATGGTCGGTGAATGCCTACATGGAAGATCAGCCTACCCGCCTGTATGTGCTGGGGATGATCTACGGCGTGTTGCTGGTGATGCTGGTGTACAACCTGTTCATCTACATCAGTGTGCGCGACGTCAGCTACCTCTATTACATCCTCTATATAGCCTCGTTCGGCTTGTACCAGGTGTCGGTCAACGGCGCCGGAGTGGCGTATTTCTGGCCGGACAGCCCGTGGTGGGCAAACGCGGCGACACCGCTGTTCATCGGTGCCGCCGGCTTGTTCGGCTGCCAGTTTGCCCGCCACTTCCTGCAGATGGGCCTGCTCAGCCGCGGCTTCGACCGGCTGCTGCAAGTGCTGATGCTCGGTGGCGCGCTTGTCATGGTGCTGGCGGTGACCCTGCGCTACGGCGTGGCTCTGCGCATGGCCACGGTGCTGGCGCTGCTGTTCACCGTGAGTATCTTCAGCGCCGGGCTGTATGCCTGGTGGCGCGGGCTGCGGGTGGCGCGCTGGTTCATCATCGCCTGGTCGGCGTTTTTGCTCGGCGGGCTGGTCAATACCTTGATGGTGCTGGGCTATCTGCCCAACGTGTTCATCACCATGTACGCCAGCCAGCTCGGCTCCGCGCTGGAAGTCGCCTTACTGTCGCTGGCTCTGGCCGATCGCATCAACAGCTTGCGCGAGCAGCAGGCGCAGACCCTGCGCGACACCGGCCAGACCCTGGAGCAGCTCAACCAGCAACTGGCCCGCAGCAACCGTTTGAAGGACGAGTTCCTGTCGACCGTGACCCACGAGCTGCGCACCCCGATGAATGGCGTGATCGGCTCGCTGCAGCTGATGCAGACCCTGCCGATGGACAGCGAACTCAGCCAGTACCAACACACCGCCACACGCTCCGCCCAAGACATGATGGTGATGGTCGACGACATCCTCATCCTGAGCGAACTGCAGGCGGGCCGGCTGCGTGCGCATCCCTTGCCGTTCAACCTGCGCCGCGAGTTGCAGGAACTGCGCGCCAGCTTTGCCGGGCTGGCCTTGAGCAAAGGCCTGTACCTGAGTTTGGATATCCCGGCCGACCTGCCCGACGAGCTGGTCGGCGATGCGCCAAAGCTGATGCGCTGCCTGCGTTGCCTGGTCGACAACGGCTTGAAGTTCACCGAGCAGGGTGGGGTGATGATCAAGGTCCGTGGCCGCCGGGTTGGCCCGCACAGCCTGGCGCTGTCGTTTATCGTCAGTGACAGCGGCATTGGTTTTGATGACCTTGATCAGGCCACGCTTTATCAGCGCTTCTTCCAGGTCGATGGCTCGATGACCCGGCGCTATGGCGGGCTGGGCATCGGCCTGTCGATCTGCCGGCAGTTGGGCGATTTGCTTGAAGCGAGCCTGTCGCATGAGTCGACCCGCGGACTGGGCAGCCGTTTCGAACTGACCCTGAACCTGAGCGCGGCCCAGGTACAGGCGCCGCCGGGCCGCGTTGCCAGGTTCTGAGTGCACGGCGTTGTCGTAAAGCGCCGCCGCGATAGGCCGATTCGTCACTTTGACTGACCGCGCAACGGTGCTTCACTGGCAGTCCAAGGCCAGCACGGCACCAGGAGCGCGCCCATGAACCTGCACCAGTACGCCGAGACTCACCAGGTCAGCAACCAGCCGCCTTCATTGGATGGCGCCAACCTGTACCGGCTCGATCTGCCGTTGCAGCAATGGTCACAGCGCTTTGGCGCGGGCTGGGCGCAGGCGCAGCTGGACAGCTATGGCGCGCTGGCCGGTGGGCCGCTGATGGCGGCGGGGTTTCTGGCCAACGCGCACAAGCCCGAGTTCCACAGCCACGACCGCTATGGCCATCGCATCGACCTGGTCGAATTTCATCCGGCCTATCACCAGTTGATGCGCACTGCTGTCGAGCATGGCTTGCCATCCTTGCCCTGGGCCGCGCCGCAGCCTGGTGCGCATGTTGCCCGCGCCGGGCTGACCTATCTGCACTCGCAAGCTGAAGCTGGCACCGGCTGCCCACTGACCATGACCTTTGCCGCGGTGCCTGCGCTGCGTGTGCAGCCGGAGCTTGCCGAGTACTGGCTGCCCAAGCTGCTGGCCCGCGACTACGACCCGCGCAATGTCGGCGACCGGCACAAGGCCGGTGTCACCCTCGGCATGGCCATGACCGAAAAGCAGGGCGGCACCGACGTGCGCGCCAACACCACGCGGGCCTATCCGGTCGGCGCCGGTGGCCCCGGCCAGGCGTACGAGCTGGTCGGGCACAAGTGGTTCTGCTCGGCGCCGATGTGCGATGCGTTTCTGACCCTGGCGCAGACCGACAAAGGCTTGAGCTGCTTTTTGCTGCCGCGCCATCGCCCCGACGACAGCCGCAACCAGTTCTATATCCAGCGCCTGAAAAATAAACTGGGCAACTGCTCCAATGCTTCCAGCGAAATCGAATTGCGCGGCGCCCTGGCGTGGATGATCGGCGAAGAGGGCCGCGGC
The DNA here is from genome assembly GCF_059693665.1 of Pseudomonas sp. PGPR N4. NCBI lineage: Bacteria > Pseudomonadati > Pseudomonadota > Gammaproteobacteria > Pseudomonadales > Pseudomonadaceae > Pseudomonas > Pseudomonas sp. PGPR N4. The sequence continues at coordinate 115,394 of NZ_JCAUKV010000007.1, forward strand.
GTGCCGACCATCATCGAAATGGTGGCGATGACCCGCTTCGACTGCATGGTTGGCTCCAGCGCGCTGATGCGCCAGGCGCTGACCCAGGCCGCACACCACTGCGCCCATCGCCAGGTCAGTGGGCGCCTGCTCGCTGAGCAACCCTTGATGCAGAACGTCCTCGCCGACCTCGCCCTGGAAAGCGAGGCCGCGCTGGCGCTGAGCCTGCGCATGGGCCAGGCATTGGACCAGCTCGAAGATCCGCAGCAGGCGCATTTCGCCCGGTTGATGACTGCGGTAGGCAAATACTGGATCTGCAAGCGCGCCCCGGCGATGATCAACGAAGCGGCGGAATGCATGGGCGGCGCGGGCTACGTTGAAGACAGTATCCTGCCGCGGTTGTACCGCGAGGCGCCGGTCAACTCGACCTGGGAGGGCTCGGGCAATGTGCAGTGTCTGGATGTGCTGCGTGCACTGAGCAAGGAGCCCGGTATTCAGGACGCGTTGTTCGCCGAGCTGGGCGATGGCCACGGCGAACCGCGGCTGGCGGCGCATATTGCCAGGCTCAAGAGCGCCTTGGCCGACACCAGTGACATCCAGTACCGCGCCCGCCAGCTGAGCGAAGACATTGCCCTGGCGGTGCAGGCCAAACTACTCCTCGAAGTGGGCAATGCGCAGGTCAGCGATGGCTTCATCGCCAGCCGCCTGGGCGGCTCGGGCAGGGTCTACGGCGCCTTGCCGCGCGGTGTCGACGTGCAGGCGCTGGTCGCGCGGGCGACGCCGCCGTGGCCGTGCTGAGGCTAATGCATCCGCAGGGGTGTATTTGCTACCGAAGCAAGGCAAGATGGCTGCACGCATGACAGAAAACAGGAAGCCCAGCGTGAGCCAAGCGTTTGTAGTCGTTGATACCCCCGAACAGGCCGTCGACCGTCTGGCGGCCCTGCATGAACAGGCCACCGGTGCCCTCAGTCAGGCCCTCAAGCGTTACCTCAAGGACCGCACCGAACCGGACGCCGAAGAGCGCGCCCTGTACCGCTACCCAGCCTTGCGCCTGACCTACTACAGCAACGGCGAAGTCGCGGCCACCACCCGTGCCTATGGCAAGGTCCAGGTCGCTGGCACCTACAGCGTCACCGTGACCCAGCCTGAAGCCTTCCGCAGTTACCTGCTCGACCAGTTGCGGCCCCTGATGCACGACTACACGGTGACCGTGGAAGTCGGCGTCAGCGAGCAGAACATCCCCTACCCGTACGTGGTCGAGCAGGGCGATGAACTGGCCGGCACCGGCATTACCGCCGCCGCCCTGGCGCGGGTGTTCCCCAGCACCGACCTGTCGGCTGCCACCGACGATATCGCCGACGGCCTGTGGGACTGGAGCAATGCCGACAATCTGCCGCTGGCGCTGTTCGACGCCGCCCGCGTGGACTTCTCGCTGCGCCGCCTGGTGCACTACACCGGTAGCGACTGGCGCCATGTGCAGCCATGGATCCTGCTGACCAACTACCACCGCTACGTTGACCAGTTCATTGCCCATGGCCTTGAGCAGCTGCGTGACGACCCGCGCTTTGTGCGCATGGTCTTGCCCGGCAACGTGGTCATCGAAAAAGGCCTGAACGAAGGCGAGACCCAGGCGCTGGTGGCCAGCGTGGTCTGGCACCGCTTCCAGATGCCGGCCTATCACCTGATCGCCGCCGATGGCGACGGTGTGACCCTGGTCAACATCGGCGTCGGCCCGTCAAACGCCAAGAACATCACCGACCACCTGGCCGTGCTGCGCCCGCATTGCTGGCTGATGATCGGCCACTGTGGCGGCCTGCGTCAGTCGCAGACCATCGGCGATTACGTGCTGGCCCACGCCTACATGCGCCGCGACGGCATTCTCGATCGAGTGGTGCCGCCGAACATTCCTATCCCGGCCCTGGCCGAGGTGCAGATGGCGTTGCAGGAAGCAGCGGCGCAAGTCACCGGCGAGCGCGGCGACGAGCTGAAAAAACGCCTGCGCACCGGCACCGTGCTGACCTACGACGACCGCAACTGGGAGCTGCGCTGGGCCCAGGAACGGCCGCTGATCAACCTTTCGCGAGCGGTGGCGGTCGACATGGAAAGCGGCACCATCGCCGCCCAGGGTTATCGCCTGCGGGTGCCTTACGGGACCTTGCTCTGCGTGTCGGACAAACCCCTGCACAGCGAGATCAAGCTGCCAGGTTCGGCCAATGCGTTCTACAACCGCGCGGTCAGCCAGCACTTGAAAATCGGCATCGCCGCGCTGGATCTGCTGCGTACCGAGCTCAATTCGTTGCACTCGCGTAAACTGCGCAGCTTCGATGAGCCGCCGTTCCGCTGAGGATCCATGCCCCTGCCACCCCGTTCCAAGCCGCGCCGCACCCCAGCGCCGCGGCCTGCCGGCCCCCGCCGGCCGGCCAAGGCGCCACCGGCCGAGCCGCGCCTGGTGCTGTTCAACAAGCCGTTCGACGTACTGACCCAGTTCAGTGACGGCGACGGCCGCGCCACCCTCAAGGATTTCATCGATATCCCCGGGATCTATCCCGCCGGGCGCCTGGACCGCGACAGCGAAGGCTTGCTGTTGCTGACCAACGACGGTCGCCTGCAAGCACGGATTGCCGACCCCAAGCACAAGCTGGCCAAGACCTATTGGGTCCAGGTTGAAGGTGAGCCCAGCGAGGAGCAGTTGCAGCGCTTGCGCCAGGGCGTCGAGCTCAATGACGGCATGACCTTGCCAGCCGAGGCGCGGCTGTTGGCCGAGCCGCAGTTGTGGCCACGCGAGCCGCCAGTGCGCTTTCGCAAGAGCGTGCCGACGGCCTGGCTGGAGCTGGTGATTCGTGAAGGGCGCAACCGTCAGGTGCGGCGCATGACCGCTGCGGTCGGCTTGCCGACTTTGCGTCTGGTGCGGGTGAAGATCGGCGACTGGACGTTGGACGGGTTGGATCAGGGCTGCTGGCGCGACGCACCGCCCAAGCTGTAGATGAGCAGGGCGTGTGCGTCAGACGCCCTCGATCATTCCCACCACCACGCTCTTGATGATGAACGCGAGCACGCCCAGGCCGAGCACGAAGAACAGGATCAGCGTGCCGAAGCGGCCTGCCTTGGATTTTTTCGCCAGGTCCCAGACGATGAATCCCATGAAACCGATGAGAATGGTCACCAGGATGATCATCATCCATTCTTCGAATTTTTCAGGATCCATCTGTGCGCTCCAGGCAGGCTCAAGCGGCGGAGTATACGCCCGGGCCCCTCAGCTGTTAACGCAGGTGGGTCAATGGCAGCTCGGTGCTGGCCAGAACCTGGTTGAGCACAAAGCTGGAACGCACGCTGGTAACGCCTTCGATGCGGGTCAGACTGCCCAGTAGCAGTTTCTGGTAATGGTCCATGTCCGGCACCACCACTTTGAGTTGATAGTCGGCGTCCATACCAGTCACCAGGCTGCACTCGAGCACCTGCGGCAGGCTGCGCACGGCGGCTTCAAACGTCTCGAAACGCTCAGGGGTATGCCGGTCCATGCCGATCAAAACATAGGCGGTCAGGCTCAAGCCGAGCTTCTTGCGGTCCAGCAGTGCAACCTGGCGCGAGATGTAGCCGTCGTCTTCCAGTTGCTTGACCCGACGCGAGCACGGCGAGGGCGACAGGCCGATGCGTTCGGCCAGTTCCTGGTTGGAGATGCGCGCATCGCGCTGCAATTCGGCGAGGATGCTCAGGTCGTAGCGGTCGAGCTTGCTCATGAAAGGGGCCTTTTCTGTTCGGATTGCGGCGAATTATCAATCCAGGGTTAAAAATTGCGCAAGTGCTATTTATCTGAGCAATCTTCGCAATCCTGTGCCGGGCTCTGGCCGGTATCTTTATCAACAGAATCACTGCCCGGACATAAGTCCACGGCGACCGGCCCAGGAGGCCGCTCGCGGCCCGCGATCAACACGATCAGCCGGCCCCCGGGCTACGCTCTGTCTACCAGACGGGGTGAGGTGAGCCGGCGCCACAAGTGCCGAGCACGGACGACAATTGCAAAGGGAGGCCACTTGGCCTCCCTTTTTTATGGCTGGATTTTCATCTGCCCACGCATGCTGCGCGGTAAACTGGCGGCAGTTGCGGTTTTACTTGTCGAGAGGAATACCATGAGGTCGCGCGGCTGGCAGTTGGCAGGGGTAGGTGTGCTGGCAATGGCTATCAGCGCCGCGGTGCAGGCGCAAGGGCCTGGCGATGGCCGTGGGCCACAAGACCCGAATGGCGGCGGTAGTTCCGGCTCGTCATTGAATTCTCGGGATGAAGTACGCCAGACCGAGCAACCCCGGCAAGGTTATTACCAGGACATCCCGCGCCGTGGCCCCGACAATCGCCATTGGCAGGCGGGAGGGCCCGGTCAGCGCCCCGGTGACAACTGGTCAGGTCGCCCCGATGGTCACGGCAATGGCTGGGGGCCAGGGCCGCAGTACCACCCCGGGCAGGCGATCGACCGCTTCCCTGAGCAGCACTGGAAAGTGCCCTATCGCGGCCGCGATTATTTCTACTCCGGTGGCTACTGGTATCAGCCGCAGGGACCGCGCTACGTAGTGGTGCGCCCACCTTACGGCGTGCGCGTCGGCTACCTGCCGCCGTATGCGCGAGAAGTCTGGCGCGGCGGTGCGCTGTTCTTTCTGGTCGCTGACACCTACTACCAATACCTGGCCGACAGTCGCGAGTACATGGTGGTGAATCCACCGGTCAGCCAGCCTGTGCCACCGTTGCAGGCCAACAGTGGTTATGACGTGGTTGCTTACCCAAGCTACGGGCAAAACCAACAGCAGCAGGATCAGGACCGCTATCAGTGCCATCGCTGGGCTGTCGAGCAGTCCGGCTTCGATCCGGCCCAGGCCAGCTATGCGCCGGCGGCAAATGTCGCCGACCTGTATCGGCGCTCGCTTGGGGCGTGCCTTAGTGGGCGTGGGTACAGCATCAACTGATAGCGCTCGTTTCTGATTCGAATATGTCGGGGGCTGCTTTGCAGCCCTTTCGCGACACAAGGCCGCTCCTACAGTTGACCGCGCAAGCCAGGCGCTACGCGGTCCCTGTAGGAGCGGCCTTGTGTCGCGAAAGGGGCGCAGAGCGCCCCCCGGCGTCCTGACTGACATCACAGCGGGTCGGCATGCACCATCACATCCGCCTGCGGATAGCGCTCGCGGATCACTGCCGAGGCTTGCACGCACAGCTCGTGGGCATCATGCAGTGACAGCGTGCCGGGCAGCTCAAGGTGCAGTTGCACAAACCAGTAGCTGCCGGACACGCGCGTACGCAGATCATGCGCGCCGAGCACCCCGGGGATAGCCGTGACCAGCGCCAGCATCTGCTCGGCCACATCGCCGGGCAGCTCCTTGTCCATCAGGATCGCCGTACTTTCCCGAGCAATCTGCACTGCACTCCAGAGGATATACAAGGCAATGCCCAGGCCGAACAGCGCGTCCAGCTGCGGCCAGCCATAACCGGCCAGCAGCAACGCCAGCAGGATGCTGCCGTTGAGCAACAGGTCGGAGCGGTAATGCAGGGAATCGGCACGCACTGCGGTCGAGCCGGTGGCCTTGATCACTTTGCGCTGCAGCGCCAGCAGGGCCACGGTCAGCACCAGCGATAACACCATCACACCGATACCGGCCGCCGTATCACCCAGCGGCTGCGGTGACTGCAGACGACTCACCGCCTGCACCCCGATCAGCACCGCGCTGGCGCCGATGAACAACGCCTGGGCCATGCCGGCCAGCGCTTCCGCCTTGCCATGGCCAAAGCGGTGATCGTCGTCGGCCGGGCGCAGGGCGTAGTGCACTGCCAGCAAGTTGAGCAGCGAGGCCACCGCATCCAGCGCCGAGTCGGTCAGCCCGGCCAGCAGGCTGACCGAGTCGCTTAGCCACCAGGCAATCGCCTTGCTCACCACCAGAATGCAGGCCACCGCCAGCGAAGCGCGAGTGGCCAGGCGGAGCAAGCGTTGCTGTTCGGCAGTGGGCGTCATGCGTTGAGCATCCTGCGAAGTGTCAGGCGGCCGGGATCAGGCCGTAGCTGGCCAACTGCTCGACGCTGCCGCGGTGCTGGATCAGGCGCGGGTCGTTGAGCGGCAGGCGCTGGCCCAGCTCGCTTTCGAGAATAGCCTGCAGCTTGCTGTTGTCGATGCTGCCATCGGCATTCACCGCCGGCTTGAGCTTGGCCGGGTCGACCTGGGCGGTGGTGCCGCCGGGGTAGTAGATCGCGCCAGTGGCAAAGTCGACACCAAAGGCGATCAAGCCCGGGATCACGTAGAACAGAATGCCGATGGCATCGAGGGCGACGATCACCGGGTCGACCTTGCCTTCGATCTGGCCACGGCGATCTGGATAGAACAACGTGCCGCAGGCCGTCAGCTGAGTCAGCAGGGTGGCAACCAGGGCGCCACCGATGACGCGGGAATGAATGCGCATGTAAATCTCCGATGGAAAATCGCAACGAAACAGGCCAGCGGCCTGCTGCCGATAGTATGACCTATCGGGCCTCGCCCGGTTCGCCGTTATACTCGGCGCCTCGTTCGAGGACCACCATGATTTCATTACCAATCGATGCCGTACTGCCCGCCCTGCGCCAGGCGCTCAGCGCGCGCCACGAAGCCGTGCTGGAAGCGCCGCCTGGCGCCGGCAAGACCACCCGCGTGCCGCTGGCCCTGCTCGAGGAGCCGTGGCTGGCCGGCCAGCGCATCATCATGCTCGAGCCACGCCGGCTGGCCGCCCGGGCCGCAGCCGAGCGGCTCGCCAGCGAGCTGGGCGAGCAGGTTGGGGAAACGGTCGGCTATCGGATTCGGCTGGACAGCAAGGTCGGGCCGAACACCCGCATCGAAGTGGTCACTGAAGGCATCCTGACCCGCCGGCTGCAGTCGGACCCGGCGCTGGAAGGTGTAGGCCTGCTGATTTTCGACGAATTTCACGAGCGCTCACTGGACGCCGATCTGGCGCTGGCGCTGACCCTCAACGGGCGGGCACTACTGCGCGACGAGCCGGCGCTGAAAATCCTGCTGATGTCGGCAACCCTCGAAGGCGAGCGCTTGGCGCGCCTGCTTGACGACGCTCCGGTGGTCAGCAGCCAGGGCCGCATGCACCCGGTAACGATCCAGTGGGGCCGGCCGATGCAGCCGGGTGAGTTCGTCGAGCCGCGGGTGGTCGACTGCGTGCTGCAGGCGCTGGCCGATCAAAGCGGCAGCCTGTTGGTGTTTCTGCCCGGCCAGGCCGAGATCCGCCGAGTCCATCAAAGCCTGCAGGAAGCCGTCGGCGAGCGCTCCGACATCATCCTCTGCCCGCTGCATGGCGAGCTTGACCTGAACGCCCAGCGTGCTGCCATCGAGCCGCCTGCCGGGGGCCAGCGCAAGGTGGTGCTGGCGACCAACATTGCCGAAACCAGCCTGACCATCGATGGCGTGCGGGTGGTGATCGACGCCGGCTTGGCGCGGGTGCCGCGATTTGACCCGGGCAGCGGCATGACCCGCCTCGACACTCAACGCATCTCCCGCGCCAGCGCCACCCAGCGCGCCGGGCGGGCAGGGCGGCTGGAGCCGGGCGTGTGCTACCGGCTGTGGTCCGAAGCGCAGCATGAACAATTGGCCGCCCACGGCACCGCAGAAATTCTCCAGGCCGACCTGGCCGGGCTGGCGCTGCAACTGGCGCGCTGGGGCGTGAGCCCGGACCAGTTGAGCTGGCTCGACCAGCCGCCTGCCGCTGCCTACGCCCAGTCACAAGACCTGCTGGCCCGGCTTGGCGGCTTCAAACCGGCCAGCCGCAGCAACCTGAGTAGTCATGGCCAGGCCATGGCCGAACTGCCCGCGCATCCACGGATCGCCCATCTGTTGCTGCGCGGTCAGCAACTGGGCCTGAGCGAAATGGCCTGTGACGTCGCCGCGCTGCTGGGCGAGCGTGACATCCAGCGCGGTGGCGGCGCTGATCTGCACAGCCGGCTGGCACTGCTCAGCGGCCAGAGCAAAGCAGTGCGCGGTGCGCAAGGCGGCGTGCAGCGTGCCCGCCAGTTGGCGCGCCAATACCGCGGTCTGCTGCGTGGCAGCGTGCAGACGCCGGTCGTCGACCCGCAGCATCCACGCTGGCTCGGTGCACTGCTGGCGCTGGCGTATCCAGACCGGGTTGCCCAACAGCGCCGTGAAGGCAGTGCCGAGTACCGTCTGGCCAATGGTCGCGCAGCGTTGTTTGCCGAGGTCGATGGGCTGATGAAGTGCCCGTGGCTGGTAATTGCCGACCTCGGCAGCCGCCAGGGCCAGCGTGAAGAACGGATCTATCTGGCTGTCGAGTTCGACCCTGAGTTGTTCGACGGCGTGCTCGCCGAACAGGTGCAAACCCTCGACCTGCTCGACTGGGATGAGCGCGAGCAGGTCCTGCGCGCCGAGCGCCAGCGCAAGGTCGGTGAGCTGGTGCTGAGCCGTGAAGCCCTGCCGGGGCTCAACGATGAAGCCCGCGCGCAGGCGCTGCTCGGGCTGGTCCGACGCAAGAGTCTGGCCTTGTTGCCGTGGACCCCGGAGCTGCGCCAGTGGCAAGCGCGGGTGGCTCTGCTGCGCCAGCTGGATATGGCGCAGAACGGCGCCAGCGACTGGCCCGATCTGTCTGACCAGGCCCTGCTCGACAGCCTCGAAGCTTGGTTACAGCCATATCTGGGCAAAGTCTCGCGGCTCAGCCATTTCGCCCAGCTGGATCTGTCGTCGATCCTGCGCAATCTGCTGCCCTGGCCGCTGCCGCAGCGGCTGGAAGAGTGGGCGCCGCAGCATCTGGATGTGCCCTCCGGCTCGAGCATCCGCCTGGACTACAGCGAGACGCCGCCGATTCTGGCGGTGCGCCTGCAAGAGCTGTTCGGTCTGGCCGACACCCCACGCATCGCCCAGGGCCGCCAGCAGGTCAAGCTGCACCTGCTGTCGCCGGCACGCCGGCCAGTGCAGGTGACCCAGGACCTGGCCAACTTTTGGCGCATGACTTATGCCGAGGTGAAGAAAGACCTTAAAGGCCGTTATCCCAAGCACTACTGGCCTGATGATCCGCTGATCGCGCAGGCCACCGCGCGGGTCAAACCGCGAGGGACCTGAGCCGTGAGGGCTAGCTGGTTTTTTGCAGGAGGAAGGTGGCGATCTCACTTTCGCTGACATTCAGGTAGTTGAACCGGCCAGGTTGGTGATGGGGAGTGTCTTCCAAGGTACCGACTCTGTGTCCGAGGTGGTCGCGCAGATGACACAGCAGGCCTTCGTCGGTCTCTTGCAGGGGTTCAATTTTCCAGTAATCGGTCACCTCTGCGATCCAGTAGAAGCCCAGATAGCCGTTCGTGCTGACTCCCAGTCTGCGCGGTACCTGCGGGCCGGAGCCTTGCTTGCTCCGGCCAGAGATGTGCAAGTGATAGTGCAAGCGGTTGTCTTCCATCGAGTGGTAGTCGAAGGAGATGATCAATGAAGGTTCATTGCCCCCCGTTTGCAGCCAGTCGTTTTCTGGGCTCACTCCCCAAGAGAACTTATCGTTCGGCTGGCTCAGCCGCAGTGGCGTATTTTGACCCTCTTCATGCAGATACAGCCTGGCGCGAAATGAATTGGCGTATGTATCGATGATGCTTGGGTTCATGGAGTGTGCCTCGCAGTGCCTAGGGTATGGGCCGCACGGTTCCGGGCGGCGTTACACCTTAGGTTGCGAGCTCAGCTCAACGGAGGCTGAAGCCTTTCCTGGCTGTGCTCATTCACCCCGTGCCGGGCGCTGCGGCCCAGGCATGGCGAGGTCGGCGCGTACGGGCAGGTGATCGGATATCTGCTCGGTGCCGTTGCCCAGCACATAGGCCTGCAAGCGCAGCAGGCGCGGGCTATGGAAGACGAAGTCGACACTGCGATCGGGCCCGCTGAGGGCCGGGTCGTTGGGGAAGTGGGTCAGCCACAGTGCCCGCTCGGCGCCGCTGGCTTCAGCATTGCTGGGGATCATCGGGTACTTGTCCCAGAGCAGGTGCAGGTCGCTGTCCGGGGCGTAGCTGCCGCGCTGGGCAGGCGGCAGGCGGCGATACTGGCCTAGCGGCAACTGCTTGAAGTCGCCGCCGAGCAGCCACGGCGTACCCTGGCTTTCGAGGCGGTCGACGACCTTGCTGACGTGGTTCATCTGCCGCCTTTGCAGGTCGCTGCCGGCGCGGTAGGGCGACAGCTGGGTGTTGAGCACCGCCAGCCGGCTGCCGTCGCTCAACGGCAGATAGCTGACCTGCAACGCCGGTTGCTGCTCGAGCAGCCGGCTCAGCGGGCCGCTCACGTCATTGGGCAGTTGCAGGCGCTCGGCCTTGGCGATCGAGTAGCGACTGAGGGTAGCCAGGGTGCGGCCCACGCTGCCGAAGATATGCCGGTCGGGGACAAAGCCAGCCTGCCACTGATAGCTCTGCACGCTGCACGGGTAGAGGTCGGCCAGACGCTCGTGGAGCAGGCCGAGCTGGTCCTGGTAATCGCTGGCCTTGGCGTCTTTGTCCAGCTCCTGCAGCAGTACCACATCAGGCTGCTCGGCACGGATCACCCGCGCAACCTCATCGAGGGTGAACGCCAGGTCTTCCGCGGTGGCGCGGGTATCGCTGCCTTGGCCCTGGTCGCTCCAGAACACATAGCGCTTGCCGGCCAGGTGCTGCACGTTCCAGCTCATCACCTTCAGCGGCTGGCCGGCTTGCAAGAGTGGCGCCGGGTTCTGACAGGCGACTGGCAGCGCTTCACGCGGGGCAGGTTGCCAGCCCAGATGGTTGGCCAGCAACCAAAGCAAGGCCAGCGCCAGGAAAATCAACAACAGGACGTTGCGCAGTAGTCGGATCATCGGCTCGGCTTGTCGGTGCGAATGGCGCCAGCATACCCAAGGTGGTGGCGCCGTGTCAGCGTGGCTCAGGCGCCAGCATTGGCCTCAAGCAGCATGAAGATGCGGAACAGCACCACGCTGCTGAACAACTGCAGCAGCCCACTGAGGCTGTCCATGGCCAATTGCACGCCGCCGGCGGGGTCGGGGAAGGCCATCAGCAACAGGCCGTCGAGCAACCATGCCGGTGCCAGCGAAACGAACACGCAGACCAGAATGCGCATGAAATGGCCGGTAGTCATCCGCGCGCTTTCGCGCATGGCCTGCATCAAAGGCATGCCGCGCAGCACCAGCAGGTACTCGGCAAACACCAGGTTGATCATGATCCAGATGCCGGGGAACACGAACAGTGCCAGGCCGGCCATGATCAACAAGGTGCTGATCATGATCAGCAAGGCCAGCGGCGGCCACAGCTGCACGGCGCGGGCGAACAAATCGCGCTTGGCGATGTGCTGGTCTTGGCTGCGGGTGTCCAGGTAGAGGATCAGCGCCGCACTGTACAGCGGGTACAGCAGCAGGCTGACAAGCATGCCGTAGACCGGCGAGGCGCTGTCGCCGAGCTGGCGATAGAGCAGTTGGGTGGCCAGTGCCTCGAGCACGATCAACGGCAGGCAGAGCTGGACGATGCTCGCCAGGTGGCGGCGGAAAAAGTACAGGGAGTCGCGCAGAACGCTCAGCGGATTCATCAGTCAACATCGCATGGCAGTAATAGCAGGGGCGTAACTTTAGCCCACTCCGGCCCTTGCTGAAAAAAGTTTCACCCGTGCGCCGATTGAATCCCGCGCCGCCACCCCCCATCTTTGACGCATCCGATGTCCCGCCCAGCGCGTGAGGTAAGCATGAATACCGAAGAACAATCGCTGATCGATGGCCTGTTTGGCCGTATCAAGCAAGCCGAAGACCCCAACCAGCCGCGCGATGCCCAGGCCCAGGCCTGCATCGAAGCGCACCTGCGCACGCAACCTGCGGCGCCGTACTACATGGCCCAGGCGATCCTGGTGCAGGAGGCTGCGCTCAAGCAGCTGGATGAAAAGAACAAGCAGCTGGAGGCCGAGCTGAAGCAGGCCCGCGCCCAGGTCGATGCGACCCGCAGCAGCAACACCAACAGCGGTGGCTTCCTGTCGAGCATCTTTGGTGCTGGTAGCCGCAGCCCTGATCCGCAACCGCAGCGCCCAGCACCAGCAACGTCTGGCGGTGGCTGGCGTGACCCTGCGCCTGCTGCGTACAACGCGCCAGCACCAGCCCAGCAACCGCAGCAGCAATCGGCGTTCAATGCCGCGCCGGCCCGCTCGGGTGCATCGAGTTTTCTCGGTGGGGCTATGCAGACGGCAGCCGGAGTTGCCGGTGGCGTGCTGCTGGCGCAGGGCATCAGCAGCATGTTCCACCACAACTCGCAGCCAGACGAAGTGGTCGAGGTGATCAAGGAAGAACCGGCGCCGGCCAGTGACAGCGGCGGCTGGCAGGACCAGGGCGCGCAGCAGCAGGTGGCCGACAACGGTGGCTACGGCGCTGACCAGGGCGGCTACGCCGACACTGACTACGGCAGTGACGATGGCGGCTTCTTCAGCGACGACGACAGCTTCGTCTGACAGCTGGCATACTGCTCAGCTTTGCGGGCGCCTGCCCGCTCAGCCGAGGCCTGGATGAAAAAAATCGCGCTGTTCGCCGACGTGCAGAACCTCTACTACACCGTCCGCCAGGCCCACGGCTGCCACTTCAACTATGCAGCGCTGTGGGCCGAAGTGAGTCGCGAAGGCACCATTGTCGAAGCGGTGGCCTATGCAATTGATCGCGGCGACAGCAAGCAACAGCAGTTTCAGCAGATTCTGCGCAACCTCGGTTTCGAGGTGCGCCTCAAGCCGTATATCCAGCGCAGCGATGGCTCGGCCAAGGGCGATTGGGATGTCGGCATTACCCTGGATGTGATCGAAGCGGCCAGCCGGGTGGACCAGGTGGTGCTGGCGTCTGGCGATGGTGATTTCGATCTGCTGCTGGAGCGGGCGATTCAGCGTCATGGGGTAGAAGCAGTGGTGTATGGCACGCCTGGGTTGACGGCACTGTCGTTGATACGCGCGGCCAGCCGTTATGTGCCGATCGAGGGGCATCTGTTGTTGCGCCACTGATCGTACGCGGTCCCCTGTGGGAGCGGCCTTGTGTCGCGAAGGGGTCGCGTAGCGGCCCCAGGATTTATGCCGCATCACAAATAGTCGGGGCCGCTGCGCAGCCCTTTCGCGACACAAGGCCGCTCCTACGGGGATCGTGTTCGATCTGTCAGGCAGCGGTGTTCGCAGGTTAAACTGCCGCCTTCGCTGAACCCCCCTGACGGTATTGAAATGAATTTCGCCCAACTCGGCCTGATCGAACCGCTGCTGCGCACCTTGCAGCAGCGCGACTACTCCACCCCGACGCCCGTGCAGGCCCAGGCCATCCCCGCCGTGCTGGCTGGCCGCGACCTGATGGCCGCCGCCCAGACCGGCACCGGCAAGACCGCAGGCTTTGCCCTGCCGGTGTTGCAGCGGCTGGCGCTGGAAGGTGAGAAGGTCGCCAGCAATTCGATCCGCGCGCTGATCCTGGTGCCGACCCGCGAGCTGGCCGAGCAGGTCCATGCCAACGTCCAGCAATACGCCGAAAACCTGCCGGTCTCGACCTACGCCGTGTACGGCGGGGTCAGCATCAACCCGCAGATGATGCGCCTGCGCCGTGGTGTCGATCTGCTGGTGGCGACCCCAGGCCGACTGCTCGACCTGTTCCGGCAAAAAGCGGTCAAGTTCGGCCAGGTGCAGATGCTGGTGCTCGACGAAGCCGACCGCATGCTCGACCTGGGCTTTGCCGAGGAACTGCAATCGGTGTACGCCGCACTGCCGCGCAAGCGCCAGACCCTGCTGTTTTCGGCGACCTTCTCCGAGCAGATCCGCATGCTCGCAGGCCTCGCCCTGAACGACCCGCTGAGCATCGAAGTGAGCCCGCGCAACGCCGCTGCCAATACCGTCAAACAGTGGCTGGTGCCGGTCGACAAGAAGCGCAAGGCCGACCTGTTCTGCTACCTGCTGCGCAAGCAGCGCTGGAAGCAGGTGTTGGTGTTTGCCAAGACCCGTAACGGTGTCGATCAACTGGTCGAGCGTCTGCTCGCCGAAGGCGTCGTGGCCGACGGCATCCACGGCGATCGCCCGCAAGCGACTCGCCAGCGCGCGCTGGATACCTTCAAGGCCCGCGAGATTCAGGTGCTGGTGGCTACCGACGTGGCCGCCCGTGGCCTGGACATCGACGACCTGCCGCTGGTGGTCAACCTCGACATGCCAATCGTCGCCGAAGACTACGTGCACCGGATTGGCCGTACCGGCCGGGCCGGCAACAAAGGCGAGGCAATTTCGCTGGTGTGCGCCGATGAAGTGCAGATGCTCTCGGCGATTGAAACGCTGATCCGCCAGACCCTGCCGCGCCACGAAGAACCGGACTTTATCCCCGAGCACCGGGTGCCGCTGACCGACGCCAGCGGGCAAGTGATCAAGAAACCGAAAAAGCCCAAGAAGCCCAAGGAAAACAGCGCCAAGCGTGGTCTGGGCAAATGGATGGACAGCACTGATTCGGCCGACGCCAAGCCAGCGGTGAAAGCCGTGCGCAAGGTGCCGAGCTTCAACGGTGGCCCGCGCAAGCGCAAGCCGTAGGCTGATCAGAGCCGAGCGCAGACCCTGCGTTCGGCTCGACTCGCCATCAGCGGGCGTTGAGCCACTCGGCCGCAGCCTTGCCCGCACGCAAGCCACTGGCAAAGCACGCCGTGAGCAGATAGCCGCCGGTCGGCGCCTCCCAGTCGAGCATCTCGCCAGCGCAGAACACCCCCGGTAGCTGACGCAGCATCAAGCCCTCATCCAGCCCGGTAAAACGCACCCCACCGGCACTGCTGATGGCCTCGTCCAGCGGCCGCGTGCGTACCAGCTCGATCGGCAGCGCCTTGATCGCCGCCGCCAGTGCCTGCGGGTCAGCAAACGTGGCCTGATCGGTCAGCTCGCGCAACAACCTCGCCTTCACGCCATCGATGCCCAACTGACTGTGCAGATGCTTGGCCATCGAGCGCGAGCCACGTGGCTTGGCCAGGGCCTGGGCGATTTTGTCCACAGGCTTGTCTGGTAGCAGATCGAGCAGCAGGGTAGCGCGGCCCTCGCGGTTGATCGCCTCCCGTACCGGCGCCGACCAGGCATACACCAGGCTGCCTTCGACGCCTTGGGCGGTGAGGATGAATTCGCCCTTGCGCGGCGGGCTGCCGGGCATGGCCAGAGCGATGTTCTTCAGCGGCGCCCCGGCAAACTTGCTCACCAGCAGTTCGCTCCAGCCTGCTACTTCAAAACCACAGTTGCTCGGCTGCAATGGCGAGATATCCACAGCCCGCTCTGCCAGCAATGGCAGCCAGGCGCCGTCAGAGCCGAGCCGTGCCCAACTGCCGCCACCCAGCGCCAGCACCACGGCATCAGCCTGTACGCTCAGTTCGCCCTGTGGATAAGCTATCCGCAGCGCGCCCTCGGCATTCCAGCCCAACCAACGATGGCGGGTGTGGATAACTACGCCGCTGTCGCGCAGGCGCTTGAGCCAGGCGCGCAGCAACGGCGCGGCTTTCATATCGGTGGGGAACACCCGCCCTGAGGTGCCGACAAAGGTCTCGATGCCGAGATCATGTATCCACTGGCGCAGCGCGTCGGCATCAAAGTCGCGTAACAGCGCGTCGATCTCGCGGCTGCGCTCGGCGTAGCGCCCGACAAACGCGGGGTAGGGCTCGGAATGGGTGATGTTCATCCCGCCAACGCCCGCCAGGAGAAACTTGCGCCCCACCGACGGCATGGCGTCGAACACCTGCACCGCTGCGCCCGACGCCGCCAGGGCTTCGGCGGCCATCAGCCCGGCAGGGCCGGCACCGATAACGGCAACCAGAGGAGGGCGAGCAGGGTCAAGATCAGACATGGTCGGCGGCAACGGGCTGTGGAAAAGAGCCGGCATTCTACCCCAAGCACGCTTTCGCAAGCACTGGTCAAAAAATGATCAGTGCTTTGCAGGCCATACAGCTAGAGGCCTGCAGCGGGTTGCCAGCAGGTTATCCACAGGCGGTTCCACAGTCATTGTGAACAACTGATGACACGCGCTGCAGTGTGATGAAGGATGCCATGGCGCTTGGCCAAGGCCAGGCGGTCCTTGCTGTAGCCGCCACCAATCACCCCGACCACCGGGATATCCCGCCCCAGGCAATGCCGCAGGACCTTTTCATCGCGCGCCGCCAGGCCTTCGTCGGTCAGTTGCAGGTAACCCAGCGCGTCATCCTTGTGCACATCCACTCCGGCGTCGTACAGCACCAGATCGGGCTGGTACAGCGGCAGCAAATAGTTGAGCGCGTCATCCACCACCTGCAGGTATTCGGCGTCGCCCATGCCCCGCGGCAGCGGGATGTCCCAATCGCTCTGCGCCTTGCGCGCGGGGAAGTTCTGCTCGCAGTGCAGCGACACGGTGATCGCCTCCGGCGTGTCTTGCAGCATGCGTGCGGTGCCGTCGCCTTGATGCACGTCGCAGTCGAAGATCAGCACGCGGTGCACGCGCCCGGCCTCCAGCAGATAACGGCTGATCACCGCCAGGTCATTGAAGATGCAAAAGCCTGCCGGGTGGTCGTAGTGGGCATGATGAGTACCGCCGGCGAGGTGGCAGGCGACGCCGTCGCGCAGGGCCATCTCGGCGCTCAACAGCGAGCCACCGACCGCCCGCACGGTGCGCCGGGCGAGCGCTTCGCTCCAGGGTAGGCCAAGCCGGCGCTGGTCCTCGCGGGACAACTCGCCGCTCATGTAGCGCTCGATATAGCTGCGGTCGTGGGCCAGCGCGAGGATGTCGTTGGGGCAGATATCGGGGCGCAGCAAATCTTCGTCGCGGGTCAGGCCGCTGTCGATCAGGTGGTCGCGCAGCAGGCGAAACTTGTCCATCGGGAAGCGGTGCTCGGCGGGAAACTCCGGGCTGTAGTCGTCGTGGTAGATCAGCGGCAACGGCATGATGGGATCGCACTAGAGATGTGTGTGGATAGTGCCAGCTCCGGTGGCCGTTGGGCTATTGCCGGGCGCCGCCGCGTTGCTGGGCCTACCCTGTAAGATGCGATACGACCTTTTCGGAGCTGGCTGATGACGCTGATCCCCAAACTTGAGAGCGCCCGCCTGATCTTGCGCCAGTGGCACGACGAAGACCTCGCCGAGTTTGCCGCGATGTCTGCTGACCCCCAGGTAATGCGTTACTTCCCGGCGCCGTTGAGCCGGGTCGAGGCGGCTGCGTTGATCGGCCGGGTGCGCGGTCACTTCAATGAATACGGCTACGGCCTGTGGGCGCTGGAGCGCAAGGACACCGGCGCGTTCATCGGCATGACCGGCCTGCTCAACGTCAACTTCGACGCGCCGTTTACCCCGGCGGTGGAAATCGGCTGGCGCCTGGCCCGCCGGCACTGGGGCCTGGGTTTTGCCAGCGAAGCGGCCTGGACCTGCCTGCGCTGCGCCTTCGCCCAGCTGCGTCTGGAGCAGGTGGTGTCGTTCACCAGCGAGAGCAACCTGGCGTCGCAGAAGGTCATGCAGGCCATCGGCATGCAGCAGGACCTCGACGGCAGCTTCGACCACCCCAAGCTTGCCGCCGATGACCCGCTGCGCCGGCATGTGCTGTACCGCATCGATCGCGCCCACTGGCAGGACACCCTGCACGGCTGAATGGCGCTGCATGCGTAGCGCTGATGACAAATTCTGTATCATCTTGTCTTTCAAAAATGCTGTAGCGCCGTGCTGCCTAGTTAGGAGAACACCCCCATGAGCCACGTGTTGGACGACCTGGTCGACCTGTTGAGCCTTGAAGCGATCGAGGAAAACCTGTTCCGTGGCCGCAGCCAGGACCTGGGCTTTCGCCAGTTGTACGGCGGCCAGGTGCTCGGCCAGGCGCTGTCGGCTGCCAGCCAGACAGTCGAAGACGCCCGCCATGTGCATTCGCTGCATGGCTATTTCTTGCGCCCGGGCGATGCCAGCCTGCCGGTGGTGTATTCGGTTGATCGCGTGCGTGACGGTGGCAGCTTCAGCACCCGTCGGGTGACTGCGATCCAGAAAGGCCACACCATCTTTACCTGCAGCGCCTCGTTCCAGTACGACGAAGAAAGCTTCGAGCACCAGGCGCAGATGCCCGATGTGGTCGGCCCGGAAAACCTCCCCAGCGAAGTCGAACTGGCCAGCGCCATGGCCGAGCAACTGCCCGAGCGCATCCGCGACAAGGTGCTGTGTGATCGGCCGATCGAAGTGCGCCCGGTAACCGAGCGCGACCCGTTCAACCCCAAGCCCGGCGACCCGGTCAAATACGCCTGGTTCCGTACCAGCGGCAGCCTGCCGGACGTGCCCGCGCTGCACAAATACCTGCTCGCCTACGCCTCCGACTTTGGCCTGCTGACCACCGCGCTGCTGCCGCATGCCAAGTCGGTGTGGCAGAAGGACATGCAGATTGCCAGCCTCGACCACTCGCTGTGGTTCCACCGTGACCTACGCGCCGATGACTGGCTGCTGTATGCCACCGACAGCCCGTGGGCCGGTAACGCCCGTGGCTTCTGCCGCGGCAGCATCTACAACCGCGCCGGGCAACTGGTTGCCTCGTCGGCTCAGGAAGGCCTGATTCGCCATCGCAAGGACTGGTCATGAGCCTCTCGACAGTACGCAACTGGGTGTTCGACATGGACGGCACGCTGACCGTGGCGGTGCATGATTTTGCCGCCATCCGGGTAGCGCTGGGCATTCCGCCCGAGAACGATATTCTTACCCACCTGGCCGCCTTGCCTGCTGCCGAAGCCGAAGCCAAACACGCCTGGTTGCTCGAACACGAGCGTGACCTGGCCGTGGCGTCGACTGCCGCAACGGGCGCGGTCGAGCTGGTGCGCGAGCTGGCCGGGCGTGGTTGCCAGTTGGCGATCCTCACCCGCAATGCCCGCGAGCTGGCCCACGTCACCCTCGAGGCCATCGGCCTGGCCGATTGCTTTGCCAAGGAGCTGGTGCTCGGCCGCGATGAAGCCGCGCCCAAGCCAAGCCCCGACGGCCTGCTGAAAATCGCCCAGGCCTGGGACGTCGACCCCAGCGAGCTGGTGATGGTCGGCGACTACCGCATCGACCTGGAATGTGGCCGCACCGCGGGCGCACGCACGGTACTGGTCAACCTGCCGGACAACCCCTGGCCAGAGCTGACCGACTGGCACGCCGCCGACTGCCGCCAGCTGCAGGCGATGCTCGGCTAAGCTGCACAGCCCCCCAACCACTCACAGAGGAACAGCTGTCATGACCAGCAAGGCCATCTACGTTCAGCCCGGCGGCGGTTACGCCAACGTCCAGATCGGCACCTGCGAGGCTGCCGCGCCGCAGGCCGGCGAGATCAGCGTGCGCCTGCACGCCAGCTCGCTCAACTACCATGACTTTGCCGTGGTCAGCGGCATGTGGGGGCCGAGCGAGCGGCGCATTCCGATGGCCGATGGCGCTGGGCAAGTGACGGCGGTGGGCGCGGGCGTCACCGAGTTCAAGGTCGGCGATGCGGTGGTCAGCACGTTCTTCCCCGACTGGCTCGACGGCCAGCCGCTGGTCGAGGGTTTTGCCAGCGTGCCTGGCGATGGTATCGATGGCTATGCGCGCCAGCAGGTTACTGCGCGCGCGACCTCGTTCACCCGTGCGCCGAGCGGCTATAGCCATGCCGAGGCCGCAACCCTGACCACGGCAGGGCTGACTGCCTGGCGTGCACTGATGGCCGATGATCAGCTGAAACCCGGCGATAGCGTGCTGGTGCAGGGCACAGGTGGTGTGTCTATTTTTGCTCTGCAGTTCGCCAAGCTGGCCGGCGCTACGGTGATCGCCACCTCATCCAGCGATGCCAAGCTGGAGCGGCTCAAGGCGCTGGGCGCCGATCATGTGATCAACTACCGCAGCACCCCGGCCTGGGGCGAGCAGGTGCGCAAGCTGACCGACAATCGCGGCGTCGATCATGTGATTGAAGTCGGCGGCCCGGCCACCCTTGAGCAGTCGATGATCGCGGCGCGGATTGGCGGGCATATCTCGCTGATCGGGATTCTTACCGGCGTCGCTGGGGAGTTGCCATTGGTGCAGGCGCTGGTGCGGCAGATTCGTCTGCAAGGCGTGCTGGTCGGCAGCCGCGCGCAGCAGCAGGCGATGGTTCGCGCTATCGACGCCAATGGCTTGCGGCCGGTGGTCGATAAGCACTTCGAGCTGGAACAGATCGTCGAGGCGTTCCAGCATCAGGAAAGCAATCGCCACTTCGGCAAGATCTGCCTGACGTTTTGAGGACGTTGGGGGCTCAAGGCCGCTCCTACAGACTACCGCGTACCAACGACTTACGCGGTCACCTGTAGGAGCGGCCTTGTGTCGCGAAAGGGGCGCGAAGCGCCCCCGGCGTCCCCGACTCTTCACTCGGGCAGCAAGCGGTCGCGGCTGTTGGACAGGTGCAGGCAGATCGCTGCCCGCGCCGCATCCGGGTCCTGCCGGCGGATGGCATTGAGGATCGCCTCATGTTCCAGGTTGGCCAGGTAGGCATGCCGGGCCAGCTTGGCGCCTGAGCGCTCATCGGCGGCCATGCGGTTGCGCGGGATCAAGCCGCTGCCCAGTTGCGCCATGGTCTCGCTGAAATACAGGTTGCAGGTGGCCTCGGCAATCAGCAGGTGAAAGCGCCGGTCGGGTTCGATGCAACTATCGCCGGCGGCGGCGAGGTCCTGATGGTCATCCAGCGCCTGGCGCATACGCTGCAACTGGCTGTCAGTCCGGCGCAGTGCGGCCAATGCCGCAGCCTGGCCTTCCAGACCAATCCGTAACTCCAGCAGATCACGCACGCTGGCTGCGCTTTCGGCGCCGACGCGCAGGCCGCTTTGTGCCTGGCGTTCGATAACGAAAGTGCCAATGCCATGGCGCGGCTCGACCAGGCCGGAAGCCTGCAACTTGGATAACGCCTCGCGCACCACGGTGCGGCTGACGGCGTGCTCGCGTACCAGGGTGTTTTCCGAGGGCAGCTTGTCGCCGGGCTTGAAGGTGCCGAGCAGAATCTGCTGGGTCAGGCTCGAGACCAGATCATGGGCGCGGCTGTGGCCACGTTTACGCGGGGGATCGATGGCTTCGGGGGCGGTCATGGGCGGCTCCGCAACGGTTCAGACAAGTGCCAGGGGCTCGCGGCGAGATTAGCATCAGAGCTTGTCTGACAAGTTGAAATTTCAAATTATTTTCATCGGCACAAATCAGGCAGGTGCTGTCGTTGTTTAAACCGTATTCATTATTTTTGCCGATTTTATTCACTTTATAAGCTTGTATTTCGCTTTTTGCTGACCGTTCAGCATCTTGTCGTACAACTGCGTGAGGCCTATTCTGGCCTCCACTGGCATGTCAGACAACCAAGCGCGCTGTCCGCCGCTGTGACCGCCATCGACCCGCACAAAAACAATTAGTGGGAGATTCTGCAGTGAACGACACCCTCGCTCCGTCCGCACGGCGTGACGACGTGTTGACCAGCGCCGTGGCCAAGGTCAAACGCCACGTCCTGCCGCTGTTCGTCATCATGTTCATCGTCAATTACCTGGACCGCGTCAATATCGGCTTCGTCCGCCCGCACCTGGAGAGCGACCTCGGCATCAGCGCCGCCGCCTACGGCTTTGGCGCCGGGCTGTTCTTTATCGGCTACGCCTTGTTCGAGGTGCCGTCGAACATGCTTCTGCAGCGCGTCGGCGCCCGTGTGTGGCTGACCCGGATCATGTTCACCTGGGGCCTGGTGGCAACTGCCATGGCCTTCGTCCAGACCGAAACCCAGTTCTATGTGCTGCGCTTTTTGCTTGGCGTGGCCGAGGCGGGGTTCTTCCCGGGGGTGATCTATTACTTCACCCGCTGGTTGCCTGCGGCTGAGCGTGGCAAGGCGATTGCGATCTTCCTCAGTGGTTCGGCGGTCGCCTCACTGATCTCCGGGCCGTTGGCCGGCATGCTCATGCAGATTCAGGGCTTCGGCATGCACGGCTGGCAATGGATGCTGTTCATCGAAGGCATGGCCTCGGTGTGCCTGACCTTTGTGGTGTGGTTCTGGCTCGACTCCAAACCCCACGACGCCAAGTGGCTGAGCCGTGCCGAGCAGGACGCGCTGGTCGAGACCATCGACCGCGAGCAGCGTGAGCGCGAGGCGAGCGGGGTGGTCAAGACCTCGGCCTGGCGCCTGCTCAAGGACCGGCAGATTCTGCTGTTTTGCGGCATCTACTTCTGCATCCAGCTGACCATTTACGCCGCGACCTTCTGGCTGCCGAGCATCATCAAGCGCATGGGTGATCTGTCCGACATCCAGGTCGGCTTCTTCAACTCGATCCCGTGGCTGATCTCGATCATCGCCATGTATGCCTTCGCCGCCGGTTCTGCCCGCTGGAAGTTCCAGCAAGCGTGGGTCGCCGCGGCGCTGATCATCGCCGCCATCGGCATGTTCATGTCCACCACCGGTGGCCCTGTGTTCGCCTTTGTCGCGGTGTGCTTTGCCGCCATCGGCTTCAAGTCGGCTTCGGCGCTGTTCTGGCCGATCCCGCAGGGCTACCTGGATGCGCGCATCGCCGCGGCGGTGATCGCCTTGATCAACTCGGTCGGCAACCTCGGCGGCTTTGTCGCGCCAACCACCTTCGGCTTGCTTGAGCAGCACACCGGCTCGATCCAGGGCGGCCTGTATGGCCTGGCGGTGACCTCGGTACTGGCGGCGATCGTGGTGTTCTTCGTGCGCACCGGCCCCAAGGCCAACACGCCCAATGACCTCAAACCGCAGTCGGCCCTGAGCCAGACCCACTGACCCGGCAGGACAACAATAATGACTATGCATAACCCAGCAGACACCTTGAACGCCACCCAGGCTCACAATGGCACCCCCGTGGTCACCGATTTGCGCGTGGTGCCGGTAGCCGGCCACGACAGCATGCTGCTCAACCTCAGCGGCGCCCATGGCCCGTACTTCACGCGCAATATCGTCGTGCTGCGCGACAGCGCCGGCAACACCGGCGTGGGCGAAGTACCTGGTGGCGAGACCATCCGCCAGACCCTCGAAGACGCCCGCAGCCTGGTAGTCGGCCAGCCCATCGGCCATTACCAGCGCGTGCTCAACGCCATGCGCCAGACCTTTGCCGGGCGCGACGTCGGCGGCCGCGGCCTGCAAACCTTCGACCTGCGCATTACCGTACACGCGGTGACGGCCATCGAGTCAGCGCTGCTCGACCTGCTCGGCCAGCACCTCGGCGTGCCCATCGCCGCCTTGCTCGGTGAAGGCCAGCAGCGCGATGCGGTGAAGATGCTCGGCTACCTGTTCTACATCGGCGACCGCCAGCAGACCGATCTGGCCTACCGTAACGAACACGATGCCGATGACGACTGGCTGCGCGTGCGGCACGAAAAAGCCATGACCCCAGAAGCGATCGTGCGCCTGGCCGAGGCCGCCAAGGTCCGTTACGGCTTCAGCGACTTCAAGCTCAAGGGCGGCGTGCTGCGGGGTGAGGACGAGATCGAAGCGGTTACCGCCCTGGCCGAACGCTTCCCGCAAGCGCGCATCACCCTCGACCCCAACGGCGCCTGGTCACTCAAGGAAGCGATTGCCCTGTGCCGTGACCAGCACCATGTGCTGGCCTACGCCGAAGACCCTTGCGGTGCCGAAAACGGTTACTCCGGGCGTGAGGTGATGGCCGAGTTCCGCCGCGCCACCGGGCTGCCGACCGCGACCAACATGATCGCCACCGACTGGCGGCAGATGGGCCATGCGATCCAGCTGCAGTCGGTGGATATCCCGCTGGCCGATCCGCACTTCTGGACCATGCAAGGCTCGGTGCGCGTCGCGCAGATGTGCCATGACTGGGGCTTGACCTGGGGTTCGCATTCGAACAACCACTTTGATATTTCCCTGGCGATGTTCACCCAGGTGGCGGCCGCGGCGCCGGGCGAGATCACGGCGATCGACACGCATTGGATCTGGCAGGACGGCCAGCGTTTGACCCGTGAGCCGCTGCGGATTATCGATGGCCATGTGCGTGTGCCGGCAAGGCCGGGGTTGGGGGTGGAGCTGGATGAAGATCAGTTGGCCAAGGCGCATGAGTGCTATCGCAACATGGGTTTGGGTGCCCGGGATGATGGGGTGGCGATGCAGTACCTGATCCCGGGGTGGAAATTCGATAACAAGCGGCCTTGCCTGGTGCGCTAGAAGACCGTGTAGCATTCGAGCGACGCGGTCTGTGTAGGAGCGGCCTTGTGTCGCGAAAGGCCTGCGTAGCGGGCCCAGATCTGAGCTTCGCCGCCGATATCGCCGGGCCCGCTTTGCGGGCCTTTCGCGACACAAGGCCGCTCCTACACAGACCGCGCATCATCGGCAATCCACGGCTGTACCCGACAGAAAACCCTGTCCGTTGCTACCCCTCCAGCGCGCCATGGCGCAATCAGATATGCCATTCACGACATTTGCCGCGATTCGATATCCGCTGTCGTGATCGCGCACCTGCAAGGCGGTCTCGCATAATTTCCAGCCGCTCTGGCCCGGTTAAATGGATGTGCATTCGAGCTGGCGCGCTGCTCTGCAAAGCGTGTAAAACGTCCCGCCAAGAGCACAAGAAATGTGCCTACCCCCTTGTATTCGAAGGAGATTATTTTCGCCTACGCCTGCCCGTCCTTCCTTGTGTCAGCAAAAAGAGAACAAGATCAATGAACACCGTGGGATCTGCTGGAAGTAACCTCGCGCAAGGGTTCAAACCCCGTCACGTCACGATGCTGTCCATCGCCGGCATTATCGGAGCGGGGCTCTTCGTCGGCTCCGGGCATGCCATTGCGGCAGCCGGCCCAGCCACCATCATTTCTTATTTCGTTGCCGGTACCCTGGTGGTGCTGGTGATGCGCATGCTCGGCGAAATGGCCGTCGCGCACCCCGACACCGGTTCGTTTTCAACCTACGCCGACCAGGCCATCGGTCGCTGGGCCGGCTACACCATCGGCTGGCTGTACTGGTGGTTCTGGGTCCTGGTGATCCCCATCGAAGCCCTTGCCGCCGGGCATGTGCTCAACGCCTGGTTCCCACAGGTGGACAGTTGGATCTTTGCCCTGGCCTCGATCATTCTGCTGGCCGGCACCAACCTGTTCAGCGTGGCCAAGTACGGCGAGTTCGAGTTCTGGTTTGCCATCCTCAAGGTTGTGGCCATTCTTGGCTTTATCGGGCTGGGCTTTGCGGCGCTGCTGGGCTGGCTGCCCAATCGCGAAGTCAGCGGCCTCAGCACGCTGGTCGACGAGTACGGCGGCTTCGCACCAAAAGGCTGGTCGGCCGTGATCGGCGCGTTCATCACCGTGATGTTCAGCTTTATCGGCACCGAGGCCGTAACCATCGCCGCCTCCGAGTCCAGCGACCCGTCGCGCAACATCGCCAAGGCCACCCGCTCGGTGATCTGGCGGATCAGCACCTTCTATATCCTGTCGATCTTCGTGATCATCTCGATCGTGCCGTGGAATGACCCGCAACTGGCGGTGGTAGGCTCGTACCAGCGCGCCCTGGAAATCATGAACATCCCCAACGCTGCGTTCATGGTCGACTTCGTGGTGCTGGTCGCCGTGGCCAGCTGCATGAACTCGTCGATCTACATCGCCTCACGGATGATGTATTCGCTGGCCAAACGCGGTGACGCCCCGGCTCTGCTGAAAAACACCTCGAAGGTCGGCGTGCCGCGTGCCGCTGTGTTCGGCAGCACCTTGATCGGCGCGGCGATTGCGATCCTCAACTATTTCGCTCCGGCCGGTGTGTTCGAGTTTCTGCTGGCCAGCTCTGGGGCGATTGCGCTGTTGGTGTACATGGTGATCGCCATCTCGCAGTTGCGCATGCGCCGCCGCCTGGAGCGGGAGAACACCGAGCTCAAGTTCCGCATGTGGCTGTTCCCGTACCTGACCTGGCTGGTGATCATCTTCATCGCCGCGGCCTTGAGCGTGATGATGTACACCCCCGAGCATCGCGCTGAAGTGTCGGCAACCCTGGGCCTGGCAATTGCCATCTCGTTCCTTGGCATCATCACTACCCGCGGCCACGCCCGCACCGCCGCAGCCAAGGCGCTGCCCCTGTAGGAGCGGCCTTGCCGGAGCGCCGGACCGGTCGGAAAGGCCAGCGCAGCTGGCCCGGCGATGTTGGCGGCGAAGCGGAAAATTTGGGGCCGCTACGCGACCCTTTCGCGACACAAGGCCGCTCCTACAGGGATCCGTGCATGGCATTGCTGTGCGCGGTCTGGAGCGGCTTTGTCAGTGCCCTCAGCTTGCCCCCAGAACTCATGCGGCGATTGCCCCCGGACCTGACCTGGCTGGTGATCATCTTCATCGCAGTTGCCCTGATAACAGGCGTAAAGAGTCGATGGCCGTGATGTATCCGTGCCATCACTTTTTTCGTACACTCCGCGCACTGAGTTCGCAATGGAGTGCGCAACATGCGTCGTGCTGCTGGATTGGCCGTGGTTATGGGTATGTTGTATCTGGTGCCGGCGCTAGCCAGCGAACCTGCAAAAGATCCGCTGCTTGACGCGCCCCAGGCCACTGCGCAAGCGGCACCGGCCAGCGCCCGCGGCGTGCTCAGGGCGCGCGACCAGGCGGTGCTGTCGAGCGAACTGGCCGGGCGCATCGTCGAGATGCCTTACGGCGACGGTGAAGCGTTCCAGAAGGGCAGTGTGCTGGCGCGCTTCGATTGCAGCGCCTATCAAGCCCAGCTCAATGCCGCTCAGGCCGCCGTGCGCGCCGCCCGCGAAGAACTCAATCACAACAAGCAACTGGCCGCGCTGAAGTCGGTCGGCCAGTTTGCCGTGTCGTTGGCCGAAGCCAAGCAAGCGCAGGCGCAGGCCGAGGCGCAGGTCTACCAGGTGCAGGTCAAACGCTGCGTGATCACCGCGCCGTTCGATGGCCGGGTAGTGCAGCGCCGCGCCCAGCCGCACGAAAGCGTCGCCAGCGGCACGCCGCTACTGGAAGTGGTCGACAACCGCTCGCTGGAAATTCAGTTGCTGGTGCCGTCGCGCTGGCTCGGCCGGCTCAAGCCTGGGCAAGCCTTTGAGTTCGTCCCCGATGAAACCGGCCAGCCGCTGCAGGCTCAGGTCAAGCGGGTTGGCGCGCGCATCGATGAAGGCAGCCAGACCTTGCTGCTGATCGGCACATTGCCGCAACAGGCCCCCGGGTTGCTGGCGGGCATGAGCGGTTCGGCGCACTTCGCGGAGCTGCAATGACCGCGGCGGCGGGCGGCGCTGTCGAGCGCGCGTTCGCTGTATTTCTCGGCTTGCAGCGCCAGGCCCGGCAGGCGGCCACGGCCGAGCAGCTGGGCTTCACCATGGTCAACGATGGCCAGGCCTTGTTTGGTTTTCGCCATGCCGCGCTGTTGATCGCGGGCAAGGTGCAGGCGCTGACCGGCATCAGCGTGGTCGAGGCCAACGCGCCGTTCGTGGCGTTCGTCGAGCGCGCCGCCGCCAGCTTGCACAGCCGTGGCGCCGAGGCCGGGCCGGTTGATCCGGCTGAGCTGGACGAGCAGACGGTCGGTGAGTGGCAGGCGCTGTCAGCCGCCCACGCGTGCTGGTTACCGCTGAACGATCGCCAGGGGGAAACCTTCGGTGGCCTCTGGCTGGCCCGCGAGCAGCCGTTCAGCGAGGCCGAGCTGACCTTGCTCGGGCAACTGGCCGAGACATACGCGCATGCCTGGTTGGCGTTGCGCCCGGGCAGGCCGTGGCGGCTGCGCTGGCCACGGCGGCGCATTGCCATGGTGCTTGGCGCAGCTTTGCTGGTGCTACTGGTACCGGTGCGCCAGGCCGTGCTGGCCCCCGCTGAAGTGGTGCCGTTGGGCGGCCGTGTGGTGGCCGCGCCGCTGGATGGGGTGGTGGCCGAGATCCTGGTCAAACCCAACCAGCGGGTGGAGGCGGGCGAGCTGTTGGCGCGGCTCGACGCTACCACCCTCAAGGCCCAGGCCGATGTCGCCGAGCGCTCGCTGGACGTGGCCGAGGCTGAACTCAAGGCCAGCACCCAGCGTGCGTTCTCCGATGCGCAGTCCAATGCCCGCCTCGATCTGCTCGCCGCGCGGGTAGAGCAGAAACGCGCCGAGCTCGACTATGCCCGGCAACTGCTGGCGCGCAGCGAGATTCGCGCCGAACGCGCCGGCATCGCGGTATTTGCCGATGCCGAGCGCTGGACTGGCAAGCCGGTGCAGACCGGTGAACGGCTGATGCAGATTGCCGACCCCAATCAGGCGCAGCTTCGTATGGAGCTGCCGGTGGGCGATGCCATCGCGTTGCAGCCCGGCGCTGAAGTGGCGCTGTTTCTCGACAGTGACCCGTTGCAGCGTCACGTCGCCAGCCTGGAACGTGCGGCCTATGAAGCGCAGTTGACCGCCGCCGGACAACTGGCCTATCGGCTGGATGCCAGTTTTGCCGACAGCCCGCCGCGCATTGGCCTGCGCGGCACGGCCAAGCTTTATGGCGCGCGGGCGCCGCTGGTGTATTACCTGCTGCGTAAACCGCTGGCCGCGCTGCGCCAAGGGCTGGGTGTTTGATGCTGCCGGCGCTGCGTGCAGACCTGCAGCTGTCAGCGGCCGCCCCGGCGTTCGATGGCGCGCCGCAATGGACCCTGGCCGACCCGCTGCGCGGGCGTTATTTCAAGTTGGGCAGCCCGGCGGTGCGGTTGCTGCGGCACTGGGCGCTGGGTGATCCGCAGCGGGTGTTGGCAGCTGCCAATGCCGAGCCAGGGATCCCCCTGCAGGAAGGCTTGTTGGAAGAGCTGCTGACATTTCTTGGCCAGCACGACCTGATCGCTGCACTCGACCCGCGCCAGCGCGCCAGCTATGGCCTCAAGGCCGCCGGTAGCCGGCAGAGCCTGGGTACCCGGGTGATGCACCAGTACCTGTTTTTCCGCATCCCGCTGTGGCGTCCGGATGCTTTCCTCAATCGTGCCTGGCCAGTGCTTGAGCGTAATGGTGGCTGGATCCTGCGCTATTGCCTGCCGCTGCTGTTCATCTTCGGCCTGTTTCTGGTGATGCGTGACTGGTCGCGATTTATCGCGACCTTTCCGCACCTGTTCAGCTTCGGCGGGGTGTTGGCGTTTGGCGTGGCGTTGACGTTCGCCAAGCTGCTGCATGAATTTGGCCATGCGTTCATGGCCAAGCGCGCGGGCTGTCGAGTGCAGAGCATGGGGCTGGCGTTCATGGTGTTGCTGCCGATGTTCTACACCGATGTCAGCGATGCCTGGCGGGTCAGTGACCGTCGCTCGCGCTTGCTGATCGATGCCGGTGGCGTGTTTGCCGAACTGGTGCTTGCAGTGTTGGCCCTGCTGGCCTGGTCGTTGCTGCCGGACGGGCCGGCGCGCACGGCGGCATTCATGCTGGCCACCGCAACCTGGGTGACGACTTTGCTGATCAACCTGAACCCATTCATGCGCTTTGATGGATATTTTCTGGTCAGCGACCTGTGGGGCGTGGAGAACCTGCAGAACCGCTCGTTTGCGTTGTGCCGCTGGCAGCTGCGCGAGACGCTGTTCGGCTACGGCGACCCTGCGCCGGAGCCGTGGCCGACGTTGATGCGCCGACGTTTGCTGGTGTGGGGCTACTGCTCGTGGATCTGGCGCGCAGTGCTGTTTTTTGGTATCGCCCTGGCGGTCTATCACCTGTTCTTCAAGGTGCTGGGGATATTTCTGATGGCGGTGGAGCTGGTCTGGTTCATCGGCCTGCCGGTGTACAAAGAGCTGCGCCACTGGTGGCAGCGGCGCGCTCAGGCGACCCCGCACAAGTTGTTCTGGTTAGGCGCCGGTTTGCTGGCCGTGCTGGCGGTGTTGTTGCTGCCGTGGCGCACCGCAGTCGAAGTGCCGGCAGTGCTGGAAGCCTCACGAACTTCGGCATTGCACGCGCCGGTCGCCGCCCGCCTGACCGCGCTGCATGTGCAGGATGGCCAGGTAGTCAGCCAAGGCCAGTTGCTGCTGGAACTGGAGTCGCCCGATCTGGATTCACGGCAGGTGATCGTACGCCGGGAAATCGAGATTCTGCAGTTGCTGTCACGGCGTCAGGCCAGCCGCAGCGAAACCGCAGGTGATGCGGGCATTCTGGAGCAGCAACTGGCCGAGGCGGTCGCCGAGTACCGCGGCCTGGCGGCTCAGCGCGAGCGCCTGCAGATCCGCGCGCCGCAAGCGGGGGTAATGCGCGACCTGCCGCCTGAGTTGACGCCCGGGCTGTGGCTCAGCCCGAGCCAGACCCTCGGCCGAATCGTCGAGCCTGGCGTGCGCTTGCGGGGTTATCTGGCCGAAGCCTCGCTGTGGCGGGTCGCGCCTGGCAGCACCGGGCGCTTCATTGCCGATGATCCGGCGCGGGCGGCTATCGAGGTGCGTCTGGACACAATCGACGCCACCGGCGTTAGCTATGTCGAGCTTGAAGCGCTCACCTCCGATCATCACGGCCCGATTGCCGTACGCCGCGACACTCAGCACCGCGCCGAGCCGGTCCAGGCCCAATATGGCGTGCGCCTGAGCCCGCTGAGTGACATAGCGGAAGTCGACCAGCCACGGCGCGGCGTGGTGGTGCTGGAGGGTGCTGGCGAGTCGTTGCTCGGTGGTCTGTGGCGACGCCTGGCAGCGCTGGGTGTGCGCGAAAGCGGTTTCTAGAGTTGTGCTCAACGGTAAGGAGTGACCATGCCTGAAGTCCCGCTGCCCCTGTGTTCGCGGTTGCCGCTGGCGGTAGATCTGGCGGCGCTGTTGCAGGCCCTGGCGCAAGTCGACAGTGGCCTCTGGCGAGGCCACTTCAACACCGCTTATCACCAGGGTGACTGGAGTGGCATCGACCTGATCGCCGCCGCCGATGCGCACCTGCCGCTGGCGCCCGGTGCCGGTGCGCCGGTGCAGCAGCAGACCTGGCAGCACGAGCCCGCCTGGCATAGCCTGCGCGAAAGCCTGGGCAGTGATTTGCGCGCGGCGCGGTTGCTGCGCCTGGGGCCGGGCGCGCGGATTCATGAGCACCGCGACCCTGACCTTGGCCGCCCCGACGGCTGCCTGCGCCTGCATGTACCGTTACTCAGCCCGGCCGGGGTGGAGTTTTTGCTCGATGACCAGCAGGTGCCGATGCAGCCCGGCGAATGCTGGTTCCTTGACCTTTCGCGGCCGCATCGGGTGGATAACAGCAGCGAGGCCGAGCGGATCAATCTGGTCCTCGACTGCGAGCCAACGCCAGCCTTGCTCAGCCTGATCGAGCAAGGCCTTGAGCAAACTCCGCAGTTGCAGGCGAGTCGCGCCGGGCAAGCCTTTGCTCAGTTCCGCCTGCTGCTGGCGGCGCAGCCCGAGCTGGCCGCGAGCCTGCAGGCGCTGACCGAGCCGCAGGCATTCATCGAACAAACCCGGCAGATGGGCGCCGCAGCGGGCCTGTATTTCGCCGAGGCAGACGTGCGCAGCGCGATGCGCCAAGGCAAACAAGCATGGAACGACCAATGGCGAGTGTGAACCCCGAACTGGATTTTACCGGCTGGCTGCCGATCCGCAGTTGGCAGCGCGCCGGCGAGTGGCGGGTCGACTGGTGCTGGTTTGGCCAGCAGCGCCTGACCAGGCCGTTTTTGCGTGACGACGTCGATGCCGCGCTGCGCCTGCCGTTCAACCAGGCGTTTCGCCGCGAAACCGGCCTCCAGGCGTTGCTCGACTGGCAGCAGCGCAGCCCGGGCATCAGTCCCAGCGCGCTGGTGTTTCATGCCTCGCGGTGTGGCTCGACGCTGATCGCACAACTGCTGGCGGGGCTTGAGCGCAACATCGTGCTGTCAGAGCCGCCACCGCTGGACAACCTGCTGCGCGCGCATCTTGTGGATGCCGACGCCAGCGCCTGGCAGCCGCGCGCGCTGTCGGCGTTGTTGTCTGCCTATGGCCAGCGCCGCCGCGGTGACGAGCAGCAGTTGCTGATCAAACTGGATGCCTGGAACGTGTTCGAGGGCGCGCAACTGTGCACGTTGTACCCAGACACACCACGGATTTTTCTCTACCGCGACCCCTTGGAAATCGTCGTTTCGCAGATGCGTCAGGCCGGCATGCAGCGGGTGCCAGGCCTGCTCGGCGTGACCGCGCTGGATCAACTGCTGCCGGACGCAGCAGGCTTGGACCCGCTGCAGTACACCTGCCGGATGATCGCCGAAGTGCTGTGCGCGGGCCTTGAGCTGTGCCAGCGCCACGGTGCGGTCGCGGTCAACTACAACGAGCTGCCGCACGCCTGTTGGGGGCGACTCGCGCCGCTGTTCGCGGTCACTGCCGAGGACCACGCGCAGTTGCAGCAGACTGCCGCATTCGATGCCAAGCAGCCTCACATGGCCTTCACTGCGGACAGCCAGCGCAAGCGGGATGACGCCAGCCCCGAGGTACGTCAGGCGGTCACTCGCTGGGCGGCTGATGCGTATATTTCCTTGGAATCCATTCGCTTGCAGCGCAGCTGAAGCAAGGTGTCAAAAAGGCCTCATACAGGCGTTTGATAAAATAGTGGCATTTGGCTTCTTCTGCGCTAGCAGGCGGGCTGGCAGTTCGGCTACGCTGCCGCCCATATTGTCTGACAGTCCATCATGGAAGCGCGCCCCGGCTTGGGGAAACATTGCACGGAAGCAATCCCGCCATGTCATCGCCCGAGGTTTCTCTTCGTCCGTGTGTGGACGCCGACCTGGCGTTCCTGAGTGCTCTGTACGCGCACACCCGCTCGGCTGAAATGGCCCAGCTGGGCTGGCCAGCGGCTGCGGTCGAGGCCTTTGTTGCCCAGCAATTCGCGGCTCAGCTGCAGCACTACCAAAGCCACTATGGCGACGCCCAGCAGATGATCATCGAGGCGGCTGGTGAACCTGTCGGCCGCGCTTATCTGCACTGGAGCGCAGCCCAGCTGCACATCATCGACATCAGTTTGCTGCCGGCCTGGCAAGGGCAGGGCATCGGTACCCGGCTGCTCGGCCAATGGCTGGCCCGCGCCGATGCCAGCGGCTTGCTCGTCAGCCTGCAAGTGCTGGCCGGCAATCCGGCACAGCGTCTGTACCTGCGTCACGGTTTTCAAGCGAGCGCGGATGACGGCTTGTATCTGCACATGCAGCGCCAACCTTTGCTCAGCGCAGCGTAAGTAATCATTTTTGCGGGCCATCTGGCCCGGGTTTCCCATGCAGTCAAAGGAGCGCAGTAAATGGATCCGTTTCTTGGTGAAGTCAGAATGTTTGCCGGCAATTTCGCGCCACGTGGCTGGGCATTCTGCCAGGGGCAACTGCTGCCAATTCGGCAGTACACGGCGTTGTTCTCTCTATTGGGCACCGCTTACGGTGGCGACGGTGTAAACACCTTCGGCTTGCCCGACTTGCGCGGTCGTTCGCCGATCGGCACCGGCCAAGGCCCTGGCTTGGCTGGCGTCGACATCGGCGAAAAAGCGGGCAGCGAATCGGTGAGCCTCACCGCGAACAACTTCCCGCCGATGGCAGTCAACCTGGCAGCGGTGAGGGCCACAGTTGCTGTGCCGGTATCCAACGGTGACGCTGACAGCAACCTGCCTGCGACGAACCGTGTGCTGGCCAAATCGGTGGATGCCGACGGTAGTGGTGTGAATGTGAGTATCTACAGCGAAAGCGCCGCCACGACCACGCTCGCACCGTTCCAGGCGCCACTGTCCGGGGTGGCCACGATTGGCGGCGCTTCGATCCCGGTCAGCTTGCGCGACCCTTATCTGGGCGTGAGCATGATCATTGCGACCGAAGGTATTTTCCCGTCGCGCAACTAAGCCCGGCTGGTACGGCGCCTGCCGCAGCAAGGGTGCTGCGGCAGGCGCCCTTAACTTCCCAAGGACATTGCCGGTTTTCGTCAGGAGGCCGGCTGGAAACACCAGCACAAGGCTGAGCGAGGACATCATGGCATTCTGGAAACGCGGCACGCGCACCACCCCACCTACCGTTTCCGTGAGTTCGCCGAGCCTGATTCAGGCCCTCGAACCGCGCATGATGTTCGACGCCTCGGTGCCGGTGGTTGCCGACCAGGCGGCGCTGGCCGTCGAAGCCGCAGCCGCTGCCGCGGGGCACGACCCGGCCAGCAGCCAGGATGCCGCCAGCGAGCATGACCCCGCACCTGCCACAGCAGCGCCGGCCACCGCATCGGCGGATGTCGCCGGCGGCCATGAAGTGGTGTTCATCGACTCGGCGGTCAGCGATTACCAGAAGCTGATCGCCGGCCTGCCCGAAGGCGTCGAAGTGGTGGTGCTGGACAACAGCAAGGACGGCCTCAAGCAGATCGCCGACTACCTCGACGGGCGCAAGGACATTGCCTCGATCGATATCATCAGCCATGGCGACGCGGGCTATATCTACCTGGCCGGCGATGCGATCTGGACCAATCAGCTAGACGCCCATGCGGCCGACCTGGCGCGCATCGGTGCCAGCCTGGCCGAAGGCGGTGATGTGCGCTTCTTCGCCTGCAATACCGGCGCAGGCGCCGATGGCCAGCAGTTCGTCAACGAAGTGTCGCGCCTGACCGGCGCCGATGTCGGCGCCTCGAATGATTCCACCGGCAACCGTGCCGGTGAGGATTGGCAGCTGGAAACCGTCGCTGGCGCAGTCGCCAGCGGGGTTGGCGTACAGCGCGGCGACCTGTCGGCGTTTACTACCTCGCTGGCAACCATCACCGTCACCGACACCGATGCTTCGTCGACTGTGGTCAACGGCAAGGTCTCGCTCGCCGAGGCCATCCAGGCCGCCAACGGCGATGTCTCGGTGGATGGCTCAGCGGCCGGCAGCGGCAGTGACATTATCGTCTTCCACCAGGACCTCAAGGGCCAGACCATTCGCTGGTCATCTGCGACCGCCTTGGCCGTGACCAGCACGATCACCATCAACGGTGATGTCGACGGCGACGGCGTCGGCGACATCATCCTCAGTGGTGACGTCAACAACAATGGCTCGCGTGACGCGCTGGAGTCCTCCGGCCTCGCCATTAATTCCGGCGCACTGACGGTGCGCAATCTGGATTTTCGCGGGTTTTCCGGAAACATCAACGGCGGCGTCCTGCGTGCCAACGGCGGCGCGCTGACGGTTGAAGACTCGAACTTCCAGAACAATTCGGGCACCGTGATCAACTCCACCACGGCGGTGGGCACCGCCATCACGCTGCGCAACAGCACCTTGCACGACAACAGCAGCACGATCGTTGGGGCAACCGCCATGAGCTCGTTGGTGCGGCTGGCCGGCACCGGTAGTTATGTGCTCGAGAACGTTGCGATCTACAACAACAGTGGTACCCATGCCGGCGGCGGCACAGTAGCTTCAGGGGGGATCCTGATCCTGAACTCGGCCACGGTGCAGATCGTCAACAGCACCATTGCCAACAACGTCTTTACCTATACCGGCGCGGGCGGCATCAGCAGCGCCGGCCTCGGCTGGACGGGAACTGCGACGGGCCTGATCGCCGTGCAGAACACCATCATCAGCGGCAATACGGTCAACAGCGTCGATGCCAATCTGCAAGCTGGCACCGCCTACACCAACACCACCAACCTGATTGGCACGACCGTCAACTTCGTCGACGCCGCCAATGGCGACCTGCGCCTGGCGGCCAGCGCCAGCAATGCGATCAACCAGGGCACCAGTACGGGCGCCCCCACCACCGACCTGCGTGGCTTCGAGCGCCCGCGCGGCGGCGCGGTGGATATCGGTGCCTACGAGGTGCTGTACGATAGCGCACCGCTGGTCGACCTCGACAGCACTACAGGCGGTAACGACAGCAGCGTCGATTTCAACGGCAGCGCGGTGCCGCTGCTGCCGAACATCGTCATCACCCAGAGCGACGGCGACACCCAGGTCAGCGGGGCCAGCCTTAGCTTGAGCGGCAGCCTCGATGGCAACAACGAAGTGTTGCTGCTCAGCGCCGGCCAGCTCGCTACCGCTGCCAGCTACGGCATCAGCGTGACCGGCTCGGGCACCTCGACACTGGCCCTCAGCGGTGTCGCCACGCTGGCCCAGTACCGCGCCGTGCTGGCCGCAGTGCAGTACAGCAACAGCACGCCGGCCTATACCGCAGGCACTCGCAGCGTGACCGTGCGGGTCAACGATGACATGGGCAGCACCGCGCGCACCGCGCTGGTGGTGGTGCAGCCGCTGAATGCGGCGCCGGTGATCGGCAACCTCAACGGCGATAGTGTCGCCTTCACTCAAGGTGGCGGCGCGGTGCTGATTGACGCCGGCGGTAACGCTACGGTGAGCGACAGCGACTCGACCGATTTTGCCGGTGGTGCGTTGACCGTGTCGGTCTCGGGCAATGCCGCGCCGGGCGAGGACCGCCTGGCGATTCGCAACCAAGGCAACGGTGCCGGCCAGATCGGCGTCAGTGGCAGCAGCGTCAGCTACGGCGGCACCGTGATCGGCACGCTCAGCGGCGGCAGCGGCGGTAGCAATCTGGTCGTCAGCCTCAACGCCAATGCCAACGCCGCTGCGGTCGAAGCGCTGGTGCGCAACCTGACCTACGACAACAGCAATGCCAGCAATGCGATTGGCCAGGCGAGCCGCACGCTCAGCGTGACCGTCAGCGATGGTGACGGCGCGACCTCAAGCGTCGCCAACGTCGTGGTTGCCGTGCGCGAGACCGTGCCGCCAACCGCAACCATCGTTGTCAGCGACAGCACCTTGCTGGCCGGTGAAACCACCCTGGTCAGCATCACCTTCAGTGAGGCGGTCAGCGGCCTGACCGTTGGCGACTTCACGGTGGCCAACGGCGTATTGAGCAACCTCAGCAGCGGCGACGGTGGCATCACCTGGACCGCCACGCTCACGCCCAGCAGCGCCACCACCGACAGCAGCAACCTGATTTCCCTGAATAACGCAGGGGTCACCGACGCCGCCGGCAATGCCGGCGTAGGTACTACCGAGTCAAATAATTACGCCATCGATACCGAGCGTCCGACGGCAGTCGTGAGCCTCTCCAGCAGCAGCTTGCTCGCGGGCCAGACCGCCGTGGTGACCATCACCTTCAGCGAGGCCGTGAGCGGCTTCACCCTGGCCGACCTGAGCGTCTCCAACGGCGCCTTGAGTGGTCTGAGCAGCAGCGACGGCGGCATCACCTGGACCGCGCTGTTGACCCCGACCGCAGACTCGACCAGCGTCGCCAATGTGGTCAACGTCAACTTGGCGGGGGTTGCTGATCTGAGCGGCAACGCCGGCACCGGCTCGGCACCGTCGCCGGCCTACAGCGTCGACACGGCACGGCCCACCGCCAGCATTGTGGTTGCTGATACGGCGCTGCGGGCCGGTGAAACCAGCTTGGTCACCATTACCTTCAGCGAAGCCGTCACTGGTTTCAGCAACGTTGACCTGAGCGTCGCCAACGGTTCGCTCAGCAGCGTCAGCAGCAGCGACGGCGGCGTTACCTGGACGGCGACCTTCACCCCCGACGCAGATATCACCAGCACCGGTAACCTGATCAGCCTGGACAACAGCGGAGTCAGCGACCAGGCGGGCAACACCGGTATCGGCATCACCGACTCGAACAGCTTCGCCATCGATACCCAACGCCCGACCGCGACTGTCGTGGTCGCTGACAACCTCTTGGGCATCGGCGAAACCTCGATCGTTACGGTCACCTTCAGTGAGGCGGTTATCGACTTCACCGAGGCTGACCTGTCTGTCACGGGTGGCGTGCTGAGTAGCTTCACCAGCAGCGATGGCGGGGTCACCTGGACCGGAACTCTGACCCCAGCCAGCAACGTATCCAGCGCTGTCAATTTCATTTACCTGAGCAACTCTGCCGTCGTCGACCAGGCCGGCAACAGCGGCATCGGCATTACCGCGTCGAACAGCTTTGCCGTCGACACCCAGCGCCCGACTGCCGTGATCAGCATGGCCGATACCGCGCTGAGCGCTGGCGAAAGCACGTTGGTGACCTTCACCTTCAGCGAGGCCGTGAACGGTTTCAGCAACGATGACCTGAGCGTGACCAACGGCACCCTCAGCGATGTAACCAGCATCGACGGCGGCATCACCTGGACGGCGTTGTTCACGCCGACGCTGCAGGTGCAGGACGGCACCAACCTGATCACCCTGAACAACAGCGGTATCACCGATCTGGCCGGCAACAGCGGTACTGGCACGACCAATTCGCCTAACTACACCGTCAACACCGTGCTGCCGACGGCCACCATCGTGGTTGCCGACACGGCCTTGGCGGTCGGCGAAACCAGCCTGGTCACAATCACCTTCAGCGAGGCGGTGGCGGGTTTTACCCTCACCGACCTGAGCGTTGCCAACGGCAGCCTGAGCGGGCTCGGTAGCAGTGATGGCGGCATCACCTGGACCGCGATACTGACCCCGACAAGCAATGTCGAGGACAGCAGCAACCTGATCACGCTGGACAACAGCGGTGTGACGGGGGCGTCCGGTAACACCGGCATCGGCAGCACCGACTCGAACAATTTCGCCATCGACACCCACCGCCCGACTGCGACTATCGTGGTCGCTGACAGCGCCCTGAGCGTCGGCGAAACGTCGACCGTCACCGTCACCTTCAGCGAGGCGGTGACCGGCTTTACCCGGGCCGATCTGAGTGTCAGCGTTGGTCAGCTGAGCAATTTCATCAGCAGCGATGGCGGGGTGACCTGGACTGGCACCCTGACCCCCGACAGCAACATCTCCAACACCAGCAATGTGATTGTTCTGGACAACACTGGCGTCGCCGACCTGGCCGGCAACAACGGCAGAGGCACGACCGAGTCGAACGCCTTCGCTGTCGATACCCAGCGCCCGACTGCGGTGATCAGCATGGCCGACACGGCCCTGAGCGCTGGCGAGAGCACGTTGGTGACCTTCACCTTCAGCGAGGCCGTGAACGGCTTCAGCAACGATGACCTGAGCGTGGCCAACGGCACCCTCAGCGATGTAACCAGCATCGACGGCGGCATCACCTGGACGGCGTTGTTCACGCCGACGCTGCAGGTACAGGACGGCACCAACCTGATCACCCTGAACAACAGCGGCATCACCGATCTGGCCGGCAACAGCGGTACTGGCACGACCAATTCGCCTAACTACACCGTCAACACCGTGCTGCCGACCGCAACCATCGTGGTTGCCGACACGGCCTTGGCAGTCGGCGAAACCAGCCTGGTCACAATCACCTTCAGCGAGGCGGTGAGCGGCTTCACCAATGCCGACTTGAGCATTGCCAACGGTACGCTCAGCACTGTCAGCAGCAGTGATGGAGGTATTACCTGGACAGCCACGTTCACGCCATCGAGCAACGTCGATGACAGTACCAACCTGATTACCCTCGACAACACCGGTGTGATGGGGGCGTCCGGTAATACCGGCATCGGCAGCACCGACTCGAACAATTTCGCCATCGACACCCAACGCCCGACCGCCACTATCGTAGTCGCGGACAACGCCTTGAGCATCGGCGAAACGTCGACCGTCACCATCACCTTCAGCGAAGCGGTGAGCGGCTTTACCTCCGCCGACCTCAACGTCACCGTTGGCCTGCTGAGCAATTTGAGCAGCAGCGATGGCGGGGTTACCTGGACTGC
Organism: Pseudomonas sp. PGPR N4; assembly: GCF_059693665.1. NCBI lineage: Bacteria > Pseudomonadati > Pseudomonadota > Gammaproteobacteria > Pseudomonadales > Pseudomonadaceae > Pseudomonas > Pseudomonas sp. PGPR N4. The sequence goes on from NZ_JCAUKV010000007.1 coordinate 154,750, forward strand.
CACCCTGACCCCGACCAGCAACATCGCCAACACCAGCAACGTCGTTGTTCTGAACAACGCTGGGGTCACCGACCAGGCCGGTAACAGCGGCATCGGCAGTACCGACTCGAATGCCTTCGCCGTCGATACCCAGCGCCCGACCTCGACCATCGTCCTTTCCGACTCGGTACTGACGGCAGGGCAGACCTCGCAGGTGACCATCACCTTCAGCGAAGCGGTGACCGGTTTGACGCTGGATGATTTCAGCGTCAGCAATGGCCAACTGAGCAACCTTTCCAGCAGCGATGGCGGCGTGACCTGGACGGCGACGTTCACTCCCGCCAGTAATGTCGAGCAAGCCGGCAACCTGATCAGCCTGGACAACAGCCGCTACACCGACCTGGCAGGCAACAGCGGGACCGGCAGCAGCGCTTCGCCGGCGTTCAGCATTGACACCGTGCGCCCCAACGCAACCATAGTGGTCGCCGACGGCGCGCTGACCGGTGGTGAGAGCAGCCTGGTCACGATCACCTTCAACGAGCCCGTAAGCGGGTTGACGCTGGCTGACTTCAGCGTCACCAATGGCGCACTTACCAACTTGTCCAGCAGCGACGGCGGGATTACCTGGACCGCAACCTTGACCCCCACCGCAGGCGTCGAGGCCGCCAGCAACCTGGTCAGCCTGAACAACGCCGGCGTGACCGATCAGGCTGGCAACAGCGGCGTTGGCAGCAGCGTTTCGAATGCCTTTGCGGTCGACAGCCGCGCGCCGACCGTAGCCGTCAGCAGCGTCGACAGCTCACCGAACACCCCCGACAGCGTGCGCTTCACCGTGACCTTCAGCGAGGCGGTCAACGGCGTCGACCTGGCCGACTTCGCCCTGCTCGCGACCGGCAGCGCCAGCGGCAAGTTGAGCAGTCTGCAACGCCTGGATGCGAACACCTATGTGGTCACCGTCAGTGGCATCAGCGGCAGCGGCAACCTGAGCTTGAACCTCAACGGCGCTGCCAGCGGCATTGCCGATCAGGCCGGCAACGCCCTCAGCGGCGGCATCACCGGCGGGGGTTACAACGTCGACCGTGTGGCGCCAGTCACCACTGGCGTGACGGTCCCGGTCGGGGTTACCTACAGCGCCGGCGACAACCTGTCGTTCGTGGTCAACACCAGCGAAACCGTGCTGGTCAACGGCACGCCGCAGCTGGCGCTGGATATCGGCGGGCGCACCGTATTCGCCAACTATGTCGCCGGCTCGGGTAGCTCGACGCTGGTGTTCCAGTACACCGTGCAAGCCGGCGACAACGACGCCAACGGCATTCAGGTGGTCGGCTTGTCGAGCAACGGCGGCAGCCTGCGCGATGCCGCCGGCAACGCCATGCAACTGGCCCTGAACAATGTCGCCGACAGCAGCGGCGTGACCGTCGATACCGATGCGCCGCAGGTCGAGTCGATCGTCGCCGCGCCTTCGGCGCCGGGCAGCATGAGCTTTACCGTGACCTTCAGCGAAGCCGTCAACGGCGTGCAACTGTCCGACTTCAGCCTGCTCACCACCGGCAACGCCAGCGGCAGCCTGCAGTCGCTGGTGCAGATCGATGCGCGTACCTGGCAGGTCAATGTTATCGGCACGGGCGGCTCCGGCAGCCTGGCGCTGGCGCTCAACGGCACGGCCGGCACGATTACCGATAACGCCGGCAACCCGATCAGCGGCGGCTTCAGCAGCCAGGGCCAGAGCATGGTCGCCAACGACGGCGACCCCGAGTTCCGCGCCAACGCCGGGGTCAGCCCGCTGGCACCTGCGCAGCCATTGCTGGTGCCGCAGGTGCCGCTGGCGACGTCGATGGACGCACGCTCGCCGCTGCTGCCAGCACCGCTGTTCGAGGTGCCGACCCTGGGCAACGGCGTAGCCACGCTGGGCAGTATCTTTATCCACAACGGCGCGCTGGCGCCCAGCTACCTGGCGCAGGTATTCGCCAGCAGCAGCAGCGGCGCGCCGGCCACTGGCGGTGTATTCGGCCTGGCCGGCAGCGACGGCAACGCGTTCGGCAGCAGCAGCCTGGCCAGCATCTTCAGCAAGACCATGCCCGACGACGGCGGCCAGTACGAACTCAGCGGCGGCAAGCCGTGGCGCCAGGGCGGCGAAGGCGGGGCGGGCAGGGGCATGACCTCCGCACCAAGCCTGGGCCAACAGTTACAAGGCATCACCGACAATCAACAACGCCCGACCAGGGAACTGGCGCAGGCGCTGGGGCAGATCAACGCACGCGTACCTCAGGTGTGAGCGGGCAAGCAGTCATAGGATTCATATGTGCCGTACCAGGGGGCGGACAGGGATGAGCAAAGCATCGAGGTTTTTTGCGGTAAGTGTTCTAGCGTTGGCGGTGACCGGCTGCGCAGTCAAGACCCAGCCGATCGAGCCGGGCGTCAGCGAGCAGCGGGCCAAATCCGATCTGGCCAAGATGTTCAAGAATCAGGAGGCCCTGCAAGGCCCGTTGACCCTGCACGAAGCCATGGCGCGTGCGGTCAAGTACAACCTTGAAGCGCGCCTGAAAATCATGGAAGAAGCCCTGGCCCAGCGCCAGGTCGACCTCGCCACCTTCGACATGCTGCCACGCATGGCCATGTCGGCAGGCTACGCCGGGCGCAGCAATGTCAGCGCCTCCAGCAGCCAGAGTATTCTCACCAATACCCAGTCCCTGGAACCGTCCACCTCACAGGACCGCGACCGCGATGTGGCGGACCTGACCATGGTCTGGAACGTGCTCGACTTTGGCGTCAGCTACGTCAACGCCAAGCAGCAGGGCGACCAGCGTCTGATCGTGCAGGAGCGCCGGCGCAAGGTGGTCCAGACCATCATTCAGGATGTGCGCTCGGCGTACTGGCGTGCCGTTGCCGCCGAACGCCTGCTGGCCCAGATCGACGCGCTGATGGCGCGCGTCGACCAGGCCAAGGCCAACAGCCAGCAATTGGGCGAACAGCGCCTGGGCGATCAGATCGCCACGCTCAACTATCAGCGCGCCTTGATCGAAGCCACCCGCCAGCTCGAAGAACAGCGCCGCGCGCTGTCGCTGGCCAAGACCGAGCTCGGTGCTCTGATCAACCTGGCGCCCGGCAGCAAACTGACCCTGGCCGCCAGCAACGACTACAGCGTGCCCGAGCTCAAGGTCGACCTCGCCACCCTCGAACAGCAAGCCCTGGCCTCGCGCCCTGAATTGCGCGAGCAGGACTACCAGGCGCGCATCAGCGCCGCCGAAGTGCGCAAGTCGATGCTGCGCATGCTCCCCGGCCTCGAGTTCTCGGCCGGCGGCCACTACGACAGCAACAGCTTCCTGAGCAATCAGAGCTGGGCCGACTACGGCGTCAAGATCACCTGGAACCTGTTCAACGTGATCTCCGCGCCCGCCGCGATCAACGTCGCCAAGGCCGGCGAACAAGTGGTCGAAGCCCGCCGTCAGGCCATGTCGATGGCCGTGCTCGCCCAGCTTTACGTGGCCAACGCCAACTACAACGAAGCTCGCCGCCAGTTCGCCACCAGCCAACAACTGGTGTCGCTGGATGGGCAGATCGTCGAGCAACTGCGCAACCGCCATCAGGCCCAAGGCATCGGTGAACTGGAGCTGATCCAGGGCGAGCTGAATGCCCTGCAAGCCGACCTGCGCCGCGACCTCGCCTACGCCGAGCTGCGCAACAGCTACGGCCAGGTCTTCGCCAGCGCCGGCCTCGACCCATTGCCAACCAAACTGCGCTCGGACTCGCTGACCGACATCGCCCAGGCCCTCAGCAGCAATGAAAGCCGCTGGCAGCAAGGCGACATCACCCCCGGCCTGTAAGGCCCGGCCTGCAACCCTGCCCGCGCAGGGTTGCAGCCAGCCTCAAACCAAAGCTTCAAGCACGTAAGCTAGCAAGCGGTCGGCCGAATGGCCAAGCGTTTGTGCGCCCGTCTGCAACTGCAACTGCGGCTGCTCGGGCGCTTCATACGGCGCATCGATCCCGGTAAACGCCGGCAGCTCGCCCGCCCGCGCCCGCCGATACAAACCCTTCGGGTCACGCCCCTCGCACGCTTGCAGATCCGCGCTCAGATACACCTCATGAAAGCCCGCCTTGCACGCCCGCCGCGCCGCCGCCCGATCTGCTCGGTAGGGTGAGATGAACGCTGCGATGCAGATCAGCCCCGCATCCGCGAACAACGCCGCCACCTCACCGGCACGGCGCACGTTTTCGCTGCGATCGGCGGGGGAGAAGCCCAGGTCGGCATTAAGGCCAGTGCGCAGGGCGTCGCCGTCGAGAACGTAACAACCGTAGCCGCGAGCGGTCAGTTGATCGGCGAGGGCGGTGGCCAGGGATGACTTGCCGGCGCCGGAGAGGCCGGTTAGCCAGATCACCGCGCCGGGGCGGCCGCGGGGGGTAGCAGCAGGGGGTGTGGCGACAGTTTGCACTTGGCTGGATTCCATTCCCGGTGAGCATGCTGAGTTTACTGGACTATTGCTCAGTTGGCGGTGGCAGAGCAATTGCTCGCTGAGGCAGCACCCGCATGCACTGCGGGATCATGAGGCCATTCAAGCCCCAGCCTGATCTGCCAGCTTCCCCCAGAACTCCTGCGCCGACTGACTGATCGGCCCGGTTGGCCGGGTCAGGTGAATCTCCAGCGGAATATCCCAGCTCTCATCCAGCGCCCGCACCAGGCGGCCATCGGTAACTTCCTGCTCGGTCAAACTGCGCGGCAGCCAGGCCACGCCCTTGCTCTCCAGCGCCATCGACATCAGCACCGCCGCCAGGTGGCTGCTGAACAGCGGCTTCAGGTGCAGGTATTCCTCCTTGCCGCGCAAGCGATGGGCAACGATGCGCCCCAGGCCCGACTCATGGGTGTAAGCCAGATAAGGCAGCGCCTCAGGTGAGGTGCCAAAGTTGGCCGAGGCACTCGCCAGCGGCACCAGCACATCCTCGCCGACCTTCTTGCTGACGAACTGGTCCGGTGCCAGCAGCGGCGGTACATCGGGATGGCGGTGGCAGAGCATGAACTGCACCTGGCCATGGATCAGCATCTGCTCGCACACCGCCATGCTGTCCGAATGCAGCTGCACCGCTTCGATCGGCGCGCCGTTTTCAGCACTGCGCAGCCACTTCGGAAAGAACGTGAACGACAGCGAATGGGTGGCCGCAAAATGCAGCGACTTGGCGGCCATGCCGGCCACTTCCTGGGCCTCGGTGCGCATGCGGTACAGGCGCCGGGCGGCGTCCTGGGCGCTAGGCAGGATCTGCCGGCCGGCGTCGGTCAGGGTCGCGCCCTGAGGGGTGCGGATGAACAGTTGCACGCCCATCCAGTTCTCCAGCGCCCGCACCCGACGGCTGAACGCCGGCTGGGTAACGTGGCGTGCTTCGGCGGCGCGGACGAAGCTGCCGTACTCCGCCAACGCGGAAAGATCCTCCAGCCAAACCAGTTCCAAGGGCCATGCCTCCTGTGCATAGGGTCCGGCATTAATAGCATTGGGCGGGTACCCTCGCAACGCCTAACGTGGGGCCACAAACAACAACAGGAACCCCGCCATGCGCATCGTCGACATTCGTGAAAAAACCGTTTCGATTGCCTCGCCCATCGCCAACGCCTACATCGACTTCTCGAAAATGACCTGCTCGGTGGTCGCCGTGGTCACCGATGTGATCCGCGATGGCAAACCAGTGATCGGCTACGGCTTCAACTCCAACGGCCGCTACGGCCAGGGCGCGCTGATGCGCGATCGCTTCCTCGCGCGCATCACCGAAGCCGACCCGGAGACCTTGATCGACCACGAGAACAACAACCTCGACCCGTTCGCCATCTGGAAAACCCTGATGACCAACGAAAAGCCTGGCGGCCACGGCGAGCGCTCGGTTGCTGTAGGCACCATCGACATGGCCGTGTGGGATGCCGTCGCCAAGATCGAAGGCAAACCGCTGTACCGCCTGCTGGCTGACCGCTACCGCAACGGCGTCGCCGACGACAAGGTGTGGGTCTACGCGGCCGGCGGCTACTACTACCCCGGCAAAGACCAGACCAAGCTCAAAGCCGAAATGCAGAGCTACCTCGACCGCGGCTACGACGTGGTCAAGATGAAGATCGGCGCCGTGCCGCTGGACGAAGACATCCGCCGTATCGAAGCCGTGCTCGAAGTGGTCGGCGATGGCCAGCGCCTGGCGGTCGACGCCAACGGCCGCTTTGACCTGCAGACCGGTATCGCCTATGCCGAGGCGATCAAGAAGTACAACCTGTTCTGGTACGAGGAAGTCGGTGACCCGCTCGACTACGCCCTGCAAGCCGAACTCGCCAACCACTACGAACTGCCGATGGCCACTGGCGAAAACCTGTTCTCGCACCAGGACGCACGCAACCTGCTGCGCCACGGCGGCATGCGCCCCGACCGCGACTACCTGCAGTTCGACTGCGCGCTGTCGTATGGCCTGGTCGAGTACATGCGCACCCTCAAAGTGATGGAAGACCTGGGCTGGTCATCGCGCCGCGTGGTCCCCCACGGCGGCCACCAGATGTCGCTGAACATCGCCGCCGGCCTGCACTTGGGCGGCAACGAATCCTACCCCGACGTGTTCCAGCCATTCGGCGGCTTTGCCGATGGCATCCAGGTTGAAAACGGCTATGTCGGCCTGCCGGATATCCCCGGCGTGGGCTTTGAAGCCAAGTCCGCGCTGTACGCCGTCATGCGCGAACTGGGCGAGGGCTGAGCCACCCCCGCGCTGCGGTCTCGCGACAGAGACCGCAGCCGCCGGCGTCGCCCGCCGACGCCACGCCACACGCCCATCACAACAATAAAATGAGGTGCATTCGTGGAAACGTCCAAGTCCCGCTGGTACAGCCAGCTCTACGTGCAAGTGCTGATCGGCATCGTCATCGGCGCCGCCATCGGTTACTTCGTGCCCGACATCGGCGCCAAGCTGCAGCCGTTTGCCGACGGCTTCATCAAACTGATCAAGATGCTGCTGGCGCCGATCATCTTCGGCACGGTGGTAGTCGGCATCGCCAAGATGGGCAGCATCAAGGAAGTCGGCCGCATCGGCGTCAAGGCGCTGATCTACTTTGAGATCCTCTCGACCATCGCCCTGGTCGTTGGCCTGATCGTGGTCAACCTGGTCAAACCCGGCGAAGGCATGAACATCAATGCCGCCGGCCTCGATGGCAGTGCCATCAGTAAGTACAGCCAGGCTGCCAGCGAACAGGGTGGTACCGTTGATTTCTTCCTCAATATCATCCCCGGTACTTTTGTTGGCGCGTTCTCCAATGGGGTGATGCTGCAGGTCATTCTGCTCTCGGTATTGATGGGTGTGGCGCTGGTGCAGATGGGCGAAACCAGCAAGCCGCTGATCAACACCATCGACCTGTTCCTGCAGGGCCTGTTCAAGATCGTCGCCATGGTCATGCGCCTGGCCCCGCTCGGCGTCGGTGCCGGCATGGCGTTCACCATCGGCAAGTACGGCATTGGCACCTTGCTCTCGCTTGGGCAGTTGCTGGTCGCGCTGTACATCACCACGCTGATCTTCATCGTGGTGGTGCTCGGGGCCGTTGCCAGATGGTCGGGCATGCCGCTGATGATGTTCTTGCGTTACTTCAAGGACGAGATCCTTATCACCCTCGGCACCTGCTCAACCGAAGCCGTGCTGCCGCGGATGATGGTCAAGCTGGAGAAGCTTGGCTGCAAGAAGTCGGTGGTGGGGATGGTGTTGCCGACCGGGTATACCTTCAATGCTGACGGCACTTGCATCTATCTGACCATGGCGGCGATCTTCATCGCCCAGGCGACCAATACGCCGCTGACGTTCATGGATCAGATGATCTTGCTTGGGGTGTTTCTGCTGACCTCGAAAGGCTCGGCCGGGGTGGCGGGGGCAGGCTTTGTGACGCTGGCGGCGACGTTGACCACGATTCATTCGATACCGTTGGTGGGGCTGGTGTTGCTGCTTGGGATTGACCGCTTCCTGAACGAGGCGCGGGCGGTGACCAACCTGATTGGCAATGGGATTGGCACGATTGCGATTGCGAAGTGGGACAACTCGTTTGATGTGGCAGCGTGTGAGCGCGAGATTGCTGCGATGAAGGAAGAGAAGGCGGCGAGGAAAGCCCTGCTGGCGCAGAAGTAAGCCGCACGCGTGTGTGTGTAGGAGCGGCCTTGTGTCGCGAAAGGGTCGCGTAGCGGCCCCAAACCTTCAGCTTCGCCGCCAACATCGCCGGGCCAGCTGCGCTGGCCTTTCGCGACACAAGGCCGCTCCTACGCCGACCGCTTTATACCTGGAGTTCAGCTCTTGACGGTCTGCTGCTTGGCGATTTCCTGATTACGCAGAATAAACCGCTGCAACTTGCCGCTCGGGGTCTTCGGTAGTTGCTCGACGAAGTCGATCTCACGTGGATAGGCATGCGCAGCCAGGCGGTTGCGCACGTGCAGGCGCAGCACTTCGGCAAGCTCAGGGCTAGGAACATGACCGCTGTGCAGCACCACAAACGCCTTGATCAACTCGGTACGCTGCGGGTCGGGTTTGCCGATCACGGCGGCTTCAACCACCGCCGGGTGTTCGATCAGCGCGCTCTCGACATCGAACGGGCCGACGCGATAACCGGAGGTGGTGATCACGTCGTCGTTGCGGCCGACAAAGCTGATGCTGCCGTCGGCATTCAACTCGACGATATCGCCGCTCAGGTAATAGTGGTCGACAAAGGCCTTGGTCGGCATGCCGTAATAGCCGTCGAACCAGCACAGCGGCGAGCGCTTGCGGTCGACTGCGAGCACGCCGGGCTGACCGGGTGGCAGCTCGCGGCGCTGTTCATCCAGCACCACGATGCGACAACCCGGCACGGCGTAACCGGCTGAGCCCTCGCGGACCGGGTGGCTGAGGCCGTGGTGGTTGCACAGCACCATGCCGACTTCGGTCTGGCCGTAGTGGTCGTGAATCACCACACCAAGCTCTTCGGCAAACCAGCGGATCACCTGCGGATTGAGCGGCTCGCCGGCACTGCTGACGGCGCGCAGTTTGCCGCGTATGGCATCGGAGAATTCAGCACCCGCGGCGATCAGCAAGCGGTACGCGGTGGGTGAGCCGGCGAGGTTGCTGATCGCGTATTTGTTGATCAGGCGGCTGGTGCTTTCGACCGAGAACGGGCCGTCGTAGAACAGCGTGGCCTGGCCGCAGGCGAGCGGGCCGGTGACGGCGTAGTACAGGCCATAGGCCCAGCCGGGGTCGGCGAGGTTCCAGAAGCGGTCGTCGTCGCGCAGCTCGATGGCATCGCGCATATAGCTCTTGAACGCGAGGATGGCGCGCAGGGGCACTTCCAGCGGTTTGGCCGGGCCGGTGGTGCCGGAGGTGCACATCAGCAGAAACGGTGCATTGCCGTCGAGCAGCGCCGGCGGGCAGTCAGCAGAATGCTGGGAAAGCACGTCCCAGAAATCGAAGTCGTCGAGGTCCAGCCGGTCGGCGCCAACCACGATGATGTTCGGGCAGTCGGCGATCTCGTCGAGCTTGGAGCGGTTGTGCGGGTCGGTGAGCAGCCAGCGCGCCTTCGAGCAGCTCAGGCGTTGTTCGATGGCCTTGGGGCCGAACGCGGTGAACAACGGCTGATAGACCGCGCCGATGCGCCAGGTGCCGAGGATGGCAATCAACAGCTCAGCGGTGCGCGGCATCAGCCCGGCGACGCGGTCGCCGGGCTTGACGCCCTGGCTGCGCAGGAAGTTACCGAATTGCGAGGCCTGAATCTGCAGCTCGCTGAAGGTGTGCTGGGTAGCACGGCCATCGCGGGTTTCGCAGTACAACGCCACCGCGTCACTGTAGGCGTGGCGGTCGCAGCATTCGATGCAGGCGTTCATCGCGGCCAGCTCGCCGTGCAGGTCTTGCGCGGCCAGCTGGTGGTAATTGAAGGAGGTCACTGCTGAGTCGTAATCGCGCATAAAGTACCTGATTGTTATTGTTTGGAATCTTTAACGCCGCGCTGGCGCTGGGTTAGCTGTCGATCATCTGCGCTGCTTGTTGCGTTGCCTGACTGGTGCGCGTGGCCAGCTTGCGCACCTCGTCGGCCACCACCGCAAAGCCACGCCCGGCTTCGCCTGCGCGGGCCGCTTCGATGGCGGCGTTCAAGGCCAGCAGGTTGGTCTGGCTGGCGATGCCCTGGATGGTGGCGACGATGTGGGTCAGTTTGCCGAGGGTCTCCTGCATCACCTGGTGTTGTTGCGCCTGCGCCTCGCGGATGGTGCTTTCTTCATGGCGGGCATGGATATCAGTTATAGCCCCAACTACCCGCAACGGCGCGCCATCCGCAGAACGGCGGGTTTGCCCGCGGCCGCGGAACCAGCGGTAGGCGCCGCTTTGGTGGCGCAGGCGATACTCGACATCGAACGGGGTGTTGCCGCTGCGATCGTCGACATGGGCGACAAACGCCGCGATGGCGCGGGCGCTGTCGTCGGGGTGCAGGCGGGAGGTCCAGCTTTCCAGGGTGTTGGGGAATTCTTCGACGGTGCTGCAACCGAGCAGCCGACGCATCTGCGACGACCACCAGATGGTGTTGCTCGGGTTGGCCGGGTCGCCGGCGACGACTTCGATATCCCACAGGCCGTCGTGGAGCATTTCGCGGGAAATGTCGAAACGTTCGGCGGCCAGCTCAAGCTCTTGGATGTGCAACTGTTGCTCGTGGATGTCCCGCAGGGTGCCCGCCGTGGCGATGGCAACGCCGTTGGCGTCACGCAGCGAACTGCCGCTGAGCCGGCACCAGCGATAGTCGCCGCCGGCGGTGAATTTCATGCGCAGGTCCAGCGCAAACGGTGTGCGCCCGCTGCGGTCGGCGAGGTGCCGGGCGAGGGCTTGCTGATGGGCGTGGCGATCAGCCGGATGCAGCTGTTCGTGCCACTGGCCCAGCTCAGGCAGATGCGGTGCATGGATCGCGGCCGAGCCCGTCCACTCCATCGCGCAGTCTGGCGCAGGCGTGCCTGAGGCAGGCAAATGCAGTTGCCAGAACAACTCATCGGCGCCTTCGGTGACCAGCGTCCAGCGCGCTTGCAACTGCTGCGCCTGTTCGTCGCGCTCAGCCAGGCGCTGTTGCAGTTGGCTCACCTGCGCGGCAAGTTCGCGAGTCTGCTCCTTGAGCGTGCGCCGCTCCTGCAGCAACTGCTCGACGCCGGTAAGGATGCGCCGCAGCAGCGGGTTGCGCGACGACAGCGGCGTACTCGGCTGATCGGGCTGGTCGAGGCGGTCGGCGAGTGGGGCCAGTACCCAGCGGCTGGTGCGATTGAAAAACAGCATGCTACATCTCCAACTAGATAGCGGCAGCAGCCGGTAATGGCGGCGTCTGGCTGGTCGACAAGGCAAGGCTGTCGAAGGCGTTCGCCCAGGGCAGTGCTGGCCAGGCCGACGGGCCGGTAGCGATTTCGTCTGCGCTCAACAGGCAGTGGTCGAGCTCGCGTTGCAACGTTGCGGTGTCCAGGTCCTGGCCAATGAACACCAGCTCCTGCCGGCAATCGCCGACGATGCTGTCCCACTTGGCCATGATCCCTTGCAGGCGGTACTTGTCCTGCGGCCACTGCGAGGGGTCGATGAAGTTCCACCAGTGGCCGACGTAGTCCCACTGGAACTGCTTGCCGCTGTGCACCAGCAGGCCGATTTCGCGGTGGCGGCTGGCCAGCCAGAAATAGCCTTTGCTGCGCAGCAGGCGGCCATTGCTCCAGGGGCGGGAGAGAAATTCGAGCAAGCGTTGCGGGTGAAACGGGGCACGCTCGCGATAGACCCATGAGGTCACGCCGTAGGTGTCCGACTCGGCGGCGGGAGTGTCGTCGGCGTCCATCTGCTTCATCCAACCGGGCGCCGCGGCCAGGCTGGGCAGATCGAACAGCTGGGTGCCGAGGATGGTGGACAGTTCAACATTGCCAGCGACCATTGGCAGGATCTGCGCGCCGGGGTTGAGCCCGGCCAGCACCGCCCGCAGCGTCTGGTATTGCGTGTCGTCGATCAGGTCGCACTTGTTCACCAGAATCACGTTGGCGTACTCGACCTGCTCGATCAGCAGGTCAGCCAACGGGCGCCGCGGCGCAGTGGCGTCGGCCCGCTCGACGGTTGCCGGTGAGTCGAGCAGGGCCTGAAACTGGCTGGCATCGACCACGGTTACCAAGGTATCCAGCCGCGCCAGTTCACTGAGGCTGAAACCCTCGGTGTCGAGAAAGGCAAAGGTCTCGGCCACCGGCATCGGCTCGGAAATGCCGGTCGACTCGATCAGCAGATAATCGAAACGCTGCTGGCGCGCCAACGCGCTGATATGCTCGAGCAGGTCGGCGCGCAGGGTGCAGCAGATGCAGCCGTTGCTCATCTCGATCAACTCGTCCTGGCCACGGTGCAGCGTTACATCACGCTGCACCTCGGCGGCGTCGATGTTGACTTCGCTCATGTCGTTGACGATCACCGCCACTTTCAAACCCTGGCGATTGCGCAGGATATGGTTGAGCAGGGTGGTCTTGCCTGCGCCGAGGAAGCCGGAAAGGACCGTCACCGGCAGTCGGCCTGCCTGGGCGCCGGCAGTCATGCGTGCACCGCTCGCGGGCTGTCGACTTTGTCCAGGTAGCTTTCGAACAGGTCGACCACCACCAGGCCATCGTCGGCGGCGTCGCCCCACAGGTCCTTTACCCGGAACTCGACGTGGTAGGTCGGTTGATGCGCCGCGCTGCGGTCGCCGTGGCCAATCGCATCCGGGAACGGCCACTGCGCAGTGGTGCGGTGCAGCACCACGCCTTGCTTGCCACGGACATAGGCCGGCATGCGCACATGCCCGGCGACGTATTCATCACGCACGATGACTCGGTCGCCGACTTCGAACGGCGGGCGCCCGGTGATCGCTTCGCGGCCTTGGGCATGGGCCGGGTTGGCCAGCTTGAAGTGCGAGCCGAGGGCCTCATCCAGTTCGGCCTGAGTGATGACGCCGGTCTCGACCAGCAGGGTGGCGGTGGCGATGACATAGCGCTCGTAGTACTCGGTGCCGACATGCTGGCGCACATCGATACGCTCCACGGCGTGGCGGATTTCGTCGACGCTGAACTTGCCCATGTGGTCGGCGCCAATGAACATCAGGCTGTAGGCCAGATGCTCCCAGTCCTGCTTGAACACCTGCTTGTAGCTGAGGCTGTTGATGCGGTGGGGCACTTTGCCAAAGCCCTGGAAACCGCCGAGATCGTGAAAGCCATCCATTTTGAACACTCCGCAAGGGTTGGGGGTTGGGCGCGTTGCTCAGCCGACACGCGGCAGGGCGACGCCAATCAGCACGTCCTTGGTCACCAGTTGGCGCAGCTGCTCTTCGCTCATGTGCTCGGAGCCCGCTGGTCGCTGTGGCAGCACCAGGTAACGGCTTTCGGCGCTGGTGTCCCAGACCTTGATCACCACGTCTTCCGGCAACTCGGTGCCCAGCTCGCGCAATACCGTGCGCCCCTCGCGTACCAGCCGCGCACGGAACTCGAAGCCCTTGTACCACTCGGGCGGCAGGCCCAGCACCGGCCAGTTGGTGCAGGAGCACAGGCTGCAGACGATCACGTTTTTAAGCTGCGGGGTGTCTTCCAGGGCGACGATGTATTCGCCCTGCGGCCCGGTGAAACCGAACTGCGCGCAGGCGGCAGTGCCATCCTTGAGCAGCAGCTCGCGGAAGGCCGGATCGACCCAGGCCTTGGCGACGATGCGCGCGCCGTTGTCCGGGCTCCAGCCGTGTTCCATCAGCTGGGTCAGCTGCTCGATGTAGCCTTCGGGGATCAGGTCTTTGTTCTTCAGCACTGCGTACAGTGCCCGCGCCCGCTCACCCGGGGTTGAGGTTGCCGTCATGGGATTACTCCTCTCGTTCAACACGGTTGTTGATCTAATTGTTGTTCGGGGCTGTGGCGCTGGTCGCTTGCGCTACAGCGTGCGCCAGTCCACCGCGCCTTCGAATGCCGCCGCCGCCTGGTAAATAGTGCCCTCGGCGTAATGCTTGCCAACCAGCATCAGCCCAACGGGCAAGCCGTCGACCAAACCGCAGGGGATGGACATGGCCGGGTGGCCGGTGATGTCCTGGGCGGCGGTATTACCTAGCATTTCCAATGCCCGCGAGACGTTCTCGGTGATCGAGCAATCCGCCGCTGGCAGCGGCTGGGCGATGATCGGCACGGTCGGCATCACCAGCAGGTCGTATTGCTCCAGCGCCTTGTCGTAACCGGCACGGGCGAAGCGGGCGATGTTCTGCGCCTTGGCGTAGTAACGACCGTGGTAGTGGTCAAGGCCAAACTGGCCGACCAGCATGCACAGCTTGAGCGACGGCGAGAGGGCGTTGGCCTGGGTGCGCCAGCCGACCTGTTTGTCGAGCAGGCCGACGTCGTACAGCCCCTTCCAGTTAAACCCCGCACCGTTGCCGTGCATCATCTGCATGGTCAGGCCTTCGCAGCCGATCGGGCCCCACAATGTGCCGGCCAGGGTGTGCTCGGGCACCGAGACTTCCTCGACGACCGCGCCCAACGCTTCGAACTGAGTGATGGCGCTGCGCACCGATTTGGCAACCCGCGGGTCGAGGTTGGCCAGCTCGAAGCCTTGCTTGAGGATGCCGATGCGCAAGCCGCGCACGCCACGATCAAGGTAGTGGCTGTAAGCGTCGACTTCAGGCGTGCCCTGGCGGGGATCGAGCCCATCGGCGCCGGCCATCACTTCCAGCATCAGCGCGTTGTCACGCACATTGCTGGTCATCGGGCCGACATGGTCGAATGTCGCCTCGACCGCCATCACCCCGGTGTACGGCACCAGGCCGAAAGTCGGCTTCAGGCCATAAATGCCGCACCACGCCGCAGGAATACGCGCCGAACCGCCTTGGTCGCCGCCCACCGCCAGGTCGACTTCGCCGGCCGCCACCAGCGCCGCACTGCCCGACGACGAGCCACCGCTACTGAAGCCCGGGCGCAGAGGGTTGTGCACCGGCGCCGGGTCCGAAGTGTGGCTGGCGCCGGACAGGCAGTAGTGCTCGCAGGTGGCCTTGCCGAGGATGGTCACCCCGGCGTCGAGCAAACGGGTGACCACGGTGGCATCGAACGCCGGTACATGGCCGGCCAGCGGCGCGGCGCCGTTCATCATCGGCACGCCGGCCAGGGAGATGTTGTCTTTCAGGGCAACGGTTTTACCGAGCAGCTTGCCGGAGCTGGCGCCCATCACCTCGGTGCGGTAGTACCAGGCGTTCAGCGGGTTTTCGCGGCTGGACGGGCGATAGCCGGCTGTGCGCTCGTAGCGCACCAGCGGGGTGAAGTCGGGCAGCTCGTCGACCAGGTCGTAGGCGTCCAGGCTGGGCTGCATGAGCGCCAGGTATTCGCTGGCTTGCTCGGGTGTCAGCTGCAGATGCAGGCGCGCGGCGAGGGCCTGCAGTTGTTCGAGCGTCGGGCGGGTGATGGCCATGGTGTGTCCTGTTTCCGATGCCAGGCCTCAGGGCCTGGCAAATGGCTGTGCGAGAGGCCCGCCGCGGCTGGGCCTGCTACTAAGCTAGCGCCAGCGCGCGGCCGGCACTTGGTTGAGCAGGACAGTCGCTTGGTTGAGAAGGACTGCCTGCGCCAGGTGCTGAGCCTCATCTAGGTGGCCGAGCGGTGTTACGACTCGAGCTTGGGCACCGCGGCCTGTGCCGCCGCTTCGCCACGTGCGGGCCAGACCACGCCGACGCTCTTCATGCCCTTGGCTGGGTCCATCTCAGGGTTGGCCAGCACCACGTCGCGGTAGGACGGGCTGCCGATCACCGCAGGTTTGAACTTGACCAGAAAATCGTTGACCTCCTTGCGCAGCTCCGGCGCCAGGTCGTAGTCGTTGTAGCACTCCTCCAGGCAATCCAGCGTGGCTTGCCAGTGCACCTCGGTCAGGCCCATGCCGCGGTGTGCGGTAACCATGTCGCGGCCGCGGTACTTGGCGCTGCCACCCCAGTGCTGGGAGAGGAAGTCGACAAAGTTGATGTGCTCTTTCTGAAAGGTCGACTCGGACATATGCGCCCAGATATGGCCAATGGCCGGGTGGCCCATGGTCTTGCGCAATACCGCGCCGGCGAACTGGTAGATCACGTCGTAGCCGCCCAGGCGGGTGTACAGCGAAGGTTGTTGTTCGGTAGAGGCGTTCTGGTCAGTCATGTGAATGCTCCATTTCAGCTGAGGATCGGCAGACGGTTAAAAGACCCGTGCGTACCTGAGGTTCAGGCGGAAGTTTTCTTTCGGGCCGTTTTCTACCGCGAGGTCACGCCCCAGTTGCATCTGCAGTTGGTCCTGAGCGGTAAAGAACTTGGTCGCGGTGACGCGGAAGTTGGTGGTCTCGCCGCGGTCATCCTGGGAAGTGCCATCAACTTTGTTTTCGCCGCCCCAGGTGTGGCCAAAACCAAGGGCGAGTGACGTGCCCGGGTCGATGATGTAGCGCCCCATCAACTGCGCGGCGTAGGACGTATCCTGTTCACGCCGGACCGAGTTGGCGCCGAAGTCGTCGTTGTCGCCGTACCAGATCGCATCACCCACCAAGTCAACTGCCCACTTCTCACCGAAGTGCTTGATGTACGCCGCCTGCAAGTCGACCTTCCAGCGGTTCTCGCCCAGGTTGAGCCCGTCTTTGCGGTCGTAGTTGCCCGTCGGTGCGACCAGATAAACCGTGGCGCCGACCGTGTCGTTGGATTCGTTGAGGCGGTACTTGAGCGGCGCGGTCAGGGTCAGGTCACCGATACCGCTGGCGCTGCCCAGGGCCGAAGCGTCACCGCCGCTGGAGACATGGCCGAACGGCAACAGAAACTGCGGCTCGATGGTCAGCCGGTCGGTCAATTTGTACACATGCAGCAAACGCAAGATGCCGACATTGGAGGTCAAGTTGAAGTCCGAGCTGGCCTTGTGCCCCTGGGCGTAAAGACTGTCGGTGGTGGAGTGCTGGTAATAGACCACACCAATGGTTGCACCCACCGGCAGCACTTCATAATCCCCCGGCGCAACTTCAACCGCTTGGGCAGACAGGCACGGCGCGGCCGCCGCGAGCATCAGGTAACGGAGCTGTTTCATGGACCAAGTCCTTATTGTGAGCCCAAATTCGGGCAAAAAGAGCCCCGCTGCCGTAACAACGGCAGGTGCAGGGCTAAACGTGGAGTTCGTTGTTAGTTGGTGTTTACTTGCGCGTCACGCAACATGCCCGTGTGCGGGTGGCAGTTGATGTATTCGAACACCTGGCTGCTCGCATCCGACACCGACACTTCGTGGTACAGGCGCAACTTCTGCAGCCCCGCCGCCACCCGGAAGAAGGTCACGAAGATGCGTAAGTGAGTCGGGTGTGATTCCGCCCAGCGCTCGAGTTTTTCCACCGAGCGCCAGTGGCCGATGTTGTAACTCATGTCGAGGAAGTTGCCGTTCGCATCGATATTGCGCACGAACCGATTGCTGTAACAGCCCAACGGTTGGCCGTTATCGCGCAAGAAGTCCATGCCGTCCTGCAAGGTCGGCAAGATCTCATCCAGGTACAACGAACGCTCCGCCGCCTCCGCCGCGGCCCAGTCCTGGCCCGAGCGAATCAAAGCGATATTGTCATGGCCGACCACCACCACCCGACCGCCCTTGGCCGGGTCGCCAGACACCACCCGCAGCTCGCCGTTAGGGTTCATCCAATCGGTTTGCGACACCGGGAAACGGTCGCGCATCGAGCCCCAGTAACCGTGCTCTTCGATCTCGCCACTGGTGTTGTCCATCACCGCGCCAACGCCCGGCAAGTCGCTCTGAAACGCATACAACGTCTCGAACTGCTCCGCCCGCGGCGCGGAGATTTCGCGGTAATAACCCAGGCCATCATTCAAGCGCTGCGGCGAACTCCACCAGCCCTCCACCTCGGCCGAACGCACCCAGCGGCAATAAGCGCCGGCGTCCTTCCAGTAGCCGACGATCATCAGGTTGTCGTAGCCGCTGCTGTCGATGTGGTGGGTCAAGTCGTGGGTCAGCGGGCCGTCGGCCAGGCTGAAGCTGGCAACGATGTCACGCATCGCCTGCAAGGCCTGCTCACGCTGGCCGTCACCTTTGTATTGCACGCCCAGGTAAGCCATCACCACCTGAGTCAACTGCTCATCAGCACGGCCCACCCACATCGGGAAAGGCGGCTGGTAATCATCAGGCACCCGGCGCGACAACGTGCGCGGGCACTTGAGGTGTTTGTCGATTGCAGACTCCATCACAGGCTCCTCATTATTTTAATTTCAGGCACACGCTCAGTATTCAGGGTCATTGCTTTCAAACTCTCCGCACTCCTCCGAACAGCAGCCCCGTTGGACGCGGTTCGTGTAGGAGCGGCCTTGTGTCGCGAAAGGGCTGCAAAGCAGCCCCCAACCCACGCAAACCAGACCCAATTTTTCGCTTTCAAAGCGATGGCATTAAGCAAGCCCCTCCCCAACCGAGCCCGCACCGCACATCCCCCCCACTCAAGTGCCCAAGACAAAAACTCCTCAGGCGCCAGGTCACGCATATGCAGCCACCTCAACTCATCTGCCACCTGCTGTTGTTGTTGTTCGAATTGCATGGGCTCACCTCATCGGCACGGTTTGCTGATTTGCCGTAAGGTCAAAGTTAGGCAGGACTCACCAGCCCCGCTTTGTTCGCAAGGACAACCGTTTGGTTGGAAAAGACAGCACCGAAACACCCGCTTGAGCACGAACCAAGAGGGTGCGGCGCACCACAAAAAACAGGACTTTTGCCCTGAAATGGGGAGAGAAGTTGACGCTGTTAACAGCCACACGTTTGCGCAATCCCGCAGTAGACACGCTCGCGTCACCACAACCCGCTGGCGTGTTTATTGCCTGTACCACCGGCGGTAACAGTGCCCCGTTTTCTCCCGTTGTTGCATCAAGGTGAGCGCCATCATGGCTGAGACCAACCACTACACAACCCTTGCCGTTTCACCCGCTCGCCGCTTTGATTACTGGCGAGAAGTGGTCTGCCACCATTGCCTATCGGCAGACAGCAAACCCTCGTCGCAGAGCGATTTCGAAGGTGCGCTGCAGGTCAACGGAATTGGCCCCCTGGACATCACCACCCTGTCGTCGCCGCTGCACCACTGGGTGCGCTCCGAGCAGCATTTGCGCAGCGACCCCGCCGAAGACATCTGGCTCGGATTCACCCACGGCGGCTACGGCGAAATCGAACAGCACACCCGCAAAGCCAGCCTCAGCGCCGGCAATTTGTTTCTTTACGACGCAACCCAACCGTTTCGCTTCAGCCTCGGTGGTACCGAAAACCACCTGATCCGCATCCCCCGGCCACTGCTCGCCCAACGCCTGCCGCGCATCGGCGACTTCACCGCACTGGTGCTCGACGAAGCCCGGCCCGGCGTGATCCCCCTGCGGCAGATGATCGGCCAGGCGGCCAGCTCAGTCGCGCTGCTGCAGGACGAAGGCATCTCCCGGCGCTACTCCAACACCATCATTGATTTGCTGGTGCTCAGCCTGGAGCTGCAAGACCTCAAGACCACCCATCAAGAGCTGGATCTGTATGGGCGGATCATGAACTACATACAACGGCATTTGACTGAGCCGGAGTTGTCGATCGAGACGATTGCGGTGGCGCATCATGTGTCCACGCGGACGGTGACACGGGCGTTTGCTCGGCATCAGAAGTCGCCGGTGGCGGAGATTTGGAAGGAAAGGCTGAATGCTAGCCGGGCGGCTATTGAGTGTGGGCAGGTTAGGAGTGTTTCGCAGGCGGCGCTGGAGTTTGGGTTTTCGGATTTTTCGCATTTTAGTCATGCGTTTCGGAAGGCGTTTGGGGTGGCGCCGCATACTTTGTTGCGGCGCAATGGCGCCTGAGCCGGAAGATTGCGGTTGGCGCTAAGTAGCAGCGTCTATATCGTATTTACCCAATGGCCGCGCAGCATTGCCTTGAGCTCATCGATGCTCAAAGTAATCTCCCGTTTGCGATCGTCACATGAGCCGGGGGATTTTCCCCCAGCTACACCGCGATGCACAGCACCAACAGGGCAGGGCGGGAATAATGTAGCCATGCCATGCCCAGCTAGGTTCGAAGCTATCTCCTCAGACGCACATACTCTTAATTACTCAAAGCCTAAACACACTCACCTGCCTGTGCAGGCCCTGCGCCAACTGCTGCAACGTGCCAGCAGTTTCGGTGGTCTGCTCCACCGCCTGGCTATTCTGCTGTGACATCTGCGCAATCCGTTCAACATTGCGAGCCACGTCCTGGCTGGCTGCAGTCTGTTCACGCAGGGCCAGAGAGATCTGATCAACCATGCGAACCACGTCACCCGAAGACTGACGAATGCCGACGATCGCATCGCCCGCTCGTTGCGCCATATCGACGCCGCCTTTCACCTGGGTAACACCGACCTCCATCTGTTGCACAGCATCACGGGTACCCAGTTGAATCCTTTTCACCATCTCGGTGATCTCTTGGGTCGAGTTGCCGGTGCGCTGTGCCAACAAGCGGACTTCGTCGGCGACGACAGCAAACCCGCGACCCTGCTCGCCCGCTCGAGCGGCTTCAATCGCGGCATTTAGTGCAAGCAGGTTGGTCTGGTCCGCAATGCTTTTGATCACACTGACGATGCTGCTGATTTGCTCAGCATGATTGTCGAGGTCGCTGATTTGCGATGCTGAGGCCTCTACGGTTTGTGCGATCAGGTTCATGCGCTCCAGGGTTTCTTGAATAACGCTGCCGCCTTCACTGGACTGGCGGCCTGACTCGCTGGACTGGGCATGCGCTTCGACAGCGTTGTCGGAAACGTGATTTATGCTCACCGTCAGTTCCTCAACGGTGGCAGCCATTGACGACGCCGAGTGTGATTGCTCTTGAACTGAGGTCGACAGCTGCAGGGATGCGGTCGAGATATTGTCGGCTGCACTCACCAGTTGTTCCGCGCTGATGCCAATCTCGCGAATCATGGCGCGTAGGCGGTCTTGCATGGCCTGGAAGGCTTGTTGAAGCGTGCTCACTTCGTCGTTGCCTGCAACTTCTATCTTGTTGTCCAAGCGCCCATCAGCGATGTTGCGGGCGAGGGTGACCGCTTGGCTCAAGCGTCCGGTAATGGTCTTGGTGAGCAGCGTTGCGATCAGTATTGCCAGGATCGCTGCGGCCAACCCTCCCACTACCAGAATGGTAAAAGCCGTGGATTTGGAGTCGTCCATGAGGGTGCTGCGTTCTTCTTGCAGCGCTTTTTCTGCATCTTGAAACTCGGTGATGACTGCGCGCATTGCATCCATCTTGGCTTTGGCTTGCCCTGAACTGATTTGGCTGATGAGGGTGGTCAGCGATGCGCGATCAGCGTTGATTTCTCGGCGTAGGGTGATGGCGCTCTGCATGTCCTGCTGCAGCCACTGCTGGTAAACCGCTTGCAGGCGATCCAGCCGTGATTGTTGCTCTGGGTTGTCCTGAGTCGCTTTTTTGACCTGCGCAAGCGAGTTGGCGAAGGCCTCCTCACCTTTCAGCATCGGCTCAAGAAAGCTGTCTTGCCCAGTCAGAGCAAAGCCGCGCATGGCGGTTTCGATGTCGACGAGGCTGTTCAGGATGGTGTGTGAACTGTTGAGCACGTCGTAGCTGTGGATGTTGCGTTTGACGCTGCTGCTGACCTGGTCGAAGCCGCGTAAGGCAGAAAGCACCAGGACTGCAATTATGATCAGGACCAGACCGAAACCGGTGTACAGCTTTTTTGAAATGCTGAAATTGTCGAACATTGCGGGTGTTACCTTTCAAGGCCTGGCGGGGGTGCTACGCGGGCTGACACGCATGGGAATGCGGGAAGCGGTTGCATAGTGACGTTTTGATATCAATCCGTATGAGTGTGTTGTACAGAGAAAGTTCTTTGTACAATTTTTCGCATCGGATTTGCCTCGTCCATAGGACCTCCGGGGCGATTCATATTGCCTGCCCCACAAACGGTAACAGTGCCCCGTTCTCTCAAGTTGTTGCGTCAAGGTGAGCGCCATCATGGCTGAGACCAACCACTACACCACCCTTGCCGTATCACCCGCTCGCCGCTTTGATTACTGGCGAGAAGTGGTCTGCCATCATTGCCTGTCGGCAGACAGCAAACCCTCGTCGCAGAGCGATTTTGACGGTGCGCTGCAGGTCAACGGAATTGGCCCCCTGGACATCACCACGCTGTCGCCGCCGCTGCACCACTGGGTGCGCTCCGAGCAGCACCTGCGCAGCGACCCCGCCGAAGACATCTGGCTCGGATTCACCCACGGCGGCTACGGCGAAATCGAACAACACACCCGCAAAGCCAGCCTCAGCGCCGGCAATTTGTTTCTTTACGACGCAACCCAACCGTTCCGCTTCAGCCTCGGTGGTCCAAAAACCACTGATCCGCATCCCCCGGCCACTGCTCGCGCAACGCCTGCCGCGCATCGGCGACTTCACCGCACTGGTGCTGGACGAAGCCCGCCCCGGCGTGATTCCCCTGCGGCAGATGATTGGCCAGGCGGCCAGCTCAGTCGCGCTGCTGCAGGATGAAGGCATCTCCCGGCGCTACTCCAACACCATCATTGATTTGCTGGTGCTCAGCCTGGAGCTGCAGGAGCTGAAGACCACCCATCAAGAGCTGGATCTGTATGGGCGGATCATGAATTACATTCAGCGGCATTTGACTGAGCCGGAGTTGTCGATTGAGACGATTGCGGTGGCGCCGCATACGTTGTTGCCGAAGAGTGGTGGGTGAGAGTTTTTGGGGGAGGCAAGCAGGGGGAGGGCACGGCAAACCCGGCGTTGGATGCTCTACTGCGCACTTACCCAGCGCACACGTAGCATCGCCTTGAGTTCATCGATGCTTAGCGTCAAATCTCGTTTGCGATGGACCATTGCGTGGCAATTAGCGCAGAGAGTGACAAGGTCGGTTTCAGGATTAACGGCTTTCTCACCGCCAAAGTCCGAAATCGGCACCACATGGTGGACATGAATGAAGCCCTTTGCGTGTTCGCCGTAAGCCCTTTCGAAGTCGAATCCGCAGGCTTTGCATTCAAGGCCGTGGATGGCGATTGCTTTCACTCTCAGGTCTTTTCGACGCTCATATCGAGTACCAAAGTAGGTCGACTTACTGCCTTCGTTGGCTGACTTGAACATAAATGGATCGCCTTCACCGTTCGGCTCAGCGGTCTCGTCGACCGGCGGAGGCAGAAGCGTGGCGTGGCTCAAAATCGCGTCGTAGTCGGACCTGGAAATGGGACGGACTGCGGCCCGCCAGTAATTTTTCGGGCGGATGCGCGGGGGGGCGATGGTCTCTAAGTAGTCGCCATCGACTTTTGTGTGGATGGGATGTTCGAATGGAATGTAGCTGTCGATCAGGGCATATAGGTCACCCTTGGTACTCTTCTTGTCCGGATATATCTTGCTAACACGCGCCTTAGCGAAATAGTGCGGCGCGTTGCTGAGGCGGGCAGATGCGAAGGCTTTGTCCCGTATGCGGCCTTTGTAGTACATCACCTCGGTGCCCTGAGCTAGCCATTTCTGGTAGCGCTTGGGGAAGTGGTAGACGGTGCCTGTCTGGTCGTCCCACTGCGATGTGTCGTTTTCTACGATGACGACGGGCATTTGCCTTCCTCTAAGGTGATGGCGGAAGCCTATCAAAAAAGAGGAAATTTCCTACAGGATTATCGGAGCGAGGCACACGAAATCTGACAGTCCCCTAGCCGCTTGCCCTGCGCGTACTTGACCTCGATATTTCAAGGGGGTGCATTAATTTGCAGTCGCCATTGGCGCCTAAAGTGTGGTCAAACGCACGCGTGGACATGTGATCGGCAGTGCTTGAGGTCAGTGCAAAGGTGATCAAAGGTCGCAAAGCAGCTCTTCGGTCGCACAGGCAAAAGCCGCCTGAAAAACGCGAATGGCCTTGTCGGCTTGAGTGTTCATGTCAGCTGCGTGTTGAGTGATTGTAGTGATGTATTCCTTGAGGTCAGGGTTGCCGTTTACAAAAACTTCTTTTTTCGAGAGGTGCGTGAGGATATTTGCGCACAGGTTTTTGCCCTGACCAGTGAGGCCCTTATAGATTGAAATGTTATGGTGGTTGGACTGCAGGCGAATAAATTTGATGTGTTCATTGTAATTATGAAAACGCGGGTGGTAGAGATCGTCGAATGCCTCCGGTGCCGGATATTGTTGCTCGCTAGTGAATTCACCTTCCTTAACGGACCAGATATTATTGCTTTTTCTTCTGTTGCAATCGATGCAGCATATGACTAGGTTGAATAAATTGAAGGTGTGCTGTACACATTTTGAGCGAGGTAGCACGTGCTCTATTTGTTTTGCATTTAGCAAAGGTCGACGGCAATAGCAGCACTGATAATTTTGCTCCTTTTCAAGGAGCATGCGCAGTTGCTCCCTTATCAGCTTCCCAGAAATTTCAGGGGTTTTACTGCATGAGAATTCGTAGAGCTCATTCCATAAGTCTATTTCTTTTTTAATATTTCTTATGGGCCGCCTTCTGTATTGTCGTAAAGCTTTCCTAGTCATACTTTTCAAGTAAGCTTGGGTCGCCGCCACGTGTACGGGGTCGCCGTGACACTGAGCGAGATAGTCTTCAAGCACAACTTGTAGCGCCGCTTCAGTTGGCACGCTAACCATTGCTTGCTGCCTCTTGCTGGACCGAGGAAATAGCGGAATAAGCGGTGTTGATCAGCTCTAGGTCGCGCTGGAAGCGACTGTCCAGCTTGTCTATGTCAGAGCTGTTCATGGTGCTTTTCAATGTGTCCAGTTGTTCGAGGGCACTTTTAAAGTCGAAGTCTGGCGGTGTGCTCTCATTGTTTTGTAGTTTTATCACCGTGGAAACAAGCTGCGCACAGCGCTCGTAAACTTCGCGGTTATGCGGTGTATACGTGTTGAAGCCAGCCATTAGAATGGTTTCTACCGAGTGGCGGCGCTCAGGCGCAATCGAAGTTAATTTGCCCGCCTTGAGTACGTAGCAGGGCGTGTCTTTTTTCGGCGCGTTGGTAATCAACACCGGCGCATGTGTTGCAGTGACAAAGCTTAGCGAAAGCCGTTCTGCAAGAACGTTGAATATATTCGGAAGTGTCTGTTGCCAGCCCACATGCAAGCTGACTTCGGGTTCATCTAGTAGCACGATGGTATGTTTGTCTTCTCGCGCTGTCTCGATGATGTGGGCAAGCAGCAACAAAATATTTTGCTCGCCTGAGCTCAGTTCTGTGAACAGCAGGTAGCGGTTGTCTTTGACCTCGCTGTCGTCTGTGTTCTTGCTCAGCGCCAGGGTATAAATCTCCAGGTGGATCTGATCCAGCTCTATGGTGTTTTCTGTCGCGTCAACACTCAAAGCGATCATCGTGTCGCGTTCATGCGCCATCTGTTTACTTTTGGAGTGAGCGCGGGGCGCCAGGTACATCTGCGCCCTGAATTTTAGTAGCCCCAGGCATTCGATCAAGGCGTCTATTTTTACTTGATCGCGGTAGATAGTTTCTAGCGCAGCGAGGATGATTTCAGATTTTCTGATTTTTGAGCGCGCGCTCAGATAGCTACTGCCACAGGTCTGGTAGTACTCTCGATTTTTGTCGGTAACCTTGGGAAAGCGATTGGACTGCGAAAGAGTAATTCCGACAATACGGGATTTTTTTTTCAACAGCTTGTTAGCGATATCACTCAGCAGCAGGCTTTTACCGGCGCCGTTATTGCCGATCACGTAGATGCTGTGTGGTCTTTCCGCGTCGATCAAAGCGACGATCTCATCGCCATTCACATCTATGCGGTTGTTCTCTGCCGCCCCAAAATCGACATGCTGACTAACGCGGAAGGTGTTTCGCAACGTCTGCTCATGGCGCAGTACCCGCTTGCACAACCCGTCGACGTCACGGTAACCAGTTTTGAACTGGCTGTTGAGGATAGTCGCAACTCTTGGTGTGCATTTTTCAGGGGCGACAGGCACTCCCAATGACATAAGATAAATGCTTGCCGCGAGGATAGTGCGCTCAATGGCATCTAGTGAGGCCAGCGCAGGGTTCGCGGTGACGTTGATATACACGGTGTTGTCGACGGCGCCACGGGTGTTGTCGATGACGACAATTACGAATTTCCTGGCTTTGCCCTGGTAGTAACTGTCGAAGGCAACGACGCTTTCAATCTGCTCGTGGTCTTGGAGTCTTTCCCATTTCTGATTAGCTTGGACCGAGGTTGCCCCTGCGTTGGTGCGAGTGAGAATGAACTTTCCTTGTTTGCCTAGCACCTGAGAGAGCTGCAGGTAAATGTCTTCTGAAGTCGCGCTTCGCAGTGTGTCCAGATGGGCAGTTGACGAGGCGTCCTGTGACGGTGAGTCGATCAGGCAGCCTGCCCGTGAGCCATGGATATGAAACTCACCAAGCCCATCAATAAAAACAGGTCGAATGTTGTTAGTCTTGAGCTTTAGCTCAAGCATTGCTCTATGCTGTTGGGCAATGTCAGCAGACATCGGAAACGATTTTCGTGGTGCTGGTCCGAGCACTCCTAGCGAAAGCTCTGCAGTGTTGGGGCAGACATCCACGACGTCACTGTGAAGGTGTGAGAAAAGCTGACCTGCAAACCCTGCAACGATCTTGCAGTGGCGGTAATCAATCTTTCCTTGGATGCCAGTGAGTATGTCCCAGACGTAGTTGGCCAAGTACTTGGCCTCATCAAGCTGTAAATTTACTAGAGTTTTTGCTACTGCAGGATAAATGGCTTTAACCATCATGTCGCTGGTTCGCAAGTGGGCGTCTCTTGAGAAGTCGATAATATCATCGATATGTTGATCTATATCATCGTCAAATCGCAATAGCGCTTCTGGATTTTGAACAAAATACGAAATTACGGGTGCGCAGGCTAGATGAAATGTTTCATCCTCAAGTGCTACCTTCGTGACTTGTTTGCGAATTTTCTTCAGCGTCGCCGCTGCGGCCAAATCCCGATAGTCATAATACATTTTCAAATTCCAGGCTATTTGGCAACGCGGCAGGGGTAGCGTTACTAGGTCAAACAATGGCAGGTATTGTGCCTTGGTGGCTCAATGGCATCAAGCGCTTGTGTTGACCTGAACTCAAGCGATTCGGAATATTGATAAGCTCTCAGCCCCGAATCTCTAATAGCTTGAAGCGATCTTGAAATGTGCTAAGGCACGGATTTCTCTCAGGATTAGATCCAGAGGAAGTGATTTTGGAGCCGGCCCACGCGTGTCAACTCATCACGCATCTTCATCGGTAATCTTTCAGGCTGGGGCTCACGCCGGCTCAGGTCCTGGAATCGGTAAAAGGTCTGTGTTTCAGCGGCGGGCTGGTGAGTGCTCTGAATATCGTGCAGGTACTGAAACCCGACAGTTGGCGCTTTCAGAATTGGCGTGTGTTTATGACACCCAGCAAGGCGATGCTCCATAATCCTTTGGGGCTGCTAGATGCCAACGACGCTTCGGTAAATCACACTTGAGCTAATGCGTTGGTCGAGCCGATGTGCCGGGGAAAGTTGAATCGACTGATTAATTTATTGATTAATAGGCTTAATTTATGTTTGCATTTTAGCCTGGAATACCAACTGGAATACTGAGAAACCTATTCCCAGCTTGCCAACAAAGAACAGTGACGACTGTAAGTCGACCTTCGCCCAAATCGCGGTCGACCTGGTCGAAGCGTCAGCCTGCTTCGACTGACCTGCGCGAGCTCCTGATCCGATCGTCGGCCGGGCTCGACACCGACGCGGCGCATCGAACTGAAGGCATAGCCCGCCATCAGCTTGCACTGCACTTGCCTGAGGTTTTCACCCCCGATCAGATGTACCTAGAGGGCTGCTCTCAAGCTAAGCGGGTAGATGGGAAATCGCTTCGATTCAGGATGCCGAATATAGGGGTTGAGCTTTCAGCTTTACGACAGTTACGGCTCAAGTTAAGGTGCTGGCATAAGGACATTATCTCCCACTATTTGTCCACGGAAGGTTCTAGGGAGCACGTGGTGCGCCCGCCCATTCCGAGTTTGTGGCACCCCGAAGCGCGCGCTTGGCAAGGTGCTGTCATTGATCCAACTGGATTGGTCTTTGACGCATCAGTGTCGGTAATGCGGTCATGCTGAACATCAAGAATGCTTAATTGAAGGCGGAAGGTATGGATTTTTCGACGTTGTTGCACCTATGGGGTGCAGCAAGCTCTGAGCAGCTGATCGCACCCAAAATGGTTGTTGGCCTCGTTTTCATTCTTTGCGCTTGGTATTTCGTCCGTTACTTCTGTAGGTCATTCAAGCTTAGCGCCCAGCTGAAACGTTTGACTGTTAGCTTGCAGAACGTGAAAACTCTCGCTCCACCTCTTCGGCGCTCTGAGCTTGAACGTCTGTTCAGTGGCGGCAGATTGGAGCATTCCTGGCGTGAGTATGCTGAAACGCTGCACGATCAGTTCGAGCTCAAGGAGGGCGAACAGGTTCTTGTCCGATCGCGAGCCACTGCCGGTGCTGCACACTTCTTCTCACCGCAAAGTGTGGTTGATACCCCGCTGGGGACCGAGTTCTATAAGCACCTACCGGGTATCTTGACCGGTATCGGGATCGTCGGAACCTTCTTCGGCCTGATGCTAGGTCTTCAGCACTTTGACCCGAGCACGCCTGAACAGGTTAACGCCAGCGTCGATAAGCTGTTGAAAGACGTGCTGTTCGCTTTCATCGGCTCCTTCATTTCAATCATGGCCTCTATCGCCGTCACGCTTACTGAAAAGTGGCGCTTGGGACAATGCTACAAGCTGCTTGAGGCATTTAATGAAACCATCGACGGGCTTTTTGACAGCGGTGTCGGCGAGGAATACCTGGCCGAGCTGGTGCGATCAAGTGCTGAAAGCTCGGTGCAAACCCGTCAGTTGAAGGACAGCCTGGTAACCGATCTGCGGGAAATGCTACAGAACCTGGTTGATACCCAGGTCCGTGAAAGCCTCAAATTGGCAGATACCTTGTCGACGACCTACCGTGACTCGGGGCAGCTGCTGGCCGACCAGGTGAGCGGCGCAATTGAAAATAGCCTCAAGTCGCCGCTTGAAGCCATCGCGGGGGCCGTGCAGGCCGCCAGTGGCGATCAGTCCGGGCAGGTACAGAACCTGCTTCAGGATGTTCTGGTGGCGTTTATGAACAAGCTGGAAGGTACGTTCGGCCAGCAGTTCAATGGCCTGCATGAGTTGATGGGCCAGTCGGTTGCCGCCATGCAGTCGATGCAGCAGGGCTTCTCGACGCTGATCCAGGATATGCGTTGGGCTAGCGAGTCCTCGAATCAAAACAGTTCGACCATGATTGCCCAGCTACTGGCCGATATGCAGGCCGGACAAAACGCCATGCAAGCGGGGATGAACGAGATGCTCGCCAATCTGCAGGCTTCGGTTGCCCGTATCGGCAACGAAGGGGAGGGGGCTAGCGCTCGAATGGCCGAGCAACTGGAGAAGCTGTTTGCTCAAAGCGAGGCTCGCCAACAGGCAATGGCTGAGAATCTCCAGGCTTTTGTCGAGTCGATCAAGCAGAGCATCGGCCAAGGCCAACAGGAAACCATGGCCAAGATTGCAGGCTCCGTTGAGGTGCTGGGTGAGCAGCTCTCGGCAGTCTTCAAGCAACTTGAACAGGGCCAGCAGCAGATGGATCAATCCACCCGCGCTGCCCAAGCAGACCTGCACCAGGGTACCCGCGACCTGGTGGGTGGCCTCGACGAGCAGGTCAAGGCATTGCTGCAGACGGTTTCCGAGCAACAGAAATCTGCCCAGGACACTGTCAATGCGTTGAGCGCCCAGACAGAGCAGCATCTGCACAGCATGCAGCTAGGTGCGGACAAGATGCGGGCGGCGGCTGAGCGATTTGAAACTGCCGGGCAAAGCGTTGTGCGAGCCAGTGAATCGACTGCAGGGTTGATGGGTACAGTCCAGGGCGCAGGGGCTGAACTTGCACAGGCTTCGCGAGAGCTGAATACCGTTGTCGCGGACTACCGGAACAATCGGGAAGCGCTCGCGAAAACGCTCGCTGTCATCGAAGGGGTAGTTGCCAGTGCGCAAGGGGAAGCCAGCGGGCGCAGCCAATATCTCCAGGACCTGAAGGTTCAAAGCGAGCGGATGCAGGCGCTCAACCGTGAAGTATATGAATACCTCGAAAACATCAGCGGTGTGCTGGGTAACGGCTTCAAGGAATTCGGTGAAGGTATGGACCGGACGTTGAGACAAACCCTGGGTAGCCTCGACACCGAGCTCGATAAAGCAGTCAAGAGCCTCGCTGGCGGTGTGGAAGGGGTCAAGGAAAGCCTCGAAGATTTCGGCGACATCATGGAACGTATCAGGCGGTAACGGAGGCTAGTCGATGTTTGGTAAGCAAATGCCTTCGGCTGCCCGTTCAAAGGACGAGGGAGAGAAGCCTTTCTGGATTTCCTTCGCTGATTTGATGACCGCGATGATGATTCTGTTTCTCGTGGTCATGGTGGCGGCTTTGAGTTCTGTGACGCAGCGGATCAATCAGGCGGAGCAGGGAGAGAAGCAGCGTAGCAAGGACATCAGTCAGATTTGCGAGCACCTGAGCCTCAAGGCGAAGACTGCCAGCAAGACCATCGTCGTGGACTGCAAGGATAACCGGATCAGTTTCGGCGATGCTGGCCGCTTTGGGCATAACCAGTACGCGCTGAGCAATGATGGCCAATCGGCACTTCAGGAAGTCGTGCCGATGATTCTGGACGCGGCCAACAGTGAAGAGGGGCGCAAGTGGTTCAAGCAGGTCGTGATCGAGGGGTCTACCGATACCGACGGTTCCTACCTTTATAACCTGCACCTGTCACTGCAGCGTTCGGAATGGGTGATGTGCAGCCTGCTCGATAGTCGCAGCCCGCTCCAGGTCGGATTGTCGCCGGAGCATCAGCAGCAAATTAGATCGATGTTTCTGGCGGGTGGCGTGTCCTTCAACAATGCAAAGGACACCAAAGAAGAAAGCAGGCGAGTGGAGTTGCGCATGCAGTTTTTTGGCTTGAAGGAGAAGGAGGGCAATCTCAAGCCTGATGTGCCGGTGTTCACTAATACTGATGTGGAAAAATGCCAGTTGGCGATGAACCGATGACCAGTTCGATCGCGAGGCTTTCCGCCGCCATTAGCCAAAGCCTGTCAGCTCATCGCACGGTGCAGGCCCCGGAACCGTTGGAGCGATTCCCCCGTCTTGCTGCTGCGGGAGTCGATCTTTACGAGCGATTCGAGCGCGCTGAAAAGGCCTTGCCGCCACCCGAAGAAAAGCGCCGTGCTGCGATAAGCAAGTTTCGCAATGTACTACCACTCAACGCCTCGGAATGGCGCTTGGTATTCGCCGGCCTTTCCGACAAGAGTGAGTGCGTCGGGCCGATACTGGACGATGACCAGCTTTATGCCCGGGTGCACGAAGAAGTTCATCAGCGTATCGAAAAGCGAAGACTGAGCCGCCGGGATTGGTTGGCGCTGTGCTTCAGTTACTTTGGCTACGACGCCGCTACGCCTGCGCAGAACGCCAATTGGTGCCTGCTGCGCGAAGACGTTCAGCTCGGTTTCGAATGCGTCAGAGACCAGCAGAAGCGAGTGAAGGAATGGGTGCAGATCGTTCAGCAACATCAGGAACTCTTTTCCGAGCAGGCAGGTGCCACGCTGGGTGACCAGATGTTCAAGGGCGAGATTAGCGACCTTTCGGCATTGCAGACGATTGCGCAGATCCCGGATAACAGCTGGCTGTGGCGCAGGATCTTTACCGTGCTGATTTCTCGCATTTTCATGCTGGATGACGCCGAGTTCTCTCAGCGTTTGGCCGACCTGGTCGACATCGGCCGGCAGCACCCGCGGTACATGAACGACATTTTGAGCGCATGCCTGTCGCGTTACCACTCGGCAGCTTATCGGGAGAAGCCATCGTCGCTGCTTAAACAGCTTGCGCTCGACAATTGGGGTAGTCCGCAGATCCGCTCCAGACAAAACAGCTGGCTTCGTTACGTTGCAGAGGATGTCTGTGCGATGGTCGTAGCCTGGTTTGCGAAGGAGGATCTTGAGCACTTCTTCAACCTGCTGAAGGGCGATGATGACGTCGACCAGTCACGCCTTTTCTACTGGCTGCGGTTTGCCAATCAGATGAGCTACACCAGAATCATCATGGGCTCGGATGCATGGAGTAACGAGGGTCGAGACTTTGCTCATTTCCGTGAGAAGAACAAAGGGCGCCTTGGCCGGTTAATAGGCGCAGCTGGTCATAACAATGCTGTAGTCATGCAGATCGGAAACTACTTTTTCGTGGAATTTTCGGGAAAGGGTGCCTGCTATGTGTACCAAGCAGACCAATCGCCGTTTAATCCAGAAAAAACCCACCTTGAATTAACTACCGAGATTAAGCAGCGCCATCGTGCGGTGGAGTGGATGCCCCATGTCCCTACACCAAACCGCCCAGATCGCGTTGAGGGCTGGCTGAGTAAGTTCGATGGCACTCTAGGTCGGCTGGGTATTCGTGTGCAGAGTCAGACCGGAGCTGCAGGCTCAGCTAAACCGTTACCTTTCGAAGAGCAGGTCCGTGACGCTCTGAAGTCGGTCAAACACAAAGTCTATGATCAGCGCGAGCGCGGCGGTGCATTTCAGGTCCAGCTTGATGATCATGAGCCGGCCGCCGTAACTGCACTGCAGCGCCTGGGCTTCAGGCCCGTCAATAACCAGCCACTCCGGTTCTGGAGACAGTAATGCTCAAGCGTTTCCTCAAAGGCATTGGCCTGCAGTCGAATTCGGTAGCAGAAAAGACTGAGCCGTTTTTTTCCATTGAGGAGCAGGGTATCTGTTATCCCCTGAGCTTGGCGGAGAATACCGAGTTCTGGTCGCTGGCCAGTTATCTTGATCAGCTGGAGGAAGAGGAGTTCGTCTACCAGCTGAGCGATCGCTGGCTGCTGACGTGGGATGAGCTCTACCGGCTGCTGGATGAGCCCGAGCACGTAACAAGTCTGCCGCTATTAGATTTGCCGCCCCAGACATCTCTCATCCCTCAATTGAGCAGCCAGGGCAGCCTTGCCTCCGACGATTTCAAGGTCTCTATCAGTGGCTGGCGCGATCCGCAGTCCAATGCCAATGTGCAGGTGCAACGAACGGGGGCCATTGTTCAATATCAAGGAGCCACAGAGCTTCTGCCTCAGGCATCCTGGAAACTGACCGGTGCTGTACGACAGCTTTATCTGGCACAACAAAATGAGCCCGGTGAAGTAACCAACCAGATCGGCTGGGCCAGCATCAGAAAGCTGGCGCGCAAGGCTGGCGCTGGTATGGATGGCTTCCTGGATAAGACCGTCGTTATCAAACCCGAAAAGCTGCGGCTCAACCCACGAAAGTCGACGTTAGGCGACACCCCTGTTATCGAGTTGCATCCGAGCTTCGAAGGCCAGCCGGCCAACTGGCTTGAGAGCTTTGACGGTGCCAAGCAGGTTCAGGATCGATACCGGGTAACAGGTGACGATGGCTCGCTGACTCATGTTCTGATTGAGCCTGAAGTCAAATCGGTACTGGACTACGTGCGTTCGTTGCCCGGGCGTCGAGTTGCTGGTGACGATGCCCTTTCATTCGTCCGTAACCCTTACAGCACAATCGGCGAAAGTGCCGCACACGTGCTGGATGCCCAAGCCTATGAGGACGAGCTCGCCGAGGCCGGCATTTTTTTTCATCGCTTCCATCTGGAACCCAAACTGGATGAAGCGGGCCAACGTATCGAGCAGGTAACACTAACGCTCGAACCGATTTCTCCAAACCCGCAAGCGCCTATTGAAATTGAGTTC
Organism: Pseudomonas sp. PGPR N4; assembly: GCF_059693665.1. Classification (NCBI taxonomy): domain Bacteria; kingdom Pseudomonadati; phylum Pseudomonadota; class Gammaproteobacteria; order Pseudomonadales; family Pseudomonadaceae; genus Pseudomonas; species Pseudomonas sp. PGPR N4. Next base: position 188,412 of record NZ_JCAUKV010000007.1, read on the forward strand.
AAAGCCGCCCATGAATTTGCACCGCTTGTGCATGAACTGCAGCTGAAGTTGGCCGCCGGCATGCCTGCAGGCTTTTGGCAGGGCTATGAGCTGGAGCTCAGCGATTTTGATTTGCGCCAGTTGGCAGGCATCAATGACTTGCTTCAACGGTGGCAAAACGAGGCGGCCGGTATCGAGTTTGACTCGGTCCTGGATCTTTCCCTCTACGGCGACCGTGTGACGGGCATTGGGGAAGCGGAAAGAATTACTTCGCCTTTCCTGGTCAAAGAGGCGACCGAGAACTGGTTGCCGAAGGATGTGGCTGCGCTGGGTATCGACGCAGAAATCCTTGGGCGTTGGGATCCTTCCGACCGAGCTCAATTTGAAGCATTTGAGCAACGGTTGGACGAAGCTCGCGCAGCCGGTGATGAAACGGTCTGCTTGCCAGAGTCCGAAATACCACTCCCGATTGCCGCTGCCGAACAACTGTTTGATGCTTGGTCGAAGAAGATTGCGCCTGACGAGACTAGCCAGGTTGAGCAACGGGAGAAAGTAGCCCGCGCCGTGCTGCAAATCGGCCACAACATTGATGAGCCGACCTACGTTCAGGTGCGTCAAGCAGCCTTGCGCGCCGCTTCGGACGCAACGCCAGAGTTGCCTAGCTTGCTCAAGCCTGAAGTCGTCCTGCGTGAGCATCAGCTTCAAGGTGTGGCGTGGTTGCAGCATTTGTTCCGCTTGTCCCCCACGGACGTATCGGGTTGCTTGCTCGCTGATGACATGGGGCTTGGGAAAACGATCCAACTGCTCACCTTCCTGGTCTGGTACTTAGAGCAGTATCCAAAAGATCAGCCAACACTGATCGTCGCTCCGGTTTCGTTGCTCGATAACTGGGAGCGAGAGCTTCACCGATTCTTCTTTGCTGACGCCCTGCCCGTATTGAAGCTGTATGGCTCAGCCTTGAGTGCGGTGAAGTTTAAGAAAGATGAAATCCCTGCAGACTTGAAAGCCAAAGGCATCAAGAACCTGCTGCGCCCAGGTTGGATGCGTGATGCCCGAATCGTCCTGACGACATACGAGACATTGCGCGATCAGGAGTTTTCCCTGGCGCGCCAGCAATGGTCCATCGTCGTGTGTGACGAAGCTCAGAAGCTGAAGAACCCGGCGGCACTGGTGACTCAGGCGATCAAAGCCATTCCCGCACGGTTCCGAGTGGCGTGTACCGGTACGCCGGTCGAGAACACCCTGATCGATCTCTGGTGCCTGTTCGACTTCATTCAGCCAGGATTCCTGGGCGGCCTGAACCAGTTCGGTCGCGACTATCAGCGCCCCATCGAAGCCGCACTGGAGCGTGATACGGATGCGCTGGAGCGCCTGCGTGGGCTTATCGAACCGCAGACGTTGCGGCGGACCAAACAGGACATCGCCAAGGACCTGCCGGCCAAAATCGAAGACGCAGCATGCCGTTCACTTGGCATGCATACGCTGCAGCGTAACCTGTATCTGTCCGAAGTATCCGCATACAGCCAGAAGCGGCAGATCGAAGAGCAGCTCGATCAGAAGACCTCTGGCATGCTGGGGTTACTGCACAAGCTCAAGCTGATTTGTGCCCATCCTTACAGCGTTCAGCCAGACACGCGGTTGCGCGACAACTCGCCGAAGCTTCAGTGGCTGATGCAGACGCTCGAGTCGATCAAACGGGCCGGCAACGGCGACAAGGTCATCGTCTTTACCGAGTTGCGAGATATTCAGCGGGAACTACAGCACGCGATTCAGCAGCATTTCGGCTTTCGGGCGACGGTCATCAATGGCGATACCAGTACCAGCAGTCAGAGCGCCAAAAGCCGGCAGAGGCTGATCGATCAATTCCAGGAGCTGCCAGGTTTCGCCGTCATCATCCTGTCCACCATCGCCGTTGGATTCGGGGTGAATGTGCAGGCTGCCAACCACGTCATTCACTTCACGCGCTGCTGGAACCCGGCCAAGGAAGATCAGGCGACCGATCGCGCCTATCGGATTGGGCAGCAGAAGGATGTGTATGTGTACTATCCGACGGTTCGAGATGCGGCGATGCCGACGTTTGAGGCGACACTGGATGAGCTGCTGAGTAAGCGGCGAGCGTTGGCGCGAGATATGTTGAGTGGGACCTCGGAGCTGCAGGCTTCTGATTTTGAGGCCGTGCTGAACACGCATTGATATATCAACTTTGGGTACAGGCGCGCTCATCTCCGAAACGTGCCAATCCGCAAGAACCTGCGATCTAGGGCGGCTGCGTCAGTGGTAACTGAGTGGATTGTTTACCTGTTCGCACGTCAAGTGTTGGCATTGGACGTTCTGAGGATTTAATGTGCGCGGCATCCAGGGCGCCCATTAGCCCTCGGGCTGTGAGATTCAGTCGGCTCGAAAGGTTAAACTCACCCTTTTGCCTGTGTATTCCAAGGAATTATTGAGTGAACACGGAAAATCATTCCCAGACGGCCGCCTTCCTCTGGTCGATTGCCGACTTACTGCGTGGTGATTTCAAGCAGTCCCAGTACGGGCGCATAATCCTGCCATTCACCCTACTGCGGCGGATGGAGTGTGTGCTAGCGCCGACCAAAGATGCCGTGATTCGCGAGTCCTACGCCCAGGAAGGCCGCCCGGACACCGTACGTGAAATGTACATGCTGCGCGCCGCTGGCCAGCAGTTCTTCAACTCTTCCTCGTTGACCCTCGGCACGCTGTCCGACACCCAGACCGCCGCCGACCTGATGAGCTACGTACAGGCGTTCAGTAAGGATGCCCGCGAGATCTTCGAGCACTTCCACTTTGAAGACTTTGTTCAGCAACTGGAAACCGCCAACCTGCTTTATCAGGTTACGCAGCGCTTTGCCGCCACTGATCTGAGCCCCGAGTTCATCAGCAACTTCGGCATGGGCATCATCTTTGAAGAGCTGATTCGCAAATTCGCGGAAAGCTCAAATGAAACCGCTGGGGAGCACTTCACCCCGCGCGATATCGTGCACCTCACCACCTCGCTGGTGATCACCGATCAGGACCACAAGCTCGCGCCCAACAGCATCGTCACCATTTATGACCCAACCGCCGGCACCGGCGGCTTTCTGTCGGAGGGGGATGAGTACATCCAGTCCATCAGCGAGAAGGTCAGCGTGTCGCTGCATGGCCAGGAGCTCAATCCCGAGTCCTACGCTATCTGCAAGGCTGACATGCTGATCAAGGGCCAGGACGTGGCCAGCATCAAGCTCGGCAACACCCTGTCCAACGACCAGTTGGCCGACAAACGCTTCGACTTTATGCTCAGCAACCCGCCGTTCGGCGTGGAATGGAAGAAGGTGCAAAAGCAGATCACCGACGAGCACAACCATAAAGGCTTCGACGGCCGCTTCGGCCCGGGCCTGCCGCGCGTGTCCGACGGTTCGCTGCTGTTCCTCCTGCACCTGGTAAGCAAGATGCGTGACCCGCGCGACGGTGGCTCGCGCATCGGCATCATCCTCAACGGCTCGCCGCTGTTTACCGGCGGCGCGGGTTCGGGTGAGTCGGAGATACGCCGCTACCTGCTGCAGAACGATTTGGTCGAAGCCATCGTCGCGTTGCCCACCGACATGTTCTACAACACCGGCATCGCCACCTATGTGTGGATACTCAGTAACCACAAAGCCGCTGCGCGCCAGGGCAAGGTGCAGTTGATCGACGGCAGCCAGCACTACGCCAAAATGCGCAAGTCGCTGGGCAGCAAGCGCCAGTTCATCACCGAAGATCAAATCAGCGAGTTGGTGCGCCTATATGGTAGCTTCGAGCAAAGCGCGCAGAGCAAGATCTTCCCCATCGACGCCTTCGGCTACCGCCGCATCACCGTCGAGCGCCCGCTGCGCCTGAACTTCCAGACCAGCGCCGAACGCATCGCGAAAGTGCTGGATGAAAAAGCCCTGCAGAAACTCGACAGCTCTGCCCAGCAGCAGATGCTGGCCTCTCTGCAAGCGATGGATGCCAGCGTGTTGCACCGCAACCGCGAGCAGTTCGGCAAGCTGCTGAAAAAAGCCCTCACCGCGCACAGCGTCAGCCTTAGCGCGCCGGAACTCAAAGCTCTGATGAGCGCCTTAAGCGAGCGCGACCCCGAGGCTGATATCTGCATGACCAAGGGCCAGCCGGAAGCCGATGCGGGCCTGCGTGACAATGAGAACGTGCCATTGGGCGAATCGGTGTACGACTACTTCCAACGCGAAGTCATCCCCCATGTGCCGGATGCCTGGATCGACGAAAGCAAAACCGATGCGCTGGACGGCGAGGTCGGCATTGTCGGCTTCGAGATTCCCTTTAACCGCCACTTTTATGTGTTCCAGCCACCGCGTCCGCTGGCCGAGATCGATAGCGACCTGAAAGCCTGCACCGACCGCATCAAGCAGATGATCGAGAGGCTGTCGGCATGACGTTTCAGAAATACCCGGAATACAAGGATTCTGACGTCGAATGGTTGGGAGAGATGCCGGGGCACTGGATCAGAGGCTCACTGAAAAATCTGGCTTGGATACGTAATGGCAAAGACTACAAGGACGTTGAAAGCTCTGACGGTGAGTATCCGGTCATTGGCTCTGGGGGCATGTTCTCCAAAGCCAGTCAGTATCTGCATGATGGTGAGTCCGTCCTGCTGGGTCGGAAAGGTACTATTGATAAGCCTCTCTATATAAATGGTCGATTTTGGACCGTGGATACGATGTTCTACACGGAGGTCGCCAAGGGGACTTCTGCGAAATTTCTTTACTACTACGCTCTTACAATACCCTTTGAGTTTTACTCGACGAGCACTGCTCTACCGAGTATGACGCAAGGAGATTTATTAAATCATCCCGCAGCAATTCCATCTAATTTTGAACAAACCCAAATCGCCCGCTTCCTCGACCACGAAACCGCCCGCATCGACGCGCTGATCGAAGAGCAGCAACGTCTTATCGAGCTGCTAAAGGAAAAGCGCCATGCCGTGATCTCCCACGCCGTCACCAAAGGCCTCGATCCCGCGGTGCCGACGAAAGACTCCGGAGTGGAGTGGTTGGGCGAGGTGCCGGAGCATTGGCGTAGCCGAAAAGTGAAGCGGCTTTTTACGCAGAGCAAGCGGCAGGGGTACACGGATATGGAGGTCCTGTCTGTTTATCGCGATTATGGCGTTGTTAAGAAAAGCTCGCGCGATGACAATAACAATAAAACCCCTGATGATTTGTCGCTGTACCAATTGGTCATGGCCGGTGATTTGGTTTTAAATAAAATGAAGGCCTGGCAGGGCTCGCTTGGTGTATCCGAACACCAGGGGATAACCAGTCCGGACTATGTTGTCTACAGCCCCTCTCATGAGGAAGTACCAAAATTCTTACACTACCTGCTTCGCGCTAGTCATATGCCGAAGGTTTATCTTTCAATTTCTAACGGCATTCGTCCTAGCCAGTGGCGGATAGAGCCTGAGAAATTTGAACAGATTGAAGTTTTTCTCCCTGGAAAAGCAGAGCAATTGGAAATTGTTACCTATCTGGAAAACCAGCTAACAAGAATTAATGAGTTGATGTTGTGTTGTGAGCAGGCAAGTAATTTTTTCTCGGAACGCCGCTCCGCCCTAATCTCCGCTGTTGTCACCGGCAAAATCGATGTACGCGGCTGGCAGCCACCGGCCAGTGCATCCACCCCCGAATTAGCACAAGAGGCCGTGTAATGGCGGACAGCAAGGAAGCGCAATTCCAGCAGGACATTATCGATGCCGTGGCCGCCCAAGGCTGGTTGGTCGGCACCGCCAGTGGCTATGACCGGCGCACGGCGTTGTATACCGAGGATGTGCTGGGCTACTTCAAGGACGCCTGGCCGGAGCGTTGGGACAAGTTCGCCAAGGCCAACCCGAATAACCCAGACGATGTGCTAGTACAGAAGCTGGTACGCGAGCTGGAGCAGAGCGGCACCCTGGATGTTCTGCGCCACGGCTTTAAGCTGCCGGCGGTAAAAGTCGAGCTGTGTAGCTTCCAGCCCGACCACGGAATGAACCCGGATACCCTCAAGCGCTACCAGTGCAACCGCCTGCGCGTGGTGCCGGAGGTGTCTTACTCGCCGCATGCGCGTGAGGCCGGTAGTAGCGGGCAGAGCTATAACCCACGGCTGGATCTGGTGTTGTTCGTTAACGGCATCCCCACCGCCACGCTGGAGCTGAAAAGCGAGTTCAAGCAGTCGGTGGAAAACGCCAAGCGCCAGTATCGCTATGACCGACCGGTAAAAGACCCGCTGACGCGCAAGCCCGAGCCGCTATTGACCTTCAAACGGGGCGCGCTGGTGCATTTTGCCGTGGGCCAAAACGAAGTGGCGATGACCACCAAGCTGGCAGGTAAAGACACCTTCTTCCTGCCGTTCAACCTCGGCACTGAGGAAGGCGGCGCGGGCAACCCAATGCCTGAAGACGACAGCCAATACGCCACTGGCTACCTGTGGCAACGACTATTGCAGCCGGATTCCTGGCTCAAGGTGCTGGGGCGCTTTTTGCACTTGGAGAAGAAAACCAGCGAAGGCTTCGACGGCACGCCGGTTACCAAGGAGACGATGATCTTCCCGCGTTACCACCAGTGGGAAGTGGTCAATACGCTGATCAACACCACCCGCGCCGAAGGGCCGGGTAAGCGTTACCTGATCCAGCATAGCGCCGGCTCGGGCAAGTCCAACTCCATCGCCTGGACTGCGCATCAACTGGCCTCGTTGTACGACGATGCCGGCCAGCGGTTGTTTAACTCGGTGATTGTGGTCACCGACCGCACCGTGCTGGATAGTCAACTGCAGAACACCATCTACCAGTTCGAGCACGCGCAGGGCGTGGTCAAGCCGATCAGCCGTGATGTCGGTAACCAGAGCAAGTCGGAACAACTGGCCGAGGCGCTGGCGGAGCAGACGCGCATTATCATCGTCACCATTCAGACTTTCCCGGCGCTATTCGATGCCCTGGACAAGTACCCCAAGCTAGCTAGCGGGCGCTATGCGGTGATCGCCGACGAGGCGCATTCCTCGCAAACCGGCTCATCGGCCAGCAAGCTGAAACAGATTCTCGGCAGTGACGCACTGGATGCCGAAGAAATCAGCGCCGGAGAGCTGCTCGACGCCGCCCTGCAGGCGCGCCAACCGAACGAGCGCATCAGCTACTACGCCTTCACCGCTACGCCCAAGGCCAAGACCCTGGAGCTGTTCGGTCGCCCGGCCGACCCAACGCTGCCGGCCAGTGCCAGCAACAAGCCGGAGGCGTTTCACCTGTACTCCATGCGTCAGGCCATCGAGGAAGGTTTTATCCTCGACGTGCTGCGTAACTACACCACCTACAGCACCGCTTGGAAGATCGCCCACCCGGATGGTGAAGATGACGAGGTGGACAGCAAGAAGGCGCGCATCAAGCTGGCGCGTTGGGTGCGTTTGCACCCGTACAACATCAGCCAGAAGGTCGAGGTGATCGTCGAGCACTTCCGCGCCAATATCCGTGGTCTGCTGGGTGGCCAGGCCAAAGCCATGGTCGTCACCAGCAGCCGTCAGGAAGCGGTGCGTTACCAACTGGCGGTGAGGACTTATGTACAGCAGATGGGGTACAGCGATGTGCACCCGCTGGTGGCGTTCTCCGGCAGCGTGTTAGCGGATGAGCTGATCCCCGAAGAGGTGACGGAAAGCAGCAGCCTGCTTAACGCCGGCCTGAATGGCCGCGACCTGGCACAGGCGTTCGACACTCAGGACTTCAACGTGATGATCGCGGCCAACAAGTACCAGACCGGCTTCGATCAGCCCAAGCTGTGCGCCATGTACGTGGACAAGAAGCTGCAAGGCGTAGACTGCGTGCAAACTTTGTCGCGGCTGAACCGCACCTTCGGCGACAGCAAGCAAACCTTCATCCTCGACTTCTTCAACGAGCCGCAGGACATTCTCGACGCTTTCTTGCCGTACTACACCAAGGCCGAGCTGACCGATGTGACTGATCCGCAGATCATCTATGACCTGCAGAAGAAGTTGGATGCCGAGGGAATCTATCACTGGCAGGAGGTCGAGGCGTTCGCCATGGCCTTCTTCGACCCCAAGGCGGCGGCCAGCAGGCTCAGCTACTACTGCACACCGGCCAAGGAGCGCTTTGCCAAGCGCTACGCCTTCTCGGTGGAGTCACGCCAGCAGGCGCTGGACTTCAAACGCACGGCCGAGGCTAACGGCGACAGTAGCGGCCTGAAAAAAGCCGAGCACGCGCTGAAAGAGGCCGGCGAGCAAATCGATCAACTCGACCTGTTCCGTAAAAAACTGCAGAGCTTTGTGCGCCTGTACGAGTTCCTCTCGCAGATTGTGCCCTACGAGGACCGTGAACTGGAGCAGCTCTGCGTGTACGCCAAACACCTGCACCCGCTGTTGCGCGTGGATCGCCTACAACAAGACGACGTGGATGTAGGCGAGCTGCAACTGAGCCACTACCGTCTGAGCAAGCGCGCCGAGCATCAGCTGCGCCTGAACGAGGAAACCGGCGAATACACCCTCAAACCTAGTAGTGATGTGGGCAGCGGCAAGCCCCATGATCCGGAGAAGAAGCGTTTATCGGAAATCATCGAGGCGCTGAACGTTATCTTCGGAGCCGAGGTGAGTGATGACGACCAACTGCAGTTCCTTACCGGCATCGCCCAGCGCATCAGCCGCCAGGAAGATGTGATGGCCCAGGTGAACAACCACTCGGTGGATCAAGTGATGCACGGCCTGTTCCCCAAACGCGTGTTGGACACCGTGCTGGACGCCATGACCGAACACGAGAAACTCTCGCTGGAGGTACTGGATAACGAGACGAAGAGTCGGGCGTTTGCGCTGGTGATTTTGAAGATGCTGAAGACAGCGGCTGGATTTGATCAGAGCGGCTTGCACGGTGCTTGAACACCGCGTGTAAGGATAGGATGCAACGATGGCAATTCCTGATTTTCAAAGCGTGATGCGGCCTGTGCTGGCCACTGTGCAAAATGGTATGCCGATGCCTCTCAATGAGGTGCGCGAGCAGGTGGCCGAGCGGTTTCAACTGACCGAGGAGGAGCGCAAGGAGCGGCTGCCCTCTGGCCACCAGACAGTTATCAACAACCGCGTGGGCTGGGCACGTACCTATCTGAATAAGGCGGGGCTGTTGTGTATTCCAACCAAGGGGATGGTGCAGATTACGCCGCGCGGCCTCACTACTTTGGCCGATGGCCCGGAGCGCATCACGGTTAGTTGGTTGAAGCAGTTCCCTGAGTTCGCTGACTTCCATACCGCCAAACCGCAAGAGCTTGAAGTGCCCGCCTTGCTAGATGCTGCTGTTGCCGAAACTACGCCTGACGAGCAGTTGGCAGAGGCGCACCAAGCATTGGTGCAGTCACTGGCAGATGAGCTGTTAGTGCAAGTTCGGGCGGCTACACCCAGCTTTTTTGAGCAGTTGGTGGTCGATCTTATGATCGCCATGGGCTACGGCGGCTCGCGCAAGGAGGCCGGCAAAGCAACCCAGGCGACCAATGATGATGGTATCGACGGGATCATCAAGGAAGACAAGCTCGGCCTCGACGTGATTTATCTGCAGGCTAAGCGCTGGACTAACACTGTGCACCGACCGGAAATCGACAAGTTTATTGGGGCTTTGACACGCCAGCGGGCTCGTAAGGGGGTGTTTATCACCACCTCGGAGTTCTCCGATGGTGCCCGCATGGCAGCGCTGGGGCTGGATATCAAAGTTGTCCTGATCGACGGTGTTGAGCTTTCGCGCTTGATGGTGGAGAACAACCTGGGTGTGAGCATTAAGCAGGTGTATGAGGTAAAGCAGTTGGATAGCGATTATTTCGCTGAGGAGTGAATTGTAACGTTATAATTACAAAAATTCCGGCAGCTAATGCTGATTTAGACCCCGCTAACATACTTAAAGCACTTGATGGCACCCCTGCGCTTCAAGATCAATGACGCTGTCAGTCGATAGTAATACCTGCTGGCGTCGGAATGATCTTTCAGGCCATCGAATGCGCCATGGTTTCGCAAACCCCCAACCGTTGATACAACTTAGACTATGGGCGGAAGCGTTCCGCAGTATCTCGCCACGCGGCGCCCGAGCAGTGTACCCAGAGCACGCCATCGAACATCAGGCAGTCGCTCAGGCGGGGCCGCCTCCGACCATGGGTTTCAGTAAAGAGATCGGCGACCATTCTAGGCCTCATCCAAGAGTTCGTACGCTTTGCTATAACAGAATTCCTTTCTGTAGATGGCCGAAAACTCTACAGAATTTCAGCTTCCGACTGGCGCCGATTGGGTTTCTCGGGATTCGTACACCGCCTAACGTATCCTGATCCACAGGCGCTTGGACTGTGGGGATGGTGGATCCCTTACGTTATAGCTTGTAGAGTGGATGGTCTCAGAAAAAAAACATAGGTTATGGCATTTAGCTATCACTTTTTTGCGCTGGATGTGTATAGTCTTCCGGATAAGCCATGGAATGGTCACGATGAACCTAAATTTTCTATTTCGCCTTCTTCTGACTATCAGCGCTACGTCATTGCTGTTGATTGTTTTTTTAGTACAGAAGTCGTATACGCTCTATTGTCTATTTCCAAGCCTGACGTGGATGAAAGATATAAGTCCATTCGTCTCCTATCTGATTTATATTGCTGTGCCTGTTATGCTGACATGGCTGAGTATTAAGTTAAGCTCTAAATTGGGTAAAGATAGCTTTTGCTCTGGTGACATTGTAGAGATTTCTCATGCGAACAACAGTTTTTTGCCAAGTTATTTAGGTTACTTTTTTGTTGCGTTAAGTGTGGGTAACTGGGATACGCTGATTGTGGTGTATGGGATGCTGTTTGTTTTTACATTTAGGTCTCAGGCGCTGTACTTTAATCCGCTTTTTTTGCTGTATGGCTTTGAGTTTTATAATGTCACTACCCGAGGTGGTGCTTCGATATTCCTTATTAGCGGGAAAAGATATAAGTTGCCGGTGGATGTGGTGATTCAGTCGGCGCGCAGGATCAACGACTATACGTTCATTGAAAGGGAGAGGTAAGATGGACTGCGTTTTGGTTAAAGTTAAAAAGCTGAGGGCTAATCCGGTTTTTAAATTGCTTTCAGATAAGAAACTATTTAATGGAGTGGTTCCCAAGCTCGCTGCGTGCGTACTGTATATGCCTGATCATAATCTAGATGAGGATTCTTGGTTTAAAATAGAAAAATTCTCGGAGCAAAAATACTGCTTGCCATTCCTGATAAAACCTTTTGACTCAAAAGATTATAATGACCTTGAGAAAAATCGTTTTTCAGATATTGCCTATATTTGCAGCGTGCAAGGCGATGATTTCTTTTTTCAAAAAGTCACACCTTCGCTGTTTTTAAGGCGAAAAATGATTACTTTTGGAGATGTGGCTGTCGTTGAGGACGGTGAAAATAGGCTCGTCGTGAACGACATTCCTGATGCAATTTATGTAAAGAAATCTGATACCTTAGTTTTCCGAAATCTTGCCACTATATCTAGTATTTTTCCAGAAATTGATGAGCTGTATCGCGAGGCAACACAAGCAGAGGTGGAAAAATTTCTAGAGAATAAATTTATCGCTCTAGCAAATAATTTCAGCGCAGACAGCGTTTCCAAGCCGAATAGAAAAAGGATTGCCCTAGCCATGGCGACGCTTGCTGCGCTACCGCCTCAGGACAAAGTTGGCATGTTGGCCTACATTGATGGTTATTGCGGTGATAAAGTTAAATATGACAAGATTTCTAGCAGTTTCGAAATTTCCGATGACGACTCTCTAAAACTTTTGATTTATGGAATTGAGCAACGATTCTATACGACGCAGTTCGGCCAGGAAAAGCGGCTTGCCAACTCTGTTCAGTCGATCGGATAGCTCAAGGACGCAATAGATATCTAATTCTATCTGTCAATAGGGCGGAAAAGCGGTCTTCTGGGTAATCATATTTTACGGACAACGCAATAGCTGGGTTGTCCAACTATGATCCATGCGGACCTTGCGTCATCACTGAATGCGATCCATAAATCCACCTACCAAACACTTGGACAGCGGCTTACTGTGGCATCTCTGGCGAACAGTTCCACGGCAGCAGTGTTTCGTAGTCCGCCACAGACTGCGCATGCGGCAACCGTTCAGTACGTGGCGCAGCCACGTAGAGGGTTCTTGGCCGTTGAGCTTGGTGGTCTCGACCAAACTGTAGATCTGCGCACTGGCAGTAGCGTAAGCGCTCCATGAACGTAAACCGTTAACCCACTGTAGGGCAGGTGGGGCTTATGGATGGCGTACAAGGAAAATCGGTAGGCGGCATTTGTCATTTTTCGAACTTGTAAGGCGTCATGGCGCTTCTAGGCGTAAGAACGCTGTAGTTTTTGACCATGGCTGGAGCACAATCAAATTAAAGTACTGTCATCAGCGCGGCGACGATTTTATCGTGACGGACTTGAATAGCGTCTTGATCCCAGATACTGCCCATGCTGGCAAATTTCTCTATTTCCCGCTGTTGAGCATTGTGCTGATAGGTTGCCAGTTTATGTGAGAACGGGAAGTTTCCCATTGCACAATTGTGTGATTTCGACACCAGCAGGTAATTGCCTAGGCAGTTGAGATATTCGCTTTTGAAGGTTTCGTCGTAGGTACCGTAACCATGTGGGCGGACTGATGGCTCGGTGCAAGGAGCAATATGTTCCAGCTCAGGAAGCTTTATCTCGCTGTAGCGCTGCGGCTTGTAGCCGCGTTGACCCAGTCCTTCTAGGTGCACCTCGTATTTCCATAACAGGTGCTTGGCGGTTGGGTGACTGATCGAAATCTCTAGCGCCGCTGCCAACTTTTCGTTGTTCCAATAGGCCCACCACCATTCTTTTGTAGTTTTGAGGTAGTCGATGAGTCCAAGAATCGGAGCTATCGACGGCGCGTCGCTAGTAAATGCCTCGTAAGCATTGTTGATGCGGGAATTGATCTCCGCGCGGGTGCCAATCAAGCGATGTCGAATCATCAGACTCTCAAAGGCTATACAAAGATGGTTTATTTCTAATAAAGCCAGGCCAAACCGATAAGCTTTGAGAATAAATGGCAATACGGTCGCGATCCCGCCCAAAGTCACCAGTGAGTGGATCGCAAAACTCTTTCTCTCGTCATCGCCGAAGAAAACTGATAAATGCTCGAAGCTGATAGCCAATGAATTGGTGAAGTCCTTCACGAACTCAAGAGGCGCCTCTGCGGTAAGCATCTTGTCAATCCGGTCCAGCGCACCGGTTTCCCACAGCGAATTAAAATGAACGCGCAGGGTGTACTGCAGCACGTCGTCTTCATTGATCCGGTATTCAATCTTCGAGATCGATTTGTAGATGGTCTCGAAGCGATTCTGAATTTCTTCGATCAGGCTGTCTTTCGCTTGCTGGTCTTCGCCATGAAGATGAATGGCATACATGAATTGCGCCTTCACCACCTCCAGGTTGGACGGGCGCTTGCCGCGGTTGTTCTGGAAGATGAACATCTGGATGGCTTCAGCCTCGTCTCGCACCGGGTGCGTACTGCACGAGGCATGGGAAACAATCCGCAGCATGTCGGTCAAATAGGCTTCAGACTGAGCGCTCAGCTTCTTTTTGAAGAAGTCGAATGCATTGATGAGTCGTTGGGCGGATGTGGTCAGCGAAGCAGGGGCGGCCGTTCTCGTCTGATTGATCACATAGTCAACGAAGGTCTGGTTGTCGTAAGCAACCGTCTTGAAGCGGATCTGACTTTCCCGTTTGATCATGTCTTTATAGCTGTCCTGCTCATCTTCGGTCAGTGCGCGCTTTGCTTGCAGGCAAGCGAACAAGGCCGCCAGAAACAGCGTGATCGTGGTCAGGCGCTGCTGGCCGTCAATGACCCTGTACTCTCCGTGCGTCTGCTCAAACAAGAAATGGCCGAAGTAATAAGGGCTGCGGGAATTACTGTTGCGATAGGCTTCTAGGTCAGAAAGGAAAACCTGCGTCTGACTGGCGCGGCTCGAACCGTCGGCTGGCGTGTCCCAGGCGTAAGCGCGTTGGTATGCGGGCACCACGATGCGGTTGTTGGCCAACATGCTGCGAGTGGTGGACGAGGCTTCCAAGGGGTATATCCTTATAGTTGGTGGCGTTTTGCCTCATCATCGCTTGAGTCGAGATTTTTTGCATGCATGAGTACAAAATTTCGCATGGAGATAAGGCAGGAGCTCAACGGCATCTGCTGCAATCGAAAGCGCTCGATGTGTTGGTTTCGCCAAACCCCACCCACAAAAAAAGACGCCCTAGGGCGTCTTCTTTCGTTGGAATTTTGGTGGAGCCGGGGGGATTTGAACCCCCGTCCGCCAGTACTCCGCTGTCGGTACTACATGCGTAGCCATCTCAACTAAGTTAATCCGCAGCCGCCCGAGTGGCAGGGTGCTTTGGACGAGTTGGGTAAGTTTTAGTCGCTTTGCCCCCAACGTGCTACACGACGATCCTGTTCTGTATGACAATCACTTCGGGTTTACAGGCATCCCCTAGTGATTGCTGGAGCCGAAGCTACCAGGAGAGCGGGCTCAGCTGCTTACGCAGCGAGAGCGTAACCCTCGTAGTTTTCGTCATTGGCAACTATAGAAAGTTGCAACAGTGGATTTACGAGTTCTGTTACCAACTCGGCATGCACCTAGAGTTTCGCGACCGGCGTCGAATCCTAATCGGCCCCAACTCAGCTCTAGAGCTGAGCGTGCTTTTCAGCACGCAAGGCGGAGTATACGCCTTTATGCGGACGACGTCGACTGCGGGTGCCGTCGTCCGTTTGCTGCCTGCTGCTTAGGTCCCGCTGCCGCCAGCGGTGCCGCTGCCTTTGTCGGTTTTTTCAAGGCGCTGGAGCACTTTGCTGGTGATGGTGATGCATTCTTTGGTGTCGCCGCTGGCCTGGGCGGCCTTGGCTTTGTCGACGTGCTCGGTCAGGGTTTTGTCGAGGCCTTCGGAGGTGGCGCCGGCGGTGGCCATGCTGTCGTCGATTTTCTGCAGGTTGATCGCGCAGAGGTCGTCGGCAGCAAACGCTGGCGAGGCCAGCAGTGTGGCAGCCGCGAAGAGAGCGGAAAGCGCAGTACCTTTCATGGGTGTCTCCTTCTGGAAGGCCTCTGGAAGGCGGGCCTGTAAAGATGGACTGCGCGGTTTCCGCGAGGGTTCAATGCAAATGCTGGCCTGCTGACATGGCTGTCGTTATTGGATCGCGTCGCGTAGGGCTTTGCCACTTTCGATGTCGGTGCCGAGGGCGCGGGCTAGAGCGCTCAGGTAGCGGGCGGCTTCGAGGGCGACGGGGTCGTCGTTTTTGTCGGCGTGCTGGGTGAGGTGGCGGACCATGCTCAGTAGCGCGGACAGTTCCTGGAAGGCGCGCTCGACGTGCACGCCGGGCTTGATGCGGTAGAGGTCGTGGCAGGTTTCGGTGCCGACGGTGGTCCAGCTGTCGAGGTCGTGGGTCATTGCGGCGCTCCTTCTTCAACGGTGGCGCGGCGCATGACGTGTTCGACCAGGGCGCGGGCGGTTTCGGCGGCGTGGGCGGCGTTGTTGAGCATGTTCAGGCCGGGCTCGCCGGCGTGATGGCGGCAGTGCTCGTCGATGGTCTCGATTACACCGCGTAGCAGTTCGCTGGAATGAGCGAGCGCGTCGGGCGTGGGCAGGTCGTTGTGAAGCGAGAAGAAGGGGTTGTTGAGCATTTTGAAGCGGGGCGGATCTGGAACTAATTTTTTCATGGCACCTTACCGATCTAGGTCATCAGGAGCTGCCAAGTAGATTCCTCTCACAGAATTGGGTGGCAGCCGAATGCGGGGTGAGAGACCGGCAAAGATCGGTAAAATCCGGCCAGACCGAAGCCTGCCCGCATTGCGGCTGCCATTGCAGTGCTACCGACCATCCCGGGCTCTCACACCCTTGTCGCCTGAAAATGGCGACCCGAGGAAATTAGCCCTGATGGCCAAGATCAACAACAGCGAAACGGCGTCAGCGCCCGTAGGATAATTCCCAAGACCCCAATCCAGAAGCATTTGGTTTCAGGTTCGGAAATGTCCTACGGAAACCCGCAACCGGACACCGCCAAACCCAAATTCAGATCACCCGCGCCCGAGTCACCCGATCCACCAGATAAACCAACCCGTGATAGTCGATCCCGCTATTGCTCGACAGCCCGATTTCACACGTACGGCTGGTCGAAATCCCCTCGCTGCAGTACTGCACCGCATCCTTCAAACTGCGCAGCGCATGGTTGTTCAGCTCCGGCGTGGTAAAGCCCTTGTCGCCGGCAAACCCACAGCAATGAATCCCCTCGGGGATCACCACCTGCTTGCTGCAACGCCGCGCCAGGTCAATCAGCGCCTGGCTTTCACCGAGGTGCTGGGTGCTGCAGGTGACGTGCACGGCCACCGGCTCTTCCTGCGGGGTGAACTCCAGCCGGTCGACCAGGAAGGTGCGAATGAAGCGCACCGGGTCGTACAGGTCGAGGCGGGTTTCGCCCAGGTCCTGCACCAGGCGCAAGGTGCACGGGCTGGTGTCGCAGTACACCGGATCGATGCCGCCGCGGCTGGCCAACAGCAGGGCGTTGATCAGCTCCTGGCGTTTGTGTTCGGCCTGCTCGGCGTAACCTTTTGACGCAAATGGCTGGCCGCAGCAGAGGCTGTCGGCGTTTTCCGGGAATACCACCTGGTAACCGGCTTTTTCCAGCAGGCGTTGGGTTTTGTCCAGCAGCGAGCTTTGTTCGCGGTCGGCGTAGGCCGGGCCCATCACCCGCGACACGCAGGCAGCGAGGTACACCACGCGGGGGCGGGCGTCGTTGCTGGCCGGGCCGAAGTCGATGGCGCGCAGCGGCTGCGGCATGGCGCTGGTCCACTGCGGCAGGCGGCCGTTGCTGGCTTTACTTAATGAGGCGCTGAGACGTGCGAGGCGGGGTGCGCCGAGCAGTTTGCGGGCGCCGTTGGCGGCGGCGAGGGTGAAGCGGGCGCCGCGCAGGGTGGCCTGGAAGTGTTCGGCCAGCCAGTCGGCGGTTTTGCCGTGGTCGGCGGCTTGGCCACGCAGCTTTTTCACCAGCTCGCCGGTGTTGATGCCGACCGGGCAGCGCTGGGCGCACAGGCCGGTGGCGGCGCAGGTGTCGATGCCCTGGTACTGGAAGTCGCGCAGCAGCTCGCGCACGTCTTCGCCGGCGCGCTTTTTCGCCTGGATGTCGCGCCACATGACGATGCGCTGGCGGGGGCTGAGGGTCAGGCCTTTGGACGGGCACACCGGTTCGCAGAAACCGCACTCGATGCACTTGTCGACGATTTCATCGGCGGCGGGCAGCGGTTTGAGGTTTTTCAGGTGGATGTCCGGATCTTCGCTGAGCACCACGTCGGGGTTGAGGATGCCGTTGGGGTCGAGCAGGCGCTTGAGTTGCCACATCAGTTGGTAGGCGTCTTTGCCCCATTCCAGCTCTACGAAGGGCGCCATGTTGCGGCCGGTGCCGTGCTCGGCCTTGAGCGAGCCGCCGAATTCGACGGCGACCAGTTGCGCGACGTCGTCCATGAAGGCCTGGTAGCGGGCGACTTCGGCGGCGTTGTTGAAGCCTTGGGTGAAGACGAAGTGCAGGTTGCCTTCCAGAGCGTGGCCGAAAATGATCGCCTCGGCGTAGCCGTGTTTGTCGAACAGCTGGATCAGGCGGTTGACGCCTTCGGCCAGGACTTCAACCGGGAAGGTGACGTCTTCGATGATCACTGTAGTCCCGGTCTGACGCACGGCGCCGACGGCGGGGAAGGTGTCTTTGCGGATTTTCCACAGCAGGTTGTACACGGTCGGGTCTTCGCTGAAGTCGACCTTCTGCTCCAGCGGGAACTCGGCAATCGACGCCATGATCAGCCCGAGTTGCTCGTGCAGCAGCGTCTGGCTGGCGGCGCGGGACTCGATCAGCAGGGCGCAGGCGTTGTCGGACAGGGCGCGGACCCACACCGGCATGCCGGGTTTGCTCTGCACGGAGCGCAGGCTGCGGCGGTCGAGCAGTTCGACGGCGGACACCGGCTGGCTCTTGAGCACGGTCACGGCCTTGCAGCAGCTTTCTACGGTGGGGAAGACGATCAGCGCCGAGGCTTTGTGCGGGTGGTCAAGCACGGTGTCGTAGGTCACGGCGCTGATAAAGCCGAGGGTGCCTTCGGAGCCGACCAGCAGGTGTTGGAGAATGTCGAGCGGCTGGTCGTAGTCGATCAGGGCATTGAGCGACAGGCCGGTGGTGTTTTTCAGGCGGTACTTGTGGCGAATTCGCGCAGCCAGTTCAGAGTCGGCGCGGGTCTCCTTGCCGAGTCGGGCCAGCTCGGCTAGCAATGTAGCGTGGCTTTGCTCGAAGGCGGCGACGCTGGCGGGGTCTTCACTGTCGAGGCGGGTGCCGTCGGCCAGCACCAGGCGCAGGCCGGCGAGGGTGTGGTAGGTGTTTTGCGCGGTGCCGCAGCACATGCCGCTGGCGTTGTTGGCGACGATGCCGCCGATCTTGCAGGCGTTGATCGAGGCCGGGTCGGGGCCGATCTTGCGCCCGAACGGGGCCAGCCAGGCGTTGGCCTGGGCGCCGATGACGCCGGGTTGCAGGCGGATCTGCTCGCCCTGGCGGCGGATTTCCTTGCCGTTCCAGCTGTCGCCGAGCACGATCAACACCGAGTCGCTGAGGGCCTGGCCAGACAGGCTGGTGCCGGCGGCGCGGAAGGTCACCGGCACGCGTTCGCGCTGGGCCAGTTGCAGCAGGCCGACCACTTCGTCTTCTGATTCGACGCGCACTACCAGCTGGGGGATCAGCCGGTAAAAGCTGGCGTCGGTGCCAAAGGCCAGGGTCGAGGTCGGGTCGCTGAAGCGGCGGTTGGCGGGGATCAGGCGCTCGGCATCTCTGAGGAACGCGGCAGGCAGGCTCATGCAATCTCCTCGCGGGGCCGTCGCATCTGTGGCGCAACGTGCCCCGGGCAATCAGGCTGTGTGGGGTAGGGCGCGTCAGGCGCCCAGTTCGCGGACCAGCGAGTCGCGGCTGATTTCGCTGATCGACTTGGCGCCGGTCAGCACCATGGCTACGCGCATTTCTTTTTCGAACAGGGCCAGCAGGTTTTTCACCCCGGCTTCGCCGTGGGTGGCCAGCGCCCAGAGGAAGGCGCGGCCGATCAGCACGCTGTCGGCGCCGAGGGCGATCATGCGCACCACGTCGAGGCCGCTGCGGATGCCGGAGTCGGCGAGGATCTTGATGTCGCCTTTGACCGCATCGGCAATCGCCGGCAGGGCGCGCGCGCTGGAGAGTACGCCGTCGAGCTGGCGGCCGCCGTGGTTGGAGACGACGATGCCGTCGGCGCCGAACTTGACCGCATCACGGGCGTCGTCCGGGTCGAGGATGCCTTTGATGATCATCGGGCCGTCCCAGAATTCGCGGATCCACTCGAGGTCCTTCCACGAGATCGACGGGTCGAAGTTGTTGCCCAGCCAGCCTATATAGTCGGCCAGGCCGGTGGGGTTGCCGCGGTAGGTGGAGATGTTGCCCAGGTCGTGCGGGCGGCCCATCACGCCGACGTCCCAGGCCCACTGTGGGTGGGTCATGGCTTGCAGCACGCGGCGCATCGGGCCGTTGGCGCCGCTCATGCCGGAGTGGGCATCGCGGTAGCGCGCGCCGGGGACGGGCATGTCGACGGTGAAGATCAGGGTTTTAACGCCGGCGGCCTTGGCGCGCTCGAGGGCGTTGCGCATGAAGCCGCGGTCTTTCAATACATACAGCTGGAACCACATCGGCCGGTCGATCGCCGGGGCGACTTCTTCGATCGGGCATACCGAGACGGTCGACATGGTGAAGGGGATGCCGTGCGCGGCGGCGGCGCGGGCGGCCTGAACTTCGCCGCGGCGGGCGTACATGCCGGTCAGGCCGACCGGGGCGAGGGCGACCGGCATGCTCAGGGTTTCGCCGAACAGCTGCGTCTGCAGGTTGAGTTCGGACATGTTGTTGAGCACGCGTTGGCGCAGGGCAATGCTGGCCAGGTCGTCGACGTTGCGGCGCAGGGTGTATTCGGCGTAGGCGCCACCGTCGGCGTAGTGGAACAGGAACGGTGGCAGCTTGCGCTGGGCCGCGACGCGGTAATCGGTGGAGGCAGAAATGATCATGGATGCTCGCTGCAAAGGTGGTGAGGGGTGGCTGCCGGGCGCAGTCGAGTGCGCCCGGCCCCTGTCACTTTAGTGGTGAACCAGCATGCCGGTGAGCCAGTAGGCTTGCACCAGGGTGATCACGCCGACGATGGTGGCGAAGAACAGGCTGTGCTTGACGGTGAAGCGGAACAGGTCCGATTCCTTGCCAACCAGGCCGGTCGCGGCGCAGGCCACGGCGATCGATTGTGGCGAGATCATCTTGCCGGTCACGCCGCCGCTGGTGTTGGCCGCTACCAGCAGGGTGTCGCTGACGCCGATCTGGTGCGCGGTGGTGGCTTGCAGCGAGCTGAACAGGGCATTGGACGAGGTGTCCGAGCCGGTCAGGAACACGCCCAGCCAACCGAGGAACGGCGAGAAGAACGGGAACGCCGCGCCAGTGCCGGCCAATACCAGGGCCATGGTCGAGGACATGCCGGAGTAGTTGGTGACGAAGGCGAACGCCAGCACCATGCCGATCGACAGGATTGGCCAGCGCAGCTCCCACAGCACTTCTTTGAAAGTGGTAATACCAGTTTTGAAGTTGATCTTCAGGACCCACATCGAGATCAGTGCCGAGAGGAAGATCGCGGTGCCGGTGGCGGAGATTGGGTCGAGCTTGAACACCGCTGGCATGGCGGTTGGGGCTGCAACGATCGGCGCGGTCTTGATTACCAGCTGGTCGAGGTGCGGGATGGCGAAGTTGAAGACGAAGTTGTACATCGCGCCGCCGGGGGCGAACGCGGCCTTGAATGGCTTGAGGGTCCAGATCGTTACCAGCACAGTGAGGATCAGGAACGGCGACCAGGCCTTGAAGATTTCACCGAAGCTGTACGGGGTTGGCTGGCTGCCGCTGGACTGCACCACGGCGGCGCCGACGCTGCCCTGGGCCACGGCCATCGAGCGTTTTGGCTGCCAGACTTTGAGGAACAGGGTCAGCGAGATCAGGCTGGCCAGCGCCGAGGTGATGTCGGGCAGTTCTGGGCCAATGTAGTTGGAGGTGAAGTACTGGGTCACGGCGAAGCTCAGGCCGGCGACCAGGGCGGCAGGCCAGGTTTCCTTGACGCCGCGCAGGCCGTCCATCATGAACACCAGCCAGAACGGCACGAACAGCGACAGCAGCGGCAGCTGGCGGCCGGTCATGGCGCCGATGTGGAAGGCGTCGATGCCGGTCACCTGGCCGGCGACGATGATCGGGATGCCGAGCGCGCCGAAGGCGACTGGCGCGGTGTTGGCGATCAGGCACAGGCCAGCGGCGTAGAGGGGGTTGAAGCCCAGGCCGACCAGCAGGGCAGCAGTGATTGCCACGGGTGCGCCGAAGCCGGCGGCACCTTCAAGGAAGGCGCCGAAGCAGAAGCCGATCAGCAGCACTTGCAGGCGTTGGTCGTCGGTGATCGACAGCACCGAGCTGCGGATCACTTCGAACTGGCCGCTCTTGACCGTCAGTTTGTACAGGAACACCGCGGCAACGATGATCCAGGCGATTGGCCACAGGCCGTAGAGGAAGCCATAACCGGCAGCTGCCAGGGCCATGTCGACCGGCATGTTGAAGGCAAAGATGGCGACCAAGATCGACAGGCCGAGGGTGATGCTGCCGGCCACATGGCCTTTGAGGCGGAATACGGCCAGGGCGAGGAAGAAGAATACGATCGGGATCACTGCCGCCAGCGCGGACAGGCCAAGACTGCCCAATGGGCTATAGATTTGTTGCCAGGTTTGCATGATGGGTTGGCCCCTAATTGTTGTTGGTCAGCACTGGCACTGGGTAATTGGTAAGACCAATTTACAATGTGCGGATGCTAGGTTAAAAGCGCAGCTGGGCCTGTGTCAATTTGTCTCGGCTTGTACTTTGGTGGAATGTCGATGAACGGCTTGGGGTTGGGGTGTTTTGGGCGTTGCGTTTGTCTTGAGGGTGCTAGGGCTGCTTTGCAGCCCTTTCGCGACACAAGGCCGCTCCTACGCCGACCGCGCAACGCCAAGACAGCGCGGTCAACTGTAGGAGCGGCCTTGTGTCGCGAAAGGGGTGCGTAGCGCCCCCAGCGATGCTCGCTTGCACCAAAGCCAGCGCGGCATACGAATACCCAGCTTTTATTACGCAACTGATACGTGTGAGCGCAGCCTGGATAGGCCAAAATAGTAGGCCTCGCTGTGTGTGCGAGGGTTTGTGGAGAGTAAGTGATGGTTTTTGATCAGGTTCGCCAACGGCGCCTGTCCGACGACATTGTCGAGCGCCTGGAAGGGATGATCCTTGAAGGTACCTTGACCTCGGGTCAGCGCCTGCCGGCCGAGCGCGCCCTGGCCGAGCAGTTCGGCGTGTCGCGGCCATCGCTGCGCGAGGCGATCCAGAAGCTGGTGGCCAAGGGGCTGCTGGTGAGTCGCCAGGGTGGCGGCAATTATGTGGCGGCGTCGCTGGGGGCAACCTTCAGTGACCCGCTGCTGCAGCTGCTTGAACACAGCCCGGAGGCGCAGCGGGACTTGCTCGAGTTTCGCCATACGCTGGAGGCGTCGTGTGCGTTTTATGCGGCGCAGCGGGCGACCGAACCTGACCGTGAGCGGCTCAAGGCGGCGTTCGATGAGCTGCAGGATTGTTATTCACGCAAGGCCGAGGTGAGCCGGGCGGAGGAGGGCGCGGCGGATGCGCGGTTCCATCTGGCGATTGCCGAGGCGAGCCATAACGCGGTGTTGCTGCACACCATTCGTGGCTTGTTTGATTTGCTCAAGCGCAATGTGGTGACCAACATTGGCGGGATGTATCAGCAGCGTAGCGAGACGCGGGATATGTTGATTGGGCAGCACCGCGAGCTGTATCAGGCGATTGTTGAGGGTAGGGCTGAGGAGGCGCGGGAGGTGTCGAGCCGGCATATCCTGTATGTGCAGGAGGTGCTCGAAGAGGCGCAGGAGGAGGCGCATCGGGTGGCGCGGGCGGAGCGGCGGAGTGGGCGGTGATGGGGGTCGGCTTGGAATTGCTGGGGCCGCTTTGCGGCCCTTCGCGGGCAAGCCCGCTCCCACAGGTATCTGAGTGCAGCTTAGTGCCCTGTGGGAGCGGGCTTGCCCGCGAAGGGCTGCAAAGCAGCCCCAAAAGCAGGCACCACAAATCAACGAGGAATCAGTCTTCCTTGCCTTTGTTGCGCACAGCCCGCTGCATCTCGCGGTTGGAATCGCGTTCGCGCTCGGTGTCGCGCTTGTCGAATTCCTTCTTGCCCTTGCCCAAGGCGATTTCGCACTTGATCAGGTGCTTGCTCCAGTACAGCGACAAGGCCACACAGGTGTAGCCCTTCTGCGCCACGGCAGCGTGCACGCGCTCAAGCTCGCGCTTGTTCAGCAGCAGTTTACGGGTGCGGATCGGGTCAGCGATGACGTGGGTGCTGGCGGCAGTCAGCGGCGCAATGTGGCAACCGAACAGCCAGGCTTCACCGTCCTTGAGCAGCACGTAGCTGTCAGTCAGGTGTGCCTTACCGGCCCGCAGGCTTTTTACTTCCCAACCGGACAGGACCAGCCCGGCCTCGAACTTGTGTTCGATGAAGTAATCGTGACGCGCTTTCTTGTTCTGCGCGATGGTCCCGGTCGGATGTTTCTTTTGCTTAGCCATAGGGGCCGCATTATAGGCAGTCATGGCGTTGTCGGCTACGGGGTTTTCGGTGCGCTTGAGCCTGCCGGATGAATCCCGGACAATGGACACACTGTGTAACCCACAGAACCTGTTTTCGGTGAGCTGCGAAGTGCTGCCGCCCAGCCTTGGAATCGATGCCTGGATGACTACCCATATTCAACGCTCTGCCCTGCTGCCGTACCCTGCCCAGGCGCTGTATGACCTTGTCAACGACGTCGCCAGCTACCCAGAATTTCTGCCGTGGTGCTCGGCCTCGACTGTGCTCGAGAGCAGCGAGACGAGCATGCGCGCCAAGCTGGAAGTGGCCAAAGGCGGGCTTAGCCAGCACTTTGTTACGCGCAATGTGCTGGTGCCGGGGCAGTCGATCGAGATGAACCTTGAAGAAGGCCCGTTCAGCCAGTTGCACGGCGTGTGGGTGTTCAAGCCGCTGGGTGACAAGGCATGCAAGATCAGCCTCGACCTGTCGTTTGATTATGCCGGGCCGATCGTGCGCGCCACCCTCGGGCCGCTGTTCAACCAGGCCGCGAATACTCTGGTTGATGCCTTCTGCCAGCGAGCCAAGCAGCTCAACGGCTGACGATTTGGCAAAGCGCAGGCACAAAAAAGCCCGAACCTAGGTTCGGGCTTTTTCTTGGAGCCAATCTGCTTACTGCGGATTGGTATCCAGCGGAGCTGGGGTCGGCACCGGTGTGGCTTCGATGGTGTCGATTTCGCGTTGGATCGATTCTTCGGTCGAGCCGCGACGAGCTGGTTTTTCTTCTGGCTGGGTGGGTTGGCCAGGCTGAGCGTCCGGGCTGACGGTAGTATCACCGCTGCCACCGAGGATCTCTTGATCTCGGCTGACGCCAGGCATGAAGTCACCGGACAGACTGACCAGCTGATCACCTTCATTGAAGAAGATGCTCATGCGCTCTTGCTGACGTTTACCGCCACCAGGCTGCAAGCTGTAGAGATAATCCCAACGGTTGGTGTTGAAAGTATCCTGAATCAGCGGGTTGCCCATGATAAACCTTACTTGCCGACGGGTCATTCCCGGGCGTAATTGGTCTATCATGTCCTGCGTGACGACATTGCCCTGCTGGATGTCGATTTTGTAAACCCCGGGAAACGAGCAACCGGCGAGTGCGAGCAGTCCCACTAGGGTGAGGCTGGTTAGCAAGAGCTTGGACTTTTGCATCGGTGGGCGACTTCCACTATCTTGGCTGGACAACGTAAACCCCGATCATACCCGTATTAAGAGAAGCTGCGAAGCAGCATCGGCGAGAAAGCTGACCATGGTTGAAAATAGCGAACTACGTAAAGCTGGTCTCAAGGTGACACTGCCTCGAGTTAAGATCCTTCAGATGCTCGATTCTACCGAGCAGCGACACATGAGTGCCGAGGATGTCTACAAGGCGCTGATGGAGGCTGGCGAGGACGTCGGTCTGGCCACTGTTTACCGGGTTTTGACCCAG
The DNA here is from genome assembly GCF_059693665.1 of Pseudomonas sp. PGPR N4. Classification (NCBI taxonomy): domain Bacteria; kingdom Pseudomonadati; phylum Pseudomonadota; class Gammaproteobacteria; order Pseudomonadales; family Pseudomonadaceae; genus Pseudomonas; species Pseudomonas sp. PGPR N4. The sequence goes on from NZ_JCAUKV010000007.1 coordinate 213,565, forward strand.
TTCGAAGCAGCGGGCCTGGTGGTTCGTCATAACTTCGACGGCGGCCACGCGGTGTTTGAGCTGGCTGATGGCGGCCACCACGACCATATGGTCAACGTGGAGACCAGCGAAGTCATCGAGTTCTTCGATTCGGAAATCGAAAAGCGCCAGAAAGAGATCGTGGCCGAGCATGGCTTTGAGCTCGTGGACCATAATCTGGTTCTTTATGTGCGTAAGAAGCGGTAACGATTTAGATCGTTGACGGCTGGCGGGGCGATCTTTCGAGGTCGTGCCCGCCAGTTGTGTTTTTGGGGCCGCTTTGCGGCCCTTTCGCGACACAAGGCCGCTCCTACAGAAAGCACGCGGTCATCTGTAGGAGCGGCCTTGTGTCGCGAAAGGGTCGCGCAGCGGCCCCAATCACTTATTTGCTGGTAACGACCATCTTGCGCGCATGCGCCAGCGATTCTTTGGTCAGGTCGATCCCGCCCAACATCCGCGCCACTTCCTCAACCCGCTCACGCTTGCCGAGACTGGCCACCGCCGTGTGCGTGGTTTCGCTGTCACGCACCTTGTGCACAAACAAATGATGATGCCCTTGCGCCGCCACCTGCGGCAGGTGGGTCACGGTCAGCACTTGCCCGCGTTCGCCAAGTCGGCGCAGCAACTGGCCGACAATTTCCGCAGTGGGCCCGCCGATACCGACGTCCACTTCGTCGAACACCAAAGTCGGAATCCGCGAGGTCTGCGCAGTGATCACCTGAATCGCCAGGCTGATCCGCGACAGCTCACCACCGGAGGCTACCTTGGCCAAACCTTTAAGCGGCTGCCCTGGGTTGGCACTGACCAGCAGTTCGATCTGCTCCAGGCCATGCGGCGAAGGCTCGGCACTTTCAAACGGGTTCAGCTCGATACAGAAACGCCCACCCGGCATACCGAGGCGCTGCACTTCCTGCTCGACTGCTGTGGCCAGTTGCGCAGCCGCCTGTTTGCGCAGGGCGCTGAGTTCCTGGGCCTTGGTTTGATAGTGCTGGGCATAGGCGGCCAGCTCTTCACCCAGGCGCTCAAGTGACTCGTCACTGGCGTTGAGGCCTTCAAGCTCTTCCATCAAACGCTGTTGCAGGTGCGGCAGTTCGGTCGGGTGCACGCGGTGTTTGCGCGCCAGCGTATAAATAGTATCGAGGCGCTCTTCCAGCGCTTGCAGGCGCATCGGGTCGGCGTCGAAGTTGTCGAGGAAGCGATTGAGCTCGCCGACCGCTTCTTCGACCTGGATCTGCGCACTGGCAATCATGGTCGCCGCTTCGTCCAGCGCCTTCGGCCCGCCGGTCACCGCGCTGAGGCGGTTGAGGCTGGCGGTCAGGGCATTGAGCACATTGCCCGAGTCGCTCTCGCTGCATTGATCGATGACCTGGCGGCAGATGCCGAACAGGGCTTCGGCGTTGGTCAGGCTCTTGTGCTCCTGCTCCAGTTGCTCCAGCTCGTTTTCGCCGAGGGCGAGGTTGTCCAGTTCTTCCAGCTGATAGCTCAGCAGCTGTTGCCGGGCGCGTTGTTCGTCGCCGGAGTTGGACAGCCGCTCCAGCTCCTGGCGGGTCTGCCGCCAGCGCTGTGCTGCCAGTTGCACCTGACGGGAGAGGTCGCTGGCACCGGCGTATTCGTCGACCAGGCGGCGGTGAGTGTCGGTTTTCAGTAGCGACTGGTGCTCATGCTGGCTGTGGATGTCGATCAACAGTTCGCCGAGGGCCTTGAGGTCGCCGAGCGGGCAGGGCGTGCCATTTATATAGCCACGGCTGCGGCCTTCGGCGGTGATCACCCGGCGCAGGATGCACAGGCCTTCGCCATCGAGGTCGCGCTCCTTGAGCCAGACGCTGGCCTCGGGAATGTCGACCAGGTCGAAGGTGGCGAGGATGTCGGCCTTGTCGGCGCCGGGGCGGACCACGCCGCTGTCGGCGCGATCGCCCAGGGCCAGGCCGAGGGCGTCGAGCATGATCGATTTGCCCGCGCCGGTTTCACCGGTAATCACACTCATGCCGCGAGACAGCTCGAGGTCCAGGTGTTCGACGATGGCGTAGTTGTGGATGGACAGGTGCACCAGCATGAGGGCGGCTCCCGAAAGGTCAGGTCTGGATATTTATACAGTGCTTTTTGCCTGCCTGACAATATCCATTGGTAGATTGCTTTCGCGCTCATGGAAAACCGCCTCAGCCCTTGAAGCTGATTTTTCCGACCCCATATAGCCGTCAACGGAGCGAGCAAGGCTCGCACAACAGAAATTGCGGAGGAGATACCCAATGGCTGACGAACAGCTGGACGAAAACACCCCAAACACCGAAGAAGCAGGTTCTGAGGATCTCGGTACCCGTGTTCAGGTGCTCGAGGAGCAGCTGGCCGCGGCCAAGGATCAATCCCTGCGCGCCGTTGCCGACCTGCAGAACGTGCGTCGTCGTGCCGAACAGGATGTCGAGAAAGCGCACAAGTTCGCCCTGGAGAAGTTTGCCAGCGACCTGCTGCCGGTAATCGACAGCCTCGAGCGCGGCCTGGAACTGTCCAGCGCCGACGACGAAACCATCAAGCCAATGCGCGATGGTATCGAGCTCACCCTGAAGATGTTCAGCGACACCCTTAAGCGCTACAACCTCGAAGCCATTGACCCGCACGGTGAACCGTTCAACGCCGAACATCACCAGGCGATGGCCATGCAAGAGAGCGCCGATGTCGAGCCGAACAGCGTGCTCAAGGTGTTCCAGAAGGGCTACATGCTCAACGGCCGTCTGCTGCGCCCCGCCATGGTGGTGGTCAGCAAGGCGCCTGCGGCAGCGCAACCTTCGATCAACGAACAGGCTTGAAATCTGTTTGGGTGACCCCATCTTAGTGTCAAGCATTCAAGTATTACCGCAGTTGGCCAATGTAGCCGCTGCCAGCTAATTCAGTTTCGGGAGAGTTAACATGGGCAAAATCATCGGTATCGACCTGGGGACCACCAACTCGTGCGTCTCCATCCTGGAAAACGGTAACGTCAAGGTTATCGAGAACGCCGAAGGCGCGCGTACTACCCCTTCGATCATCGCTTACGCCAACGACGGCGAAATCCTCGTCGGTCAGTCGGCCAAGCGCCAGGCAGTCACCAACCCGCACAACACCCTGTACGCGGTAAAGCGTCTGATCGGTCGCCGCTTCGACGAAGAAGTCGTGCAGAAAGACATTCAGATGGTCCCGTACAAGATCGTCAAGGCTGACAACAACGACGCCTGGGTTGAAGTAAACGGCCAGAAAATGGCACCGCCACAAATCTCGGCTGAAATCTTGAAAAAGATGAAGAAAACCGCCGAAGACTACCTGGGCGAGCCAGTTACCGAAGCGGTCATCACCGTACCGGCCTACTTCAACGACAGCCAGCGTCAGGCCACCAAAGACGCCGGCCGCATCGCAGGTCTGGACGTAAAACGTATCATCAACGAACCAACCGCAGCTGCGCTGGCTTACGGTATGGACAAGGCCAAGGGCGATCACACCGTGATCGTTTATGACCTGGGCGGCGGTACCTTCGACGTTTCGGTTATCGAAATTGCCGAAGTCGACGGCGAGCACCAGTTCGAAGTACTGGCCACCAACGGTGACACCTTCCTCGGTGGTGAAGACTTCGACATTCGCTTGATCGACTACCTCGTCGACGAGTTCAAGAAAGAAAGCGGCATGAACCTCAAAGGTGACCCGCTGGCGATGCAGCGCCTGAAAGAAGCCGCTGAAAAAGCCAAGATCGAGCTGTCCTCGAGCCAGCAGACCGACGTCAACCTGCCGTACATCACTGCAGATGCGACCGGTCCTAAGCACTTGAACGTGAAGATCTCCCGCGCCAAGCTGGAATCGCTGGTTGAAGACCTGGTGCAGCGCACCATCGAGCCTTGCCGCATCGCTCTGAAAGACGCCGGTATCGACGTTGGCGCGATCAACGACGTGATCCTGGTCGGCGGCCAGACCCGTATGCCGCTGGTACAGAAGCTGGTTACCGATTTCTTCGGTAAAGAAGCACGTAAAGACGTCAACCCGGACGAAGCCGTTGCCATGGGCGCTGCTATCCAGGGCGCGGTACTGGCCGGCGACGTCAAAGACGTACTGCTGCTGGACGTCAGCCCGCTGACCCTGGGTATCGAAACCATGGGCGGCGTGATGACTGCGCTGATCGAGAAGAACACCACCATCCCGACCAAAAAGTCGCAGGTGTTCTCGACTGCCGACGACAACCAGAACGCCGTGACCATTCACGTGCTGCAAGGTGAGCGTAAGCAGGCTGGTCAGAACAAGTCGCTGGGTAAATTCGACCTGGCCGACATTCCACCAGCACCACGTGGCGTGCCACAGATCGAAGTGACCTTCGACATCGACGCCAACGGCATCCTGCACGTCGGCGCGAAAGACAAGGCTACCGGCAAGACTCAGTCGATCGTGATCAAGGCCAACTCCGGTCTGTCCGACGAAGAGATCGAGCGCATGGTGCGTGACGCCGAGGCCAACGCCGAGGAAGACCGCAAGTTCGAAGAGCTGGCCGCTGCCCGTAACCAGGGTGACGCGCTGGTCCACTCGACTCGCAAAATGGTCGCCGATGCCGGTGACAAAGTGACCGCGGAAGAAAAAACCGCGATCGAAGCTGCCGTGGTTGCTCTGGAAGCCGCTGTCAAAGGCGACGACAAAGCTGCCATCGACGCCAAGGTCGAAGAGCTGTCCAAGGTCTCCGCACCAGTTGCTCAGAAGATGTACGCCGAGCAGTCGGCTGAACAGCCTCAGGGCGGCGCCCAGCAGCAAGCCGAGCCGGAAGCCAAGCACGATGACGTGGTTGACGCCGAGTTCGAAGAAGTGAAAGACAACAACAAGCAGTAATCCCTGCTAGTTGTCGGCCAGCTCAGCGCCGCTTGGTGTTGAGCTGGTAGGATGTCGCCGCGCGGGGGCTTGCTCCCGCGTTGGTGTGTCTGGAATACGAGAATTTTTACAGCATCTGTCAGGGCGCATGAGTCATGTGTAGCGGCAGGTGCTGGCGGCACGGCGCGGAACGCGCAGAGCTTTGCCGAACGCCCACAAGAGTGCAAATGACCTATGTCCAAGCGTGATTATTATGAGGTCCTGGGGGTCGAGCGCGGCGCCAGTGAAGGTGACCTCAAAAAGGCCTACCGCCGACTGGCGATGAAGTACCACCCGGACCGTAACCCGGGCGACAAAGAATCCGAAGACATGTTCAAGGAGGCCAACGAGGCCTACGAAGTGCTGTCTGATGCGAGCAAGCGCGCAGCGTTCGACCAATACGGTCACGCTGGTGTCGACCCAAGCATGGGCGGCGGCGGTGCAGGCTTCGGTGGCGCCAACTTCTCTGACATCTTTGGTGATGTGTTCAGCGACTTCTTCGGCGGCAGCCGGGGTGGTGGTCGTGGTGGCGCCGCACGCGGCAGCGACCTGCGCTACACCCTCGAGCTGAACCTGGAAGAAGCCGTGCGCGGCACAACGGTCAACATCCGTGTACCGACGCTGGTCAACTGCGAGCCGTGCGACGGCAGTGGCGCGAAGAAGGGCTCGACCCCGTCGACCTGCCCGACCTGCGGCGGTATCGGCCAGGTGCGCATGCAGCAGGGCTTCTTCTCGGTGCAGCAGACCTGCCCGCGCTGCCATGGCCAGGGCAAGATCATCACCGACCCGTGCGGTTCGTGCCACGGCGAAGGCCGTGTCGAAGAGTACAAGACGCTGTCGGTCAAGGTCCCGGCTGGGGTCGATACCGGCGACCGCATTCGCCTGTCCGGCGAAGGCGAGGCGGGTGCCCATGGCGGCCCGACTGGCGACCTGTATGTGGTGATCAACGTGCGTGAGCACGCGATCTTCCAGCGTGACGGCAAGCATCTGTACTGCGAAGTACCGATCAGCTACACCGATGCCGCCCTGGGTGGCGAGCTGGAAGTGCCGACTCTGGATGGTCGGGTCAAACTGAGGATCCCTGAAGGCACCCAGACCGGCAAGCAGTTCCGCTTGCGTGGCAAGGGCGTCGCTCCGGTGCGTGGCGGTGGTGCTGGTGACCTGCTGTGCCGGGTCGCGGTGGAAACCCCGGTCAACCTCAGCCGTCGTCAGCGTGAGCTGCTCGAAGAGCTGCGTGACTCGCTCGAAGGTGACAGCTCCCATTCGCCCAAGGCCAACGGTTGGTTCGAGGGTGTGAAGCGCTTCTTCGGCGATCTCTGACAAGGAACAGGCTATGCGACGTATTGCGGTAATGGGTGCAGCAGGGCGGATGGGCAAGATCCTCGTCGAGGCTGTGCAGCAACAGGCGCCAAGCGCCGGCCTCACGGCCGCCATCGACAAGCCCGACAGCTCGCTGGTCGGCGCTGACGCAGGCGAATTGGCGGCCCTGGGCCGGATCGGCGTGACCATTTCGGGTGACCTGGCCAAGGTCGCTGATGAGTTCGACGTGCTGATCGACTTCACACACCCGTCGGTGACCCTGAAAAACCTGGCGTTCTGCCGCAAGGCGGGCAAGGCCATGGTCATTGGCACTACCGGGTTCTCGGCAGAAGAGAAACTGCTGCTGGCCGAAGCCGGTAAAGACATCCCGATCGTGTTTGCCGCCAACTTCAGTGTTGGCGTCAACCTGTGCCTGAAGCTGCTCGACATCGCTGCCCGGGTGATGGGTGACGAGGTCGACATCGAGATCAGCGAAGCGCATCACCGGCACAAGGTCGATGCACCGTCGGGTACCGCGCTGCGCATGGGTGAAGTGGTTGCTCAGGCGCTGGGTCGTGATCTGCAGGAAGTGGCGGTGTATGGCCGTGAAGGCCAGACCGGCGCGCGTGATCGCAAGACCATTGGTTTTGCTACTGTGCGGGCGGGTGACATCGTGGGTGATCACACGGTGCTGTTTGCCGCTGATGGCGAGCGCGTCGAGATCACCCACAAGGCCTCGAGCCGCATGACCTTCGCCAAGGGCGCGGTGCGTGCAGCGTTGTGGCTGGACGGGCGTGAGCCAGGTTTGTACGACATGCAGGATGTGCTCGAACTGCACTGATCAGTAAGGTCGGCGGCGTCTGCTTCGCGGGTAAACCCGCTGCCACAGCGATCCCTGTGGCAGCGGGTTTACTCGCGAAGGATCCAACTCGGAATTAAAGTGCCTGTCGCATTGGTGTGCATTTTCGACACATGCGCGGTAGACCAAAATCATCAATTTCTGTAAGCTACAGCTTTAGTGTGTTCACTAAAAGCGCGCAGAGATATTCAGCACATGAAGCGGGGTGACGTGTCCATACGTCACTCCGCTTTTTTGCAACCTGCGATCGCCCTTTCAGGCTTTATTTACGGGAGGTCTTCTTGACTAAGCCAGCCATACTCGCCCTTGCTGATGGCAGCATTTTTCGCGGTGAAGCCATCGGTGCCGACGGCCAGACTGTTGGAGAGGTGGTGTTCAACACCGCTATGACCGGCTACCAGGAAATCCTTACAGACCCTTCCTACGCCCAGCAAATCGTTACCCTGACTTACCCGCACATCGGTAACACCGGCACCAACCCGGGCGACGCAGAATCCGACCGCGTCTGGTCGGCTGGCCTGGTCATCCGTGACCTGCCGCTGGTTGCCAGCAACTGGCGCAAGACCCAGTCGCTGTCCGAGTATCTGAAAGAGCACAACGTGGTTGCCATCGCTGGCATCGACACCCGTCGCCTGACCCGCATCCTGCGTGAGAAGGGCGCTCAGAACGGCTGCATCCTGGCCGGTGACAACATCAGCGAAGAAGCCGCCATCGCAGCTGCCCGCGGCTTCCCGGGCCTGAAGGGCATGGACCTGGCCAAAGAAGTTTCCACCAAGGCGCGTTACGAGTGGCGCTCCAGCGTGTGGGACCTGAAAACCAACGACCATGCCGAAATCGCCGCTGCCGACCTGCCTTACCACGTGGTCGCCTTCGACTACGGCGTCAAGCTGAACATCCTGCGCATGCTGGTTGCGCGTGGCTGCCGGGTGACCGTGGTGCCTGCGCAAACGCCGGCCAGCGAAGTCCTCGCGCTCAATCCGGACGGCGTGTTCCTGTCCAACGGCCCAGGCGATCCTGAGCCATGCGACTACGCCATCCAGGCGATCAAGGAAGTGCTCGAGACCGAGATTCCGGTGTTCGGCATCTGCCTCGGCCACCAGCTGCTGGCCCTGGCCTCCGGCGCCAAGACGGTGAAAATGGGTCACGGCCACCACGGTGCCAACCACCCAGTGCAAGACCTCGACACCGGCGTTGTCATGATCACCAGCCAGAACCACGGTTTTGCTGTTGACGAAGCGACCCTGCCAGGCAACGTGCGGGCGATCCACAAGTCGCTGTTCGACGGTACCCTGCAGGGCATCGAGCGCACCGACAAGAGCGCCTTCAGCTTCCAGGGTCACCCTGAGGCAAGCCCAGGCCCGACTGACGTCGCGCCGCTGTTCGATCGTTTCATCGATGCCATGGCCAAGCGCCGCTGAGCATTCGCCATCCAGGCCCCGGACCAGCCTTGGCTGCGTCCGGCAGCGCCTGACCTGAGCATGTTCAAGCCGGCTTGCCGACTGACCCGCGGATTTGAGTGAGCACCCAATGCCAAAACGTACAGACATTAAAAGCATCCTGATTCTCGGCGCTGGCCCGATCGTTATCGGCCAGGCCTGCGAATTCGACTACTCCGGCGCCCAGGCGTGTAAAGCGCTGCGCGAGGAAGGCTATCGCGTCATCCTGGTGAACTCCAACCCAGCCACCATCATGACCGACCCGGCCATGGCCGACGCCACCTACATCGAGCCGATCAAGTGGCAGACCGTTGCCAAGATCATCGAGACCGAGCGTCCGGACGCGCTGCTGCCAACCATGGGCGGCCAGACCGCTCTGAACTGCGCCCTGGATCTGGAGCGCGAAGGCGTTCTGGAAAAGTTCGGCGTAGAGATGATCGGTGCCAACGCCGACACCATCGACAAGGCTGAAGACCGCTCGCGCTTCGACAAGGCCATGAAGGCCATCGGCCTTGAGTGCCCGCGTTCGGGTATCGCCCACAGCATGGACGAAGCCAACGCAGTGCTCGAGAAGCTCGGCTTCCCGTGCATCATTCGCCCGTCGTTCACCATGGGCGGCACTGGCGGCGGCATCGCCTACAACCGTGAAGAGTTCGAAGAAATCTGCGCTCGCGGCCTCGACCTGTCGCCGACCAAAGAGCTGCTGATCGACGAATCGCTGATCGGCTGGAAAGAGTACGAGATGGAAGTTGTCCGCGACAAAAAGGACAACTGCATCATTGTTTGCTCGATCGAAAACTTCGATCCGATGGGCGTGCACACCGGTGACTCGATCACCGTGGCGCCAGCACAGACCTTGACCGACAAGGAATACCAGATCATGCGCAACGCCTCGCTGGCGGTGCTGCGTGAAATTGGTGTTGAAACCGGCGGTTCCAACGTTCAGTTCGGTATCTGCCCGGACACCGGCCGTATGGTCGTGATCGAGATGAACCCACGGGTTTCCCGTTCCTCGGCGCTGGCCTCGAAAGCCACCGGCTTCCCGATCGCCAAGATCGCCGCCAAGCTGGCTGTCGGTTACACCCTCGACGAGCTGACCAACGACATCACTGGCGGCCGTACCCCAGCGTCGTTCGAGCCGTCGATCGACTACGTCGTGACCAAGCTGCCGCGCTTTGCCTTCGAGAAATTCCCGAAAGCCGACGCCCGCCTGACCACGCAGATGAAGTCGGTCGGTGAAGTCATGGCCATCGGCCGGACCTTCCAGGAATCCCTGCAGAAAGCCCTGCGCGGCCTGGAAGTCGGCGCGTGCGGCCTCGACCCGAAAGTCGACCTGAGCAGCCCTGAAGCCGCCAGCATCCTCAAGCGCGAGCTGACCGTGCCAGGCGCCGAGCGTATCTGGTACGTCGCCGACGCCATGCGCTCGGGCATGACCTGCGACGAAATCTTCGCCCTGACCGGTATCGACCACTGGTTCCTGGTGCAGATGGAAGACCTGATCAAGGACGAAGAGAAGGTCAAGACCCTGGCCCTGTCGGCCATCGACAAAGACCTGATGCTGCGCCTCAAGCGCAAGGGCTTCTCCGACCAGCGCCTGGCTGTACTGCTGGGTGTTACCGACAAGACCCTGCGTCGCCACCGCCACAAGCTGGAAGTGTTCCCGGTGTACAAGCGCGTTGACACCTGCGCCGCCGAGTTCGCCACCGACACCGCCTACCTGTACTCGACCTACGAGGAAGAGTGCGAGGCCAACCCGTCGACCCGCGACAAGATCATGATCCTCGGTGGCGGCCCGAACCGTATCGGCCAAGGCATCGAGTTCGACTACTGCTGCGTACACGCAGCCCTGGCGCTGCGTGAAGACGGGTACGAGACCATCATGGTCAACTGCAACCCGGAAACCGTCTCCACCGACTACGACACCTCCGACCGCCTGTACTTCGAGCCGCTGACGCTGGAAGACGTGCTGGAAGTGTGCCGCGTCGAGAAGCCAAAAGGCGTGATCGTCCACTACGGTGGCCAGACTCCGCTGAAACTGGCTCGCGCCCTGGAAGAAGCCGGCGTGCCGATCATCGGTACCAGCCCTGACGCCATCGACCGCGCCGAAGACCGTGAGCGCTTCCAGCAGATGGTGCAGCGCCTGAACCTGCTGCAGCCGCCTAATGCCACCGTGCGCAGCGAAGAAGAAGCGATCCGCGCTGCCGGCGTGATCGGTTACCCGCTGGTGGTACGTCCTTCGTACGTGCTCGGCGGCCGCGCCATGGAAATCGTCTACGAACTGGACGAGCTCAAGCGCTACCTGCGTGAAGCGGTGCAAGTGTCCAACGACAGCCCGGTGCTGCTCGACCACTTCCTCAACTGCGCCATCGAGATGGACGTGGATGCGGTCTGCGACGGCACCGACGTGGTCATCGGCGCGATCATGCAGCACATCGAACAGGCCGGCGTTCACTCCGGTGACTCGGCGTGCTCGCTGCCACCGTACTCGCTGCCGGCTCATGTGCAGGACGAAGTGCGCGAGCAGGTCAAGAAGATGGCACTGGAACTGGGCGTGGTTGGCCTGATGAACGTGCAGCTGGCCCTGCAGGGCGACAAGATCTACGTGATCGAAGTCAACCCGCGCGCCTCGCGTACCGTACCGTTCGTGTCCAAGTGCATCGGCACCTCGCTGGCGATGATTGCCGCCCGCGTCATGGCCGGCAAGACCCTCAAGGAAATCGGCTTCACCAAGGAAATCATTCCTAACTTCTACAGCGTCAAGGAAGCCGTGTTCCCGTTCGCCAAGTTCCCAGGGGTTGACCCGATCCTCGGCCCTGAGATGAAATCCACCGGTGAAGTCATGGGTGTCGGCGACAGCTTCGGTGAAGCCTTCGCCAAGGCCCAGATGGGTGCCAGCGAAGTACTGCCAACCGGCGGCACTGCGTTCATCAGCGTACGTGACGACGACAAGCCACAAGTGGCTGGCGTTGCCCGCGACCTGATCAACCTCGGCTTTGAGCTGGTTGCCACCGTCGGCACCGCCAAGCTCATCGAAGCCGCCGGCCTGAAAGTACGTCGCGTGAACAAAGTGACCGAAGGTCGCCCGCACGTGGTCGACATGATCAAGAACGACGAAGTGTCGCTGATCATCAACACCACCGAAGGCCGCCAGTCGATCGCCGATTCCTACTCGATTCGTCGCAATGCGCTGCAGCACAAGATTTACTGCACCACTACCATTGCGGCCGGTGAAGCCATCTGTGAAGCGCTGAAGTTCGGCCCTGAAAAGACCGTGCGGCGCTTGCAGGATCTGCATGCAGGACTCAAAGCATGAGCATTACCAAATACCCGATGACCGTCCAGGGCGCTCGCGCCCTGGAAGAAGAGCATCTGTTTCTGAGCAAGACCGAGCGTCCGCGCCTGAGCCAAGCGATTGGTGAAGCGCGCGAGCTGGGCGACCTCAAGGAAAACGCCGAGTACCATGCCGCCCGTGAGGAGCAGGGCATGGTCGAGGCGCGTATCCGCGACATCGAAGGCCGCCTGCAAAACGCCGTGGTGATCGACGTGACGACCATCCCGCATACGGGCAAGGTCATTTTCGGCACCACCGTCGAGCTGGCCAACACCGAAACCGACGAGCGCGTGACGTATCAGATCGTTGGTGAAGATGAAGCCAACGTGAAACTCGGCAAGCTCTCGGTCGGTGCACCTATCGCTCGCGCCATCATCGCCAAGGAAGAAGGCGATACTGTCGTGATCAAGACGCCTAGCGGCACGGTCGAGTACGAGATTGTCGAAGTCAAACACATCTGATCGGCGCCTGCGGGCGCCTTCCCTCGAGGGGATTCTCTGGCAGCTGTCCCAGGTTTTCTGGGTCGGCGGCCTGTGGGTATTCCATGTAGGGCTGGTGCCCGCACTCAAGGTCACCGGGCTTGCGCCGTTGCTGGTGCAGGACGTCGCAACGCAGATCGACCGTTGGTTGGTCGGCGTGGCCTGGTTGGGTTTGATGGTGCAGCTGGCGGTGCTGGCGAGGGTCGATGGCCTGCCGGCCTGGTGGCGGCAGTTTCGCGGGCAGATGTTGTTGCTCGGCTTTGCTGCCTGCGTCAGCTATTACACGCTACGCTACGGTATATCCGTAGGTGAGCGCTGGCAGATGTTCTGCTTTTTGGTATTGGGCTTTTCCGGCATCGTGCTGGTAGCCCAGCCCGTCCCGGTCAGGGCGCGCCAGGCGCGCCGCTGAGCGGAGCCACCGTCACTTGTTGCGGTGGATGTTCGAGAGTTGCTTGTTTGGCTGTGGGTTCTTGCGGTAGATCAGCGCTTTTTTGCCGATGGTCTGCACCAGTTCAGCACGGCCAGCCTTGCACAGCCCGGCGATCGCGGCTTTGCGTTCTTCGCGATCTTCCGAGCGAATTTCGACTTTAATCAGCTCATGGTCAGCCAGAGCACGATCCAGTTCGGCGATCACGCCTTCATTAAGACCGTTGCCGGCGACAATCAGGACCGGCTTGAGGTCGTGACCAATAGACTTGTACTGCTTCTTCTGCTCGTTGTTGAGCGGCATAATCTGACCCTTTTCGTCTGATTCTGTAAAATTGGAAGCCATTTTACCCGAGCGCCCGTGGCTGCGCCCAGTCAATCACGAAGCTATTCATCGAGGTGCCCCTTGGTACAGCGTTCCAAAAGCAGCCAGAACTGGCTGACAGAGCATTTCAACGATCCTTTCGTCAAACAGGCGCAGAAGGACGGCTACCGCTCGCGTGCGAGCTACAAACTGCTGGAGATCCAGGAAAAGGACCGTTTGATCCGTCCTGGCATGAGCGTGATCGACCTCGGCGCAGCGCCAGGTGGCTGGTCGCAGGTGACCAGTCGTCTGATTGGTGGCAAGGGCCGCCTGATCGCGTCCGACATTCTCGAGATGGATTCGATCCCGGATGTCACCTTCATTCACGGCGATTTTACCGAGGATTCGGTACTGCAGAGCATTCTTGCCGCGGTAGGTGATTCGCATGTGGACCTTGTGATTTCCGATATGGCCCCCAACATGAGTGGTACGCCTGAGGTAGACATGCCCAAAGCCATGTTCCTCTGCGAATTGGCGCTTGATCTGAGCACTCGGGTGTTGCGCCCAGGCGGAGATTTCGTGATCAAGATCTTCCAGGGTGAAGGTTTTGATGTGTTCCTCAAAGACGTGCGTCGCAAATTCGACAAGGTACAGATGCGCAAGCCGAGCTCGTCCCGAGATCGCTCCCGTGAGCAATACATGGTGGCTAAAGGCTTCAAAGGGGCGTGAGATAGCGGCTTGAGCAGCTGCCGATAGGTAAATCCAATCAGCCGCTGCGTCAGGATCGTCCGAACTTCGTGTAGTCTGGTTTCACAAAGGGTTACAGACGGTGCCTGCGGTTGCGCAGGTAATGTAGTAAGTTAGGGCGATGAATATCATGCGAGGCACGGCTGCGTCGTTGCGCCGGCCTCAGAGGGTAGCTAATTGAACGACATGGCAAAGAATCTGATCCTGTGGTTGATCATCGCTGCTGTCCTTGTGACGGTGATGAACAACTTCTCCAGCCCGAACGAGCCGCAAACCCTCAACTATTCTGACTTCATTCAGCAGGTCAAGGACGGTAAGGTCGAGCGCGTCACCGTCGACGGCGCCATCATTACCGGCAAACGCTCTGACGGCGACACCTTCAAGACCGTGCGTCCGGCCATCGCCGACAACGGCCTGATCGGTGACCTGGTCAACAACAACGTGGTTGTTGAAGGCAAGCAGCCTGAGCAGCAAAGCATCTGGACTCAACTGCTGGTTGCCAGCTTCCCGATCCTGGTGATCATCGCGGTGTTCATGTTCTTCATGCGCCAGATGCAGGGCGGTGCCGGTGGCAAGGGCGGGCCGATGAGCTTTGGCAAGAGCAAGGCGCGGCTGCTGTCGGAAGATCAGGTCAAAACCACCTTGGCTGACGTCGCCGGTTGCGACGAGGCCAAGGAAGAAGTCGGCGAGCTGGTCGAGTTCCTGCGCGATCCGGGCAAGTTCCAGCGCCTGGGCGGCCGTATCCCGCGTGGCGTGCTGATGGTAGGCCCACCAGGTACCGGTAAAACCCTGCTGGCCAAGGCCATTGCCGGCGAAGCCAAGGTGCCGTTCTTCACCATTTCCGGTTCCGACTTTGTCGAAATGTTCGTGGGTGTCGGTGCAAGCCGCGTTCGCGACATGTTCGAGCAAGCTAAAAAACACGCGCCGTGCATCATCTTCATCGACGAAATCGATGCCGTCGGTCGCCACCGTGGCGCCGGCATGGGTGGTGGTCACGACGAGCGTGAGCAGACCCTCAACCAGTTGCTGGTCGAGATGGACGGCTTTGAAGGCAACGACGGCATCATCGTCATTGCTGCAACCAACCGCCCTGACGTGCTTGACCCGGCGCTGCTGCGTCCTGGTCGTTTCGACCGTCAGGTTGTGGTGGGTCTGCCGGACATCCGTGGCCGTGAGCAGATCCTCAAGGTGCACATGCGCAAAGCGCCGATTGGCGACAACGTCAATGCCGGTGTGATCGCCCGTGGTACTCCAGGCTTCTCCGGTGCCGACCTGGCCAACCTGGTCAACGAAGCCGCGCTGTTTGCCGCACGTTCGAGCAAGCGCGTCATCGAGATGAAAGAATTCGAGCTGGCCAAAGACAAGATCATGATGGGCGCCGAGCGCAAAACCATGGTCATGTCCGAGAAAGAGAAGCGCAACACGGCCTTCCACGAAGCCGGTCACGCCATCGTTGGTCGCGTCGTGCCTGAGCATGACCCGGTCTACAAGGTCTCGATCATTCCGCGTGGCCGTGCCCTGGGTGTGACCATGTTCCTCCCTGAGGAAGACCGTTACAGCCTGTCCAAGCGTGCCCTGATCAGCCAGATCTGCTCGCTGTACGGCGGCCGTATCGCCGAGGAGATGACCCTGGGCTTCGATGGCGTCACCACCGGTGCTTCCAACGACATCATGCGCGCCAGCCAGATCGCTCGTAACATGGTTACCAAGTGGGGCCTGTCGGAAAAGCTCGGCCCGCTGATGTACGCCGAAGAAGACGGCGAGGTGTTCCTTGGGCGCAGCGCTGGTGCGCAGCAGACCAGCGTTTCCGGCGAAACCGCCAAGCTGATCGACTCTGAAGTGCGCAGCATCATCGACCACTGCTACGCCACGGCCAAGCAGATCCTCACCGACAATCGCGACAAGCTCGACGCCATGGCCGAGGCCTTGATGAAGTACGAAACCATCGATGCCGATCAGATCGACGACATCATGAATGGCCGTACTCCGCGTGAACCTCGTGATTGGGATAACAACGATACCGGTCCATCGGGTACGTCGGCCTCCCAGGATGATCGTCCGGAGTCGCCGATCGGCGGTCCAGCGGCTCAAATCTAAGGTTTATCATGACCTCACAGCTGTACCCGACCCGGTTGCCTTGCGGCAACCGGGTTCTTGATTTTTCGCATACCCATGTCATGGGTATCCTCAATGTCACCCCTGATTCGTTCTCCGATGGCGGTCGCTTCAGTCAGCGCGACGAGGCCCTGCGTCATGCAGAGGCCATGGTCGCCGCCGGCGCAAGCCTGATCGACATCGGTGGCGAGTCGACTCGTCCGGGTGCCCGTGCGGTATCGGTTACCGAAGAGCTCGAGCGCGTTGCGCCCATGGTCGAGGCAATCAGCAGCCGCCTCGATGTGGTGATCTCGGTCGATACCTCAACGCCCGCAGTGATGCGTGAGTCAGCCAGGCTTGGTGCCGGGCTGATCAACGATGTGCGCGCGCTGGAGCGTGACGGGGCCCTCGATGCCGCCGCCGCGACCGGCCTGCCGGTGTGTCTGATGCACATGCGCGGCGACCCAGACAACATGCAGAACAACCCGCATTACGACGACGTGACCGTCGACGTGACGCGTTACCTTGAGCAGCGTATGGCCGCCTGTGCCGCGGCTGGAATCAGTGCCGAGCGCATCGTGCTCGACCCCGGTTTCGGTTTCGCCAAGACGCTGGATCACAACCTCAGCCTGTTCAAGCACATGGAAGCGCTCTATCGCCTGGGGCGGCCGTTACTGGTCGGTGTCTCGCGCAAGAGCATGATCGGCCTGGCCTTGAATCGCCCGGTCGGTGAGCGCTTGTATGGCAGCCTGGCCCTGGCCGCGCTGGCCATGACCAAGGGTGCAAGCATCCTGCGTGTGCATGATGTGGCTGAGACCGTCGACGTGGTGCGCATGATCGCTGCCGTGCAAAACGCCGAATAAGAACATTGGAGTTCCTATGAGCAAAAAATACTTTGGTACCGATGGTATCCGCGGTCGCGTTGGCGTCGCTCCGATTACTCCTGACTTCATGCTCAAGCTTGGCTGGGCGGCCGGCATGGCCTTCCGCAAGCAGGGCGCCTGCCGCGTGCTGGTGGGCAAGGACACGCGGATTTCCGGTTACATGTTCGAGTCTGCGCTGGAGGCCGGGTTGTCTGCGGCCGGCGCCGATGTGATGCTGCTCGGGCCGATGCCGACTCCGGCCATCGCCTACCTGACCCGCACCTTCCACGCCGAGGCGGGGATCGTCATCAGTGCTTCGCACAATCCGCACGACGACAACGGCATCAAGTTCTTCTCCGGCCAGGGCACCAAGCTGCCTGACGAAGTTGAGCTGATGATCGAAGAGCTGCTCGATCAGCCGATGCAGGTAGTCGAGTCGAGCAAGCTGGGCAAGGTTTCGCGCATCAACGACGCTGCCGGTCGCTACATCGAATTCTGTAAGAGCAGCGTGCCCAGCAGCACCAGTTTCGAAGGCCTCAAGCTGGTCATCGACTGCGCGCACGGTGCCACCTACAAAGTCGCGCCAAGCGTGTTCCGTGAGCTGGGGGCGGATGTCACCGTGCTGCATGCCGAGCCGAACGGGCTCAACATCAACCTCAACTGCGGCTCGACGCACATTGAGTCGCTGCAGGCGGCGGTGCTGGTCGGTCATGCCGATCTGGGCATTGCCTTCGATGGTGACGGCGACCGCGTGCTGATGGTCGACCACACCGGGGCCATCGTCGATGGCGACGAGTTGCTGTTCATCATCGCCAGAGACCTGCAGGAGCGTAACAAGCTGCAGGGCGGGGTGGTCGGTACCCTGATGAGCAACCTCGGCCTGGAGCTGGCCCTCAAGGACCTGGACATCCCGTTCGTGCGGGCCAAGGTCGGTGACCGTTACGTGATGGCCGAGCTGACCGAGCGCGACTGGCTGATCGGCGGGGAAAACTCCGGTCACGTGGTGTGCTGCAACCACACCAGCACTGGCGACGCGATCATTGCAGCGCTGCAGGTACTGATGGCGCTCAAGCGCCGCGGCGAGAACCTGGCGCAAACCCGTCAGGCCCTGCGCAAGTGCCCACAGGTGTTGATCAACGTGCGCTTTGCCGCTGGCCAGGCCGACCCACTGGAGCACCCGGCAGTGATCGAAGCCAGTGCCAAGGCGACCGAGGCGATGGCCGGTCGTGGCCGTGTGTTACTGCGCAAGTCCGGCACCGAGCCGCTGGTGCGGGTGATGGTCGAAGGTGACGACGAAAGTCAGGTCCGCGGCCATGCCGAAGCCTTGGCCAAGGTGGTTGCTGAAGTTTGTGCTTGAAAGGCTCTTGCCAGCGCAGATCTGGTTGGGTAAGATCTGCGCCCACTTTGACCGACGAGGTAAAGCATGCGTCGCCCCATGGTAGCTGGTAACTGGAAGATGCATGGTACCCGCGCTAGCGTCGCTGAGCTGACCGAAGGCCTGGGCAATTTGTCCCTGCCAGCCGGTGTCGAAGTTGCGGTATTTCCACCCGCGCTGTTTGTCACTGAGGTGATTAACGGCCTGCAGGGTAAAGGGATTACCGTAGGTGCACAGAATTCTGCTATACAGCCTGAGCAAGGCGCGCTGACCGGCGAAGTTGCACCGAGTCAGTGGGCTGAAGTCGGTTGCAAGTTGGTGTTGATTGGTCACTCGGAGCGTCGTCAGATCATTGGCGAAACAGATGAAGTGCTCAATCGCAAGTTTGCAGCGGCACAGGCTGGTGGTTTAACGCCAGTGCTCTGTGTAGGGGAAACCCTCGAAGAACGTGAAGCGGGCAAGACGCTTGAAGTTGTTGGGCGTCAACTAAGCAGTATCATCGACGCGTGCGGTGTTAAGGCTTTGGCCAATGCGGTAATTGCTTATGAGCCTGTTTGGGCGATTGGCACAGGTTTGACGGCCACGCCGCAACAAGCTCAGGATGTGCACGCTGCCATCCGCGCTCAATTGCAGGTGCTGGACGCGGAAGTTGCTGATAATATGCGACTTCTCTACGGCGGTAGCGTGAAAGCGGCCAATGCGGCCGAACTGTTCGGCATGCCGGACATCGATGGGGGGCTCATTGGTGGAGCTTCCCTGAACGCAGACGAATTCGGTGCAATTTGTCGCGCCGCAGGACACTGATCAAATGATTGAAACCGTCGTAGTTGTTTTTCATCTGTTGGCTGCGCTGTCGTTGGTAGCGTTGGTCTTGTTGCAACAAGGTAAGGGTGCAGAAGCAGGAGCATCTTTCGGCGCAGGGGCCTCAAACACTGTGTTCGGAAGCCAGGGCTCGGCAACCTTCCTAAGTAAATTCACTGCTGTACTCGCTGCCACTTTCTTTTTAACTGCACTTGGGTTAGGATACTTCGCAAAGGAGAAGGCTCACGAGCTGACTCAAGCAGGTTTGCCAAATCCAGCAGTGTTGGAAGTTCAGCAGCCTAAGCCGGCAGTTAATGATGATGTACCGGTGCTCCAGGAACAGAAGAGCAACACTGCCCCAGCGGGTGATGTAGTTCCTCCAACCGAAGAGCAGAAGTAACGGGTTTCAAATTGTAGTATTGCCGAGGTGGTGGAATTGGTAGACACGCAACCTTGAGGTGGTTGTGCCCATAGGGTGTAGGGGTTCGAGTCCCCTTCTCGGTACCAATTGAAGCAAGAGAGCCCGCTTTAGCGGGCTTTCTTGTCGGTGGAAGTCTAATTGACCCCGCCAGGGGTTCAGTCTTATACTTTCGCCCCAGCTTTGTCGCGGGGTGGAGCAGCTTGGTAGCTCGTCGGGCTCATAACCCGAAGGTCGTTGGTTCAAATCCAGCCCCCGCAACCAGTTTTGAGCGGAGCCCCTTTTCAGGGGCTTTTTGCTAGCCGAACAGTTTTGGCGTCGTTGTCCAACGGCGCTTTCAGGGATGGGCGCTTCGCCCATTTTTTATTTGCACAGCATGCACGAGGGGGTTCAGGTGTCGAGCAAGCTAGAACAGTTGCAGGCCTTGTTGGCCCCGGTTGTCGAGGGTCTGGGCTATCAATGCTGGGGGGTGGAATTCATCGCCCAGGGCAAGCATTCGGTCTTGCGTGTCTATATCGACAAGGAAGGCGGCGTGCTGGTGGATGACTGCGCAATTGTCAGTCGTCAGGTCAGCGGCGTTCTCGATGTCGAAGACCCAATCACTTCCGAATATACCCTCGAGGTGTCCTCTCCTGGCATGGAACGCCCACTGTTCACGCTTGAACAGTATGCCTCGCATGCCGGCGAACAAGTGAAGATCAAGCTGCGTTCACCCTTCGAGGGTCGTCGCAACTTCCAGGGCCTTCTCCGCGGCGTGGAGGAACAGGATGTGATCGTCCAGGTCGATGATCAAGAGTTCCTGCTACCGATCGACTCGATCGAAAAGGCCAATATTATTCCCAGTTTTGACTGAGACGTGCCGGGCCCGGTGACTAGACCGGACCCAATGGCTTGCGCAAGGCGAGGCGTACGATGAGCAAAGAAGTACTGCTGGTTGTTGAATCGGTATCCAACGAGAAGGGCGTCCCACCGGGCGTGATCTTCGAAGCGCTGGAAGTGGCTCTGGCCACTGCAACCAAAAAACGTTTTGAAGACGAAGTCGACCTGCGTGTGGAAATCAATCGCCACACCGGTAACTACGAGACCTTCCGTCGCTGGACCGTGGTCGATGAGCAGGATCTTGATGATCCGGCGATCGAAACCTGGCTGGACAAGATTCACGAGACCCACCCTGAAGCCAAGGTTGGTGACGTGATCGAGGAGAAGATCGACTCGATCGAGTTCGGTCGTATCGCCGCTCAGACCGCCAAGCAGGTCATCGTGCAGAAAGTCCGCGAGGCCGAGCGCGCCCAGGTGGTCGACGCTTACCGCGAACGCGTGGGCGAGATCATCTCCGGCACCGTCAAGAAGGTCACCCGCGACAACGTTATCGTCGACCTGGGCAACAATGCCGAAGCATTGCTGGCTCGTGAAGACATCATTCCACGCGAGACCTTCCGTGTCGGTGTGCGCTTGCGCGCACTGTTGAAGGAAATCCGCACCGAGAACCGCGGTCCGCAGCTGATCCTGTCGCGCACTGCGCCACAGATGCTGATCGAACTGTTCACTATCGAAGTGCCGGAAATTGCCGAAGGCCTCATCGAGGTCATGGCCGCTTCCCGTGACCCGGGTTCGCGCGCCAAGATCGCCGTTCGCTCCAAGGACAAGCGCATCGACCCGCAAGGTGCCTGTATCGGCATGCGCGGTTCGCGTGTGCAGGCGGTGTCCGGCGAGTTGGGCGGTGAGCGTGTGGATATCGTCCTTTGGGACGAGAACCCAGCGCAGTTCGTCATCAACGCCATGTCGCCGGCTGAAGTCGCGGCGATCATCGTCGATGAAGATGCCCACGCCATGGACATCGCTGTTGGCGAGGACAACCTGGCCCAGGCCATCGGTCGTGGTGGTCAGAACGTTCGTCTGGCAAGCCAGCTTACCGGCTGGACCCTGAACGTGATGACCGAGAAGGACATCCAGGCCAAGCAGCAAGCCGAGACTGGCGACATCCTGCGCAACTTTGTCGACGAGCTGGAAGTCGATGAAGAACTGGCCCAGGTGCTGGTCGACGAAGGCTTCACCAGCCTGGAAGAAATTGCCTACGTACCGTTGGAAGAAATGCTCAACATCGATGGCTTTGACGAGGATATCGTCAACGAGCTTCGCGCTCGTGCCAAGGACCGCCTGTTGACCAAAGCCATCGCTACCGAGGAAAAACTGGCAGACGCCCATCCGGCCGAAGACCTGCTCTCTCTTGAGGGTATGGACAATGACCTGGCGGTTGAACTGGCGGTGCGCGGCGTGGTTACCCGCGAAGACCTGGCCGAGCAGTCGATTGACGACCTGCTCGACATCGACGGCATCGACCAAGAGCGTGCCGGCAAGTTGATCATGGCCGCCCGAGCCCACTGGTTCGAGTAATTAGGCGCGGCCTGAGGAGAGAAGTGCATGACGCAAGTCACGGTGAAAGAATTGGCCCAAGAGGTCGCTGCACCGGTTGAGCGCCTGCTGCAGCAGATGCGTGAGGCGGGTTTGCCGCACACCGACGCCGGTCAGGTAGTGACCGACAATGAGAAGCAGGCTTTGCTGACTCATCTGAAGAGCAGCCACAAGGCTAAAGCGGAAGAGCCGCGCAAGATTACCTTGCAGCGCAAAACCACTAGCACCCTGCGTGTAGCCGGTAGCAAGAGCATCAGCGTAGAAGTACGCAAGAAGAAAGTTTTCGTTCAGCGCAGCCCGGAAGAAATCCAGGCTGAGCAGGCGCGTGAGCTGGAAGAGCGTCGCGTGGCTGAAAACGCCGCACGCGAAAAAGCCAACATCGATTCGCGTCAGCGTATCGCCGAGCGTGACGCCCCGCAGGGTGCTGTTGCGAGCAAGCCTGAGCCTGTTGCCGCCGCTGCTCCTGCAGCCGCTGCACCGGCCCCGGCAGCTGCGCCGCAAGAGCCTCTGACCGAGGAAGCAGCGGTTCGCGCCGCCGAGCGCAAGAAAGAAGAAGTGCGCCGCACCGAAGACCGTGCTCGCAACGAAGACCGTCGCGGCCGTGGCGAAGCGCCGCGCGTGTCGGTCAAGGTCAAGGTCAAAGAGAAAGAAAAGACCCCGACTCCGCGTGCTGCTCCGCGTACCACCGAAGAAGAAAGCGATGGCTTCCGTCGCGGTGGCCGTGGCAAGGGCAAACTGAAGAAGCGCAATCAGCATGGCTTCCAGAGCCCTACCGGCCCGGTTATCCGTGCCGTGAGCATCGGCGAGACCATCACCGTCTCCGAGCTGGCCAACCAGATGTCCGTCAAAGGCGCTGAAGTGGTCAAGTTCATGTTCAAGATGGGTACTCCGGTCACCATCAACCAGGTCCTCGACCAGGAAACTGCACAGCTGGTAGCTGAAGAGCTGGGCCACAAGGTCACGCTGGTCAGCGACACCGCGCTGGAAGATTCCCTGGCCGAATCGCTGAAGTTCGAAGGTGAAGTCACCTCGCGTGCTCCGGTCGTGACCGTAATGGGCCACGTCGACCACGGTAAAACCTCGCTGCTCGACTACATCCGTCGTGCCAAGGTTGCTGCTGGCGAAGCCGGTGGTATCACCCAGCACATCGGTGCCTACCACGTCGAAACCGACCGTGGCATGGTCACCTTCCTCGACACCCCTGGTCACGCCGCGTTTACTCAGATGCGTGCCCGTGGTGCCAAGGCGACCGACATCGTCATCCTGGTGGTGGCGGCGGACGACGGCGTGATGCCGCAGACCCGTGAAGCTGTTCAGCATGCGAAAGCCGCTGGCGTGCCACTGGTTGTTGCAGTGAACAAGATCGACAAGCCAGGCGCTGACCTCGACCGCATTCGTAACGAACTGTCGGTAGAAGGCGTGACCTCCGAGGACTGGGGTGGCGATACTCCATTCGTCAAGGTTTCGGCGAAGATGGGTACCGGCGTCGACGAGCTGCTTGAAGCCGTTCTGTTGCAGGCCGAGATCCTCGAGCTGTCGGCTACCCCAACCGCGCCTGGTCGTGGTGTGGTTGTTGAATCGCGTCTGGACAAGGGCCGCGGCCCGGTCGCTACCATCCTGGTTCAGGACGGTACGCTGCGTCAGGGCGACATGGTCCTGGTCGGCTCCAACTATGGCCGCGTGCGTGCCATGCTTGACGAGAACGGCAAGCCAGTCAAAGAAGCCGGCCCATCGATCCCGGTCGAGATCCTCGGCCTCGATGGCACTCCGGAAGCTGGTGACGAGCTGTCGGTAGTTGGCGACGAGAAGAAAGCCCGCGAAGTTGCCCTGTTCCGTCAAGGCAAATACCGCGAGGTCAAGCTGGCCCGTGCTCACGCCGGCAAGCTGGAAAACATCTTCGAGACCATGGGTCAGGAAGAGAAGAAGACCCTCAACATCGTCCTCAAGACCGATGTTCGTGGCTCCCTGGAAGCACTGCAGGGTTCGCTCGGCGGTCTGGGCAACGACGAGGTGCAGGTCCGTGTGATTGGTGGCGGTGTCGGTGGTATCACCGAGAGCGATGCCAACCTGGCCCTGGCGTCCAACGCGGTGCTGTTCGGCTTCAACGTGCGGGCCGATGCCGGCGCGCGCAAGATCGTCGAGCAGGAAGGTCTGGATATGCGTTACTACAACGTGATCTACGACATCATCGAAGACGTCAAGAAAGCCCTGACCGGCATGCTCGGCAGTGATGTTCGCGAGAACATCCTGGGCGTTGCAGAAGTACGTGATGTGTTCCGTTCGCCGAAGTTCGGCGCCGTCGCTGGCTGTATGGTCATCGAAGGTACCGTGTACCGCAACCGTCCGATCCGCGTTCTGCGCGAAGACGTTGTGATCTTCGAAGGCGAGCTGGAATCGCTGCGTCGCTTCAAGGACGACGCTGCCGAAGTTCGTGCCGGCATGGAGTGCGGTATTGGCGTCAAGAGCTACAACGACGTCAAGGTCGGCGACAAGATCGAAGTCTTCGAGAAAGTCCAGGTGGCTCGTACCCTGTAAGGGTCGAGCTGGCAGATGCCCCGCCCCAGGGCGGTTGGCAACGCCTCTGCAGGTAGCGCCCGGTCAGGCTTCACGCCTGGCCGGGCGTTTGCCGCTTTAAGTTACAGGTAGCAACGAATGGCAAAAGAATACAGCCGTACCCAACGCATTGGCGATCAGATGCAGCGCGAGCTTGCCGAGCTGATCCGCCGTGAAGTGAAAGATCCACGCGTCGGCCTGGTGACCATCACCGCCGTCGACGTCAGCCGCGACGTGGGCCATGCCAAGGTGTTCATCACCGTCATGGGCCAGGAAGAGGAACCTGATGCGGTCAAGCAGTCGGTCAAAGCGTTGAACAACGCTGCGAGCTTCCTGCGTCTGCACCTGGGCCGCTCGATGCAGCTGCGCAGCGTGCCGCAACTGCACTTCCATTACGATGAGAGCGTCAGCCGCGGGGTTCACCTGTCGGCACTGATCGAGCGTGCCGTGGCAGAAGACCGCCAGCACCAGGATCCCGTCGAGCCGGACACCAAGGAGTAATCGGTGGCCCAGGTCAAACGAATCCGCCGCGACGTCAGCGGCATCATCCTGCTCGACAAACCGTTGGGGTTTACCTCCAACGCAGCGTTGCAAAAGGTCCGCTGGTTGCTCAATGCCGAGAAGGCCGGTCACACCGGCAGCCTCGACCCACTGGCCAGTGGCGTGCTGCCGCTGTGCTTTGGCGAAGCGACCAAGTTTTCGCAGTACCTGCTCGATTCCGACAAGGGCTACGAAACCGTCATGCAGATGGGGCAGACCACCACCACGGCAGACGCCGAAGGTGAGGTCCTGCAGACCCGTGAGGTGACCGTTGGTCGCGCCGACATCGAGGCAGCCCTGCCTCAATTTCGCGGCCCGATCAGCCAGATACCGCCGATGTACTCGGCCCTCAAGCGTGATGGCCAGCCCTTGTACAAACTGGCCCGTGCGGGAGAGGTAGTGGAGCGCGAGGCGCGTTCTGTTACTATTAACCGCTTGGAGTTGCTCGAGTGCGAAGGCACCCGTGCGCGTCTGACGGTAAATTGCACCAAAGGCACCTATATCCGCACCCTGGTGGAGGATATCGGTGAAGTGTTGGGCTGTGGCGCTTATGTTGCCGAGCTGCGTCGGACCCAGGCTGGGCCCTTCGAGCTGGCACAGACAGTGACGCTCGAAGAGCTCGAGCAAGCCCACGCCGACGGTGGCAACGAAGCGCTCGATCGCTTCCTGATGCCGTCCGACAGCGGTCTGCTCGACTGGCCTGTGGTGCAGTTGTCAGAGCACAGCTCGTTCTACTGGCTGCATGGCCAGGCAGTACGTGCACCGGATGCGCCGCAATTCGGCATGGTCCGGGTGCAGGATCACAATGGTCGCTTCATCGGTATCGGTGAAGTGAGCGAAGACGGGCGCGTTGCGCCACGTCGCTTGATTCGGTCGGAATGACCGATACTTGCGTTGCCGGCATGAGCCGACAGCGCAAGACACGAGGGTGGCTGTCAGTAGGCACGGTCACAGCTCTTTTATTAATACAGGGTTCGTCCCTGGCCTATTGGACCCCGCTTGCGGGATCCGTTTAACTGGAGATGCCAAATGGCCCTCAGCGTTGAAGAAAAAGCACAAATCGTTACCGACTACCAGCAAGCCGTCGGCGACACCGGTAGCCCAGAAGTGCAGGTTGCACTGCTGACTGCCAACATCAACAAACTGCAAGGTCACTTCAAGATCAACGGTAAAGACCACCACTCGCGTCGTGGCCTGATCCGTATGGTTAACCAGCGTCGTAAGCTGCTGGACTACCTGAAGGGCAAAGACACCACCCGTTACAGCACCCTGATCGGTCGTCTGGGCCTGCGTCGCTAATAGCGGCCTGGCTAGTGGTGGGCGTGGCGGGTCGCAAGCTTTGGCAGCGCTGCTTCAGCGTTGCCGACGGGCTCGTCATGCGTATCTTCGAGGTTGGCAGCCTGGTGTTGCCGAGCGGTTTATCCGCCCGGCAACCAGGCTCCCAGCCTCGAGTTGTATCTGGACGGTCAATGGGGCCGATTCCCCGTTCTGCCCAAGAATTCGCAAGAAACCAGTTCCCCCAGAGCCATTGAAAAGGTAGGAAACCGTGAACCCGGTAATCAAGAAATTCCAGTTCGGTCAATCGACCGTTACCCTCGAAACGGGCCGCATTGCCCGTCAGGCCACCGGCGCAGTCCTGGTCACCGTCGATAACGATGTCACCGTGCTGGTGACCGTGGTCGGTGCCAAGCACGCAGACCCAAGCAAAGGCTTCTTCCCGCTGTCCGTGCACTACCAGGAAAAAACCTACGCCGCTGGCAAGATCCCTGGTGGTTTCTTCAAGCGTGAAGGCCGTCCTTCCGAGAAAGAGACGCTGACCTCGCGCCTGATCGACCGTCCGATCCGTCCGCTGTTCCCAGAAGGCTTCATGAACGAAGTGCAGGTTGTCTGCACCGTCGTGTCGACCAGCAAGAAAACCGATCCGGACATCGCTGCGATGATCGGTACTTCGGCTGCCCTGGCAATCTCCGGCATCCCGTTCGAAGGCCCGATCGGCGCCGCCCGTGTTGCCTTCCATGAAAGCACCGGCTACCTGCTGAACCCAACCTACGAGCAACTGGCTGCCTCGAGCCTGGACATGGTCGTAGCCGGTACCGACAGCGCTGTGCTGATGGTTGAATCGGAAGCCAAAGAGCTGACCGAAGACCAGATGCTGGGCGCCGTACTGTTCGCCCACGACGAATTCCAGTCGGTCATCCAGGCTGTCAAAGAGCTGGCTGCCGAAGCTGCCAAGCCGACCTGGGACTGGAAACCAGCCGTTGCCAACACCGAGCTGTTCAACGCCATCCGCGCTGAATTCGGCGAAGGCATCTCGCAGGGCTACACCATCACCGTCAAGGCCGACCGCTATGCGCGTCTGGGCGAGCTGCGTGATCAGGCGATCGCCAAGTTCTCCGGTGAAGAAGGCCAGCCTTCGGCTTCCGTGGTCAAAGAAATCTTTGGCGAAATCGAATACCGCACCGTGCGCGAAAACATCGTCAACGGCAAGCCACGTATCGACGGTCGCGACACCAAGACTGTACGCCCGCTGAACATCGAAGTCGGCGTTCTGCCGAAGACCCACGGTTCGGCACTGTTCACCCGTGGCGAAACCCAGGCCCTGGTCGTTGCGACCCTGGGTACTGCGCGTGATGCTCAGCTGCTCGACACCCTCGAAGGCGAGAAGAAAGACCCGTTCATGCTGCACTACAACTTCCCACCGTTCTCGGTAGGTGAGTGTGGTCGTATGGGTGGTGCTGGCCGTCGCGAAATCGGTCACGGCCGTCTGGCGCGTCGTTCGGTTCAGGCCATGCTGCCTGCTGCTGACGTGTTCCCGTACACCATCCGTGTGGTATCGGAAATCACCGAGTCGAACGGTTCGAGCTCGATGGCGTCGGTCTGCGGTGCTTCCCTGGCCCTGATGGACGCTGGTGTGCCGATGAAGGCGCCAGTTGCCGGTATCGCCATGGGCCTGGTCAAGGAAGGCGACAAGTTCGCCATCCTCACCGACATCCTCGGTGACGAAGACCATCTCGGCGACATGGACTTCAAGGTAGCCGGTACCGCCAAAGGTGTTACCGCGCTGCAGATGGACATCAAGATCAACGGCATCACCGAAGAGATCATGGAAATCGCCCTGGGCCAGGCCCTGGAAGCGCGCCTGAACATCCTCGGCCAGATGAACCAGATCATTGGTACTTCGCGTACCGAGCTGTCGGCCAACGCGCCGACCATGATCGCCATGAAGATCGACACCGACAAGATCCGTGACGTTATCGGTAAAGGCGGCGCGACCATCCGTGGTATCTGTGAAGAGACCAAGGCTTCGATCGATATCGAAGACGACGGCTCGATCAAGATCTTCGGCGAAACCAAAGAAGCCGCTGAAGCAGCTCGCCAGCGCGTCCTGGGTATCACTGCCGAGGCCGAGATCGGCAAGATCTACGTCGGCAAGGTTGAACGCATCGTCGACTTCGGCGCATTCGTCAACATCCTGCCTGGCAAAGACGGCCTGGTGCACATCTCGATGCTCAGCAATGAGCGCGTAGAGAAGGTCACCGACGTGCTGAAAGAAGGCGAAGAGGTTGAAGTACTGGTACTGGACGTGGACAACCGCGGCCGTATCAAGCTGTCGATCAAAGACGTTGCGGCAGCCAAGGCTTCCGGCGTTTAAGCCAGCTGTAGTGGTATGAAATAAACCCTTCGGGGTTGCGCTGATGTTCAGCGCATAGGGGCCGCTGTGCGGCCTATTGCGATCTTGGGTCGCGATGGGTCACACAGCGGCCCTTTTTATTTGTCAAACACTGCCCCGTGTAGGAGCGGCCTTGTGTCGCGAAAGGGCTGCGTAGCGGCCCTACAATTTAGGCAACGCCGCAGAATTGCCGGGGGCGCTGCGCAGCCCTTTCGCGACACAAGGCCGCTCCTACATCTTCCGCGCCCATTTCGAGATAGCGAAAACTCTGGGGTACATGCATCTTGCATGCAGGATTTTGCTCCGGCTTGCAAAATGCACGAGAGAGTGGATTTCTGAAAATTGATAAGTTACTGATTTATATTGGTTTTATGGCCTTTGAAAAGTTGGCACAGCCCCTGCAATAGTCTATTCATCTGACGCCAACTGACTCGGCGCAGACCTTTCGACAACAGGAGTGACCCGTATGAAGAAGTTCGCTATTGCTGCCGCTACTGCTACCGCTCTGACTCTGACCATGGCTAACGCTGCTTTCGCTCAGCAAGCCGTTCAGGCTCCAGTTATGCTGGCTGCCAACACTGTCGACAGCGCCAAGCAAGATGGCTCCGATACCTGGATCACCACCAAGGTCAAAGCTGATCTGCTGACCGAGAAAGGCATCCCAGGCGGCGATATCAAAGTCGAAACCAATCAAGGCGTAGTTTCGCTGTCGTCCGATGTGAAAGTCACCGATTCGCAAAAAGAGCGTGCAGTAGCAATCACCAAGGCTATCAAAGGCGTTAAAGACGTCTCGGCTGCTGGTCTGAAAGCCGAATAAGGATTGCTGCGCAGGCCAGATGGATCTAGCCAACGCATAACGAAAAGCCCCGGCACATGCCGGGGCTTTTTCGTTGTTGCGCTCAATGCAGACGCTTATTCAGCATCCAGGTGCATCGGCGTGATCACGCGCCCATCCGATTCGGCCTGGCCCAGCGTGGTATCGATGAAGTACACCCGGTCATCCGCCAACTTGCCTTTGTCGACCAGGTAATCCTTGATATTACCGGCCCGCGCTTGGCCCAGCTGGCGCAGCAGCGCAGCGCTCTCGGCCCAGGACTTGATCACCGCCTCACGCAGCTTGGCGCTACGCTCTTCACGCCCCAGCTGCTGCCATTCAGCAGGCGGCTGTTGTTTCAGGCGGGTGCGGTAGATACCTTCGAGCATCGCCGGCTTGTCGTCAGCATCCACCACCAGCATCGACGCATTGGCCGGCACCTTGTCGCCGCGGCGCTGCAGGATCTTGTACCAGATCGACTGATACTCACGCTCCAGGCGCTGCTCGGCGATCAACGGGCCATCGCTGGTCTGGGCGCTGGTGCCTTCGATCTCCAGGCGCAATTCAGGGCGTTCGTTGAGCGCGGTCGCCAGTTTGTCCAGGGCCGCTTGGGCATCGCCGCTGAGGTCGCTGGAGCCGGCGCTGAACGCGACCGTACCCAGGTCCTGCGAGCTGCCGCCGGAGACCAGCCCGCCAATGAACTTGAACGGCGCCTGGGCGGCACGCAGGACCAGATTGCGCAGGGTTTGCCAAACGATCGGCATGACGCTGAACTGCGGGTTGTTGAGGTCGCCGGTCACCGGCAGCTCGATCGAGATGGTGCCGTCGGTGTCCTTGAGCAGCGCCACCGCCAGGCGGATCGGCAGGTCGACGGCGTCGGGGCTGTCGACCTTCTCACCCAGTTGCAGTTGCTCGATCACCAGCTTGTTTTCTGCCTTGAGCTGGCCATTGGTGATCAGGTAGTGCACGTCCAGGTTGAGCCGGCCCTTGCGAATGCGAAAGCCGGCAAACTTGCCGGAGTAGGGCGTCAGTGTGGTCAGCTCGACGCGTTTGAAGCTGGTGGCGATGTCCAGGCTGGCCATCGGGTTGAACGGGTTGAGCGCGCCCTTGATGGTGACCGGTGCATAGCGGTCGACCTTGCCCTTGATATCGACCTTGGCCGGCGCTGGCTGGCGGTTGTCGATGGTGCCGACCTGGCCATTGAGCTGCTGCACGGCTGTGGCGAAGTTTGGCGTCAGGGTCAGGTCGGCAAAGTTGGCCGAGCCGTCGTTGATGTCGATCTTGCCGATACGAATGCCCAGTGGCTTGCTGTTGCTGGGAGTCACCGGTTTTTCTGCGGTGCTTTTGGTAGCGCCGGCTGGCTGCGGAATCAGCAGGTCATCAACGTTGGTGGTGCGGTCTTCGTTGATGATGAAACGCGCATATGGCTGCAGCAGCTTGACTTGGTCGATGGTCAGCGCATCGCCGTGCACGTATGACAACCCATTGAGGTCGAGCTGCTGCCATTTGACGAAGTCGCGGTCCTTGATCGTGTCGAGGGTATGCAACTGGTTGACGGTGGCGGTACCGGTGACGGTAAAGGCCAGCGGCGCCGTATTTTGCAGATCGACCTTGAGCTCGCTGGCGAGCATGCCGCTGCGCAGTTCAAGCTGAATGAACGGGCTGATGTAGGCCTGGGCGATGCGCAGGTCGATGTCGCGGGTGCTGACATCGAGCTTGGCGGTGACCGGCGCCAGGTTGACCTGGCCGGAGGCTTGCAATTTGCCTTGCTTGCCGACGGTGGTATCCAGTTTGAGGGTAAACGGCGACTTGTTGAGGCTGTCATAGCCCTGCATGTCGAGGTTGAGCGGGCCGACATCCAGGGTGACCGGTTCTTTCTGGCTGCGGTCTGCCAGGTGAATCATGTAATCGCGCGCTTGAACGTCCTTGAGCAATACTTGCCACGGCTTACTCGGCGCGGCGGCTGCTTTTTCCTGCGCTGTCGGCTCGGCCGCGGCAGGTTCGGCTTTCTCCTTGGGGGTGGCTTTGGCTGGCTGGCTGGCGAACAGCGTCTGCCAGTCGAGCTGGCCGTCCTGTTCCAAGGCGGCCCAGGTCTCCAGCTTGCTGCTGCGGATCTTGCCTACGGTGACCAGTTGCTTGGCCAGATCGATCGAGGTTTCGCTGACTTCGAGATTGGCCAGCCGCGCCAGTTGCCTGCCGTCCGGTGCCTTGATGGCGAACGGCGCGATGCGTACCTGAGTGTTGTCGAGCAGCAGCTCGGTCTGTTTCGACAGGTTGAGCGTGTAGTGGGTATCGAGGCTGATCACGCCTTCTTCCAGCACCAGCGGCACCGCGTCACGCACGTAAGGCCAGAACGCCTTCATGTTGCCGTCGGTGATTTTCAGGGTGCCTTGCGAGCTGATCGGCGCCAGGCCGAGTGTGCCTTTCCAGTCGATCCGCCCACCGGCGGGGCCGATGGCGACCAAGGTCATGTCGGCGCTGTCGTCGGGGAGGGTGCTGAGGTTCTTTAGCTCGAAATTCATCGAGTCGTAGAGAAACTCGATCGGCTCGCTCGGGCGCAGGTCCTGGAAGTGCAGGTAGCCTTCCGTGAGCTTGATGCTGCCGATACGCAGCGGGAACGGGTCGCTGGCTGGCTCGTCTGGCTTGGCTTCGCTGGGCGGCAGTTTGAACAGCTGAGTCAGGTTGAGGCTGCCGTTTTTGCCGAAGAGGATTTCGTTGCGCGGTTTGTCCAGCTCCACTGCATCCAGGTGCAGGGCGCCGCTCCACAGGCTGTCCAGCGACAGGTTGGCGTACAAACGCTCAAAACCCAGTTGCTCTTTGCCCGGCTCGCCGACCTGCAAACCCCACAGGGTCAGCTCGAGGCTGAACGGGTTGAATTCGATACGTTGCAGCTGCGCCGGCACCGTCGCGTATTGGGCCAGCTGTTGATTGGCAATGCGTAGGCCAATGCCTGGAAGGATGAAGAAGCCGAGCAGGCTGTACAAGGCCACGAGGGCCAGCATGGCGCCGAGGGCGCGAGTCAATCCTTTGGGCATGTGCAGCATCGTCTGTCCGAGCGGGAGTGCTTGGAGTATGGCACGTTAAATCGGTTCCGCAGAATCAGCCGAATGACCTTATTCGATGCCCATTCGCCGCCGCGCGCGGTGCGCCGAGCTGTCGCGCATGGCCCAGCGCAGGACTGGCGCGGTGCGCTCGATACCTACCCGGATCAAGCGCCGGCTCAGTGGCCCTTGTTGCAGCTCAAGCATATCCCGGCCCCAGCCTGGTAACAGTTCGATGCCCGCCCGCAGCATCAGCTTGCCCACGGGGGCTGCCAGGCGGCTTGGCGCCGGTGCCTTGAGCAGGATATCGATCACCTCCAGACTGCGCGCATCGCAGCGCAACTGCGGACGCATGCGTTGCAGGTAGGCCTCGATTTGCGCACAGGAGCGTGGCACGTCGCGCGCGCCGAGGCGCTCGGCGATCAGGGCGATTTCGTTGTAGTACGCGTCCTGATCAGCCTGCGCCAGATGCGGGTTGCGGTAACGCAGGTGGGCGGCCATGAAGCTGCTGACCTCGGCAACGTGCACCCAGGTCAGCAGGTCCGGGTCACTGGCGGCATAAGGCCGGCCATCGGCGGCGGTGCCGACGACTTTGAGGTGGATGGTGCGTACCTTGTCGATCAACCAGTTGGCGTCGCGGGTCGAGCCAAAGGTGGTGCCGGAGATGAATTGGCTGGTGCGGCGCAGGCGCCCGAGCAGGTCTTCGCGAAAGTTGGAGTGATCCCACACCCCGGCCAGGGCCAGCGGGTGCAGCAGTTGCAGCATCAAGGCACTGATACCGCCGACCAGCATGCTCGGGAAATCGCCGTGCACCTGCCAGCTGACGCTGTCGGGGCCAAACAGGCCGGGGTCACCTTTGGGTGACTCCAGGTCAAGCTGGCCGAGGGCCAGGCCAGTCAGGCTCATGACCTGGGTTTCGATACGACGGCGTAAGGCTTCCATGGCGACCTGCAATGCGCGGCAGCCCGCCATGGGCTACCTCTAGCTATTGGTTGAGGCGAGTATCGATCAAGCCCTGCACGACGCTGGCATCGGCCAGGGTCGAGGTGTCACCCAGCGAGTCCAGCTCGTTGCAGGCGATCTTGCGCAGTATACGCCGCATGATCTTGCCCGAGCGGGTCTTGGGCAGGGCCGGTGCCCACTGGATCATCTCCGGTTTGGCGAAGCTGCCGATCTCCTTGCTGACCAACGCCAGCAGTTCAGCCTTGAGGGCGTCGTCTGCGCTCACGCCATTCATCGGCGTGACGAAGGCATAGATACCCTGGCCCTTGAGGTCGTGCGGATAGCCGACCACGGCCGCCTCGGCGATGCCGTCGTGCAGCACCAGCGCGCTTTCCACTTCTGCCGTACCGATCCGGTGGCCGGAGACGTTGATCACATCATCGACTCGCCCGGTGATCCAGTAGTCGCCATCGGCGTCGCGGCGGGCGCCGTCGCCGGTGAAATAGTAGCCGGCGAAGGGCTTGAAGTAGGTGTCGACCATGCGTTGCTGGTCGCCGTAGACGCTGCGGATCTGCGCCGGCCAGCTGGCTTTGATTGCCAGCAGGCCCGAACCTGGCCCGTCGATCACTGCGCCTTTGTCATCGAGTAGTACCGGTTGCACGCCAAACATCGGCTGGGTGGCGCAACCCGGTTTGATCTGCCCATTGCCCGGCAGCGGGCTGAGCATGATGCCGCCGGTTTCGGTCTGCCACCAGGTGTCGACGATCGGGCAGCGTTCTTTGCCAACCTGATGAAAGTACCACTCCCAGGCTTCCGGGTTGATCGGCTCGCCGACACTGCCGAGCAGGCGCAGGCTTTCCCGCGAGGTGTCCTGTAGGGGGCCTGGGCCTTCGCGCATCAGGGCGCGCAGGGCGGTAGGAGCGGTGTAGAAGATATTCACCTGATGCTTGTCGATGACCTGCCAGAAACGCGAGCTGTCGGGGTAGTTGGGCACGCCTTCGAACATCAGCGAGATCGCCCCGTTGGCCAGCGGGCCATAGACGATATAGCTGTGGCCGGTGACCCAGCCGACATCGGCGGTGCACCAGAACACTTCGCCGTCGCGGTAATCGAATACCACCTTGAAGGTCATCGCGGCCTGCAGCAGATAGCCGCCGGTGGTGTGCAGCACGCCTTTGGGTTTGCCGGTGCTGCCGGAGGTATACAGGATGAACAGCGGGTCTTCGGCATCCATCGGCTCGGGTGGGGAGTCGTCACCGGCAAGCTCGGTGGCGGTGTGGTACCAGAGGTCGCGCTGGTTGTCCCAGGCCACTTCACCACCGGTGCGGCGCACCACGAATACGCTGTTGACGGCCGGGCAGCTGGCCAGGGCCTTGTCGACGTTCTGCTTGAGCGGTACACGTTTGCCGCCCCGCACGCCTTCATCAGCGGTAATCACCGTGCGGCAGTCGGCATCCAGGATGCGGTCGCGCAGGGCGTCGGGCGAGAAGCCACCAAATACCACCGAGTGGATCGCGCCGATGCGGCTGCAGGCAAGCATGGCGTAAGCCGCCTCAGGGATCATCGGCATGTAGATGCACACCCGATCGCCCTTGCTCACCCCGCGCGCCTTCAGTGCGTTGGCCAGGCGGCAGACCTGGCGGTGCAGCTCGCGGTAGCTAATGGCCTGCGAATCCTTGGGGTCGTCGCCTTCCCAGAGCAGCGCGGTCTGCTCACCCCGTTTGGCCAGGTGGCGGTCGATGCAGTTGTAGCTGACGTTGAGCTTGCCGCCGGCGAACCATTTGGCATCGCCGCTGGCAAGGTCGGCCTGTTGCACGCTGCTCCAGGGCTTGATCCAGTCCAGCCGCTTGGCTTGCTCGGCCCAGAAGCTGTCCGGGTCATCGATCGACTGTCGATAGAGGCGTTGATAGTCGTCGGCGCTGAGCTCGGCGGCCTGGCTGACGGCGAGGGCGGTGGGGTACTTGCTGAGATCGAACATGGCGGGTGGTCCTGCTCTTGTCGTGGCAAGGGACTGCACCTCACCGCGTCGCGCAAGGCAGGATGAAGTGCAACGGCTATTCGATGGACAGTGTAGTCGGCGCGGGTGTTCCTCCGGGGTTGCCGGCGCAATGCAAAGCGCGGGGCCAGCTTGCCCCCTGCAGTACCGCTCAATCGAACGCTACTGCAGAGGGCAAGCTGGCCCCGCGCCGGGGCTTGCAGCAGGGCTTGATCAGCCGCGGTGACGACCGCGGAAGTAATTGATCAGGCCTTGGGTGGAGCCGTCTTCAGCGGCTTCTTCCTGAGCGCCGACCAGGCGTTGGTACACGCCTTTGCCGAGCTCTTTGCCCAGCTCGACGCCCCATTGGTCAAAGGCATTGATGCCCCAGATCACGCTCTGCACGAACACCTTGTGCTCATACATCGCCACCAGCGCGCCGAGGCGACGCGGGCTGATCCGCTCGACCACCAGGGTGTTGCTCGGGCGGTTGCCAGGGATAACCTTGTGCGGCGCCAGCTTGGCCACGTCGGCTTCGTTCAGGCCCTTGCCACGCAGCTCGGCCTCGGCTTCTTCGCGGGTCTTGCCGAGCATCAGTGCCTGGCTCTGCGACAGGCAGTTGGCGTACAGCCACTGGTGATGGTCGGCCACCGGGTTGAAGCTCACCACCGGCACGATAAAGTCGGCCGGGATCAGTTGGGTGCCCTGGTGCAGCAACTGGTGATAGGCATGCTGGCCGTTGCAGCCAACGCCGCCCCAGATCACCGGGCCGGTCGCGGTTGGCGCCGGGCTGCCATCCTGCAGCACGCTCTTGCCGTTGGACTCCATGTCCAACTGCTGCAGGTGCTTGGTGATGTTGCGCAGGTAATGGTCGTACGGCAGGATCGCGTGGCTGCGCGCATCCCAGAAGTTGCCGTACCAGACGCCAAGCAGGGCCAGCAGCACCGGCATGTTCTGCTCGAACGGCGCGGTCTGGAAGTGCTGGTCCATGGTGTAGGCGCCCGACAGCAGCTCCTTGAAGTTGGCCGTGCCGATGGCCAGCGCAATTGGCAAACCAATCGCCGACCACAGTGAGTAACGCCCGCCAACCCAGTCCCACATCGGGAAGATGTTTTCTTCGCGGATACCGAACGCGACGGCTGCGGCCTTGTTGCTCGAGACCGCGATGAAGTGACGGTACAGCTCGGCTTCGGAGCCACCCTGGGCCAGGTACCAGGTGCGGGCGGCCATGGCGTTCTTCAGGGTTTCGAGGGTGTTGAACGACTTCGACGATACGATGAACAGGGTCGTCTCGGCCGCAAGCTTGGCCGACAGCTCGTGGAATTCGCTGCCGTCGATATTGGCCAGGTAGTGGCAGCGCACGCCGCGCTGGGCGTACGGCAGCAAGGCTTCGGAAACCAACTCAGGGCCGAGGAACGAGCCGCCGATGCCGATGTTGACCACGTCGGTGATCGGTTTTTCGCTGTAGCCGCGCCACAGCCCGTCATGAATGCGGCCGACCAGCTCGGTGATCTGGTTGAGTACCTTGTGCACTTCGGGCATCACGTTGACGCCGTTGACGCTGAGTTTGTCGCCAACCGGGCGGCGCAGGGCGGTGTGCAGTACCGGGCGGCCTTCGGAGGCGTTGATGATCTCGCCGCTGAACATCGACTTGATGGCTGCTGCCAGGTCGACGTCGGTGGCCAGGTTGACCAGCAGCTTGCGGGTCTCATCGTTGATCAGGTTTTTCGAGTAATCGAGAAACAGCCCGCAGCTGCTCAGGGAGAACTGATCGAAGCGTTGCGGATTGGCCGCGAAGGCGTCGCGCATGCTGAAATCCTGCATGGCGTCGCGGTGTTGTTGCAGCGCCTGCCAGGCTGGCAGCGTCGTCACATCATGGGGGGTACGGTAATACGCCATTGCGAAGGGTTTCCTTGATGCATGATCTGGCCTTGGACAACTGGCAGCCGCTGGCAGTTGCAGGCAGTTGATCATTATAGGCATGGCTGGCGCGGGGGGAATGGGGTCAGGCGGGGATAATTTGGGGCCGCGTGGCGGCCCCGGGTTGCAATCAGGCGGTGGGCTCGTCCAGATGCAGGTACAAGTTGTCGATCAGGCGTGTGGTGCCCAGGTACGCTGCGGCAATTACCACCACGTCGCGGTCATCGGCCATGGCCGGGCGCAGGGTCAGTGCGTGGCGCACTTCCAGATAGTCCGGGCGAAAGCCTGCCGCCAGCAGTTGGGCCTGACCGGCCACGATCAGCTCGGCAAAGTCGCGCTGGCCATGGCGGATGGCGTCGGCCATCACGCTCAGCTCGCGGTACAGCGCCGGCGCTGCAGCGCGTTGCTCGGGCGTCAGGTAGCCGTTGCGCGAGGACAGCGCCAGGCCATCATCGGCGCGTACGGTTGGCTCGCCGATGATATGGATCGGCATGTTCAGGTCGCGCACCATGGTGCGGATCACCGCCAGTTGCTGGTAGTCCTTTTCGCCGAACACGGCCAGGTCGGGCTGGACCATATTGAACAGCTTGCTGACGACCGTGGCCACGCCTTCGAAATGCCCCGGGCGGCTGGCGCCACACAGGCCTTCGGACAGTTGCGGCACGCTGACCCGGGTCTGCACTGTGGTGCCGTCGGGGTACATTTCATCCACGGTCGGCGCGAACAGCAAATGACAGCCTGCCTCGAGCAGGCGCTCCTGGTCAGCGGCAAGGGTGCGCGGGTAGCTGTCGAGGTCCTCGCCGGCGCCAAACTGCAGCGGGTTGACGAAGATGCTCGCCACGACGAAGTCGGCGCGCTGGGTGGCTTTGGTCACCAGGGCGACGTGGCCGCTGTGCAGGTTGCCCATGGTCGGGACAAAGGCGATGCGCTTGCCTTCGCTGCGGGCGCGGGCCACGGCTGCGCGCAGTTCACGGACGCTCTTGACGGTATTCATGCGCTGAAC
The DNA here is from genome assembly GCF_059693665.1 of Pseudomonas sp. PGPR N4. Lineage (NCBI taxonomy): Bacteria > Pseudomonadati > Pseudomonadota > Gammaproteobacteria > Pseudomonadales > Pseudomonadaceae > Pseudomonas > Pseudomonas sp. PGPR N4. The sequence goes on from NZ_JCAUKV010000007.1 coordinate 251,733, forward strand.
CCGTGTTCTGCAGCCGGGAAGCTGACGTCTTTGACCGCCGCCACGTAAGCACTCAGGGCGCCTTGGATATCGGCCTGGCCGAGCATGAAGTTCTTGACGAACTTGGGCATGCGCCCGGTCAGCGACAGGCCGAGCATGTCGTGCAGCACCAGCACCTGGCCGTCGGTGGCGTTACCGGCACCGATGCCGATCACCGGAATGGCCACGGCCTGGGTGATCTCCGCAGCCAGCTCGCTGGGCACGCATTCGAGCAGTAGCATGGCCGCACCGGCTTGCTCCAGAGCAATCGCGTCGGCGCGCATCTGCCGCGCCTGGGCTTCCTGCCGACCCTGCACCTTGTAACCGCCGAGCACGTTGACCGTCTGCGGGGTCAGGCCCATGTGGGCGCACACCGGCACGCCACGTTCGGCCAGCAGGCGAATGGTCTCGCTCAGCCAGGCCGCGCCTTCGAGCTTGATCATGTGCGCGCCGGCCTGCATCAGGCTGGCGCAGTTGGCGAAGGCCTGCTCAGGCGTGGCGTGGGCCATGAACGGCAGATCGGCGAGGATCAGTGCGCCGTCGTTGCCGCGTTTGACGCAGGTCGTGTGGTAGGCCATTTCTGCAGTGGTCACCGGCAGCGTGCTGTCATGCCCTTGCAGGACCATTCCCAGCGAGTCACCCACCAGCAACACGTCGACCCCGGCCTGGCTGGCAGCCTTGGCGAAGGTGGCGTCATAGCAGGTCAGCATGGCGATTTTCTCACCCTTGGCCTTGAGGCCATGCAGGGTGGTCAGGGTTACTTCAGGCATGTAGAAAGTCCTCGTTCAGGCGCTGTGCAATCGACCTGGGTACAACCTTGCGCAGGTGCGATGCGGAGCGGCACATCATCGTTCGTGATGTTCAGACCCGCCCGGGCCCAAATAGGTTAAGTGTGGCGCGTCGAGGCCACGGGATGCCTATAGTCGTGAGCGAGGGGAGGGAAGTCAATCACCCTGTTACCGCATTGTTACGGCAAGGGTGTTACTGGCGTTACCGCCGTCAAGATCGCCCGAATTACAGGCGTTCGAGGCCGCTGAACGGGCAGGCGGCGAGCATTTGCGCAAGGCTGCGACCATCGGCGAGGACGAAGTCGGCAGGCACCAGCTCAGCCAGCGGGTAGAGCACGAACGGGCGCGCGTGCATGTGGTAGTGCGGCACGGTCAGGCGCGGGCTGTCGAGCACCTGTTGGCCAAACAGCAGCACATCCAGGTCGAGGGTGCGTGGGCCCCAGCGTTCCTGACGCACGCGCCCTTGATCGTTCTCGATCGCCTGCAGCGCATCGAGCAGCTGCAGCGGCTCGAGCGTGGTGTCGAGCGCGGCTACGGCATTGGTGTAGCGCGGCTGGCCGGGCAGCAGCGAGTCGCTGGCGTAGAAGCCGGAAACCGCTGCCAGGCGCGTGCCCTCGGCCTTGTCCAAGGCATCGAGGGCGCTGCGCAGTTGCTCGGCAGGTTCGGCCAGGTTGCTGCCCAGGCCGATGTACACGCGCACGCTCATGCTTAGTCGAACGCTTCGTCAGCACTGCGCTTGCGCTTGGTACCGCTGCGCTTGCGTTTGCGTGGCGCGGCGCCGCTGCCGTCATCACGGCTGCCCAGCTCGGCGATCATGGCCCGGCGTTCGCTGTCGTTGGCGTCCTGGTAGTCGGTCCACCACTGGCCCAGCTCTTCGGTTTCCTCGCCGGCGCTCTCGCGCAGCAGCAGGAAGTCGTAGCCAGCGCGGAAGCGCGGGTTGTCCAGGAGCATGTCGGCGCGTTTGCCGCTGCGCCGTGGCAGGCGCTCCTGCATGTCCCAGATCTCGCGGATCGGCAGGGTGAAGCGCTTGGGGATTGCAATGCGCTGGCACTGTTCGGCGATCAGGTCGTGGGCGGCCTGGTTCATTGCCGGGATCGGCGGTACGCCTTGGCTCTGCAGGTACAGTGCACGGCCCGGTAGGGCCGGCCAGAGCATGGCCGCGAAGAGGAACGCCGGCGTTACCGGTTTGCCCTGCTTGACGCGCAGGTCGGTGTTCATCAAGGCGTTGCTGATCAGCGTGTGGGTGTAGCTTGGGCGCTCTTCCAGGGCGTGGCTGCTGCCTGGGAACAACGGTTCAAATAGATGCAGGTCGACCAGCATTTCGAAGGCGATGGCGCCGTGGCCGGAGAGGAACAGCTTGAGGCATTCCTCGAACAGCCGTGCTGGCGGGATATCGCGCAGCATCGGTGCCAGCTCGCGGATCGGCTGCACCGTGTGCTTTTCGATGCCGAAGTTGAGCTTGGCCGCAAAGCGCACCGCGCGCAGCATGCGCACCGGGTCTTCCTGGTAACGATGGACCGGGTCGCCAATCAGGCGCAGCAGGCGGTTACGCACATCGGGCATGCCGTTGGCGTAGTCGAGGATGCGCTCGCTGACCGGGTCATAGTACAGCGCATTGACCGTGAAGTCGCGGCGCTGGGCGTCGTCTTCGAGGGTGCCGTAGACGTTGTCGCGCAAAATACGACCGCTGGCATTATGCGACGAACGGTGGCTGTCGCCCTCGCCTTCATCGCTGTGGTGGGCACGGAAAGTGGCCACTTCGATGATTTCACGGCCGAAATGCACGTGAACCAGCTTGAAGCGGCGGCCAATGATTCGCGCATTGCGAAACTCGGCACGGACCTGTTCAGGCGTGGCGCTGGTGGCGACATCGAAGTCTTTGGGCGTGATGCCCAGGAGCATGTCACGCACACAGCCGCCAACCAGGTAAGCCTGGTATCCGGCAGCCTGCAGGCGATCGACAATGCCCACCGCATGGCGGCTGAACTGGCTGCGCTGCAGCGAGTGCTGGCTCTTGTTGATCACTTCAGGCGTGGTGCGCCTGTGGTGTTGACCACTAACGGGAGGACGGAACGACTGGAACAACTTCTTCAGCATGGGATGCACTGTTTGAAGGAATGTTCGGCCAAGGGATAGAGAATGGCCGCATGATGGGCGGGGATTCTAGCATTTACTTCGGGGATGGTGTAGGCGGTATGCCACGGGTGCTTGCGCGGGAGGCGGAAACGACAAGGGGAGCCTAAGCTCCCCAAGAAGTCGTTGCGTGCTCTTATTGTTTTTCTGCTGGGCTTCTTGTTTTTGTTGAGTGCCCTGCCCACAAAGCGCGAAACTTGTGGACGACCCCCAAACCGGGGGTAAAGAGCAAACGGATTGCTTTGGCCGCTGAGGTGATGCTGATCTGTCGATCCAACCAGTGTAGGCGCTGCTTTAGTGCAGTTTTTGTTGTTCTCTGCCTGGTCGTGGGGCAAGCCCCAAACACAACTCCTCTCCAAAAGAATCAGTTAGCTGCGCCTCCGCCGTCTTGTTTTTATTGTGCGTGAGCCGTTTCGTCTTGTTCTTATTCTGAGTTGCAATGCTTGTTATTGTTCTTGTACCAAAGATATAGCAGGTGCCGTGCCAACTTTTGAAAACCCAGCAAATACGGGGGTTTTCCGGGTTTTGCTCAGGTCGAGAGCGGAGCAGATGTAGAAATTTCGTTACCGTACGCCTCGGTGGCTGTTACGGCAGGCGGGGATGGGTAACAGATTTTTGCAGGCGCGCTGGCGTGTTACCTGCACAAACGCAAACGGGGCAAGCCCTCTGCCACGGTAACCCCGTGGTAGACGGCTTGCCCCGTTATTGGGCGCCGATCAGTTGTCGCTGGTGGCGTTGCTCTTGCGCCGTGGGATGCCCAGGCGCTGGCGCCGCTCCCACAGGCATTTACGGCTGACGCCAAGCTTGCGCGCCAGTTCGGTCTCGGTCATGTGGTCCTGATGCTCAAGCACGAAGTGCTGGAAGTAGTCTTCCAGCGACAGATCCTCGGTCGGCTCGTGGCTGGCGTTACCGGCACTGACGCTGCCCAGGGCGGACATGCCGTCAAGCAGGTCATCGTCGTCCAGGTCACTCAGCTCGATGTCGATGCCCAGCAGCTCGGCGGAAATTTCCGGGCTCTCGCTGAGGATCACCGAGCGCTCGACCGCGTTTTCCAACTCGCGCACGTTACCCGGCCAGCTGTAATGACGAATCGCCTGCTCGGCCTCGCTGGAGAAGTGCAGGTCATCGCGACCGATGCGTGCGCTCTGGCGGGCGAGGAAGGCGCTGGCGATTTCGTTGACGTCACTGCCGCGCTCGCGCAAGGCCGGCAGCTTGAGGGCGATCACGTGCAGGCGGTAATAAAGGTCTTCGCGGAATTGGCCGACCTTGGCCAGATTTTTCAGGTCACGGTGGGTCGCAGCGATCAGGCGCACGTCGACCTTTTGCGATTGCACCGCGCCAACCCGGCGGATCTCGCCTTCCTGCAGCACGCGCAACAGGCGCGCCTGGGCTTCGAGTGGCAGCTCGCCGATTTCATCGAGGAACAGCGTGCCGCCGTCAGCCGCTTCGACCAAACCGGCACGGCCGGCGCTGGCGCCGGTGAACGCGCCTTTTTCGTGGCCGAACAGTTCCGACTCGATCAAGGTTTCAGGGATGGCTGCGCAGTTGACCGAAATCATCGGCGCCTTGGCCCGTCGCGACAGATTGTGCAGTGCGCGTGCGACCAGCTCTTTGCCGGTACCCGACTCACCCTGGATCAACACATTGGAGTCGGTCGGTGCCACTTTGCGGATCTTGCTGTAGAGGTCCTGCATCGGCGCGCAGGTGCCAATGATGCCGATCTCGCCGTTGGCAGCATTGTGGCTGCCCTTGTCGGCAACAGCCGGTTTGCCGTTGCTGCGCGGCTCGAGGCTGCTGGTGGCGGCCGCCGGGGCGTTCTGGCGATCACGCAGAATGCGCGCAACTGCCTGCAGCATCTCGTCGTGGTCGAACGGCTTGGCGATGTAATCGACCGCGCCCATTTTCATCGAGTCGACCGCCGAGCGCAGGCTGGCGTAGCTGGTCATGATCAGCACCGGGATGCCCTGGCCTAGCTTGATCAGCTCGGTACCGGGGGCGCCAGGCAGGCGCAGGTCGCTGACGATCAGGTCAAATGTGGCAATGCTGAAGCGTTCCTGGGCTTCCTGCACCGAGCCCGCTTCGCTGACCTGGTACTGGTTGCGTTCAAGCAGACGACGCAAGGCCGAGCGGATGATGGTTTCGTCTTCGACGATCAGAATATGCGGCATTGATTCAATTCTCTCGACGGTCGCGAATTTCAGGGGACGTCGCTACGACATGCCGGGGCAGGGTCACGCGGATCCGGGTGCCACGCTGCCGTTCGATATCGGCGGGGCTGTCGATGGTGATTTGCCCATAATGCTCTTCCACGATGGAATAGACCAGTGCAAGCCCCAGTCCGGTTCCCTCGCCAGGGTCCTTGGTGGTGAAGAACGGTTCGAACAGGCGGTCCATGATGTTTTTCGGAATGCCGCTGCCCTCGTCCTCGACCACCAGGTCGACGGTGTGCTCGCTGACTTCACTGCGCACGCGCACGGCACTGCCGGCGGGCGAGGCATCACGGGCGTTGGACAGCAGGTTGATGAGCACCTGGGCGAGGCGCTGTGGGTCACCCTCGGCCCAGTGATCCGGGTCGCACAGGTTGAAGAACTGCACCTCGAAATTGCGCCGGTTGAGGGCCAGCAGGCCGATCGCATCCTGGGCGACCTCGGCCAGGCACACCGGCTCTTCGTTGTTCTGGTGGCTGCCGCCGGCATGGGCGAAGCTCATCAATGACTGGACGATGCGCGAGACGCGTTTGGTCTGCTCGATGATCTGGCTGGACAGCTCGGTGATCTCGCCATCGTCCTCACGCTCTTCGCGCAGGTTCTGCGCCAGGCAGGCGATGCCGGTGATCGGGTTGCCGATCTCGTGGGCGACCCCGGCGGCAAGGCGGCCAATGCTGGCCAGGCGCTCGGAATGCACCAGTTTGTCTTCCAGCGCCTGGGTATCGGTGAGGTCCTCGACCAGCAGCACCAGGCCGCTGTTGCCCGGTGCCAAAGGCTCGTCGATGGCGGCTTTGTGCAGGTTGAGCCAGCGGGTCTGGCCGTCGAGGCCCAGGCGCTGCTTGTGCAGGTGCTCGTCGGGCAGGTCGATAAAGCCCTGCAGCAGCCCGCGCCAGGGCTCGGCGATGGTGACCAGGCGCGAGCCGACCACGTGCTTGGCGGCAATCCCGGTCAGCTCTTCCATGGCCTTGTTCCACATCAGGATCTCTTGATCCTTGGCCAGCGAGCAGACGCCCATGGGCAGCTCCTGCAAGGTCTGGCGGTGGTAACGGCGCAGCGCATCGAGCTCGGCGGCCAGGCCGGTCAGGCGCGAGTGGTAATCCTCAAGACGGCTTTCGATGAAGTGGATATCTTCGGTTACGTAATTTTCGTTGCCGGATTTGTACGGCAAGAAGGTTTCGACCATGTCCTGCGCAACGCTTGGGCCCATCAGGCCGGACAGGTTGGCCTCGATGCGATCGCGCAGACGGCGCAGGGCGTAAGGGCGGCGTTCGTCGAACGGCAGGTACAAGTCGCGCAGGGCTTGCTCGACTTCTTTTTGCGCAGCCTTGGCGCCCAGCGGTTTGGCCAGCTGGGTGGCGAACTCCTGCGGCGAAGCGGCGTACAGTTCACGCCGCTGTGGCCGGCGCACGTTGTCGACCGCACAGGCTTCAGCGGCGCTGACTTCTTCACTGCTGGCGTTGGTGAACAGCGAGATCAGCGTGAACAGCAAGACGTTGGCGGCCAGCGACGCAATCGCCGCCATGTGCCAGCTGGTGTCGTCGAGCACATAGATCATGTCCAGCAGCGGGATATAGAAGCCCTGCAGGTTGCCCAGCAGCGGCAACAGCATGGTCACCATCCACACCAGCATGCCCGCCAGCAGGCCGGCGATGAAGCCACGGCGGTTGGCGGTCGGCCAGTACAGCACCGAAAGCACGCCGGGGAGGAACTGCAAGGTGGCGACAAAGGCAACGATGCCGAGGTTGGCCAGACTCTGGTGGTTGTTCTGGGTCAGGTAGAAGACGAAGCCGGCGGTGATGATGGCGACGATCAGCGCGCGCCGGGTCCACTTCAGCCAGCGATAGATATTGCCTTCGGCTGGTGGCTGATACAGCGGTAGCACCAGGTGGTTGAGGGCCATGCCCGACAGCGCCAGGGTGGTGACGATGATCAGCCCGCTGGAAGCCGACAAACCGCCGACGTAAGCCAGCAGTGCCAGTGCCTCATTATTGGCGGCAATGCCCAGGCCAAGGGTGAAATACTCGGGGTTGGTGCTCGCGCCCAGGCGCAGCCCTGCCCACAGGATCAGCGGCACGGCCAGGCTCATCAGCAGCAGGAACAACGGCAGGCCCCAGCTGGCGCTGACCAGTGCGCGCGGGCTGAGGTTTTCGGTAAAGGCCATGTGGTACATGTGCGGCATGACGATCGCCGAGGCGAAGAACACCAGCAGCAACGTGCGCCATGGGCCCTCCTGCAGTGGCGTGTGCAGCGCGGCGAGGGCGGTCTGGTTTTGCAGCAGCCACACTTCCAGGCCGTGTGGGCCGCCGAACACACCATACAGCGCATACAGGCCGACCCCGCCGAGGGCGATCAGCTTGATCACCGACTCGAAGGCGATGGCGAACACCAGCCCTTCGTGTTTCTCGCGTGTGGCGATATGGCGCGAGCCGAAGAAGATGGTGAACAGGGTGATCAGCGCACAAAAGGCGAACGCGACCCGGGCCTTGACCGGCTCGCCGGTGAGGATATTGATCGAGTCGGCCACCGCCTGGATCTGCAGGGCCAGCAGCGGCAGCACGCCAATCAACATGAAGATGGTGGTCAGCGCGCCGGCCCAGGTGCTGCGAAAGCGAAACGCGAGCAGGTCGGCCAGGGATGACAACTGGTAGGTGCGGGTGATCTTCAGGATCGGATAGAGCAGCACCGGCGCCAGCAGAAACGCCCCCGACACGCCCAGGTAACAGGCAAGAAAGCCATAGCCATACTGATAGGCCAGGCCGACCGAGCCGTAGAAGGCCCAGGCGCTGGCGTAGACGCCGAGCGACAAGGTATAGGTCAGCGGGTGACGGATGACCGAACGCGGGATCAGCCCGCGCTCGCTGATCCAGGCCACGCCGAACAGTACCAGCAGGTACCCGGCGCTGATCAGGATCATCTGGGTCAGGCTAAAGCTCATCGGCATCTCGTTGGCTCTGCAGGATGAAGGTGACGACGATCAGGATCAGCCACAGCAGGTACGGGCGGTACCAGGCGCCGGTGGGCTCGATCCACCAGTCCATGATGGCCGGCGAGAACAGGTAGATCCCGACCACCAGCAGCAGGACCAAGCGATAGATGTACATGCGGGCCTCGATGAGTGGGCGCTGCGGATTTGCACTTATTATTGGCGCAAATCGGCGCCAATGGCCGGGCCGATGCTAGCGGGATTCTACGGCTGTGGGCAAGAAATTGAATTTGCTCGATTTTTACCGCGCGCCAAGGGCTGCAGCGAGCCCACGGCGCGGGACCGGCAACTAGCGCAGATCAGCCTCGGCCAGGGTCAGCTGGCGGGCGATGGCCTCAGGGCGCCAACGCTGGCGCGCGATCTCCAGCACCTCAGCCGGGCTGGCCTGCTCAAGCGCAGGCTCGGTCGCTTGGCCCAGTGCACGCAGCGCGCGCAGCAGGAGGGGGGTGGCCTGCTCAGGTGCCAGCGGTGGCGAGCGGTACGATTTACCCAACTTGTGCCCGTCGGGCTGGATCAGCAACGGGATGTGCAGGTAGCGCGGCTGGGAAAAACCCAGCAGTTCTTGCAGGTACAGCTGACGCGGGGTGTTGTCGAGTAAGTCGGCGCCGCGCACGATATCGGTAACGCCTTGCCAGGCATCGTCCAGCACCACCGCCAGCTGGTAGGCATACAAACCATCGCGGCGTTGAATGATGAAGTCGCCGACTTCGCGGCCCAGGTGCTGGGCGAACGGCCCTTGCACACGATCATCGAAGCGATAGCTCAGCTCCGGCACGCGCAAGCGGATCGCCGCGCCCTCGCGGGCGTGACCGGCGTTGCGGCAAGTGCCAGGGTAGATGCCGTTGCTGCCCTCAAGTTGTTTGCGCGAGCAGGTGCAGGCGTAAGCCAGCCCCTGACGGAACAGGTGCTCGACCACGTCGGCATAGGCAGCATGGCGCTGGCTCTGGTACACCACCTGGCCGTCCCAGTGCAGGCCGTAGCCTTCGAGGGTGCGCAGGATCGCATCGCGGGCGCCGGGCATCTCGCGCGGCGGGTCGGTGTCTTCCATGCGCAGCAGCCAGCGGCCATTGACGGCGCGGGCGTCCAGCCACGAGGCCAGGGCGGCCACCAGCGAGCCGAAGTGCAGGAAACCACTGGGGGTAGGGGCGAAGCGCCCGACGTAGGGGGAGGCAGTCATGGTTTACGTCATCTTCACAATGAAAAACGGGGCGCCTGAGCGCCCCGTTCGATGAAAAGCACGATCAGGCTTTGCCGACCTGCTTTTCTTTCTTCTCTGCCACTTCCTTGCAATCGAAGCACAGGTCAGCGGTAGGGCGAGCTTCCAGACGGCGCAGGCCGATCTCGATGCCACAGGCTTCGCACCAGCCGTATTCCTCGTCGACAATCAATTGCAGGGTCTTGTCGATCTTCTTGATCAGCTTGCGCTCGCGATCGCGGGCGCGCAGTTCAAGGGCGAACTCTTCCTCTTGCGAGGCACGGTCCGCTGGGTCGGCAAAGTTGGCCGCCTCTTCTTTCATATGGTCAACGGTCTTGTCGACGCCGATCATCAACTCTTGCTTCCAAGCACTCAGGATCTTGGTGAAGTGCTTGCGCATGGGTTCACCCATGTACTCTTCACCCTTGCTCTCCTGATAGGGCTCAACCCCATAAAGGTTCTGACTGGCTTTTTGCTTTTCTAGGGTGGACATGAATAGACCGCCTCTCACTCATCTGATCCAATGCGCAGGATGCTCCATCTCCGGCGACCGCCGGCCCTGCGACTGCGAGCCGCCGAACTTACCAGATAGATCGGGGGTGCGCTACCCCGGCCGATCTCACTGTTGACAGCGGCCCGCGCTACGCGTTCAGTGGCATGTTGACGCTTGATTCACCAGTCTAGATGCATTTCATAGAAGGCCCACAATGGCTCAGTCCTACAGCGCGCGCAGCCGCGCCATCGAACCTTTCCATGTCATGGCCCTGTTGGCCCGCGCCAACGAGCTGCAGGCCGCCGGCCATGACGTGATCCATCTGGAAATCGGCGAGCCGGATTTCACCACCGCCGCGCCGATCGTGGCTGCCGGCCAGGCTGCGCTGGCGGCGGGGCATACCCGTTACACCGCCGCGCGCGGGCTACCCGCACTGCGCGAAGCGATCTCTGCCTTTTATGGCAAGCGCTACGGACTGGACATCGACCCGCAGCGCATCCTGATCACGCCAGGCGGCTCGGGCGCGCTGCTGTTGGCCAGCAGCTTGCTGGTCGACCCCGGCAAACACTGGCTGCTGGCAGACCCGGGCTACCCGTGCAATCGGCATTTCCTGCGGCTGGTCGAGGGCGCCGCGCAGTTGGTGCCGGTCGGGCCAGAGGTCAATTATCAGCTGACCGCCGAGTTGGTCGCGCAGCACTGGAACCAGGACAGCGTCGGTGCGCTGGTGGCCTCGCCGGCCAACCCCACCGGTACCGTGCTCGACCGCGATGAACTGGCCGGCCTGGCGCAAGCGATACGCGCCCGTGATGGCCATCTGGTGGTGGACGAGATCTATCACGGCCTGACCTACGGTATGGATGCGCCGAGTGTGCTCGAAGTGGCCGATGACGCCTTTGTGCTGAACAGTTTTTCCAAATATTTCGGCATGACCGGCTGGCGCCTGGGCTGGCTGGTCGCGCCGCCGCAGGCGGTGGCCGATCTGGAGAAGCTTGCGCAAAACCTCTACATCAGCGCCCCAAGCATGGCCCAGCACGCCGCGCTGGCCTGTTTCGAGGATGACACCCTGGCCATTCTCGAACAGCGCCGTGGCGAATTTGCCAAGCGCCGCGACTATTTGCTGCCGGCGTTGCGCAACCTTGGCTTCGGCATCGCCGTCGAGCCGCAAGGCGCCTTCTATCTATATGCCGACATCAGCAAGTTCGGTGGCGACGCCTTCGCCTTCTGCCGGCACTTCCTCGAAACCGAGCATCTGGCGTTTACTCCAGGCCTGGACTTCGGCCGCCATCAGGCTGGGCACCACGTGCGCTTCGCCTATACCCAGAGCTTGCCGCGGCTGGAACAGGCGGTTGAGCGGCTGGCCCGCGGCCTGCGTAGTTGGCAAGGCTGATGGCGCAGTTTCCTCAACTGGAACAGGGCCGCCTGCTGCGCCGCTACAAGCGCTTTCTGGCCGATATCGAACTGGCCAACGGCGAGCTGCTGACCATTCACTGCCCCAATACCGGTTCGATGCTCAACTGCATGCGCGAAGGCGGGCAGGTCTGGTTCAGTCGCTCCAACGACCCCAAGCGCAAGCTGCCCGGCACCTGGGAAATCAGCGAGACGCCACAGGGCCGGCTGGCCTGCATCAATACCGGGCGGGCCAACGCACTGGTTGAAGAGGCTTTGCACGCCGGGGTGATCAGCGAGCTGGCCGGGTTTACCGCACTCAAGCGCGAGGTGGCCTATGGCAGCGAGCGCAGCCGGATTGATTTTCGTCTGGAGTTTGCCAGTGGGCCTGCCTATGTCGAGGTCAAGAGTGTCACCCTCGGCTACCCGGACAGCGCAGTGGCGGCGTTTCCCGATGCCGTCACCCAGCGCGGTGCCAAGCATCTGCGCGAGCTGGCGGCACTGGCCCGCCAGGGGATTCGTGCGGTGCAGCTGTATTGCGTCAATCTCAGCGGGATCGAAGCGGTGCGGCCTGCCGAAGAAATCGATGCCGCCTACGCCACGGCGTTGCGCTCAGCTGTTGCCGAAGGCGTCGAGGTGATCGCCTACGGCACCTGCCTGGATGCCCAGCAGATTCGCATCGACCGCCCGCTGCCGGTGTTGCTCACGCGCTGAGCCAGATGCCCTGGCTGTCTTCATGGCAGGCCAGGGCGTGCAGCTGCTCGCCCTCGCACGGGCCGGCCACGCACTCGCCACTCTCGATCAGAAACAGCGCCCCATGCTGGGCGCAGTGGATCAGGCTGGCACTGGCATCCAGAAACGTGTCGTCTGCCCAGTTCAACGGGATGCCCTTGTGCGGGCAGCGGTTGCGATAGACAAACACCTGGCCGTGGCGACGCACGGCAAACAGCGCCTGCCCTGCTACGTTGAATGCACGGCTGTGGCCTTCAGCAAGTTGCTCGGAAGCACATAGAAGCTGCATCGCGGGAAATCGTCCTGCGGTAAAAGGTTGGCACAAGGCAGCGCTTGACGCTCAATGAGAATAATTATCAAACTGTGCGCTGTTGCGTTGGCCGACTATGGTGCGCAGTTCTGTCGTGTGCCACAAGGCGCACGGCCTGTCTTCTGTAAAGGAATCCGCTTATGCGCCGTCCTGCTGCTCTGCTTGCCCTGTGCGCTGCACTTGTTATGTCCACTCAGACGGCGGCTGCCGAACTACCGCAGCGCTGGGTCAGTGCCGGCGGTGCCTTGAGTGAGTGGATCAGCGCGCTGGGTGGTGAGCAGCGGCTGGTCGGCGTCGATACCACCAGTCAGCATCCCGAGGCACTGACTGCGCTGCCGAGCATCGGCTATCAGCGCCAATTGTCGGCCGAGGGCATCCTCAGCCTGCGTCCTGATCTGCTGGTCGGCACCGACGAAATGGGCCCGCCGCCGGTGCTGGCGCAGATTCGCCAGGCCGGGGTGCGGGTGGAGGTGTTCTCGAGCAAGCCTGAGCTGGCGGCACTGGATGCCAACCTTGAGAAACTGGGCCGTCTGCTTGGCGAAGACGGCCGCGCCGGGCTGCTCGCTGGACAGTTCCATCATGAGCTGGACGCCGTACAGACCAAGGTCAAACAGGCGCAGGCTGCGCAGAAAGCGCCCGGTGTGTTGCTGCTGGTCGGCCATGCCGGTGCCAAGCCATTGATCGCCGGCGCGGGTACGGCAGGGGACTGGCTGCTGGGCCAGGCCGGCGGGCGTAACCTGGCCGAGCATCAGGGCTACAAGAACTTCTCGGTCGAAGCACTGGCAGCGCTCGACCCCGACGTGGTGGTGATTGCCGACCGCAGCTTGAGTGGTGAGCAGGCGGTGCAAGCGCTGCTCAAGGAAAATCCAGGCCTAGCCAGCTCGCGCGCGGTGCGCGAGAAGCGCCTGGTGTCGCTGGACCCAACCCTGTTGGTGGGCGGCCTCGGCCCGCGTCTGCCGGCGACTCTGCAGCAGCTGGCGGGTGAGTTCTATCCACAGGCCAAGGCCAGCTTCGCCCCATGAAACAGAGGGTTCAGCCGCGCACCTTGTTCATCGGCCTGAGCCTGCTCTGCCTGCTCGCAGTATGGCTGTCGCTGGCGCTGGGGCCGGTCAGCCTGCCATTGCTGGATACCCTGCGCGCCGGCTTGCGCCTGCTCGGCGTGCCGATTGCCGCTGATGGGCTGGAGCAGGCCGAGCTGATCCTGGGGCAGATCCGCCTGCCGCGGACCTTGCTCGGGCTGGCGGTGGGCGCCGTGCTGGCGTTGTCCGGAGTGGCCATGCAAGGCCTGTTTCGCAACCCGCTGGCGGACCCAGGGCTGGTCGGCGTGGCTAGCGGTGCTGCGCTCGGCGCCGCTATTGCGATTGTCGGCGGCAGTTGGCTGGGCGGTATCCCGGAGTGGTTTGCGCCGTATCTGCTGTCGGTATGTGCCTTTGCCGGTGGCCTTGGAGTCACCGCGCTGGTCTACCGGCTGGGCCGGCGTGACGGTCAAACCAATGTCGCCACGATGCTGCTGGCCGGTATCGCGCTGACTGCCCTGGCCGGCTCGGCAGTGGGCTTGTTCACCTACCTGGCCGATGACGCCACCCTGCGCACCTTGACCTTCTGGAACCTGGGCAGCCTCAACGGCGCCAGCTATGCCCGGCTGTGGCCGTTGCTGGTGGTGACCCTCGCCGTGGCGCTGTGGCTGCCCAGGCGGGCGCAGGCACTCAATGCCTTGCTGTTGGGCGAGTCGGAGGCTCGGCATCTGGGCGTCGAGGTCGAGTCGCTGAAGCGCGAGCTGGTGTTCTGCACCGCCTTGGGCGTAGGCGCAGCAGTGGCCGCCGCCGGCCTGATCGGCTTTATCGGGCTGGTGGTGCCGCACTTGGTGCGGCTGCTGGCCGGGCCGGATCACCGGGTGCTGCTGCCAGCCTCATTGCTTGCCGGCGGCTCGCTGCTACTGTTCGCTGACCTGGTCGCCCGGCTGGCGCTGGCGCCCGCCGAGCTGCCGATCGGCATCGTTACTGCGTTCATTGGGGCGCCGTTCTTCTTGCTGTTGCTGCTCAAGGGGCGCCACTGATGCTCGAAGCCAAAGGCCTGCACTTGCAGCGTGGTAGCACCGAAGTGCTGCACGATATAAGCCTGAGCCTGAAGCCTGGGCAGATCCTTGGTGTGCTGGGCCCCAATGGCGCTGGCAAGAGCAGCCTGCTCGGCGCGCTGTGCGGTGAACTGATCCCCAGTCAGGGCCAGGTGCGTCTTGGCGGGCGGGGCCTGGCCGAATTGGCCGGGCAGGCGCGGGCACGGCAATTGGCGGTGCTGCCGCAGGTGTCCAGCCTTGGCTTTGCCTTTCGCGTTGAAGAAGTGGTCGGTCTTGGCCGCTTGCCCCATGCCAGCGGCCAGCAGCGTGACCGCGAGATCATCGAAGCCGCGCTGCACGCCGCAGATGCCCAGCATCTGCTTGCGCGCAGTTACCTGGCGTTGTCGGGCGGTGAGCGCCAGCGTGTGCACCTGGCGCGGGTGCTGGCGCAATTATGGCCAGGCGAGGCGGGCGCGACGCTGCTGCTCGATGAACCCACCTCGATGCTCGACCCGCTGCACCAGCACACCACCTTGCAGGCCGTGCGCAGCTTTGCCGACCGCGGCGCGGCGGTACTGGTAATCCTGCATGACCTGAACCTGGCCGCGCGCTACTGTGACCAGCTGATGCTGCTCGAGCACGGCCGTTGCCACGCCCTGGCCAGCCCGCGCGAGGTCCTGACGCCAGAGGCGCTGAAGGCGGTGTTCGGCATCGATGTGCTGGTGCAGGATCATCCTGAACGCGGCCACCCGCTGATCATCATGCGCTAAGGAGCTTGCCCATGATCTGTCGCCTGTTGTTGCTTGGTTTGCTGGTTGTATTTGGCGGCTGTCAGGCGCGACAGGCCAGCCTGCCGCCGCTGCCCGTCTGGCAAGCCAGCGAGGGCCGCACCAGTGCGCAATTGGGGCAGATTCGCGAACTCGCCAGTGGCCGCCTGCTCAGCCCTGAGCAACTGCTGGATGAGTTGGCGCAGGCGCCGCGGGTGCTGGTTGGAGAGAAGCACGACAACCCTGATCACCACGCGCTGCAGCTATGGCTGCTAAAGGCGCTGCAGGCGCGCCGAGCGCAAGGCAGCCTGCTGTTGGAAATGCTCCAGCCCGAGCAGCAGGCGCGGGTCGACGCGGTGGCTGGCGCCGCGCAACTGCCGGCCGACCTGGCCAAAGCCCTGGCCTGGCAGGACGGCTGGGACTGGGCGCTGTACGGCCCGATCGTGCGCCAGGCGTTGCAGCAGTCGACGCCGCTGCTGGCGGCCAATCTGTCCACCAGCGAAATGCGCCAGGCCTATCGGCAGCCTGCTGCGCTGAGTGGCCAGCGCTCGAGTGCGCCTGCTGTCAAAGCCGAACTGCTCAAGCAAGTGCGTGAGGGGCACTGCGGGCTGCTGCCTGAAAGCCAGTTGCCGGCAATGCTCGCGGTGCAGCAGCAACGCGACCGGCGTATCGCCGAGCGGTTGCTGGCGGCAGCGCAACCGGCGTTACTGTTCGCCGGCAGTGCCCACGTGCGCAACGACCTCGGCGTGCCGCTGCATTTGGCTGATCTCGGCGCCAAGGGCGCGAGCAAAGTCTTGTTGCTGGCCGAAGTCGGCAGCGAAGTGCAGCCGGGCATGGCCGACTATGTCTGGTTTACGGCGGCGCTGCCAGAGCAGGACTACTGCGCCCAGTTGCGCAGCCAGCACTGATCATCCGCGGCCAGCGGCGGCGCTTGAGCCCAAATCGCAGGCAAAAAAAGACCCGGCAAAAAGCCGGGTCAATAACCGTGATTAGCCTGATGAGGAGATAATCTGAGAGTCCGAACCAAGGTCTTTCAAATTACCCAACCAGTCTCGCGACCAGTTGTGATAATCATAACGATTCTCATTTCTACATCAATCCCTTCGCTGCAATTTATTTAAGATTTTTCTGCAGCGTGCATTTTGCGTCCAGCTGTTGATTCAGTGCTTCCTTGCGTTCGGCCGGCAAATCATTCCAATGCATGTCGAGCAACGCCCCCTCGATTGCATACAGCAGGACCTTGGACGCGCGAAAGCCTCTACTCTTCACTGCTTGATAAGCGCCGACCGCGCCGAGCCTGCGCAAGTCGGATGCACTGTGGATGCCGACCGCATGCAACCACTGCGCAGAGGTCTTGCCGAGGTTTTTCAGGTGCTGCAACTCATCGTTCATCGAGCCTCCTTGCGATGGCTGAACGGGGGCATATCGAAAATCGTGAGCAGGTCAGACAGGAGTGTAGCGGGGGTTGGCGAATTCGCCCGCAAAGCCCGCCGTGCGCGGCGGGCAGGGCAGCACAGGGCAATTGCTGCCCCGCGCTTTGGAGATGTTACAGGCCGGGCAGGCGCTGACGAATCTGCTCGATCACGGCATCCATGGCGGCGCCCTGCTGGGTGTCGACGCGGGTGCTGTCGCGCAGCTCCTGCTCGTCCAGCGGGTCGCGGCTGGCCTGCTGAGCCTTGACCACTTCAAGGGTGGCGTCGGAAGGGTCAAGCTGCTCAGCCTGACGCTGTGCCAGCCAGCTTTCTATGACCGCATCCGGCGCGTGGCAATCGAGGATCAGCAATGGCACCCCGGTCTGGTTGGCGACGCTGGCGGCGGCCTGGCGCTGTTCGCGCTTGAGGTAGGTGGCGTCGAGCACCACCGGGAAGCCCGCGCGCAGAATCACGTCGGCCAGTTGATGCAGACGCTTATAGGTAGCGGCGCTGGCATCTTCGGCGTAAATGCCGCCTTGCAGTTGGCCGGCAGCCTGAGCCAGTTGTTCACCGAACAGGCGCTTGCGCTCGACATCGGAGCGCACGCGGATCGCCCCCAGTGCTTCGACCAGGCGCATCGACACGTGGCTTTTGCCTACTGCCGAAACGCCATGGGTGATCGCCAGCAAGCGTGAAGGGATGGCGCTGTAGCTTTCCGCCAGGTTGGCGTAGTTGCGGTAGGTGCGCAGGGTGGTGGCGCGCTGCACGCCATCTGCGTCGGCCGGCATGCTGAACAGGGCGACCTTGGCCCGCACCAGGGCGCGGTAGGCCTTGTAGAAGTTGAGCAGCTCCAGGCCCTGGTAGTCGCCGGTCAGTTCCAGGTACTGGCTGACGAAGCGCCGCGCCAGACACTTCAGGCCACGGTCTTCGAGGTCCATGGCAAGGAAGCCGGTGTCAGCCCAGACATCGGTCATGCGGAATGGCTCGTTGAACTCGATGCAGTCGAAGATCACCACCTTGCCGTCGATCACCGTGGCATTGCCCAGGTGGATGTCACCGTGGCATTCGCGGATGAAGCCGTCACGCTTGCGCGCCTCGAACAGGCCATGCAGGCGGTCGAAGCTGCTGCGGGCCCAGGCTTGCAGGTTGTCTAGCTGCTGCAGGTCGGCCTTGTCGCTGAGGAACGGGCGAATCTGCTCGAAGTTCTGTTCGACCGGTGCCATCACGCTGTCCGGGGTGCCGAATGGCTGCTCGGCGGCGACCTTTGGCGTCTGCTGGTGGAACTCGGCAATCTGCCGCGCCATCTGGTCGATGTGGCTGGCGGTCAGTTCACCGTTGGCCTGCAGCGTGCTGAGCATGTTGCTCTGGGGGAACTGGCGCATGCGCAGGGCGAACTCGATCGGTGCACCTTCGCCGCCCAGTTGCGGCGCCTCGGCGCTGCCGGTGATCGGCAGCACGTCCAGGTACAGGTCGTCGGTCAGGCGCTGGTTCAGGCGCAGTTCTTCGTTACAAAAGTGTTCACGCTGGTCGAGGCCGGTGAAGTCGAGAAAACCGAAGTTCATCGGTTTCTTGATCTTGTAGGCGTACTCACCGGTGAGCAGGACCCAGGAGATGTGCGTCTCGATAAGCTGGAAGCCGCTGACCGGGTGCGGGTAAAGGGCGGGGTTCTGCAGGGCACTGATGAGGGCTTGGCTCACGGGCAATCCTTCCGGGATAAGGGAATTCGAATGCGCCATTATGGTCAATGGTGCCGTCCCTGCATACCGCCGGGCCTGCCTTGACTAAAGTGCGTATAATCCGCCGCCATGACTCGATCCCGAAATTCCCGTACTGCGCAAAAACGCTCGCCTGGTCGCTCGCGCGTCTGGCTGGGCTGGGCTCTCAAACTGAGCCTGGTCGGCCTGGTGCTGCTCGCCGGCTTTGCTATCTACCTCGATGCCATCGTCCAGGAGAAGTTCTCCGGCAAGCGCTGGACCATCCCGGCCAAAGTGTATGCCCGGCCGCTGGAGCTGTTCGTCGGCCAGAAGCTGAGCAAGGACGACTTCCTCACCGAACTCGACGCCCTTGGCTACCGCCGTGAAACCGCGGCCAATGGCCCAGGCGCGGCGTCGGTCAACGGCAACAATGTCGACCTCAACACCCGCGGCTTCCAATTCTATGAAGGCCTGGAACCTGCGCAGTTCGTGCGTGTGCGCTTCTCGGGCGATTATGTGGCCGGCATGACTGGCGCCAATGGCAGCAAGCTAGATGTGGTCCGGCTCGAGCCGCTGATGATCGGCGGCATCTACCCGAAAAACCTCGAAGATCGCATCCTGATCAAGATCGATCAGGTGCCTCCGTACCTGCTGGAAACCCTGGTTGCCACCGAAGACCGCGACTTCTACAGCCACTTTGGTGTGTCACCCAAGGGCATCGCCCGGGCGATCTGGGTCAACACTTCGTCCGGCGCCATGCGCCAGGGCGGTAGTACCCTGACTCAACAGCTGGTGAAAAACTTCTACCTGACCAGCGAGCGCAGCCTGACGCGCAAGCTGACCGAAGCGATGATGGCCGTATTGCTCGAAATGCATTACGACAAGCGCGAGATTCTCGAGGCTTACCTCAACGAGGTCTTTGTCGGTCAGGATGGCCAACGTGCCGTGCATGGCTTCGGTCTGGCCAGCCAGTTCTTCTTCAGCCAGCCGCTGCAAGAGCTCAAGCTGCACCAGATCGCCTTGCTGGTGGGCATGGTCAAGGGGCCGTCCTACTACAACCCGCGGCGCTCGCCTGAGCGTGCGCTGGTGCGCCGTAACCTGGTCCTCGACCTGTTGGCCGAGCAGGGTGTGGCCAGCCAGGAAGTAGTCGACGCGGCGAAGAAAATGCCACTGGGCGTGACCAAGCGCGGCAGCCTCGCCGATAGCTCGTTCCCGGCCTTCCTTGATCTGGTCAAGCGTCAGCTGCGCCAGGACTACCGTGACGAAGACTTGACCGAAGAAGGCCTGCGCATCTTCACCAGCTTCGACCCGATCCTGCAGATGAAGGCCGAGACTGCCATGAGCGAGACGTTCAAGCGTCTGGCCGGGCGCAAGGGCTCGGATGCGGTCGAGTCGGCGATGGTCGTGACCAATCCGGAAACCGGCGAAGTCCAGGCCCTGATCGGCAGCCGCCAGTCCGGCTTTGCCGGCTTCAACCGCGCCATCGATGCAGTGCGCCCGATCGGCTCGCTGGTGAAGCCGGCGGTTTACCTCAGTGCACTGGAAAAACCGAGCAAGTACACCCTGACCAGTTGGCTGCAAGACGAGCCGTTCTCGGTCAAGGGGGCGGATGGCCAGGTCTGGCGTCCACAGAACTACGACCGCCGTGCGCATGGCACTATCTACCTGTATCAAGGCCTGGCCAACTCGTACAACCTGTCGACCGCCAAGCTAGGCCTGGAAGTCGGCGTGCCGAACGTGCTCAAGACCATCGGTCGGCTCGGCGTCAATGTCGACTGGCCGGCGTTCCCGTCGATGTTGCTCGGCGCTGGCGGGATGTCGCCGATGCAGGTCGCGACCATGTACCAAACCATCGCCAACGGTGGCTTCAACACGCCGATGCGCGGCATTCGCAGTGTGCTCACCGCCGAAGGCGAGCCGCTCAAGCGCTACCCGTTCCAGATCCAGCAGAGCTTCGACCCAGGTGCCATTTATCTGGTCCAGAACGCCATGCAGCGGGTCATGCGTGAAGGTACCGGGCGTTCGGTCTACAGTGTCCTGCCAAGCTCGCTGACGCTGGCCGGCAAGACCGGCACCAGTAACGATTCGCGCGACAGCTGGTTCTCCGGTTTCAGCCAGGATCTGCTGGCGGTGGTCTGGCTCGGCCGCGACGACAACGGCAAGACACCGTTCACCGGCGCCACCGGTGCGTTGCAGGTCTGGACCAGCTTCATGCGCAAGGCCGACCCGTTGCCACTGGACATGCCGCAGCCGGACAACATCGTCCAGGCCTGGATCGACCCATACAGCGGGCAGGGCTCGGACAGCAGCTGTCCGGGAGCAGTGCAGATGCCGTATATTCGCGGCAGCGAACCGGCCGCTGGCGCTGCCTGCGGTGGTGAACAGCAACCGGCCGACTCGGTCATGGATTGGGTCAAGGGTTGGATGAATTGAGCACTGCGGGCCGGCGGGGATGACCCACTGGCCCGTAGCCGCATTTAGAGAGGGTAACAAGTGAACAAGTGGTGGCTTCCTGCCTTGACCGCGCTGGCCATGCTCCATGGCTGCGCCAGCGTTCCACGCGGCAACATTCCGGTGGTCGACTCGAGCACCCGGGTATCCAACAGCGAGCGGGTCACCGCCAACCAGCGCACGCCGGTTACCGCCAATGGCACCAGCCAGGCGCAGTCGCTGCCTGAGGACTCCGGCGTGACCGTGATGATCCCGCAAGGCGCCGGTGCTTCGTCGATCCAGACCTTCCCGGCTGGCAACGCGGCGCCGATCAGCAGCGCGCCGATCGATACCGCGCCGATTACCACCAACCCCAACCCGATTGCCGACGAGCCGTTCGACATCGCCTCGATGAACAGCACCCCGACGGCGACCAGTGCGCCTACCGGTATCCCGCGCAGCGCGCCAGCTGGCGGCCTGTCGGCTGACGAACAGCTCGATGGCCCGGTGCTGGCGCTGTTGACCACGGCCCAGCAGCAACAAGGCGGTGGCGACCTCAATGGCGCTTCGTCGAGCCTTGAGCGCGCCCAGCGCATTGCCCCGCGCGAGCCGCAGGTGCTGTTCCGCCTGGCCCAGGTGCGCCTGGCCCAGGGTGATTCGGCCCAGGCCGAGCAACTCGCACGCCGCGCGCTGACCTACGCCAATGGTCGCCCAAGCTTACAAGCGGAGCTGTGGAACACCATTGCCCAGGCCCGTGAGAAGCAGGGTGACAGCGCCGGTGCCGCTCTGGCTCGGCAGAAAGCCCGGGTCAATCTGTAATGGTCGAGCAACGCATTCTCGACATCGCCGACCATTTGCTGCTGATCGAGCACGAGTTGCGCAGTCAGGGCTGGTGGAGCGAGCAGGCACCCAGTGCCGAAGCACTGGCCAGTGTCACGCCGTTTGCGGTCGATGTGATGAGCTTTGAGCAGTGGCTGCAGTGGATTTTCCTGCCACGCATGGCGTTCATCCTCGAACACGCCCAGCCGCTGCCGAACGCCTCGGGCATTCTGGTCATGGCTGAAACGGTTTTCAGTGATCGCCCGGATCAAAGTCGCGAGCTGCGCCGACTATTGGCTGAATTTGACCAATTGATCGGCACATCCGCCTGATTTCTGCTCTTTTTCAGACTAGAGCCGCAGATTGCGGCTCTTTTTTTTGTTTTTGTTTGGTTTTCTGCTGCTGTGAACTGTATTCGTGGTGGAACAAATTCATCTCGAGGAAAAATTGGCAATAATTTTTCTTGACATAACCTCGGCGAATCACAAGAATCAGGTTCCGCTTTAGAGGGACTGCCAGAAGCAGACCCGCTAAGCAGATCATGAGGCGCATACCCGCGCCGACTTGTAACACCCCGCAACGCGTTACCTCGCGCTGGGTGGGAAAACCCCGCAACACTCTGGGGCGCTCCCAATACTTGCTCAGTCAGTGCTGACGTTCGCTCGTGCTCTGCTTGGCAGTAAACCTATTAAGACCCGTCCATCAGGGACGGTATTCTGGCGTTTTAGAGGTGAACAACGTGGAGCTTTTATCTGGCGCTGAGATGGTCGTCCGCTTCTTGCGTGACGAAGGCGTTAAGCACATCTACGGGTACCCTGGCGGTGCTCTCCTTCATGTATACGACGCGCTGTTCAAAGAGCCGGAAGTCGAGCACATCCTGGTTCGTCACGAGCAGGCTGCAACCCACATGGCTGACGGCTATGCCCGTGCCACCGGCAAGGCTGGCGTAGTGCTGGTGACTTCCGGCCCGGGTGCAACCAATGCCATCACCGGTATTGCCACCGCGTACATGGACTCGATTCCGATGGTGATCCTGTCGGGCCAGGTGCCTAGCACCATGGTCGGCACCGACGCCTTCCAGGAAACCGACATGATCGGTATTTCCCGGCCGATCGTGAAGCACAGCTTCATGATCAAGCATGCCTCGGAAATCCCCGAAGTCATGAAAAAGGCCTTCTACCTGGCGCAATCCGGTCGTCCTGGCCCGGTCGTGGTCGACATTCCAAAAGATATGACCAACCCGGCCGAGAAGTTCGAGTACGTCTATCCGAAGAAGGTCAAGCTGCGTTCCTATAGCCCGGCCGTACGTGGTCACTCGGGGCAGATCCGCAAGGCAGCCGAGATGATCCTCGCCGCCAAGCGTCCGATCGTCTACTCCGGGGGTGGTGTGATCCTCGGTGGTGGCTCCGAGACCCTGACCGAGATCGCCAAGTCGCTGAACCTGCCGGTTACCAACACCCTGATGGGCTTGGGTGGCTTCCCCGGTACCGACCGCCAGTTCCTCGGCATGCTCGGTATGCATGGCAGCTTCACCGCCAACCAGGCGATGCACCATGCCGACGTGATCCTGGCTGTCGGCGCGCGTTTCGATGACCGTGTGATCAACGGCCCGGCCAAGTTCTGCCCGAATGCCAAGATCATCCACATCGACATCGACCCGGCGTCCATCTCGAAAACGATCAAGGCTGACGTGCCGATCGTAGGTCCAGTCGACAGCGTGCTCAGCGAGATGCTGGCGATCTTCAAGGAAATCGGTCAGCAGCCTGAAAAGGCCGCGCTGGATGCCTGGTGGAAGCAGATCGACGAATGGCGTGGCGACCGCGGCCTGTTCCCTTACGACAAGGGCGACGGCAGCGTGATCAAGCCGCAGACCGTGATCGAAACCCTGTGTGAAGTGACCAATGGCGATGCTTACATCACCTCCGATGTCGGCCAGCACCAGATGTTCGCTTCGCAGTATTACCGCTTCAACAAGCCGAACCGCTGGATCAACTCCGGTGGCCTGGGCACCATGGGCTTCGGCTTCCCGGCGGCGATGGGCATCAAGCTCAACTTCCCCGATCAGGACGTGGCCTGTGTGACCGGCGAAGGCAGCATCCAGATGAACATCCAGGAGCTGTCTACCTGCATGCAGTACGGCCTGCCGGTGAAGATCGTCAACATGAACAACGGTGTGCTGGGCATGGTTCGCCAGTGGCAGGACATGGCCTACAACGGCCGTCACTCGCATTCGTATGTCGAATCGCTGCCGGACTTCGTCAAACTGGTCGAAGCCTATGGCCACGTCGGTATCCGCATCACCAGCCTCAAGGACCTCAAGCCCAAGCTGGAAGAAGCGTTCGCCATGAAAGACCGGCTGGTGTTCATCGATATCGCGATTGACCGCACCGAGCACGTCTACCCGATGCAGATCAAAGACGGCTCGATGCGCGACATGTGGCTGAGCAAGACGGAGCGTACCTGATATGCGGCACATCATTTCCCTGCTGCTGGAAAACGAACCCGGTGCCTTGTCTCGCGTGGTCGGCCTGTTTTCCCAACGCAACTACAACATTGAAAGCCTGACCGTGGCGCCGACCGAGGACCCAACCCTCTCGCGCCTGACCCTGACTACCGTTGGTCATGACGAGGTGATCGAGCAGATCACCAAGAACCTGAACAAGCTGGTAGAAGTGGTGAAGCTGGTCGACCTGTCGGAGAGCGCGCACATCGAGCGCGAATTGATGCTGGTCAAGGTCAAGGCAACCGGCGCCCAGCGCGCCGAGATCAAACGCACCACGGATATTTTCCGTGGGCAGATCGTCGACGTCACCGCCAGTGTGTATACCGTGCAACTGAGCGGCACCAGCGACAAGCTGGACAGCTTCATCCAGGCGATCGGCACTGCATCGATTCTCGAAACCGTGCGCAGCGGCGTTACCGGCATTGCCCGTGGCGACAAAGTGCTCAGCGTCTAACTTAAACAAATAGCGATGGCTCCGCAGGGGCCGAGATCTAACAGGGGTATTTCATGAAAGTTTTCTACGACAAAGACTGCGACCTTTCCATCATCCAGGGTAAGAAAGTCGCCATCATCGGCTACGGTTCGCAAGGCCACGCTCAGGCATGCAACCTGAAAGACTCCGGTGTAGACGTAACTGTCGGTCTGCGTAAAGGCTCGGCTACCGTTGCCAAGGCAGAAGCTCACGGCCTGAAAGTGGCTGACGTGGCTTCAGCTGTCGCTGCTGCCGACCTGGTCATGATCCTGACCCCGGACGAATTCCAGGGCACTCTGTACAAGACCGAAATCGAGCCGAACATCAAGAAAGGCGCCACCCTGGCCTTCTCCCACGGCTTCGCGATCCACTACAACCAGGTCGTGCCACGTGCTGACCTCGACGTGATCATGATCGCGCCGAAGGCCCCAGGCCACACCGTGCGTTCCGAGTTCGTCAAAGGCGGCGGCATCCCTGACCTGATCGCTATCTACCAGGACGCCTCGGGCAACGCCAAGAACGTTGCACTGTCGTACGCTGCAGGCGTCGGCGGCGGCCGTACCGGCATCATCGAAACCACCTTCAAGGACGAGACTGAAACCGACCTGTTCGGCGAGCAGGCTGTTCTGTGTGGCGGTACCGTCGAGCTGGTCAAAGCCGGTTTCGAAACCCTGGTTGAAGCTGGCTACGCGCCAGAAATGGCCTACTTCGAGTGCCTGCACGAACTGAAACTGATCGTTGACCTCATGTACGAAGGCGGTATCGCCAACATGAACTACTCGATCTCCAACAACGCCGAATACGGTGAGTACGTGACTGGCCCTGAGGTCATCAACGCCGAATCGCGTCAGGCCATGCGCAACGCTCTGAAGCGCATCCAGGACGGCGAGTACGCCAAGATGTTCATCTCCGAAGGTGCTACCAACTACCCATCGATGACCGCCAAGCGTCGTAACAACGCCGCCCACGGTATTGAAGTGATCGGTGAGCAGCTGCGTTCCATGATGCCTTGGATCTCGGCCAACAAAATCGTCGACAAGACCAAGAACTGAGTCTTTGCGATGAGATGAAAAACGCGGCTTAGGCCGCGTTTTTTCGTTTAAGCGGCGCGCTTCTGGTATAAAGCGACCAGTGGCTTGCCGTCAGTTTGTGCTTCGCAAGCCTGTATCGAACATTTTCCAATCAAGGTAATTTTCATGAGCGAACGTCCCGAAGAGCCGAACACGCCCTCCGACGCCGAAAGCCTGCTACCTGTAGATGAGCACGTTGAAGAAGGGCATGACGCCGAAGGGCGCAAGGTCCGTCATCGCGGTATCTACCTGCTGCCCAACCTATTCACCACGGCCAACCTGTTCGCCGGCTTCTACTCGATCATCAGCTCGATCAGCGCGCAGAGCGCCATGAGCGCAGGTGACCCGCGCGAGGCGAGCAAGTACTTCGCCTTTGCCGCTATTGCCATTTTCGTGGCCATGGTGCTCGACGGCCTGGATGGCCGGGTAGCACGCATGACCAACACCCAGAGCGCATTCGGCGCTGAATACGACTCGCTGTCGGACATGGTCGCCTTCGGCGTGGCGCCGGCGCTGCTGGCATTCGGCTGGGCACTGGGTGACATGGGCAAGGTCGGCTGGATGGTTGCTTTCATCTATGTCGCTGGTGCTGCCCTGCGTCTGGCACGCTTCAACACCCAGGTCGGCACTGCTGACAAACGTTACTTCATCGGCCTGGCCAGCCCGGCTGCGGCAGGCGTGGTGGCGGGTACCGTATGGGCCTTCAGCGATTTCGGCATTCAGGGCTCGAAGCTGTCGTTCCTGGTGGCGCTGCTGGTGGCGGCTGCGGGCATGCTGATGGTCAGCAACGTCAAGTACAACAGCTTCAAGGAACTCGACCTGCGTGGGCGGGTGCCGTTCGTGGCGATCCTTGCAGTGGTGCTGGTGTTTGCCGTGGTATTCAGCGACCCGCCGCGCATTCTGCTGTTGATCTTCCTCGGTTATGCCGTGTCGGGCCCGGTGCAGTATCTGCTGCGGGTACGTCGGCAAAAAAACTGAAGTTGATTTAATGACGGAATAACCTTCCGGCTCCATAGTCTTACGGGTACATCAGTTGCCCGTACTGTGGAGCCGTTATGCTCATCAAGATCGCTCGTCCATCCGACTGCAAAGCGTCGGAGATCACCCCTGAAGGTATCTACCTTTCTCGCCGTACCATGCTGGGTGCTTCCCTGGCGGGTGCCGCCGTGGCCGCATTGCCTGGCGTTGCGCTTGGCGCCGAGCCTTCGCGCTATGCCGATGTTGAGCCTGGCGCCGCGCCGGGCTGGTTCAAGGACAAGCTCGGCGCTACCCGGTGGGGCGCGGTGACGGTCGAGAACGAGGCGATCACGCCGTTCAAGGACGCCACCCACTACAACAACTTCTATGAATTCGGCACCGACAAGGGTGATCCAGCCGCGAATGCCGGCAGCCTGAAAACCGAGCCGTGGAGCCTGGTGGTGGATGGCGAGGTGGCCAAGCCAGGGCGCTATGCGCTGGAAGACTTCGTCAAACCCTATCAGCTGGAAGAGCGCATCTATCGGCTGCGCTGCGTCGAGGCCTGGTCGATGGTGATCCCGTGGTTGGGCTTTAGCCTGGCGCAGGTGCTCAAGCAGGTCGAGCCGACTTCGAAGGCGCGCTACCTGCGTTTCGAAACCCTGCAGGACCCAAAGGTAATGCCCGGCCAGCGCTCATCGTTTGCCTTGATCGACTGGCCCTACGTGGAAGGCCTGCGCCTGGACGAGGCGATGAACCCATTGGCGATTCTTGCGGTGGGCATGTATGGACGTGAACTGCCTAACCAGAATGGTGCGCCACTGCGGCTGATCGTGCCGTGGAAGTACGGCTTCAAAAGCATCAAGTCGATCGTGCGCATCAGCCTGGTGGCGGAGCAGCCGCAAACCACCTGGGAGCGCCTGGCGCCGACCGAGTATGGCTTCTATGCCAACGTCAACCCGACGGTCGATCATCCACGCTGGACTCAGGCCCGTGAGCGGCGGCTGCCGAGTGGCCTGTTCAGCCCGAACGTGCGCGACACCTTGATGTTCAACGGCTATGGCGATGAAGTCGCGTCGTTGTACAGCGACCTTGATCTGCGGAAGAACTACTGATGCGCTATCCCTGGTTGCGCCTGGGCATCTTTGTGCTGGGCTGCCTGTTCCCCAGCTGGTGGCTGTATGAGGCGGCGACCAACCAGCTTGGCCCGGACCTGGGCAAGATCATCATGGACCGGTTGGGCCTGGGGGCGCTGATCTTCCTGTTGATCACCTTGAGCATGACGCCACTGCAGCGGCTTACGGGCTGGTCGGGGTGGATCGTGATCCGCCGGCAACTGGGGCTGTGGAGCTTTGCTTATATAGTGCTGCACATGATCACCTACATGGTGTTCATCCTCGGCCTGGACTGGGGGCAGTTCGGCGTTGAGTTGCGCAAGCGGCCGTACATCATTGTCGGTGCGCTGGCCTTCCTCGGCTTGCTGGCCTTGGCGCTGACTTCCAATCGTTACAGTCAGCGGCGCCTGGGTGCGCGTTGGAAGAAGCTGCACAAGCTGGTGTACGTGATTCTTGGGCTGGGTTTGCTGCATTTCCTGTGGATCGTGCGTTCGGATCTTAAGGAGTGGGCGATCTACGCCTCGATCGGCGCATTGCTGTTGCTGCTGCGGGTTCCGCTGGTGGCGCGGCGCGTTCCGCGGTTGATCGGCAGGCGGGGCAGGGCGGTGTGAGAGACTTATTCCAGTGATATTGCACAAAGCTGAAATTAACGGTTGACGGGGTTCTGTAAGCGCTTATAATGCGCCCCACTTCCAGCGTAGTTGGAGCGGAAAACTCCTTGAGATTCAATGAGTTAGAAGTTTCAGAGATGCTGCAAGGGCTTCGATCGAAAGATCGCCAGCGGTGAAAAAGGCAGTTGACAGCAGGTTGTAACGCTGTAGAATTCGCCTCCCGCTACGAGAGATCGCAAGCGAGTCAAG
>NZ_JCAUKV010000008.1:0-279746 GCF_059693665.1 Pseudomonas sp. PGPR N4
TCCCATCCCGAACTCAGTAGTGAAACGATGCATCGCCGATGGTAGTGTGGGGTCTCCCCATGTGAGAGTAGGTCATCGTCAAGATTCATTTCGCAAAACCCCTATCTGCGCAAGCAGGTAGGGGTTTTGTCTTTTCCGCGATCCATAAGATCCAGAGCTGCTGCGCAGCCTAAAATTGTCGCTCCAGCTACCATTCCCGGCACTTTTACCCCATCCAGCGCTCATAACGAAGTGCCAGTATGCTTATGTCTCGCATCAGGGCGGCCACGCGTCTCCCACAATGCGAGCCAGAACACTAGAATAGAGCCCACGCTTCCACTCAGACGCCCATATGCCCAACCCTGCCGACCCCGAAGTGCTGGCCAATCTGCCGCTGGACGACCTCATCGCCTGCCATGAGTGTGACCTGCTGCTGCGCAAGCCGCCCCTGCAGCACAATGAGAAGGCGCTGTGCCCACGTTGCGGCTACGAGCTGTACGCTCACCGCCATAACGTGGTCAATCGCAGCCTGGCGTTGGTGCTGGCTGCGCTGCTGCTTTATATACCCGCCAACTTCTTGCCGATCATGCAGCTGCACCTGCTCGGGCAGACCTCCGACGATACCGTCTGGAGCGGTGTGCTTGGCTTGTACAACTCACAAATGCACCTGATCGCCGTGGTGGTGTTTCTCTGCAGCATGGCCATCCCCTTGCTCAAGCTGCTGTGTCAACTGGCAGTACTGCTGAGCATCCGTCTGGACATCGGGCGCAGCTACGGCTTGCTGATCTACCGGATGTACCACCACCTGCGCGAGTGGGGCATGCTCGAGGTGTACTTCATGGGCGTGCTGGTGGCCATGGTCAAGCTGCTCGACCTTGCCCAACTGAATATCGGTATTGGCCTGTTCTGCTTCATCAGCCTGCTGCTGGTGCAAGTCTGGTTGGAAGTGGTGATGTCGCCGCATCAGATCTGGGTGGCGTTGTCCGGGGAGGATCTGCATGCGGGCGATTGATGCCGGGATTCTGGTGTGCAATGAATGCCACGAGCTGAACCGTCAGGAAGGCGATGACGCTGGGCAGACCTGTATCCGCTGCGGTGCCATCCTCCACCCTCGACGGCCTAACAGCATCGTGCGCACCTGGGCACTGCTGATCACTGCGTTCATCCTGTATATCCCAGCGAACCTATTGCCGATCATGACGGTCAGCTCGCTGGGCAAGGGCAGCCCCGACACGATCATGTCCGGGGTCATCACGCTGATGCACCACGGCATGTTGCCTATCGCAGCCGTGGTGTTCATTGCCAGTATCCTGGTGCCGACCTTCAAGTTGGTCGGCATCGGCCTGCTGCTGTACTCGGTGCAAAGACATCAGCCGCTGTCGGCCCGGCAGCGCATCTGGATGTACCGCTTTATCGAATTCATCGGGCGCTGGTCGATGCTCGACATCTTTGTCATTGCCATTTTGGTGGCGGTGGTCAATTTTGGCCGGATCGCCAGCGTCGAAGCTAATCTGGGCGCCATCGCTTTCGCCTGCGTGGTGATCCTGACGATGTTTGCTGCCTTAACTTTCGATCCCCGACTGATCTGGGATAACACGGAGTCGGATGACGACCATGAGTGACGTGCCTACGGCAAAAACCCGACCTGCCTCGAACTGGTCGGCCATCTGGATCCTGCCCCTGATCGCGTTGATCATCGGCGGCTGGCTGGGCATTCAGGCCTACCGTTCTGCCGGGGTGGAGATCCAGGTGCGCTTCAAGACTGGTGAAGGGATCGTCGCCAACAAGACCGAGGTGATCTACAAGGGTATGCCAGTCGGCAAGGTTACCGAACTGGAGCTGGATGCCACCGGCAGCAACACCGGGGTGATCGCCACCATCGAGATGAACAAGGCGGCAGACACCCAGCTGACCACCGGCACGCGCTTCTGGCTGGTCAAGCCGAGCGTTACCCTGGCGGGCATCTCCGGCCTGGAGACACTGGTATCGGGTAACTATATTGCCGTCGACCCGGGCAAAGGCGAGCCGACCAAAAGCTTCAAGGCGCTGGCCTCGGCGCCGCCGCTGTCTGACTCCGAGCCCGGCCTGCACCTGACCCTCAAGGCCGATCGACTTGGCTCGCTCAATCGCGACAGCCCGGTGTTCTACAAGCAGATCCAGGTCGGTCGGGTGAAGAGCTACAAGCTGTCAGAGGATCAGGGCACCGTTGAGGTCAAGGTGTTCATCCAGCCCGCCTACGCCAGCCTGGTGCGCAAACATACTCGCTTCTGGAATGCCAGCGGCATCAGCATCGATGCTGACCTGTCCGGGGTCAAGGTGCGCAGTGAGTCGCTCAGCAGCATCGTTGCCGGTGGTATTGCCTTTGCTACCCCTGAGCACCGCAAGGACAGTCCGCCGACTGATCCAAGCCTGCCATTCCGCCTCTATGAAGACTTTGACGCTGCCCAGGCGGGTATCCGCATCAAGGTCAAACTGACTGATTTTGAAGGCCTGCAGGCAGGGCGTACGCCAGTATTGTACAAAGGCATTCAGATCGGCTCGCTGAAGACCCTGAAGATCGAAGACGACCTGGCCAGTGCCTCAGCCGAACTGACCCTTGATCCTCTGGCCGAGGATTATCTGGTCGAGGGCACGCAATTCTGGGTGGTCAAGCCGTCCATTTCCCTGGCGGGCATCACTGGCCTGGAGGCGCTGGTGAAGGGCAACTACATTGCCATCCGTCCAGGTGACAAGGGCGCACGGCCGCAGCGCGAGTTCGAAGCACGGGCCAAGGCGCCGCCGCTCGATCTGAAGTCGCCAGGGCTGCATATGGTGCTGTTTGCCGACAGCCTCGGCTCGCTCGAGGTCGGCAGCCCGGTGATGTATCGCCAGGTCAAGGTCGGCAACGTGCAGAGCTATCAGTTTGCCCGCAACAGCAAACGTATCCTGATCGGCGTGCACATCGAGAAGGAGTACGCCAATCTGGTCAACGGCTCAACGCGCTTCTGGAATGCCAGTGGTATCACCCTGACCGGCGGCCTGTCCGGGATCAAGGTCAAGAGCGAGTCATTGCAGACCCTGATGGCGGGCGGCATTGCCTTCGATACGCCGAAGCCGGATGTACCGCTCAAGCGTCATATCCCGCGCTTCCGTCTGCATGAGAGCGAAGAGGCAGCCAATCGCGCCGGTACCCTGATCACCATCCGTGTCGAGCGCGCTGATGGCCTCAAGCCGGGCACGCCGATCCGCTTCCGCGGCCTGGAGGTGGGCAGTATCGAGAGTACCGACCTGACCGACGATCTGCAGGCGGTACTGCTGCGTGCGCGCATCAACGAAGCTGCCGACCGCATCACCCGTGTCGGTACGCAGTTCTGGGTGGTCAAGCCAGCATTGGGGCTGGTCAAGACCGAGAACCTCGATACGCTGATCGGTGGGCAGTACATCGAGGTGCAGCCAGCCGCCAGGAGCCAAGGCTCACAGCGTGACTTCATCGCTCTGGCGGAGGCGCCAGAGGTGAAAGGTCAGGAGATCGGCTTGCCGATTACCCTGAGTGCTCCGCGACGTGGCTCGATCAAGCCGGGCGTGCCGGTCACCTACCGCGAGGTGGCGGTGGGCAAGGTCACTGGCTTTGAATTGGGACAGAACGCTGATCGAGTGCTGATCCACATCCTCATCGAACCGCGCTATGCCGGGCTGGTGCGCGGTGGCAGCCGGTTCTGGAACAGCAGCGGCTTTGGCTTCGACTGGGGCTTGTTCAAGGGGGCAACGGTGCGTACCGAGTCGCTGGAAACGCTGATCGACGGCGGCATTGCCTTTGCCACGCCAGAGGGCGAGCAGATGGGTAACCCGGCACGACCGAAGCAGACCTTTGCCTTGTTCGACAAGCCTGATGACGTGTGGCTGCAGTGGGCGCCGAAGATACAGTTGGGCAAGTAAGCAATACGGCTGCGCTGCAGATCTTGCAGCAGCGGCCTGTGTCGCGAAAGGGGTGCGCAGCGCCCCCAGCAGTTCTGCGGCCTTGCCTAAATCGCGGGGCCGCTGCGCGCCCCTTTCGCGACACAAGGCCGCTCCTACAGGGGTCGCATCCAGGCGGGGATAAATCGCAGGCAATAAAAAACCGACCCTAGGGTCGGTTTTTAACAAGCGCGTCGCTTAGGCAGCTGCAGTTTCTTTCAGCGCCTTGATGTGGCCATTCAGACGGCCTTTATGGCGAGCAGCCTTGTTCTTGTGGATGATACCTTTGTCGGCCATACGGTCGAGGACAGGCACAGCCAGGGTGTAAGCGGCTTGCGCTTTTTCGGCGTCTTTTGCGTCAATGGCTTTAACTACATTCTTGATGTAGGTACGAACCATGGAACGCAGGCTGGCGTTGTGGCTGCGACGCTTCTCAGCCTGTTTTGCGCGTTTCTTGGCGGAAGGTGAGTTGGCCACCGTCGAGCTCCTTGAAAGACTTTAGGGAAATAGCAAACAAAATAGGCCGCGAATCATGCCGATGCGTACGACAGATGTCAAGGCCACCTGCAAGGTTCCGCCGAGTGGTGGGTCCGCGAGAGGGAAATATTCCTTTCTGCGCCGCGACCTGTAAACTCGGGAATTTTGGCTCCCCTGCGAAGGCGCGGGAGTATCGCACATCTTGGCGGCTTTAGTAGCGTCCTCCGTCCCCAGCGTGAAAATTTTTCGATGAACCTGCTCAAATCCCTGGCTGCAGTCAGCTCCATCACCATGATTTCACGGGTGCTGGGCTTTGTCCGCGACACCATCCTGGCGCGCGTATTCGGTGCCGGCGCGGCAACCGATGCGTTCTTCATCGCCTTCAAACTGCCCAACCTGCTGCGGCGTATCTTCGCTGAGGGCGCATTCTCGCAGGCCTTCGTGCCGATCCTGGCCGAGTACAAGACCCAACAGGGTGAAGAGGCGACGCGCACCTTTATTGCCTACGTCAGTGGCTTGTTGACTCTGGTACTGGCCGTTGTTACTGCGCTGGGCATCTTCGCCGCGCCGTGGATCGTGTGGGTCACGGCGCCGGGCTTTGCCGCCGACGCCGAGCGCTTCGCCCTCACCACCGACCTGCTGCGGGTGACCTTCCCTTATATATTGCTGATCTCGCTGTCATCGCTGGCAGGGGCGATCCTCAATACCTGGAACCGCTTTGCGGTACCGGCGTTCACCCCGACCCTGCTCAACGTGGCGATGATCGCCTTCGCCCTGCTGCTGACGCCGTACTTCGAGCAGCCGATCATGGCCCTGGCCTGGGGTGTGTTGGCGGGCGGCCTGGCGCAGTTGCTGTATCAGCTGCCGGCATTGAAGAAGATCGGCATGCTCGTGCTGCCGCGCCTGAACCTGCGCGACAGCGGTGTATGGCGGGTGCTCAAGCAGATGCTGCCGGCGATTCTCGGCGTGTCGGTCAGCCAGATCTCGCTGATCATCAACACCATCTTCGCTTCCTTTCTGGTGGCCGGATCGGTGTCGTGGATGTACTACGCCGACCGCCTGATGGAGCTGCCCTCAGGCGTGCTCGGGGTAGCGCTCGGCACTATCCTGTTGCCGACCCTGGCCAAGACCTACGCCAATCGCGACCGCCACGAGTACTCGCGGATTCTCGACTGGGGCCTGCGCCTGTGCTTCCTGCTGGTACTGCCGTGTACCCTGGCCCTGGCAATTCTGGCCGAGCCGTTGACCGTGTCGCTGTTCCAGTACGGCAAGTTCAGCGCATTCGACGCGGCCATGACCCAGCGCGCCTTGATCGCCTACTCGGTCGGCCTGCTGGCGATCATCCTGATCAAGGTGCTTGCGCCGGGCTTCTATGCGCAGCAGAACATCCGCACGCCGGTAAAGATCGCGATCTTCACCCTGATCTCGACCCAGCTGCTCAACCTGGTGCTGGTCGGCCCGCTGGCCCATGCCGGGCTGGCCCTGGCCATCAGCATCGGCGCCTGCCTCAACGCCGGCTTGCTGTACTGGCGCCTGCGCCGCCAGGACCTGTTCCAGCCGCAACCAGGCTGGGCGCGGTTCCTGCTCAAGCTGATCCTCGCGGTCAGCCTGATGTCGGCCGTGTTGCTGCTGGGCATGCATTACATGCCAGCCTGGGAAGAGGGCGGCATGCTCGAGCGCTTCCTGCGCCTGGGTGCCCTGATCGGTGCCGGCGTCGTGACCTATTTCGGTTGCCTGTTCGCCTGCGGCTTGCGTCCTCGGCAGTTTGCCCGCAATGCCTTGCATTAAGGTGCCAGGCGGCCAGGCGTCGGTTTTACACATTAGTCGCCACCCCAGGGCGCTGCTGCCTGTCACCAGCGCCCGGGTGTGGTTATAATCGACCACTTTATGAGCAAGAAGCGCGTTATGCAGCTGGTTCGAGGTCTTCACAACCTGCGCCCCGAGCACCGGGGGTGTGTCGCCACCATTGGCAACTTCGACGGGGTTCACCGTGGCCACCAGGCAATCCTGGCGCGCCTGCGCGACCGCGCCCGGGAGTTAGGCCTGCCCACCTGCGTGGTGATCTTCGAGCCACAGCCGCGCGAGTACTTTGCCCCCGAGACTGCGCCGGCACGCCTGGCGCGGCTGCGTGACAAAGTGCAGCTGCTGGCCGCCGAAGGCATCGACCTGGTCCTGTGCCTGGCCTTCAACCAGCGCCTGAGCCAGCTCAGCGCCGATGAATTCGTCAAGACGATCGTGGTCGATGGCCTCGGCGTGCGCCACCTGGAGGTCGGTGACGACTTCCGCTTTGGCTGCGACCGTGCCGGCGACTTTGATTTTCTGGTCGAGGCCGGCAAAAGGTACGGCTTTACCGTCGAGGCCGCCAACACGGTCGTGCAGGACGGCTTGAGGGTCAGCAGCACCAAGGTGCGTACCGCCCTGGCCAATGCTGACTTTGCCCTGGCCGCACACCTGCTGGGCCGCCCGTACACCATCACCGGGCGCGTCCTGCACGGCCAGAAGCTGGCTCGTCAGCTCGGCACGCCGACCGCCAACATCCAGCTCAAGCGCCGCCGCATCCCACTCAGCGGGGTCTACCTGACCAGCGCCGAGATCGACGGCAAGCGCTGGCCGGGTGTTGCCAATATCGGGGTACGACCCACCGTTGCTGGTGATGGTCGTCCTCACCTGGAGATTCATCTTCTTGATTTTGCCGGCGACCTGTATGGCCGGCGTCTGACGGTGGAGTTCCACCAAAAGCTGCGCGAAGAGCAGCGATTCGCCTCCCTGGAGGCGCTGAAGTCGGCGATCGACGCGGACATCGCCGCCGCACGTGCCCACTGGCACGCTCAACCGCTAACCAAGAGCCTGAAATGACCGACTACAAAGCCACGCTTAATCTTCCGGACACCGCCTTCCCGATGAAGGCCGGCCTGCCCCAGCGCGAACCGCAGATCCTGCAGCGCTGGGACAGCATTGGCCTGTACCAGAAGCTTCGCGAAATTGGCAAGGATCGTCCCAAGTTCGTCCTGCACGATGGCCCGCCCTACGCCAACGGCAAGATCCACATCGGTCATGCGCTGAACAAGATTCTCAAGGACATGATTGTCCGCTCCAAGACCCTCTCCGGTTTCGACGCGCCGTACGTCCCGGGTTGGGACTGCCACGGCCTGCCGATCGAGCACAAGGTCGAGGTCACCCATGGCAAGCACCTGAGCCCGGACCAGACTCGTGAGCTGTGCCGTGCCTATGCCGCCGAGCAGATCGAAGGGCAGAAGACCGAGTTCATCCGCCTGGGTGTGCTGGGTGACTGGGACAACCCCTACAAGACCATGAACTTCGCCAACGAAGCGGGCGAAATCCGCGCGCTGGCCGAAATCGTCAAGCAAGGCTTCGTGTTCAAGGGCCTCAAGCCTGTGAACTGGTGCTTCGACTGCGGCTCGGCCCTGGCTGAAGCTGAAGTCGAATACGCCGACAAGAAGTCCTCGACCATCGACGTCGCCTTCCCTATCGCCGATGCCGACAAGCTGGCCAGCGCCTTTGGCCTGGCCGCGCTGGCCAAGCCTGCCGCCATCGTCATCTGGACCACCACGCCGTGGACCATTCCCGCCAACCAGGCGCTGAACGTCCACCCGGAGTTCACCTACGCCCTGGTCGACACCGGCGAGCGTCTGCTGGTACTGGCCGAAGAGCTGGTCGAAGCCTGCCTCAAGCGCTGGGACCTGCAAGGCTCGGTCATCGCCACCGCGCCAGGTTCGGCGCTGGAACTGATCAACTTCCGTCACCCGTTCTACGAGCGTATGTCGCCTGTCTACCTGGCTGAATACGTCGAGCTGGGCGCCGGTACCGGTGTTGTCCACTCGGCACCTGCCTACGGCGAAGACGACTTCGTGACCTGCAAGCGCTATGGCATGGTCAACGACGAAATCCTCACCCCGGTGCAGAGCAACGGCGTCTACGTGCCATCGCTCGAGCTGTTTGGCGGCCAGTTCATCTGGAAGGCCAACCCAGCCATCGTCGACAAGCTGCAGGAAGTTGGTGCGCTGCTGCACACCGAAACCATCAGCCACAGCTACATGCACTGCTGGCGCCACAAGAGCCCGCTGATCTACCGCGCCACCGCGCAGTGGTTCATCGGTATGGACCGCGAACCGGCCAGCGGCGACACCCTGCGTGAGCGTGCGCTCAAAGCCATCGAAGAAACCAAGTTCGTGCCGGCCTGGGGCCAGGCGCGCCTGCACTCGATGATCGCCAACCGCCCTGACTGGTGCATCTCGCGTCAGCGCAACTGGGGTGTGCCGATCCCGTTCTTCCTCGACAAGCAGAGCGGCGAGCTGCACCCGCGTACAGTCGAGCTGATGGAAGAGGTCGCCAAGCGCGTTGAACAAGAGGGCATCGAAGCCTGGTTCAAGCTCGACGCCGCCGAACTGCTCGGTGACGAAGCCGGCCAGTACGACAAGATCACCGACACCCTCGATGTCTGGTTCGACTCCGGTACTACCCACTGGCACGTACTGCGTGGCTCGCATGACATCGGTCACGCCACCGGCCCGCGCGCCGACCTGTACCTGGAAGGCTCCGACCAGCACCGCGGCTGGTTCCACTCGTCGCTGCTGACCGGCTGCGCGATCGACAACCATGCGCCTTACCGCGAGCTGCTCACCCACGGCTTCACCGTCGATGAGAACGGCCGCAAGATGTCCAAGTCGCTGGGTAACACCATCGAGCCGCAGAAGGTCAACGACACCCTCGGCGCCGACATCATGCGCCTGTGGGTTTCGGCCACCGACTATTCCGGTGAAATGGCCGTCTCCGACCAGATCCTCCAGCGTAGCGCCGACGCCTACCGACGCATCCGCAATACCGCGCGCTTCCTGCTGTCGAACCTGTCCGGCTTCGATCCGGCCCGCGACCTGCTGCCGGCCGAAGACATGCTTGCGCTGGACCGCTGGGCCGTCGACCGCGCGCTGCTGCTGCAACGCGAGCTGGAGGAGCACTACAGCGAGTACCGCTTCTGGAACGTCTACTCCAAGGTGCACAATTTCTGTGTGCAGGAGCTGGGCGGGTTCTACCTCGACATCATCAAGGACCGCCAGTACACCACCGGCGCCAACAGTGTTGCCCGGCGTTCGTGCCAGACCGCGC
This sequence comes from Pseudomonas sp. PGPR N4, assembly GCF_059693665.1. Taxonomy (NCBI): domain Bacteria; kingdom Pseudomonadati; phylum Pseudomonadota; class Gammaproteobacteria; order Pseudomonadales; family Pseudomonadaceae; genus Pseudomonas; species Pseudomonas sp. PGPR N4. Next base: position 9,514 of record NZ_JCAUKV010000008.1, read on the forward strand.
TGTACCACATCAGCGAAGCGCTGGTGCGCTGGATCGCGCCGATCCTGGCGTTCACCGCCGACGAGCTGTGGCAGTACCTGCCAGGCGAGCGCAACGAGTCGGTGATGCTCAACACCTGGTACCAAGGCCTGACCGAACTGCCAGAAGGCTTCGAGCTGGACCGCGCCTATTGGGAGCGGGTCATGGCGGTCAAGGCAGCGGTCAACAAGGAACTGGAAAACCAGCGTGCGGCCAAGGCCATCGGTGGCAACCTGCAAGCCGAAGTGACCCTGTTTGCCGAAGAAAGCCTGAGCGCCGACCTGGCCAAGCTTGGCGACGAACTGCGCTTCGTGCTGATCACCTCGGCCGCGAGCGTGGTGCCGTTCGTGCAGGCGCCGGCCGATGCCGTGGCCACCGAAGTCGAAGGCCTCAAGCTGAAAGTGGTCAAGTCCGGTCACGCCAAGTGTGGCCGTTGCTGGCACTTCCGCGCCGATGTCGGTGCCAATCCCGAGCATCCGGAAATCTGCGCACGCTGCGTCGACAACCTGAGCGGTGCGGGCGAGGTGCGTCACTATGCCTAATCCTGCAGTGGGGCGCTTCGGGCGCCTCGCCTGGCTGTGGTTGAGCCTGCTGATCGTGGTGGTCGACCAGGTGACCAAGCTGTACTTCAACAGCAACCTGAGCATGTACCAGCAGATCGTGGTCATCCCTGACTACTTCAGCTGGACCCTGGCCTACAACACCGGCGCTGCGTTCAGCTTCCTGGCCGACGGCGCTGGCTGGCAGCGCTGGCTGTTTGCCCTGATCGCGATCGTGGTCAGCGCGGTGCTGGTAGTCTGGCTCAAGCGCCTTGGTCGCAGCGAAACCTGGCTGGCAGTTGCCCTGGCGCTGGTACTCGGCGGCGCGCTGGGCAACCTGTACGACCGTGTCGTGCTCGGTCATGTGGTCGATTTCATCCTGGTCCACTGGAAGAATACGCATTACTTCCCGGCATTCAACGTTGCCGACAGTGCCATTACCGTTGGCGCGATCATGCTGGCGCTGGATATGTTCAAGAGCAAGAAGTCCGAGGAGCCTGCGCATGACTGAGACCCGTATCGGCCAGAACAGCGAAGTCACTCTGCACTTCGCCCTGCACCTGGAAAACGGCGACACCGTCGACAGCACTTTCGACAAGGCTCCGGCCGTGTTCAAGGTTGGCGATGGCAACCTGCTGCCGGGTTTTGAAGCCGCATTGTTCGGCTTCAAGGCCGGCGACAAGCGCACGGTCAGCGTGCCCCCGGAAAACGCCTTCGGCCAGCCGAACCCGCAGAACGTGCAGATCATGCCGCGTTCGCAGTTCGCTGACATGGAGCTGTCCGAAGGGTTGCTGGTGATCTTCAATGATGCAGCCAACGCCGAGCTGCCTGGAGTGGTCAAAGCCTTTGACGAGCACCAGGTGACGATCGACTTCAACCACCCATTGGCTGGCAAGACCCTGAGCTTCGAGGTGGAGATCCTCGCGGTGAAGGCCTTGTAAGCCTGGAGCCGAGCATGCAAATCAAACTCGCCAACCCTCGCGGCTTTTGTGCGGGGGTCGACCGGGCGATCGAGATCGTCAACCGTGCCCTGGAAGTGTTCGGCCCGCCGATCTACGTGCGTCACGAAGTGGTGCACAACAAGTTCGTGGTCGAAGACCTGCGCAACCGTGGCGCGATCTTCGTTGAAGAACTCGACCAGGTGCCGGACGACGTCATCGTCATCTTCAGCGCCCACGGCGTCTCCCAGGCTGTGCGCCAGGAGGCCGCAGGCCGTGGCCTGAAGGTGTTCGACGCCACCTGCCCGCTGGTGACCAAGGTCCACATCGAGGTGGCCAAGTACAGCCGCGATGGCCGTGAGTGCATCCTGATCGGCCACGCCGGCCACCCGGAAGTCGAAGGCACCATGGGTCAGTACGACGCCAGCAACGGTGGCTCCATCTATCTCGTCGAAGGCGAGAAAGATGTGGCCAGTCTGCAGGTGCGCGACCCTGATCACCTGGCCTTCGTTACCCAGACCACCTTGTCGATGGACGACACCAGCCGGGTTATCGACGCCCTGCGCGCGCGCTTCCCCAACATCGGCGGGCCGCGCAAGGACGATATCTGCTACGCCACTCAGAACCGCCAGGACGCGGTCAAGCAATTGGCTGATGAGTGCGATGTGGTGCTGGTGGTCGGCAGCCCGAACAGCTCCAACTCCAACCGCCTGCGCGAGCTGGCCGAGCGTATGGGCACTCCGGCGTACCTGATCGACGGCGCCGAGGACCTGCAGCAAAGCTGGTTCGATGGCATTGGCCGGGTGGGTGTCACTGCCGGTGCTTCGGCACCTGAAGTGCTGGTGCGCGGGGTGCTTGAGCAGCTCACGGCCTGGGGCGCAACCGGTGCCGAAGAGCTCGACGGGCGCCCGGAGAACGTGACCTTCTCGATGCCCAAGGAACTGCGGGTGCGCTCGCTGCTCTGAGCCACCCCTCAGGGGCCTGCGCACAATGGCTCAACGGCCATGTCCGTGCGCAGGCGCACCCTGCCGCTGGGCGCCAGGACGATCTGGCGTGGTTGCCCGCCTTCTGCGTGTGGGCATATCTGCAAACTCCCGCCGTGAAACCCGCCGTTACCGCGCAACGGTACGCCCTGTGCGCTGAAGCGCACACCGTCAGCCAAGTTGCCAACGATCCGTACCCGCTGCGGTAAACGTTGCTCAGCCAGTAACAGCCCGCTATCCGCGTCCACCACGCGCCAACCCACTCCCCAGCCTGCCTCCAATGGCTCGACCCGCACGGCCTGCTGCTGCAACAAGGCCTGGCTACGTGCCGAGCGAAAGGCCTGGAGCAGCTGTTGCGCCGCTGCCGCCCGTTGCAAGTCCTGGCTGAGCGCGGTGTAGGACGGCGTCGCCAGCTGCGCCAGAACCGCGACCAGCGCGAGCGCCAACATCATTTGTATCAGTGTTGCCCCGTGTTGCCACACCGTGCATTCCTCCCTGGAAGTGCTTCGCTGTAGCTTCAGACACGGCGGACATGAGGTCCAGTCGGCCACTTGGCTGGCACATTGCGGGAAATTTCCCAAGGAGCGCATAGATGCGCAAAGGACAGCAGGGCATCACGCTGCTCGAGGTCGTGCTGGGCATGCTGGTGCTGGCGCTTGGCCTGTTTGCGGCAGCGGCTTTACAGGTCAAGGCATTGCAGGCTACCGCCAGCGCTCGGCAGCACAGCCAGGCCACCTATCTCGCCCAGAGCCTGCTGGAGCAGGCGAGGGCGGGCGGGTCAGTGGAGGATTCAGGGCAATGGCAGGCGCAGGTAAGGCTGGCCCTTGGCGCGCAGGCCGAGGGCTGGGTGCGAAGTTCAGGGTCATCGCTGAAGGTCATCGTCGACTGGCCCGATGCGCGTGACCCGGAGCATCAGGGCGTAAGCCTGCAGGGCTGGCCATGAACGGCAGTCAGGCGGGTTTCAGCCTGCTCGAAGGGCTGCTCGCGCTGGCCTTGGGCTTGATGCTGCTGGCCGCAGCGAGCCAGGTGTTTGTCGCTACGGTGCAAGCCTGGCGCTTGCAGGGCGCGCTGGCGCAGCAGCAAGAGGATGCCCGCCTGGCGCTGCAACGGATCGCCCAGGATATCCGCATGACCGGTGTGTTCGGCTGTTTGCGCTTGCACGCCAGCGACTTCGACTCACCCAACGCAGCGGCCGCCTTTGCCAGGCCTGTGCAAATCAACCAGGGTGGCGCACAACTGAGTCTGTTGGTGGGGCAGTTGCCCGGCAGCGGTAGCCGGCCCGACTGGACGGTGTTGAGTGATTGCCGCAGTTGGGCTCAGGTCCGGGCCGACGCCCACGAGGGTGACGAGCAGACCCTGGCCTTGCCGGTCAGCCGCATCACCTACGAGCTGCGCGATGGCAGCCTGCGGGTGGTGCGCCGAGGCTCGCCGCAGGCTTTGATCGACAATGTGCGCAGCCTGCAGGCTAACTTGGTAACGAACGCGCAGGGCCAGCGGGTCGACCTGCAACTAAGCCTGTTCGACCCACAGCACGATCTCGAACAGCAGTACGCCATCAGCGTAGCTCTACGCAATCGGCTGCCAGAACAATGAAGCGCCAACGCGGCATGGTGCTGCTGACCGCTCTCATATTGAGCCTGCTGCTCGGTCTGCTCGCCGCCGCCGCCCTGCGCGAAGCAGCGCTGCAGACACGCATGGCCGGGCTTTTGCTGGCCAGCAGCCAAGCGCTGGAGCAGGCCGAGGCAGTCTTGCTGGAGGGCGCAGCGCGGCTCGCCGTGGCGCCACCCAACGAGTGCCAGCCCTGCTCGCCGCCAGCCGACTCCCATGACGTAAACGCCGCTGGTGGCGACTGGCAGGGAGCCGGGCAGGGCTGGTTCAACCTGCAGAACCTTGGCCAAAGCGACCGGCCCGCGCACCTGCCCGTGGGCACCCAGGCCACCCTCTACCGAGTGACCGCAGTCAGCCAGCAAACCCGCGCGCGGCGTGTGCTCGAAGCCGTATACGCGCAGCCCGTAGACCCGTCGCAGGCACTGCGAAGAATCCTCTGGCGGCAAAGAGTGCAGGAGCCATGACATGCAGCAAGGCCTGAGCCTGATCGAGTTGTTGATTGTCGTCGCCGTCAGCGGCATTCTGGCAGCCATTGCCTACCCCGCTTACAACGAACAATTGCGCCGCGCCGCCCGCAGCGAAGTGGTCGGCCTGCTGCACGACGCTGCGTTGCGTCTGGAGCGCCACCATGCGCGCAGCGGCCAGTACAGCGACACTGACCAGCATCAATTGAGCTTGCCCGCCGATAGCCGCTATTACCGCCTGCAGTTGCAACGCGATGACGCCAGCTTCCGCCTGCAGGCGCAGCGCTTGCCGACCGGTTTGATGGCGCAGGACCAGTGCGCTGACTATCAGCTCGATCAGGCGGGTGTGCGTAGCAACCCGGGCAGCCAGGACGCTGCGGGTTGCTGGAGCGGTTGACGGGGTAGCTCGGTTTTTTCAGGTATTGGATCGACAGATGAACAAGCAAGTAGTGGTTGTCGGCGGTGGCGTGATCGGCCTGCTGACTGCGCTCAACCTGGCAGCAAAGGTCGAGCGGGTGGTGGTGTGTGATCAAGGCGAAGTCGGCCGCGAGTCGTCGTGGGCCGGTGGCGGCATCGTCTCGCCGCTGTATCCGTGGCGCTACAGCCCGGCAGTCACGGCGTTGGCGCATTGGTCACAGGCGTTTTATCCACAGCTGGGCGAGCGCCTGTTCGCCAGCACCGGCGTCGACCCCGAGGTGCACGTCACCGGCCTGTACTGGCTGGACCTTGAGGACGAAGCTGAGGCGCTGGCGTGGGCGGTGCGTGAGCAGCGGCCGTTGACGGCTGTGGATATCTCGGCGGCATATGACGCCGTGCCGGGCCTCGGCGCCGGCTTCACACGGGCGATCTTCATGGCTGGGGTGGCCAATGTGCGCAATCCACGGCTGGTTAAGTCGTTGAAAGCAGCGCTGGCGGCTCTGCCCAATGTCACTCTGCGCGAGCACTGCCAGATCACCGGCTTTGCCCAGCAAGACGGGCGTATCAGCGGTGTGCACACGGCCGATGGGCTGCTCGAAGCCGATGACGTGGTGCTCAGCGCGGGCGCCTGGAGTGGTGACCTGTTGGCCACGCTGGGCCTGACCTTGCCGGTCGAACCGGTCAAGGGCCAGATGATCCTCTACAAGTGCGCCGAAGACTTTTTGCCGAGCATGGTTCTGGCCAAGGGCCGCTACGCGATCCCGCGGCGCGACGGGCATATCCTGATCGGCAGTACGCTGGAGCATGCCGGCTACGACAAGACCCCGACCGAGCAGGCACTGGAGAGTCTCAAGGCCTCCGCCGTTGAGCTGTTGCCCGGGCTTGCTGACGCCACGCCGGTGGCGCACTGGGCCGGTCTGCGTCCAGGCTCACCCGAGGGTGTGCCGTACATCGGCCCGGTGCCGGGGCATGCCGGGCTGTGGCTGAACTGCGGGCATTACCGCAACGGCCTGGTGCTGGCGCCGGCTTCGTGCCAGCTGTTTGTAGATTTGCTGACGGGCGTTGAGCCGATCATTGATCCCACCCCATATGCCCCGGCCGGGCGGCTGGCTTGAGATTTTGGGGCTGCAAAGCAGCCCCCGGCGCCCCTCAGCCGATAACCGGTGCCTGCAGATGGCGAGTCGGGTAATGCTGCTCGTACGCCTTGCACACCCGCAGCACCTGCTCATCGGCGAAGCGCCCGGCCACCACCTGCAGTCCCACCGGCAGCCCTTCGCGGGTGAAGCCACACGGCACCGAGGCTGCCGGTTGTTGGGTCAGGTTGAACGGGTAGCTGAACGGCGTCCACTCCATCCACTGCTCCAATCCCGACCCTGGCGGCACGTTGTGCCCGGCGGCAAACGCCACCAGCGGCATCATTGGCGACACCAGCACGTCGTAGCGCTGATGGAAGGCGTTCATCCGCGCCACCAGCTCAGCCCGTGCTTCCAGCGCTGCGGTGTACTGCTCGAGACTGATGGCCGCGCCTTGCTCGGCAATCCAGCGCAGGCCCGGATCGAGCAGCTCGCGCTGGGCTGACGTCAACTGGCTGGCCAGCCGCGCCGCGCCGGCGAACCACAGGGTATTGAAGGTTGCCAGCGGGTCGGCAAAACCTGGGTCGACTTCTTCGACCTGCGCCCCTAATCGCGCCAGGCGCTGCACTGCCTGAGCGGTCAGAGCCTGAATCTGCGGGTCGACGCTGACGTAACCGAAGTCGGCGCTGTAGCCGATGCGCAGCCCGCTCAAGTCCTGCTCTGCGGCCAGCCAGGGTCGCTGGCGCGGTGCTCCGGCGAGACCGTCGCGCGGATCGGGGCGAGCCACACAGTCGAGCATCAGCACAGCATCGTCGACCGTGCGCGTCATCGGCCCCAGGTGCGAGAGGATGGTCATGGCACTGGCCGGCCACTGCGGCACATAACCAAAGGTCGGTTTGATGCCGAAGGTGCCAGTGAACGCGCAGGGGATGCGGATCGAGCCGCCGGCATCGCTGCCCTGGTGCAACACGCCGAGATTGAGCGCCGCTGCCGCCGCCGCACCGCCCGATGAGCCGCCGGCAGTCAGGCGCGTATCCCACGGGTTGCGCGTGATGCCATACAGCGGGTTGTCGGTGACACCCTTCCAGCCGAACTCAGGCGTGGTGGTCTTGCCCAGCAGCACCGCGCCGGCTTCGCGCATGAACCCGCTGAACGGTGCGTCGACGTCCCACGGCCCAGCTGCCGAAGACGTCAGCGAGCCCTTGCGGGTGGGCATGCCACGGGTCAGGGTCAGGTCCTTGATCGAGGTCGGCAGCCCATCCAGGCGGCCACAGGGCTCGCCGCGCTGCCAGCGCTGCTCGCTGGCGCGGGCGGCGGCGCGGGCGCCTTCGGCATCGACATGGCAGTAGGCGTTGACGGCCGGGTTGTGCTGGTCGATGCGGGTCAGCACGTCATCGATCACCTCGAGCGGAGACAGCTGGCGCCGTTGATACAGGTCGAGCAGCTCGACGGCGGTGAACTCGCCTATAGCGGTTTTGCCGGTCATCTCAATGGGCTCCCTGATTGGCGGCCTGGACCATTGCCCGCAGCAGTACATCACAGCCATCGGCCAGGTCCTGCGGCGCAGCGTTTTCGATTTCGTTGTGGCTGATGCCGCCTTCGCACGGCACGAAGATCATCCCCGCCGGGCCCAGCTCGGCGACGAAGATCGCATCGTGGCCAGCGCCGCTGACGATATCCAGATGGCTCAGGCCCAGCGCGACTGCGCCCTGGCGCACAGCGTCGACACACTGCTCGGCAAAATACAGCGGCGGGAAGTCAGCGGTTGGCGTCAGCTCGAAGCTCAGGCCATGCTTGGCCGTGGTGGCTTCGATCACCGCGCGCACCTCGGCGACCATCGCATCGAGCTGCTGCGGGTCGAGGTGACGCAGGTCGATGGTCATGTGCACCTGGCCGGGGATCACGTTGCGCGAGCCAGGATGCAGGCTCAGGCAGCCGACCGTGCCGCAGGCATGCGGTTGATGGGCATGGGCAATGCGGTTGACCGCGCTGACTACATCGGCGGCGCCGACCAGTGCATCCTTGCGCAGGTGCATCGGCGTAGGCCCGGCGTGGGCTTCGACGCCGGTCAACACCAGGTCGAACCACTTCTGCCCGAGGCAACCCTGCACCACGCCAATGGTGGTGCGCTGGTCTTCCAGCACCGGGCCTTGTTCGATATGCGCCTCGAAGTAGGCGCCGACCGCATGGCCGGTGGGCACACGCGGGCCGGCGTAGCCGATGCGCGTAAGCTCGGCGCCGACTGACAGGCCTTGCTCGTCGCGCTTGGCCAGGGTCTCGTCGAGGTCGAACTTGCCGGCAAATACCCCGGAACCCATCATGCATGGCGGGAAGCGCGAGCCTTCTTCGTTGGTCCACACCACCACTTCCAGCGGTGCTTCGGTTTGCAGGCCGAGGTCGTTGAGGGTGCGGATCACCTCCAGCCCGGCCATCACCCCGTAGCAACCGTCGAACTTGCCGCCGGTGGGCTGGGTGTCGATATGGCTGCCGGTCATCACTGGCGCCAGGTCCGGGTTGCGCCCCGGACGGCGGGCGAAGATATTGCCGATGGCATCGACACTGACGCTGCAGCCCGCCTCGGTGCACCATTGCACGAACAGGTCGCGCGCCTGGCGGTCGAGGTCGGTCAGGGCGAGCCGGCACACGCCGCCCTTGGCGGTGGCACCGAGGCGTGCGAGGTCCATCAGCGACTGCCAGAGGCGCTCGCGGCTGATCAAGGCGCCCTGGCCGAGTGTTGCTTGCGTTGGATCGATAGGGTTTTGGCTGTTCATGGTCGGTCTCCTTCAGGCGCTCAAGGCCAGGTAGCGGTTCTTGATGCTCGGGTCGGCGCGGAACTGCTCGGCGCTGCCCTGATAGGCCACGCGGCCTTGTTCCAGCACGTAGTGACGGTCGGCGAGGGCGTCGCAGACCTTGAGGTTCTGCTCGACCAGCAGGATCGACAGGCCTTCGTCCTTGATCCGCCGCAGGATCTTCACCAGTTCGTCGACTATCACCGGGGCCAGGCCTTCAGTCGGCTCGTCGAGGATCAGCAGCTTGGGCCCATTGAGCAGCGCGCGGGCAATCGCCAGCATCTGCTGCTCGCCCCCGGACAGGGCAAAGCCGCTGTTGCGGCGACGTTCCTTGAGCCGCGGGAACATCGCGTAAACGTCCTCCAGCTGCCAGCGGCTGTGCTTGCGCGCGGCGATCTTGAGGTTCTCTTCGACGTCCAGCTGGCGGAAGATGCCGCGGTGCTCCGGCACCAGCGCGATGCCCTGGCGGGCGATGTCAAAGATCTCGCGACCGACCAGCGGCTGGCCGTTGAAGTGAATCTGGCCCTGGCGCGGGCGGACGATGCCGAGAATGCTGCGCAGGGTGGTGGTTTTGCCGGCGCCGTTACGCCCGAGCAGGGTCACCAGCTCGCCGGCCTCGACCTTGAGCGAAACGCCCTCGAGCACATGGCTCTTGTCGTAGTAGGAATGGATCGATTCGACGCTGAGCATCAGGCGGCCTCTCCAAGGTAGGCGGTACGCACGCGTTCGTCGTTGCGCACCTGATCCGGGGTGCCTTCGACCAGGATCTGGCCGTGGCTCATGACGGTAATGCGTTGGCTGATCGACATGACGATGCTCATGTTGTGTTCGATCAGCAGCACGGTGTGGTCGCGGCCCAGGTCGCAGATCAGGTCGGTCATCACCGGGATGTCATCGATGCCCATGCCCGAGGTGGGCTCGTCGAGCATCAGCAAGGTGGGCTTGGCGCAGATCGACATGCCGACTTCCAGCACCCGCTGCTGGCCGTGCGACAGCTCGCCAGCGAGGGTCTCGGCGCGGCCGTTGAGCTTGAGCCGTTCGAGCACCTGGTCAGCGGTGTCCCAATGGCTGCGCTTGTGCTCGACGCTGCGCCAGAAGTTGAGCGCGCCAAGGCCATCGCGGCCCTGCGCGGCCAGGCGCAGGTTCTCGCGCACGCTGAGGTTCTGGAACAGGCTGGTGAGCTGGAACGAGCGCGCCATGCCCAGAGCGACGCGGCCGTGAGACGGTTTGCGGACGATGTCCTGGCCGTTGAGGAGGATCTTGCCGGCGGTGGCCTGGCGCTCACCGGTGAGGCAGTGGAACAAGCTGGTCTTGCCGGCGCCGTTGGGCCCGATCACGGTGTGGATGGTGCCGGCACGGACTTTCAGGTCGACGCCATCGACGGCATGGAACGGCCCGTAGGCCAGTTGCAGGTTGTGTGTTTCGAGGAGGAATTCGCTCATTACAGCTGCTCCTTGGTTTTGCCATCGACGGCAGGCGAAGGGCGCAGGCGCTTGGCCAGATCAGCCAGGCCACCCCACAGCCCACCGCGCATGAACACCACCACCAGAATCAGGATCACCCCCAGCAGCATCAGCCAGCGCGGCCACAGCTCCGACAGCACGTCCCCGAGCAGCACGATCGCGCCGGCGCCGAGCAACGAGCCGAACAGCGAGCCGGTACCGCCGACGATGGTCATGATCAGGATGTTTTCACTCATCATCAGGTCGATGTTCGACAGCGGGGCAAAGTGCAGCAGCATCGCGTACAACGCCCCGGCGATACCGGTGATGGCGCCAGACAACATGAACACCAGGATCTTGAAGTGGCGAATGTCATAGCCGATGGCCGCAGCGCGGGTTTCGTTTTCGCGGATCGCCAGCAAGGTGCTGCCGAACGGTGAGCGGATCACCCGCAGGGCGCCGGCAAAGATCAGCAGGAACAGCACCGCGACAAACGCGTAGAAGTGGCGCGGGTCGGCAAGGTCGAGCAACACATGCCCGGCAACCGTGATATTCGGCCGTGGCACGTCGAGCAGGCCGTTGTCGCCGCCGGTCCAGCTGCTCAGGGTGTAGGCCAGAAAGTACGCCATCTGGCTGAAGGCCAGGGTCAGCATGACGAAGTAGATGCCCTTGCGCCGAATCGCCAGCGCACCGACCAGCAAGGCCAGCAGCGCGCCGAACAGCGCCGCGCCAACCAGCGCGCCGAGCATGCCCCATTGCAGGTGAATCATCAGCAGCGCCGCGCCGTAGGCACCGGCACCAAAGAAGATGCCCTGGCCGAACGAGAGCAGGCCGGTGTAGCCCAGCAGCAGGTTGCAGGCCAGCGCGGCCAGGCCAAAGATCAGGATCTCGGTGGCGAGGGTGGTCGACGGCAGGATCAGCGGCAAGCCGATCAGGGTCACAAGCAGCAACAGCAGCAGCGCCGGGCCATGCCCTTTGGCCACGGCCAGTGGATTTTTCTCAGTCATGTTCATGCTCTCCCGAACAGGCCGTAGGGACGAACCAGGATCACCGCCGCCATCGCGCCGTAGATCATCAGGCTGGCGCCTTGCGGCCAGAGGCTGCTCATCATGCTTTGCACCACCCCGACCAGCAGGCCGCCAACCAGCGCACCGCCAAACGAGCCCATGCCGCCGATCACCACCACGACGAAGGCGATGCCGAGAATCTCCGGGCCAACGAACGGCTGCGCCCCGCGCAGTGGCGCAAACAGCACCCCGGCCACGCCCGCCAGGCCCACGCCAAGGGCAAAGGTCAGCGAGAACAGGCGGAAGATGTTGGTGCCCAGCAGCGACACCGTCTCGGTGCTTTCACTGCCGGCTCGCACCAGGGCGCCGAAGCGGGTGCGCTCCAGCAGCAGCCACAGGCCAAGGCCGATCAAGGCGGCGAAGCCGATCAGGAACAGGCGGTAATAGGGGTAGATGAAGTCGCCGATGATCAGCACCCCGCGCAGCTCCGGCGGCACCGCGATGTGCTTGCCGACCGGGCCCCAGATCAGCACCGAGGCTTCCTGGATGATCAGCGCGATACCAAGGGTGACGAGAATCTGGAAGGTGTGCGGCAAGTGGTAGATGCGCTTGATCAACACCCGCTCGACCACCCAGGCCAGCGCGGCTACCGCCAGCGGCGCGATCAGCAGCGCTAGCCAGAAGTTGCCGGTCAGCGCCACGGCGGTGTAGCACAGGTAGGCACCCAGCAGAAAAAACGCACCGTGGGCGAAGTTGACGAAGTTGAGCAAGCCGAAAATGATTGTCAGGCCCACGGCAATGAGGAAGTAGATCATCCCCAGGCCAAGGCCGTTGAGCAGCTGGAACAGGTACAAATCGAGCATGAACGTGCCCTCTGCAGCGCGCCGCGCGCCTGCAATTTTGTCGAGTGGGAAGGCGTGGCGTCAGGCCAGGGCGCAACCGGTTTGAGAGACCTCGATGAACGAACGGCCGGCGTGCAGCACTTCGGCCAGGTCATCGTCATCTCGCATCTGTGCTTGAGGTTTGCCGCGCAGCAGGTAGTAGTCCTTGAGCACCTGATGGTCACCCGGGCGGATCAGCTCGTCGCCGGTCGGGCCCTGGAAACTCATGCCCTGCAGGGCTTTGGATACTGCGGCGCCGTCGAGGCTGTTGGCCTTGATGATGGCTTCGAGCATGACCCGGGTGCCGATGTAGTCGGCCGCCAGCGGGTAATTGGGGTTGATGCCGTAGGCCTTGCGCGTGGCCGCGACCAGCTCGCGGTTGAGCGGGGTGTCGACCTGATGCCAATACTGCGCGCCGAGGTACACGCCTTCCAGTACATCGCTGCCCAGCTCCTGGAATTGATCGAGCCCGGCCGACCACACCAGCAGCACTTTCATCCTGTCCTTGATGCCGAAGTTGACCGCCTGGCGCAGGGCATTGGATGACTGGCTGCCGAAGTTGAGCAGCACCAGTACGTCCGGCTTGGCGGCAATGGCGTTGGTCAGGTAGCCGGAGAACTCCTGCTCCTGCAGCGAGTGGTAGCTGTTGCCGATGTGCTCGATGCCGTGTTCGCTGAAGACCTTGCGTGCATTGTCCAGCAGGGCATCGCCAAACACGTACTGCGGGGTGATGGTGTACCAGCGCTTGGCCTCGGGCAGCAGCTTGATCAGCGGCACCAGGGTTTCGCGAATGGCGCCGTAGGTCGGCACCGACCAGCGAAAGGTAGAGCTGTTGCAGTCCTTGCCGGTGATCTCGTCGGCTCCGACCGGGGTCATGAACACGCCGCCGGCCTTGTTGATCTCCTTCGACACCGCCAGCGCCGAGGACGACAGCGTGCAGCCTTGAAAGAACCGCGCTCCGTCCTGGCCGATGGCTTCCTGGACCTTGCGTACCGCCTTGCCGGCGTTGCCCTCGGTATCGATGACCTTGTACTTGAGCGGCTGGCCGAGCAGCTGCGGGTGTTCGGCAATCGCCAGGCGCGAGCCCATGTCGGCATATTTACCGTAACTGGCAAACGGCCCGGACATCGACTTGAGGCCATAGAAGGTCAACGGTTGCTCGGCGAACACCCGCGACGCTCCCAACGGGAGGCTGCCGAGGGCGCCGAGGGCAAGGCCTGCTTTGAGCAGGGTACGTCTTTGCATGAGTAACTCCTTGTTTGTGGTTATTAGGCAGGAGTGGCAATGACAAAGCGGGTACGGCCGGGCCTGTGTGCAGGCCTCTGTCCAGGCGAATCAGTGGTTGTGGCTGAACTCCAGGAGGAAATTGCGGGCGACTTCGCCTTCCAGCGCAGTCATGTGGTGTTCGGCGTCGCACATGTGCTCGTGCATCAAGCGGCGCACGGCGGCTTCATCGTTGGCGCGCAGGGCGTCGAGCAGCTGCTTGTGGTAGTCGATGTTGGCCGCGGCGAACTGCTGGCGCTTGGGCAGGTAGGCTTTTTTCAGCACCACCAGGTCGCGCAGCAGGTCGTTGAGAAACACCGCCATGAAGCTCAGCAGCGGATTGGCGCAGCGACCGGCCAGCAGGGTATGAAACTCAAGCTCGGCCAAACGCTGCTCGCGCTGGCCTTCTTCGCTGTCTTCCGGGGTGCTGCAGAAATCGATGTTGGCTTGCAGCGCGGCATAGTCGGCGTCGCTGAGGCGGCCCATCACTGAAACCGCCAGCTCGACCTCGATGACCTTGCGCAGTTGGTACACCTGCTCGCCATCCAGGTGCTGAAAATGCAAGTAGTTGCGCAGCGCACGGCTGGCCGGTTCGGTGCCGACTTCATTGAGGTAGGCGCCGCCGCTCGGGCCGGTGCGGGTGCTGACCAGGCCCTCGACCTCGAGCGCCTTGAGCGCCTCGCGGGCGGTGCCCTTGGAACACTCGAAGTGCTCCATCAGCTCGCGCTCGGTCGGCAGCCGATCACCGGGGTGCAGCGCCTCGGTGACGATCGAGCGCTTGACCGACTCGACGATCATGTCCGACAGCTTCTGACGTTTGCGCTTGGGTTTGAGCATGCGGGCTATTTTTCATATTTATGCGGATAAATAGGATTTAGCGAATTTGCCGCCGGTGGGTCAAGAGTTGAGGCGGGGAGGGCGTCGTAAATGGAGCGGATGGGTCGGCTACGGGTATGTGTGTTCAGCGAGCGGGCATGAAAAAGCCGCTGTAACCGTGTTACAGCGGCTTGGCCGGAGCAGACCGTTGATCAGTCTTTCGGGCCTTGCTCCAGATGGGCTGGGCTGCAGTACCACTGATTGCCACGGTGCAGCGCCCGGTCATTGGGCAGGTGCACGCCGCAGTGCGCGCAGCGCACCATGGTCAGCGGGTCATCCAGGCGCTGCGCGGGGCGCGCCTGCTGGCTGAGCTTGAATTTGCGCCACAGCCAGAACGCGGCGGCGATCAGGGCGATCCAGAAAAGTAGGCGAACCATGGTGTCCAGCTTGGTCGAGAAGAAGAGCCGACAGTCTAGGACGCGGGCAAAAAAAAAGGGAGGCCTTGGGCTTCCCTTTCTTTTTTGTTTTTTCCGACATCGTGCTTGCTGTGTGTAGGAGCGGCCTTGTGTCGCGAAAGGCCTGCGCAGCGGGCGCCAGCAATTCTGCGGCGCTGCGTAGATTGTGGGGCCGCTGCGCAGCCCTTTCGCGACACAAGGCCGCTCCTACAAGGGCAGCCTGTATCAAATCAATCAAACAGACCAAAGGTTGCGTAGCTGAACCACGAACGGCTCTCTTCGGCTTCTTTCGGACCGGCTGGCAGAATCGGATCACCGTCTTCATCTTTAGGCAGCAAGTCTTGCGGAATCTCCGAACGGGCATCCTTGAACTGGCGAACCACGTCCTGATTGGCGCGGGTCTCACCTGGCGGCAGCGGCGTGTCGGTCTCGATCAGGCCCAGGGTCGCCTTGGACAGCCACGAACGCTGATCACCATCAGCTTGCTTGGGCTCGAAGCTGCCGTCGACCAGGCTTGGGTGATCTGGGTAGTTGAGCTTGAGGGTTTCCAGGCTGGTATTGGCCAGGTCGTCCAGGTGCAGATGCTGGTAAGCCTCGACCATCACCGCCAGGCCGTCACCGACCGATGGGGTTTCCTGAAAGTTCTCGACCACGTAACGGCCACGGTTGGCCGCAGCGACATAGGCCTGGCGGCTCATGTAGTAGTCGGCAACGTGGATTTCGTAGGCGGCCAGCAGGTTGCGCAGGTAGATCATGCGCTGCTTGGCGTCAGGCGCGTAGCGGCTGTTGGGGAAGCGGCTGGTCAGCTGGGCGAACTCGTTATAGGAGTCGCGGGCAGCGCCCGGGTCACGCTTGGTCATGTCCAACGGCAGGAAGCGCGCCAGCAGGCCACGGTCCTGGTCGAACGAAGTCAGGCCCTTGAGGTAATAGGCGTAGTCGACGTTCGGGTGCTGCGGGTGCAGCCGGATGAAGCGCTCGGCAGCCGACTTGGCAGCCTCTGGCTCGGTGTTCTTGTAGTTGGCGTAGATCAGCTCGAGCTGGGCCTGGTCGGCGTAACGGCCGAACGGGTAGCGCGATTCCAGGGCCTTGAGCTTGTTGACGGCACTGGTGTAGCTCTTGTTGTCCAGGTCGGCCTGCGCCTGCTGGTACAACTCGGCTTCGCTGAGGTTCTCGTCAATCACTTCCTTGTTCGAGGAACAGGCAGCGGTAAGCCCGAGGAGGGCGATCAGCAGCAGGTGTTTCACTTGCATGGCGGCTTGCGTCCTTTGACGGCCGCTGTCTTGGGCGGTGCCGTCCTGTTATGATGAGCGCCCCCGGGTTGACCCCAGGGCAAAAGAAGCCGTATTTAACCACAAGCGCGCAGTTGAAACCAAAGGCTGTGCGCCAGCCGAATCGAGCATGTCCGAGATCATCCAACTTAGCGAAGAGGTCCCGTCCGAAATGGGCGGCCAGCGCCTCGACCAGATCGCCGCCCAACTGTTCGGCGAGTACTCGCGTTCGCGCCTGACCACCTGGATCAAGGACGGCCGTCTGACGGTCGACGGTCAAGTCGTGCGTCCACGCGATCCGGTCTATGGCGGTGCCAAGCTGGTCCTTGAGGCCGAGCAGGAAGCCCAGGGCGAGTGGATCGCCCAGGACATCCCGTTGAACATCGTCTACGAAGACGAGCAGATCCTGGTGATCAACAAGCCTGCCGGGCTGGTTGTCCACCCGGCTGCCGGGCATGCCGATGGCACCCTGCTCAACGCCTTGCTGCACCACGTGCCAGACATCGTCAATGTGCCGCGTGCGGGCATCGTCCACCGCCTGGACAAAGACACCACCGGCCTGATGGTCGTAGCCAAGACCCTGCAGGCGCAGACCAAGCTGGTCGAGCAGATGCAGAGCCGCAGTGTCAGCCGCATCTACGAGTGCATCGTGATTGGCGTGGTCACCTCCGGTGCCACCATCAACGCCCCGATCGGTCGCCACGGCGGCTCGCGTCAGCGCATGGCGGTGACCGAGACCGGCAAGCCTGCCGTCAGCCACTACCGCGTGCTCACCCGCTTCCGTTCGCACACCCATGTGCGGGTCAAGCTGGAGACCGGCCGTACGCACCAGATCCGCGTGCACATGGCCCACGTCGGCTATCCGCTGATTGGTGACCAGACCTACGGCGGTCGCTTCCGCATCCCGCCTGCGGCCGAGCCGGAAATGGTCACTGCGCTGAAGACCTTCCCGCGTCAGGCCCTGCACGCACGCTTCCTCGCCCTCGATCACCCGCTCACGGGTGAGCGGATGCAATGGAAGTCGGCGCTGCCGGAAGACTTCGTCGGCTTGCTGGAGCTGCTCCAGGAAGACCGCGACAGCTTTATCGGATGAACGGTCTGACGCAGTTGCTGCGCCCTGATTGGCCAGCGCCGGCCACAGTGCGCGCCTGCGTCACCACCCGTGCGGGTGGCATCAGCCTGCCGCCGTACGACAGCTTCAACCTCGGCGATCATGTCGGCGACGACCCGGCTGCCGTCAGCGAAAACCGCCGACGCCTCAGTGAGCAATTTGACATTCATCCCGCCTGGCTCAAGCAAGTCCACGGCGTGCTGGTGGCTGACGCTGACCCGGCGCAGGTAATCGAAGCCGATGCGAGCTGGACCGACCAGGCGCACATTGCCTGTACGGTGATGACCGCCGACTGCCTGCCAGTGTTGTTCTGCGATCGCGCCGGTACCCGCGTTGCCGCAGCCCATGCCGGCTGGCGCGGGCTGGCGGGCGGCGTGCTCGAGGCTACTCTCGAGCGCCTGGCAGTGCCGGCCGATCAGGTGCTGGCCTGGCTCGGCCCGGCCATTGGCCCGAGCGCATTCGAAGTAGGCGAAGAAGTCCGTGACGCCTTCACTGCCGAGCACCCGCAAGCCGCCGAAGCATTCGTGCCGGGTGAGCGTGCGGGCAAACTGCTGGCCGACATCTACCAGCTGGCACGCATCCGCCTTGCGGCGCGCGGCATCACTGCTGTTTATGGTGGTGGCCTGTGCACGGTCAGCGACCCACGCTTCTATTCGTATCGGCGCACCCCGCAGGGTGGGCGCTTCGCTTCGCTGGTTTGGCTCGATCCGCTCTGCGTCTGATTTGAGAGCGCCGGGGCTGCGTTGCAGCCCTTTCGCGACACAAGGCCGCTCCTACGGGGACCGCGTACTACCTGGAGGAGCGGCCTTGTGTCGCGAAAGGGCGCAAGCGCCCCAGCATTGCCAGCTCCTCATGCAGTCATCGTTCTTGTAGGACATTCCCGTAACTGATCTCGATCAACCCCGCTAAGCTTGAAACTCCCAGAATAAGCCTTATCTATTAGTCATCTCTGGCAGGTTTCTTCATCAGGTGTGTCCATCGCTCCGGCCTGCCCTTATTTAGGAAGGTATCCCCATGCGAATAGACCGATTAACCAGCAAACTGCAATTAGCGTTATCTGACTCGCAATCCCTGGCGGTGGGCATGGACCACCCGGCCATCGAGCCGCTGCATCTGCTGCAAGCACTGATCGACCAGCAAGGTGGTTCGATCAAGCCGCTGCTGATGCAGGTCGGCTTTGACGTCAACAGCCTGCGCAAGGCGTTGAGCAAAGAGCTCGACCAACTGCCGAAAATCCAGAACCCGACCGGCGACGTCAACATGTCGCAGGACCTGGCGCGCATGCTCAACCAGGCCGACCGTCTGGCCCAGCAGAAGGGTGACCAGTTCATCTCCAGTGAACTGGTGCTGCTCGCGGCCATGGACGAGAACAGCAAGGTCGGCAAACTGTTGCTCGGCCAGGGCGTGAGCAAGAAAGCCCTGGAAAACGCCATCAATAACCTGCGTGGCGGTGCGGCCGTCAACGACGCCAACGTCGAAGAGTCGCGTCAGGCCCTGGACAAGTACACCGTCGACCTGACCAAGCGTGCCGAAGAAGGCAAGCTTGACCCGGTGATCGGCCGTGACGACGAAATCCGCCGCACCGTGCAGGTATTGCAACGCCGGACCAAGAACAACCCGGTGCTGATCGGCGAGCCTGGCGTGGGTAAAACCGCCATCGCCGAAGGCCTGGCCCAGCGCATCATCAATGGCGAAGTGCCGGACGGCCTCAAAGGCAAGCGCCTGCTCGCCCTGGATATGGGTGCGCTGATTGCTGGCGCCAAGTACCGCGGCGAATTCGAAGAGCGCCTCAAAGGCCTGCTCAACGAGCTGTCCAAGCAGGAAGGGCAGATCATTCTGTTCATCGACGAGCTGCACACCATGGTTGGCGCTGGTAAAGGCGAGGGCGCCATGGACGCCGGTAACATGCTTAAACCGGCACTGGCCCGTGGCGAGCTGCACTGCGTTGGCGCCACCACGCTCAACGAGTACCGCCAGTTCATCGAGAAGGACGCGGCGCTCGAGCGACGCTTCCAGAAGGTGCTGGTCGAGGAGCCGAGCGAGGAAGACACCATCGCCATCCTGCGCGGCCTGAAAGAGCGCTATGAAGTGCACCACAAGGTGGCCATCACCGACGGTGCGATCATTGCCGCGGCCAAGCTCAGCCACCGCTACATCACCGATCGCCAGCTGCCGGACAAGGCCATCGACCTGATCGACGAAGCGGCCAGCCGCATCCGTATGGAGATCGACTCCAAGCCTGAAGTGCTCGACCGTCTCGACCGTCGTCTGATTCAGCTCAAGGTCGAATCCCAGGCGCTGAAAAAAGAAGAAGACGAGGCGGCGAAAAAACGCCTCGAGAAACTTCACGAAGAAATCCAGCGGCTGGAGCGCGAGTACTCCGACCTGGAAGAGATCTGGCAGTCGGAAAAAGCCGAAGTACAGGGCTCGGCGCAGATCCAGCAAAAAATCGAGCAAGCCCGTCAGGAGCTTGAAGCTGCGCGCCGCAAAGGCGACCTGAGCCGCATGGCCGAGCTGCAGTACGGGGTGATCCCGGACCTGGAGCGCAGCCTGCAGATGGTCGACCAGCACGGCAAGAGCGAGAACCAGCTGCTGCGCAACAAGGTCACCGAGGAAGAGATCGCCGAAGTGGTCTCGAAGTGGACCGGCATCCCGGTGTCGAAAATGCTCGAAGGCGAGCGCGACAAGTTGCTGAAAATGGAAGCGCTGCTGCACCAGCGCGTGATTGGCCAGCACGAGGCCGTGACCGCCGTGGCCAACGCCGTGCGCCGTTCGCGGGCCGGGCTGTCTGACCCGAACCGGCCAAGTGGTTCGTTCATGTTCCTCGGCCCGACCGGCGTGGGTAAAACCGAACTGTGCAAAGCCTTGGCCGAGTTCCTGTTCGACACCGAAGAGGCCATGGTGCGTATCGATATGTCCGAGTTCATGGAGAAACATTCCGTGGCTCGCCTGATCGGTGCTCCACCAGGCTATGTAGGTTACGAAGAAGGCGGGTACCTGACCGAAGCCGTGCGCCGCAAGCCGTACACCGTATTGCTGCTGGACGAGGTCGAGAAGGCCCACCCGGATGTATTCAACGTGCTGCTGCAAGTGCTTGAAGACGGTCGCCTGACCGACAGCCATGGCCGTACGGTGGACTTCCGCAACACGGTCATCGTGATGACCTCCAACCTCGGCTCGGCACAGATCCAGGAGTTGGTCGGCGACCGTGAGGCGCAGCGTGCGGCGGTAATGGACGCGGTGGGTAACCACTTCCGGCCGGAGTTCATCAACCGGATCGACGAGGTGGTGGTGTTCGAGCCGCTGGGCCGTGAGCAGATCGCCGGTATCACCGAGATCCAGCTGGGCCGCCTGCGCAGCCGTCTGGCCGAGCGCGAGCTGTCGCTGGAACTGAGCCCGGAGGCGATCGACAAGCTGATCGCGATTGGCTACGACCCGGTGTATGGCGCACGTCCACTGAAACGCGCGATCCAGCGCTGGATCGAAAACCCGCTGGCGCAGTTGATCCTGGCAGGGCAGTTCATGCCGGGGACGACGATTACCGCCAAGGTCGAAGGCGAAGAAATAGTCTTCGAATAAAAAATAATCTTGAGCCCCGCACGTGCGGGGCTTTTTTTTTGAAAATTTTCTGGGTTTTTTTACCCAAAAACGGCTTTGACCCTGAGAAAAACGCCTGCCACGACGATTATTCTGCCCATCCCGAAGCGAGATTCAGCAGCGTTTTCTGCCCTCCAGTTGGCTCGCAGGGCGCTCGTAAGCTACTGATTATCCCAGTAAAACCCCCAGTTTACGGGGGCTCGCGGCAACCCCGTAAAATTATTGAAATTTATGCTTGCATCTAAAATCGAGTGCTCCTAATATACGCCCCGCTGTCAGCCACTAAGCAGATCGCCAGCGGTAACGACGATCTGAAAACAGTTTGCAAATCAGTAAGTTGAATGCAAATTTGGGGTTGACAAGCAAAACGAAGGATGTAGAATAGCCGGCCTCAGAGACGCAAACGCAGAAATGCAGAGTGTTGAAGAGATCGAAGCTTAAACAGCCTTCGAGATCGGAAGATCGAAGTTTAGTTCCGCGATAGCTCAGTCGGTAGAGCAAATGACTGTTAATCATTGGGTCCCTGGTTCGAGTCCAGGTCGCGGAGCCATTTCGGGGTGTAGCGCAGTCCGGTAGCGCGCCTGCTTTGGGAGCAGGATGTCAGGAGTTCGAATCCCCTCACCCCGACCATTTTCCGGGTCGTTAGCTCAGTTGGTAGAGCAGTTGGCTTTTAACCAATTGGTCGTAGGTTCGAATCCTACACGACCCACCAGTAAGATAAGGGTACCTCGACTGAGGTGCCCTTTTTCTTCGTCTAGTGTTTGCTTTTGTACAGTTTCATTTTCGGGGTGTAGCGCAGTCCGGTAGCGCGCCTGCTTTGGGAGCAGGATGTCAGGAGTTCGAATCCCCTCACCCCGACCATATTCCGGGTCGTTAGCTCAGTTGGTAGAGCAGTTGGCTTTTAACCAATTGGTCGTAGGTTCGAATCCTACACGACCCACCATGTAAGAGAAGGGCACCTCGACTGAGGTGCCCTTTTTCTTTGTCTGGATTTTATCTCTGCAGGTTTTCCCGCCTGCCCCCGCCACCTTGCCGACCTGCCTGCACAGCCTTTCCTGGGCGTGCTCCGACGGCGAGCGCCAGCAAGATCAGCAGCATCGACGCCAACCCCAATGCACTTGGCCATTGCCCCAGTATCAGCATCGAACTGACGATGCCGAACAGCGGGATCAGCAGCGACAGCGGTGCTACCTGTGATACCGGGTATTCGCGCAGCAGCAGGTTCCACCCCCAGTAGCAAAACAGCGTCGCGCCGTATACCTGAAACGCCAGCGAAAACAAGGTAAACCCGTGCAACTGGGCCGGCAGTGCGGTGAATGGTGCTGAGCCGTGTGAAAGCCAGGTCAATAGTAATAGCGGGATTGGCGGGAACAGGCTGGCCCAGACCACAAAAGCAAAGATTTCCTGCACCTTCGACTTTTTGATCAGTACATTGCCGATGCTCCAGGCCAGGGCGCTGGCGATTACCAGCGCTAAACCGACAGTGCTGACGGTGCCTGAGCCATCCACCAGCACGCCGAACAGGCCAAGAGCCGCCAGGCATATGCCGATCAGTTGTGGCCGATTCAGGCTTTCGCCAAACCACAATACGCCCCAGCCCAGGGTGAAAAACGCACTCAGCTGAATCAGCAGCGAGGCACTGCCAGGTGGTACGCCCAAGGCGATGCCCTGGTTGATAAGCGCCCACATGGCCACGCCGAAGATCAAGCCGTAGCCGGCCAGCCAGCGAAACCTTACCTGCGGCCGCTTGACCACGAATACCCAAGGCACGGCGGCAAGGCTGAAGCGCAGCGCGGTCAGCAGCAGCGGATCGATCTCGGCCAGGCCGAGCTTGGTGATGGGGAAGTTCAACCCCCAGATGGCCGTGACCATGACGGCCAGGCACAGGTGCTTTTTCTGCATTGTCAGACTTTTCCCGGAACAACGAGCGCACAGGCGCTAGAGCGGGAAATATGCGAGAAATGGCGCTGGCCTGCTTTCAGCTTGAGGCCAACTATCATTAAAATCAGGCCATGAAAGAATCTCTCGGTCTTGATCCTTACCAGAACGTCCCGCGTGATGCGGTGGTGACGGTGCGTGATTACGCCGACGGCCAGGTATTTGCCGCGCACAGCCATCAACGCGGGCAGTTTGCCTACGCCTCATGTGGCGTCATCACCGTGTTTACCGACAGGGGTAATTGGGTGGTGCCGCCCCAGCGGGCTATCTGGGTGCCGGCGCGGCTGGGTCATGCCATGCACATGCGTGGCCCGGTCACCATGCTCAACACCTATATCCGCGAGCCTGCTGCACTGGCTTTGGGCTTGCCGGAGGCGTGCCAGGTGTACGGTGTATCTGCACTGCTACGGCAGTTGCTGGACAAGGCGATTGAGGTCCCTGCGCTGTATGCCGCAGAGGGGCGTGATGGCCACCTGATGGGCCTGTTGTTGCATGAGATCGCGGCCATGCCGGCGCTGTCATTGAATGCGCCACTGCCGCATGAGCCGCGGCTGGCGCAGGCCTGCCGTGAGTTTCTCGAGCAGCCTTCATTGGAGGTCGGCATTGACGCCATGGCCCAGCGCACGGCCATGAGCCGGCGCACGTTCACCCGCGTGTTCAGGGCGCAGACCGGCATCAGCTTCATCGAATGGCGGCAACAGGCTTGCCTGCACGCGGCGGTGATCAGGTTGGGCAACGGCGAGCCAGTCACGCAGGTGGCAATAGCGCTTGGCTACAGCAGCTCAAGTGCCTTTGCGACTGTTTTCAAGCGGGTGTTGGGCGAGGTGCCGAGCCGTTATATGGCGGAGTCAGCAAGCGGCAGGAGAGGCGGTTAGCGAGGCGTAGCCACCGGGGCCGCAAGGCTGCGGCCCGGCAGTTTTTACATCAGTGCAGCTTGAGTCGCGGTTCGGTGCCGCGGCCGATCTTGCTGCCAATCATCAGCATCGCCGTGCGGAATGCGCCATACAGCGCCATCTGGTGCATGCGGTACAGCGACACATAGAACATCCGCGCCAGCCAGCCTTCCAGCATCACGCTGCCGGTCAGGTTACCCATCAGATTGCCCACTGCCGAGAAGCGCGACAGCGAGACCAGCGAGCCGTAATCCTTGTAGGCATAGGTTGGCAGCGGCTTGTTCTCCAGGCGCGCTTTCAGGCTCTTGGCCAGCATTGAGGCCTGCTGGTGCGCAGCCTGCGCGCGAGGCGGCACATTGCGGTCGCTACCCGGCTGTGGGCATGCAGCGCAGTCGCCAAAGGCGAAGATATCGTCATCCAGTGTGGTCTGCAGGGTAGGGCGCACCACCAGCTGGTTGATCCGGTTGCTTTCCAGGCCGTCGATATCCTTGAGGAAGCCCGGCGCGCGAATACCTGCCGCCCACACTTTGAGGCTGGCCTGGATGACTTCGCCGGAGGCGGTTTTCAGGCCATCTTCGGTCACTTCACTGACCGAGGCGTTGGTCAGCACCGTTACCCCGAGTTTCTCCAGGGTCTTGTGCACTGGCACGCTGATGCGCTCAGGCAATGCCGGCAACACCCGCGGGCCGGCTTCGATGAGGGTGATGTGCATGTCTTGCGGCTGGATCTTGTCCAGGCCGTAGGCTGCCAGCTCGTGCGCGGCGTTGTGCAGCTCAGCGGCCAGCTCGACGCCCGTGGCGCCGGCACCGACGATGGCCACGCTGATTTTTTCGCCCGCTGCATTACCGGCATGGGCGCGCAGGTAGTGATTGAGCAACTGCTGATGGAAGCGCTCGGCCTGCTTGCGGCTGTCGAGGAACAAGCAGTGCTGCGCCGCGCCCAAGGTGCCGAAATCATTGGTATTGCTGCCAACTGCAATTACCAGGGTGTCGTAGCCTAGGGTGCGCGCTGGCAGCAGCTCGCGGCCGTCTTCATCGAGGGTGGCCGCCAGCTGGATCTGCTTGCTCTCACGCTCCAGACCACTCATGCGGCCGAGCTGGAAGTTGAAGTGGTTCCATTTGGCCTGGGCGACGTAGTTGAGCTCGTCTTCCGAAGAGTTCAGCGAGCCGGCCGCCACTTCGTGCAGCAGCGGTTTCCAGATGTGGGTCAGGTTGGCGTCGACCAGGGTGATTTCGGCCTTTTTGCTCTTGCCCAGGCTTTTACCCAGGCGGGTCGCCAGTTCCAGGCCGCCGGCGCCGCCGCCGACAATCACGATGCGATGTGTCATGGAGATATCTCATAAGGTTAAACGAATGCTTGGCCCTGAGGGCCGGCGTCGTGGCCGAGGGGAGGGCGAGCGCAACGCAGCTCATAGCACCAGTCCACTCAACAAACGACTCAAGAGGCCCAGACCGATGGTCACTGCCACCACCAGCGCCAGGAGCAGCCACGGCCGAAAAGGCCTGCGCTCGACTTGGTGCTGAGGGGCTTTGAGATACTCATCGACGCGACGCTGATCTTCAGGATTCAGGCGGCTGGTCATGGTGGGCCTCGTCAGATAGACGCTTGAGACTGCACGAACGCTACAGGGTTCGTGCACCAGGCAGCAACGAATGATAATACTTTCTGTGTATGCCGCCGAGTGTACGCCGCTGCAAAGACTCTCGGCAGTGGATCAAAGACTGATCCCGACATCGAAAACGATACTGCGTCCCAGGTTACCGCGCAGAAAATCCGGCGCGTCCGGGTGGGCGAACAGCACCCGGGCAAAGGTTGGTCCGACCAGCGACAACGACCGCCAGCCCTGGCGCAGGTATTCGGTCGGCGGCGGGAAATGGCTGTTCAGGTCGAGCACTTCACGCTTGAGGCTGGCAAAAGCGATGATATCCAGCTCGTTCAGCTCCAGGCCGCGCTCGCGGTAATTGTGGGCTTTCTTGCGCAAGGTCGGTGCCAGGCGCAGCAGCAATTCCTGCGCGCTGATGCGTCTGGGCCGGGCTTCGCGGCGTACCAGCTGGCTCAGCGAGAAAGCACTGCGCCGCCGTTGCAGCTCTTCGCGCCACTCGTCATTCAGGCGCCGACCCTCATCGAGCACGAAAAATACCTCGAATGCCGCGTCGCGAAACAGCACGTCCGGCGGCTCCTGCCCGGCGGGGGTGAAGTCTTCGTTGCGGTAGGGAATGTTCAGCCCCTGCAGCAGGCGCTGGCAGACCCAACGCTCGCGTTCCCATTTGCGGGCATTGGACAGAAAGGCATTGGCCTGTTCGGCCTGGATAGTAAGCAGGCGCAGGTAATCTGAGTCATCCATGGCTCAAGCTTAGCCGCTAATCTGTGAAGGTAAGATGTTGTTTACCGATGTAAATCAGCCCACCTCCAGGTCAACGCGGTCCCGTAGGAACGGCCTTGTGTCGCGAAAGGCCAGCGAAGCTGGCCCGGCGATATCAGCGGCGAAGCTGAAAATGTGGGGCCGCTGCGCAGCCCTTTCGCGACACAAGGCCGCTCCTACGCCGAGCGCGCCAGGTTTGGAAGAATGGATAGTCAACACAGGAGACATCAAACGTGATCAGCGCACAGGTCCTGTCCACCACCAGCCTCACCCTCGGCTGGCTGGCCTACCTGCCACTGCTGCTCTGGGCCATATCGCGCAGCAGCTGGATCGAACTGTGCAGCGATCGTCGCCGCCAACACCTGCTGTTCGGCGCGATATTCGCCTTGTTTGCGTTATGGCTGGTTCGTCGCGACTTCGACACCGGCGTCTCCTACCACTTCATCGGCATGACTGCCGTAACCCTGCTGCTCGACTGGCCGTTGGCGATCATCGCCGGCTTCATCGCTCAACTCGGGCTGTTGTCGCTCGGCCGGCAGGATTGGGCCGCGCTCGGCATCAACGGCCTGCTGATCGTCGGCCTGCCGGTGCTGGTTACCGAAACCTGCGCGATCCTGGTCGAGCGGGCGCAGCCGCGTAACCTGTTCATCTATATCTTTTCAGGCTTTTTCGCCGCTGCGCTGTCAGCCCTGCTGTGCCTGACGGCTGCGCTGGGCCTGCTCTGGGTCGATGGCCTGTTCGCCATGCCCGAGTGGCTGACGGACTTTGTCGGTTACCTGTGGCTGATGATGTTTCCCGAAGCCTTTATCAACGGCATGGTCATCAGTGCGCTGGTGGTGTTCTGCCCGGAATGGCTGGAGACCTTCAACCGCACCCGCTACCTGCAGGCGCCGTGGAAGGATGACGAGCGCTGAGGCCCATCACCCAGGCATGGACTCAGTGACGCGGCTCCAGATCAGCCGAATACAACTCATCTTCCGATTCCGGCGCGCCGGCAATCTTGTGTTCCTCAGCCGCCCAGGCGCCAAGGTCGATCAATTTACAGCGGTCGGAGCAAAACGGCCGGTTGACGCTGGCCTCGGTCCATTCCACAGGTGCGCCACAGGTTGGGCAATCAACGGACAACGGCTGGCTCATGGCTGGCCTCCTCGTAAAGTCAGGTAAAAGTGGTGCAACTGGTCGATCTGCTCGTGCAGCCAAGGCACATCACGATCATTCACCAGCACATCGTCGGCATGCCGCAAACGCTCCTCGCGGGTCGCCTGAGCCGCCAGAATCGCCTGCACCTGCTCAGGGCTGGTGCCGTCGCGCTGCAATGTACGCTGCACTTGTAGCGCCTGCGGCACATCGATCACCAGCACGCGCTGGGTCTTGCGATACTGCCCCGACTCGATCAACAGCGGCGAAACATACACCGCATAGGGCGACTCGGCCTTGGCCAGGTAGCTGAAGATCTCCTGCCCGATCAAGGGGTGCAGCAACGCTTCAAGCCAGCGCCGCTGTTCAGGGTCGGCAAAAATCAGCTGGCGCAGTGCCGCTCGATCGAGCTGGCCATCGCCTTGCAGCACGCCCGCGCCAAAGCGCTCGACGATACTGGCCAACGCTGGCCGCCCAGGCTCGACCACCCAGCGCGCAGCCTGATCAGCGTCGACCAGGTGCACACCCAGCTCGACAAAACGCTCGGCCGCAGCGCTCTTGCCACTGCCGATGCCGCCGGTCAGGCCCAGGATCCAAGGGGAAAACGCCGCAGTGGTCATCAGATTCCAAGCAGTTGCAGGTAAGAGGCGTACATTTCATCACCCCAGAGCACAGCAATCCACCCCGCAATTGCCAGATACGGACCAAACGGCATCGCCGTGCCCAGCGAAGCGTTACGCCAACGCAGCAAACACAGGCCGATCAACGCCCCCACCAGCGATGACAACAGCAGCGTCAACGGCAGCACCTGCCAGCCACCCCAGGCGCCGAACAACGCCAGCAGCTTGAAGTCGCCATAGCCCATGCCGTCCTTGCCGGTCACCAGCTTGAATAGCCAGAACACCGTCCACAGGCTCAGGTAGCCCATCACCGCGCCCCACAGCGCGTCCGGCAACGGCACGAACATACCCGTGGCATTGAGCATCAAACCGATCCACAGCATCGGCAGCACCAGCACATCGGGTAGCAACTGATGCTGGCTGTCGATCAAGCTCAATGCCAGCAGGCACCAGGTCAGTAACAGCGCAGACAGCGCCTGCAGCCCAGGCCCGTAGTGCCATGCCACCACCAGCGACAGCCCGGCGCAGGCCAGCTCCACCAGCGGGTAACGCCTGCTGATCGCTCCCTTGCAGCCCGCGCATTGCCCCCGCAGCAGCAGGTAACTGAGCACAGGAATATTCTCCCAAGCCCGGATCCGATGCCCACAGTGCGGGCAATGCGAAGCCGGCAGCGCCAGATCAAACCGCCCATGTTCGGCGACCGGCAACTCCAGCACCTCCTGCGCTTCACGCTGCCACTGCCGTTCCAGCATGATCGGCAAACGGTGCACCAACACATTGATGAAGCTGCCCACCAGCAAGCCCAGCAGTGTCGCCAAACAGGTGAAATAAACCGGCTGTGCGGTCAAAAGCGTCCACAGATTCATATTCAGACCAAACTACCCAACTGGAAAATCGGTAGATACATCGCCACCACCAAACCACCGACCAGTACCCCGAGGATCAGCACGATGGCCGGCTCGAGCAGGCCGGTCAACTGATCCAGCGCCTGGCTCACCTGCTCTTCATAATGACTGGCGGCCTTGCCCAGCATCTGGTCCAGCGTGCCACTGGATTCGCCGATGGCCGCAAGCTGCACCAACAACGGCGGAAACAACCGATCCGCACTCATCGCCTGATGCAACCCCAGCCCATTGGCCATGCCCTGACGCAAACGCAGGATCGCCTGCTCATGCACCACGCCACCACTGACCGACGCCACTGTCGCCAACGCATCCAGCAATGGCACCCCCGCTGTGTACGCTGTGCCCAAACTGCGGGCAAAACGCGCCAGTGCCGCCTGCGCCAGCAACCGCCCCAGCACCGGCACCTCAAGTACCCGCAAAGATATCCACAAGCGCGCCACAGCGTTGTGCCGATACAGCCAACGCAGCGCCACTGTGGATAACACCACCAATGCCCCCAGCCAAGGTGCATGCCGCGCCAGCCCTGTGGACAAGTCCAGCACCCACTGGGTGAACGCCGGCAAGCTCTTGTCAAAACCGGCAAACAACCCCTGAAAGCGCGGCACCACCTCCAGCAGCAGCAGCGCCGAAACCCCCAGCCCCGTCAGTAACAACAGCAACGGATAAATCATCGCCTTGCGCACCCTCCGCTGCAGCGCCTGACGCTGCTCCAGCATGTTCGCCAGCTCCTCCAGCTGCCCATCCAGCTTCCCTGACTGCTCACCCACCCGCACCAGGTTGCAGTACAGCCGATCAAACCAAAGCGGCTGGCGCTGCAACGCATCCGCCAATCCCAACCCCGCTGCCACATCCTGCTGCAATTTCACCAGCAACCGCCCCAGGCCCTCGTCGCCACCACTGCGCCCCATCACCTCAAACGCCTGCAACAACGGCACCCCCGCCTTCAGCAGCGTCGCCAACTGCCGACTGAAGCCCGCCGCATCCGGCTTACCCCGCCGCTGCGGCCAACTCAGCTGCCAGCCACCAACCGGACGCAGCCGCGCAATGCTGATGCCCTGCCGCACCAGCCCAGCCCGCACCCACGCCGGGCTGCGCCCCTCGCACTGGCCGCTGACCCGGGCACCGCTGCGGTCGGTGCCCTCCCAGATGTAAATACGCGATGTGGTACTCATGCACAGCTCCTTGCGGCTGATGCGACAAGCCCGGTAACAGCTTGCCGCGCCCATCCATGGGCGGGTTGTGAAGATGCTCACTAGAGTAGTTCAGCGAACATGACGTCCAGCCGAGCAGGGGTGACAAAAGGTGTCTGTTGAGGCCTACTGCGCGCCTGCCAGGCTGACGTCCACAGTGGATGAAGGCTCAGCCGAATCAACAAGGAAACGCGTTCATGAAAGCCCAACAAGGCATCACCCTGATCGAACTGATGATCGTCGTCGCAATCATCGGCATCCTCGCCACCATCGCCGTGCCGATGTACACCAATCACCAGGCACGTACCAAAGCCGCGGCTGGGTTGCTGGAGATATCCGCGCTGAAGACCGCGATGGACTTGCGCCTGAACGAAGGCAAGGACGTGCCCGATGTGGCTGCGCTCGGTGGACAGGCGACTACTGCGCATTGTGCAATTGCTGCCAGTGGCGCTGCGGCTACCGGGGTAGGGAGTATTGCCTGCACGCTGGTGGAAGCGCCGGGGAATGTGGTGGGCAAGGTGATTACCCTGAGCCGGTCGGCGGCGGGGTGGGTTTGTAGTACCGGTATTGAAGAGGATTTGGCGCCTTCGGGGTGTAAGGCTGGCTGAGGCCGTGCTTCGGTCTGTTGCCCTCCGCGCGGGCGGTCTTGAGCTGTGAATCGCGCCTGCGGGATTGAGGAGAAGTAGGGGTTTGCCTAAGCGTTGCGGCTAGTGGTACGTTCGCAACACGCCGGTGTAGCTCAGTCGGTAGAGCAGCGCACTCGTAACGCGAAGGTCGCAGGTTCGATTCCTGTCTCCGCACCATGACATCAGATTACAGAAGTCTGAAACTTTCCAAGCAATACCCAAGAGCCCGCCTACTGCGGGCTTTGCTGTTTCTGATGTCCTCGTTTAGAAGTCTGTTCACGGAGCCGCCGGCCTGCGCAGGCCAGCAAGTTGAAGTGCTGGCGTCTGTCCACACCCACCGGCCAGGAGTCCGTTTTATGCCTACAGATCTGGACGCGTTGCCTTCAAGTGGTCACGACTGCAAAAGTTACGAAGCGAGGAGGCAGCATCCGGTCGCTACTTTTTCAAAGCCTGTCAGCCAGGGGTATAACTGCGAGTCGTTGCGAAAAGACCAGAGATCTAGAGGAACACGTCGTAAGACAGTTTGCTGATCAGGATCAGTAATAACACCAGGAATAGCGCGCGGACAAAAGGCACGCCTTTGTGAACCGCCAGCCAGGTGCCAGTGAGCGCTCCGAGAATGTTGAACGCAGCCATGGGGATCGCGATCAGGTAGAGCACGTTACCCGTCGGAATGAAGAACATCAGTGCCGCGATATTGGTAGCGATGTTCACGAGTTTCGCCGATGCCGAGGCGTGCAGAAAGTCGAAGGCGAAGCAGCGGATAAACAAAAAGATCAGGAAGCTGCCAGTGCCCGGACCGAACAGGCCATCGTAAAAACCGATGGCGCCGCCGATGACGATCGCCAGCAGTTTTTCCCTGGTACCGATGCGCATCGGTTTATGCAGGGCGCCGAAGTCTTTTTTCCAGAAGGTGTAGATCGCCATCAGCACAATCAGCACCAGCACTGCCGGCCGCATCACTGACTGCGGTACGAAAGATACCGTGGCGGCGCCTAAGAACGCCATGACAAAGGCCGCACAGGCCGCAGGGATCACAAGCCCCCAGTCGATCACCACCTTGCGTATGAAGGAGCGAGCCGCGAATGCTGTACCGCAGGCGGCCGCGACCTTGTTGGTACCCAGCAGCGCTGCCGGTTGAGCGCTGGGTAGTACGTTGAACAGTGCGGGTATCTGGATCAGTCCGCCGCCGCCCACCGCCGCATCGATCAGGCCGGCAGCGAAAGCGAACACGCAAAGGATGACAATATCGACCATGAACTAAGGCTCTGACTATCTAGGTGGGGGGCGCATATCGCTGCAACCAGAGGACATGCTGATCTGCCTGACGGGAAGGTTAACGGAAGGGCTTTTTCTGTGTTGCAATGCCGCATTGTGAAAAGTGCAATGAGGTGGAGCGTGGCATTGAACATGTTGGCGGAACTTGAAGCCTTTGCGGCCGTAGCTCGCAAGCGCAGCTTCGTCGCCGCGGCACGTGCCTTGGGACGCTCCCCTAGTGCACTGACCCGCGCCATTCAAGCCCTGGAGGAAAGTGTCGGGCTCAAGTTGTTCAATCGCTCGTCCAATACCGTGAGCCTGACTGAGGCGGGTGAGTGCTTGTTACCCCACGCCTACAGAATGCTCGAACTGCAACGCGAGGTGGATGAAGACCTGGCCGGTCTCAGCGGCCTGGCCTCCGGCTGGATCCGTTTTTCCGCCCCCGAGGTACTTGGACATGGGGTATTGCCTAGGTTGATCGCGCAGTACTGCGAGCGTTATCCGGAGGTCAATATCGATGTGATTTTCACCGATGAGCTGCTCGATCCGGCCAAGAGCAAGCTGGACTTCTCGATCCGCGGGGCATTTCCACAATCCAGCGACTTGATCGGTTTCCCGCTCTGGAGTTACGCACGCCATCTGTATGCCGCCCCCGGGTACCTGGAGCGCAAAGGCGTGCCCGACTCTATCGAGGCGCTGGAGTCGCATTCGCTGATCCTGCATACGGCGCCGCGGATTCTCAAAGAGTGGAATTTTCGCTGCGACGGGCAGGCCATCAGCTTTCGGGTTCATCCCAAATTTCGTTTTAGTTCTGGTCTGGCGGTCTTCCAGGCAGCCTTGGCGGGCGTCGGGATCGCCCGCTTGGCGGATTGGATGGCTGAGCCCGAAGTGGAAGCGGGGCGCTTGGTGCGGGTTTGCCCTGACTACAAACTCACCTCCAGCAGCGGCGAGAGCCCACAGATGCATGCGGTTTACCCGGCCGCAAATCTGCCGCTGCGGGTGAGGGCGTTGCTGGAAATGATTCGTGGCGTGGGTGAGAGCCCGAAATATAGCCGCGGCACAACACTGATATGAGATTACAGGGCGTTCAGCCCGGCGGTATGTCTGACGTCAGTACGCGCATTGTCAAACATGGCCATATCTTGTGATCTGTGTGCTTGAGGCCATACCCTGAGCGCCGGAACCCGTCGTGGTGCTTTCACAGGGGCAGGTATCGATACCTGCAAAGCTACGAAGCAAAAGTCGAGGCCATGGCCGGCGATCCGGTGCGGATCGTCGCGCGATATGCCGGGACGACGCGATCACCCATGCTCCGCCGCCAACATTGATCTGAACTGAGAAATGCTCTCTGCAGATAGCCTGGCACCTTCAAATCAAACGGGTGCGGTGCCCGAGGAGTGCGGGGTTCTGCGTGAGCGGCACGCGCGCATGCAGGAACGCCCCAGCGTGCAGGAATGGCGAGCAATGGTGCAGCGTGGAGCGCCGCAAAAGTGAAGTGGTTACCGCGCACGCGGGGTCGATGACAGCCACCCCGGCTCAACACGAGGTGCTGTACTGCTGATCAGTGCAGTACCTGACTCAAGAACAATCGACTCCGCTCACTCTGCGGATTCTCAAAAAACTCCCTGGGCGTAGCCTCCTCAACAATCTCCCCCTGATCCATAAATACCACCCGGTGCGCCACCGTCCGGGCAAAGCCCATCTCATGCGTCACGCACACCATGGTCATGCCGTCTTCGGCCAGGTCGACCATGGTCTGCAGCACTTCCTTGACCATCTCCGGGTCCAGCGCCGAGGTGGGTTCGTCAAACAGCATGATCTTTGGCTTCATGCACAACGCCCGGGCAATCGCGACGCGCTGTTGCTGGCCGCCTGAAAGCTGGCCGGGGTATTTATGCGCCTGTTCGGGAATGCGCACCCGTTCCAGGTAATGCATCGCCACCGCCTCCGCCTCCTTGCGCGGCATCTTGCGCGCCCACATCGGGGCGAGGGTGCAGTTCTGCAGGATGGTCAGGTGCGGAAACAGGTTGAAGTGCTGGAACACCATGCCGACTTCGCGGCGGATGGTTTCGATCTGTTTGGCATCATTGGTCAGCTCGGTGCCGTCGACGACGATGCGGCCTTGCTGGTGTTCTTCGAGGCGATTCAGGCAGCGAATGGTCGTCGATTTGCCCGAGCCAGACGGGCCGCACAGCACGATGCGTTCACCTTGGCGCACGCTGAGGTTGATGCTCTTCAGTACCTGGAACTCGCCATACCACTTGTTGACGTTCTCCATCTGGATCATGGTCTGTGCGCCCAGTGGATCAAGGGCTTTGCCGGTCGCTTGACTCATTTGAAACTCCTTGCCGGAGCACAGGCGCGCCGTCCCGGTGGAGGCGGGCACGCCGGGTGTGGAAGAGGATGTTGAAGTCAGTGCAGGACGCTTTCCAGGAACTGCCGGGTGCGAGGCTCCTTCGGTGCGCTGAAGATTTCCGCCGGCGGGCCCATTTCGATGATCTTGCCGCCGTCGAAGAACACCACGCGGTCGGCCACTTCCCGGGCGAAACCCATTTCGTGAGTGACAACGATCATGGTCATGCCCTCGGCCGCGAGGCCTTTCATCACGTTCAGCACGTCACCTACGGTCTCCGGATCGAGCGCGGAGGTGGGCTCGTCGAACAGCATCAGCTTGGGTTTCATCGCAAGAGCCCGCACGATCGCCACCCGCTGTTGCTGGCCGCCGGACAGCTCCGCCGGGTAGTGCTCGGCCTTGTGCCGCAGGCCAACGCGGTCGAGCAGGGCGAGGGCGTGAGCCTGGGCTTCTTGCTTGTTCGAGCGCTTGAGCTTGACCGGGGCGAGCATCATGTTCGCCAGCACGCTCATGTGCGGGAACAGGGTGTAGTCCTGAAACACCATGCCCACCTCTTCGCGCAGCCTGGCCAAAGCCTTGCGGTCACCGGCATTGGCCGAGTCGCCATTGGCGATTACCACGGTACCGAGGGTCGGCTCTTCCAGGCTGTTCAGGCAGCGGATGAAGGTCGACTTGCCCGAGCCGCTGGGGCCGATGATGACCACCACTTCACCTTGGCGAACGTCCATGTCCACGCCCTTGACCACCTCGTGCGCGCCGAAGCTTTTGTGCAGGTCGCGAACCGTCAGGATCGTGCTCATACGCCCGCCTGTGCCCGGGTCAGGGTTTGCAGGTTGAGGTTGGCCGCGCTGAGGCGCTCGCGGCGCTGCTGGTTGGCAATGCGCTCGGCGCTCAGGCGCTCGCTGGCACGTGCCAGGCTGGGCTTGAGTGAGCCGAGCGAGGGGCCGCCTGCGGAGCTGCGACCTTGCACGTTGCTGACCGGGTCGAGGCAATCACGGACTTTCTGCTCGGGCAGGTTGAGGGCGTGGCCCAGTTGCTCGAGGGCGCAGGCATCGACCATCTGCGTGGTGATCTGGTTGGCCGGCAGGCCCTGGTCCATGGCCATGCGCACCACGCCGCCGACCACATGGTGGGCTTCGCGGAACGACAGGTCGACTTCGCGCACCATCAGGTCGGCAAGGCCGGTGGCGGTGGAGAAGTCTTCACCGGCGCGGCGTACCGCCAGGTCGATGTTGGGCGTTGCGGTGCGCAGCACCAGGTCGAGCAGTTTCAGGCAGCGTAGAGTTTCTTCGGCGGCTTCCCAGAAGCCGCGGGTGCCTTCGCGGTTGCCGTCGCCGGTGTGGGAAAAGTTGGTGCCCTTGATGCTCACGCTGGCGCCCATCAG
Organism: Pseudomonas sp. PGPR N4; assembly: GCF_059693665.1. Lineage (NCBI taxonomy): Bacteria > Pseudomonadati > Pseudomonadota > Gammaproteobacteria > Pseudomonadales > Pseudomonadaceae > Pseudomonas > Pseudomonas sp. PGPR N4. The sequence continues at coordinate 44,848 of NZ_JCAUKV010000008.1, forward strand.
CAGGCCGACGATGTGCCCGCTGCGGCCCTTGAGGTACTCGAGCACGGTGGGGTTTTTCTTTTGCGGCATGATGCTGGAGGTGGCGGCGACGCTGTCGGGGAAGTCGATGAGGTTGAACTCATGGGTGCTCCAGACAAAGTAGTCCTGCGCGACGCGGCTCCAGAACACCGCCAGGTGACTCAGGTGCGACAGGCTTTCGAGCAGGAAGTCGCGTGAGCCGATGGCGTCCAGCGCGTTGTCCAGGTAGCCGTCGAAGCCGAGCAGCTCGGCGGTGCGTGCGCGGTCGATGTCGAACGGCGTGCCGGCGAAAGCGGCTGCGCCGAGTGGACACTGGTTCATCGACTCCAGAGTCTGGATCAGGCGTTTGCTGTCGCGCTCCAGCGCCTGTTCCACCGCGCTCAGGTAGTAGCCGTAGGTGATCGGTTGCGCCGGCTGCAGGTGGGTGTAGCCGGGCATCACCACTTCGGCGTACATCGCGGCGCAGCGCAGGGCCGTGGCGCGCACGGTCACCAGTTCATCGATCAGGTCCATCAACAACTCGCGGCAGCGCAGGCGGTCGAGTGTGGCGAGGATGTCGTTGCGGCTGCGACCGGTGTGCAGGCGCCCGCCGATGTCGGCGCCGATCTGTTCGATCAGGTGCGCTTCGTAGTTGAAGTAGGCGTCTTCGCGGGACGGGTCCAGCTCGACCGCATCCGCCCCGGCCTGCTCCATGTCCAGCACACCCTTGGCCAGCGCACTGGCATGTTCGCCGCGAATCAGCCCCTGTTCGGCAAGCATCAGGATGTGCGCCTTGTTGACGTTGCCCAGGTTGGCGAAACCGCTGGCGAAGCCTTCCAGGCGCGGGCGATAGATGTACTCGTTGACTTCCGGCGCGGTGCTTTCTTTCAGACGCCGACTGACTTTGGATTCTTGCATGTTGGAACCTCTCCAATGGAAGTACGTACCGCCGGGCGGCCCAGACGACGTTCGAGATAACGGCTAAGCCAGGTCAGTGCCGAGCAGATGACGAAGTACACCAGCAACACCACGGCGTAGACCGAGAAGGCCGGGCTGACGCCGGTCATGACGGTTTCTCGTTCGATGATGATCTGGCCGACCTTGAGGAATTCGCCTACACCGACCAGGGCACCCAGCGACGTGGCTTGCACCAGGATCGTCAGCAGCCCGGTATAGGCCGGCAGAATGGCTTTCATCGACTGCGGCACGATCACGTGCAGGTAGATCTGCCATGGGCGCAGGCCCAGGGCCCAGGCGCTTTTCCACTGGTGTCGGGACACCGACTCCAACCCGCCCCGCACGATCTCGATACCGTTGGCGCTGCCCCACAAGGTCAGGCCGACGGTGACCGCGGCGAATGGGCTTAGATCGACGCCGAACATCGGCGCGCCGAAGAAGATGAAGAACACGTTGACGATCAGCGGAATGGAGCGGAACAGCTCCACATAGGCGTGAATCGTCCACCACAGCACGCGGTTCTTGACCGTGGCCAGTACGCCGAGCACGGCCGAAATCAGCGTGGTGAACAACAGCACCACCAGCGCCAGCTGCAGGGTCATCAACAACCCTTTTAAAACGAAGCTCCAGTTTTCGAAGATGAAGTTCATGCTCGCCTCACTGCCGGAAAGGGCGTTGTAAGTGGGCGGAAAGGCGCGCAGTCAGCAGCGCGAGCACGCCGACCAGCACCAGGTACATGACGCAGATGGCCGTGAACATCTCGATGGCGCGAAAGTCCGTGGCGATGCGGTCCACCGCGACGAAGGTCAACTCCGCCAGGCCGATGGCCTGCAGGTACGAAGAGTTTTTCAGCAGCGAGATCGCGGTGTTGAGCATCGCCGGCAGGCTGGTGCGAAACGCGATCGGCAGGGCGATCAGGGCAAAGTACTGCGCCGGCTTGAAGCTGAGTGCCAGGCTCGCCTCGCGCATGCCGCGCTCCACGGTGGCCAGGCCGCCGCGGATGTTCTCGATCTGATAAGCCCCAGCCCACAGTGACAGGCACACCACCCCCGACCAGAACAGCGACAACCCTAAGCCAATGGCCGGCAGACCGTAGAAGATGAAGAACAACTGCACCAGGATCGGCGTATTGCGGATCAACTCCACGTACAGCACCACGGCCTGCGACAGCACCGGCACTTTCATCACCCGCACCGCGCCGCCCAGCACACCGATCAGCATTGAAAAGAAGATGGCCAGCGCGGTGATCTTCAGCGTCATCAACACGCCGTCGAGCAGCGCAGGCCACTGCGCTATCAAGTAATGGATGTCGAAATCCATGATCGCGGCCGATCAGAGCGATTCGGCAGGTTTGGCCTGCTCGAACACACTGATGTAATAGCCCTGGATATTCTTCGGTACGAACTGCTCTACCCAGCCGCGGTACAGGTGCTCTTCACGCATGCGCAGCACCGCCGCGCTGAGGAAGTCGCGCCACTGCTCTTCGTTCTTGCGCACACCGATGGCCGCGTCGGAGATCTGGAACGGTTCGCCGATCAGGCGGGCGTCCTTGTCGTTGTCGGCCACCACCACCAGCGTTGCGGCGTCGTGGGTGTAGGCATCGGCGCGGCCTTGGCGGAAGGCTTGCAGGGCATCGGCGGCGCTGTTCATGCGCAGGGTTTTCACGTCGGGCATGTGGTCTTCGAACCACTTGGCCTGCACCGAGCCCTTGAGCGTGGCGAGGGTCTTGCCCTTGAGGTCGGCGATCTTCTGTGCCGGGCTGTCCTTCTTCACCACCACGTCACTCGCGCCCCAGCGGTACGGCGTGGTGAAGTCGATCACGCGCTGACGCTCCGGGGTTACGCCGAGGGTGGCGATGAGGAAGTCGACCTTGCGCCCGAGCAGTTGTGGCACTCGGTTTTCGGCAGTCACGCAGGTAAAGCTGACCTTGTCCTTGGAGCCCAGGGCCCACAGTGACACCTGCTTTGCCATCTCTACTTCGACGCCGGCAAAGTCGCCCTTGTTGTCTTGATAGCCATAAGGCGGCTGGTCGCAACGCACGCCAGCTCGCAGCTGGCCTGCCTCTTTGATAGCTGCAGGAACGGCCGGCAAGTCGACGGCCTGTGCGGTGGACACCGCCGCCATGGACACGCACGAAAGGGCCAGTGCAGCGCTTAGTTTTTTATACGAGAACGACATGATGCCTCCTGATTACCGGGCTGCATCGCCCCACTGGCGTGCGGCGAAACGATGAGTACAAGGGCAGACCTGAAATGAAGCTTGAGCACCGGTTTTGTTTTTGTTGTTGCGGGTATGCGCTCGGTTGGCATCGCGCTGCATCGGGGCAGACGTCGATGTAGATCTAGTTATAAAATCTTCGGGTCATGCAATCAAATGACAATCCATCAACCAGTCATGCAGAAATGATATGGCCATTAACTTCAAGCAGATCGAAACCTTCCGCGCGGTGATGGTCAGCGGCTCCATGACGGCGGCGGCGCAGGCGTTGCACACCTCGCAGCCGAACGTCAGCCGCCTGATCGCCCAGCTCGAACGGGCCAACGGCTTCAAATTGTTTGAGCGGGTGGGCGCGCGATTGGTGCCAACCGATGAAGGCGCGCAGTTTTTCGCCGACGTCGAGCGCGCCTTTATCGGCCTGCACAGCCTGGAAAACTCCGCCCAGCACCTCAAACGTGGCGGTACCGGGCGCTTGCGCATCGGCGCTGTGCCGTCGCTGACCCACGGCCTGCTGCCGGCGATCATTCAGCGTTTTCGCCAGCAGAACCCCCACGTGCATATATCGATCCACACCAACGACTCGCCCAACGTCGCGCACTGGGCGGCGACCCGTTTCTGCGATGTATGCCTGGTGTCCTACGTGGCCGAAGACATGGCCGGTGTGCAGTCGGAAATCATCTGTGATGTGCCTGGCGTGTGCATTTTCCCCAAAGGGCATCGGCTTGGTGCCTTGGAGGTAGTGACACCGGCAGATTTGAAGGGCGAGGAATTCATCTCGCTGTCGCACACCGACGGCTCCCGCACGCGGCTCGACCGACTGTTTGCCGAAGAAGATCCGCGCGTGCTGAACATGGATGCGACCCATGCTGCCACTGTCTGCTCACTGGTCGGGCTTGGGCTGGGCGTCAGCGTGGTCAGCCCGCTGGTGGCCAACGAGTACCTGCATACCGATATCGACATCCGGCCGTTTGCGCCGGAGCTGCGCTTTTATACCTATTTGCTGCTGTCGTCCGACCGGCCTGAGAACGTGCTGACGCAGAGGTTTCGGGTGTTGGCGGGGGAGATGTTGAGGGAGGCGGCGCGGGGGAGTTTGGAGAGGGAGCGGTAGGCAACGTGGCTTCCTGGCCCGCTAGATAAAGCAAGTATTCAGAGTTGCCTTGAGCTATTGTTAGTTGCGCAAAAAATTGCCTGATGCACTTTTTCAAGGATTGAAATGAAAGTTCTATTGCTTGTGCTATCGACCTTGCTCCTGCTTTCCGGCTGCTCCACGCCGCTCACCGCTACCAAGGCCAGCCCCTCGATCGCCGAAACCAAATCGGTGCAGTTCGGTGGGAAGACGTTTGTCCTCAAGTTCCAGAAGCAGGGGCTGTTGGAGTATTTCCCTGAAGACGAAAGCATGGATGCCTGGACCGAGATGGTCGACTTTACTGTCGTCCCTCGCGAGATGAACCGCTTCAAGCCCCTCGACCTGGCCAGACGTGCCATCCAGCTGCATCAGCAGGAAAACCCGAACATGCCGGCAGTCCTGCTGACAAAAAATAGAACCGGGATCGACTACGCGATGATGTACTACCCCGATTCAGTCCGTAAAGACGGGCAGTTTTCGGAGATTAGTTACTTCAAGTACTACACCGATGGCACCACTGGCCAGACCATAATTTTTCACTTCGCCCGGACCATTCCAAAACCGAACGATCCCACCGAGAGCGCAACAGCGATGGGGCAGGAGATCCCGCCGCTGATGGAAGCATTCCCGCTGTACCGGCCGTGACACCCTCAGTGTTAGGCAAGGCGGTGAAAGGGCGCTAATTAAAATTTCATCCCTTTCAAGCAAAATTAATTAAAATCTCTGTTTTAGGTTAGCCATGAAAAATCTACGGATTGCTTGCATCCTGTTGGGTTCGGCGGTGTCTGTTAAGGTTTTAGCGAACACGCTAGAGGTCGAGCATCAGCGGATTGAGCAACGCTGGTATTCGTTCAGCGAGGTAGTAGAGAAAAGAAAGAAATATGACCGAGTGGATATTTCTCGAGGGTATATCGAATACTACTTCGAGGGTGAAAACCATGCCTCCAACGCTCCGGAGGAACGCCTGTCGCCGCGTGAAAAATTCTACGCCAATCATGCAACCGTTGGCACTTATGCCGTTGCTGATTACGTGACCGCGCTGGACAAGGCGTGTGTAGATGTGGTCTCTGAGTCGCTGGGATCGTTCAGAGGCAGCTATGAAAACGCTAAGAGACCTGACAGGCAACAATATAAGAGAACGGTCGTTGGTATCAGGTCATTAAGCTACAAAGGTCCTGAGTTTAACTTCAAGAGTCCTGCCTCTTGGTCGTCGATAGAGTTGCCGAAGGACAAGAGAAGCCTTCTGTGTGAGATTTATGAAGTCAAGGATGAGGCCGATGACGTAAAATACATCGTCTACGCTGCATCGGTGACAACCGCTATGTTCGACGAAATTCATTCGGCACCACTGCCCGCTAACAAACCGAATAATTAGTTTCTTTGCGACAATGCTGCGGCACCTAACGCTGTGGCATCAAGCAGATCAGCTTTGAGCCTTGGCACGCTCAGTAATTGTCTGCCAATCGACCCATTTTGCTGTCTGACAGCCGTCGTACTGTTAGATCACGACCAGCGGATACGGGCAATTTCTGCGTCGCTCATCTGGCGCCAATCATCCTTGCTGATCCCGTAATCCTGCTCGGCGGATTCCAGAGCCTGCTCCAGTGTAATCATCAAATGATCGCCTTCAACCTGCTGGCAGGCGTAGTCCACGAAGCGAATCTCCATGTATACCGGCGGCTCGTGCTCACCCGCGACCTCAAGACCAAACAACACGATCGTCGAGACGCTGGGGCGGTATGCGCAAGGTACTTTCACATCGGCAACCAAGTGCAACGGTTGTGGCTTCATCTGGATACCTGAGTCGCTGGGCCTGTGTGTAGCCGCTATCTGACGTCTGTGCCGGGGTACAGCTCGGGCGGTGGCTGGTAGTCAGGGTTTTCGAATTGACTGTTGTTGTAGAAGGTCTCGGCGGTGGGCCCAGCATTCTTGTAGGTTACATTTTCGTTACGGACCAGATGCCAGCCAGTACCTTCTTTGTCACGCTCGATCAGCGTTGGGGACAGCGTGCACTTCCCACTGGAACCAGAAGTGAGGAGGAACTGATAGTAGCGCCCGGCTTCAGGTGTGAATTGGGTTGTGACAAAGCAGGTCCTGGTACGCGAGCCCTCCCATGTCATATACACAGTCGTTTCCAGGCCCGGCCGAATCGTTGATTCGTAGTAGTCCCAGGTCAGGTCTTGACCCGCTTTGGGCATGCCAATGTCTTGGGTATGGGTAAAGGGGAGAGGCCCGGTACGCACCACACCGCCGGTCCTCACACCGTTGTCGGTCTGGTAGATTGCCGCATGCTGGGTGAAATTGACCACACGAATCCAGGCCGGATTCGGCTCATTCGCGGGTGCGACAAAGTAATCGGTGTGGGGGAAATACTTGCAACCTGCGAACATTGGCAACAGCACTAAACAGAATCTCGAGCGTGTCGTCATTGATCCATTTCCCTGCAGAATTTTCGCTATGACCGCGTCTGCAGGAGTTTATTCGTCACCCGCACTGATTTCCTCGGGGTGGATGGCTATTGGTCTGCGTGCCTGATCACGAGCTTCTGGAACGAGCCAGGCAATTTCCCCTGACCCCAAATGCGCCCCGCTATCGCGGGGCTCAACACAGAGGGAGGCTCGTAGTCAGAACGACTCGACTGGCTTCTGGGCTTGTTGAACAAGCTTGTTTCCATCCAGTTTCGGGAAGGAAAAATTAATGATGATACTGGACTCGTCATCCACGCCAGAGATGACTAAATCAGCACCCCTGACATTGGCAGGTGCTGACTTCATCAGGCTCTGAAGGTTGGTGGCCGCTTTGTCGGTCAGGTATGCACTGCTCAACACCGGCAATCCATTCGGTGACGCCGCAGGCCATCTCTCGGTCTCTTGAAAGACAGTTGGGTCTGCCGGGCGCCGTTTCTTCGATTCGCCAACCCAGGGCAGCGACAACACCGATAACAGCTTGCATGCTGTGATCAATCCTGTCGCTACCGCAGTCAGTTCACCACGTGACCGTTTAAAGAGCCGCTTCCGGACTACGCCCGAGTACCCGGTTGTACTCCAACTTCGCAGTCTTCTCGGTGAACTCCCCAGACCACTTCGATACCACTACTGTCGCCACACTGTTGCCAATGGTATTGCACGTCGCAATCGCCATCGACATGAAGCGGTACACGCCAAACAGCAGCGCCAAACCTTCTACCGGCAGGTTGCCAATGGCGGTCACGGTCGCGGCGAACACCACGAAGCTGCCGCCCGACACCGCTGCCGCACCCTTGGAGGTGACCAGCATGACGGCGAGGATACCCAGCTGTTGTTCCCAGCTCAGGGGCACGCCATAGGCGTTGGCAATAAACAGTACGCACAACGACATATAGATGGAGGTGCCGTCGAGGTTGAACGCATAGCCAGTCGGCAACACCAGGCCAACGCTCTGCTTGGAGCAACCGAACTTCTCCAGTTTCTGCAGCAGGCGCGGCAGCGCGCTTTCCGACGAGGCGGTGCCCAGTACGATGAAGATTTCATCCTTGATGTACTTGAGAAAGCGCCACAGGCTGAAGCCCGATACACGACACACCACGCCCAGTACGACGAAGATGAAGAACGCGATGCAGACGTAGAACATCAGCACCAGGTTGGCCAGCGACATTAGCACCGCAGTGCCATTGCTGCCCACGGCATAAGCGACCGAGCCAAATGCACCCAGCGGGGCGAACTTCATGATCAGGTTGATGAACTCGAAGAAACACTCCGAGACGCGGTTCAAGCCGTCTTCGATGACTTCACGACGCTCAGGCTTGAGCGCCAGCAAGGCGAAGCCGAACAGCACCGAGATCACCAGCACTTGCAAGAGCTGGCCGCCGGAGAAGGCGCCGACGAAGTTGTCCGGGAAGATCGCGTAGATGAAGTCCAGGGTCGAGGCCGGCGCGTGGCCTTTGGCAACTGCTGCAGCCGAGGCCGCAGTGGCTGCGCTGCTTGGGTGGGCGTCGTGCATGCCCGAGCCGATTTGCAACAGGTTGCCCCACAGCAGGCCGATGGCCAGGGCAATGGTGGACACTACTTCGAAGTAGATCAACGCACGTACACCAACCTTGCCCACGCGCTTGATGTCGCCGGCGGAGGCAATGCCATGCACCACGGTGAAGAACACCAGCGGCGCGACAGCGGTCTTGATCAGTTTGAGGAAGATATCCCCGAGGATCTTGAACTTGGCGGCCAGCTCCGGCGCGATGAAGCCAAAGGCAATGCCCAGCAGCATGGCGGCAACGACCTGAAAGGTCAGATCCTTGTAGAACGGTTTTTTAGCGGTAGCATTCATGACTGCGATCTCGTTGTTTTTATTCGTAATCGATAGGCAGCGAGGTGCGGCGCACCCCGGGAACATTCAGCGTTTGACCTTGCCCTCGCGGGCCAGGGCGATGTCGACCATCTGCGGCGCCAGGCCGATGTAGTTGGTCGGGTCGGTCAGGCGCTTGAGTTCTTCGATGTCCAGCTGTGCCGTGGCTTCGCCTTGCGCCAGCAGCGCGTCAAGCAGGCTGGTGCCTTGGTCGTTGGCCATGCGGCAGGCGGCATAGACCACGTCGTGGGCTACCTGGCGACCCAGCGCCGGGGCCAGGCCCATCATCACGGCTTCGGCAACGATCAGGCCTTGGGTCATGTCGAGGTTCTTGAGCATGCGCTCGGTGCGCACTTCCAGGCCGGCCAGCATGAATTTCGCCTGGCCTAGCGACGCAGCGCTCAGGGCGAAGGCTTCTGGAATGGCGATCCATTCTGCCTGCCATGGGCCGGTGGAGCGTTCGAAGTCCTGGATCATCGCGTCGAGCATCAGCCCGGCTTGCTGGCGCACACCTTTGGCGGCGGCGTACATCAGCTCGCAGGAAATCGGGTTGCGTTTCTGAGGCATGGTGCTGCTGGCGCCACGGCCTTTGACGAAGGGTTCGTACACCTCGCCCAGCTCGCTGGTCATCATCATCATCACGTCGAGGGCGACCTTGCCCAGCGAGCCGGTGACCAGGCCAAGGAAGTTCAGGGTCTCGGCCAAGCCGTCGCGGGCGACGTGCCACGTGGCTTGCGGTACGCCCAGGCCGAGTTCGGCCATCATCGCTTGTTGTACTTCCAGGCCCTTGTCACCCAACGAGGCCAGGGTCCCGGCAGCGCCAGCAAACTGGCCAACTTCGACCCGTGGGCGCAACTCGACCAGGCGCTCGGCGTGACGGTCGAACATGCTCAACCAGACCGCGCATTTGTAGCCGAAGGTGATCGGCAGCGCGTGCTGCAGGTGGGTACGGCCTGCCATCGGCGTGTCACGGTATTTTTTCGCCAGATCTGCGAGCAGGCCACGCACGGCCTGGATATCACGCTCGACGATCGCCAGTGCCGCACGCACCTGTAGCACTACGGCGGTGTCCATGATGTCCTGGGTGGTAGCGCCCCAGTGCACGTAGCGGCCGGCTTCGCCGCACGTCTTCGACAGTTGTTCCACCAGCGGCAGGATCGGGTAGCCGACGATTTCTGTCTCGTGCTGCATCAGCGCCAGGTCGAGGGAGTCGTAGGTCGACAGCTTGGCGATCTGCTCGGCAGCTTCGGCCGGGATCACGCCGCAGCGCGCTTCGGCACGGGCCAGAGCGACTTCCACTTCGATGTAGCGCTCGATCAGGGCTTTGTCGGAGAACACGTTGCGCATTTCGGCGGTGCCGAACATGTCGCGGAACAGGGCGGAGTCGAAGACGGTGCTGGACATGGAGTAATCCCGATATGTTTGTTATTGGTCGGACATATTGTTAATGTCCGTACATAATTCTTACGTCCTCGCTGGTACACTGTCAACTCGCTTAAACCAGTGGGCTGATTGAAGGTATGAACCAGACGCGTTATGCGCTCGTTGCCAAGGACTTGATGGAAGGGATTGCCAGTGGCCGATTCCCTCTAGGCAGCCTGTTGCCGACCGAATTCGAGCTATGTGAGCTGTACGCGGTCAGCCGCCATACCATTCGCGCTGCGATTACCCAGTTGCAGAACCAAGGGCTGGTTTCGCGGCGCAAGCGCGTGGGTACGCGGGTCGAGTCGGTGTCGCCCAAGGGCGGGTACTCGCAGTCGCTGGCCTCGGTGACCGACCTGGTGCATCTGGCCGAAACGCAGATGCGCAGCATCCAGCACGTCAGCCATTTTGTGGCTGACATCGCCCAGGCGCGGCGCTTGGGAATGGAGCCGGGCGGGCATTACTTCTGCGTATCGAGCATCCGCGTAGATGCCGACAACCGCCGTGCGCCGCTGTGCTGGACCGATGTGTATGCGCAGGAGTCATACGCCGAGGTGATTGCCTTGGCCGAGGAGCATCCGGACGAGTTGATTGCTGCGCTGATCGAGCGCCATTTTGGTCGCCATATCGACGTGGTCGATCAGCAGGTGCGCGCGGTGCTGTTGACCCCGGAGGTTGCCAAAAACCTCAATGCCGAGCCGGGTTCGCCGGGTTTGAACATCATTCGTCAGTACCGTGATGGCGACGGCGCGCTGATGGTGGTTTCGGAAACCGTGCATCCGGAGGATCGGTTTACGCTGGTGTCGCAGATGAAGCGGGAGCGGTAGAGCCTGTACCGCATTGGCCCGCTGTAGGAGCGGCCTTGTGTCGCGAAAGGGGGGCGAAGCGCCCCCAAAAATTTCAGCTCCGCCGCTGACATCGCCGGGCCCGCTGCGCGCGCCTTTCGCGACACAAGGCCGCTCCTACAGTTGACCACGTATGGCGCAGTCGGCAGCTTCAGTTATCCAGCTCGGCAACTTTGACCGCCGCCGGTTGAAACCACACCGGCCACGAGCTGCGATGTCGCGCTTTCTTTTCGCTCCGAGTAGCGATCCACCAGGTAGCTCTCACGACCGCGAACCAGCAGAGTGAATTTCACCAGTTCCTCCATCACATCGACTATCCGGTCGTAGTACGGTGAAGGCTTCATTCGATCTGCCTCGTCGAACTCCAGATACGCCTTGGGCACAGACGACTGATTCGGGATGGTCAGCATGCGCATCCACCGACCCAGAACCCGCATCTGGTTCACTGCGTTGAAGGACTGCGAGCCGCCGCACACCTGCATCACCGCGAGAGTCTTACCCTGTGTGGGGCGTACGGCACCCATGGTCAGAGGAATCCAGTCAATCTGCGCTTTGAACACCGCAGACATCGCTCCGTGTCGTTCCGGAGAGCACCACACCTGACCGTCTGACCACAGAACCAGATCGCGCAGCTCCTGCACCTTAGGGTGATCGACTGGCGCGTCATCCGGCAACGGCAGTCCGGACGGATCGAAGATCAGCGTCTCGGCACCCATTTGTTGGAGCAGACGTGCAGCTTCATGCGTCAGCAAACGGCTGAACGACCGCTCTCTGGTCGACCCATAGAGCAGGAGAATGCGTGGTTTGATGTTCGAACCATCTGGGAAACCCAATTTTTCAGCGCTCGGCATATCCATCAGCGACAGATCAAGAGCTGGAAAAGTATCGACAGAGTCCATATCAAATTCGCTCATCACAGGGCTCCGATCCGATCCAGAGCCTGCTTCAGATCAGCGCCCTGAAGCGTTTTCAGATTCAAGGTGAAGAGCGCGGTAAATCGCCTCTTGATACGTTCAACGGTCGCATCAAATGCGGCCTGAACCTCCTCATCAGAGCCGTCGACCTCAGACGGGTCGGACAGCCCCCAGTGGCTTTTGATGGCCGGGCCGAAATACACCGGGCAAGGTTCGCCGCCCGCCTTGTCGCACACGGTGATGACGATATCGGGTGGTGTGTCTACGAAGACTTCCGAGCCTTTGCTGTACAGGCCGGACGTGTCGATTCCCAATCCTTGCAGAGTGCTCACCGCTCGCGGATTGAGTTTGCCGCTCGGGAAGCTGCCCGAACTGATGGCCGTGAAGCCGTCTGGGGCGACATGGTTGAACAGCCCCTCGGACAGGACGCTACGACAGCTATTGGCCGTACACATGAACAGAATCTTCATAAAGCAACTCCTAAGCGCTGATGCTCAAGCGCACGGCAAGTGCTGCCAGTGTCGTAAGCAAAATGGGAAAGGTGAGTACGCAGCCAACCTTGAAGTAGTAACCCCAGGTGATGCGGATGTTTTTCTGGGCCAGGACGTGCAGCCAGAGCAGCGTGGCCAAACTGCCGATGGGGGTGATCTTCGGGCCGAGGTCGCAGCCAATGATGTTGGCGTACACCATGGCCTCGTGTGCGAGTCCCGATACCCCACTGCCCTGGATCGACAAGGCACCGATCAGCACGCTGGGCATATTGTTCATCACGGATGACAGCAACGCGGCGGTGAAACCGGTACCCAGCGTGGCAGCCCACAGGCCATGGTCGGCGAAGGTGCCAAGCAGCGAGCTGAGTCCTTCAGTCAGCCCGGCATTCTTCAGCCCGTAGATCACCAGATACATGCCAAGCGAAAACAGGACGACTTGCCAGGGGGCGTTGAACATCACTTTGCGTGTCGAGATCACATGCCCCTTTGCGGCAATGATCAGCAGCACCAAGGCGCATGCGGCGGCGACAGCACTGACAGGAATACCAAGCGGCTCAAGGACGAATAACCCGAGCAACAGAAGTACCAGCACCCACCAGCCTGCAAGGAACGTATGGCGATCTTTGATGGCTTTTTCTGGCCGCTTTAGTTGCTCGGGCGAATACGCCTGCGGCACCTCCTTTCGATAAAACAACCAGAGCATGCTCAGGGTCACCACGACACTGACCAGATTCACCGGCCACATGATCGAGGCGTACCGGGCGAATCCGATATCGAAAAAGTCGGCAGAGACGATGTTCACCAAGTTCGAGACAACCAGCGGCAGGCTGGCAGTGTCGGCAATGAAACCGGCAGCCATCACGAAAGCTAAGGTCGCCGCTGGACTGAAGCGGAGCGCGGTCAGCATCGCGATCACGATGGGAGTCAGTATCAATGCTGCGCCGTCATTGGCAAACAGGGCCGAAACCGCTGCCCCCAAGAGCACCATCAGTGCAAACAGGCGTGCGCCGCTGCCTCCTCCCCAGCGAGCCACATGAAGTGCTGCCCACTCGAAAAAGCCCGCCTCATCCAGCAGAAGGCTGATGATGATCACCGCGATGAACGTTGCCGTGGCGTTCCACACTATGTGCCAGACCACTGGGATATCGCTGAGCGTGATGACACCGGTCAACAATGCGAGTACCGCCCCGGCAGACGCGCTCCAGCCAACGCCAAGTCCACGGGGTTGCCAGATCACCAGTACCAGCGTGACCAGAAATATTGAAATTGCCAACAGCATGTCAGTTCTCCAGAAACACTTAGCAGCAGGAAGCCTGGCGTACTGGGCGACCTTCCATCGAAGCAAGGCGACCTTGGTCATCGCCGAGCCAGGAACGGTTAGCCTCAAGGGTCGTTTGGAGCACCTCCACTGCCCACTGAGGGAGTTCTGGATGAAGGCGGTAATAGATCCATTGGCCCTGACGGCGATCTTCCAGCAGCCCGCAGGTGCGCAACTGAGCGAGGTGCCGGGACACTTTTGGTTGGTGATCGTCGAGCGCCCAAATCAATTCGCAGACACATAGCTCCCCCTCGACAGCGAGCATCAGCATGATTCGGGCGCGAGTTTCATCACCGAGGCATTTGAAGAAAGTGTGGGGCTGAAAGGACATGGCCAACCTGTATATTTGTTTATTCGTATATTCGAATTTACAGATATGAATACCTCAGTGGAAGCAGCTTCTTTGCTTAAGCCGAGCAAGCGCGCGGATGCAGGTCGTGCAGATTGCTTGCTTGGTGAGTTGGCAAGCGCGTCAGTACGTCCTTCAGGTATCTGTACGGATCATGCCCGTTCATGCGCGCCGACTGGATCAAGCTCATGATAGCCGCCGCTCGTTTACCACTGCGCAGCGAACCGGCGAACAACCAGTTGGAGCGACCGTCGATAGGCACAGCACCATCATCAAGCTCCGCGCAGCGCATCCACCAAGGGCTGGAGCTGCACGCCGGTTTGCCCTACCCATTGAGCCAGTGTTGAACGCGGGATGGCCAAGCCTGCTCGGCCAAAAGATCCTTTCTTGCCGGTACAGCGGCAGATGGTCGGAGAACTTGGCGCTGGAGTTGGCAGCCGCAGACACATTCGCTGCTCTCCGGCTCGGCACCAATTCCCCTCAGCTTCAGGTGGCAGCCAACTGCCTCAACCTGCGACTCAACCCTGGCGTGGTACCCGTAACTCGCTTGAACGCCCGACTGAAGGCCGCCTGGGACGTATAGCCCAACCGCTGCGCGACCTCTTCAATAGGTACTCTTTCCAGCGTCAGCCACTGGCTGGCGAGCCGCATTCGCACTTCGGTAACGTAGCGCAGTGGGCTCATGCCAATCGTCAGTTGGAAGCGCTCGGCAAAGACCGAGCGGGAGGTATTGCATTGCTCCGCCAACTGCTCGACGGTCCAGTCTCGGCCCGGTTGCTGATGAAGTGCCAGAAGTGCACCTGCCAGCCGCGGATCGCGCAGAGCGGCAACCAGGCCGGAGGCGTTGCCGCAGGCGCACTCGACCCAACCGCGAACGACCATGGCGGCGACCACATCGGCCAGTCGCGCGAGGATGCCGGCGAAGCCAACGCGTGCGGCGCTGACCTCGCGCTCCATGGTGGTGAGAATAGGCACCAGCCCGGGGTAACGCTGGCCGCCGGCGTCAATAAGCATCAGGCCAGGCATCAGCTTGCCAAGGCCATGGAGGCTGCCCAATTCGAATTCCATGCATCCACTGAACAACAGCGTGGTCGGCATGGAGCCGGGATCGGTTCCGGTGTCCACCGCGCTTACGGTCTCGCCGAGAGGCTCGCCGTCCAACAGATCAATGTCCTGCACGGGTACCTGCGTATGCGAGAGCAAGTGATGGGCCGCGCCATGGCAGATGAAGACGGCGTTACCGGCGGACAGCGCATAGGTCGTCCCGTCTTCCATACGTAGCACCGCGTTGCCGACCGCCAGGAAGTGGAACCAAGCATGCCCGGGTTTGGCAGCGAAGGCCAAGCCGAAGGCTGGGCCCGCCTGGATACGGCGGTACTCGACACCGCGCAGGCGCATGCCGCGCAACAGCTCGTTGATGAGGTCGGAAGAGAGGGCAAATTGGTCTGTCGACATCGGCTCGGTGTTTTAATCAAAAAATTGAGTTTTTCGATCATAGATCATCCGGAATCTCGCGCCTAGACTACCGGTCGCAATTGAAGATTGGGAGATCCATGCAGTGACTGACCTTTTATGCAATGCCGTACCCGACAGCCGTCGCGGCGCCGCGCCGGATGCAGAACCTACAACTCCAGCGTGGATGGCCGTATTCTCGTTGGCGATGGGCGTGTTTGGCTTGCTGACCGCTGAGTACCTGCCGGCCAGCCTGTTGACGCCGATGGCAACCGAGCTGGGGGTGTCCGAAGCGCTGGCTGGCCAAGCGGTAACGGTGACAGCGGTGGTAGCGCTGTTCGCTGGCCTGTTGGTGCCAGGCCTGACTCGAAGTATCGATCGGCGCTGGGTGTTGCTGGGGTTTTCCACGTTGATGATCGCATCCAACCTGCTGGTCGCCGTTTCCTCCAGTTTCGCGGTGCTGTTGTTGATGCGTATCTTGCTCGGCATCGCGCTTGGTGGGTTTTGGAGCATGGCGGCAGCGGTGGCGATGCGCTTGGTGCCCGTGGCTTTGTTGCCGCGAGCGCTCTCGATCATTTTCAGCGGCATCGCCGTCGGGACGGTGGTCGCGGTCCCGCTGGGTAGTTATCTGGGCGGGCTCTATGGCTGGCGCAGCGCGTTCTATGCAGCGGCAGCAGTGGGGGTGGTGACCCTGATTTTCCAGTCGCTTACGCTGCCGAGCCTTGCGCCACGTCGGCCGGCACGCCTGCGTACGGTGCTTGAAGTGCTGCAGCGCCCAGGCATTGCTATGGGGATGTTCGGTTGTGTGCTGGTGCACAGCGGCCACTTCGCGATGTTCACGTATATTCGGCCATTCCTCGAAGATACGACCGGCATTGGCCCGCAGGGCCTGTCGCTGATGTTGCTGGGTTTTGGTGTGGCGAACTTTGTCGGCACGTTGGTGGCCGGGTGGATGCTCACTCGTCACCCATTGGCCACCCTGGTGTTGATGCCAGCGTTGGTAGGCGTTGCGGCACTGGCGCTGGTCTTGTTGCCAGCTTCGGTGCCAGGGCAGGCTGTACTGCTGGCGGTCTGGGGCCTGGCCTTTGGGGGTGTGCCGGTGGCATGGTCGAACTGGGTCGCCAGCGCGGTCCCTGATCAAGCGGAGAGCGCTGGCGGCATGGTGGTAGCGTCTGTGCAGTCGGCCATCGCCACAGGCGCAGCCGCGGGTGGGGCAATGTTCAGCCTCGGTGGCAGCGCAGGCGTATTCGTGGCGGCGGCCGTGCTGATGCTGCTGGCCGCGTTGCTGATTGCACTGCGTGTGCGAGTTCCTGCGGTAGATGGAGCTGTGCTGAAAGGGGGTTTGCCTTGATGGGCATTTTCGCCACAGTTTTATCTCGCTATCTGTATCAGCGGCCCCGTTTGGCGAGAAGCTAAACAAGGTTGCGGTCAATTTCATAGATTTCTTGGCGGACTTCGTCCAGAGAGGTGCAAGGTACATCCATCTCTAGCTTTTCATTTCCACCCGGTTTACAGGGACTATCGCGTATCTGTCCTCCAGAACCGGCTCGTAGCAGTGACGCCAGAACCATGTCCTTCCTTGCCCCTCTAACCGTGATCGGGTATTGAATCTTCATCATTGATCCGAACCATGCCCTCAATGCCTGATCTATTCTCAGTGGCAGGTGGTGCGGATCATCACGGCCTGGCCTTCGCTGTACGAGATCGAGATAAGAATGACTCTGCAAAAGCGCAACAACGTAAACATCTCCGGCAGCGGCAGCGCGACCTTGATCCTTTCGCACGGCTTCGGTTGCGACCAAACCATGTGGAAATTGCTGCTGCCGCACCTTGCTTCGCGTTTTCGGGTGATCAGCTACGACTTGGTTGGTGCAGGCCAGTCGGATCTTGCTGCTTACGACCCTGAGAAGTATTCCTCGCTGTGGGGCTACGCATCGGACCTCAACGAGCTTATCGACGCGTACGCCGAAGGCCCGGTTATCCTGGTTTGCCATTCTGCAAGCGCAATGATTGGTACCCTGGCTCAGCGCCAGCAGCCAGGGCGCGTCGCGGCGATGGTCATGATTGGCGGATCGCCCAGCTATATCGACTCGGGCGACTATGCCGGTGGCTTCCTGGCTGAGGAGGTCGATGCGTTGCTCGAGGCCATCGACGACAACTATCAGGGCTGGTCAACCACCATGGCGCCGGTGTTGATGGGCGAACCTGGGGAGCCTGCGCTGGGTGAGGAGTTGCTCAGCAGCTTCAAGCGTACCGATGGGCAAATCGCTCGGCATTTTGCGCGGGTGATCTTCTTGGCTGACCACCGCGCCGACGTTGTCGGGCTGGACACGCCTACGCTGATTCTGCAGTGCACACGCGATCCGGTTGTGCCGGTTGCGGTGGGTAAGTACCTGAATCGCGTGCTGCCCAACAGCCAACTGAGCCTGATCGAGGGCATGGGCCATTACCCGCAATTGAGCGCGCCGAGTGCGTGCACGGCGGCCATCGATGGCTTCCTCGCCCAGCTCGATTTCGACCATGGATGACACCCTCCTGGTCTGTGACGAATCGTTGTTCGAGCGCGCGCCTTGCGGGCTTGTCGTCATGACCGTGGAGGGCACGATATTGCGTTGCAACCAGACGTTCAGCCGGTGGCTTGGCTATGACATGGCCACGTTGACCGCGCAGAATTTTCATGACTTGCTGACGGTGGGCGGGCGCTTGTTCCAGCGCACCCACTGGGGGCCGTTGCTCAACAGCCAAGGCTCGGTGGCGGAGGTCAAGCTAGAGCTGCGCCATCACGATGGCCATGCGCTGGCGATGCTGCTCAATGGCGTGCGCCGAGAAACCCGCGAGGGTGTGCGTTACGAGCTGGCGCTGTTCGGCACTGCCGAGCGCGATCGCTACGAGCGCGCGGTGCTGGCGGCTCGGCAGCGTGCCGAGGAATTGCTCGCGCAGAAGATCGCTGCGGAAGCGGCGTTGCAGGAGGCCAAGGCAGAATTGGCCGAGGCATTCGAGAAGGCGCAGCGGCGTGCTGCCTTTGCTGAGCAGATGGTCGCGATTGCCAGCCATGATCTGAAGAACCCGATGATGGCCATCAAGATGGCCGCGCACATGCTCGAGCATGGGCAGCGCTCCGAACGGGAGCAGCGCCTACTTGATGGCATCAGCACCTCAGCCGAGCGGGCGCAGCGGATGATTGTTGACCTGCTGGATTTTGCCTCGGTGCGGATTGGGCAGGGCATCAAGATCAGCCGGCATCAGGTCCCCCTCCCTGAGTTTGTGGACCAGTGTGTAAGTGAGCTGAGGATTGCCTTTGCTGATGCGCACATCCGGCATCTGTCGCGCGGGTGCGGCACGCTTGAAGTGGATCAGGATCGTCTGCAGCAGATGATCGGTAATCTGGTTGCCAACAGCGTTGCTTATGGTGATCTGAGTTTTCCGATCACCTTGAGCACTGACCTGTCCGCAGCAGGCGCGACCTTGAGCGTTCACAACCATGGCGAGCACATCGCCGAGGCGGTGATCCCGACGTTGTTCGAGCCCATGATGCGGGCCAATGAGTATGACGGTTCGATTCGGTCGGTCGGACTGGGGTTGTTCATTGTCAAGCAAATTGCCGAGGCGCATGGCGGGACGGTGAGCATGGTTTCGGATGCTGTGGCGGGGACTGCGTTCACGGTTAGCTTGCCCGTGCAGGCCGCTACAAGTTAGTGGGCTGCCAAACCTGGCCCTAGCGCCAGTTGCATCAAAACCGCTCCTTTTGTCGTAACGTGCTATGGCCTGCAAGGCCGCAGTCAGCGGCGTCAGTTATCCACCTCAGCAACCGCTACCTCACGCTGAACAGACTCCGAACCTGCAGCCCGCCGCACCACAACCACCGGCTCAACCTTGACCACCGGCGCCGGTTGAAACCACACCGGCCACGAGCTGCGGTGGCGGTTCTCGACTTCGACGCAAGGGATCAATCGCTCGCGCAGCACATCGGTCTCGCCCACAGTCTTGGCCACGCGGTACTTCACGCCATGCACGCACTCGCGATCACCGAACTCGCAGCGGTTCAGCGAGGTGCCGCCGCAGGGGCCGTTGGCGAGGCCTTTGGGGCAGGATTCTGGGCAAATGTAGAGAGTGTCTTGTAGGCGACAACTGCCGCAGGTGTCGCAACCAACCAACGGTCTTTTGATGCCGCGCTCAAGGCCATGCAGCAGGCTTGCTGCGCCAGGTTTCGACCACAAAGGTCTAGTCACAGCCCAGCCAAACGCACGACTGGCCCGGTTCTCGCGGCCGAACAACAACCCGTGCATGCCCGACAACAAGTGATAGCGAACCTGCTCCCGCAGGCTGGCGCTGACCTGTGACTGGCCAAGCCGCCAGTGCGCGCCGGGCGGGGTGAAGGTCACTGCGGGCAGGTCCGGCATCTGCCAGCTGGCGGTCCAGGCAGGCGCCCATTGTTCCAGGGTATGAACACTTGCCAGCACTTGCTCCAGCTCATGCTCCAGCGCTTGCAACTGGGTAATTTCATGCACACCGGACAGGTGCACGCCGGCATACCCCATCAGCTTCAAACCCACCACCTGCAACGCCAGCCGCTGAATACTCCGCGCCTGGGCATACGCCTTGGACAGCGCCAGCTCGGCAGCCAGTACATCGCGCATCGATGGTGTGACGACGGCGCCGGCAACGTGTTCGAGCATCTGCGCGCGGCCGTGGGTGAGCGCCATAAGGCAGGCGATCAGCGGTTTCGGTGTGCGCTGACGAGCCATCCACTGCAGCGCTTCCTGATGTTTTTGATCGTCGTAGCCTAGCTGCAGGGTTAGGAAGTCAGCACCGGCACTGAGCTTTTTCTCAGCCTTGAGATACTGCGCAGCGCCTTCTTCTTCGCGGTACTTGAACGGGTTGAGAGCTGCACCGAGCAGCCAGTCGGGTCGGGCCTGGCGGGCGATCTGCAGGGCGGCGACGGACTCGAGGTAGCGCACCGGCTGTTGGCCGGGCGTGTGACCGGGCAGACGATCGCCGGTAAGGATCAGCAACTGGTCGAGGCCGGCGGCGTCCATGTGTTGCAGCTGGCTGAGCAGGTCGTGGCGCTCGCGGGCCTTACCGGAGAAATGCAGCAGGGCGGGTACGGGTGTGGCGAGCGAGTTGAAGGCGTCCAGCGGTGACATATCCAACGGGCTGCCGACGCGGTCGCCGATGGACACGGTCAGTGGCCAGCCGCACAGCTGTTTGCGGGCCATGATCGCTTCAAGCGCGGCGAAGCGCTCGGCAGAGGGCTTGGGCACGAATTCCATGATGCAGACGAAGGCGTGCTCATGCAGCGCGGTTTTCAGCAGGCTCATGCGGGGCTCGGCACCGGCAGTGGATCTGGCCGGCATTGTGCGGCAGATGGGTGAGGTTGGCTTGTCTGATTGCGCTGGTGACAGGTGTGGAAAAGACATGCCATGGCGCGGCTGGGCCAATCTTAAGTCGGTGTACGTCAAAGCGCTGTATGAGAATTTCTTGAGATGATCATAAATTATATGAGTTTGTCTCAGCATCGCATTGCGCACAGACTTGCCCCATTGAAATTCAACGGCAAGGAACACCTCACATGGCACTGGCACACAACCTCGGCTTTCCACGCATCGGCTGTGATCCCGAACTGAAGAAGGCCCAACAGGCGTTCCTCACGGGCGCGCTGGATGACGCCGGCCTGCGTGCGGTGGGCCGTGAGTTGCGTGCCAAGCACTGGCAGATGCAGAAAGATGCCGGCATCGAGCTGCTGCCAGTCAGCGACCACGCGCTGGAGCTGACCCAGTGGTTCGACAGCAACAGCCACCACCTGGCCCCGCAGCTCAGCGTTGATCAGCAGTTCGCCCTGAGCTGGGAGCCCCTGCTTGAAGAGGTGAACGAGGCCAAAGCGCTCGGCCATGCGGTCAAGCCAGTCGTGCTCGGCCCGCTGACTTACCTGTGGCTGGGTGAATGCCAAGGTGGCGACTTCGACAAACTGGAATTGCTCGGTCGCCTGCTGCCGTTGTACGACCAGATCCTCAACCAGCTGGCTGTGCAAGGTGTGGAGTGGGTACAGATCGATGAACCGATCCTGGCGCTGGAACTGCCGCAGGCCTGGAAGAATGCCTACGAGCGGGTCTACAACATCCTCCAGCGGGCGCCGCTGAAAAAGCTGGTCGCGACCTACTTTGGCGGCCTGAACGCCAACCTCGGCCTGGCCGCCAATCTCCCGGTCGACGGCCTGCACATCGACCTGGTGCAGGCCCCTGAACAATTCCCGACCATTCTTGATCGCCTGCCGGCGTACAAGGTGCTTTCGCTGGGCGTAGTCAGTGGCCGTAACAGCGGGCACTGGAATCTGGACGATGCGCTGCACGTCCTGCGCCTCGCCGCCGAGCGCCTGGGCGACCGGTTGTGGGTAGCGCCGTCGTGCCCGCTGCTGCACAGCGCTGACGCGCAAGATGATGCCGAGCTCAACAATGAGCTCGCCCTCGCCGCCGACAAGTGCCAGCAGGTAGCACTGCTGACCAAGGCGCTCAACCACACGGACGTAGCCCAGGCTCGTGCCGCGTAGCAGGCGAGCCACTGCTCATATCCAGATACAACCTGGCTTTGCCGCACCTGCCGAGTTCTGTTTCGATGCCGCTCGGCTATCCGGCCTACAGGGAGTGTTGGGATGAAAGTTCTAGTGGTGGGTGCCAGCAAAGGGCTGGGCAAGGCATTGATCGACGGGCTGGGAGCAACGGGCGATACGCTGATCGGGGTGTCACGCACGCAGCCTGAACCGTTGCCGGTTCGCGATGGCATTGCAGTGCAGTGGATCGCAGCGGACATGGGCCAGCCCAAGTTGGCGGCCCAGCAGATTGCACATGCAGTAGAGGCGGGCGGTATCGATGCCCTGATCTACAACCTTGGTTTGTGGGAAACGCAGGCGTTCGAAGCCGGCTACAGTTTTGCAAGCGACGATGATGAGCAGCTGGAGCACATGGTCAGCTGCAATATCACCGCGACAATCCTGCTGATCAAACGTCTGCTGCCGGTTCTGTTGCGCAGCCAAGCGCCGCGCATCATCCTCACCGGCTCGACCTCCGGCCTGAGTCAGAGCGGTCGCCCTGAAGTTACCTTTGGCGCATCGAAATTCGCTTTGCGCGGTATCGCCGAAGCGCTGCGCGAAGGCTACCGAGATCAACAGCTCGGCGTCACCTGCCTCAATCTCGGCTACCTGAATACCGAAGACGGCCTTGAAGTGCCGTTGGCCGAAGCCGCAGCACGCGGGGCAGGGGAGTTGATTCCGGTGCACGATGTGGTGCTGATGGTGCGCACATTGCTCAGCTTGTCGCCAGCCAGCTACGTGCGTGAGCTGACTCTGCCAGCCATCGCTGACGAGCGCTTCTGAACCTTCTTGAGCAACCAGGCTGCCGGCACACGCCGCCAGCCCGGTTCACGCAATCGCCGACCTAGCGCTCGATCGCCAGCGCCACGCCCTGACCACCACCAATGCACAGGGTCGCCAGGCCTTTCTTGGCATCACGCTTGATCATCTCGTGCAGCAGGGTCACCAGCACCCGGCAACCAGATGCGCCAATTGGATGACCGAGGGCAATGGCGCCGCCATTGACGTTGACCTTGTCGGCATCCCATTCCAGCGACTTGCCCACCGCCAGCGCCTGCGCGGCGAAGGCTTCGTTGGCTTCGATCAGGTCCAGATCGGCCAACTGCCAGCCGGCTTTGGCCAGGCAGCGCTGGGTGGCCGACACCGGGCCAATGCCCATGATCGCCGGGTCGACCCCAGCACTGGCGTAGCTGGCAATCCTGGCCAGCACCGGCAGGCCCAGCTCGGTGGCTTTGGCCGCGCTCATCAGCAGTACCGCCGCTGCGCCGTCGTTGAGGCTGGAGGCGTTGCCGGCGGTGACGCTGCCGTCTTTCTTGAACGCCGGGCGCAGTTTGGCCAGTGCTTCGGCGGTGGATTCGGGGCGGGGTTGCTCGTCGCGCTCGACCACCTTTGGCTCGCCCTTTTTCTGCGGCAGCACGATGGGCGTGATCTCGTCCTTGAAACGCCCGGCTTCGATGGCGGCGACGGCCTTGCGCTGGGATTCGGCGGCAAAGGCGTCCTGCTGTTCACGGCTGATGTCGAACTTGTCGACCAGGTTCTCGGCTGTGATGCCCATGTGGTAATCGTTGAAGGCGTCCCACAGGCCGTCGCTGATCATGCTGTCGATCAACTGGCCATGGCCCATGCGCTGGCCGGTGCGGGCCGAGGGCATGACGTAGGGCGCCAGGCTCATGTTCTCCTGGCCGCCGGCTATGACCACATCGGCATCGCCACAGCGAATCGCCTGGGTCGCCAGGTGCAGCGCCTTGAGGCCCGAGCCGCAGACTTTGTTCAGGGTCAGCGCCGGCACGCTGAACGGCAGGCCTGCCTTGACCGCAGCCTGACGCGCCGGGTTTTGCCCGGCACCGGCGGTCAGCACCTGGCCGAGGATCACCTCATCGACCTGCGCCGGGTCCAGCCCGGTCTGCTCGAGCAGGCGCTTGATCACCGCAGCGCCCAGATCGACGGCTGGCACGCTGGCCAGAGCGCCCTGGAAACTGCCGATGGCGGTACGGGTGGCGGCGACGATGACGACTTCATGCATGTTGTTGTTCTCCGATGAAGGTGGCGCGACGAGGCGACGTATTACCACCCAGCATCGGTGTAAACGGTTCATTTGTTAAGTTTGTTTTTCTTTGGCATTGATCCGCAAAGCTAATCAATCACCCCGTTAGACGGCAGGGCACTGATGAGTGACGCAGTGAATGTCACCGCCGCCTGCGGCAATCGCGTCGATGCGCAGCGGCGCAGGGTTTACTGCAGGCGTTGTCGGCGCAGCGGGTCAGGGGCCCGGCGTGGGCGTGCCTGGTGCACCGCGACAGCCAGGATGACCCGCTGGCGCGGGCCTTCATGCAGTGGCTGCGTGAGCAGCTGGGGCGATCTGCGGTTGGAACCACCCCCGTCAGCCCGTAATATGTGTCGGATAACTTGCGGGGGTAGTCTCACCCTCAGATCAAACGGAGCCGGCCCGCGCGGCGCGGCTCCCTAGCCTAAACCTGACGAGGTACAGACATTGGCCATCATTCATCCCAAGGTTCGCGGTTTCATCTGCACCACGACCCATCCGAAGGGCTGCGAGCTCAACGTCCGTGACCAGATCGAAGCCACCCGCAAGCTGGGCGTGCGCGATGATGGTCCGAAAAAGGTCCTGGTGATCGGTGCTTCCAGCGGCTACGGCCTGGCAGCACGCATCACTGCAGCCTTCGGCTTCAAGGCCGACACCCTCGGCGTGTTCTTCGAAAAGCCAGGCACCGAAACCAAGCCAGGCACCGCCGGCTGGTACAACGCTGCTGCATTCGACAAGTTCGCCAAGGCTGAAGGCCTGTACAGCAAGTCGATCAACGGTGACGCCTTCTCCGATGAAGCCCGCGCCAAGGTCATCGAACTGATCAAGAACGAAATGGGCGGCAAGGTTGACCTGGTCATCTACTCGCTGGCCTCGCCTGTGCGCAAGCTGCCACAGACTGGCGAAGTGATTCGCTCGTCGCTCAAACCAATCGGCCAGCCGTACAAGTCGACTGCCATCGACACCAACAAAGACGTGATCACCGAAGCCTCGATCGAGCCGGCCACCGAGCAGGAAATCGCCGACACCGTTACCGTCATGGGTGGTCAGGACTGGCAGTTGTGGATCGACGCTCTGGCTGATGCCGGCGTGCTGGCCGAGCAGGCGCGTACCGTCGCGTTCAGCTACATCGGCACCGAAATCACCTGGCCGATCTACTGGCACGGTGCACTGGGCAAGGCCAAGCAGGACCTGGACGACACTGCCCTGCGCCTGGACCAGAAGCTCGCCAGCGAGATCAAGGGCGGCGCCAACGTTGCCGTGCTCAAGTCGGTGGTCACCCAGGCCAGCTCGGCGATCCCGGTAATGCCGCTGTACCTGTCGATGGTGTTCAAGATCATGCAGGAAAAGGGTGTGCACGAAGGCACCCAGGACCAGCTCGATCGCATGTTCCGCGACCGCTTGTTCCGGGAAGACGGCGCGCCGGCTGAAGTCGACGAAAAAGGCCGCCTGCGCCTGGACGACTGGGAGCTGCGCGACGACGTCCAGGATGCGTGCAAGGCCCTGTGGCCACAAGTGACCACCGAGAACCTGTTCGAAATGACCGACTACGCCGGTTACAAGAAGCAGTTCCTCAACCTGTTCGGCTTCGAGCGCGCTGACGTCGACTACGACGCAGACGTGGCGACCGACGTCCAGTTCGACTGCGTTCAGCTGTAATCTGCGAAGCGTGTGTCTGGTGATGGCGTGGGGCTGAAATTTTGCTAGCGTGAGTGGACTCCAACAAAGAGCCCGCCATGAGCAGCCTGACTCAACCCGCCAGCGCCCTGCGCCACAAAGCCGCCGATGGCTACAGCCTCGGCGGTTTTGTCTGGCGCCATGCTCGACCTGGTCCCCAGCGCCCGCTGGTGATCATCAACCCGGCCACTTCGGTGCGCTGCGCTTACTACTCGCGTTTTGCCGACTACCTGTTTGCCCAGGGCTGCGATGTGCTGTGCTTCGATTATCGCGGCATCGGCGAATCACGGCCGCCGTCGTTACGTGGCTTCACGGCGTCATGGAGCGATTGGGGGCAACTGGATTTCGAGGCCATGCTGCAGTATGCCGCCGAGCACTTCCCCGGGCAGCCAGTGGATGTGGTCGGGCACAGCTTCGGCGGTTGGGCGGTAGGCCTGGCGCCCTCGGCGCAGCAGGTGCGGCGGGTGGTGATGGTCGGTGCGCAGTTTGCCTATTGGCGCGACTATGCGGCGGCGCAGCGCTGGCGCTTGTTGGCCAAATGGCATGTGGCAATGCCGCTGTTGACCAGGGTGATGGGCTATTTCCCGGGCAAACGCCTGGGTTGGCTGGAAGATACCCCGGCAGGGGTTGTCGCTGACTGGAGTACGCCCACGCCTGCGTACGAACAGCGTCCTAGCGGGCGCTTGCTGGCGGCTAAGCCATTCGCTCAGGTGCGCGCGGCAACATTGGCGATCAGCTTGAGCGATGACCCGTTCGGCACGGTGGCTGCTACCGAGCGTTTACTGGCTTATCTGAGCGAGGCGCAACCCGCGCATCTGCGGATTGCTCCGGCAGACATACAGGTCGCCGAGATCGGCCACTTTGCCTTCTTTCATGACCGCTTCAGGCAGGCGCTGTGGCCGATTGCACTGGAATGGTTGCAACACGGCCAGCTGTCACCAGGCACGCCCGGCCAGCGGCTGCGCTGACGCCGCAAGCCAAGGGGCTAAGCAGGCAGCCCCTTTGTCATCAAGCCAGGCGCTTGAGCGGCTGCTGGGCAAACTTCACCCCAGCCAGGCCATACGCGATCAACGCACGGATATTGCCGTGGTCGCTGCCATCTGGCGTGGCGACCACGCTGCGGTAATGCTCACCAAAGGCCAGCAACGCTTCGCGGTCGCTCAAGCCTTCCAGCACGGCCATGCCGAGGGTCTTGCACGAGCCTTCGTTCTGGCCGGCGGCGTTTTCCACGTCACCGTTGGTAAACGCCTGCGGCTGATAGCTGTAGTGCTCGGCGATGAACGCAAGGGTGTCGGCAAAGGCGTGTTCGCCGCTTTCGAGGCTGGCGCGCAGGGTGTTCAAGTCAGTCACGGGGTTTTCCTTGTTCGAACGCCGCTTGCTGATCGGCGCTGGCTTCTTTCTGGTATTGGGCTTTCCATTCGGCGTAAGGCATGCCGTACACCGCTTCGCGGGCGTCATCCAGGCTGATGTCGACCTGCTGCTCATCGGCAGCCGCCTTGTACCACTTGGACAGGCAGTTGCGGCAGAAACCGGACAGGTTCATCAGGTCGATGTTCTGCACATCGGTGCGTTTTTGCAGGTGGTCGACCAGCCGGCGAAACGCGGCGGCTTCGAGTTCGAGCTGTTGTTGTGGGGTCATGGGCTTCTCTCAGATCATGCGGTTCTTCAGGTGGCGGCCACCGTTGATGACCACCTGGCTGCCGGTGCTGTAGTGGCTGTCGAGCAGGTACTTGACCGCCTCGATCAGCGGCCCGGCGCCGGGTTCGAATTCCAGCAGGGCCTTTTTCAGGGTCTGCTGGCGGTAGGCTTCGTCGCCGCCTTCCTTGAGGATCAACAACCCCGGCAGGATACCGTTGACGCGCACCGTCGGCGCATACTTTTCGGCAAACGACAGCACCATGTTCTGCAGTGCGGCCTTGGTCGCGGCGTAGCCGATATGGCTCTTGCTGCCGCGCGAGGAGGTTTCGTCACAGATGTGGATGATGTCGGCCTTGGCGACCTTGCGCAGCATGTCGCCAAGGGCCAGGTTGAGGTGATAGGGCGCCTCGACGTGCAGGCGGAACATCAGCTCAAGATTGACCAGGTCGTCATCCAGCCACACCGAGGCGTTGTGGATGATCGCGCGCAGGCCGTCGTAGTGGCTGCTCAAGTGATCGATCAGGGCGTCGCGGTCGGCCTGCTGGCACAGATCGGCGCGAAACTGGACGATGTTGGGGTGCGCAGATTGCGCATGGACATGGCGACTGGCAGCGACCACCGTATGGCCGGCCTGTGCCAGTTCAAGTGCCAGAGCCAGCCCTACGCGTTGGCTGGCTCCGGTGATCAGAATGGGGCTGTTCATGTTCAGGGCGGTCTACTTGTCTGTGCAGGCAGTGATGCCCCAGCATACCCGAACTGCTTCCCTCTGGGGGGCGCCTCAGCGGCTGCGCAGCCCGCGCGTGGGCTCTGCGCGGGCGGCTGGCGCCGGGTGTAGCCAGCTGGCCAGCAGCCGCGTCGACAGCGGGATGAATACATAGACCATGACTGGCGTCAGGCCCAAGGTGCTGAGCAGCACCCGCGGCAGCAGGTCGAGTGCGCTGAGCCAGTGGCCGAAGACCAGGTTGAACAGCAGCGAGACCGGGAAGAACGCCAGCCAGATTGCCACGGCCTGCTTCCAGCGCGGCGGCTTTTGCACTGTATTGGCGCCGAACCAGTCGTCGATGCCGCTGACGCGCTGCTCCCTGGGGCGTTCGAACAGGCCGTCGCCGCGTTGCAGCCAGGCGCGGCGCGAGGCCGAATGCTCCCAGGCATGCATGGTCTGCTCGCTGGTGAAACGGAAGATGATCTGGAATTCGTCACCATCACCGGGCGGGGCGAGGATGCCCGAGCCGAGGTAACCGGTGAAGTCAGTGGCCAGCTGCTCGCCTTCATGCAGCCAGGTCAGCAGGTCCTGGTAGCGGCCATGGGCGGCGCGGCGCGACACCATCAGGGTAACGGGTGGGGTAGACATTGTGTATCTCCTGGCGACAGGACTGGCGGGTAGCCGGCCCTTAGGCTTGCGCGCCCGGGGTGGTGGGCGACGCAGGCATGCATGCAAGAATCAGGCGCGGATTATCGCGGATAAACTGTGACTCGTCAGTGTCAGCGGGCGAACGGTTGGTTATTTGTTTGCCCGTCCCGGCGTAGAATGTGCTTTGTTTAATCGAATCCGGGTTTTCACCACGCATGAACGAGCAGGCACTCCCTATAGCCGATCTGGATCACCAAGAGCTGTTTCCAATCCGCGAGGTTTCGCGCCTGACCGGGGTCAACCCGGTGACGCTGCGTGCCTGGGAGCGTCGCTACGGCCTGATCCAGCCAACTCGCACCGACAGCGGCCACCGCTTGTACTCGCAGGCCGACGTCGACGCGGTACGCAGCATCCTCGGCTGGCTTGAGCGCGGCGTGGCGGTGAGCAAGGTCGGCAGCATTCTCGCCCGTGGCCAGGCGCTGGCGCAGGACAGCAGTGCTGCAAGCAATGCCGATGACCTGGTCAGGTGGCGTACCCAGGTACGCGAGGCAGTGCAGTGCTTTGACGGCGCTAGGCTCGACCGTTTGTTCGATCAGGTATTTGCCAGTACTACCCAGGAGCGGGTGTTCAACGACGTATTCATGCCGGTTTGGCACACCCTGCGCGGGGCGCCGCGCGGTTTTGGCCAAGCCAGCGAGTGGGGTTTTCTCGACCAGTTCTTGCGCGGGCGGGTGCTGATGCGCCTGCAGCTGGCGCGGGCACCGCGGCGCCAGCGCGTCGTGCTGGCGCCGCTGTCAACCGCGCTGCAGGAGCTGGAGTTGCTGGTGGCCGGGCTGCTGCTCGGCAGCGAAGAAGTCGGCGTGGTACTGCTGCCGGCCAGTCAGCCGCTGCAGGAGCTGGCGCTGATCTGTCGGCAGCTGGAGCCGGATGCGGTGGTGCTGTTCTCCAATCAGCGGCCAACTGCCGAGTTGGGTAAGCGCCTGGCACGTTTAGGGTTGGGTTGCCCGTTACTGCTGGCGGGGGAGGCGGCGGAGTTTGCTCAGGACACGCTGGCCGGCAGTGCGGTGGTCTGCCTGGGAGCCGAGGTCAGCCTGATGCGCCGACGCTTGCGCCAGTATCTGGCCGGTCAGCTCGATACCTGAAGCTTAAGCGTGCAGTTCGGGATGGGCGCTACGGTGGGCCTGGAGGATGTATTCGCGTAAGCGCTCGATCTCTTCTGCCGGGCTGCGGCTGAGGTCGTACGCGGCCAGGTTTGCACCGATACGCCGGCGCAGCACGCCGTGCAGGCCGATCGGCGCGATGCCGTCAGGGGCGAAGCTCAGGTCGAAGCGCTTGGGCGCCTGTTTCAGGCCGCGCACTTCAAGCAATACACCCTTGAACGAGATGTCCCGGACCCACAGGTTGCTGCGTTTGCCTTTGCTTTCGAGCAGCGCCGAGGGCTCTTCGAGTGACAAGCGCCATGGCCGCAGTTGCGGCCCGTCTTCCTCGTAGATTTCCGGGGAGCCAAGCTGCAGGTGCAGGGCGTGGAATTCGTCTTCGACCAGTTGCAGCGGGAAGCTGATCTGCTGGTTGTTGAAATGCGCCTGCAGGGTAACCTGATCACTGGCCGCAAGGCGCGTCAGCAAGGTCTGCAGCTGGCGATCGCCGTTGACCAGCAGGCCGGACATAGGGTCAGCCAGGTTCAGTTGCGGCGAGTGCTGCAAGTCTTGGATGAAGCTCATCTCGGCCTGAGTGAGCAGGGTATCTGCTTGCATGGTCGCATCCGAATGTGGCGATTTTTTCAACAGTGACAGGATGGACAGCGGCGGCGGCGGTTGGTTCATTTGAGCAGCTCGGATTTCAGATCGGCGAACTGCGCCTGGCATTGTTCCAGGCTGCGCTGCAGTTCGACCTGGCGGCTGACGTCCTTCTGGATACCAATGAAATAGCGGCGCTGGTCGGCTTCGTTGTACACCGGCGTGATAGACAGCTCATTCCAGAACGCGCTGCCGTCCTTGCGGTAGTTGAGCAACACTTCGCGGCACGGTTTGCCGTCGAGCATGGCCTTGCGGATGCGTACGCGGGCCAGTTGGTCGCGGTCATTGCCCTGCAGAAAGCGGCAGTCCTGATAGAGGATTTCGTCGCGGCTGAAACCGGTCAGGCGCTCGAAGGCGGCGTTCACGTAGATCAGGATGGTGTCGTCACCTTCCTGTTCACAGACCACGATGCCGTCATTGGAGGCATCGACCATCGATTGCAGCAGTTGAGCGTTGATCATGTGCGGACCAGAGATTGGATAGCGGCGACTTACGCCTCAAGCGGCCTTTTGCCATTGCAGGATGCTAGTATCCTACGTTTTTACTCAGTTTCGGAATCCTCCCGCAGATGAAAGTCGTCATTATTTCCGGTTCAGTGTATGGCACCGCCGAAGAAGTTGCCCGTCATGCCGAGGCGTTGCTCAAAGCCGCTGGCCTTGAAGCCTGGTACGCGGCGCGGGCCAGCCTGGCCGACATCGAAGGCTTTGCCCCGCAAGCCCTGCTGGCTGTGACCTCGACCACCGGCATGGGTGAGCTGCCGGATAACCTTATGCCGCTGTTCTGCGCTATTCGCGACAGCCTGCCAGCGGCATGGCGCGGCCTGCCCGGCGCAGTGATCGGCCTGGGCGACTCCAGCTACGGCGACACCTACTGCGGCGGCGGCGAGCAAATGCGCGAGCTGTTTACCGAACTCGGTGTGCACGAAGTGCTGCCGATGTTGCGTCTGGATGCCAGCGAAACGGTCACCCCGGAGGCTGACGCCGAGCCTTGGTTGGCCGAGCTGGCCGCCGCACTGAAGGCCTAAGCTTGCTCGCGCAGCAATGCCAGCCAGGCTTGCGCTGCCCGTGACAGATACGCGCCGCGGCGCCAGATAAAGGCAATGTCCCAGCGCAGCGCCTCGGGTGCCAGTAAGGGCAGACGGACCACCCCAGGGCGCTCCAGCGCGCGGGCGACTACCCGCGGCAGCAGCACCACCCCTTGGCCTGCTGCCACCAGTGCCGCGAGAAAGTCCGCCTGACCGCTGCGCCCGCCTTCCTTGGGGGTGAAACCCAACTGCTGGCAGGCGCTGAGCAGGCGGTCGTTGAGGACGAAGCTGCGCTGATAGAGCAAGAACGGCGTCTCGGCCAGTTGGCCCAGGTCAACCTCGGTCAAGCCTGCCAGGGCGTGTCCGGCGGGCAGCAGGGCATCCAGCGGCTCGTTGCAGAAGGGCTGAAAGGCGAAGGCGTCGTCGTTTGGCGTCAGGCTGCCGCCCAATTCCAGCTCACCGCTGCGTACCGCCTGCTCAATGGTGCGGCTGCCGCCCTCGAGCAGGTGAATGACGATGTTCGGATGGCGCCGCCGGTACTCGGCGAACAGCCCGGCAAACAGCGCATCACTGCCCAGCAGTGGCAGGCCCAGGCGCAATTCGCCACGGTGCATCTGGCTCAGATCATCCAGCTCGCTCAACAGCTCCTGGCGCTGGCGCAGCAGTGCTTCGCCGCGCTCGAGGACGATGCGCCCGGCGGCGGTCAGGTGCATCTGCGAGCCCTGCCGTTCGAGCAGTTGCTGGCCGATGTCATCCTCCAGCTGAGCCACCTGCTTGCTCACCGCTGACTGGCTAATATTCAGCGTCTGCGCGGCCTGGGTAAAACCACCACGATGAACCACTTCGACAAAGCTGCGTAGCTGCTTGAATTCCATCGCCTGAATTCCTTTTTGGAATGGCAGGCAGTCTAACAATTCGCTTCTGGCCTAGGCACGGCAAATTTACAATGGGCACCCGTCGAGGAACCCATTGATGAACGCTGTATTGCTTAAAAAACTCACTCGGCTGATCTGCGAGCTGGCGGTGCTGTTTGCCTTGTTCCTGTTCGGCAGCCAGCTTGCGGCCTGGTCTGGCTGGCCCATTCCGGGTGGTGTGTTCGGCCTGGCCCTGCTCTTGATCCTGTTCGCCAGCGGCCTGCTGAAACCGGCCATGCTCCAGGCCGGTGCGGGCTGGCTGATGGCCGAAATGCTGTTGTTCTTCATTCCGGCGCTGATGAGCCTGCTCGATTACGGCAGCCTGCTGCGCGATGAAGGCTGGCGCATCCTCCTGGTGATCGCGGTGAGCACGCTGCTGGTAATGGTGGTCACTGCCGTGACGGTCGAGCTGGTGTGCCGCTGGAGCCTGCGCCATGAGCCTTGAACCGATGCCGCTGTTCTGGCTGGCGCTGACACTGGCCGCTTATCTAGGCAGCCGCTGGCTGTACCGGCGCAGCGGGCGTTATCTGCTGTCGCCGCTGATCCTGGTGCCGGCTTTGCTGCTGGCGGTGGCCGTGCCACTGCACACCGCCTATGCCGAGTACGCGCGCAATACCCATTGGCTGATGGCCGTGCTTGGCCCGGTGACGGTGGCCTTTGCCGTGCCGATCTGGCAGCAACGGGGGTTGCTCGCGCGGCATTGGCCGGCGTTGCTGCTGGGCATGCTGGCCGGCAGCTGCGTGTCGATCGGCAGCTCCTGGGGCCTGGCACACCTGATGGCGCTGGACGATGCAGTCAGCCTGTCGCTGCTGCCGCGCTCGATCACCACCCCGTTTGCCATGCCGCTGGCCCACGATCTGGGCGGCGTGCCGGAGCTTACTGCGGTGTTCGTGATGTTCACTGGGGTGCTCGGGGCACTGTTCGGCGGCACCTTGCTGCGCTGGCTGCCATTGCGCACGCCACTGGCCCGTGGCGCGCTGTTTGGCGTCGGCGCACATGGCGCTGGCGTCAGCCGGGCGCAGGAAGTGGGCCGCGAAGAAGGCTCGGTGGCCGGCCTGGTCATGGTCCTGACCGGCTTGCTCAACTTGTTTGCCGCGCCATTGCTGGCGGCGTTGCTGTGACCGTTCGTGCCACTGACCTGTACGGTCATCAAGCTGGCTGCCAAGGCGAGTTCCGCCGACCGAGGCGCTGACTATGCTGTGCAGGACGCAACATAAAGAGCACATGTAAGTGCCAAGGTGACATGCAATGACCGCAGCCTTGCCGTATTCGACCCACGCAGCTTTGATCCAAGCTACTACTCCAGGACAACTCTGATGCCTTTGGCCGAAATTCCATTGTGCGTCTGGCGTACCCGGGGTCAGGATTTCTCATTCCAGGGCCAGAGCATCCGCTACTGGACGGCAGGGCAAGGCGAGCCTCTGCTGCTTCTCCACGGTTTCCCCACGGCCAGCTGGGACTGGCACTATTTATGGGGGCCATTGACCCAGCGCTTTCGCGTAGTGGCCTGCGACATGCTCGGCTTTGGCGACTCGGCCAAGCCGCTCGGCCATCGCTACAGTCTGATCGAGCAGGCCGATCTGCAGCAGGCCTTGCTTGCTCACTTGGGCATCGACGAGCCAGTGCACCTGCTCGCCCACGACTATGGCGGCAGCGTCGCTCAAGAGTTGCTTGCACGGCACTATGAGCAGCGCAGCAACATCGCCAGCTGTGCCTTCCTCAACAGCGCGCTGTTCCCCGAGCATTGCCCGCTGCTGCTGGTGCATAAGCTGTTGCTCAGCCCGCTTGGCTGGCTGATCGGCCGCTCGTTCGGCCGGGATGACCTGGTGCGTACCGTCACCCAGATCTACGGGCCCTGCACCCACCCCAGTGAAAGCGCTCTGGACGACAGCTGGAGCCTGATCACCGCCAACCGTGGCACGCATATCCTGCACCGGCTGATCAACTACGTGCATGAACGGCGCCAGCAGCGTGAGCGTTGGGTGGGCGCGCTGCAGGCTGATGGCGTGCGTTTGCGCCTGATCAACGGCTCGGTTGATCCACTGTGCGGTGCCCACATGGTCGACGCCTTCCGCCAGCTCGTCGTGGATGCCGATACGGTGCAGTTGCAGGGCATTGGTCATTACCCGCACATCGAAGCGCCGGTGCAGGTGTTGCGCCATTACCTGAGCTTTCGCGAGCAGCCGTTGAGCTTTGTGCCGCAGAAAGTGGCCTGGTGTTGATGGAGCCGCCGGGCTGAAAAACAAAAAACCGATGTCAGCGAACTGACATCGGTTTTTCATGCAGCCTGGTTTTCAACAATAAAAAGCGACAGGCTGGATCACGCGTGGATCAGTTGCCGTAAACCGGCAGCTTTTTGCAGATGGCCTTGACCTTCTCACGTACCGCGTCGAT
The DNA here is from genome assembly GCF_059693665.1 of Pseudomonas sp. PGPR N4. Classification (NCBI taxonomy): domain Bacteria; kingdom Pseudomonadati; phylum Pseudomonadota; class Gammaproteobacteria; order Pseudomonadales; family Pseudomonadaceae; genus Pseudomonas; species Pseudomonas sp. PGPR N4. Next base: position 79,677 of record NZ_JCAUKV010000008.1, read on the forward strand.
CACGGCCTGGTTGTTCAGGTCGGCGAGGATGTCGCAGATCCAGCCAGCCAGCTCGCGGCATTCGGTTTCCTTGAAGCCGCGGGTGGTCACGGCCGGGGTGCCGAAGCGCAGGCCCGAGGTGACGAACGGCGAACGTGGGTCGTTCGGTACCGAGTTCTTGTTGACGGTGATGAAAGCGTTGCCCAGGGCAGCGTCAGCATCTTTACCGGAGATGTCCTGCTTGATCAGCGAGAGCAGGAACAGGTGGTTTTGAGTACCGCCGGACACCACGTCGAAGCCGCGCTCGATGAACACCTCGGCCATGGCCTGGGCGTTTTTCACCACTTGCTGCTGGTAAGCCTTGAACTCAGGCTGCAGCGCTTCCTTGAAGCAGATCGCCTTGGCGGCGATGACGTGCTCGAGCGGGCCGCCCTGGGCGCCTGGGAACACTGCCGAGTTGAGTTTCTTCTCGATGTCGGCGTTGGCACGGGCCAGGATCAGGCCGCCACGTGGACCGCGCAGGGTCTTGTGGGTGGTGGTGGTGACCACGTCTGCGAACGGCACCGGGTTCGGGTACACGCCAGCGGCAACCAGGCCAGCAACGTGGGCCATGTCGACGAACAGGTAGGCACCGACCTTGTCGGCGATGGCGCGGAAGCGCGGGAAGTCGAGAACCTGCGAGTAGGCCGAGAAGCCGGCTACGATCATTTTCGGCTTGTGTTCAACAGCCAGGCGCTCGACTTCGTCGTAATCGATCAGGCCATTGCCGTCGATGCCGTACTGCACGGCGTTGTACAGCTTGCCCGACGAGCTGACGCTGGCGCCGTGGGTCAGGTGACCGCCGTGGGCCAGGCTCATGCCCAGGATGGTGTCACCGGCCGACAGCAGGGCCAGGTAGACCGCAGCGTTGGCCTGGGAACCGGCATGCGGCTGGACGTTGGCGTAATCGGCGCCGAACAGCTCTTTGGCGCGATCGATAGCCAGTTGCTCGACCACGTCGACGTATTCACAGCCGCCGTAGTAGCGCTTGCCTGGGTAGCCTTCGGCGTACTTGTTGGTCAGTACCGAACCTTGGGCTTCCATCACCGCGGGGCTGGTGTAGTTTTCCGAAGCGATCAGCTCGATATGCTCTTCCTGACGCTGAGCTTCTTGCTCCATGGCGGCAAAGAGATCGGCGTCGTACTTGGCAATGGTCAAATCACGGCTGAACATGGCGGTCCTCAAGGATCGGGGCTGAATTGGGTGTGCATTCTAACCGATTGGCCGAGGCGTGGCATATGAACTGGCGTCATGTCGCAGACCAATGCCATTCACGTCGTAAAATGACCGGGCGGACATACCGCTCGGCTCACTGGAACATGAACAGCGTCTCGTTGCTGAACTGCGCTTCGAACTGCTGCGGCGGCATTGGCCGGCCGAACAGGTAGCCCTGCACTTCGTCGCAGTCGTGCTCGCGCAGAAACTCCAGCTGCTCGTGGGTTTCGACACCCTCGGCGATCACCGCCAGGTTGAGGCTGTGGGCCATGGCGATGATCGCCCGGGCGATCTGCGCATCTTGCTCGCCGGAGGGCAGGCCGTCGACGAAGGTGCGGTCGATCTTGAGCACATCGATGGGGAACTGCTTCAGGTAGTTGAGCGATGAGTAGCCAGTGCCGAAGTCATCCACGGCGATGCTCAGGCCAAGGTTTTTCAGGCTGTCGAGAATCTGCATGGCCTCATGCACTTCGCGCATCAGGATGCTTTCGGTCAGCTCCAGCTCCAGGCACGCCGGCGGTAGCTCGGTTTCTTCAAGAATGGTCGCGATGCGCGTGCCCAACTGGCCGTCGGAGAACTGCCGCGCCGAGATGTTCACCGACACTTTCGGTACGCGCACCTTGGCCTGATGCCAGGCCTTGAGCTGGCGGCACGACTCGCGCAACACCCAGTCACCGACATCCACCACCAGCCCGACCTCTTCCAGCACCGGGATGAAATCGCCCGGCGGCACCAGCCCGCGGCGTGGGTGGCGCCAGCGCAGCAGCGCTTCGGCGCCGGTCAGGCGTTTGCCGTCGCCACTGAATTGCGGCTGGTAATAGAGGATGAATTCGTTCTGTTCGAGGGCATGGCGCAAATCGCTTTCCAGTTCCAGGCGCTCGAGGGCACTGGCGTTCATCTCGGTCTGGTAGAACTGGAAGTTGTTCTTGCCGCGCTCTTTGGCGTGGTACATGGCGGTGTCGGCGTTTTTCATCAGCTGGCTGAGTTCGCTGCCATCCTGCGGGCTCAGGGCGATGCCGATACTGGCGGTGACGAAGAACTCGCGGTTCTCCAGTACGAACGGCCGCACCAGGCTGCCAAGAATGCTCTCGGCAACATGAATGGCGCGGTTCAGGGCCTGCTCGCGGCTGGCGCGCGGCTGCAGCAGCAGGGTGAATTCGTCGCCGCCCATGCGCGCTACGGTGTCGTCGTCATCGACGCACTCGAGCAGGCGCTGGGCCATGTCCTTGAGCATGCGGTCGCCGGCGGCGTGGCCGAGCGAGTCGTTGATCGGCTTGAAGCGGTCCAGGTCGAGGAACATCAGCACCACCCACGACTTCTGCCGCTCGGCCTGCTGCAGCGCCGTGTACAGGCGGTCCTGGAACAGGGTGCGGTTGGGCAGGTGGGTCAGGGCGTCGTAATAGGCCAGGCGGTGAATGCGCTGTTCGCTGGCCTTGCGCTCACTGATATCGGTGAAGAAACACACGTAGCTGGCCAGGTCGCCCTCGTCGTCGAGCACCGCGGTGATGCCGACCCAGGCCGGGTAATGCTCGCCGTCACGGCGTTTGAGCCAGACTTCGCCCTCCCAGCTGCCGCGCTGGTTGAGTTGCTTGAGCACGTAACGCAGGTGCGATTCCTGCTGGTCCTCGACGGTGAGCAGGCGTGGCAGTTGGTCGAGCACTTCGCTGACCGCATAACCACTGACCCGGCTGAAGGCGTCGTTGGCCTGAACGATGTAGCCGGCCGGGTCGGTGATCAGAATCGCCGAGGTCGAGTGCTCGAATACCGTTGCCGCCATGCGCAGGTCTTTTTCTGCACGGCGTTGCTGGCTGATGTCGCGGCCGACCCCAAGGATGCCCTCGAAGCGCTCGTGCTCATCCCACACCAGCACCAGGCGCAGCTCAATCGGGATCTTGCGGCCATCGGCGCGCAGGCAGTCGAACAGGAACAGCTGGGTCGGCAGCTCGGTGCGCAGCAGGGCCAGTTGCGCGCGGTCATCGATCGCTTTGCTGACCTGCTCCATCAAACTGTAGACACCGCTCAACTGGGCCGGGTTGGCGACCACCGACTGCCAGCCATTGGCGAATATCCACTCTGCCTCATAGCCGAGCACCGCGCGCACCGACGGGCTGACGTAATTGAGCAGCAAGCGGCTGTCGGTGGAGAAGATCACGTCGCTGATGCTCTCGGCGAGCATGCGGTAGCGTTGCTCGCTGTCACGCAGCGACGCGCTGGCCTCGATCTGTACGGTGACGTCCTTGCCGACGCCGACGATGCGCGTGACCTGGCCATCGTTGTCGCGGGTCAGCACCTGTTCGCGGATGTCATAGCAACGCCAGCCGCCGTCATGGTGGCGGAAGCGCAACTGGCAGTGCAGCGCCTCGCGGTGGCCGCTGTCGCGTTGCAACTGCAGCTGGCTGCGATAGTGCGCGGCGTCTTCGGGGTGCAGCAACAGCTCCCAGAAGCGCTCGCCCATCTGCGCCAGCTCGGCGCGGTCGTAGCCCAGGGTCTGGCCCAGATGCCGGTTGCTGAAGATCATCCGCTGGCTGGCAACGTCCTGCACGTAGAGCTGATCGGGCACGGTACGGACCACGTCCGACCAGAAGCTTTCGCGCTCCAGCAGCGACAACTCGACCTGCTTGCGGCTGGTGATATCGCTGATGCTGAGGATCACCGCCTGATAATCGCGGCGTTGCTGTGGCAGGCGCACCATCAGCCACAGGTGCAGGTCGCCTCCCAGTGGCGCCGGCAGGCAGACTTCCAGTTCAAGCACGCCGCGCTGTTCGATCAGGGCGTCGATCAACTGCATGCCGACGCTCTCGCGGCCATGCCCGGACGCCTCGATCAGGCGCTGCCAGGCGCCTTCGTGGCATTCGACACTGAGCAACTGGCGCGCCACCTGGTTGATCTCGGTGATTTTCAGCTCCTGCAGCAACGAGCGGCGCAGGTTTGGTTCCAGCGCCAGGCTCTGCCTCAGTGCAGCCAGGTTGCGCAGGTGATAGCGGTCGAGCTGACCGGGCAGGCTCGACAGGTCGAGCACGCACAGGGCAACCCCGGTGCCTTCGAAAATCTCGTGATAGCGGCGGCGGTCTTCCTGCAGCGCGCGCTGGCGCCGGCGCATGTTGATCAGTGCCAGCAACGGCAGCAACGCACAGATCACCACCAACAGGCACTTGCCCAGCATTGGCAGCAGCAGTTGCTGGCGAGTCAAGCCTTCGTCATACAGGCCGCGCAGTTGCCAGGTACTGTTATCGAGGAAGGCGAGCATCACGCTTTGTAGCGGTTCACCGCTGGAAGCGGCGGGCTCATGGCGCTCGAGCACCGCACCGTCGCGGCTGCTTTCCAGCAGCCAGAGCGGGTGGTCAGGGCCGTCCAGATGCTCGGTCAGCGCCGGGTAATAGTCAGGGCTCAGACGCAGCAGCCAATACCCGACGCCTTGTTCCGGCGTTTGCCGCAGCAGCAGATAGATCGTGCCGTTGTCCGCAGCATTGGCAAAGAAATGGCTGCGGCCGCGATTCAATTGCAGCAACTCGTCAATCAACTGGCGGTCAGGGCTGCCGACCAGGCTGTCGGCCACGACCTGGCCATTCTGGTTCAACCAGGCCACATGGCGCAGGCTAGGCAGGCGCGTCTGCAGGGTTTGCAGCAGCGACGGCAATGCTTCAGGCGTCGGCGCTTTGACGTAGGGCTGGACTAGGTTCAGCGCTTGCTGAGCCTTGAGCGCCAGATTCAGGTTGAGGTTGTCGGCCAATTTGGCGCTGGCGACAACCGTGTGTTCGCGCATTTCAGCCTGGGTATGGCGGAACTGCGCGAACAGCTGCCACAGCAGCAAACCCAGCAAAACCAGCGCAAGCATGGCCAGCGCGCCCTTGAGCGAGCCGCGCAGGGATACACTGCTCGAAGTGGGAGCAGGGCGCAAAACGGGCGGTTGGTTGAGATTGGTCAAGCGATGGTCCTGCAATTGGGCGGCGACGGCAGGGGCGCAACATGCATGGGTCGTGCCTGAGCCTGGAGTGGCGCGCACTTATAGTTGTGGACACATGAAGGCGGCTAGCATGCCTGCAATTGTGGCGAAGTGCCAGCTCCGCATTCAGCCTGTCGCCGATGCGTTGATCGGGTCCGGTTCGGCAACCTCTTGCTGGCTGTGCGAGAATGCCCGCCGCTTGACTGTTTACGCTTCTGGAGATGTACGGTTTTGGTTACCCACTATTCCCTCAACGGCCTCGATTCCGCCTGCGGGCGCAGCAGCCAGACCCTGGTCAGCACCGGTGTGGCCGATGCCGTTTCGTGTAAATCCTGCCAGCGCTCGCTGGTCAAACCTGATGCCAACGCGGCAGTGGTGCGCAAGAGTCCGTCGCTGGCTGAGCTGCGCAAGTCGGCGAAGGCTGCCAAGGCTGCCAGTGAGCCTGGTTTTGCGGTCGCCTCAGTGGTGTTGCCTGCAGCGGCTCCTTCGGTAGCCACGCCGCAGGTCAATCCTGCGCTGGCGTCTGTGCTCAAGCAGCCAGTGTCGAGCCAGCCAGCGCCTGCGGCCAGCTTCAATGCCAAGGCCGCCTGGGCGGCGCAGCTGGTCAAGCAGGCCGGCAATCGCCCGCCGCGCGGCAAGCAGGCCAAGCAGCGGCGTGGTTGAGGCTGCTGGCTTGACAGCTGTGTGATTGGGGCTGCAAAGCAGCCCCTGCACCTCAAGCCCTGACATCTGGCCAACGCCCGCAGTTGGCGTAGAATGGTCGCCTTTGTTCACTGACACCCTGTAAGCACATCCCCCTGGCATCAGCCGGGTAGTTCGGATGTCTTCACCTATCTATAGAGGGCTTGGTTTTGGCTCAATACGTCTACACCATGCATCGGCTGAGCAAGGTCGTGCCGCCGAAGCGCGAAATCCTGAAGAACATTTCGCTGTCGTTCTTCCCCGGCGCCAAGATCGGCGTGCTCGGCCTCAACGGTTCGGGCAAATCGACTTTGCTGAAGATCATGGCTGGCGTCGACAAAGAGTTCGACGGTGAAGCCCGTCCGATGCCTGAACTGAACGTCGGCTACCTGCCTCAGGAGCCGCAGCTGGACCCAACCAAGACCGTGCGTGAAGTGGTCGAGGAAGCGGTCAGCGTGATCAAGGACGCCCAGGCGCGCCTGGACGAGGTCTACGCTGCCTACGCCGAACCGGATGCCGACTTCGACAAGCTGGCTGCCGAACAGGCCAAGCTCGAGTCGATCCTGCAGGCCGCCGACGGCCACAACCTCGAGCGTCAGCTCGAAGTCGCTGCCGATGCCCTGCGTCTGCCGGCATGGGATGCCAAGGTCGAGCACCTCTCCGGTGGTGAAAAACGCCGCGTCGCTCTGTGCCGCCTGCTGCTGTCGGCCCCCGACATGCTCCTGCTCGACGAACCAACCAACCACCTGGATGCTGATTCGGTGGCCTGGCTCGAGCGCTTCCTGCACGACTTCCCGGGCACCGTGGTCGCGATTACCCACGACCGGTACTTCCTCGACAACGTTGCCGGCTGGATCCTCGAGCTCGACCGCGGCGCCGGTATCCCGTACGAAGGCAACTATTCGGGCTGGCTGGAAGCCAAGTCGGACCGTCTGGCGCAAGAGTCCAAGCAGCAGAGCGCTCACGAAAAAGCCATGAAGGAAGAACTGGAGTGGGTGCGCAAAGGCGCCAAGGCCCGCCAGTCCAAGTCCAAGGCCCGTCTGGCACGCTTCGAAGAAATGCAGTCGCAGGAATTCCAGAAGCGCAGCGAGACCAACGAGATCTATATCCCGGCCGGTCCACGTCTGGGCGACAAGGTCATCGAGTTCAAGAACGTCAGCAAGAGCTATGGCGATCGCGTGCTGATCGAGAACCTCTCATTCGCCATGCCTAAAGGCGCCATCGTTGGCGTGATCGGCGGTAACGGTGCCGGTAAGTCGACCCTGTTCCGCATGCTGATGGGTAAAGAGCAACCGGACTCGGGCACCATCGAGATCGGCGAAACCGTGCAACTGGCCTGTGTTGACCAGAGCCGCGAGGACCTCGACGGCAGCAAGTCGGTATTCCAGCAGATTTCCGACGGCTCCGACCAGATCCGCATCGGCAACTATGAGATCCCGGCGCGTACCTATGTTGGCCGCTTCAACTTCAAGGGCGGGGATCAGCAGAAGTTCGTCAAGGACCTGTCCGGTGGTGAGCGTGGCCGTCTGCACCTGGCGCTGACCTTGAAAGAAGGCGGCAACGTCCTGCTGCTCGACGAACCGTCCAACGACCTCGACGTCGAAACCCTGCGTTCGCTGGAGGAAGCGCTGCTCGACTTCCCAGGCGCAGCCATCGTGATCTCTCACGATCGGTGGTTCCTGGACCGTGTCGCCACGCACATCCTCGCCTACGAAGACGACTCCAACGTGCTGTTCTTCGAAGGTAACTACACCGAGTACGAAGCTGATCGCAAGAAACGCCTCGGTGATGCAGCGGCCCAGCCGCACCGTGTTCGCCACAAGAAGCTGGCGCAGTAACAGCTTCATCCGCTGCACAAGATTGGGGCCCTGCGGGGCCCCTTTTTTGTGCCTGCTTAAGCTAAGGTCAGGCTGCTTTCACAAGCATTCCGCGTGGTCCTTTGTATACATTTATATAAAACGCACCAATTTATTTCAAAAAAACGACATTTCGCCCTGTTGCAGTGCGAGCGGTTCTTGATAGAGTCGGGAAAAAATATAAGTCCAACCCTCTCTTGGTGAGATGTCTAGCATGATCGAATCCGTCGACGATTTCCTCGCGCGCCTGCAGCAGCGTGACCCAGGCCAACCCGAATTCCACCAGGCAGTGGAGGAGGTCCTGCGTACGCTTTGGCCCTTCCTCGAGGCCAACCCTCACTACCTGCAAGCCGGCATTCTCGAGCGTATCGTCGAGCCTGAGCGCGCGATTCTGTTCCGTGTCTCCTGGGTCGATGATCAGGGCAAGGTCCAGGTCAACCGCGGCTACCGTATCCAGATGAACAGCGCCATCGGCCCCTACAAAGGCGGCTTGCGCTTCCATCGCTCGGTCAACCTCAGCGTGCTCAAGTTCCTCGCCTTCGAGCAGACCTTCAAGAACTCGCTGACCTCGCTGCCCATGGGCGGCGGCAAGGGCGGCTCGGACTTCGATCCAAAGGGCAAGAGCGACGCTGAAGTGATGCGCTTCTGCCAGGCCTTCATGAGCGAGCTGTACCGCCACATTGGTGCTGATTGCGACGTGCCGGCCGGTGATATCGGCGTTGGTGCACGCGAGATCGGCTTCATGTTCGGCCAGTACAAGCGCCTGGCCAACCAGTTCACCTCGGTGCTGACCGGCAAAGGCATGACCTACGGCGGCAGCCTGATCCGCCCGGAAGCGACCGGCTACGGCTGCGTGTACTTCGCTGAAGAAATGCTCAAGCGTCAGGGCCTGCGTATCGACGGTCGCCGGGTGGCCATCTCCGGCTCCGGCAACGTGGCTCAGTATGCAGCGCGCAAGGTCATGGACCTGGGCGGCAAGGTCATCTCGCTGTCCGACTCGGAGGGCACGCTGTACTGCGAAGCCGGCCTGAACGATGCCCAGTGGGATGCATTGATGGAGCTGAAAAACGTCAAGCGCGGGCGTATCAGCGAGCTGGCCAGCCAGTTCGGCCTGGAGTTCCGCAAGGGGCAGACGCCATGGACCCTGGCCTGCGACATCGCCCTGCCATGTGCTACTCAGAATGAGCTGGGCGCCGAAGACGCGCAGACTCTGCTGCGCAACGGCTGTATCTGTGTGGCAGAAGGCGCCAACATGCCGACCACGCTCGAGGCTGTGGATATCTTCATCGACGCGGGCATTCTGTATGCCCCAGGTAAGGCTTCGAACGCCGGCGGCGTTGCCGTCAGCGGCCTGGAAATGTCGCAGAACGCCATGCGCCTGCTGTGGACCGCGGGTGAGGTGGACAGCAAGTTGCACAACATCATGCAGTCGATCCACCATGCTTGCGTGCATTACGGCGAAGAAGCCGACGGTAAGGTCAACTACGTCAAAGGCGCCAACATTGCCGGCTTCGTCAAAGTCGCTGACGCGATGCTGGCGCAAGGCGTGGTCTGACATACGCTTGTGTAGGAGCGGCCTTGCCGGGGCGCCGGACCGGTCGGAAAGGGTCGCGTAGCGGCCCCGGGATCTATACAACGCCGCTGAATTGCTGGGCCCGCTGTGCGGGCCTTTCCGACCGGTCCGGCGCCCCGGCAAGGCCGCTCCTACACAGCGTCCGGCGTTATAGCGGTAATAACGATCATCTGGTCTCCGGCCGGGCGCCGCCACAGGACTTCATCCCCCGGCGCCGCGCCTAGTAATGCGCGCCCCAATGGCGAACCCCAGTTGATCAGGCCTTGCCTGGCGTCTGCTTGATCCTCGCCGACCAACTGCACGCTGTGTTGTTGCTCATCCTCATCGATAAACATCACGCCGCTGCCAATCTGCACCTTCTGCTCGGAGGTCGCCGGTGGCACCACCTGTGCGCTCTGCACGCGCGCGGCGAAGTAACGCAGTTCGCTTTGGGTATTTGCCACCTGCTGCTTGTCGGCCCGCTCGCCCTCTGCCAGCAGTTGCTCTCGCTGGGCGTTCAGCGCGGCCACGCGCTGCTGCAGCAAGCGCAGGCCAGCAGCGGTGACGTAGTTGGGTTGCTCGCTGACCCGCCGCTGAACCGGCTGTTCGGCCTGGGCGGCGGCGTGGTCTTCGTTGACAAATGCTCGGCTCATGCTCGGCCCTCCTCAGGCATGAGACCTCTGCCACAGGCTGGTCGTTTCAGTGCAAGCCAGTTCGGGGCCTAGTTATGACGGTAGGCCCGCGCGGTGTCGCGATCCTTTTCATGCTGCCAGTCGCGGTCACGCTCGTTCCAGTAGTGTTCGCGGTAGTCACGCAAATCCTGATTGGCCTGCATGCTCTGGCACTGCCGAAAGCCATCGTCCCATCCGGTTTCATACTGGCGCTCGGCGAGATAACGCGGCACGTTCTTGCGAAAGTCCCCGACCATCAAGCCCGCCGCCTGGCGGCCGCTGCTGCAGCCGTCGCCGTAACCATCGGCGTAGGCGGGCGGATAGCCGTGCTCGATCATCTGCTCGTGAGCTGACTGGCAGCCCGTGAGCAACAATGCTATTCCGATTCCAAGCCAGTACCGCGACATGTGCCAGACCTCCACGTAATAGAGAGAGTCTAGGCGCCGGATTGTCGCGCTGATGTCAAAACAATGTTGGATTGCTGTACGGCCAAACCCGGCCTGAACGCAACCCTGTGCGCTCAGACCGGGGCCGGCTGCATCAGTAGTGGTACCACTTCAACTCGAGCATCACCTCGTTTTGCGCTGTGGCCAGGTGGCTGTATTCACGCTTGGCGCTCAGGCGCAGGCCCAGGTCCTGGCTGATTTCCCACTGCTGATTGAGGCTGAGGCTGCGGCGCACTTCGCCATTGGTGAAGTAATCGCCCTTGGCTTCGACGGTCATGTTGCCCAGCCCATTGCGCCAGAGCAGGCCACCATTGAAGCCTGCAGCCGGGCTGATGAACTCGGCAAAGTCGTTGTGGTGTTCGACCCGTACCGTGCCCAAGGCAAAGCCGAGCAAGCCGTCGGCCAACTGCCAGGTGCCGCCGGCGCCGCCGTTGACGTGGCTGACCAGCACCTCATCGTCATGCTTGCCCGGTACCCGCTCAAGGCCACCGGCAACCTGCCACGACAGCGGTTTGAGCAGCTCGTTGCGCGGCGTCAGGGAGCGGATGGTGGCGAGGTCGAGTTGCTGTACCTGCCAGTCGTTGCCTTCGTACTGGCGCAGCTTGAGTTGGAGAATCTCGATCTGCGCGCCGAGTGGGAAGCCGTAGGCGTTGTCGTTGAGGTCGTGGTAAGCCATGCGCAGGCCGTACTCGGCAAAGGCGCGGTCTTCACGGGTGCCAACGCCAACCTGCCAGGTGCGCGACTGGTGGCCGTTTTCAGGCAGGCCCGGGCGTTCTACTTCGAGTGGCTCAGGTGGATTGCGGTTGATTGCCTGCAGCAGCTCGAAACTGCGCTTGGCCTGAGCCGGGTCGCGTTCCTGGCCGTTGGCGCGATAGCGCTCCAGACGGTAGGCGGCGTCTTGCACCAGGGCCTGACGAGGCTTGGGCAGGGCGTTGAATTCGGCGCTCTGCAGCTGCGCGGTGTCGGCGCTAATGGCCAGCACTTGCTGTTTTTCCTGATGATCGAGCGAATCTGCGCGGGCCAGCAGTTCACGTTCACGCGAGGGCCGGTAGCGGACACTGGAAACCAGCCCGGATTGCTTGACTGCCTTGACCGTGTCGGTAGGGATCGCGGTCAGCGGGAACTGCGAGGTCAGGTCCAGCCCGGGGCGGGCGACCTGCAGCAGTTCGAGCAGGCGATACGAGCAGTTTTCGTCAAAGAAGAAATAGTCGAACTGGACCTGTTTGAGTTCCCACACGTGTTCGACCATGCGCCCGGTCTCGGTCGGCGTCAGGTCCAGCTGGTACTCCCACAGGTCGCGGTTTTCCAGGCTGCGATACTCGGACAACTTCTCCTGGTACGGCATCAGGGCGAATAACCCGGGGTAGCCGCCTGCCAGGCCTTTCCAGGCATAGAGAATGCTGTTGTCGCTGCCTTCGATGTAGGCCCCGAAGTTGATCGCGTAGCTGAGCAGGGTGGTGTCGTCGTCGCGGGTCTTGGCCTGGTCGATACGCAGCAGGGTATGGCCGAACATCGACGACGGGCTGTTCAGGTAAGCCGCGGGGAATATCAGTACTGCGCTGTGCGGGTCTACCGACTGATACCACTGGCGGAATTCGGCGCAGTCGGGCTGCGGCAGGTCTTGCAGATCGAGTTGCTCGCGCAGCCAGCGGGTGCGCGCGGGGTAGACGCATTGGGCGTGCTTGTCGCCGAGGCTGGCCGGGGCGTACAACGCTTGTACAGTGGCCGCCAGTTCGCGGTCGGGATGGTGCCCGCCGTCTTCGGCGAGGAAGAATTTGGCATCGTCGACATAACTGCGCCAACCGCCCAGTTTGCCGGTCTCGTAGTGGCCGAGGGCAATCCAGTAGGGCGTGGCCGCCAGCTGTTGCAGGCGCGCAGGGTCGACGTGGGGTGCAGCGTTGAGCTGGGCGCTGCCAAGCAGAGCCAGAAGGGCAAGGCGTTTGAGCATGTCGGGCAACTACTTCTTGAAGGATGCCGATGATGATGCCAGTCCCGCCCCGGTGAGGGGCGGGAAGGGCCGGACTCAAGCCTCGGTAGCGTACTTGGCCAGTTGCGGGTCGCTTTTGAGCACCGCGAGGGTGTTGTTGTGCACGGTTTCAGCAGTGGCGTCGGCGCTGTTGAAGATCTCGCCGAAGTGCTGGTGGGTAACCGCGGCGAAGTGCGCGCGATCTTCAGGTGCAACGCCGAGAACCACGGCGTAGGTGGTCAGAGCTTCGCCCTGGCCTTGCGCCATATCTTCGGAAAGCTCGTTCATCATGCCGTTCATGGCGAACCAGGACTTGCCGCCGTAGGTCAGCGAGGCCTTGGTCGAGCAACCGTTGGTGCCCGAGGTCATGCCGAAGGTGGCGTTGCCGGAAGTACCGTTGGTGGTGGAAGCCAGGAAGTGAGCAGGAGTCCCGCGCTGGCCTTCGAACAGCATGTTGCCCCAGCCGCAGTTCGGGCCACCAGGCGCTTCTGCCATGGCGTTGATCGAGATTGCGGTGAACAGAGTACCCAGAAGAATCCGTTTCATAGCTTCGTTCTCTTTCTTAGTAGACTTACCAATGGTCAGGGGTTCTGGCAATTCCTTGCCAGCTCGGAACAGCATAATGCTACCCCGCGCAATGTTGGAGTTTAGGCACGATCCAAAGGTTGCGTGGCTTATTACAAAAAATTGCATGAGTAATTGCCAGAGGTTGGCTGCGACATAAAGTCCCGGTGAGCCTTGCAACGTGCGGTCAGGCAGCGCCAGAATGCTTTCATCGCCCCGCCGAAGTAAGGAAACCCAATGCCCGATCCTGTCGCTGCGCGCCTGCGTCTTGCGCCTGAAGCCCTGACCCGGCGTTTTTCTCCCGAGCAGTTTGCTTTCACCAATACTGACGATCTGGAACCGTTTCGCGGCGTTCTGGGCCAGGAACGTGCTGTCGAGGCCCTGCAATTCGGTGTGGCCATGCCGCGCCCTGGTTACAACGTGTTTGTCATGGGCGAGCCGGGTACCGGTCGCTTCTCTTTCGTCAAACGCTACCTGCGCGCCGAGGGCAAGCGCCAGAAGACGCCGGCTGACTGGGTCTACGTCAACAACTTCGAGGACATGCGCGAGCCGCGTGCGCTGGAACTGCCGTCGGGCACTGCCGGCGAGTTCATCAGTGACATGAACGGTTTGATCGACAACCTGCTGGCGACCTTCCCGGCAGTGTTCGAGCACCCGTCCTACCAGCAGAAAAAAAGCGCCATCGACCGCGCCTTCAACCAGCGCTACGACCGTGCCCTGGACGTTATCGAACGCGCCTCGCTGGAAAAGGACGTGGCCCTGTACCGCGACGCCAGCAACGTTGCCTTCACGCCGATGAGCGACGGCAAGGCGCTGGACGAAGCGGAGTTTGCCCAGTTGCCGGACGAAGTGCGCGAGCGCTTCCACGACGACATTTCGCAGCTTGAAGAGCGTCTCAACGAAGAGCTTGCCAGCCTGCCGCAATGGAAGCGTGAGTCGAACAACCAACTGCGCCAGCTCAACGAAGAAACCATCACCCTGGCACTGCAGCCGCTGTTGGCACCGCTGTCGGAAAAATACGCTGAAAACGCAGCAGTCTGCGCCTATCTGCAATCGGTGCAGTTGAACCTGCTGCGCACCGTGGTTGAAGAACTGGTCGATGACGCCAAGGCCGACCCGGTCGCGCGCAAGATGCTCGAGGAGTATTACGCGCCAAGCCTGATGGTCGGTCACCCCAACAGCGGTGGCGCGCCGGTAGTGTTCGAGCCGCACCCGACCTACGACAATCTGTTCGGTCGCATTGAATACAGCACCGACCAGGGCGCGCTGTACACCTCCTACCGCCAGCTGCGTCCAGGTGCCTTGCACCGGGCCAATGGCGGCTTCCTGATCCTTGAAGCAGAGAAGATGCTCGGCGAGCCGTACGTCTGGGACGGCCTCAAGCGTGCGTTGCAGTCGCGCAAGCTGAAGATGGAGTCGCCGCTGGGTGAGCTGGGCCGCGTAGCCACGGTCAGCCTCGCGCCGCAGATGATCCCGCTCAACGTCAAGTTGGTGATCATTGGCTCGCGTCAGCTGTACTACGCGCTGCAAGACCATGACTCGGACTTCCAGGAGATGTTCCGGGTGCTGGTCGACTTCGACGAAGACATGCCCATGGTCGACGAGAACCTTGAGCAGTTCGCCCAGTTGCTGCGTACCCGCACCAACGAAGAGGGCATGGCGCCATTGACCAGCGACGCGGTTGCGCGTCTGGCCACCTACAGCGCTCGCCTGGCAGAAAACCAGTCACGCCTGTCGGCACGCATCGGCGACCTGTTCCAGTTGGTCAGTGAGGCGGACTTCATCCGCCAGTTGGCCAACGGCGAAATGACTGATGCCGGGCACATCGAACGAGCCCTGAAAGCCAAGGCGACTCGTACCGGGCGCGTCTCGCAGCGGGTGCTCGACGACATGCTGGCCGGGATCATCCTGATCGACACAGAAGGTGCGGCGATCGGCAAGTGCAACGGCCTGACCGTGCTCGAGGTGGGTGATTCGGCGTTCGGTATGCCGGCGCGGATCTCGGCCACGGTGTATCCGGGGGGGAGCGGTATCGTCGACATCGAGCGTGAGGTCAATCTGGGCCAGCCGATTCACTCCAAGGGGGTGATGATCCTAACCGGGTATCTGGGCAGCCGGTACGCCCAGGAATTCCCTCTGGCGATCTCGGCGAGCATCGCCCTTGAGCAGTCCTACGGCTATGTCGATGGCGACAGTGCGTCGCTGGGCGAGGCCTGTACGCTGATCTCGGCGCTGTCGCGCACGCCGCTCAAGCAGTGTTTCGCCATCACCGGCTCGATCAACCAGTTTGGCGAGGTGCAGGCGGTTGGCGGGGTCAACGAGAAGATCGAGGGCTTCTTCCGCCTGTGCGAAGCGCGCGGCCTGACCGGCGAGCAAGGGGTGATCATCCCGCGCGCCAATGTCGCCACGTTGATGCTCGATGAGCGTGTGTTGCAGGCAGTGGAGGCGGGTCAGTTCAACGTCTACGCGGTCAGCCAGGCGGATGAAGCGTTGAGCCTGCTGGTCGGCACCGATGCCGGTACGCCGGATGAGAACGGTGAATTCCCCGAGGGCAGTGTCAATGCCCGAGTGGTCGAGCGGCTCAGCGAGATTGCCGAAATGATCAGCGAGGAAGACATCAAGGACGCTGAGAAGGAGCGTATGGAGGAGATGATCGCTCAAGCTAAACCGGCGTAAGTCAAAAAAACGGCGCTGGCGGCAATGTGCTACCGTTCGGCGCCGGTTTTCCATCTTTTTCCGTTGATCTTCTATGCTGGAACTTAGGGAGAGCAACAGCGTTCAGGATGGAAACAGCCTGCACTGATTGGCTGAAATGGTTACCTCGGAGGGGACGCCGCCATGCGCAACCTCAGCCTCACCCGCCAGTGCCTTGGCCTGGTGACTCGTATTGAATGCAGCATTCGTCCGCTGTCTGGCGACAACGGCATGTGGACGCTGCTGTTTGCGGCCGGCATGGCCGGTGAGCAGCCCTCGGCGATCAAGGCCCAGGGGCCGTTTCATGGACCGCTGGTGGCCGAGTCGGTGCTCAACGCGATTGTCGACAGCCTGACCTTGCATGGTTACCACGTCGCTGAAGACCCGCAGATCTGGTGTGTGCACCTGCAAGGGCAACTGCGCAAGATCAACGGTGAACGCTGCCGCAATCTGGGCGACTATCAGTTTCATCCTGAAACCTGACCCGCCTGCTTGAGCGATTTGTACCCTGCGGCAACCGACCGCAGGCTTTTGCTGTAACAGGTGGGTGGCTATACTCGCGATCGCTTTCCGCTCACCTGACGAGTTTTATCCTCCATGGAACGTTTTCTCGAGAACGCGATGTACGCATCGCGTTGGTTGCTTGCCCCGATCTACTTCGGCCTGTCGCTTGGCCTGCTGGCGCTGGCGCTGAAGTTCTTCCAAGAAGTCCTGCATGTGCTGCCCAATGTGTTCGCTCTCAGTGAGGCCGACCTGATCCTGGTCATCCTGTCGCTGATCGACATGTCGCTGGTTGGCGGCCTGCTGGTGATGGTGATGATCTCTGGCTACGAGAACTTCGTCTCGCAGCTGGACATCGACGACAGCAAGGAAAAGCTCAGCTGGCTGGGCAAGATGGACTCGACCTCGCTGAAGATGAAAGTCGCCGCGTCGATCGTGGCAATTTCTTCAATTCATCTGCTGCGGGTGTTCATGGATGCGCAGAACATCTCCACCGACAAGCTGATGTGGTACGTGATCATCCACATGACCTTTGTCATTTCCGCATTTGTCATGGGTTATCTGGACAAGCTGACCAAGCACTAAGCACTGCTCTGGCGCATTGCTCATGCCGCCCGACCGTTGCCCAACGGCCGGGCGGTTGTGTATCTGCGGTGCGCAGTGGCCCGGTAGCTGATCTGCTGCGCTGCAGTGTGCTAGGCTGCTCGCCCTTTTGATCAAGGGCGCGGCTGCACTGCGCCCTGCTGCGGAGCAAGTCAATGTCCGAACTCATTCTGTCCACCGACGAAACCCGCGTCAGCTACGGCATTGGCCGTCAGCTCGGCGGTCAGCTGCGTGACAACCCGCCACCAGGCGTCAGCCTGGAAGCCATCGTCGCCGGCCTGACCGACGCCTTCAATGGCGTTGAAAGCCGCGTCAACGAGGCCGACCTGTCGGCTGCGTTCAAGACCATCCGCGACATCATGCAAGCCGAAGCCGCTGCCAAGGCTGAAGTCGCTGCTGCTGTGGGCGTCGAGTTCCTGGCTGAAAACGCCAAGCGCGAAGGCATCACCACCCTGGCTTCGGGCCTGCAGTTCGAAGTGCTGACCGCCGGTGTTGGCGCCAAGCCAAGCCGCGACGACACTGTACGCACCCACTACCACGGCACCCTGATCGACGGCACTGTATTCGACAGTTCCTACGATCGTGGTCAGCCTGCTGAATTCCCGGTTGGTGGCGTGATCGCCGGCTGGACCGAAGCTCTGCAGCTGATGAATGCCGGCAGCAAATGGCGCCTGTATGTGCCGAGCGAGCTGGCTTACGGCGCTCAAGGCGTTGGCAGCATCCCGCCGCACAGCGTTCTGGTGTTCGACGTCGAGCTGCTCGACGTTCTGTAAGACTGTCTGGGCCGCCTGGTGCGGCCCTTTCGCTTGACCTTCAGTTCCAGTCCGTCCCGCCAGGGCGCAATGCCCGTGCATAGCAGAACAGAAACAAATTGCGTACCAGCTCCTTGAGCACCACCGGCTCGCTTGAATTAAGCCCATGCAGGTCCAGGTCACCCTGGTCGCGTAGCTCGTTGAGGGCGTCCTGTTCAAGTACCGCGCACACTTCACCGGTCTCGCGGTGGAGGATTCTCAGGTAGGGATGGGGGCGGTCCAGCCAGGCGTCGATCAGATAAGTCATGGCTACTCTCCTTGGATAGCTGTTTCCAATGAGAATAATTCTTATTATCAAAATAGCAAGTAACTATTGGTTTTTTTCGCCAATGGTCGGTCGATCCTGTTGCAGGATCTGTCGGGGCCACCGAGGGCAGCCCCAGACCAGAGCAAGTCAGACCTTGCGCACGAACTCGGACTTGAGCTTCATCGGGCCGATGCCGTCGATCTTGCAGTCGATGTCATGGTCGCCGTCGCACAGGCGGATGTTCTTGACCTTGGTGCCGACCTTGACCACCAGCGAGGTGCCCTTGACCTTGAGGTCCTTGATCACGGTGATGGTATCGCCGTCCTGCAGGACGTTACCGACCGAATCCTTCTTCACCACGTCATCGCTGGCTGCTTCGGCATCGCCGCTGGCCGACCACTCGTGGGCGCATTCAGGGCAGATCAGCTGGGTGCCGTCTTCGTAGGTATATTCGGAATTGCATTTGGGGCAGGCAGGCAGAGTGCTCACTACGGGTCCTTTGGCAGGGCTGGAAAAGCCTACATTGTATAAGGTTTTGCCCGTGAGCGGGGCGATGAGATCAGTTCTCGTCATCCAAGGTTGTGCGCGGTCCGTGTAGGAGCGGCCTTGCGTCGCGAAAGGCCCGCAAAGCGGGCCCGGCGATTCTGTGGTGTGATACATATCTTTGGGGCCGCTGCGCGACCCTTTCGCGACACAAGGCCGCTCCTACAAAGCGCGACTTGCAGCTTAGTGAGTACGGGCTACCGCAAACTCGCTGAGTTCGACCAGTGCATCGCGGTATTCGCTGGCTGGCAGTACTTCCAGGCAGGCGATGGCGCGGGCGACGTAGTCGCGGGCCATCTGCGCGGTGTAGGCGAGGGCGCCTGAGTCGTGCACGGCAGCGCGAATCTGCTCGAGATCTTCCAGGCCACCCTTCTGGATCGCCTTGCGCACCAGTGCGGCCTGCTCGGGCGAGCCTTCGCGCATGGTGTAGATCAGCGGCAGGGTCGGCTTGCCTTCGGCCAGATCGTCGCCGACGTTCTTGCCAAGTGTCTCCGAGTCGCCCTGATAGTCGAGCAGGTCGTCGACCAGCTGGAAGGCCACGCCAAGGTGATCACCAAAGGTGCGCAGCGCTTCACGTTGCTCGTCGCTGGCACCGGCCAGCGCAGCGGCGCTGTGGGTCGAGGCTTCGAAGAGCATCGCGGTCTTGCCGCGGATGACTTCCATGTACACCTCTTCGCTGGTGCTCGCATCACGCACCCGCGACAGCTGCAGCACTTCGCCTTCGGCGATCACGCGAGTGGCCTTGGCGAGGATCTGCATCACCGACATCGAACCCAGTTCGACCATCATTTCGAACGAGCGCGAATAAAGGAAGTCGCCCACCAGCACGCTCGGCGCGTTGCCCCACAGCGCGTTGGCGGTGGAGCGGCCACGGCGCATGCCGGACATGTCGACCACATCGTCGTGCAGCAGGGTGGCGGTGTGGAGGAACTCGATGGTCGCTGCCAGCAGGCGCAGGTCGTCGCTTTCGCGACCCAGCGCCTTGCCGCAGAGCAGTACCAGCAAGGGCCGCAGGCGTTTGCCGCCGGCCGACGTGATATAGTCGCCGATCTTCGATACCAGCGGCACGCGCGAGGTCAGCTGCTTCTTGATGATCTCGTCGACGGCGCTGAAATCATCAGCTACCGCGCGGTAGAAGGTTTGGGGTTGCATCGGCTGCTCCATTGGGGTTGCGCGGCATGCTAGGTCGAGGGTTGCGGTGTGTCAAGGCACGCTGCCAGCCGCGCCGGGGCGGGACTTGCAAGGCCATCCTGGGTTGCGTACAATCGCGCACCCTAACTTTCCTGGGCAGCACCTGCCTTACGCAATTGCGCCGGGCCGTTCCAGCCTTGTGCAGCCATGCCAGCCAATACTCAATATATAAAGAGCTGGGTGAGCAGGATTATCGGAGAAATACCATGTCTTACGCAGTAATTGTTACCGGCGGCAAGCAGTACAAAGTCGCTGAAGGTGAATACCTGAAGATCGAGAAACTGGAAATCGCCACTGGCGAATCCGTGACCTTCGATCGCGTCCTGCTGGTTGCCAATGGCGACGCAGTCACCATCGGTGCTCCAGTTGTTGCTGGCGCTACCGTGGTTGCCGAGGTCATCTCGCAAGGCCGTCACGACAAGGTTCGCATCATCAAGTTCCGTCGTCGTAAGCACCACATGAAGCGTATGGGCCACCGCCAGTGGTTCACCGAGATCAAAATCACCGGCATCCAGGCTTAATTTCCTAGATCCCCTGAATTTATTTGGAGAATTGAACCATGGCTCACAAGAAGGCTGGTGGTAGTACTCGTAACGGTCGCGACTCAGAATCGAAACGCCTTGGCGTGAAGATGTATGGCGGCCAGGTCATCAAGGCCGGCAACATCATCGTCCGTCAGCGTGGCACCCAGTTCCACGCCGGCTACGGCGTTGGCATGGGCAAGGATCACACCTTGTTCGCCAAGATCGAAGGCGTGATCAAGTTCGAGAAGAAAGGCGAATTCAACCGCCGTTACGTGAGCGTCGTCGCGGGCTAATCGCGCTGTCGCTGGAGAAGCCCCGTCACGCGACGGGGCTTTTTCGTTTGTGGTGAGCCTCTTGCAAAGCTGTTTGTCTCGGCTGCCGGCGTCGGTCTCTGCGTCTCGGGGTCGCCGCGCTCATTTTTGCAAGAGCCTCATGTTTTTGAGTCATTTCAACTCGTCTGCTGACGAGAGGCGGTTTCTATGAAGTTTGTTGACGAAGTATCGATCCGGGTCAAAGCCGGTGATGGCGGTAACGGTTGCATGAGCTTCCGCCGCGAGAAGTTCATCGAGAACGGTGGCCCCAACGGTGGTGATGGCGGCGACGGTGGCTCGGTGTACATGATTGCCGACGAAAACCTCAACACCCTGGTCGACTATCGCTACACCCGTCACTTCGACGCCCAGCGCGGCGCCAACGGCGGCAGCACCGACTGCACCGGCAAGAAGGGCGAAGACATGATCCTGCGGGTGCCGGTTGGCACCACCGTGATTGATGCCTCGACCCAGGAAGTGATCGGCGACCTGGTCAAGGCCGGGCAAAAGCTGATGGTCGCCCAAGGCGGCTGGCACGGCCTGGGCAACACCCGTTTCAAGTCCAGCACCAACCGTGCGCCACGCCAGACCACCCCAGGCAAGCCGGGTGATCAGCGTGACCTGAAACTGGAAATGAAAGTCCTCGCTGACGTCGGCCTGCTCGGCCTGCCCAACGCTGGCAAAAGTACCTTCATCCGTTCGGTATCGGCCGCCAAGCCGAAAGTCGCCGACTACCCGTTCACCACTCTGGTGCCAAACCTGGGCGTGGTCAGCGTCGACCGCTGGAAGAGCTTCGTCATCGCCGACATCCCCGGCCTGATCGAAGGCGCCTCGGAAGGTGCCGGCCTGGGTATCCGCTTCCTCAAGCACCTGGCGCGTACTCGCATCCTGCTGCATCTGGTTGACCTGGCGCCGCTGGACGAGACCAACTCGGCCGACGCTGCCGAAGTCATCGTCAACGAGCTGACCCGCTTCAGCCCGTCGCTGGCCGAGCGTGAGCGCTGGCTGGTGCTGAACAAGTCGGACATGCTGATGGACGACGAGCGTGACGAGCGGGTCAAGGAAGTGGTCGAGCGCCTGCAGTGGAAGGGCCCGGTCTATGTGATCTCGGCAATCTCCAAGCAGGGTACCGAAGCCCTCAGCCGCGACATCATGCGCTATCTCGAAGACCGCGCCGACCGCCTGGCCGCCGACCCGGCCTACGCCGCGCAGCTGGCCAGCCTCGATCAGCGCATCGAAGACGAAGCGCGTGCTCAGTTGCAGGCCCTGGACGATGCCCGTACCTTGCGCCGCACTGGCGTCAAGAGCGTGCACAGCGTTGGCGAAGACGATGTCTGGGATGATGATTTCGAGGACGACGAAGACGGCCCGGAAATCATTTACGTGCGCGACTGACCGCTTGCAGTACACTAAACGCCGCTCTCAGGAGCGGCGTTTTAGTATCTACGAATCGACATGGGTTGGATGAAGATGCGAAGCAAGGTGACGGGCGCGAAGCGCTGGGTCGTGAAGATCGGCAGCGCCCTGCTGACCGCCGATGGCAAGGGTCTGGACCGCGGTGCCATGGGCGTTTGGGTCGAGCAGATGGTGGCCCTGCGTGAAGCAGGGGTGGAGTTGGTGCTGGTCTCTTCCGGGGCCGTAGCAGCGGGCATGAGCCAGCTTGGCTGGAACAAGCGACCGAGTGCCATGAACGAGCTGCAGGCCGCCGCCTCGCTGGGCCAGATGCGCCTGGTGCAGGCGTGGGAGTCGAGCTTTGGTGAGCACGGCAAGCACACCGCGCAGATCCTCCTGACCCACGACGATCTGTCTGACCGCAAGCGTTACCTGAATGCCCGCAGCACCCTGCGCACTCTGGTCGATCTGGGTGTGGTGCCGGTGATCAACGAGAACGACACGGTGGTCACCGACGAGATCCGTTTCGGCGACAACGACACCCTTGCAGCGCTGGTGGCCAACTTGGTCGAGGCGGACCTGCTGGTGATCCTCACCGACCGCGATGGCATGTTCGATGCCGACCCACGGCACAACCCCGACGCCCAGCTGATCTTCGAAGCGCGCGCCGATGACCCGGCGCTCGACGCCGTGGCCGGCAGCACCGGCGGTGCGCTGGGCCGCGGCGGCATGCAGACCAAACTGCGTGCGGCGCGCCTGGCGGCGCGTTCCGGTGCGCACACCATCATCATTGGCGGGCGCATCGAGCGCGTGCTGGATCGGCTCAAGGCCGGTGAGCGCCTGGGCACGCTGCTGTCGCCAGAGCGCGGCATGCTCGCGGCACGCAAGCAGTGGCTGGCAGGCCACCTGCAGACCCGCGGCACGCTGGTGCTCGACGAGGGTGCCGTGCAGGCACTGCGCCAGGCCAACAAGAGCCTGCTGCCGGTTGGGGTCAAGACTGTTCAGGGCAGCTTCCGTCGCGGCGAGATGGTGATCTGCGTCGGCCCGGACGGCCATGAAGTGGCCCGCGGGCTGGCCAATTACAGTGCATTGGAAGCGCAGAAGATCATCGGCCAACCGTCCGATGCAATCGAAGCGTTGCTTGGCTACAGCGCGGAGCCCGAGCTGGTGCACCGCGACAACCTGGTTCTGGTGTAAGGGGATGACTGTGCTGAAAAAGCTGTTTGCCGTGGCGGTGTTGATGATGCCGATGGTCGCGGGCGCTGAAGAAATCGGCCAGGTCTCGACCGTGTTCAAGTTTGTCGGGCCGAATGACCGGATCGTCGTCGAAGCCTTCGATGACCCCAAGGTTGAGGGTGTGACCTGCTACCTGTCGCGGGCCAAGACTGGTGGCGTCAAGGGCGGCCTGGGCCTGGCCGAGGATCGTGCAGAAGCGTCGATCGCATGCCGTCAGGTTGGGCCGATCAACTTCAAGGGTGAACTCAAGGACGGTGACGAGGTGTTCAAGGAGCGCACCTCGCTGGTGTTCAAGACCATGCAGGTGGTGCGTTTTCTCGACAAGAAGCGCAACACCCTGGTGTACCTGGTCTACAGCGATCGCATGATCGAAGGCAGCCCGCAGAACGCGGTGACCGCGATTCCGATTCTGCCTTGGGCGCAGTAGCAGGTAGTACGTATTTCGGGGCTGCTTTGCAGCCCTTTCGCGACACAAGGCCGCTCCTACAACAGCAGATCGCTGCTTTCCTGTAGGAGCGGCCTTGTGTCGAGAAAGGGCCGCGCAGCGGCCCCACTAGCGCAGATCACAGATCAGGCCAACTCTTCGGCCACATCCTCACGCACAATCGCCTTCTCTGCATCGATCCGGCTGATGTACTTCCAGTCCGATTCGTCGATGTAGATGCCATTCGGCCCGCTACCACCTTCCAGATCGATCGCCACGTGCGCCGACACCTGTGGCTTGACGCTGGCCAGAATCGGCACGAAGCCCAGCTGCTGGCTGGTCTCGAGCAGCGCCGCCTGGTTGCGTTCGTCGATGTCGGCGGCCTCGTCGAGGTAGTACGGCAAGCGAATGCGTCCGGCCAGGTCGCGGTCCATCAGGTGCAGCAACAAGTACATGTTGGTCAGCGCCTTGATGGTCATGGTGGTGCCGTTGGAGGCAGCGCCATCGATGTCGGCGTGGATCACCGGCTGGCTGTTGATCTTGGTGATCTCGAACGCCAGCTCGAACAGGTCCTTGAGGCCCAGTTGGTTGTGGTTGGCTGCCACCAGCCGGGCCAGGTACTCCTTGGCCTCTTCGTTCTTGTGATCCTGGTCGCTGCTCTGGGTCAGGTCGAACACCGACAGGGTCTCGCCTTCTTCGTACTGGCCAGCGCTGTGGATGATCTGGTCGATGTGCTTGAGCGCTTCCTTGTTCGGCGCCAGCACCACGCGGAAGCTTTCCAGGTTGGACACCTGGCGCTTGTTGATCTCGCGGTTGAACAGCGCCAGCTGGTGCTCGAGGCTGTCGTAGTCGCTGCGGATGTTGCGCAGTGTCCGGGCGATGTCGGTAACCGCCGCACGGCGCGCCTTGGCCAGGGTCAGGGCTTCTTCGGTGCGGTGCGAGTAGGCGTTGATCAGCAGCTGCAGGCGGCGCTCGATGTCGTCTTCGCTGTCGAACTTGGCCACCCCTTTGAGGCGTACCTGGGCGTACAGCGCCTCGATCTGGTTATCCGCCCGTTGCAGCGCCTGCCAGCTGTCCTGGTAGTCATTGAGCAGCGGCAGCAGGTTGTCCATCGAGTCGTCCACCGCTTCCATGAACGGCGTGCCGAACGGCATGTCGTTGGGTAGCAGCTGACGGCGGCGCAGGGCGTCTTCGAGGGTGCGCTGCTTGGCTTCGAGGTCGGCCAACTGACGGCCGACCAGTTGCAGCTTGGCCGACAGTTGCTGGACGCGCTCGGTGAAAGCGTCGCTGGAGCGCTTGAGCTCGTCCTGGGCCGCTTCAAGCTGGGCCAGTTGCTCAAGCTTTTCTGGCTCTTCGGCGGCCAGGGTTTCGCTGCGGCGGAAGTCTTCCAGGGCCTTTTGCGCATCCAGTACCTGCTGGTACAGGGCTTCGGTCTGGGCTTTGCTGGCGGTGCGGTCGGCGGCGACCGCCTGCTGGGTCTTGAGCTGCTTGAGCTCGCGGTCGAGGCGGTCTTTCTGGTCGCGCAGAGCCGCGCGGTCAGCCAACGCTTGCAGCGCCGGCGGCTCGATGTGCGAGAGGTCGATGGACAGGCCCGGGGCTTCGAAACGCTCGCCCTTGAAGCTGTCGAGCACCGCTTCCAGTGACTTGACCCAGAGGTCGCTGTCATCCAGTTCGATGCCGCGCTCGCCCAGCGGCAGGCTGAACAGTGCGCCGTTGAACAGGCGCATCAGGCGGTCGACGTCGCCTTGCGATAACTCTTCGCGCAGGCGTGCGTAGCTGTTGTTGTCGGCATGATCGAGCTGCTGCTTGACCACCTTGACCCGCTTCTCCAGATCCCGCACACGTTCGTCGAGGTCTTCGGCGGAGAACTGCCGCGATTGCGCCAGGGCGCCGGCAAGTTCGTCGTGGGCGTCCTTGGCGGCAAGCAACTGCTGCTCGAGGACGCGTACATCATCGACCAGCGCAAAGCGATTCTTCAGCACCGACAGTTCGCCCAGCCAGCGCTGGATACCGCTGATCTCGCGCTCCAGGCGCATCAGCTCCTGGGTACCGCCGCGTTGGTCGTTCTGCAGGCGGTCCTGCTCACTGCGGTAATGCTCGGACTGGATCACCAGTTCTTCTTTACGCGCCATGGCATATTCCTGCCAGGTGCCGAGCAGGTTATCCAGCAGCGGCGACAGGCGATGCAGCTTGCCACGCAGGATGTCGCGCTGGGCGACGCCGCCGGCCAGGGCTTCGACCAACGGCCCGGCGGCGACCAGGGCGTTGTAATCGCCTTCCATGCGGCGTACGTCGCGGAAGGCCTCTTCGCAGGCAGCGATGTAGTCGACGCTGCCCGAGCGCAGGCTGTGCTCGAAGGCATCGAGGAACAGCTGCTTGAGCTTGGCTGCAGTGATTTCGCGCATGTGCAGCAGGTTGATGAACAGGGCGCGGAAGGTCTTCAGGCTCTGCTCGCTGGTCGAGCGCAGCGGGATCAGGGTCAGGTCCAGTGGCACCGAAGTATGGCCACCGACCAGCAGACGGCGCAGTTCGTCGGGCTTGAGCTCATAGGCCTTGAGGCCATTGCGCTCAAGGTTGGTGAACAGCTCCTTTTGGCGCAGGCAGGTGTCGTCTTTCTGGTAGTGAGCCAGGTCCAGCTGGCCTTGGTAGGCAAAGAACTGGTGACCGAAGCCGCCGCCCGGGCCGCGGCCGACCACGCCAATCACGTGCGGGCCATGGGGCAGGTCCAGCTCGCAGAGGATGTAGCTGGTGTCGCTGGCGAAGTAGAAACGGCGCGACTGCTCGAGGCTGTACTTGCCGAAGCTCATGTCCGACATGCGCGCCAGAATCGGGAACTGCAGGGCGTTGATCGACGCCGACTTACCCAGGTTGTTGGCGCCATAGACCGACAGCGGGTGCTCCAGCGGGAACAGGCCGAGGCTGTAGCCGGCGGTGTTGAGCAAGGCGAAGCGGCGGATGCCGTAGCGTTGCTGGCTCATGCGTCAATCTCCTGTTGCTCTTCGCTGATGGCGCGGGCAAGGGCGTCTTCTTCGCTCTCGTCGCCGGCAAACGGGCTGAGGTCGAGCGGGTCGTCGGTTTCCAGTTGCTCGGCGCTGTCGTCGTCGGCCAGCACCGGTACCGGCAGTGGCAGGGCGCTGTGCAGGGTCGCGGCCAGGTCGCGGTCCTGCTGCACCGACAGGCACACATCGATGAAGCGGTGCATCGGCGGCAGGAAGCGGTAGATGCCGCCTTCTTCATGGGCGAAGCCCAGTTGGGTCATGCGCCGGAGGATCTTTTCTTCAAGCTCGTCGACGGTCTGTACTTCGGCCTGGATGAACAGGTCGC
This sequence comes from Pseudomonas sp. PGPR N4, assembly GCF_059693665.1. Lineage (NCBI taxonomy): Bacteria > Pseudomonadati > Pseudomonadota > Gammaproteobacteria > Pseudomonadales > Pseudomonadaceae > Pseudomonas > Pseudomonas sp. PGPR N4. The sequence continues at coordinate 106,391 of NZ_JCAUKV010000008.1, forward strand.
GGTACTTTTCCAGCAGCGACGGCAGCTCATCGCGGCCGATGCTGCCGCCATCGAGCACGGCGATCGGGTCGCGGCCCTGGTCAGCCAGGTGCTCGACCAGGATGAAGGTGAACAGCGAAAGGCGCTGGGCGGTCTTGTTGACCTGCGCAGCGGCCAGCTCTGGCACGAAGTAATAGAAACCGCGGGTATCGCACACCAGCTCGAAGCCAAGCGCCTTGAACAGGGTGCGGTACTGGTCCTGGAAGTTCGACAGCTGGGCGTACAACTCGGGGTCGCGGCGGCTGACGTGGAAACCTTTGAACAGCTCGCGGAAGATCGGCGCGAGCTGGGACAGTTCGGAGAGATCAAGATGCATTGGCTGGGCTCGCAGTGGATGCAGGCGATGATTCGGTCAGGGCGAAGGAGCGCAGGCTCACCCGGTGTTCGGTGGTGAGATAGTCGCGCCGTTCGAGGCGCTCGCGGCTGAAGCGCTTCTCGCGCGACAGGCGCGAGAACCAGTACAGCAGCTCGTCGGTGGCGCCTTCGGGCTCCTGCTCCAGCAGCCAGACCATCAGGTCGGGCAGCGGCAGCGCGCTGGCACAGCGTTCGAGCATCTCCTTGACCGTGCGCGGGGCACGTGGCGTCGGGCCCTTGTCGGTGCGGTGGGCCTTGGGGAAGCGCGCCGGCTTGGGCTCGAAGCGGGCCAGCGCGTAAACGTAGGCCTCGACCTGGCTGGCGCTGCCGAGAAAGGTGCTTTGCGGTCGAGTGAACATCGGCATGGCCGCGTGCGGCACGGCATCGATGCCCTTGCGCCGGATCACCGACAGGGCCAGCGCCGCGCCGCGGGTCACGGCGTTGTGCCGGCGCGCTTCTTCGCGCAGCGGCAGCAGCAGTTCGCGGGCATGGCGCAGGGTCAGCTGGGCGCTGGTCTGCATCTCGAGGATGCGCGCATGGGTGCGCAGGAGCATGTCGTCGTCGACCAGGTGGCCGAGCCGCGCCTGCTCGCCGAGCAGGCGCAGCAGCACTGTCTCGACCTTGCGCACGCCTTGCTCGAAGGCGCCGTCGGCGTTGACCAGCTGGATCATCGGCTCGACGTACTCGTCCCAGGTTGCCAGTACTTCGGCGTAGCGCTGGCGCAGCGGGATCTGCCGGTTGCTGGTCTTGGCCCGTTCGGCTACCGCGACCAGCGCCTGCTCGTCGTTGTCGAGTTTCTTCAACACGTCGCGCACGCGCATGTCGAGCAAGCGCAGCTGGCGCGCCAGGTCATCGCTGTCGCGGTTATCGAAAGCGTCCTGAATATGCCCGGCCAGGCGCTCCAGGTGGCGCAGATAGGCTTCGATTTCCAGGCACAGGCCGAGCCGGTGCTCGCGGCGCAGGTAGGCCAGGAAGTCGTGGATCTGCGCATTCAGCTCGAAGCGGTTCGGGCTTTTTGCCACCGGTACCAGAATATCCAGGCGGATCCACACATCGAGCAGCTGGGTGATGTCCTGCGGGGTGCTTTCTACCTGCTGGCGGCCGAGTTGCTGGCGCAGTTCGATCAGGCTCAATGTGCCCTGGTCGAAACGCTCGCACAGCGGCTCGATCAATGCCCAGTGTTCGGCGAGGGCGCGCAGGACGCGCTTGGGTTCGATCATTGGCGGGTCGACTCGTTGCCAAATTAAAGCCGGCGATTGTACTGCATCCAGGGGGGAGGAATTCACCCCTTGGTCTGTAATGAGATTGCGTCAGGGATTTACCGGGTTGGCCCAGGGTTTTGCCGGCTGGCAAATTTCCGCCAACCTGTAGCGGCGCGGGGCGGTCAACGGCGTTAGAATGCGCGACTGACTTTTCCCGGATGACCGTGCTGTGCTGATCGAGTCCCGCCGCCGCGCTTACCTGTCCGCCATGCAAGTGGTGCACTGGCTGCCGCGTGCCGAACTGCCGTTCGCTGCGCCGTCGCGCCCCGAGCTGCTGCTGCCGCAGGCGCCGGTCGAGGAGGTCGAACTCGAAGCCTTGGCGCCAGCGTCTGCCGCCGCGCCGATCGCGCCGCAGGCACGCAGCATCGAACGGCCGAAAATCGAGATTCCGCGCCCAGCCAGCAGCGTCAAGCCAGCGGTCAAGCCGACCGAGACCGAGGCTGAGCCAGTGGTGGCCCGTGCGGCGCCGGTGCCACCGCCACGGTTTGCCCTGCAGTTGCTGCGCGCCGGCAGTTGCCTGGTGCTGGTCGAGCTGGCCACCGGGCAGCCGTTCCAGAGCCGCGACCCATCCTACCTGCTGCTCAAGGACATGCTCCGCGCCGCCGGCCTGCCGGATGCGCCGCAGATCATCGGCGAGCCGATCCGTTGGCCGCTGCTGGTGCGCGGCAACATGGACCAAGGCCCCGAGGCTGCGCGTGACTTCGTCCAAGGCTTTATCCAGGCACGCCTGGAAGAATCACCCTGCACCTGCCTGTGGCTGATCGGCCTGCCGGCGCTGCGCTTTGCCGCCCAGGCCGAGGCACCGGCCTATCACCAAGAACTGCAGGTCGAAGCGCTGGGCACTGCCTGGGCGCTGCCTGGCCTGGAACTGTTGATGGACGAGCCGCAGCGCAAGGCGGACGTCTGGCAAGCGATGCGCCAGCTGATGGCGCGCTGGAAGAGCGTTGAATGAGTGATTCGATCAGTTTCCGCCCGATGACCGAGGCGGACCTGGATGCGGTGCTGAAGATCGAGTACGCCGCGTTCAGCCATCCCTGGACCCGCGGGATTTTTCTGGATGCGCTCAAGTCATACCAGATCTGGTTGATGTTCGATGGCGCCCAGCAGGTGGGTCATGGTGTGATCAACGTGATCATCGACGAAGCGCACCTGCTCAACATCACCGTAAAACCGGAAAACCAGGGCCGCGGCCTGGGCCTGCGCCTGCTGGAAAAACTCATGGCCGAGGCCTACAAGCTCAATGGCCGCGAGTGCTTCCTCGAGCTGCGCGCGAGCAACCAGTCGGCCTATCGTCTTTATGAACGCTTCGGCTTCAACGAGATTGGCCGGCGCCGCGACTACTATCCAATGGCTGGTGGCCGCGAAGATGCCCTGGTAATGGCCTGCACCCTGTTCGACGAGTGACCTTGCGCCGTCAGGTCCAGTCACACAGGCATAACCTGATGAGGCAAGACCATGCACGACCTGCAGGAACTGATCGACAACAACGAGCGCTGGGCTGACGCGATCACCCAGCGTGACCCGGACTTCTTCGCCAAGCTGGCCCGTCAGCAGACGCCGGAGTTTCTCTGGATCGGCTGCTCCGACGCACGCGTGCCGGCCAACGAGATCGTCGGCATGCTACCGGGCGATCTGTTCGTCCACCGCAACGTCGCCAACGTGGTGCTGCACACCGACCTTAACTGCCTGTCGGTGATTCAGTACGCGGTCGAAGTGCTCAAGGTCAAACACATCCTGGTCACCGGCCACTATGGCTGCGGCGGCGTGCGCGCGGCCATGCAGGACCGTCAACTCGGACTGATCGACGGCTGGCTGCGCTCGATTCGTGACCTCTACTACGAAAAACGCGGTGAGCTGGCCAAGCTCGACACGGACGAGGCGCGGGTCGACCGCATGTGCGAGCTGAACGTGATCCAGCAGGTGGCCAACGTTGCCCACACCAGCATCATCCAGAACGCCTGGCATCGCGGTCAGGAGCTGTCTATCCATGGTTGCATCTATGGCATCAAGGATGGCCGCTGGAAGAGCCTGGACACCACCATAAGCGGCTTTGCCCAATTGCCGCCGCAATACCGCCTGCGCCCGCAGGAGTAGGCTTAACTCTAAGCCAGTAGCGGCCAACTGGCTGAAGGGGTGAGCAATGAAAACAGCAAGGATGCTGCTCTGTGCAGCTGGCTTGAGCATCGCCAGTGTTGCTCAGGCCGACCCGCGCGACCTGTGGATGTTCGCCCAGTGGGCCGGCGACCATCAGACTCGGCCGTTTCGCGAAATGCTGGTCGAGGCACGGCTGTATGGTGTGGTGCCTATCCATCAACTACTACGCTCGGCATCGGACTGGCGCCAGTGTCGTGCCTCGCCGTTCGCGGTGCCGCCACAGGCGCAATGGCCGGCGGTGCGCTCGACCCTGGCATTGCTGAAAACCTTGGGTGGGCAGGGCGCCCTGGGTCGGTTCGAGGTGGTCTCGGCATACCGCGATCCGCAACTCAACGCCTGCGCTGGCGGCGCGGTGGACAGTGCCCACATGCGCGCCTTTGCCGTTGATCTGTTACTGCCGGCATGGGCTGACCCCAATCCGTTGTGCCGCTTCTGGCAGCAGCATGGCCAGGCCTGGAGCATGGGCCTGGGCCGCTATCCGTCGGGGCGCATCCATATCGACACGGCCGGCTATCGCACCTGGGGCGGTGATGGCAGCTCGGGTTCGTCGTTTTGTGCCAAACCCAGCTGAGCCAGGCAGGCCTGAGATTGGCAGCGCACCCAGTCGGCAAAGCGCTGGCGCTTGCAGCCGGGCAGAAACGCCTGCGGGCTGAGCAGGTGATACGCCGAGCCATCCGCGATAAACCCGGCGGGCGCGTGCAATTGGCCGCTGGCAATCTCGTCGCTGACCATCAAGGCTGACGCCATGGCCAGCCCAAGGCCAGCGCTGGCTGCCTGGATCGACAGATAGAAGTGCTCATACTCGCTGCCTGCGCGCTGCCGTGCCCCTTCGCCGCGCAACCGATGCCAGTCAGACCATGCCTTGGGACGGGTGCGGCTGTGCAGCAAACGAGGGTTTTGCGCCGCTTGCTGGCTGCCCGCTCGACAGACCGGCCCCATCCATTCATCGCAGATCTTCACGCTGTGCAGCGTGCGTTCCCAGTGAAAATCGTCACGCCGCAAGGCCAGGTCAATGCCGCTGCGGGCAAAGTCCACCGCTCCGCCAGCAGCGACCAGTTGCAGCTGGATATCCGGGTGCGCGGCATGAAAGTCCGGCAGCCGTGGGATCAGCCAGCGCATGGCGATGGTCGGCTCGCAGGACAGCACCAGCACGTTGTCCTGAAGCGGTTGTTGCAAGCGCTGCACGGTGTCTTCGATCTGCTCGAAGATGGCCTGGGTGGTGCTCTGCAGGGCGCGCCCGGCGGCTGTCAAAAACAGCGCCCGGTTGCGCCGCTCGAACAGTTCGACCCCCAGACTTTGCTCTAGCAAGCGTACTTGCCGGCTAACCGCGCCATGGGTGACGTGCAGACGCTCGGCCGCGCGCACAAAGCTCTCGGTCTGGGCGGCAACGTCGAAAAAACGCAGGGTGTTGAGCGGCGGCAGTTTCATTGAAATCTCGGCGCAAGTGAACGCTGCATATCTGTGAGAAAAACTAGCGGATTTGCGCGACTATAAATCGATTTTGACCTGTGGATAAGCCCTCGATAATCGACGATCTGTGGATTTTCATCGTCTATCGAGGTTGCCTGAGTGAATGAACTGATTGCCGTCGCCGTGTTTACCGTACTTGCCGTGATCAGCCCCGGCGCTGACTTTGCCATGGTCACCCGCAGCAGTTATGCACAGGGGCGCAAGGCCGGCCTGGCCGCTGCGGTCGGCATTGCCTTGGGTGTGCAGGTGCATGTGCTGTACACGGTGCTGGGCATTGCCGTGATCATCAGCCAAAGCCCGGCGCTGTTCATGGCCATGAAGGTGCTGGGCGCGGGCTACCTGATTTATCTGGGCTACCAGTCGCTGACCAATACCAAGCGGATCCACCTCGATGACGTCGGCCAAGGGCAGGGCAGGGGTAGCCTGAGGGCGTTACGCACCGGCTTTTTCACCAACGCGCTGAACCCCAAGACCATGCTGTTTGTGATCAGCGCCTACACCCAGGTGGTGCAGCCGGGCAGCTCGCTGGCGCAGGACTTTGCCTACGGCGCATTCATGTCCTTCGCCCATTGGCTGTGGTTCAGCCTGGTGGCGGTGTTTTTTTCCAGCGCAGCGCTGCGCCTGGCAATGATCGAGCGCCAGCGAGTGGTTGATCGGCTGATCGGCGTGGCGCTGATCGGCCTGGGGGTGACCGTGCTGGTGGCGGGCGTGCGCTGAGCTCAGCTGGCGCGCGCCTGGCTCAGCGTCAGTTCGGCGCAGAGCCCGCCTTGGCGCAGGTTGTACAGACGCAAGTCGCAGCCGATCTTGTCGACAATCATTTCCACGATCGCCAGGCCCAGCCCGGCGCCATTGGCGTTGCCCCGGCTGTAGAAGCGTTCGAACAGGCGCTCCATGTCTGCCTCGTCAATACCCGGGCCCTGATCCTCGACGCTGAGGCGGTTGTCGCCGATCACTACCTTCACTTCGCTGCCCGGCGGGGAGAAGTTGAGTGCGTTGGTCACCAGGTTCTGCAGGGCGATGGCCAGTGCCACCGGCTCGGTCTCGACCCAGCACTCTTCGTCACCTTCGAGGACCAGGTCGACACCCTTGTTCAGCGCCAGCGGGGTCAACTCGGCCAACTCTTCACGCACCAGCTCGGTCAATTGCACGCGGCTGCGCTGGGGGTCGCTCAGTTGCGGCTCGATACGGGCCATGGTCAGCAACTGGCTGCCGATGCGGGTAGCGCGGTCGACGCCGCTGACCAGAAAATCCAACGCTTCGTGGCGTTGCTCGGCGGTGGCGGCGTTGCGTGCGTTTTGTGCGTGAATGCGCAGAATCGCCAGCGGCGTGCGCAGTTCGTGGGCGGCGTCGGCGATAAAACGGCGCTCGCGGGCGAGCAGCTCTTCGACTTGCAGCAACAGCCGGTTGAGCGCGGTCTGCATCGGTTCCAGATCGCTCGGCAGCGGCTTGAGGCGCAGTGGATGGAGGCTGCCGGTCTGCCGCACGCGGAGCTTACGGGCCATGCTGCGCAAGGGCTTGAGGCCCCAGCCGATCACCAGCCAGATCACCAGCGTCAGCAACGGCACGCCGATCAGGGTTGGCCACAGAGTGTGGCGCATGATGCGCTGGATCAGGTCCTGACGAATGTCGTCGCGCTCGCCCACCCAGATCAGCAAGCCTTGCTGCGGGTCGGCGAGGAGAAACGCGCACCACTCGTTGCCGTTATCGAGCAAGTCATGGGCACCGAGGGTCGCGGGCGGCGCCGCCAGCACCGGCGCCTCGGCCGAGCGCACCAGCAACTCGCCATCGCTGCGCCAGACCTGGAAGGTGAGGCGGGTTTCGTAAGGGTGGGCGACGCCGTCGACACCGACCCGGCTCATGGCCTGGTCGAAGGCCTGATACAAGCGCTCCCAGTCGGCCTCGGCAGCATCGCCCTGGCGCAGTACACCCTGCAGCAGACGGGCGCTCTGGGCGAGCTGGGCGTCGTAGACTTCTTCGATTTCGTGATGGCTGTCGCGCAGCACCAGCCAGCTGATCAACGCGTCGCCGAGCAGGATCATCACCAGTACCGGGACCAGAATGCGCGCGCGGACCGAGATCATGCCTGCACCGCCAGCACATAACCGACACCGCGTACGGTGCGGATCAGCTCGCTGCAGAGCTTTTTGCGCAGGTTATGAATCAGCACTTCGAGGGTATTGCTCTCGACCCGATCCTGCCAGCCATACAGCGCGCGGGACAGGCGCTCGCGGGTGACGACCTTGCCGGGGCGCACCATCAGTTGATGCAGCAACTGGTACTCCATGGCCGTGACGATGACCTCGGCGTGCAGGTAGTGCACTTGTTGTGTGGCTGGGTCGAGGCTGATCCCGGCGTGCTCCAGCAGCGGTTGCGCACGGCCCTGACTGCGGCGCAGCAGGGCGCGCACGCGGGCCTTGAGTTCGTCGACGTCGAACGGTTTGATCAGATAGTCGTCGGCGCCGGCATCCAGCCCGGCGATACGCGCGGCGGTGCCATCGCGGGCGGTCAGGATCAGCACCGGCAGGTCCTGCTGCTCGGCGCGCAATTGCTGCAACAGGTCGAGGCCGTCCAGGCGTGGCAGGCCGAGGTCGAGCAACAACAGATCGAAGCTCTCGGTGCGTAACGCGTGCAAGGCGGCCACCCCATCCTGCAGCCAGTCGAGGGTATAGCCTTCGGCGCCCAAGGCCACGCGAATACCCTGGCCAAGGGCTCGATCATCTTCGACGAGGAGTAGGCGCATGGTGAAGTCTCTGAAGTAATCGGCGGCATCATGCCGGGTTCTACACAGGCGGATTTCAGCAAAGATGTAACTGCTCGTTACCGGCTAAGGTTGGCCTAAGGTTGCTTTTGCATTGTGGGCCCACCCACATCTGCCGAGAGCTTTTCCATGCGCAAAATTCTCCTGCTGTCCCTGATCATCGCCAGCCCCCTGGCCGTCGCCGGCCCGCAGTGCACCACCGCCGAACGCTCGCAGTGGCAGGACCAAACTGCCTTCCAGGACAAACTCAAAGCCGAGGGTTACCAGATCAGCAAGTTCAAGGTCACCGACGGCAACTGCTACGAGATCTACGGCTTCGACAAGGACAAGCGCAAGGTCGAAATCTACCATGACCCGGTCACAGGCAAGGCAATCAAGACCGAGATCAAAGACTGATGCAGGGCGAATCCCTGCGCCTGTGGGATCCTTTGGTGAGGCTGTTTCATCTGTCTATCGCCGGGGTCTTCGTCGCCAACTACTTCTTCAATGAAGCCGGCGACGACTGGCATGTCTGGCTCGGCGACTACGCCATGGCATGGCTGCTGGTACGCAGCGTGTGGGGATTCGTCGGGCCGCGCAGTGCGCGCTGGGCAGACTTCTGGCCGACCCCGCAACGGCTCGCCGCGCACCTGCGCTCACTGCTCAAGGGCAAGCCGCAACACCGTCTTGGCCATTCGCCTATTGGCGCGCTGGTGATGTTGTTAATGCTGCTGGCGCTGCTGGTGATTGGCAGCAGCGGGTTCCTGATGCAAGAAGTCGATGCCCTGTGGGGCGCCGATTGGCCGCTGAAAGTCCACGAGACTGCCGCTGATGTGTTGTTGGCGCTGGTCTGTGTGCATGTGCTGGCCGCAGTGTTTGAAAGTATCCAGGTGCGGGACAACCTGCCGCTCTCCATGCTCACCGGCCGCAGGAAGCGCCTGCCGGACGAGCGTGCGCAGTAATACTCCCATCGACAGGTTCTCTATGCGCTCTGCCTTAATGATCTGCGGCGTGCTGGCGGTGTTTTTTGCTGCCTGGCAAAGCCATCCGCCCCATGTGCTGGCGCCGTTTGCCCAGCTCAGCTCGAACGACACAGGCACGCCGGCCCCGGCGCAATTCAGTAGCCGCTTCGTCTCCAGCCAGCTGACTGACTTTGTCCATTCATCCTCGGTCACGGCCATGCCCGATGGTGGCTTGATGGCCGTGTGGTTTGCCGGCTCGCGCGAAGGTGCGGCCGATGTTCAGGTGCGCGCGGCGCGCTTTGATCCGCGCACTGACGAGTGGGGCGCCGAACAGGTGCTGGCTACCCGTGAAAGCACCCGCGACGGCACCCAGCGCTATATCCGCAAGCTCGGCAATCCGGTGATCGCGCTCGGCCCGGACAACCGCTTGTGGATGTTTTATGTCTCGGTTTCCGTGGGTGGCTGGGCCACCAGTGCGATCAACCTGATGGTCTCCGATGACCTCGGAAGCAGCTGGTCGGCGCCACGGCAACTGGTGACTTCGCCGTTTTTCAATATCAGCACCCTGGTGCGCGCCGCGCCGGTGTTTCACGCCGATGGCTCGATCGGCCTGCCGGTGTACCACGAGTTCATGGGCAAGTTTGCCGAGTACCTGTACTTGAGCGCCGAGGGTGAGGTGGTCGACAAATTCCGCATAAGCCGCGGCAAGCACTCGCTGCAACCGACCATCGTCCCGCTCGATGGCCAGCGCGCCGTGGCGATGTTGCGCTATGCCGGCGAAACCCATCACCGCGTGCTGGCCAGCCGCACCGAAGACGCCGGCCAGACCTGGAGCGAACCGTACCCGCTGGAACCGGCCAACCCCAATTCGTCGCTGGCCGCAGTCGGCACTGACGACGACGGTCTGCTGGTAGCCCTGAACGACCTGCAGGATGGCCGCTTCAAGCTCAGCCTGTACGGCACTGACGCCGACCTCAACGAGTGGCGCAGTGTGGTGGAGCTGGACCAGTCGCCGGATCCGCTTGGCCAGCCGTTCTCGCCCGAGGCCTATAAAGCGATCATTGGTGAGGGCTTTCGCGCCTCCAGCGGTGCGCGCCGGCTGCCGCTCGAACAGCGCTTCCTGAGTAACCTCGACTACCGCGTATGCAAACCGCGTGGCTGCGATTTCGAGTACGAGTACCCGTACTTCAGCCGCAGTGCAGATGGCATGTACCACCTGGTCTACTCGTGGAACAACACCTTCATCAAACATGTCAGCTTCAACCAAGCCTGGCTGGCGGGGCGCCTGTGATGGTTTCGGTATGGCAGGCCCACTTGAGTTTCGTCCTGATCGGCTTTGTCGCGTTCAGCGCGCTGCGTTTTACCGCGCCGTGGCGGCCCTGGCTGCTGCCGCTGTTGGTGGTGGCCAGCTTCATTCCGCTCAGCCAACTGTCGCTGGCAAGCTATGTGCGCAGCTTTACCGATGATCTGGCGTTCAGCACGCTGGTCCTGCTGGCCTGGGTGAGCCTGACCCGCCTGGGTCTGCTGCAACCACTCGAGCGCACGCAGCGGATGCAGTTGCTGCTGGCGTTCACGCTGCTGAGCCTGCTGCTGTACCCGGCCACGCTGGGGCTGACCTATTTTGATCCGTACCGCTGGGGTTTCAATCCGCGGCCAATGATTGTGCTGGTGGCAGGGCTGGCGTTGCTGATGCTGTGGCTGCGCAACACGCTGGCCGTCGCGATGCTGGCACTGGGCACCCTGGCGTTCGCCCTGCGCTTGAAACCTTCGGAAAACTACTGGGATTACCTGCTCGACCCGTTGCTGACGGGGTACTGCCTGATCGCCGCAACCGCGCTGCTGATCGGCAGTGCATGGCGGCCCTTGATGAAATGGCATAGAGGTCAATGATGGGAGTGTTGCAGTCTCGCCGCCTGCGCTACGGCGTGGGCGCAATCGGTTTGGTGTTCGCGTTGCTGGTGGCCTTGCGGCTGGTGTTTCTGCTGGGTTTTTCCGGGCTTGAACTGACCACCCCGGCGCTGCTGGAGACCCTGGGCATCGGCCTGCGCTTCGACCTGCGCCTGGCGCTGCTGATCCTGCTGCCGCTGGCCGTGCTGGCGTGGCTGCCACGCTGGAACCTGACTACCCTGCCGGCCATGCGCTGGCTGGCGCGGGTTTATCTGGCCGTGGTGCTGGCCGCGGTGGGCCTGGTCTATATCATCGACTTCGGCCACTACGCCTACCTCGGCGTGCGGATCAACGCGACGGTGCTGCGCTATCTGCAGGACGCGCAAATCTCACAGCAGATGGTCTGGGAAACCTATCCGGTGCTGTGGATAACTGCCTGTTGGCTGGCAGCAGTCGGCTTGTGGGTATGGGCCTTGGTTTGCCTGGAACGGCTGACCCTGGACGCTGAGCGCAAGCCGATCAACCGCTGGGCGCTGGCCTCGGTTTCGTTGATTGGGGTAGTTGCAGTGCTGCTGGCCCTGCTCGGGCGGGTTGCCAACCTCAACCTGGAAAACCCGGTGCCTTTGCGCTGGAGCGATGCATTCTTCTCCGGCAACAGTCAGGTTGCAGCGGTGGGTCTGAACCCGGTGCTGTTCCTCTATGACACGCTAAAGGCCGGCCAGGCTCAGTACGATGAAGCCAAAGTGCGTGAGTACTATCCGCAGATCGCCCAGTACCTGAGCGTGGATCAACCAGACGCTGGCCGTCTCGACTTCATCCGCAAGCAGCCGGTGCAGCCCTATAAGCTGGCCGGCGAGCGCCCGCCGAATGTCATCTTCGTCATGCTCGAATCACTCGGCACCAGCGCCGTCGGCGCCTACGGCAACCCGCTCAATCCAACGCCGAACCTGGACAAGCTGGCCAGCCAGAGCTGGTTCTTCAAACACTTCTATGTGCCCGTTACCGGCACTGCAAAAACGGTGTGGGCGAGCATCACTGGCGTGCCTGACGTCACCCGGCAAGAGACGGCCACGCGCAATCCGCTGATCACTCGGCAACACACCTTGATCAACGCCTTCGAGGGTTATCAGAAGTTCTACATGATCGGCGGCAATGCCGGCTGGGCCAACATCAACGCGCTGATCCGCCAGAGCATCGACGGCGTGCAGTTGTATGAAGAGAGCGACTGGCAATCGCCGCGGGTCGACGTCTGGGGGATTTCCGATCTGGATCTGTTCAAGGAAAGCGACGCGCTGTTGCGTGCCGTGCCCAAGGACCAGCCGTTCTTCGCCTATCTGCAGACCTCCGGCAACCACCGGCCCTTCACCATCCCCAGGCACAACGACGGTTTCCAGGTGGTCGACGTAACCCTTGAGCAAGTCAATGCTGCCGGCTCGCGCAGTGTCGAGCAGTACAACGCCGTGCGCCTGCTCGACTACAACATTGGCCGCCTGATGGAGATCGCCAAGGCCGGTGGTTACTACGACAACAGCATCTTTGTGTTCTTCGGTGACCACAACACGCGCATCAGCCAGATCCCGCACATGGCGCCGGCGTTTGAACAGCTGGGCCTGGAAAGCAACAATGTGCCGTTGCTGATTCATGCCCCAGGTCTTGAGCCGCGGGTGATCGAACAAGCGGTGGGCCTGGTTGACCTGTTGCCGACCGTAGCCGGCATGGCCGGCGTGCCCTTCGTCAACGGCGCGCTGGGCCGCGACATCCAGCAGCCAGCGCCGGAAGGCGAGCGGGTGGTGCCGCTGGTATTGCGCGAGGGCACCTTCCCGATCATCGGCGGCGTGACCAGGGACTTCCTGCTGCAGATGCAGCACGACGGCAGCGCACCGACCCTGCACGATCTGGCCTCGGCAACGCCGCGTGATGATGTCGCCGCGCAGTATCCCGAGGAATTCCAGCGTTTACGCACGCTCACCCATGGGCTGCATGAAAGCGCGCGGTTGATGCTCCATCGCAATGTCCGCTAGCTGCGCCCAGCGCTGTACCGGCCGCTCCAGGCAGATCGGCGCTGCGCCGGGCAAGCGCTGTCAGAACTTGGCCCGCACATCGCCAGCGCGCTTCTGACTCAAAGGGACCACTTCACGGTCAATGCGGCATTGCGCGGTTCGCCATAAACGTTGAAACCGTTCCAGGTATTGCTGTTGATGCTCTGGTAGTACTTCTTGTCGAAGACGTTATTGACGTTCAAGCGCAGGTCGACGTTGTCCGAGACTTTGTAGCCGGCCATCAGGTCGAGCACCTGGTAGGCCTTCTGCTCGATGCGGTAGCCGCTGCCCTGGTTGTAGATGGTGTTCTGCGCGCTGATGGCGCCGCCGACACGCCAGCGTTCGAGCGTGCCAGGCAGTTGGTAGGTAGTGCTGGCCTTGAACAAATGGCGGGGCAGGTCGCTGGCGAACAGCCGGCCTTCGTTGTCCCGGTTGGCATCCTTGCGGTACTTGGCGGCGTTGTAGGTGTAGCCAGCCGCCATTTGCCAGCGCTCGTTCAGTGCGCCGCTGACTTCGAGTTCCAGGCCTTGGCTGCGCACTTCGCCGGAGGCCTGGTAGCAGGCGACACCGGCGGGTGTCTGGCACACGCCTGGGGCATTGATTACCGAGGCGCGGTTTTGCTGGTCGATCCGGAAGACCGCGGCGCTGGCGTTCAAGGCGCCGTCGAAGTATTCGGCCTTGATGCCGGCTTCATAGTTCTTGCCAACGATGGGTTGGATGGCCTTGTTCTGGCTATCGACCACACCTTGCGGGGTGAAGATATCGGTGTAGCTGACGTACACCGAGTAAGTGTCGTCGAGGTCGTAGATGAGCCCGGCGTACTTGGTCAGGTTACGGCTGACGTCGTATTGGCTGGAGGTCGGCTGGACTCCGGCAATATTGCTCGAGTTGTCGATCTGGTAGTCGTACCAGTCCAGGCGTGCACCCAGAATCAGGTGCAGCGGTTCGGCCAGGCTGAAGCGGCCAGTGAGGTACGCGCCGGTTTGTTCGGTTTCGCTTTGTTGCTGCCAGGCGCCCATGTTGAACGCTGGAATCGCGGTTACGTGGGGGTTCCAGTTGTAAATGTTGATATCGGCAGCCGACAAGACTGTGGTGCCGTTGCCGTGGAAGGTTTCCTTGCGGCGGCTGGCGCCGATCACCAGTTCATGTTCGCGCTCGAACAAGCTGAACGGGCCGCTGGCAAATGCGTCATAGCTGCTCTGCTCATTGCTGTATTTGAACTTGCCGGTCATCTGGTTGAAGCTGCCGTCGACTGCACCGGCACTGACGTAGGACGCCAGCAGATCAAGCTTGGACCACATCCTGGTCGCTGCCAGGCGCAGCTTCCAGCCATTGTCGAAGCGCTGTTCGAGCTCACTGAAGAGGCTGTTGTTGTCCTGATCCCAGCGGCCCCAGTCATTGCCCAGATAGGTCGAGCGCGACAGCTTGAGGTCGCCGCCATCGCTGGCGGTGGGCACGCCGCCCCAGGCGGTGTTGTTGTTCAGGTTCTGATTCGAGGCGCCTACGGTCAGGGTAGTGCTGTCGCTCAGGTCTGCCTCGGCGATGCCGTAGAACAGTGCGTGCTCTTTGTTGACCACGTCCTGGAAGCTGTCCTTGACCTGATAGCTGGTGACCGCCCGGCCGCGCAGGCTGGCGCTGTCGTTGAGGGCGCTGGAGGCATCCAGCTCGCCGCGATAGTTGTCCCAGCTGCCGGCACTGGCAGTCACGCTGACCTGAGCGTCCTTGGTCGGGCGCTTGCGCACCAGGTTGATTGCCGCAGAGGGACTGCCGGAACCACTCATCAAGCCGGTGGCGCCGCGTACCACTTCGACCCGATCGAGCATGGCGGTGTCGGCGGCGGCGATGGTGTCCCGGGCGGTGTAGCTGGACACGGTGGTCGGCAGGCCGTCGTACATGATGTTGTCGACCTGAAAACCACGGGCGTAGTAGGTCGGGCGCTCGGGGCCGTCCTTTTTCACGGTGACCCCGGGGACGTCCTTGATCACGTCGTGCAGGTCCTGCATGCCACGGTCGTCCATGCGCTGGCGGGTAACTACCGAGACCGACTGTGGCGTCTGGCGCATGCTCAAGGCCAGCTTGGTGGCGGTCTGCATAGGGCCGGTCGTATAGGAGCCGGTATGTTCGCTGGTGGCGCCAAGAGTCGCGCCGGTGATGGTGGTGGCACCGAGTTCCAGCGCTGCATCGCTTGGCGTGCTGACCAGGGTGTAGCGTTGCGGCCCTTCCTGGCGTGCCTGTAATCCACTGTTGGCGAGCAGCCGGGCAATACCCTCGGCAAACGTGTGACGACCGTTCAGACCGGGGCTGAACAAGCCTTCGGTTTGAGTCGACGCGAACGATAACGTCACCCCGTTGCTGGCGGCAAAGTGGCTGAGCGCGGTATCCAGAGGCCCGGCTGCAATTGCATATTCACGTTGTTCAGCAGCTTGTTGTGACCAGGCCGGAGTGGCTACCGCGCCAGCACAAAGCGCACCGCCGAGGCTGATGCGCAGCAGTGTGGAGTTGAGGCGAAAGCGCAAAGCTGCGAGAGGGGTGGGGGGGCTCATGCGTGACTTCCTATGCCGTTGCAGTAATGGCGGCTGAATGACCGCTCTACTGATGAGCCGAACGAAACTCGCAATCGGCAAGCTGCAACGGGTGAAATCTGTTTACGCTTCTATCCGTACCCAGTACCGCGAAAGCTGGCGCACCTTCACCGGCAACGAAACCTGCAGGTTGGCCAGTACTCCATCGATATCATCCAGGCGAAACGCGCCGGATATTCTCAAGTCCGCGACCTGCTCGGCGCAGCCCAGATAGCCCGCACGGTAGCGCGACAGCTCGCCAATGAAGTCCGCCAGGCGCCAGTCAATCGCCACCAGCACGCCTTGGGTCCAGGCGCTGTTGCCGGCAGAGCCAAGGCGTAGATTGCCCATGTGGGCCGCGCCAAAGGTTAGCGCCTGGCCGTGCTCGACCCGTTGCACCTGACGGGGCGCGTCGCGGCTGCTGACCTCGACTGCATGCTGCTCCACCTCAACCGTGCTGAAACCTGACAGCACGCGGACATCAAAGCGGGTTCCTAGCGCAAGAACCCTTCCGTGAGGTGTCTGCACTGCAAGCGGTCGCGCGGGCGCCTGCTCGGACGCAGTCGTCACAAAGATTTCGCCCTGACGTAGAACGATCAATCGCTGCTGTGCGCTGTAGGCGATATCAACCTGAGTGTCGGTGTTCAAATCCAGGCGGCTGCCATCAGGCAACTTCACGTGCCGGCGCTGGCCAGTACCAGTGGCGAAGTCGGCGCTGTAGGGCGAGCTGCGATAACCGGCGAAAGTTGCGGCGCCAGTGGCCAGCAGGAGCAGCAGCTTGAGACCTTGGCGGCGCTGCACGCCCATCTGCGACAACACCGGCAAGGCCAGCTCACCAGGCACGCCGCGCAATTGTTGCTGGAGCTTTTCTATCCGCGCCCAGGCATTGACGTGTGCAGGGTCAGCGTCGAGCCAGCGTTGCCAGGCCTGATGCTGGTCTGGCGTGACCTCGTTGTCATTGAGCGCGAGATACCACGCTACTGCCGCCTGCAGATGATTTTTGCCGGGCACAGAGGCGGGTGCGCTGGTCATGCGTCCATCAACACAATGCACTGCATCAATGCCTTGCTCAGGTGGTTCTTGACCGTTGTCACCGAGAGGCCAAGACGCTTGCCCACCTCGACATAGCTCAGGCTTTCGAGTTGCACCATGAGGAAGATCTGCCGGGTGCGCTGGCCCAGGCCATCGAGCAGGGTGTCGATGGCCAGCAGCGATTCGATGATCAGGTGATAGGTTTCCGGCGAAACCTCAAGCGGCTCCGGTCGCGCCGCCAATACCTCCAGGTACGCCCGCTCAAGGGTTTGTCGACGGGCTTTGTCGATCAGCAGGCCTCGAGCGATAGTTACCAGGTAATGACGGGGTTCGCGCAGAGCAGGCATTTGTCGCAAAGTCAGCATACGCATGAAGGTATCCTGAGCCAGGTCGGCTGCATCGGCGCTGTTGCAAGTGCGCGTGCGCAGCCAGCCTTTGAGCCAGCCATGGTGCTCGCCATAAAGGTGGCCGATATTCAGTGAGTTTGAAGCCTTGAGCCCTGCGTCCATGACTGATCGCTACGGATGATAATATATCTCATTATTATCCAGGCGAGGGTGCATGACAATCTGCTATTGGCACTGGAGCGGTGGTGAGTCCACATCAGCATTTGCAGCCCTGTGCTCAGCCAGGCATATACCGAGCGCCAGCAGCAGGGCAGTAGTTGCGAACCCAGCCGCCAGTCAAAGATTCCCTGTAAGGCCTACCTTGTCCAAAACCAGGCCACCGGCCCATGCCCCCAATGCGATGGCGACATTGAACACGCCGACGTACAGCGCCGTTGCGACCTCCACCGCATGCGGTGCGGCCTTCATCATCCACGTCATCAGGCCTACCGACACACCGCCATAGGCCAGCCCCCAGACCAGCAACAGCATGCCGCCGCCGAGGTTGGAATTGCCGATGAGCAGGAACAGCACCGGCGTCAGCAGCAGCCCGGTCGAGATCGCCAGCAACGTGCGTGCTGTGCGCCGCGCGGCGATGACGCCGGCAATGAAGTTGCCGACGATGCCGGCGAAGCCATAGGCGAACAGCAGTGCGCTGACCCATTGGCTATCGAAGCCTGACACCGACATCAGCAATGGCCGCACGTAGGTGAACAGCATGAAGTGCCCGGCGACCAGTGCCAGCGTCAGCAGCAACCCCACTTGCAGTTTGCGGCTACCCAGCTGCTGGGCAAACTGGCGCATGGTCACCGAACTGGTTACCGGTAGCCCGGGGATCACCGCAAGGTGCAGCGCCAGCACCAATGCGCTGAACAGGGCCATGCCGGCAAAGGCCCAGCGCCACCCGGCATAGTCGCCGATCAACGCACCCAGCGGCACGCCCAGCACCGAAGCAGCGGCCACCCCGCCGAAGATGATCGAGGTCGCCAGGCCAACCGAGTGCGCCGCCACCAGCCGCCCCGCCAGCCCCCCGGCGATCGCCCAGATCCCCCCCATGCAAAAGCCGACCAGTACACGCGCGGCCAGCATCCAGGCCATGCTCGGGGCCAACGCCGAGGCGATGTTGACGATCACCAACAGCCCCAGCAAGCCGCAGAGGATCCTGCGCCGATCAATGCCGCCGGATGCGATGACCACCAGCGGGGCAAAAAACGCTGCCAGTAGTGCAGGCAGTGAGATCATCAGCCCTGCCGTGCCGGTGGAAGTATTCAGCGATTCGGCAATCGGTGGCAGCAGCCCGACCGGGAGCATTTCAGTGGTGACCACGGAAAATGTCGCAAGGCCGACTGCGCTGACGGCCAGCCAGGGGTGCTGCGCGGAGGTTGCTGTGAGTTCGGATGAAGACGTGCTCATGGTTCAGGTCCTTTGAATTTTCAAGCAAGCCTTGTCGTCTGGCAGTGTTACCTGGAGCAGAACATACGCGGCGTATGAAAGGGACCCTATATTGATACGTGCTGAATGTAAATAATCATACGCACTGAATGTAAGTGCGTTGACTTCTCGCGGCATCGGCACTGAGAGGGCAGGCGGGGAAATTTGCCCAGAGGAATACGCAGAGGAGTTGCAGGGCGATTCAAGGACAGAACGCCAGAAACAAGAAAGCCCGCACTAGGCGGGCTTCTTGTTAGATCTACAGACCTCGTGAGAAATCTGTAGATCTGAAGGGTGGTGGCTACACAGGGACTTGAACCCCGGACCCCAGCATTATGAATGCTATGCTCTAACCAACTGAGCTATGTAGCCAACTGGCGCGCATTATTCGCTTCAGACGCCCCTCTGTCAACACCCGGATCAAAAAAAATTTACACGGTTTCAACCGCTTAGCCTGCACGTGCGGTTTCAGCGGGCGATCAGCCACTGGCCGAACAGGCTATACAGCTGCAATTGCTGCTCGGCGGCGAGCTGATCGAGGCTGGCCTGGGCGCGGTCGAGGTTGAAATCACCGCTGACCCGGCGATAAGCGGTTTGCTCATCCATCAGCCAGACGCGCTGGCCTTGATAGCCGGCCAGGCGCTCGAGCACGCTGGCCAGGGGCTGATCCTTGACCTGCAAGTGCCCGCTGCGCCAGGCCTCGACGCGCTGCACGTCGATTTTTTGCACAGGGTCGATGCGCTGTTCAGTGAAGGTTACCCGTTCGCCGGCCGAGAGCAGGCGTTGATCGCCGCCTTGAATGATCATGGCTTTGCCGTTGAGCACGACCAGTTCGTCATGTTGGCTGCTGCGGGCGATCATCAGGCGAGTGCCATAGACCTGAATCCGCGCCTGGCCGACTTGCACTTCCAGGGCGCGGCCATCGAGCACCACTTCGAGCGAAACCTGACCTTGCACCAGTTGCAACTGGCGGGTGCGCCCACGCAGGTCGGCGTTCATCGCGCTGGCGCTGTCCAGGTGCATCGTTGAACCGTCGGCCAGACGCACACTGCGGCGCTCGCCGCTGGCGGTGTGCAGTTCACTGGCCAGGCGCTGCATCAATGGCCAATACAGATAGGCAAGGGCGGCGAGGATCAACAGAAACAGCGCGGCGAGGGTTTTGCCGAGATAGCTGCGGCGGGTTTTCAACTGACGCGGGCGCGGCCTTGCCGGGGGAGGCGTGAGTTGCTGCCAGTAGGCTTGCAGTTCAGCGTAGGCGCGGGCGTTGGCAGGGTCCTGCTGCTGCCACGTGGCGAACGCCTGCCGCTGCTGCTCATCGCAGCCTGGCTGACGGAGCATGGAAAACCACTCCAGTGCCTCGCGATCGGCGTCGGGCGTGGGCTGCTGGGCGGGCATTGGGTTCATTGATCGGTCTGCTCGCAGGTGAGGCGGAAGCGGCGAAAGGGAGTGGGGCAATGTGCCATGGATGCTAATTATATTGAGAACCATTTACAAGCACGTGTCGGACCGATGGTAAAAAAGCTAGCTATGTATCGATTTGTTTCCCGATAATCGGATCCCAAACCCGCGGACGGATGTCGAGCCCATGGCCATCAGCAG
This sequence comes from Pseudomonas sp. PGPR N4, assembly GCF_059693665.1. Classification (NCBI taxonomy): domain Bacteria; kingdom Pseudomonadati; phylum Pseudomonadota; class Gammaproteobacteria; order Pseudomonadales; family Pseudomonadaceae; genus Pseudomonas; species Pseudomonas sp. PGPR N4. Next base: position 126,304 of record NZ_JCAUKV010000008.1, read on the forward strand.
TTCTCAAACCACCTCCAGCGCAACTACGGCTTCAGGTGCCAACCCTCTGGTGATGCGCATCATCGGCTTCTGTGCGCTGGCGCACCTGATCAACGACCTGATCCAGGCCGTGCTGCCGGCGATCTACCCAATGCTCAAGGCCAATTACAACTTGAGCTTCGCCCAGATCGGCCTGATCACTCTGACGTTCCAGATCACAGCGTCGCTGTTGCAGCCGTGGGTGGGCTTTTTCACCGACAAGCGGCCGACGCCGAATCTGCTACCGCTGGGCACCCTGTGCACCTTGGTCGGGATCGTGATGCTGGCATTTGTTGGCAGCTTCCCGATGATTCTGGTGGCGTCAGCGCTGGTCGGCATCGGTTCGTCAGCATTCCACCCCGAGACATCGCGGATTGCCCGGCTGGCTTCGGGTGGGCGCTTTGGCCTGGCCCAGTCGACCTTCCAGGTCGGCGGTAATGCCGGCTCGGCGCTGGGCCCGCTGCTGGCAGCAGCGATCGTCATTCCGTTCGGCCAGACCCATGTCGCCTGGTTCGGCCTGGCTGGCTTGTTCTTCTTCGGCGTAACCCTGCTGCTGCGCCGCTGGTACAAGGAGCACCTCAACCAGGCCAAGGCGCGCAAGGCGGTAGAAGCAACCCATGGCCTGTCGCGCCAGCGCGTGATTGGCGCATTGGTGGTGTTGGGCTTGCTGGTGTTCTCCAAGTACTTTTACATGGCCAGCTTCACCAGCTATTTCACCTTCTACCTGATCGAAAAGTTTGACGTCTCGGTGGCCAGCTCGCAGTTGCACCTGTTCCTGTTCCTAGGCGCGGTGGCGGCGGGGACGTTCTTTGGTGGGCCGATTGGCGACCGCTTCGGGCGCAAGGCGGTGATCTGGTTCTCGATTCTCGGAGTAGCGCCGTTCACCCTGGCGCTGCCGTACGCCGATCAGTTCTGGACCACCATCCTCAGTGTGGTGATCGGCTTTATCCTCGCTTCGGCATTCTCGGCCATCGTCGTTTACGCCCAGGAGCTGGTGCCGGGCAATGTTGGCATGATCGCCGGGATCTTCTTCGGCCTGATGTTCGGCTTTGGCGGCATCGGTGCGGCGCTGCTGGGCTACGTGGCCGACCTGCGCGGGATCGAATACGTGTATGCGCTTTGTTCGTATCTGCCGCTGTTTGGCCTGCTGGCAATATTGCTGCCGTCTACCGGCAAACGCTGACAAGTGCAGTGGGGTCGCAATACGGCCTCACCGCAAGTTAATAAGAGTCATTATCAATATTATTCCTATAACGCTCACTTTCCCTTAGAATCCGCCCCGCTGGCCGCAACGAGCAGTGGGCCTGCGCAAAACAACAATATCTGGCGTAGTGGAGCGGGTCGTGAATTTCAAGAAGAATACGCTTGCCCTGGCTGTGGGCGCTGCCGCGTGCCTGGCCAATAGCGGCTGGGCCGCTGAAACATCGAGCGCTGCATCACCAAACGTGGTCGAGATGGCGCCAATCACGGTGACCGGCGAGAAGATCGACCGCACCCTCGAGCAGACCCAGTCCAGCGTTGTGGTCGTCACCGAGCAGCAACTGCGCGACAAGGCCGATCACAGCCTGGTTGATGTGTTTGCGCGAACGCCTGGGGTATACAGCCAGGCCGGCAACGAGAACTGGGGCATCCGTGGTGTGCCGGTGTCCGGTTTCGATGACCAGGGGCCGTCGACCATGAACGGTGCCGTGTCGGTCTATATCGATGGCGCTGTGCAGCCCAACCGGGCGCTGACCTTGAGCCCGAACCCGCTGTGGGATACCGAGCAGGTCGAGGTGTTCCTTGGCCCGCAGTCCACCACTCAAGGGCGCAACTCGCTGGCCGGTGCAGTGGTGATCAAGACCAAGGATCCGACCTTCGACCCAAGCTTCTCTGCCCAGACCAACGTTGGCAACTACGGTGAAAAAGGCCTGGCCGTTGCTGGTGGTGGCGCCATTGTCGAGGGCAAGGTCGCCGGGCGTATCGCTGTGGACCGCCAGGACGGCGACGGCTATATCGACAATATCGCACTGGGCAAGGATGCCAACCCGCATCGCACCAGCAATGCCCGCGGCAAGTTGCTGATCCTGCCCAATGACGACCTCGATGTACTGCTGACTTATGCCCACAGCGAGCACCGTCAGGGCGACAACTCGGTCATGCGCGAGAACGATAAAGTCCGCTACTACAAGGTGTCGTCCAATACCCAGGCCTTTGACAACCTCAAGCAGGACACCGTCAGCGCCAAGGTCGACTATCGCCTGAGTGATGCCTGGTCGCTGACCAGCATGACCGTCAACACCCGCTCCGATTACAGCAACCGCCTGGACTTCGACCAGACCGCCGAGAGCAACGACGTCATCCTCCGTGCACACGATGGCAATTTGTTCAGCCAGGAACTGCGGCTGAACTACAGCTCGGATGACGTGAAGAGTTTCATCGGCGCCTATTACGGCCACAGCACCAACAAATTCCATGACCGCCTGTTGTTCGATGACACCTTGTTCGCCACCGTCAAAGGCGACACGACAATCGATAACAAGGCTGTATTCGGTGAGGTCAACTGGACCCTCGCGCCGCGCTGGACGTTGATCACCGGCCTGCGTTACGAGCACGAAACCAATGACACCGACGTCAAGCAGGATGACCTGTCCAGTCCGGGGCAAGTCAGCGAATCGTTCAACGCCCTGTTGCCCAAGCTGGGTCTGAACTATGAACTGGCGGCCAATCAGTTCCTCGGCTTCATGGTGCAGAAAGGCTATCGCGGCGGCGGCGTCAACGTGCGCTCCGGCAGTGGTCACGAGTCGTATGACCCGGAGTACACCACCAACTATGAGCTGTCCTATCGCGGGACATTTATGGAAGGCAGCCTGCGCACTCGCGCCAACCTCTATTACACGGACTGGAAAGACCAGCAGGTCAGCGTACGCCAGGACAACAGCAACGTTATCAATGTGTATAACGCCGGTCGCAGCACCATCAAAGGCCTGGAAGTGTTTGTCGAAAAAGACCTCAGCGAGCAACTGACGCTGACCTTGGGTGGCTCGGTCACCGATGGCAAGTACAAGGACTTCGTTGCCGGCAACGGCCAGGACCGCAGTGGCGAGGCGTTTCTCTATGCGCCAAAGTACAAGATGTCGCTGGGAGCGTTGTATCGGGTCGATGAGCGCCTTACCTTCAACACCGACCTGACTTACCAAAGCACGGCGCCGTCGCAATACGACTTCAATACCGCGGGCCAGGTTATCGGTGAGCGCAGAAGCGACAACTACGTGCTGGCCAACTTCAGCAGCGAGTACAAGCTCACCAAGAACATCGCGGTGTCCGGCTTTGTCAAAAACGCCTTCGACAAGGAGTACGTGACCAACAACCGTGGCGGCGACATCATCGATGCCGGTGCGCCACGTACCTTTGGCCTGGCGCTGCGTTACGACATGTAAGCCTGGAGGCGGTGAAGCGCACATTTCGCTTCACCGCCCTTGCATGCCCCGGATTGACGCGCTCGCCAGCCTTGGCCTAGAGTGCCGCTTCCTCTTTACCTGCGTAGTCGATGCAATGCGCCGTAGTCAGCGTCTCCTCCAAGCCCTTCAGCCTGCAGCCCAGGCCTGTCGGCGTGCCTGGCCGAGCGACACGGTGCTCAAGCGGCGGCGCAGCGTGCTGTTTGCCTTCACCTTCTCGCCACACCTTGCCCTGAACTGATTCGCGCCGCTGCGACCAGCGCCCATTGCGTCTGGCCATGGGCGCCTGTGTGCAGTCATTTTTCAGGGTTATCAGCCGACGCGGCCGCAGGTGCCGCCGTGCCGGCATGCAAGGAGTGGGTAATGAACATGCGTTTGCTGGCGGGCCTTCTGTTCGCCGTATCGGTCGTGGGTTTCAGCCTCGGGGCGAGCCTGCCGCTGGTGTCGTTGCGGCTGCAGGACAGCGGTGCCAATACCCTGCAGATCGGCATCATGGCGGCGATACCGGCGGCGGGGATGATGCTCTCGGCGTTTCTGGTCGATGCCTGCTGCCGCTACCTGACCCGACGCACCATCTATTTGCTGTGCTTCAGCTTGTGCGCGCTGTCCATCGGCCTGTTGGAGTGGGCGTTCTCATCGATCTGGCTGCTGGCCCTGTTGCGACTGGGGCTTGGCCTGGGCATGGGGATCGCCATCATTCTGGGTGAATCGTGGGTCAACGAGCTATGCCCGGAGCACAACCGCGGCAAGATCATGGCGCTGTACGCCACCAGTTTTACCGGCTTTCAGGTCCTTGGCCCGGCGATGCTGGCGCTGGTCGGCGCGCATAGCCCGTGGATCACCGGGGTGGTCACGGCCTGCTATGGCCTGGCCCTGCTGTGCATCGTATTGACCGTACCCAACGACCACGTCGAACACGCTGAAGAAGACGACAAGAGCTTTACCCTGGCTGGTTTCTTCCGGGTCGCACCGGCGCTGTGTGTGGCGGTGCTGTTCTTCTCGTTCTTCGACGCGGTGGTGCTGTCGTTGCTGCCGGTGTATGCCACCAGTCATGGCTTTGCCGTGGCCGTGGCGGCGCTGATGGTGACCGTGGTGTTTGCCGGGGACATGCTGTTTCAGCTGCCGCTGGGCTGGTTAGCGGATCGGGTCGAGCGCACCGGCCTGCATTTGCTGTGCGGGGTGGTAGCAATGCTGATCGGTATTGGCCTGCCGTGGTTGCTGCAGATGAGCTGGCTGTTATGGCCGATGCTGGTGCTGCTGGGCGCAGTGGCTGGCGGCATCTACACCTTGGCGCTGGTGCTGATCGGCCAGCGCTTCAGGGGCCGCGACCTGGTCACGGCAAATGCCAGCGTCGGCCTGCTGTGGGGCGTCGGCAGCCTGATCGGGCCGCTGCTCAGCGGCGCCGCGATGGGCGCCGCACCGCATGGCCTGCCGATGGCGCTGGCACTGATGGCAGGGCTGTTCGTGTGCTTTGCCCGGCAGTCGTACCGCCGCGCCGGCAAGCTCAAGGCAGCCGCCGAGTAAGCGCTCGGCGAAGGCTCAGAAGCTGCCGCGCAGGGTCACCGAGACGTTGCGCGGATCACCCCAGTAATAGCCGGTTGGCGTCGGCGCGACCTGGCGGTAGTACTTCTTGTCGAAGATGTTGTTGGCGTTGAGCTGCAGCGAGTACTGCTGGTTGAAGCGGTAGTTGACCATGCCGTTGTACACCGCATAGCCCGCCTGCGACGCTTCGGCAGTGCCATTGCGGTTGTAGATATCGCTCTGCGCCTGCACCCCGCCGCCAATGGTCCACGCCTCCAGCTCGCCCGGCAGGCGGTAGCTGGTGAACAGGCGCAACATGCGCTTGGGGTCGGTGGTACGGATCGGGTTGCCGGTGCTGTTGCTGGTGTCCTTCAGGTACTCGGTGGTGTTGTAGGTGTAGCCACCGCCAACGTTCCAGCCCGGCAGCACTTCACCGGAAATCTCCAGCTCGAAGCCCTGGCTGCGGTTCTTGCCGGCAGCGACCTTGCAGTAGCCGCTGGTGTAGTTGGGCAGGCACGGGTTAGGGCCGCTGATGTCATCCAGGGCGTTGCCGACCTGATAGATGCGGAAGAACGCCAGCGAGGTATTCAACCGCCCTTCGTAGAACTCACCCTTGATCCCGGTCTCGTAGGCTTCACCAGTAGTCGGCTCGAGCACCGCGCCGCTGATCCCGGTGGCGGTCTGCGGGTTGAATATCTCGGTGTAGCTGGCGTAGGTACTGAAGTTGTCGTTGATGTCATAGATCAGCGCGGCATACGGCACGATCTTGTTGTCGACGGCGAACTTGCCGTTGGATTTGACGTTGTTTTCCTGCTCGTAGTCGTACCAGTTGTTGCGCGCACCGATGATCGCCGTCAGCGGCTCGGCCAGCGAAATGCGCCAGGTGGCATAGGCCGCCTGCTGGGTGGTACGGGTGCGCACCGGGTGCGCGAAGATGGTGATATCCGGCTCCGGCAGGCTGGTCTTCGGGTCCCAGTCGCGCAGATCGAACTGCCCGGAGGCGATGTTGTTGGTGGCCGAAGCGTAGGAGTCGTTGCGGATGCGTTCGACGCCGAGCATCAATTCGTGGGTGCGACCGAGCAGCTCGAACGGGCCGTTGAGGGTGGCGCTGAGGTTGTTCTGGATGCTCTCGCCGCCATCCCCTTCGGTGACCTGGTAATTCATCAGGTAGGGATTGCTGGTGCCAGTGGGCCTGCTGAAGAAGGTCTGCTTGAAGCCGTGGTCGTCAAGCTCAAAGTGCGTACGCTGGGCCATCAGCTTGAGCTTCCAGTCGTTGTCGAAGCGGTGCTCCAGCTCGGCGAAAGTCTGCAGATTGCTGCGGTCCCAGCGGTTCCAGTCCGACCCCAGGTAGGTGCTGCGGCCAAACGGCAGCGGCTTGCCGTCGAAGTCGGCGGGCAGGTTGCCCCAGGCGCCGGTGGCGTCGAGCTTGGTCCATTCCAGGCCGGTGGTCAGCGTGGTGCTGTCGCTGAGGTCGAAGGCGAGTACGCCGTACAGCACCTCTTTGCGCTCCATGCGCGAGTTCTGGAAGTGATCCTTGTCGTCGTGCACGGCAATCATCCGCCCACGTACGTTGCCGGTTTCGGTCAGCGGGCCGGACACATCGGCCACATAGCGCTGGGCATCCCAGCTGCCCAGGGTCACGCTGCCTTCACCCTGAAACTCGGCAGTAGGGCGCTTGCGCACCAGGTTGACCGTACCGGACGGGTTGCCGGCACCGCGCAGCATGCCGGTGGCGCCGCGCAGGATCTCGGCGCGGTCGATGATCGCCGAGTCGCTCTGGATGAACGAACCACCGCCGCTGCCTTGCACCACGGTGGCGCCGTCGTACTGAATGGCGTCGATCGCGTAGCCGCGGGAGTAGTACTGCACGCGCTCGCTGTCGGTCATGTTGATCACCACACCCGGGGTCTGCTCGAGCAGGTTGGTCAGGTTGGTGATGTTCTGGTCGTCGATCCGCTGGCGAGTGACCACGGTGACCGATTGCGGGGTGCGGCGGATACTCTGGGCGGTTTTGCCGATGGTCACCGCGCCGGTGGTGTAGGAGCCGGAATGCTCGGTGGTCTCGCCCAGGCGGTCGCTGGAGATGCTGGTCGCGCCCAGCTCGAGCGCGCCGCCGGCGTCGATTGCCGGGATCAGCAGGAAGCTGCTGGCGCTCTCCTGCTGGACCTGCACGTCACTGCCCTGCAGTACGATCGACAAGGCCTGGGCACTGTCATACCGGCCTTGCACGCCTCGGGTGGTCTTGCCTTGCAGGCTGTTGGCGTCGAACGACAGACTGAGGCCGCCTTGCCGGGCCAACTGGTCCAGTGCGCTGGCCAGCGGGCCGGCGGCGATGTCCCAGTCACGTTGCTGGTTCTGACTGACGGGGGCGGCCTGGACCAGCACGGGCAGAGCGGCGGCGCTCAGGCCGAGGCCGAGCAGGGCGGCCTGGACGGCATGCCGCAGGCGATCGGGGCGGTGGGGACGGCGGTGAATCATGCAGCGCTCCTGAAGATGATCAAGTCCACTTTTCGGGCTTTGTTCCTTCAGGCCGAGCGAGAATGAGATTCCACCTCATTTATTTTCAGTTTTTTTCAGACCGCGCCGATGCTGACCCAGTAGCGTGTGCGGTAGTCGACCCGCACCGGCAGGGTGCGCGCCAGCAGCAACAGAATTTGTTCGGTATCGGCCAATTGGTAGGTACCGGACACCCTCAACCGAGCAACCTCATCTGCACAGCGCAACAGCCCTGGCCGGTAGCGCGACAGCTCGCTGATGAACTCGCCAAGGGGCATCTGCTGCACGCTGAGCACGCCGTCGGTCCAGGCCCAGGGATCGCCATGCAGTTGCACCGCTGACGCGGCGCCAGACATCGACAATTGCACTACCTGGCCCGCCTGCACCTGTCGCAACGGGTTGCTCTGCGAGTCGACAGTGACTGAGCCACGACGCACCGCCAGCAACAAGCCGGCGTCGTTTTCGCGCAACAACAATTGCCCGTTCTGCGTGCTCAGCTGGCCAATACGGGTGCTGATGATGAATGGCCGGTTATCGGCGCCATTGCTGTCCAGCGTCAGCTCGCCACGCAGCAGGCTCAACTGGCGCTGATCGCTGCTGTAGCGCAGGTCGATGGCGCTGGCGGTGTTGAGCTGGATTGTGCTGCCGTCGCTGCCTTGCACCTGGCGTTGCTCGCCGGTGCCGGTACTGCTGTCGGCGAGCAGTGCCTGCAGGCCGAGGGGTTCACGCGCCGCCCAGCCGAGGCTGCCGCCAACCGCCAGCACGGCCATCAGCTTGAGCTGATCGCGGCGGCTGATGCGCTGCCGGCGGCTGCCATCGAGGGTGCGCCGGCTCAAGTCGCTGGGCAGGCCGGCCAGCTCTTCGCTCAGCTCGCTGACCCGTTGCCAGGCCAGGGCATTATGTGGATGGCTGGCAAGCCATTGCTGGAACTGGCGCTGGGTGCGTGCACTTGGCTCGTCGAAACGCAGCTTGACCAGCCAGTCGATGGCCTGATCGACCTGGGCCTGCGCCGGCGTGCGCTCAGAGGTCGGCATAGCGCAACCGGTAGCAGACGCCAAGTGCCTTGGCCAGGTCGCGTTCGATGGTGGCGCGGGAAACCTCCAGGCGCAGGGCGATTTGGGTAATGTTCAGGCCATCCAGCTGTGCCAGCAAAAACGCCTGGCGCACCCGCGGCTTGAGTTGCTGCAGGGCGCGATCCAGGCGTTCGAGGGTATCGAGAATGATCAGCCGGTACTCTTCGCTGGGCGCTTCGCCCTCGGGCAGGCAGGCCAGGCTGTCCTGATAGGCCCGCTCCAGCGCACGGCGGCGGAACTGATCGATCATCAGGCCACGGGCGATGCTGCTCAGATAAGCGCGGGGTTCCTTCAGCGGTGATACCTGGCGTGCCCGCAACAGGCGGACGAAGGTGTCCTGGGCCAGGTCGGCAGCGTTCTCCATGCAGCCGACTCTAGTCCGCAGCCAGCCACGCAGCCAGGCGTGGTGGGTTTGATAGAGCAGATCGACCTCGGACGGCTTGAGCGTGTCGTTCATCTGCATCGGATCAATGGCCCTGAACTAGAGTTATATGCGTTTGTTAATGGTTCTCAATTCTATGGGTGAAGTAGGGTTCAGGTAAAGGCCTGGGCTAAGATGGGCGATCAGGCTCAACACAGGTTTTTGCCAATGATTGTGTCCGACCTCAGCGCGCCGGGGCTGCAGCAGGCCAGCGCTCATCTGGCCAGCATTGATGCTGACTGGGCCCGCCATGTTGCGACGATAGGCCCTTGCCTGCATCGCGCTACGCCCGGGCGTGAGCCCTATGAGGCGTTGGTGCGGGCGATTGCCTACCAGCAGTTGCACGCGCGCGCGGCCGAGGCGATCTTGCAGCGGATGCTCGCGTTATACCCGGAGGCGGCGTTTCCCAGCCCTCAGCAGTTGCTGGCGACCACCCCGTTGGCGCTGCGCGGGTGTGGTTTTTCGGCGAACAAGTTGGCCACTGTGCAGGGCATCGCCCAGGCCCGCCTCGACGGCCTGGTGCCAAGCCGGGCCGAGGCGCTGGGTATGGCCGATGACGAATTGATCGAGCGGCTGGTGACGTTGCGTGGGGTCGGCCGCTGGACGGTAGAGATGCTGCTGATCTACTGCCTGGAGCGCTCGGATATCCTTCCGGTCGATGATTTTGGTGTGCGCGAGGGTTATCGGCGCATCAAGGGTCTGGACAAGGCGCCGACGCCTGCGCAGATGCGCGCGTTGGCACTACCCTTGAGCCCCTATCGGACCGCTGCGGCGTGGTATCTGTGGCGTGCGGTAGGCTGACCAGTGGAACAAGCGCAAGAATCGGAGTGAACGCTGGCTGAGGCTCTGCCACGCTTTGCCCATCCCAGCCAGGAGACTGCGACATGCAGCCTGTCGACACTACCAGCGCCCGGCGTACCGCATTGATTGCGCGCGCCTGCCGCCTGATCGAAACCAGTGAGAGCCTGCCCAGCCTTGACCAACTGGCGGCCGAGCTCGCGGTCAGCCGGTTTCATCTGCACCGCCTGTTCAAGGCCGAGACCGGCCTTACCCCCAAGGCTTATGCCTCGGCATTTCGCGCCCAGCGCCTGCGCGAGCGCTTGCAAGGCGAGGCGGCGACCGTGACCGAAGCGCTGTTCGATGCTGGCTACAACTCCAACAGCCGCTTCTACGAAGGCGCCGGCCAACGCCTGGGCATGTTGCCCAAGCAGTACCGCGCACGTGGTGCAGGCGCGACCATCTACTTTGCCGTTGGGCAGTGCGCGCTGGGCGCGATTCTGGTGGCACAGAGTGCGCGTGGGGTCTGCGCGATATTTCTTGGCGATGACCCTGCGCAGTTGCTCAATGACCTGCAGGATCAGTTCGCCAACGCCGAACTGATCGGTGCAGACAGCCGCTTCGAGCAGTTGATCGCGCAGGTAGTGGGCTTTGTTGAACAACCCGCGCTGGGCCTTAACCTGCCGCTGGATGTGCAGGGCACGGCGTTTCAGGAGCGGGTCTGGCAGGCCTTGCGTGAAGTCCCGGCAGGCCAGCGCGTCAGCTATACCGATATCGCCGAGCGCATCGGTGCGCCAAAAGCCGTGCGGGCAGTAGCACTCGCTTGTGCAGCCAACCGCATCGCCGTGGCCATCCCCTGTCATCGGGTCGTTCGCCGTGACGGTGATCTGAGCGGCTACCGCTGGGGAGTTGAGCGTAAACGGCAGTTGCTGGAGCGAGAAACGGCACTTCCCTAAGCCGGCAAGCGGCGTAGAATTCGCCGCCAGCAGAGTCTGTCTATAGGTGATTTCGATGAGGCGTGTAAGCCTTGACCGTTTGTGTGTGGGGTTACTGGCCCTGCTTATGTGGGTGGCGACTCCGGCCTGGTCGGCGGGCGCTACGCCGGTATCGCAACTGCTGGCCGGGGAAATGCCGGCGCTGGAAGAAAACGCCAGCCTGGAGCAGTTGACCGATCGGCTCGACCAGATCCGCCAGGGCGTTACCAGCAATGCCAATGACGACCAGCTGTCACAGCTGCGTCAGGCGGCCATGCAGGTGCAGCGCCAGGCCGATGCGCTGACCACCGTGCGCACCACCGACATTACTCGCCTGGATGATCAGCTCAAGGTGCTTGGCGATGTGCTGCCCGACGAGGGCGAAAGCATCACCCGCCAGCGTCAGCAGCTCACCAGTGACAAGAAGAAGCTACTGGCCGAGCAGAAGAACGCCACCCAGCTGACCCAGTCAGCGCGTGACTTGTCGACCCAGATCGTCAACCTGCGCCGCAGCCAGTTCAACTCGCAGGTCACCAGCCGCGCCGCCAGCCCGCTGAGCCCGGCGTTCTGGTCGAGCATGATTCGCCCGACCGACGATGACGTCGCCCGCTTGCAGGCCTTGAAGACCGAGGCCAGTGATGCCCTGGCCAGCGCGCTCAGCCCTGAACACCGCTGGCTGTTCATCGCCAGCCTGGTCGCCGCGCTGTTGGTATGGACATTGGCGCGTTTGCTGGTCGAGCGTCTGCTGGCCGATGCGATGGTCCGTTGGCTGCCTGAAGGCCGCCTGCGCCGCAGCGCCCTGGCGCTGGGCGTCAGCCTGGCCACGCTGGCGACCATTGCCGGTTCGGTGTCTCTGGTGCGCTGGGGGCTGGAGACCAGCGCCGAGCTGGGCGCCGATATCGCCAGCCTGATCAACCACGTGCTGACGCTGGTGGTGTTCAGTGCCTTCATCACCGGCCTGGGCCGGGCCATGCTGATGCTGCAGCGGCCGTCCTGGCGGCTGCCGCCGATCCCCGACGAAGTGGCCAGCGCGCTGGGCTGGTTCCCCAAGGTGCTGGCCGTAGCGCTGATGGTGCTGTTGACCCAGGAGCGGATCAACAGTGTGATCGGCACCAGTCTGGCGTTGACCGTTGCCACCAATGGTCTGACCGCTTTGGTGGTGTCGCTGGTGTTCTTCGCCGCCCTGGTGCGCTACCGCCGCACCCGACGCAAGCACCAGATCGAGCGACCAAGCGGCCTCGCCGGGCTGATCCCGTTCGTGATCGTGGTCTGGGTGTTGCTGATCCTGCTGGCATTGCTGGCGGGCTACCTGACCCTGGCGTACTTCCTCGCGGCGAAAATGCTCTGGATCAGCGTGGTCGTCACCTGCGCCTACCTGCTGGTGACGGTATTCGGCGACCTCTGCGAAACCCTGCTCTCGCCACGCCAGCCTGGTGGTCTGGCGTTGGCTTCGACGCTCGGCTTGAAGCCGCGTCATCAGGCCCAGGCCAGCACTGTTCTGGCTGGCATCGGACGCACCCTGTTGCTGTTCCTCGCCGCGCTGCTGGCGCTGATGCCGTCCGGCACCAGCCCTAGCGAGCTGCTGATGAGCTTGGCCGATTGGGACGGCAGCGGCGGCAAGGTGCTCGGCAATCTGAACATCGTGCCGCAGGATATTTTCATCGCTGTGGCGATGTTCCTCGGTGGGCTGTTTGCCATTCGTGTGGTCAAGCGCTGGCTGAGCGAGCGTCTGCTGCCCGAGACCGATATGGACGCCGGCATGCGTGCCTCGCTGGTGACCCTGGTCGGCTATCTGGGCTTCCTGTTCCTGGCGATGCTGGTGATGACGACCCTGCGCATCAACCTGACCAGCCTGACCTGGGTGGTCAGTGCGTTGTCGGTGGGTATCGGTTTCGGCCTGCAGCAGATCGTGCAGAACTTCATCTCTGGCCTGATCCTGCTCACCGAGCGCCCGGTCAAGGTCGGCGACTGGGTCAGCCTGGCTGGCGTCGAAGGCGATATCCGCCGGATCAACGTGCGCGCCACCGAGATCCAGATGTCCGACCGTTCGACGGTGATCGTGCCGAATTCGCAGTTCATCTCGCAGAACGTGCGCAACGTGACCATGGGCAATGCGCTGGGTGTGGTGGGTATCACCCTGACCCTGCCGCTGGAAACCGACCCTGATCAGGTGCGCGACCTGCTGATGGCGGCGTACCACGAGCACGAGGCGATTCTGGATGCGCCGGCGCCCTCGGTGACCTTCAAGGACCTTACCGCCAGTGGCATGACGCTGAGCGTCAGCGGCTATGTGGCCAGCCCGCGGCAGGTCTCCGGCACCCGCAGCGACCTGCTGTTCACCGTGCTCGGCCGCTTGCGCGATGCCGACATTGCGCTGTCTTCGCCGCAGAGCATGGTGCTGGTGCAGGAAGCGCCCAAGCCCGCCGACGAACCCGCCTGATCGCGCTAGCAGCGCGCCCCTTGCTGCCAAGGGGCGCGTCGGCTAGCCCAGGCAGCGGGTCACATGCTTGACTGCCTGATAGGCCGACAACCCCCATGGCCCCAGCTCGCGGCCAATGCCGCTGGCCTTGGTACCGCCCCAGGACGTTTCGACGAACACCGCTTGCACCGAGTTGATCCAGACATGGCCGACTTCAAGGCTGTCGGCGACCCGTTCGGCGCGCTGCAGGTCGCTGGAGCATACCGTGGCTACGAGGCCGAAGCGGCTGTCATTGGCTAGCTCGATTGCCTGCTGTTCGGTGCTGAAACGCCGCGCGCAGAGTACCGGGCCGAAGATCTCTTCCTGCCACAGGCGGCTGCTCGCGGGCACATCGACATACAGCGTCGGGCTGACAAACCAGCCGTCGCGGTCCAGCGCCTTGCCGCCGGCCAGGCAGCGCAGGCCTTCATCGCGCGCGCTGGCAAAGTAACCTGCCACTTTTAGCCACTGCGCCTGGCTGGTCAGCGGGCCCATGTCGACTTCTTCGCGTGACGGATTCCCCACCCGCAGTTGAGTCAAAGCACGCTGCAAGTTGCTGAGCAGCGCGTCGGCGATGCCTTCCTGCACCAGCAAACGCGAGGTCGCCGAGCACATCTGGCCGGCGTTCCAGGTGATGCCGGCGATGATCCAGTCAACTGCCTGCTGCACGTCGCAATCGTCGAACACAATGATTGCCGACTTGCCGCCCAGCTCCAGGGTCAGCGGCCGGCAGTGCGCCGCTGAGGCACGCATGACCTGGCTGCCAACGCCATTGCTGCCGGTGAATGACAGCTTGTCCAGGCCGGGGTGGCCGCTCAGTGCGGCACCAGTCTCGGCCTTGCCATTGACGATGTTCAGCACGCCTGCGGGCAGGCCGATCTGACTGGCGATTTCGCCGTAGGCCAGCTCCACCAGTGGCGTGACTTCGGAGGGCTTGAGCACCACCGTGCAGCCTGCCGCCAGGGCCGGGGCGAGCTTCCAGGCGCTGGTCACCAGCGGGAAGTTCCACGGCACGATCAAGCCAACCACACCGATCGGTTCCAGCCGCGTACGCGAGGTGAAGCCTGGCACTGCCAAGGGTACTTCGCGGTTGCTCGCCGGCGATTGCTCGGCCAGCGCTGCGTAATAGGTGAAAGTCGCAACGGCGTCATCGAGGTCGACTTCAGCCTCGTGGCGGGGCTTGCCGTTGTTGCGCATCTGCAGGGCGACCAACGCTTCACGACGCGCCGTCAGCTGCTCGGCGAAGCCGTGCAATAGCCGGGCGCGTTCACTTGCCGGGGTGGTTTTCCAGGCAGGCAGCGCCTGTCGCGCGGCGGTAACCGCCAGGTCAACCTGGGCCGTGCTGGCGGCCATCAGCTCGGCGAACGGCACGCCCAGCGCGGGGTCGTGGACGGTGAAGCAGTCAGTGCCTTGGCCTTCGACCCAGCAGCCATCGATATAGTGAGAGATGTTCATGGGGGGGATTCCAGTCAGGCTAGTTTGGCGGCAGAGGTTACTGGTTGGGGCGTAGTGCTTTTGCAGCGCACCCAGCGCGGACCATTCGGCCCGTACACGCCAGCAGGTTCAGGGAACAGCCTGAGCAAGCCCAGGTAGAGCAGGGCGGCCACGCCCAGGGTTACCGGCAGGCTGACGTCGATGCCGCCGGCCAGTTCACCCAGCGGGCCGACAAATTGCCCCGGCAGATTGACGAAGCACAGGCCCAGCGCCGCGCTGGGCAGCCAGGCGCCCATGCCGCGCCAGTTCCAGCCATGCAGAAACCAGTAGTGGCCGCCACGCTGGCCACGGGTGAACACTTGCAGGTCGTCGGCATGGTAGAAGCCACGGCGGGTGATCAGGCCAAGAATCATGATCACCATCCATGGGCTGGTGCAGGTGATGATCAGCACGGCGAAGGTTGACACGCTCTGCACCAGGTTGAAGGTAAAACGGCCAAGGAAGATAAAGCCGATTGCTGCCACGCCAATCAGCAGCGTGGCCGCCGCGCGGCTGAGCAGCCGCGGGAACACGCTGGACATGTCCAGCCCGGTGCCATACAGCGCGGTGGTACCGGTCGACATGCCGCCGATTACCGCAATCAGGCACACCGGCAAGAAGAACCAGCTCGGCGAAATCGCCAGCAGGCCGCCGACATAGTTGTTGGCAGCGATGTAGTCAGGCGCCTGGCTGGCGACCAGTGTGGCCGTGCACAGGCCGAACAGAAACGGGATCAAGGTGGCGGCCTGGGCGCCAATCACGGCCAGCATGATCCGCGCTTTTGGCGTTTCGCGCGGGATGTAGCGTGACCAGTCGCCGAGAAACGCACCGAACGACACCGGGTTGCTCATGGCCAGGATCGCCGCACCGACAAATGCCGCCCAGAAGCCCGCCTGGCCGACATTGACGCTACCCGCGTAGCCCGCACCGAAGGACCCGGCGAAGGCAAAGATGCCCAGCAGAAACAGCAGGCTCGAGGCCCACACGGCGATCTTGTTGACCCACAGCATGAAGCGAAAACCGTAGATGCACACCACCAGCACCAGCACCGCGAACAGGCCATAGGCCAGACCCAGAGTCAGGTCGGTTTCCGGCAGCCCGATCAGCCTTTTGGCGCCGCCGACCAAGGCATCGCCGGAGCTCCACACCGACAGGGAAAAGAACGCGACGGCGGTCAGCAATGACAGAAATGAGCCGACAATGCGCCCGTGTACGCCAAAGTGTGCACCGGACGATACAGCGTTGTTGGTGCCATTGAGTGCTCCGAACAGGCCCATGGGCGCAAGGATCACGGCACCGATGCCAACGCCCAGCAGAATCGCCCAGACGCCGGCCTGGAATGACAGGCCGAACAGCACCGGGAAGCTGCCGAGCACGGCAGTGGCAAAGGTATTGGCGCCGCCGAAGATCAGGCGGAACAGGTCCAGCGGGGTGGCATGGCGTTGCTCGTCGGGGATTTGCTCGACGCCATTGCTCTCGATACCGGTCGAGTGGCTCATGTTGATGCTCCAGCGCGGTTGTTGTTGGTCGGCGCAAGGCGCGGACGCTTTTGTGGGTGCGTTGGCAGAAGCGGCAGGGCCGCAAGGTTTGCTGCTGGGTCAGGCTGGCGAAACGACCGAGAGATGCTCATGGCACGCCAGCCAGCGGCAGTCGTGACGGCGGAACAGGATGGTCTCGCGCTCGGCCAGTTGTTGTTCTTCACCGTTCAGGCTGATGCGCGTGTCGACATCGTGGATGAAGATTGCCAGGTCGCCCTGAAGGGTGATGCTGGCGTTGCTCGATTGGCAATCGAGCACTTTGAAGCCATCCGCCTGCCACTGCTGCCAGAGGGTTTGGTATTGCTGACGCGAGAACAGAGGCTGGGGGAGGGTGTGGAAGACGAAACTGGCGTCTTCGCTGAAGCAGGCGAAGTAGCGCTGGGTGTCGTTGCTGGCAAAGGCGGCTACCAGCTCGGCGGCGGCCTGGCTTACCTGGAGGGTCTGGTCCACTGCGGTGGCCTCACGGTTATTGTGATTATGGTGGGCGGATTTTGCGCAGGGTTTGCGGGGCGAAGAATCTGCTGGGAGAAATAATTAGTTCAGGGATTTGTGAAGTGATTCAAGGGGCGGCAGAGCGCCTGCGGTTCCTGTGGGCGCATTTAGCGTACGACAAGCGTCGCGAAGCTGTGGCGCGCCGTCGGTGAACCAAGCACGCTCTGTTCAGATCTGAAACTGGTGTGAACCCTTGACGAAGCTGCTGCGCTGGCTGGCCTTTTGCGGCGATGAAGTCCGTTGTGTCAGTGCAAGTTGGGATCCAGGATTTAGCCCCTCCAACGGGTGGACAGGTGCAGCCTTCAATTCTCACAGTTGGGAGATCATCTCATTTGATGGTTCTTTGACTTTAGGAATCGTCCTATTAAAAGCAGTTGATGGTAACGCTATGGTGGGGCGAGTGTGTGATCTGATGGCGGGTTTTTTCTGCTCGTAAACCAGACCCGGACCAATAAATTTTAGTGGTCCTGCAGTAGGGGTGGTGTGGGGTAATGGGCCGCCAGTAGGTCGCGATAAGTTAAGTTGCGCGGTAGTCGTGGTTGCAAAAAATCTCCGCGTTACAGTGTTTTCTACCAGGCGCAGTTAATGATGATGAGAGCTATATTTGTTGCGACAGTGGGGTTGACACTATATGGATGCGGTACCATTAATACGGTAATCAGTTCGGATGCAAACGCGATCAGCAAGTTGAGAGTTGCTAAAACCCGATGTGAAGCGATTCCGCGAATCTACAGCGGTGTCTCCTACGACTTGTGTATCCTACATGGTCCGCCTCAGGTAGGTGAACATGACCCTGCGGCTCCGGCACTGATACCCTTGCAAGTACTCGATCTCATACCTTCCGGTATAGCCGATACGGTGTTACTTCCTTACACGATTTATCTTCAACACTCAGAGGGCTCCCTCGACTTATAGGGTGGCCGTCGGCAGTACGCTGTCGCAGAAAGTGGTTCAAGAGGCGCTAAGTTTAAGACTATGTATAGATTCGTTGAACGGCTGGGCAGAGGCGCGTGCGCTTACCTAAAACTCACCCTGCTTGGGATGGTGCTGTTTTCATTTCATGGGGCTGCGCAGGCATTTGTCGAAAATAACATCACGTGTTCGAGCAATGTTCCGGGGCTTAATGATCTAGGGACTGTCGCCCCAGGTGAACGAATCCTGATATCGACCAGTACCAGTTGCAGAATGCTCAGGCGTTTTCCACAGGGCGCTGGCATAAGTTACACCGCTCAGTACGCAAATGGCCTAGGGGATCCTGCATTTTATTTCTTTCAATCGGGGACCTACATGGCCGTTCCTTATGGAGGTCAAGGAACCTTTAGTTCGACATGTGCACTTGGAGGATCGTGTGTTGATCTGCCCGTGGGTACACAGTTTGATCTTAATGTCCAGGCTGGAGGGGTGGCAAAAACTGAGCCAGGGATTTATCATCTGCAAGTCAGTCTTTGGTTTACGTCACGGGCAAACACTAACTATTCCCAGTCGTATTTGGGGCTTGTATATATTTACACCGTTGCCGCACCTGCATGCACTTTGACCTCGCCCAGTGCAGCTAATTTGTACTTCGGTACTGTCTCAAGCGATCAGCTGTCTGGGGCGAGCCAGGTGGCAGATATCTCGTTGTCTTGCCAGTCAGCGACTCGCGCGCAGGCGACCTTGGTGCCTACTCAGTCTGCTGTCACCGGTAAAACTGGGGTTTCTGCTACTACTCTGAGTGGTCTGTCGATGGCGAGTACTTGGGACGATACGCGGACGCCAGTGGCTTTCGGGACGCCGCGATCATTAAACCTCAATGCAGGCAGCAACAGCTTGAGGCTCCGCTTTCAGCCGCAGTTGACCAACCCGGGGTCAGCCCCGTCAGGAAATTTTGCTAGCCAATACAC
This sequence comes from Pseudomonas sp. PGPR N4, assembly GCF_059693665.1. Taxonomy (NCBI): domain Bacteria; kingdom Pseudomonadati; phylum Pseudomonadota; class Gammaproteobacteria; order Pseudomonadales; family Pseudomonadaceae; genus Pseudomonas; species Pseudomonas sp. PGPR N4. The sequence continues at coordinate 144,865 of NZ_JCAUKV010000008.1, forward strand.
GCTTAATATCACCTACCCCTAACCGAGCGCGATGTTGAGAGGCGCTATAAACTGCGCCACCGCGCCGCGCTTGCGATATCTGACACGTAGTAGACAGCACAGATTGACAGCGCAGCCCTACACAGCGATCTGCTGTGGTCTGCTCAATCGTGCTAGGTGTCTGCCCCGCGCTACGTAGCGATCTACATGGGTTGCGCAACCATCAGCGTTGTTTGGGATTGTAATGTGCATATCTGGGCTCCGTCGCATAAGCGATGACGATCCGCTCAGTGCACACGGCACGCTTTGAGACTCGTCTTATGTTCGTAGTCAGGCCGCTACGGCGATAGTAGCGCCTCCCTGCAGTTGAAACGGAATGTGGCAGGGACTACATAACTTAAATAAGCGAGGCCTCTCATGTCTGTTCGTTCAATCAAATATTCCGCTTTGTCCTGCACCTTGTTGGCTTCACTCATTATGTCTACCGCTCAAGCGGCGGATGGGCAAATTGAGTTCACCGGTGTGGTCAATGACAACGCCTGTACCATCAATAGCCAAAGTGTAACCCAGTCGGTGGATATGGGGCAGGTGCGTATCGCGGACTTCCCTAATACTGTCGGCGCCTTGGCTACCACCGATGGCACACCGTTCAGCATCTCGCTGGAAAACTGCAGCGGCCCAACCATGCGCAATGCGACTGTGAAATTCAGCGGTCAGCCAGCAGCGACTGACGCTACCATTTTGGGCATGGTCGGTAGCAACCAAGTAGCAGGTGTAGGTATCCAGATTGCCGATGCAGTGACTGGTACCAAACTGCCTCTGAATACTGAAAGCACCGCTTACACCTTGCGCCCAGCCAGCAATACTTTCGACTTCACCGCCTCTTATGTCCGCTTGGTCGCAGACACCGTTGGCACCGACGGTGACGTCACTGCCCGTGGTATCGGCACCGGTCGGATCAATGCTGTCGCAACTTTCGATATCACTTATCGATAAGCCCATGTTGTACCAGAGACTCACGATGTCGTGAGCTCTGGTACGAGGATGCCTCACCAGATGAAATTTAAATTACTAGTGCTGACGACGGCCGCGTTTTGCTTATCCAGCCTGCTTGCACAGGCGGGAGTAAACGTTGGTGCTACTCGCGTGATTTATCAAGGTAAAGAAAAAGAAGCGAACCTCTCCATCACCAATACGGTGGACGATCACATTCCCTATTTAATCCAGTCCTGGATCAGTGAGTATGGGGAAAATGATCAGGCAACCGAAAAATTTATTGTTACGCCGCCTTTGTTTCGCCTGGATCCTGGTAGTCAGAATGTGCTGAGAATTATCGCTGTGCAGACCAGTCAACTACCGAGCGATAAGGAAAGTTTGTTTTCGGTCAACGTCAAGGCCATCCCTGCTAAGAGTACCGAGCCTGGCAAGGAGAACGTCCTGCAGATCGCAATCAAGACCAGCATCAAGTTATTTTACCGTCCTCAAGGTTTACCGGGCAGCTTGATCGAGGCCGCTAAAGGGGTTGTGTGGTCATCTGACAATGGTCGCCTGAGCTTCGATAATCCTTCGCGCTACAATATTGTGGTGAGCAAGTTGGTAATCAACGGTCGTGAACAAAAGGGCATGCCGGACGTTATCTCACCGGGTCAGCATAGTTCAGTAAATATCCCTGCCAACGCTGGCGAAAGCATAGTGTTGAGTTATATCAACGAATTCGGCAGTGTGGTTGAAACACCGGCCACCACTCTGGTTAATCGATAAGTAGACTACTTAGAGGAGCACCTCATGCGTACAGGGCGCACGTGTAACTGGCTGCGCCGAATCCATGTAGTGCGTATGTCTCTGCTTGGTTTCTCTATTATCGCGTCAACCGCTCACGCCGAATTCAGTTTCGATCCGACTTTCCTGGACATCGGTGGTGGTTCTGGCGGGGATGCCGTAGCTGCGCAAGTCACCGCGCTTAGTGAAGGGCAGCTCCCAGGTATTTACCGCGTGGGAGTGGCGGTAAATGGCAAGACCGTTGATGAACGCGATGTCCGCTTTATCAGAGAACAGCCTGATCAGCCCAAGAGCCTGACGGGGCTTTTTCCTTGCTTCTCTATCGAAGCGCTCAAAGAACTGGGTGTTGATGGCGAACGCTTGGCCAAAGCGACCGTCTACGAAGATCAATGCGTGGCATTCAGTGGCTCCTTGGCCGGCGTGACCTATGACTACGCATTCAGTAAACAGTTTTTGGACGTGCAGGTACCGCAGGCGTTCATAGGGGAAGTGCCCTTGGAGGTGCGCCGCCGCCATTGGTCAGACGGTGAGCGCCTGGGCTTCGCCAATTATTCATTCACAGGCAGTCGCCAGGAAACCGACAGCTCCCGCCGACAATCCAATTTTGGCAGCCTGCACAGCGGGATCAATGCGGGCGCTTGGCGCTTCCGGAACTTCTCGACTTATCAAAAAAGCGGATCCAATAGGGGCGAGTGGAAGTCTGTCGACACCTATGTGCAACGTGCGCTGGGCGATACCATGTCAATCGCCACGGTGGGCGACGGAGCGACCAGCAGCGATCTGTTCGACACCATTTCCTATCGAGGTGTGAGTGTCGCCACTGATCTGGATATGCTGCCTGACAGCGCTAGGAACTTTGCGCCGGTCATCAGGGGCATCGCTAATGGTCGATCACTGGTCACTCTGCGCCAGCGTGGCTACGTCATCAGTGAACAGTGGGTACCCTCTGGCCCGTTTGCTCTGAAAAATCTGTATTCAACGCCCAACAATGGCGATATAGAAATCACCATCGAAGGCCCGAATGGCGATCGCCAGGTTTACACCCAATCATTCTCCTCGGTGCCTTACATGCTTCGAGAAGGCCAGCATAGCTATGAACTGACGCTCGGTCAGTACCGCTCTGCCAGCACGACCTCAGACATCCCCAAGCCGACATTTGCACAGGTGAGCTATCGCAGGGGAGTGGCGAGTGGAACCACGTTATTGGCGGGTGGGATTTATAGCGCTGACTATCACTCGGCCCTGTTCGGTGTCGCGCAGGACATTGCTGGGTTCGGCGCAGTATCGATGGACGTTACTCACGCAGTGACGCAAGGCATTGGGGATAGCGCCGCGACCGGTCAGTCGTACCGCTTCCGATACTCGAAGTCTATTGAAACCACCGATACCAGTTTTAGCTTGCTCGGCTACCGCTACTCAACAGCAGGTTATTACAGCTTCAATGAGGCCGTTAATATAAGGGCCGTGAACGCCGCGAACACTGTATACGCCGATGAGGTATTAAACAGCGGTATGCTGGCTTCGGATTACTTTTCAAGTCACATGAAAAGTGCCTTCACAGCCAATATGTCTCAGCAATTTGGGTCCTACGGAGGCCTGTTCGCCAACATCAGTAAAACGCGTTATTGGAACCAGTCGGCTAGCGCTACTTCCGTGCAAATTGGCTACAACTTTAGTGTGGGGAGCGCCTCTTATACGCTCGGCGTCGCCCAGACTCGAGGTGCAGAACAATCCACTAGAAGTATCTCACTTGGCGTCAGTTTGCCTTTGGGGGGTGTGGGTTCTTCGCGGCGTATCAGTGCAGGTGCAAGCGGCGACTCGAGTGGTAACTCCAGCCGTAACGTTTCCATGTCCGACTCGCTCATGGAAGATAATGCGCTGACCTACAGCGTCGGCCTGAACCAACGCCAGGAGCAGGATGATCGGCTGACCGGACATTCAATTTCAGCGCGCTACAACGCTGCCAACGCCATCTGGCACGGGGCCTATAGCTCGGATCAAAAAACCACCCAGATGGATTACGGCGTTGAGGGTGGCCTTGTCGCTTTGAGCGATGCATTTATGTTTACTCAGCCACTGGGTGAAACCAATATCATCGTGGCTACGCCGGGTGCTGCCGGAGTGGGTGTTCGTTCCAGAAAAGGTGTCCGGACCAATCGCTCTGGCTATACCGTCTTGCCTTCTGCCCAACCGTATCGTGGCAACAAGGTGTCGCTCAATACCGACACCTTATCTGACACGACAGATATCACTAATCTGGTTCAGGAAGTCTCCCCGACCCGTGGAGCGTTTGTGAAGGCCAACTTCGAAACGCGCAATGGCAGACGACTGTTGGTCAAGGTGGCGACACGCGATGGCACCTTTGCCCCATTTGCTGCTCAAGCCAAACTTTATGACCAAGACGGTAAATTGATCAGCAGTGCCATGGTCGCAGATCAGGGGCGCGTTTTTCTAACCGGGGTGCCTGATACGTCACGCCTAACCATTGAAGTGGATGCAAAGGACTGGTGCAGCACAACTATTGATCTCGAGCGCTTTTCTTTGAAAGGTGAGGGGATCGAGCAGATCAGCGTGAGCTGCCAGATCATTGAGTCAGGACAGACATAACCCAATCAATCATGATGTCGCTGATGCAGAAAAGTGCCGGCGTCGCGGCTGTAATGCGTGCAGGTATGCCTATTTAAACATCGTTACCTTATTCGCTAATGCTCTGGAGGCATCGACGCATGAAAAAGGCTCTCTCCCTTGCTGCAACTGCTTTACTGTTGTGTTCATCTGCTCAGGCGGCGACCGACACTGTGACGATAAATGTCAGCGGTGCATTAACCCGTCCTCCTTGTACGCTTACCAGCGCGAGAACGTTGACCGCAGACTTCGGCAGTATCGAGTACGACAAAGTCGCCGCCGCAGATGCCATCGATCTGCCTCTCGCCCTTACCTGTCCGCCCAATTCGTCCTTCACTATTGCGGTCACGGCGGCGAGCGCGCTGACCGATACTATTGCATCGGCAGGCCTAGCCAATCTCGGCTACCAGTTGACCTGGAAGGACAACAAAACTCCGATTAACGTCCGGGGCGCTATCAGGAGAATGAGCAATGTTCAGGGTGCTGTTGACCTTGGCATTTCAGCCAAACTGATTGCGCGTGGCGCCCTCACCGAGGGTGATTTTTCAGCCTCGGCAGTGGTGAACATTGTCTATCTTTAACATTATGAGGTCCGCCTTGAAGCTGATAACCACGGGATGTTTGCTCCTGCTTCTTGCTCACTCCAGCCACTGCTATGCCGGTGACTCAAGTGCACTAAACATCGTGGGAAACCTGATCCGGCCGGCGTGCAGCACCCTGTTTCCTCTCAACCAGACCGTGGCGCTGCCATCTGTCAGCTTGAAAACGCTTGTGGCCGGTCCTTCCGAATGGTCTGAGGTTCCTTTAGGCTTTCGCTGTGCAGAACAAACCCAGGTCAAGCTGCGATTCGTTCCTGCAGATTTAGCGTATGACAGCATGACGTTGCGAACCAGCCTCGACGGCTTGGGCCTGCAACTACGGTTGATGGATGCGAACCAAGCAGCGACGCCGCTTGCTTTGCGGCTCAATGAAACTGTTGCCTTCAGCGTGTCAGCATCAGGCATCAGTCTGAGCCTCGGCGCACGGCCTGTGATGATAGGGAGTCAACCTCCAATGGTAGGCAGCTATCAGTCTCATTTGCTGATGGTCATCAGTTATCTGTAATCATTGCCACTGAACCGCTGTTCTGTTGGGGCCGGTTCTAGACCAGCCCACGTCAATCACCTACGCCAAAGTTCTTTGTCTAGGCCCTTGTACCCTTTTTCCAATCTCCCTGCACCGGGCTGCCCCGCAAGACTCGCCACTGGTCAATAGCTTCATCTCATGAAAACTGCCGAGTTTCGATGCAGTAAGTCATCAATGCTTGATCGCTGTCGACATCCAGCTTGCGCATGGCTGAAATCTTCTGCGCGCTCACTGTCTTGTTGCTGCGACACAACTGCCGGGCGATGTCGCTGACGGTCAAACCGGTGACGAACAGGCGCAGCACCTCCAGCTCACGTGGCGACAGGCTCTGGAAGCGGTCCTCGACCTGGCCAGGGCTGCCCATTACCGAGCGAGCCTCTGGTGCCGGGCTCTTGTAGCGGCGTTGCGAGCTCAGTGCCGTCAACGCCTTCTCGATCTCTTGATGCAGGTGGTTTTTCTGGATCACACCGGCCACGCCCAGCTCCTGCAGGCGTGACAGGATCAGGCTGTTGGAGATCATCGTCAGCACCAGGATCTGCGTCTGCGGGAAGTTGCGCAGCACGTACTCGATCAATTTCAGGCCATCGCCATAGGTGGCATCGCCGGGCATGTTGAAATCGGTGATGAGCAGTTGCGGGCTGTGCTTGCGCAACTGTTCGATCAGTTCACTGGAACTGACCGCCTCACCTACCACCGTGTAACGCCCGTCGCGCTGGACGATTTCGCGCACGCCCAGCAAAACGATGGGATGGTCGTCGGCAATGACGACATTCAATTGAGGCATGTATGAACTCTCTCGGGGTAGATGATGGGCATCGTTGGGTTCACTCGCTCAAACACTTCGACACGGCCATCAGACGGGCACACAGGGCCCGAATCTGTTGGACCAGTAATGGCGTGAGCGGGCCGTTGTGCAGTGCTTCCTCCAACTGCTGGCTGAGTTGATAGAGCGTCTGTGCATGGACACTGGCGAGCGCCCCGCTGAGGCTGTGCAGGCGCTGGCGGACAAGGCTGGCATCCATCGCAACGAGTCCTTGTTCGATGTGCGCAATGTCGGCGATCAGGGTCTTCGCCATCAATTCGCGCATAGCGGCAGACAGCTCGATCCAACCTTCCTGATCCTCTTTTGGCGCTGGAGATGGCGGTGGTGGCATCAGGCCGTTGGCCTTTCGGCAGTGCGACATCAGTGCCTGGCGCAGCATGCCCAGGCTCAACGGCTTGACCACCCAGGCGCTCATGCCCATGGCCATGCAGCGCTGACCTTCTTCACGCATCGCGTTGGCGGTGACGCCGATGATCGGCACGGTTACACCCTGTTCGCGCAGCGCTTGGGCCAGTTCATAGCCGTTGAGCCGCGGCATGTTTATGTCGGTAATGACCAGGTCGAAACGCTGGGTGTGCCAAAGCTTGAGGGCGTGCTGACCGTCGCGGGCTACGGTGGGATGTGCGCCCAACGCCTCGAGCTGTTCGCGCAGCACCGCCTGACTGACCGGGTTGTCCTCGGCGACCAGCACTTGCACGTTCAGGCAGGGCGCATCCAGGCATGACGGCACCATCGAGGTGGGCGCTGCCGGTGGTGGCGTATCCACCACCGGCAGGGTAATGAGCAATGAAAAGCTGCTGCCAAGGCCGGGCTCGCTGACTACGCGCATGGTGCCGCCCATCAGCTCGCTCAACTTTTTGCAGATCGACAGACCCAACCCTGCGCCATTGCCATCCTGGCCAGCCGCCACCTGGAAAAACGGCTTGAACAACTGGTCCATGGCTTTTTCCGGGATGCCGACGCCGGTGTCGGTGACTTGCCATTGCAGCGAGACGCTGTCGGCGCTGCGATCTTGCACTGTCAGGCGCAGACGCACGCGCCCTGAGTCGGTGAACTTGATGGCGTTGCCCAGCAGGTTGTGCAGTATCTGCCGCAGTCTCCCGGCATCGCCGATGATCTGTTTGGGCACTTGCGGATCGACTTCAGCCTCGATGTCCAGGCCTTTGTTGGACGCGGTTGCACTGAAGCCCACCACGGCGTCCTCCACCAACTGGGCGGGATCCAGAGGCGCCTCTTCCAATGGCATCTGCCCCGATTCGATCTTGGACACGTCCAGTACGTTGCTGATCAGTTGGAACAGTACCGTGGAAGAGCCCTGAATGACTTCCAGGTAGTGCCGCTGACGCTCGGTCATGTCGGTAAGCGATAGCAGCTCCAGATTGCCCAGCACGCCATACAGCGGGGTGCGGATTTCGTGGCTCATGGTCGCCAGGAACACAGTCTTGGCTTCGTTGGCGGCGGTGGCGCGGCGGTGCGCCTGATTCAGCATCAGGGTTTCGTCCACGTGTCGGGTGATGTCGTTACAGCCGCACAGGAACACGTCCTGGCCCTCGTAGCGGGCTGCCACGACCACCACCTGCACATAACGACCGCCAACCATCAGGCAGATTTCCCCAGGAGCCTGCTCGCCGTCATGGCTTTCGAGCAGTTGGATCACTGCCGGTGTCGCACCCAGTTGTACGGCGCGTTGATTATCCAGCAGCAGTTTCCGATCACTACGGCGCAGCACGCACAGCCCGACTGGCGCGTTATGCAGCATGAGCCGATTGAACGCCTCATTTTCGAACAGACGCTCCTGAGCACGTTGCGCAGGTATGACAATCCGCGACTTGTACCAGTGGTTTATCCATATCCCGATCAGGATCGCGACGAAGAAGGTCAGCATCAAACCGACAAGTGGCCACTTGGCGTAGCGCAGGAAGTCCTGATAGCTGATCGCATACAGGCCCGTCCAGCGCTCGCCGTTGGGCGAGATCAGCTTGAAGCGCAGTCCTTGCCTACTGAAGCTCAGGCCCAGGGGCGCCGTGTCGTCGGCACTCAGCGCGCCCATCACCACCTCGCCGTCGGGCGAGATCAGCGTGAATTGGTTGTAAACAGAGAGCTGCAGCACGCGCTCGAATTCGTCGACCTGGGCTGTATCCACCGCTGCGGCCAGGACCAGCAGACCCTGCTGCTTGCCTGCCGGAAGCAGGGCACTGGCTGCGTCCAGGCCAATCATCGCGACCATGCTGCGGCGGTCCTGATACAGCTGCGCAGGTGCGCGCACCCAGTGAACCCGCTGATCGTTGACAAGCGAAGCGGCCGGTTTCAGTTGCTGCAAGCGGCTGACCACCGTGGCGTAGTGTTCCAGCGGCAGTGGCAAGTGCTGACGTGGCGCATCTGCGGCAGGTATGGCCAGGCTGGCGTCGCCGCCAGGGGCAAGGATGAACAGTTGCGGCGAAGCATAGAACGAGCTGGCCCAGAAGCTGCCGTAGTAATCGGTCATCCGCACGCCCATGGCCAGCGCTCTGCTCTCGTCTTCTTTGCTGAAGCCGGCGCCATGGGCCAGTGAGAACGGCAGCGAAAGTTCGATGCCTCTCGCCTGGAGCAGCACCTGATCACCGAGCGGCTCGGTCTGGGTCACCAACACCGACTGCTCCGAGCGCAACGGGGGTGAATGGTTGTGCCGGTAGCTCGTCGCGACATTGCGCAAAAAGGATTCATGCTCATGGATGATTTCCACAACGCGGGCGAAGTGGAATTCGACACGCTGTTGCTCGGCTTCAAGCAGCCGTGAAACCGCCCAGTAGCAGGTGCTGGTCAGTACCATCAGCAGGCCAGCCATCAGCAACAGGGCTTTGTTCAGGCGCTGGGAACTCAGCGCTAGCGCATCGAGGCGCAGACTCGCATGTTTCATGGATTGTGCTCGGCCAAATTGAGGTAAGAGGACTGATGCAAGACTTAGGCAACAGCGTCGAACGCCCTTAACAGGGCCGCACTTCCATGAGCTGAAACGTTTGACCAGATCATTCTACTAAAGTGCTGGCCGTGGGCCATCCTTCCTCAGTAAAGTCGCTAAATCATCCCTGGCAACCGCTGGGGAAAGGATAAAACCCTGAACGTGGTCGCATCGAACGCGGCGCAGCACCGCCAGTTCAGCTTGGGTTTCGGCCCCTTCGGCTACGGTGGTCAGGCCAAGCTTGCGGCCTAGCTCCGTGATGCTCAGCAATGCCGATGCCAGGCCGTCGTTTTCGCCACAACCCGACACCAGTGAACGGTCGATCTTGAGCTCCGTGAACGGTGTCGACACCAGATTGAAATAGGAGCTGTAGCCTTTGCCGAAGTCATCCTGGGCCAGGCCGAATCCCATCAACCGCAAGCGGCATGCCCCAGCGTAGTAGTTACTGGAGAGCTGGGTGGTCGAGGTTTCGGTCAGCTCGAAAGTGATCTGCCTCGGGTCGGCCTGGTTGACCCGTACCTGGGCCAGCAAGCGGTCGACCAAGTCAGTGTCATCGAGCAAATGAGTGGGCAGATTGATCGACACAGGTAACTGATGCCCCATCCTTGCCCATTGCGCCTGGGCGCCGAGCGTTTGCCCGAGCATGCTGGTCAGCAGCTCGATTTCCAGCTGGGTGTTTTCGATGTCGTCCAGAAAGGCGCCAGGCATCAGCAATCCTTCGGCAGGGTGAACCCAGCGCGCCAAGGCCTCTGCACCGACGATGCCGCCGTCATGCAACGACATCTTTGGTTGGAACCACGCCTGGATTTCACCGCTCTCCAGGGCCTTGGCAAGGGTGCTTCGCGAGCGACAACCACGCGGCCTGCTGCTGAAAATCCGGGCTTGCTCAGTAAGGTCATCAAGGCGTTCACGCAAACTGACGACCTCAGCCTCACGCACCGGTTTGGAAATCAGGCCGGCAACCCGCAGTCCGAGATTCTTCGCCACCTGGCCGGAGCCAACCAGCATGCGTCGCGAAGCTGCGGTCATCAACGCAAGGGCAGGGGGGCGATGCAGTTGGGCCAACTGTTGAATCAGTTGCACGCCATCCATCTGCGGCATCATCAGGTCGGTCAGCAGCAGGTCATAACGACCGCGGGAGAGGCGCTGCAGGGCAGTGGCGCCATCCCAGACCAACTCGACCTCAAACCCGCCTGCCACCTGAAACACGGTTGTCAGGTACTGGTGTTGGAAGGGATGGTCCTCGACTATTAGCACGCGATAGACGTTCAAGGCACGCTTCTCTGATAGGGCTGCAAGCACTGGTAGAGGGCATGCAGCGTGAAGGGTTTGACCAGCAGGTGCTCCATGCCCGCGCCCAGGCAGCGCTCTGCCTCGTCGAGCATGGCATTGGCGGTGGCACCGATGATCGGCACACTGCAACCTTGCGCGCGAAGCTCTCCGGTTAGCTGATAGCCGTTCATGCGGGGCATATTCACGTCGGTCAAGATGATGTCGAAGTCGGCGTCCTGCCATAACGCCAGAGCTTCGAGGCCGTCGCGCGCGAGGACCACGCTGCAGCCCAGTTCTTCGAGCTGGTCACGCAGGATCAGTTGATTGATCACGTTGTCTTCGGCCACCAGCAGGTGCAGATTCAGACGTGTTTCTTGCGCCGCACGCGGCTGCACCGGTGCGTCCTGCACCTCGATGCCCAGCGCCTGGCTGACAGCGCGATTGAGTGCGTGCAAGTTGTTCAGGCCTACTCGCCAGGTGCGCTCGTCGCTCTGCACAATGCCGTGGACGTCCTGCGCAACCACTAGCCGATTGCCGACCCAGTCATCTTTCAAGGCGGTGCTTGCCTGACCGGGACACAGCTCCACCAGCACGGCATCGGCATCGAGTTGGCTGGCGTCCTGGCCGATCAACTGTGCCCGTGCACCCCAGCGGCGGAGCCAGCCTGCGGTATGCTCGGCGAGTTCCTGAACCTGCGAATGTACATAGATGCGTTCGCTCAGCAACGGCCTGGCCCAGGCATGCTGCAGGTTCGCTGTGACTTGCTCGAGCGGCAGCGTGAAGGCAAAGCTGCTGCCCAGCCCAGGCTCGCTGAATACCCGCAGCGAGCCATTCATCAGGTGCACCAGGCGCTTGCAGATGGATAACCCAAGGCCGGTCCCGGCGACGACATTGGCAGTCGGGTTGCTCTGGAAAAATGGCTCGAACAGTTGCCGTTGATCCTGGGTCGGAATGCCCTTACCGGTGTCGACCACCTGCCACTGCAACATCGCTCGCTCGCCTTCACGCGATACCAGCTGCAGGCGTACCACGATGCGACCGGTCTCGGTGAACTTGACCGCGTTGCTGAGCAGGTTGCCGAGAATCTGACGAATCCGAGTGACGTCCCCCATCACCTGCTCGGGCAAAGAGGGGTCAATGCAGGCGAACAGCTGTAGCGCTTTGCTCTGGGCGGCGCCGGTGTAGCTCTGGATAACGTCCTGGGTCAGCTCCAGGGGAGAGAAGGTGGTGAGTTCCAGGGCCAGTTGGCCGGCTTCGATCTTCGATACATCCAATACATCGCAGATCAATTGCAGCAAAGATGCTGACGAGCCTTCGATCGCAGTCAGGTAGCCGCGTTGCTGGGCGTCCAGTTGCGTACGCGACAGCAGTTCGAGGGTGGCGAGCACGCCGTACAGCGGCGTACGGATTTCGTGGCTCATGGTTGCCAGGAACAGGGTCTTGGCTTCATTGGCAGCGTCGGCCAGAGTGCGCGCCTGCTGCAGGGCGATTTCAGCGGTTTTGCGTTCGGTGATATCGCTGAACGCGCAGATCAGGACATCTTCACGTTGATAGCGGGTGGGTGCGTAGCTCAGATAAAGATGACGGCCATCTGCCATTTGCAACTCATCGCTGCTGCTACGCAGCAGCTCGGCGCCAAATGCCCGCTCGATCCAGCGATGGCACAGTCGCGTGCGCTCGTCGCCTGTTGCCAACCATTGCGCTGACAGCGGGTTTTCCAGTACCACCGCGCCGTCGCTGCGGCGCAGAACGCACAGGGCAACCGGTGCGATGCGAATGACCGCGCTGCAGAACGCTTCACTTTCAATCAACGCGTCGATTCGCGCAGCTGCCGGCCCGATCAACCGCTGGTTGACACGCCTGACCAACCAGAGCATGAACAATGTGGCCAAGAGGCAGATCAGCAGTGCTGCAGTCAGTGGTGCGGCCAAGGCCGGCAGCAGGGACGACAACTGCACGCTGTAGACAATCTGCCAGTTTGAGTAGTCCAGCCGCTTGCGGATGGTCAACCGCTCCGGCAGCCAGTATCCACCTTCCCAGCCGAAGCTGGCTGCGCTTGGCGCGCTCTGCGCGGAGTTCTCTGCCCCAGGCGGTAGCGGGGTGCTGCTCAAGATCAGTTGGCCGTTGCCGTCCAGCAGTTTGAAGTCGCCCGCTTGCTCGTGCTTGAGGGCCTCGGTCAGATTGGGGCCCGCGACCTCTAGTCCCAGCCAGCCCGACGTCACGTTGCGCTCGTCCATGCGGATAAAGATGTACAACGGTGAGTCCAGCCGCCCGAGATCGGTTAGCCAGAGCTCGTCCTGCGGCGCCTGGCTGTCGTTGACCGAGCGCACCCGCTCCAGCACGCGTGCAGGCACCCGGTCATTGTGGTCGGCAGCGGTGAACAAGCGCTGCACTGCTTCTTCGGGGCTCTGCGGAACGTAGATCAGGCTGACCTGGCTGGAACGCAGATAGTCGAGCATGCGGCGGGTCAGCCACAGGCTCCAGATTTCGTGAGCCTGGCCGAGGATGATATGGATTTCTTCTTCCGGCACGTTGTTGGTTTCAGCCGCAGCAAGCGTCGGCTGCCTGACCGTCGACAATCCCAGCCCCTTGAGCAGTGTCTGGCGGCTGACGAAGAAACTTTGAGCATCGAAGACCGCTTCGTTCATGTAACTGCGGCGGGATGATATCTCCTCGTTCAGCGTCACGCGCATGTAGCTGTAAGCGCCGATGTAGACGCCTGCTACCAGGCTGAAGGCCAACAGGCAGAGGAGCCTGCGCGCCGCCTGGGGCGTCGAAAGCGAGGAGTAGGTAGTCTGAATGAGGTGGGCAGGTTTCATCGGCGCCAGCCTAGTTGGCGCCTGTCTTGTTCTGAATAGGACGGATCTCAATCTCCAGTCGGCGGGCGCTGGCCGGATAGCGGGGCGATCTGATCAGAGTATGGTCTGGGTAATCACATAGTGGCCTTGGGTGATTTGCCGGCCTGCGGCGTTCACCAGACTGTACTGCGCAGTGCTTCGGTTCGCTGCCAGGACCTGAATGTGCGCGGTCTGCTCGTTGATTGAAGTTTGCACGCTGAGGCTGTGCGCAACTGCGTCCAGTGGGCAGGAAGCCTTCACGGCCGCCGTAGCATGGGTCGTCAGTGCGCAGCCACTGCCGACAACACTGCCGGAGAAGTGAATGGTGCCGTGCACAGGCGCGTTGACGGCGGCTTGGCATAACGAAGAAAGCGCGGATAGCAAGACCGCTGCAACGTAAAGTCCTTTCATGATTGCGTTCCAATTCGAGGGGGCAATCGGGTTATCGGCAGGTCCCTAATTTTGCTGATGCTGAATCGTTTTTTCCCGACCAGTGGTCACGATCCCGGGGCGGCCTTCTGCGCCGAACGCAGGCAGTATGCCCTCGGCTGTTTCGAGGCCCTTTCCCTGGAGCTCTGAGCAACATGCCTGAGCAGGGCATCTCATCTTTAAGATCCGCCTTATGTCAGGCGTAATCCACCTTGCTCACAATATCCCCCGTCTGGCCCATTCAGGATTGCCGGATCCTCGTCATCATCGAGCTCCCACTACGTCATGTACCAGCCCTGATGCCGCTGCTGTTTAACGGGATGACCTGTTCGGATACTTGAGAGTTACCCATGAACGCTATAGATGACCTTGCTCCACGAATACTTGTCGCAGAAAGCGACCCCTCGGTGCGCGAGACGCTCCGGGAACTGCTGTTGAGCATTCGCGGCGATGCCAATCTGGAAGTTTGTGAGGACGGCGCTCAAGCCCTTGGTGCATTGTCGACCGAGCCGGATGTGATCATTGCAGGGCGAGAGCTGGCGGGTATCAGCGGCCTGGATCTGTTGCGGATCGTGCGAGCCAATAGTGACAGACCACAGCTGCCGTTCATGCTCATGAGCGAGCGTATTGACATCGCCAGCGTGCGCGAAGCGTTGCCGCACAGGCCCACGGCTTACCTGGGTAAACCGCTCAAACTCGGCAGCTTGCGTAAACGCCTGGAGGATCTTCTGCTTGAAGTCGAGCAGCAGATTCGCAGCCCGGCACCGGCATTGCAGCCGGGCGTCAGCCTGTCGGCCTTCCTGACCCAGCGCCGCGCAAGCGCCGATGGCGGCCCGCTGTTTGCCGATGTGAAATTGCCCTTGCTCGATAGGTTGGGTGGCCAGGACGTGGACCTGCACAGGCTTGAGCAGCAGTTGTGCCAGGACCCGCAGCTAACCGCGGTACTGATAGCTGCCGCCAACAGTGCGGCAGCAGACTGTGATGCCTGTGTCCAGACCTTGCCCCAAGCCCTGAACAGACTAGGCAGTGCCCAGAGCCTGAACCTGATCATGGGCCTCGAGCTGAAATCCAGCGCGCGCCTGAGTGATCCACTGCTGGCGCGGCATGCTGAGCACTTTCTGAATCTATCACTGCAGGTTGCCGAGTTTGCACACACTCTGGCGGGCATATTCAAAGTGGACCAGCAGCGTTGTTATTACGCAGGCCTGCTGCATTGCCTGGGCGACCTTGCGGTAATTCGCAGCCTGCAGGAATGGCGCACGCTGGGTGGCGAACTGGACGACGAACGGGTGCACGCATCGCTCAGCGCGTTTGGCGCGCCATTCGGCTCGGCTTTGCGCGCTCGCTTGCGTCTGCCTTTTCAACTGCGCGAGCTGATTGCCGCGATCTATCATCTGAGGGGAGGCGTGTACGTTCGTGACTGCCTGGTGATGAACCTGGCCGCTCAGCTCGCATGCGCGTCACCCACCCAGAGCAACGCGGCGATCGCCAACAGTACTGCTGGGCGCCTGCTCAAGGTGGATCTGCCGACGCTCGATCTGCTACGTGAACCACACGCAGTGGATTTTCAGAAGCATGCAGGCGTAGCGCGCGAAGAAGGCCCTCCCAGTGACCCGGCGGCAGTAGTGGCCGGGGCATGGGCGGACAATCGTGTTCGGCTGGCCAAGAGGGCGTGATCTTGCCATGTACGGTGGCAGGGAGTGCGCGCGACTCCGAAAGCCTTTTTACACACCATCATCAAGCCAGCTTCTGGAGATAATCTCGCTAGGCTAGGGGGACTGTATGTCGTTGGTTGAAAGCTCTGATGTGATGTATCGGTTGTTGGTACAAAGTGTGGTGGATTACGCGATCTATCTGCTCACGCCCGACGGAGTGGTCGCCAACTGGAATCCCGGCGCGCAGCGTGCAAAAGGTTATGAAGCGCGCGAGATAGTCGGGCAGCATTATTCGATTTTCTTCGCCGAGACGGATCGCACCGCCGGCGTACCGGCAGCCAATCTTGAACACGCGCGCATTTTTGGTCGATTCGAGGATAATTGCTGGCGTGTACGCAAAGATGGCAGCCTGCTGCGCGCCCATGTCGTGATCGAAGCGGTGCGGGACGATGATGGGCTATTGGTCGGGTTTGCGAAGATCACCCGCGACATCTCCGAGCGCCATCGCAATGAGTTGGAAGTGCTGCAGGCCAAACAGTTAGCCGAGCAGTACAGCCTGGAAATGACCAACCTCTCGCAGTTTCTCGACTCTGTGATCGCCAACATCCCCGCCTGCGTCATCGTTCAGGACCTCGCCAGCCGCCGCATTCTGCTGGCCAACAAGCATGCCGATCGGCTTTTTGGCGGGCAGGGTGAGCCTTTGGAGGGGCGCTTGCCGCGGGAGTGTGCGTTAGCGGGCGCGGCTGAGTTTCTCGAAGAGCAGTTGGTGCGAGGTGCCTGCACGGTCAAGGGCTACGCTGCCGAGACCCGCATACAGACGGCCATCGGTTCACGCACATTGAGAAGCCGTGCGCTCCTGAGTCAGAACATGGGCAAGCAGGCAGATTACGTCCTGTTCATCGCCGAGGATGCCACCGATGAGCTTGCCGCGCACGCGCAGATACACCACATGGCCCACCATGATGCGCTCACTGGACTGCCCAACCGCACACTGTTCAACGAGCGCCTCAAGAAGGCGCTCGCTCAGGGAGCAGGCCGCGGCAAGTTCACAGCGACACTGTGCCTGGACCTCGATAACTTCAAGAATATCAACGATTCGTTTGGCCATGCCTTCGGGGACAAGCTGCTGCGAGCTCTGGGCAAGCGCCTGCGCGATGAGCTGCGCGAGGCGGACACGCTAGCCCGGCTGGGTGGTGACGAGTTTGCGGTGGTCCTTGCAGAACTGGATTCTCCGGAGCCTGCCCGTGCTACGGCCCAACGTCTGATCGAAGTGATCGAGCCGCCTTTCCATATTGAAGGCCACCAGTTCTCCGTCGGCGTGAGCATTGGTATTGCGTGTGCGCCGCAGGACCATGATAGCGCTGAGCAGTTGCTCGGTTTCGCCGACATGGCCCTTTACGAAGCCAAACGCAATGGTCGTAACCGCCATGAAAGCTTCAACGTCGGACTGTATGACGCCGCGCACAAACGCCGCCTGGTCGAAACCGACCTGCGTACGGCATTGCACCTAGGACAGTTGCAGTTGTACTACCAGCCGATCATGGACCTGCGCAGCAACGTCATCTCTGGCTATGAGGCGCTGATGCGCTGGGAGCACCCGAGCCGCGGCATCATCATGCCAATGGATTTCATTCCTATAGCCGAGGAGACGGGGCTCATCCACGAGCTTGGTGCCCGGGCCTTGAACCTTGCCTGCCAGGAGGCTGTTACCTGGGAGGGACAGCAGAGCGTGTCGGTCAACTTGTCGCCTGTGCAATTCAAGAATGCCGGGCTTGTGCGCACCGTGGC
This sequence comes from Pseudomonas sp. PGPR N4, assembly GCF_059693665.1. Taxonomy (NCBI): domain Bacteria; kingdom Pseudomonadati; phylum Pseudomonadota; class Gammaproteobacteria; order Pseudomonadales; family Pseudomonadaceae; genus Pseudomonas; species Pseudomonas sp. PGPR N4. The sequence continues at coordinate 162,115 of NZ_JCAUKV010000008.1, forward strand.
CCTGGCACTGTCAGACTCCGGGCTGGCGCCGCAACGGCTGGAACTGGAAATCACCGAATCGGTACTGCTGGGTAACAACGACGAAAATGCGCGTGTTCTACGCGAGCTGAAAGACCTTGGGGTAGCGATTGCCCTCGACGATTTTGGCACCGGCTATTCATCGCTGGGTTACCTGCGTGCTTTCCCGTTCGATCGGATCAAGATCGACAAGTCGTTTGTTCACGACATGTGTGAAAGTGCCGAGGCGATGTCGATCATCCGGGCCATTACCGAGCTTTCCAGAAGCTTGATGATCAAGATTACTGCCGAGGGGGTAGAATCTGCCGAGCAGATGGAGCGGCTGGTGGCTGAAGGGTGCTCACACGTACAAGGGTACTTCTGTGGGCGGCCGGCACCGGCCAGCGACCGTATGAAGCAGCTGATCAGAGTGGAGAAGGATTGACCAGGGCAATCCTGGCCACGCCGAGCATGGCGAGGTAAAGCGTTGCCACAGCCTCTTCAGTGCACACAGCCCCCTGAGTGAAGTTCTACTGGGGGTTGCGTGTCAGAGCTGTCCACACAAATGTCGGATAAGCCCCCACTACAACCGTAGGCAAAACCCACTCAGCAGCGGCGATACACCACAGCACTCCAATACCCGCTATTACCGGACGCCTGTGGCACCCAGCCTGCTGCCCGCAACCGCTTGCCAATCAACCGATTCATGATCCCGTGCCCAACCAACAACACCGGCCCACCCTCAGCCATCGACTGCAACCGTCGAGCCCCGTCATCCGCCCGCGCCCCGGCTGCCTTGGCCGACTCAACTCCCGCCGAATAGCCGCACAACCACAGCACCCGCAGCACAGCCGCCCAGGTAAACGGCGAAAGCTTCGCCAACCGCCCACGGCCACCCGGCAACTGCGCCTCGCAGAACACCGCATCAACCACAGCAGGCTCGACCCCAAGCGCCTGCGCCGAGCTCAGCGCACGCGGCGCGCTGCTGCAGGCAATTACCTGCGCACCAGCCGCCAACTGCACGCTGGCAGCAGGTGCAGGGTCTTGGGTGATGACTGAGCGATCATAGTCTTCGATCCAACCCCGCATGTCACCGAGGGCAACTCGACTGGTCACAGCCAGTTGCGGCTGGCCATGACGCATAAGAATAATCTGCTGTTCCATGCTGCTCTGCTTCCTTGTTGAATTCGCCACAAAAAAAATCCGACGCCAAGGCATCGGATTTTTCACATCAACCTGAAACCAATCAGACGTTGAAGCGGAAGTGCATCACATCGCCGTCTTTGACGATGTAATCCTTACCTTCCAGGCGCCACTTGCCTGCTTCCTTGGCGCCGCTCTCACCTTTGAACTGAATGAAGTCGTCATAGGCGACTACTTCAGCACGGATGAAGCCTTTCTCGAAGTCGGTGTGGATCACGCCAGCCGCCTGCGGTGCGGTAGCACCGATGCGCACAGTCCAGGCGCGTACTTCCTGCACACCGGCGGTGAAGTAGGTCTGCAGGTTGAGCAGCTCGTAACCGGCGCGAATCACCCGGTTCAGGCCAGGCTCTTCCAGGCCCAGGGCTTCGAGGAACATGTCCTTCTCTTCGCCGTCCTCGAGCTCGGCAATCTCGGCCTCGATCTTGTTGCACACCGGCACCACCACTGCGCCTTCTTCTTCAGCAATCGCGCGCACTACATCCAGGTGCGGGTTGTTGTCGAAGCCGTCTTCAGCAACGTTGGCGATGTACATCACCGGCTTGCTGGTCAGCAGGTGGAAGCCACGGATCACGGCCTTCTCGTCGTCAGCCATGGTCTTCATCAGGCTGCGCGCTGGTTTGCCTTCAGTGAAGTGCGGGATCAGCTTCTCGAGGATGGCCTTCTGCGCGAGGGCCTCCTTGTCACCGCCCTTGGCATTGCGGGTGACTTTCTGCAGTTGCTTCTCGCAGCTGTCGAGGTCGGCGAAGATCAGCTCGAGGTCGATGATCTCGATGTCACGCTTGGGGTCGACGCTGTTGGAGACGTGAATCACGTTCTCGTCTTCGAAACAGCGCACCACGTGGGCGATGGCGTCGGTCTCGCGAATGTTGGCGAGGAACTTGTTGCCCAGGCCTTCACCTTTGGAGGCACCAGCAACCAGGCCGGCGATGTCGACGAACTCCATGGTGGTCGGCAGGATGCGGTTCGGCTTGACGATTTCAGCCAGAGCCGCGAGGCGCGCATCCGGCATCGGCACGATACCGCTGTTCGGCTCGATGGTGCAGAAGGGGAAGTTCTCAGCCGCGATGCCGGACTTGGTCAGCGCGTTGAACAGGGTGGACTTGCCGACGTTGGGCAGGCCGACGATGCCGCAATTGAAACCCATGGAAATTCCCCTCTTGGTGAGATCAGGCCTTCTGGCAGTGCAGCTCGCGCATGGCCTTGGCGAAGTCGCCGGCGAGCACGTCCGGCAGCACGCCGAGGGCAAAGTCGATGCTGGCGTCGAGCTTGTCCTGTTCGGCGCGCGGTGCGCGGCCAAGGACGAAGTTGGAGACCAGCTTGGCGTCACCTGGGTGGCCGATGCCAAGCCGCAGGCGATGGAAATCGTTCTGGTTGCCGAGTTGCGCGATGATGTCGCGCAGCCCGTTGTGCCCACCGTGGCCGCCACCTCGTTTGAGTTTGGCGACGCCCGGAGGCAAGTCGAGTTCGTCGTGAGCCACCAGAATGGCCTCCGGTTTGATCCGGAAGAAATTGGCCAAGGCCGCCACGGACTGGCCGCTGCGGTTCATGTAGGTGGTGGGGATCAACAGACGAACGTCGTTGCCCTGATGGCTGAATTTTGCCGTCAGGCCGAAATATTTGCGGTCAGCAGTGAGTGAAACCCGCTGGGCGCTGGCAATGCGTTCAACGAAAAGAGCCCCTGCGTTATGCCGGGTCTGTTCGTATTCGGGGCCGGGGTTACCCAGGCCGACGATCAACTGGATGGCGGTCACGTAGGGGCTCTTCCTTGGAGTTGGTGGGGCACAGTGCTGGGCACTGTAACCCGGTCAACACCGGCGCGCCGAGTAGATTACTCAGCAGCGCCTTCTTCAGCGTCAGCAACAACGCGCGGAGCGTGAACGTTGGCAACAGCTTTGTCATCACCGTGGGCCAGAGCTACGAACTCTACGCCTTTAGGAGCTTTCAGGTCCGACAGGTGGATGATGGTGCCGATTTCAGCGTTAGCCAGGTCAACTTCGATGAACTCTGGCAGGTCTTTGGCTTCGCAGGAAACTTCGATCTGAGCTTCAACGTGCGAGATCTCGCCGCCTTTCTTGATCGGTGCTTCTTCGTTGATGAAGTGCACTGGAACCTGAGCGGTCAGTTTCTGGCCAGCGACAACACGGATGAAGTCGGCGTGCATGATGAACTGCTTGACCGGGTGACGCTGCAGAGCCTTGACGATGACGTTCTGCTTGGCGCCGTCAACGTTCAGCTCGATCACGTGGCTGAAGGCAGCTTCGTTTTCGAACAGCTTGGCGATTTCCTTCAGAACGAAGGTCACGGACTCAGCTTCTTTGTTGCCACCGTAGATGACGGCAGGGATGCTCTGCGTGTGACGCAGGCGGCGGCTCGCACCTTTCCCCAGGTCAGTACGCTTGATTGCGTTCAGGGTAAAATCAGTCATTTTGTTTCTCCAAAATAGCCAGCACCCGCAGGCGTTTGCGACCAGCGCCAAACGGGGTGGGCAAAAAAGCCCCGCCCCGACATAAGGGTCGGGGCGGGGCGCTTTTCGTCAACGGGGTTCCGCTTAGCGGAACATCGCGCTGATCGATTCTTCGTTGCTGATGCGGCGAACCGCTTCAGCGACAACCGGTGCAATATCCAACTGGCGGATACGGTCACAGGCTTGAGCAGCGGCCGACAGCGGGATGGTGTTGGTCACCACCAGCTCGTCGAGTACCGACTTCTCGATGTTCTCGATCGCTCGGCCCGACAGAACCGGGTGCGTGCAATAGGCGTAAACCTTGGCAGCGCCGTGTTCTTTCAGAGCCTTGGCCGCGTGGCACAGTGTGCCGGCGGTGTCGACCATGTCGTCTACCAGGATGCAAGTGCGCCCTTCGACGTCGCCGATGATGTGCATCACTTCGGAGTGATTAGCCTTTTCACGGCGTTTGTCGATGATACCCAGATCGACACCCAGCGACTTGGCAACAGCCCGTGCACGCACGACGCCACCGATGTCTGGGGAGACGATCATCAGGTTCTCGAAACGCTGGTCTTCGATATCGTCGACCAATACGGGCGAGCCGTAGATGTTGTCGACCGGGATATCGAAGAAACCCTGGATCTGGTCAGCGTGCAGGTCGACAGTGAGAACACGGTCGATACCCACGACAGTGAGCATGTCAGCGACAACTTTGGCGCTGATGGCTACACGTGCCGAACGCGGACGGCGGTCCTGGCGGGCGTATCCGAAGTAAGGAATCACGGCGGTGATTCGGGAGGCTGAGGAGCGGCGGAAGGCGTCGGCCATCACTACCAGTTCCATCAGATTATCGTTGGTCGGAGCGCAAGTCGGCTGAATGATGAAGACGTCTTTACCGCGGACGTTTTCATTGATCTCAGTGCTGATCTCACCGTCGGAGAACTTACCGACAGAAACATCACCAAGTGGGATATGCAGCTGACGTACGACACGTCGAGCCAGATCGGGGTTAGCGTTCCCCGTAAAGACCATCATCTTGGACACGCGCAGTACCTGAAGGCTGAGGGTATACCTGGATGAGTATAGGAAAATGGCAGGGGCGGCTGGATTCGAACCAACGCATGGCAGGATCAAAACCTGCTGCCTTACCGCTTGGCGACGCCCCTGTATCTGTTGCTGCGAGTACTGTGTACTCGACTTCTAGAGCAGACTCTGTAGCTTGCGATGCAACATCGAAACGTTGCTTCCTTTTGCCACAAACCCTGTTTGAGTCTCTGAAAGAAGGGCCAGAACTTTATCAGCTTCGGCTTTGCTTGGGAAGGCCCCAAACACGCAACTTCCAGTACCGGTTAATCGAGCTTCAGTATATTTACCAAGAAGATTCAACGCATTGCGAACTTCCGGGTAACTTTGCTCTACCACCGGTTGGCAGTCATTTCGACTGTTTCCCTCGGGAACGGGGCGCATCTTAAGGGGGAGGGAATCACGTGTCAACTGCGGATGTGAAAAAATTTCCGCTGTGCTGACAGACACTTGCGGCACCAGCACGACATACCACGGCTCGGCCGGATCGACCGGGGTGAGCTGCTCGCCAACACCTTGGGCGAAGGCCGCATGGCCGCGCACGAACACCGGTACATCGGCGCCCAGGCTCAGTCCCAGCGCAGCCAGGCGATCAAGGTCCCAGCCCAGTTGCCACAGATGGTTGAGGCCGAGCAAGGTGGTCGCGGCGTCGGAGCTGCCGCCGCCAATGCCGCCGCCCATGGGCAGAAGCTTCTCCAGCCAGATATCCACACCTTGAGTGCAGCCTGACTGCTGCTGCAATTGGCGCGCAGCGCGCACGATCAGGTTGCTGTCGTGGTCGACTCCGGGGACGTCCGTCTGCAGGCGCACCTGATCGTCGTCGCGCAGGGCAAAGTGCAACTGGTCAGCGTGGTCAAGAAACTGAAACACGGTTTCCAGCTCATGGTAACCGTCATCGCGGCGGCCAATGATATGCAGCCACAGGTTCAGCTTGGCCGGTGCCGGCAGGCTCAGCGTGGTCATCGATCAATGCCCCAGTTGCCGCGGTTGCCAGTCTTTGACCACCAGGGTGACGTCGATGTCCTTGCCATGCAGCTTGATTCGCTCTGGCAGCCAGTAGCCATTCTGCTCGGTGTAGCTCAGGTACTGCACCTGCCAGCCATCCTGGTTCAGGCTGGCCAGGCGGCTGTCCTGGTCGAGGGTCAGTTGGCTCTTGCTGTCGGGGGCGGGCAGGCCGCGCACCCACCAGACCAGATGCGACACCGGCAATTCCCAGCCAAGCTGTTCGGCGAGCAGAGCCTCTGGGCTCGGCGCTTCATAGCGGCCCTGGTTGGCTACCTCCAGCACCACGCCGCCGGGACGACCGGTCAGACGCGCGGCACCGCGGCCGAGCGGGCCAGCCAGGCGGATGTCGTAGTAATCCTGGCGCTGCAGCCAGAACAAGGTGCCGCTACCGGAGTCCTTGGGCGCGCGGATGCCGACCTTGCCGTTGATCTGCCAGCCGTCGAGGCTGCTCAGCTGTTGTTTGTGTTGACGCCACAGTTGTGGGTCGCCCTGGCCCTGCACGGCTTCACGACTACCAAAGCTGCTGCAGCCAGCGAGCACGGCGATCAGGGTAAAGGTAAGGCAATGACGCAAAAACATGGCTTAGAGAGTCTCTGATCCGGTCAGGCGCAAGACGGTCTTGCGCAGGACACTACTGTCGGGTTGGGTTTCGAAGGCTTTGGCCCAGACCTGGCGCGCTTCGCGGCGCTTGCCATTGGCCCAGAGCACTTCGCCCAGGTGGGCTGCCACTTCGTGATCGGGGAAGCGCACCAACGCCTGGCGCAGGTAGCGCTCGGCTTCATCCAGATTGCCCAGGCGATAGTTCACCCAGCCAAGGCTGTCGAGCACGGCAGGGTCGTCCGGGGTCAGTTGGTGGGCTTTTTCGATCAGGGCTTTGGCTTCGGCATAGCGCGTGGTGCGGTCGGCCAGGGTGTAGCCGAGGGCATTCAGGGCCATGGCGTTTTCCGGCTCGCGGGTGATGATGGCGCGCAGGTCCTTTTCCATCTGGCCGAGGTCGTCACGCTTTTCGGCGAGCATGGCGCGGGTATAAAGCAGGTTGATGTCGTCCGGGTAGCGCTTGATAGCTTGCTGCAGGACCTGGTCGGCCTGCGCCGGCTTGTCGTTGTTGCCGTAGCTTTCGGCCTCGATCAGGTACAGCTGGATGGCGTAGTCGGGCTGTGCTTCGCGGGCTTCGGCGAGCAGGCGCGAGGCCTCGCGGCCGCGGCCGTTGGCGATGAGGATGTCGGCCTGGCGCAGTTGCGCCGGCAAGTAGTCAGCGCCTGGGCCCACCATTGCGTATTCGCGCAGTGCCGCTTGCGGGTCGTTGCGCTGCTCGCGGATCCGGCCCAGGTTGAGGTGCGCGGCATCGACGTTGCTGTCGCGTTCGACCAGCTCTTGCAGATAGCCTTCGGCCTCGTCCCAGTCCTTGTTTTCCAGGCATACCAGCGCCAGGGAATAGCGCAGTTCGTCATCCTCCGGGTACTGCTGGAGCATGCTTTCGAACTCGGCCTTGGCGTCGCCGATGCGGTCCTGTTCGACCAAGGTGCGCGCATAGGTCAGGCGCAGGCGCTTGTCTTCCGGGTTGTCGCGAATTGCTCGGCGCAGCAGTGGCAATGCTTCAGGGCCGCGGTCGAGGGCTTGCAGCAGGCGTGCACGGAGCAGGATCGGAGCGATTTCGCCATTTTGCGGTGGGTGCTGCTCCAGCAGAGCCAGCGCTTGCTCCGGTTTGTCGTCCTGATTGAGCAGCAGCGCCTTGCCGAAGATCAGCTGGCCGTTCTCGGGGTACTTCACCAACAGGCGCTCGAAGCTCTGCATCAAGCCATCCCGGGTGCTTTGATCGGTCTCGGCTGCAGACAGCGCGAGGAAGTCGAAATGGGTATCGCCCTGACCTTGCAGGACCTTTTCCATGAACACCATCGACTCGTCGTAGCGCCCGCCACGCGCCAGCTGGATCGCGGCGGCGCGTTGGGCGTCGAGGTTGTCCGGGTCGTTGCGGGCCCAGATCAGCGCGGTATCCAGCGCCGGTTCGTCGGCACCAAGGTACTCGGCAATGCGGAAGGCCCGCTCGGAGACGCCTGGGTCCTGGGTTTTCTCGGCCTGGTCCACGTAGTTGGCCAGGGCGATATCGAAACGGTTGCGCTGGCCGGCCAACTCGGCGACGAGCAGGCTGTAGAGGGTTTCCGGCTTGAACGATCCGTACACCACGGGCTTTTCCTGCGCAGCCTTGGCGGCCTCTGCAGCAGGCGGCTCGGCGGCGTTCTGCGGGGCCAGGCTTTGGCAGCCCTGCAGCAGGGCGAAGGTGAGCAGCAGTGCGTGGGATCTATTCATAGATAAGGTATAAAAGTGCTATCCGGCGGTCGCAGCATGATGACACAAGCGCAGTGGCAAACCCACCTGCGAAGCCATACCGCGTGATTAAGAATCAGGCGCGTGTAGTGGCCATCATGGCCACGATCTATTACGACAATAGTGAACGGTGGTTGTTCTGGAACCTGCGAAGTAGGACAATTATCGGCTTCACGTCACAACCAGCGACCTTGCATGGCCTTTCTTGCACTTGGTATCAACCATAAGACTGCCTCGGTAGACGTACGCGAGCGCGTGGCGTTTACGCCCGAGCAGCTGGTCGACGCCCTGCAGCAGCTCTGCCGACTGACCGCCAGCCGCGAGGCAGCGATCCTGTCGACCTGCAACCGCAGCGAGCTTTACATAGAGCAGGACCAGTTGACCGCCGACGCGGTGCTGCAATGGCTGGCCGACTACCACCAGCTCAGCGTAGATGAACTGCGCGCAAGCGCCTACGTGCATGAGGAACATGACGCCGTGCGGCACATGATGCGGGTCGCCTCCGGGCTGGACTCGCTGGTGCTGGGCGAGCCGCAGATCCTCGGCCAGATGAAGTCGGCCTACGCCGTGGCGCGTGAGGCCGGCACCATCGGGCCGCTGTTGGGGCGCCTGTTCCAGGCCACCTTCAGCGCCGCCAAGCAGGTACGGACCGACACCGCGATCGGCGAAAACCCGGTGTCGGTGGCGTTTGCCGCGGTCAGCCTGGCCAAGCAGATCTTCAGTGACCTGGGCCGTAGCCAGGCGCTGCTGATCGGGGCTGGCGAAACCATCACCCTGGTTGCCCGCCATCTGCATGAGCAGGGCGTGCGCCGTATCGTCGTGGCCAACCGTACCCTGGAGCGGGCAAGCATGCTCGCCGAGCAGTTCGGCGCCCATGCCGTACTGCTGGCGGACATCCCTCAGGAGCTGGCACACAGCGATATCGTCATCAGTTCCACTGCCAGCCAGTTGCCGATTCTGGGCAAGGGCGCGGTCGAAAGCGCGCTGAAGCAACGCCGGCACAAGCCGATCTTCATGGTCGACATTGCCGTGCCGCGGGATATCGAAGCGCAGGTCGGCGAGCTGGATGACGTCTACCTGTATACCGTTGATGACCTGCACGATGTCGTCGCCGAAAACCTCAAGAGTCGCCAGGGCGCGGCGCAAGCTGCCGAAGAGCTGGTTGCGGCCGGCGCCGGCGACTTCATGGTTCGCCTGCGCGAGCTGGCTGCGGTCGACGTGCTCAAGGCCTACCGCCAGCAAAGTGAACGGCTACGCGATGAAGAGCTGCAGAAGGCCCAGCGGCTGCTGGCCAACGGCGGCAACCCGGAGGACGTGCTGGCCCAGCTGGCCCGAGGGCTGACCAACAAATTGCTGCACGCACCCAGCGTGCAGCTGAAAAAGCTCTCGGCCGAGGGCCGCGTCGATGCGCTGGCCATGGCCCAGGAACTCTTTGCCCTCAACGAGGGCTCCACGGACAAACCCCCGCAATGAAAGCGTCGCTGCTGAATAAACTGGATATCCTCCAGGACCGCTTCGAGGAACTGACTGCCCTGCTCGGTGACGGCGAGGTCATTGCCGACCAGACGCGCTTCCGGGCCTATTCCAGGGAATACGCCGAAGTCGAGCCGGTGATGAGCGCCTACCAGGAATGGCGCAAGGTCCAGGCTGACCTCGAGGGCGCGCAGGCGCTGCTCAAGGACAGCGACCCGGACATGCGCGAGATGGCCGTCGAGGAAGTCCGCGAAGCCAAGGAGCAGTTGGTCGAGCTGGAGTCGCAGCTGCAGCGCATGCTGCTGCCCAAGGACCCCAACGACGGTCGCAACGTGTTCCTGGAAATCCGTGCTGGCACCGGCGGCGACGAGGCGGCGATTTTCTCCGGCGACCTGTTCCGCATGTACTCGCGGTATGCCGAGAAGCGCGGCTGGCGCCTGGAGATTCTGTCCGAGAACGTCGGCGAGCACGGCGGCTATAAAGAGATCATCGCCCGCATCGAAGGTGATAACGTCTACGCCAAGCTCAAGTTCGAGTCCGGCGCGCACCGTGTGCAGCGGGTGCCGGAGACCGAATCGCAAGGGCGTATCCATACCTCCGCCTGCACCGTGGCAGTGCTGCCCGAGCCCGACGAGCAGGTGGCGATCGAGATCAATCCGGCTGACCTGCGTGTAGACACCTACCGGGCCTCCGGTGCTGGCGGTCAGCATATCAACAAGACCGACTCGGCGATCCGCATCACCCACTTGCCGACCGGCATCGTGGTCGAGTGCCAGGAAGAGCGTTCCCAGCACAAGAACCGCGCCCGCGCCATGTCCTGGCTGTCGGCCAAGCTCAACGACATCCAGACCAGCGCTGCGCAGAACGCCATTGCCAGCGAGCGCAAGCTGTTGGTCGGCTCGGGTGACCGCTCCGAGCGCATTCGCACCTATAACTATCCACAGGGACGGGTGACCGATCACCGCGTCAACCTGACCCTGTACTCCCTGGATGACATCCTCGCCGGCGGCGTCGATGCCGTGATCGAACCGTTGCTGGCCGAATACCAGGCCGATCAATTGGCTGCCCTGGGGGACTGATGACCATTATTGCCAGCCTGCTGCGCAACGCACAGTTGCCAGATTCGCCGACCGAACGGCTCGATGCCGAGTTGCTGCTGGCGGCTGCCCTGGGCAAGTCGCGCAGCTTTCTCCACACCTGGCCTGAGCGCATCGTCAGCAGTGAGGCCGCGCAGGTGTTTGCCGACTACCTCGCGCGCCGCCGTGACGGCGAGCCGGTGGCTTATATTCTCGGTCAGCAGGGGTTCTGGAAGCTCGACCTCGAGGTTGCGCCAGACACCCTGATCCCGCGGCCCGATACCGAGCTGTTGGTTGAAACCGCCCTCGAGCTGCAAGCCGGCGGCCCGGCGCGGTTGCTCGATCTGGGCACTGGCACCGGCGCGATCGCCTTGGCCCTGGCCAGCGAACGCCCGGTTTGGCAGGTGGTCGCCGTAGACCGGATCGACGCCGCCGTGGCGCTGGCCGAGCGTAATCGTCAGCGCTTGCAGTTGAGCAACGTCGAGGTGCGCAAGAGCCACTGGTTTGATGCCCTGGCTGGCGAGCGCTTCGCGATGATTCTGAGCAACCCGCCGTATATCCGTGCTGCCGACCCGCATCTGGTCGCTGGCGATGTGCGCTTCGAGCCGAGCAGTGCCCTGGTGGCAGGTGACGATGGCCTGGATGATCTGCGCGTGATCATCGCCCAGGCGCCTGAGCACCTCGTCGAAGGCGGCTGGTTGTTGCTTGAGCACGGCTACGATCAGGCTGATGCTGTGCGTGAACTGCTCAGCCAACAGGGCTTCACCGAGGTCGCCAGCCGGCGTGACCTGGGCGGCCACGAACGCATCTCGCTGGGGCGCCTGCCATGCTGAGTGATCAGGAACTGCTGCGCTACAGCCGGCAGGTCCTGCTGGCTCAAGTGGATATCGACGGCCAGTTGCGGCTCAAGCAGAGCAAGGCGCTGGTGGTCGGCGTCGGCGGCCTCGGCTCGCCGGTGGCGTTGTACCTGGCAGCGGCGGGGGTTGGCGAGCTGCATCTGGCCGACTTCGACACGGTCGACCTGACCAACCTGCAGCGGCAGATCATCCATGACACCGACAGTGTCGGCATGGGCAAGGTCGACTCGGCGATCAGGCGGCTGCAGGCGATCAACCCGGAGATCAAGCTGGTTGCGCACCGCTTGGCGCTGGACGAGGATTCCCTGGCAGCGGCTGTGTCAGCGGTCGATGTGGTGCTGGATTGCTCGGATAACTTCACCACTCGCGAGGCGGTCAATGCCGCGTGCGTAGCTGCGGCCAGGCCTCTGGTCAGCGGCGCGGCGATTCGCCTCGAAGGCCAGTTGTCGGTGTTCGACACCCGGCGCGATACCAGCCCTTGCTACCACTGCCTGTATGGCCACGGCAGCGAGGCCGAACTGACCTGCAGCGAAGCCGGTGTGATCGGCCCGCTGGTAGGCCTGGTCGGTAGCCTGCAGGCACTTGAAGCACTCAAGCTGCTGGCCGAATTCGGCGAGCCGCTGGTCGGTCGCCTGCTGCTGATCGATGCGCTGACTACGCGCATGCGCGAACTGCGGGTCAAGCGTGACCCGGCCTGCGCCGTGTGCGCTCAGCGCCATGGCTGAGCGCTCGGCGCCGGTCGGCGTGATGGACTCGGGGGTCGGCGGTTTGTCGGTGCTCGCCGAGATCCAGCGCCGACTGCCCAACGAATCACTGCTCTACGTGGCCGACAGTGGCCACGTGCCCTACGGCGAAAAATCCCCTGACTACATCCGCCAGCGCTTGCGCCATATCGCTGAGTTTTTTCAGCAGCAAGGTGCCAAGGCGATGGTGCTGGCCTGTAATACCGCGACCGTGGCCGCCGTAGCCGATCTGCGCGAGCAGTACCCGCAGTGGCCGTTGGTGGGGATGGAACCTGCGGTCAAACCGGCGGCGGCGGCGACTCGTTCAGGCGTAGTGGGAGTGCTGGCCACCACCGGTACTCTGCAAAGTGCCAAATTTGCCGCCTTGCTCGACCGCTTCGCCAGCGACGTCCGCGTCATCACCCAGCCCTGCCCGGGGTTGGTCGAGCGGATCGAGGCGGGTGACCTGATCAGCGCCGAGTTGCGCCGGTTGCTCGCAGGGTATGTTCAACCGCTGCTGCAGGCGGGTTGTGACACGCTGATTCTGGGCTGTACGCATTATCCCTTCTTGCGCCCGCTACTGGCCGAACTGGTTCCGGCAGATGTAGCGATCATCGATACCGGCGCTGCGGTGGCCCGGCAACTTCAGCGTTTACTCGGCGAACGCGACCTATTGGCAGAGGGGCCGGCGCAGCAGACCGCCTTCTGGACCAGCAGTGATCCGGACAATTTAAGAAAAATCCTACCTTTGTTGTGGAAGAAGTCCGACAGTGTGCGAAGCTTCCCACTGTAAAAAAAATGTGAAAAGCCACCTAGAAAGCTGAACTATCGTACAAGCTTTGATTTCTACTAGGTGCCGATGAGGCATAACACTTAAAACAGCAAATGAAAGGGATGTTTCTCATGAAGAAACTGCTTGGTTTGGCGGCGGCTGCCGCCTTCGCAATGGGGCAAATGACAACGGCGCAGGCGGCGGACGTGTCGCTCTCGGTAGGGCAGACCGGCGACTCCACCATGGTCTACCGCCTGGGCCTGCAATCGAATTGGGATGCCAGCTGGTGGCAAACCAGTGTTGGTCGGGTAACCGGCTACTGGGATGGCGCCTATACCTTCTGGGACGGCGACACCACTGCCAGCAACCACAGCCTGTCATTCGCGCCGGTATTCGTCTATGAATTCGCCGGTGACAGCGTCAAGCCGTACATCGAAGCAGGCATCGGTGTCGCTGCGTTTTCGCGCACCAAGCTGGAAAGCAATGACCTGGGCTCGTCGTTCCAGTTCGAAGACCGCATCGGCTTCGGCCTGCGCTTTGCTGGCGGCCACGAGATCGGCGTGCGCGCGATCCACTACTCCAATGCCGGGATCAAGCAGCCCAATGATGGTGTAGAGAGCTACTCGCTGCATTACCGTATGGCGCTGTAAGCGCGCCGTCAGGTAGCCGGGGCCGCCAGGCGGCCCCGGAACCGCTCTAGCGCGGTAACGGCCACAGGCTGCTCAGGCTCCACACTTCCAACACCAGTTCCGACTCCCGTTCAGCCAGGCTGCTGACCAGCACTTGCGCTGCGGTTTCGGCTGTCCATTGTTCGGGGATGGCATGCGCGGCTGTGACCGGCGCCTGCAGCGATTGTGGTGCGACCACGGTCGAATCGATGCTATGCGCCTGCAGAAGCTCGGGCGCGAGGTAATCAAAGGTTCCGGCATTGATGATCAGAGCATCCAGCGCGCCCCAGACCGCTTGCACCTGTGCAGCGGCCTCGGTGGCCTGGTGTGTGTCACACACTGCCCTCTAATCCTGCCGAGCGGGTAAGCCCTTGAAGGCCTCCAATGCGCGCTGGCGACTGCTTGCGAGATCCACAATTGGACTCTGATAAGAGGTTGTAGCAAAAAGATCAGCAGATTTCATGGGCAAATGAATGGATTTATCGTCGCGGGCCTTCAATTGGGGGAGCCACTGACGAATAAAGCGCCCTTTGGGATCAAAACGTTGCGATTGCGTCACCGGATTGAAGATGCGGAAGTACGGTACCGAGTCGGTGCCGGTCGATGAGCTCCACTGCCAGCCACCATTGTTGGCGGCCAGGTCGCCGTCGATCAGATGACGCATGAAGTGCCGCTCTCCGTGGCGCCAGTCGATCAGCAGGTTCTTGCTCAGAAACATCGCGACGATCATGCGCAGGCGGTTATGCATCCAGCCAGTTGCCAGCAGTTGCTGCATCGCTGCGTCGATGATGGGGAAGCCGGTGCGGCCTTGTTCCCAGGCCTTCAAATCTTCCGGTGCATTGCGCCAGGGCAGGGCAGCGGTGTGTGCGCGGAATGGTTGGTGGCGGGAGACCTGTGGATAACCGACCAGGATGTGTTTGTAGAATTCACGCCAGAGCAGTTCGTTGATCCAGGTCTGCACGCCGGCACTGCCGCTGTCGAACTCGCCGCGATTGGCCGACAACGCCGCATGCAGGCACTGCCGAGGGGAAATTACCCCCGCTGCCAGGTATGCGGACAACTGGCTGGTGCCGGGTTCGGCCGGTAAATCGCGCAGTTGCAGGTAATCATCGATGCTGTGTTCGGCAAACTCGGCGAGGCGCCGCTGCGCTTCTTTTTCACCGGCGGGCCACAATTCCCGCAACGCCTGAGTGGGCTCGGCAAATCCGTCGAAGCCAGATGGGATCGGGTCGCTGGCGATCTTCGTCGCAGCTTGTTTCGCAACTCTGCTGGCCATGGCAGGCATGCCATGCTGCAGACGCTCGAGGCAGGCACGCTTGAACTGGCCGAACACCTGAAAATACTGGCCGGCCTTGGTCAGCACGGTGCCGGGGTTGAGCAGCAACTGATCAAGGTAACGATGCACGCTGATGTCGCTGCTGCGCAGCAGGGCCTCTGCGCACTCATCGCGTAGTTGCTCGTTGACGCCATATTCGTCATTCCAGTGCACTGCTTCCACCGCGTGCTCCCGGCAGATATCGAGCAGCACTTGCGGCACCTGAGCCCAGTCGTCGGTGTGGCGAATCAGCAGCGGGATGTTCAGTTGCTGCAGTGATTGGCTTAACTCGCGCAGGTTGCGCAACCAGAAGTCGACCTTGCACGGGGCATCGTCATGGCTCAACCATTGCGCGGGGCTGGCTATCCACACGGCTACGGTGGGGCCGCGTTCACAGGCAGCGCTGAGGGCGCTGTTGTCATCGATGCGCAGGTCGCTGCGCAGCCACATCAATTGCATGAAGGAGTCGTCTCTGGCGGGGTGAGCGCAAGTCGCTGAAGCAGGCGCAAGGCGGCCTGCGGTGTGTCGAACAGGGACAGGCCGGGTTGCTGCATGGCTTCCAGTTGGGTCTGGTGCAGGGCAATTGTTTCGCCACCCAGTAGTTTTGCCGCGTCGATGCCATGCAGTGCGC
Source organism: Pseudomonas sp. PGPR N4 (assembly GCF_059693665.1). Classification (NCBI taxonomy): domain Bacteria; kingdom Pseudomonadati; phylum Pseudomonadota; class Gammaproteobacteria; order Pseudomonadales; family Pseudomonadaceae; genus Pseudomonas; species Pseudomonas sp. PGPR N4. Next base: position 177,688 of record NZ_JCAUKV010000008.1, read on the forward strand.
GCTCGAGGGCGGCATAGTCAACGCGCGGGCCGAGCAGCAGTACCAGTACCTGCGCTTGCAGCTCGCTCACGGCGCGTTGCAGCTGCGCGCCGGCGACCGCGAACTCGAGCACCTCGACGGCGCGGCCACTGCTGGTAAACAGCCAGGCGCACAGCCACAGATGCGCGTCGAAGCCGCGATCGCTGTCGACCACCAACAGCACCGGCGGCCCTGCAAGCTGCTGATTGTCGTGATACACCCGTGCGCCGAACTTGCTGCGCAGCCAGGTGTGAAAAAACGCCTGCTCGAGGCGGGCGTTGAAATGCGTTTGCCAGCGCCGGGCGAGGCTGTGCAGCAACGGCAGCAGCAGCTGTTCACAGAGCGTGACGGCCGGGTACAGCGCCATGGCCTGATTGAGCTGCTGGTCGAGGGTGCGCTGGGACAAGTTGCCCACCGCTTCGATCAACGCCTGCTCGCGCAACTGCCAGTCCCCTTGTGGGGCAACGCTTGGGGCGTGTTCAAGCAGCTCACGGACCTGGCCGACCGAAGCACCACGCTCGAGCCAGCGCAGGATCGCCTGCACCTGCTCGACTTGGTCGGAGCCGTACAGACGATGCCCCTTGGCCGTGCGTTGCGGCTTGAGCAAACCATAGCGCCGCTCCCAGGCTCGCAAGGTGACCGGGTTTACCCCAGTGCGGCGGGCAAGCTCGCCGATGGGCATCAAATCTTCAGACTGCATTGCGTAAACCTAGGCTTTCGGGGTGGGGCTGCAGATAGGCCTGCTGGCTGAGGTAGGGGTCTGGATGTACCCGCAGGTGGTGTTTGAGCAGGGTCATCGGTACTACCAATGGCACGATCCCTTGCTGATATTGGCCGATCACCTGCTGCAGCTCGGCGCGGTCACCCTGGTCCAGCGCATCGCGCAGATAACCGCTCAGGTGCAGCAGCACGTTGCAATGCGTGCCACGGTTTGCCGGGCGGCGCAGTGCCTGCATCAGGAGGCTGAAGTACTGCGCGCCGACCTGCTGCGGATCGGCATCCTTGCGCATGCTGCCCAACATCCGGCCAAGCTCGCGATAGGCTTTGGGGTTGTTGGCCATCAGCAGGTATTTGTACCGCGAATGGAAACTCACCAACGCACCCCGGCTCAGCCCCGCAGCCAGTTGCTGCTGCCAGTCGGCGTAGGCATACACGCGGCTGATGAAGTTCTCCCGCAGTACCGGATCATGCAGGCGGCCCTCCTCTTCGACCGGCAGATCGGGGCGCCGCGCACAGAAAGCGTCGGCGTAGGCACCGCGGCCACCTTTGAGCGCAGGGTGGCCGTTGTCCTGATAGACCTTGACCCGCTCCAGGCCGCATGAGGGTGACTTCTGCATGAAGATATAACCGCAGACATCGCCGATTTCATCAGCCATCTGCTCGCCGTAGGCGCGCAGTGGGGCAGAGTAGTTGGCGCCGGGGTTGCGCGTGGCAACCACTTCGGGCTGCTGCGGATCACCTACCAGGCGGATCGGATCGCGCGGAATACCCAGGCCGATGGCGACCTCAGGGCACAACGGTACCCAGTCGAAGTGCGCTTCGAAAGCACTCAAGCAGAGTTCGGAAGCCTTGTGCCCGCCGTTGTAGCGCACGTTCTCGCCGAGCAGGCAGGCACTGATGCCAATGCGGGGTTTCGCCGACGCGTTCATCGCTGCCTCCAGAAAACTTGTACAAGGTTGCTCCTTGTGTACAAGTCTATTCCAGCACAGCCACGCACTTATGCAAACAGTTTTTTCTGTACAGATTTACAGCCAGGTCTATTCCAGATGCTCGAGCAAGCGTCTTGCCGCTTCCTGGCCACTCAACCAAGCGCCTTCGACCCGGCCAGACAAGCACCAGTCGCCACAGGCGTACAAGCCCAGGTCAGCATCCGCGAGCGCCCCCCATTCATGGCCAGCGGCGGGGCGGGCATACAGCCAGCGGTGGGCCAGGGCAAAGGTTGGGGCCGGCACCGCGCAGCCAATCAGCTCGGCAAATTCGCCGCTCAACTGCTCGATCACCAGCTCTTTGCTCAGGTCGATGTGCTGCTTGCTCCAGTCAGACGTGGCATGCAGCACCCAGGTGTCGAGCTGCTCGTCGCGCCCTGGTTTGCTGCGGTTGCGCGCCAGCCAGTCGAGTGGGTTGTCCTGCACGAAGCAACCTTGCATGGGCGTTTGCAGTGGCGTCTCGAAGGCCAGGGCGATGGCCCAGGTGGGTTCCATCTGCACGCCGGCGGCGACCGCTGCCAATTTTGGGGTTGCTGCCAGTAGTGGCGTGGCTTGCGGTGCGGGCACGGCAATCACGACCCGGCTGAAGGGGCCGTGGCTGCAGCCTTCGGTATCCTGCAGGTGCCAGTACTGCTTGCCGCGAAACACCTCGGCGATGCGGCAGCCGAAATTGACTGTGACGTCCTTGAGCAGGCCGCGAGTGATGGCGCTCATGCGCGGCACGCCGACCCAGCGCACTTGCTCGTCTGGGGAAGGGCTGAGGACGCCATCGCGATAGTTGTACAGCTGCGGCTTCCATTGCGCGGCATGGCCAGCGGCTTCCCACTGTTGCACCTGCTCGACGAAGCGCCGGTCGCGGGCAGTGAAGTACTGCGCGCCCAGGTCGAGCGCACCGGCATCGCTGCGCTTGCTGGCCATCCGCCCACCACTGCCGTGGCCTTTGTCGAACAAGTGCACAGTCTGGCCGGCGGCCTGCAGGGCCTGGGCTGCGGAAAGGCCGGCAATGCCGGCACCAATGATGGCAATAGGTACTGTCATGATGGCCTCTTCTAACCTTGCTCGAAGCAGATTACGCGGTCTTGCAAACCTGTACAATGCGTAAAGTTTGTATAAGGTTATTCCGCTCTATAGGCCAGCTTGGCCTATGTTTATCCGAGAGCGTGCGGTCAAGAAAGTGCCTTGTTGTTAAAAATAGACCACCCCGACGATCTGCGAGGACACAGCCATGCATATATTGCTGACAGGCGGTACCGGTTTGCTCGGCAGGCATCTTTGCCGTCTGTGGACTGGCCAGGGCCATCGGTTGACGGTCTGGAGCCGGCGCCCGGAACAGGTGCCGATGCTTTGTGGCAGCGGCGTACGCGGTATCGCCCAGCTGGATGATCTGGATGGCGATGACCCAATCGACGCAGTGATCAATCTGGCCGGCGCACCGATTGCCGACCGGCACTGGACCGCAGCGCGGCGCAACCTGCTTTGGGCCAGCCGCATTACTTTGACCGAGCAGTTGCTGGCGTGGCTGCAAAAGCGCGAGCAGCGCCCTGAAGTGCTGGTGTCAGGCTCAGCAGTGGGCTGGTATGGCGATGGCGGTGAGCGCGAGCTGACCGAGGCTGCGCAACCGGTCAAGGAGGACTTCGCCAGCCAGCTGTGCATCGCCTGGGAAGAGACTGCGCAGCGTGCTCAAGCGCTTGGCATACGCGTGGTGCTGGTGCGGACCGGGTTGGTGCTGGCCAGCGATGGCGGCTTTTTGTCGCGCCTGCGCCTGCCGTTCAAACTCGGCCTGGGCGGGCCGCTGGGCAGTGGTCGGCAGTGGATGCCGTGGATCCATATAGATGATCAGATCGCTCTGATAGATTTTCTCATGCGCCACAACGACGCCAGCGGTCCTTATAATGCCTGCGCGCCAGAGCCTGTGCGCAACCGTACCTTTGCCAAATGCCTGGGCAAGGCGCTGCATCGACCGGCGTTGTTGCCCGTGCCGGCGTTGGTGTTGAAGGCCGGGCTGGGCGAGCTGTCGACTTTGCTTCTCGGTGGCCAGCGCGCGCGCCCGACGCGCTTGCTGGCGGCTGGCTTCACCTTCCGTTTCAACGATCTGCAATCGGCGCTGGACAACCTGTCCGGGCGCCTCTGACATAGGACGCTGCATGACCGATCATGCCCTGCTGCTGGTCAACCTGGGTTCGCCAGCCTCCACTTCGGTAGCCGACGTGCGCCGCTACCTCAACCAGTTTCTGATGGACCCGTACGTGATCGACCTGCCGTGGCCGGTGCGGCGCTTGCTGGTGTCGCTGATCCTGATCAAGCGCCCTGAGCAGTCGGCTCATGCCTACGCGTCGATCTGGTGGGATGAGGGCTCGCCACTGGTGGTGCTGACCCGTCGTCTGCAAGCCGCCATGCATGCGCATTGGCCGCATGGCCCGGTGGAAGTGGCCATGCGCTATGGCCAGCCGGCGCTACCGGAGGTGCTCAAGCGCCTGGCTGCGCAGGGCGTACGCAAGGTGACGCTGGCGCCGCTCTATCCGCAGTTCGCTGACAGCACGGTAACCACCGTGATCGAACTGGCGACGCAGACCATTGCGCAGCACCAGTTGCCGCTGGAGATGCGGGTGTTGCAGCCGTTCTATGATCAGCCGAGCTATATCGATGCGTTGGTGGCCAGTGCGCGGCCGTATCTGCAGGATGACTATGACCATCTGTTGTTGAGCTTCCATGGGCTGCCTGAGCGGCATCTGAAGAAGCTTGATCCGACCGGCAACCATTGCTTCCAGAGTGCCGATTGCTGCCAGCAGGCGTGTGCCAATGTGCGGGCCGTGTGCTATCGCTCGCAGTGCCTGGCCAGTGCGGCGGCGTTTGCCAAGGCGATGGGCATTGCGGATGGCAAGTGGTCGGCGTCGTTCCAGTCGCGGTTGGGGCGGGCCAAGTGGATCGAGCCTTATACCGAGACGCGGCTTGATGAGTTGGCCAAGGCTGGGGTGAAGCGGTTGCTGGTGATGTGCCCGGCGTTTGTTGCTGACTGTATCGAGACGCTCGAGGAGATCGGGGATCGGGGGCGGGAGCAGTTTATCGAGGCTGGGGGGGAGGAGTTGGTGCTTGTGCCTTGCTTGAATGATCATCCGCAGTGGGCTCGGACGTTGGCTGGGCTTTGTGAGGGGGCTTGAGGGGTGGGGCCAGTTTCTAATGGTGATAGTGCCGACCCCTTTCGCACTATCCATTTGATTTATTGGCTGTTCGGGCCCCTTTCGCCCTTACGGCGAGTCACTTTTTTGGCAAACGCCCCAAAAAAGTAACCAAAAAAGGGCTTGGCTCCACATCCGGCCCCTTCGCTGCGCTGCGGGGTTCCCTCGCTCCGGCCTTGCTCCCGGGAGGACCGCGCTGTACGGGCCTCCTGGCCCGCAGCGCTTGCCGGCCATCCATGGCCGTCACCTCCCTTCGCAAGACCTGCGCTCGGCCTCCTGAGTCGCCGGTGGATCAAGATCAAGATCAAGATCAAGGGAACCCCGGAGCGCAGCGCAGGGGCCGTATGTGGGAGCGGGCGGCTTTGCTTACTTTGGCCGCGGACGCAGTAAGACCAAAGTAAGCCGCCGTAGGCGGAAGGGGCCCTAACTACCCACAAAAATACCGGATAAGCCCCAACAAAGCTGGGTCAGCCAATCACCTATCAAGGCAACTGATCATCCAGCTTGTTGTTCTTCCACCCATCATTCCCAGGCAGCAACAGATTCAACACAATCGCCACAATGGCACACAGCGCAATCCCCTTCAGACCCCAGTCATCCGGCCCATCACCGCTGCCAATCAGTACCCCGCCAATCCCGAACACCAACGTCACCGAAACAATCACTAGGTTACGCGCCTCGCTCAGGTCGATCTTGTGGCGGATCATGGTATTCATCCCCACCGCCGCAATCGAGCCAAACAGCAGACACAGAATCCCACCCATGACCGGCACCGGAATGCTCTGCAGCAGCGCACCAAACTTGCCGACAAACGCCAGGGTGATGGCAAACACCGCCGCCCAGGTCATGATCTTCGGGTTGTAGTTCTTGGTCAGCATCACCGCACCGGTCACTTCCGCGTAGGTCGTGTTGGGCGGCCCGCCGAACAGGCCGGCAGCAGTAGTGGCCAGGCCATCGCCCAGCAACGTGCGGTGCAGGCCGGGCTTTTTCAGGTAGTCGCGACCAGTCACGCTACCGACAGCAATCACTCCACCGATATGCTCGATTGCCGGCGCCAGGGCCACCGGAACGATGAACAGAATCGCCTGCCAGTTGAACGCTGGCGCGGTGAAATGAGGGATCGCCAGCCAGGGCGCCGCAGCGATCCTGGCAGTGTCGACCACGCCAAAGGCAAAGGCCATGGCAAAACCGACCAGGACCCCGGCAATGATGGGCACCAGGCGGAAGATGCCTTTGCCGAACACGGCCACGATCAGGGTGGTAAGCAGGGCCGGCATGGAAATCAGCATCGCGGTCTGGTACGGAATCAGCACGGCGCCATCGCCGCCCTTGCCCATGGCCATGTTGGCGGCAATCGGCGCCATGGCCAGGCCGATTGAAATGATCACCGGGCCGATCACCACCGGCGGCAGCATGCGGTCGATGAAACCGGTGCCCTTGATCTTCACCATCATGCCCATGAAGGTGTAGACGAAGCCTGCCGCCATCACTCCGCCCATGGTCTCGGCCAGGCCGAACTGACCCTTGGCGAGGATGATCGGGGTAATGAAGGCAAAGCTCGAGGCGAGAAACACCGGTACCTGACGGCCCGTCACCAGCTGGAACAGCAAGGTGCCGATGCCGGCGGTGAACAGCGCCACGTTAGGGTCGAGGCCGGTGATCAGCGGCATCAGCACCAGCGCGCCAAATGCCACGAAGAGCATTTGCGCGCCCGAGACGACCTGGCGCCAGAGCGGGTCGTTGAAGCCGTCCTGCATGATCAGGCGTCCTTCTGCTTGGTGCCGAAGATCTTGTCACCGGCATCGCCCAGGCCTGGGATGATGTAGCCGTGCTGGTTGAGGCGCTCGTCGATCGAGGCGGTGTAGATGCTCACATCCGGGTGGGCCTTCTCGACTGTGGCGATACCCTCGGGGGCCGCCACCAGCACCATCGCGCGGATCTCCTTGCAGCCGGCTTTTTTCAGCAGATCGATGGTGGCGACCATCGACGCACCGGTGGCCAGCATCGGGTCGATGATCAGTGCCAGGCGCTGGTTGATGTCCGGTGCCAGTTTCTCGAGGTAGGTGTGCGCTTCGAGGGTTTCTTCGTTGCGGGCGACGCCCACGGCGCTGACCTTGGCGCCCGGGATCAGGCTGAGCACGCCGTCGAGCATGCCGATGCCGGCACGCAGGATCGGTACTACAGTGATCTTCTTGCCGGCGATTTTCTCGACCTGGACTTTACCGCTCCAGCCGTCGATTTCGTAGGACTCCAGTGGCAGGTCTTGGGTGGCCTCATAAGTCAGCAGGGCGCCGACTTCCTGGGCGAGTTCGCGAAAGTTCTTGGTGCTGATATCGGCACGGCGCATAAGGCCGAGCTTGTGGCGGATCAGCGGATGGCGGATCTCACGAGTAGGCATGGGGGAGGGCTCCGGAAGGCGGGCAAAAAAACCGCGCTAGATTAATCTATTCAGCCTGAGCTGTCGCTTTGTCATTGTGCACGTTAGTCCATAAACGCTTGATCTGAGGCCAGCGGATGCGTACCTTTGCCCGCTTTTCCGATTCCGACCCCTGGGGAGCGCCATGTCCGCCGATCTCGAGCACATCCGCCAAGTCATGCGCGAAGCTGACTGCCTGTACAACGAAGCCGAGGTCGAAGCGGCCATTGCCAAGGTAGGCGAGCACATCAGCCGCGAGCTGCATGACAAGAACCCGGTCGTGTTCTGCGTCATGAACGGTGGCCTGATTTTCGCCGGCAAGCTGCTCACCCATCTGCAGTTCCCGCTGGAAGCGTCCTACCTGCACGCCACTCGCTACCGCAACCAGACCAGCGGCGGTGAGCTGTTCTGGAAGGCCAAGCCGGAAGTATCGTTCATTGACCGCGATGTGCTGATCGTCGATGACATTCTCGACGAAGGCCACACCCTCAGCGCGATCATCGAGTTCTGCAAGCATGCCGGCGCCCGTGAGGTGTATACCGCCGTGCTGATCGACAAGGAGCATGACCGCAAGGCCAGCCCGGACCTGAAGGCCAACTTCGTCGGCTTGCCATGCATCGACCGCTACATCTTCGGCTACGGCATGGACTACAAAGGCTACTGGCGCAATGCCAACGGCATCTTCGCCGTCAAGGGCCTGTAAGCCATGCGCGCGCCGGCATTCATCGACCAGTCCTTGTTTGCCGGCCTGGCCGAGCAGGCTGCGGCCAACCCGCGCGGGCGTCAGCACCATAACTTTCATGCCATGGCCGAACCGTGCCACCGCATGGCGGTTGGCTTGCAGCCTGACACCTACATCCCGCCGCATCGCCACCTGAGCGAAGACAAGGCCGAGACCTTGCTGGTGCTCAAAGGGCGCCTTGGCCTGCTGCTGTTCGACGAGGAGGGCGGGGTTATCGAAAAACGCCTGCTCGAGGCCGGTGGCGAGTGCCTCGGTGTCGACCTGCCACCGGGCGTCTATCACGCGCTGGTGGTGCTCGCCGCCGACAGCATTCTGTTCGAGTGCAAGGCCGGCCCTTATCGCCCGGTGGGTGAGGGTGAGCTGGCGCCATGGGCCCCGCGTGAGGGTGAGCCAGGGGTTGCCGCATACCAGGTGTGGATGCGCGCGCAGTTCGCCTGAGCGGGCATGCTAGAGTGCGGCTTCATGCCAAGGAGCCTCACATGCGTGCGTTCATTCCCTTGCTGTTGGCGCTGAGCCTGCCGTTGTCTGCGGCGCCCCTGCACAGCCAGTTTCTGCCACCTGATGACCAGTCGCTGCGCCAAGAGGCGCCGACCAGTCAACAGTTGCTGCAAGTCACCGACTACTCGGTAGTGGTCGGCACCCAGCGTCAGTCTGACCAACAACCGATCCCGATCACCGCCTCGCTGCAGATGCGCCTGAAAGGCAAGCCGCTGAGCAAGGGCGCGACGATTACCCAAGTATTGCTCAGCTTCGATGGTGAAGGTGGCAAGAGCCTGAAGAAGCCAGTCTACGACGACAAGACCCGCACCCTGAGCCTGAACTACCCGATGGCCGACTACCGGGTGATCATCGACCTGCTGCGCAACGAGACCCTCTACGTGCAGTTTCTGACTTACGCCAACGGCCATGTCTGGGCGGATCTGCATACCGGCACCGTACGTACGCGTTGAGGCCTGCGCATTGGCGGGGGTACACTGCCGCCCTGCGAAATTTGGTGATGGCTTAGGTGGAGTCGGCAATGCGTAAAGACAAGAAGCAAGTGATTGGTGACGAGATCAGTGACGACTACATCAAGTCGTTTCTGCAGTACGACCCGGCCGACGGCGTGACGTCGCCGTCCGCGCACAAGCTGGTCAAAGCCTATCGTGGCCTGCGCATCGATGACTTCGAGCGGTTTGTCGGGTTCTTCGTCGAGGCGGGTTATGAGCTGGACGGCAAGGACGAACACGGTCAGACCTTCGTCGAGCAGATCGCTGATCAGCGTAATGCGGCGGAGTACATCGAGATCATCAACAACGCCCGTGGTTGAGTGATCTGAGTCTGGAGTGATTTGGGGCCGCAGAGCGGCCCCTAGACCGGTCAGGCGTAATGCTGAGCCGGGCTGCTTTCAACCATCTGCAATACCTGGTCGTTATGCTCGCTGACCTTGCGGTACAGCGCTGCATCGCTGGCCAGGACACTTTCCCGAGCAGGGAAGATCTCGTGCAGCTTGCTCGCCCAGGCACCCTTGGCTTGCTCAGGGAAGCAGCGTTCGATCAGATCAAGCATGATCGACACCGTCACCGAAGCACCAGGCGATGCGCCCAGCAGGGCCGCCAGGCTGCCGTCGGCCGCCGCAACCAGCTCGGTGCCAAATTGCAGCACGCCGCCTTTTTTCGGGTCTTTCTTGATGATCTGCACGCGCTGGCCGGCCACTTCCAGGCGCCAGTCTTCGGCTTTGGCTTCTGGGTAGAAGCGGCGCAGCGAGTCCAGGCGTTGCTCCATCGACTGCATCACTTCACTGACCAGGTACTTGGTCAGGTCCATGTTGTCGCGCGCGACTGCCAGCATCGGGCCGAGGTTGCCCAGGCGTACCGACAGTGGCAGGTCGAGCAGCGAACCGTGCTTGAGGAACTTGGTGGTGAAGCCGGCATAGGGGCCGAACAGCAGCGAAGTCTTGCCGTCGACGACACGGGTATCCAGGTGCGGCACCGACATCGGCGGAGCGCCTACAGCAGCCTGGCTGTAGACCTTGGCCTGGTGCTGCTTGACGATTTCCGGGTTGTCGCAGCGTAGCCACTGGCCGCTCACCGGGAAGCCGCCAAAGCCTTTGCTCTCGGGGATGCCCGAAGCCTGCAGCAATGGCAATGCCGCGCCACCAGCGCCGAGGAAGACAAAGCGTGCATCGACTTCACGGCTACCGCCGCTATTGACGTCCTTGATGCTGACGGTCCAGCCGGCGCCGTTACGGCGCAGGCCGACGACCTTCTTGCTGTACTTGACCTGGCTGTCCGCGGTGTTGCCGAGCATTTTCAGCAGCTTGTTGGTCAAGGCGCCGAAGTTGACGTCGGTGCCTTTCATCACGCGGGTTGCGGCGATGTGCTGGTCGGCCGGGCGGCCGGGCATCATCAACGGCATCCAGTCGCGCATCACCGCCTTGTCTTCGGTGTACTCCATCTCGCTGAAGGCGTGGTGCTGCTTGAGCAGTTCGAAACGCTTCTTGAGGAAGGACACGCCCTTGTCACCTTCGACGTAGCTCAGGTGTGGCACGGGATTGATGAAGTCACGCGGCGCGCCGAGGCCGCCCTTGTTGATCAGGTACGCCCAGAACTGCCGTGACACCTCGAACTGAGTGTTGATGTGCACGGCCTTCTTGATGTCGATGCTGCCATCGGCGGCCTGCGGCGTGTAGTTCAGCTCGCACAGGCCGGCATGGCCGGTCCCGGCGTTGTTCCAGGGGTTCGAGCTTTCTGCAGCCCCGGAGTCCATCGCCTCGACGACCTCCAGTTTAAGGGCCGGGTCGAGCTCCTTGAGCAGTACGGCCAGGGTGGCACTCATGATGCCCGCGCCTACCAGTACTACATCAACCGATTCGTTCTGCGCCATTAACGCGTCTCCACAATCTACAGCACCTAATTGACAGCATAGGATCCCTGGGGTTGCCAGGCTCGCCATGTCCGACTCTTCGCAGTTCTTGCAACTTCGCGAACACCGCCAATCAGTCTCAGGGTTCAGCTATTGAACGCTGATTGCCACGGCTGCGGCAATTCGACTTATGGTCAAGGTGTCCGACGTGCGTTATGGACCGGCCTCAGTGACTCATCATGGATGAGCGCCAATACCGGCCATCAGGGGCTGTTGGGGACACATCTGCTGCTGTTGCACATGCCAGACTGTTCATTTGCTCGCCACACTCTTGTGAAGTTGTGAAAACCTGGTTTTTTCCACGCTCTTTTGGAGACGTGAACCTCAAAAAGGGACTGCGCGATGGCAACCCACAGGTTCATGCAGTGCAGAAGGCCAGAAAAAACAGGCGCAACAGCCGGATGCAAGACCTGAAGTGGAAGGCTCTCTGTGGGCGAGGCGGTGAAGGTGCCGGGGTCAATCGGCAGGTGCGGGGCCCGATCAGGAGACGTCCTTATAATCGGGGGGAGATTATAGCGATGTCGCGGGCAGAAAGGTCGTTAATCGCGGTTTTTATTGCAGCATTTGTCAGGCGGGCAGGCTGCGTTGCTGCCAACGACGGCTTGCATGGGCGCAAACCCGGGCGCTGGCAGGCAAGGTTCGGCCCAGCCAGGCAAGCTGCATGTCACTGACCTGAACCCAGCCGCTACCCCTGGGCGGCAGGCTGCACTGCTTGAAACCCAGGCAGCAACCGGTGCTGTCGAGGCGAGCATAGATAAGCTGGGGCGAGCGCTTGAACAGCAGGTTCCAGAGCGAGGCCATGGCGGCGAATCCTGTATGGAGTGGGCTGGGCCAAGGATAACGGCACGGCCATGAAAGCATTATGACAAGCGGATATAGCCGATAGCTGGCGTTCAAGCGGCTGGGTATACTGTGGGCCTTTGCCGCATTTTCTGGAGAAACGCGCATGTTGCAACGTCTGCTGTTCGGTTTGCTCGCGGTGGCCAGCCTGAGCCTGGTCGGTTGTGCCCACAGCCCGCAACAACTCAGCCCGCAACCCAAGCTGACCACTCAGCTCAATCCGGTCGGTCGCGGCCAGCCAGTCGTGGTGCGGGTGGTCGATGGTCGTCCTTCGCAGTCGCTCGGCACCCGTGGCGGCATGTACCCGGAAACCAGCACCATCAGCGTCAACGGCAACGATGTCGTGCCCAAGCTGCAGGCTCAGGCCGAAGCTGCGGTGCGTCTTCTCGGTTTCACCCCGACCCAGGGCGGCTCCAATGCGCCGCAGTTGACCGTGACCCTGGCCGAACTGAAGTACCAGTCGCCCAAGGACAAGATGTATGTGACCGAGGCGACCATCGGCGCGACCTTCCGTGCTGACGTAGCCAATGCCAACCGCCGTTACAGCGGCCGTTACGGCGCTTCGCTGGATCAGCGCTTCGGCATGGCGCCGAACCAGGAAACCAACACCAAGCTGGTCAGCGATGTGCTCAGCGATGCCTTGACCCGTCTGTTCAAGGACCCGACCATCGGTCAGGTGCTCGGCGAGTAAGCGTTCGTCACAGCCAGGTCATAAAAAACCGCTGCCTGAATCTCAGGCGGCGGTTTTTTTTGCTTCAGGGCCAGGCGATAGCGCAGCGCAGAGAACAAAGGGTATGGCAGATGAAATCCATCGGCAGTTGGTCGTAAAGCCGCAGCCAACGCGACCGGCTTGGGTAGAATGCTCGGCTTTGCTGTCGCGACTGCGAGGTCTGTAATGTCTGTGCAAGTACTCTGGGGGCTGCTGGCGGCCCATCCGGCCAAGCTGATCAACCTGCTGGCCCTGCTGATTACCTGCCCTGGTGGCCTGCTGCTGCAAAGCGCCCGGCGCCGGGCGGCGCTGACGCGGCGCAGCCTGGCGGTCGACGAAGGCCTGGTCGACGCCTTTGATCGGCGCGTGCCGCGTTACTACTACACCCTCGGCTCGGCGTGCCTGGCGCTGGCGCTGCTGTTGTCCTGGTTGAGTACCTGGGTCTGACGGCGGGGCTGCTGCCAGCCCCGCCGCGGTTCAGGCAACCTGGCTCTGGACCTTGACCTGATACTGATTGCGTACCGGCGTTGCGTACTGCAGCACCAGGTACGGCTGCTGTTCGACCGGGCAGGCGTCGAGGCGGCGTTGCCATTCCTGCTTGGCTTTGGCCAGCTCTTCAGCCTGGAACAGCTTCTCGGCAGGCGGCACGGCCAGTGCCGGGTCGGCATCCTGCCACATTGCGTAGGCCAGGTAGTGCACCGGGAACAAGCGGTAACCACCCAGGATCTGCCGGTCAACTTCCTGCGCCAACAGCTTGGTATCGGCAAAGAACTCCCTGACCGGTGCAGCGAAGTGGATATGCACGCGGCCTTTATAGCCGGTGATGCCCGTAGCGATGCTCTTGTCGTCTTCACCGGGCGCCTTGGTATAGCTGCCGGTGGTGGCGCGGATGTAAAGTTCCCGCGCCTTGGCCTGATCGCAAGGGTCATACTCGTAGCTGATCGATACCGGCGTCAGGTTCAGGCCCTGGATCACCGCGCCGAATGGCTCGTCCTTGCGGCTCATGTGGAACATCTTGAGGATCGCCGAATCGGTACGGTCATCGCCGTCCTTGGCCCGGCCTTCAGCCTGGGCGATCCAGATCGACGCGCCATCGGTGCGGATCGAATGATTGATGTAGGCCGAGAGCAACTGATAAGCCGCCAGCTTCTCGCGCCGCCCGGTCAATGAGCGGTGCACGATGAAGCTCTTGTTCAGGCGCATCATGTCGCTGACAAAAGGCTTTTGCAGGAGGTTGTCGCCAATGGCGATGCGCGGCGTCGGCAGGCCGGCGTGGTACACCGCGTAGTTGACGAAGGCCGGATCCATGACGATGTCGCGGTGGTTGGCCAAAAACAGGTAAGCCGTACCTGCCTTGAGCTGCTCGACACCTGAATAGGTGACGCCGTCGGTGGCGCGATCGATGGTCTGGTCGACGTAATACTCGACTTTGTCCTGCAGGGTCGCGACGCAACTGACGCCGGCGAACTCTTTGCGCAGGCGGCGCGCGATCAACGGCTTGAGCAGCCAGCCGAAGGCACCGGCCGCCCGCGGGAAGCGGAAGTGGGTGAGGATATCGAGGAATGCCGGGTCGCTGAACAGGCGCGCCAGCACCGCCTGCACCTCAGCATCGTCATACGGTCGGATGGCATCGAATTCGCCCATCATGCTCTCTTGTTGGAAACGACTAGGGTAATAGATAGGGGGCGGCTCCGAAAAACGGCTCGGACGCGCGCAGGTCCCGTAAACAGACCGACAATTATACGCATAAGTCACCCTGGAGGCCGCGATGCTGGAAACTGCATTCTACGATTGCCCTTACTGTGGAGAGGGGGTGGAGACCACGGTTGATCTGTCCGGCGGTGATCAGCGCTACATCGAAGACTGTCAGGTCTGCTGCCGGCCGATCGTGTTCTACCTGCAGGTGCATGGCGACGAGTGGATGCTCGATGTGAAAAGCGAGGATGACGCCTGATGCGACGAATCTACGAGCCAGAGAACTTGCTGGAGGCCGAGCTGCTGGTGGCGGTGCTGGCTAGCGAGGGCATCGAGGTGCACCTGGTCGGCCGCGACCTGGTCGGCGCCGCCGGTGAGCTGCCATTGCACGGTTTGCTCGGCCTGGCGGTGGCCGATGAGCAGGCCGGCTACGCACGCGAGCTGATCGATGCGTACAATGTTGCCCAGCCAGTTGCTGGCGACGAACCGGAGAGTTACCCCGGGACACTGATTTGCTAGGTTGTATATCGCATGTGTGGACGCTACGCCCTGTTTCGCTGGACCCCGGCCTTTGCCGCACTGCCGGGCTACCCCGCCGACCAACAGGCGCAATGGAACATCGCGCCCGGCGCCTCGGTGCTGATCCAGCGCCAGCTTGACGGCCAGCTACAGGTGGCCAGAGCGCGCTGGGGGCTGACCCCGCCGTGGCTAACCGACTTGTCCAAGACGCCGGCGCAAGCGCGGGCCGAGACCCTGGCCGAACAGCCGATGTTTCGCCAGGCGTTTACCCAGCGCCGTTGCCTGATGCCGGCCAACGGTTTTTACGAATGGCGTGGCAGTGTGCGCAAGCGGCCTTACTGGTTGACGCCGGGCGAGGGCGCGGCGCTGTTCTTTGCAGCGATATGGGAGGCATATCCGGTGCAGGAGCAAGTCTGGCTAAGCTGCGCAGTGGTCACCCAGGCGGTGGTCAATCAGCGCCGGCCACTGATTCTCGACGAGGCCGGGCAGGCTGCCTGGCTTGATCCAGAGACGCCGCTGGCGCGTTTGCATGAGTTGCTTGCTGGCCCACCGGCTGCGCTACGCGAGCGGGCGCTGGCCAATTTCGTCAATGATCCCAAGCTGGATGCACCGGAGTGTCTGACGCCGGCTTGACGTGGTACAGATAAGCCTCGGGTTAAATCTTCCCTATGGCTCTGGCGGCGCCGGGCGTCTGCGCCTAGGATACGCGGCACGTACCCAGGGAGTGTTTTATGCGTAAGTCATTTGTTCTCAGCCTGCTCGCTGCCGGCGTCCTGCTGAGCGGCTGCCAGGCGGTGAATACCACCAGTGGCGGCGCCGTCGGCGTTGAGCGCAAGCAGTACATGTTCAGCATGCTGTCGACCGACGAGGTCAACAACATGTATGCCCAGTCCTATCAGCAGACCTTGAGCGAAGCCTCGAGCAAGGGCGTGCTCGATAAAAGCAGCGCCGAAGCCAAGCGCGTGCAGGCCATCGCCGATCGCCTGATCGCCCAGGCGCCGCAGTTTCGCCCGGATTCTGCGCAGTGGAAGTGGGAAGTCAACGTCATCAAGAGTGACGAACTCAACGCGAACTGCGGCCCTGGCGGCAAGATCATCGTCTACACCGGCCTGATCGATCAGCTCAAGCTGACCGACGCTGAAATCGCCGCCGTGATGGGCCATGAGATCGCTCACGCCCTGCGTGAGCATGGTCGTGAAGCGATGTCCAAGGCCTATGGGATCGAGATGGCCCGCTCCGGTGCTGGCGCCCTGCTGGGCCTGGGCCAGGACAGCATGGCCCTCGCCGACACCGTAGTGAACTACTCCATGACCTTGCCCAACAGCCGTGCCAACGAGAACGAGGCGGATCTGATCGGTCTTGAGCTGTCGGCCCGTGCCGGCTACGACCCGAACGCCGCGATCACCTTGTGGAACAAGATGAGCAAGGCGTCCGAGGGCGCCCCGCCTGAGTTCATGAGCACTCACCCGGCTTCGTCCAGCCGGATCGCCTCGTTGCAGGCTGCCATTCCCAAGGTGATGCCGTTGTATCAGGCTGCCAAGAAGTAAGCGGTATTGGGGCTGCGAAGCAGCCCCAAAATCCCTGCTGAATCAGCCAATCCAGCCACTGCTCTTCATCGCCGAATACACCGCGACGATCGCCAGCACCACAAACGCCGTGGCAGCCAGGCGCCGAATCAGTGTCAGCGGCAACTTCTCCGCCGCAAAGTTACCCGCCAATACCACCGGTACGTTGGCAATCAACATGCCCAGGGTGGTACCGATAATCACCATGATCAGGTGCGGATACTGCGCCGCCAGCATCACGGTGGCGACCTGAGTCTTGTCGCCGATCTCGGCTAGGAAGAACGCAATCAAGGTCGTCACGAACGGCCCGAAGCGGCGTGCTGCGCTGCTTTCGTCGTCGTCCATCTTGTCCGGCACCAGGGTCCACAACGCGGTTGCGACAAAGCTTGCGGCCAGCACCCAGTGCAACACCGACTCGGTGAAGAAACCACTTACCCACGCCCCAACTGCACCTGCCGCAGCGTGGTTGGCCAGGGTGGCGACAACGATACCGGCGATGATCGGCCAGGGTTTGCGAAAGCGGGCAGCAAGGATGAGCGCGAGCAGTTGCGTCTTGTCGCCGATTTCGGCGAGCGCAACGATGGCGGTTGGTACGAGAAGGGATTCCAGCATCAGGGTTCCTACGGGGCGGGTCGACACGGCTATGACACGTACAGCCTTCCCGCCCCGGGTAAGGTGTGCGTGTCATAGGTCTTGTCAAACCCTGGGTCCGTCTGTGCGGACCGTGGGTCGTACGCGCCATGGTCTGAGGACCAAGTATGTTGACGCGTACCGGGCAAGCTTAGGTGCTTGCGGGAGACTACTCCCCTAGGACGGAGCGGATTCTGCCTAGGCAAATCCTTTTGGGCAAGCGCTATTTTCTATCCGCGTTTTGCCTGGTAAATCCTGAAACCCTGCTCTTCGATCAGCGTCTTGCAGTTGCCCAGGGCCTGCTGGATGTACGGTTGATAGCGCAGGAAGGTGTTCGCAACAAGGCGAAGTTCGCCACCTGATCGCAGATGTTCAGCCGATTTTTTCAGCAGTGTTTCCGAGGCGTTGTAGTCAGTGTGGACGCCGGTGTGGAATGGCGGATTGCTCAGGATTACCTGCAGATCACGCGGTGCAGCATCGATCCCATCGCCACTGATGACTTCAGCTTGCAAGCCGTTGGCGGCAAGGGTGAGGCGGCTGCTGGCCACCGCGAAGGCATCGACGTCGAGCATGGTTACCTGGCTGTCCGGGTAACGGCGCTTGACGATCGAGCCGATTACGCCCGCGCCGCAGCCGAAGTCGAGTACCGGGCCAACCGCCAGGCCGTCCAGATGCTCAAGCAACAGGGCGGTGCCGCGGTCCAGCCGGCCATGGCTGAACACCCCGGGCAGGCTGACGATCTGCAGCGGACCATCGGCCAGCGGCAGTTCGAAGCGTTCAGCCAGGCTTTCCAGTGGGGTGGCGGCCGGGGCGTTGTCGACGGTTACCTGCCACAGCTGGCAGTGGCGTGCACTGTCGAGCTTGCGCGGCTTGCCGAAGGCTTGCAGCAGCTTGGCGCCGCCTTCGATCCCGCCGCGTTTTTCACCGACCAGATACAGCTCACGGCCAGCCAGGCGCGAAGCCAGGGCGTTGAGCAGGTAGCCGGCCAGTTCGCGCGACTTGGGCATGAACACTACCGCGGCATCGAACGGCGCCTGCGGCGGCTCGACGCCATGCTGGTTGCGCCCGGCAAAGCGCGCTTCGAGCAGGGCCTGGTCGCCGGCGTGCCAGGTCCAGCCGTGGGCCTGCGGCAGTTGGCCGAGCAGATCGTCGGCGGGCAGGCCGGCAAGCAGCACTGAGCCCTGGAACAACTCCGCCTGACGGAGCAACACTTCACTGCGCGGGTCCATGGACGACGCCTCCTGAAAAAAGTCGCGCAGTGTAGCAGAGGCTGGCTTGGCTCAGCTGACCACGCGGCGCGGCGCGCCGGCAAAGAACGCCTGGGCGTTTTCGCTGAGCTGCGCAACGATGCGCTGCCGTGCCTCGACCGCGCCCCAGGCACTGTGTGGAGTCACGATCAGGCGTGGCACGTCCGCCTCCAGCAGCGGGTTGCCGTTGACCGGTGGCTCGACGCTGAGCACGTCGGTCGCCGCGCCGCCCAGATGACCGCTGCGCAGGGCGTCGGCCAAGGCCTGTTCATCGATCAGGCCGCCGCGGGCGGTGTTGACCACCAACGCGCCGGGCTTGAGCAGGGCCAGTTCACGGTGGCTGATCATGTGCCGGGTGTGTTCATTGAGCGGGCAATGCAGGGTCAACGCATCGACCTGCGGCAGCAGTTCGTCCAGCGGCAGGCGCTCGGCACGTGCAGGGCGACCGGGGATCTGCCCGCTCAGAACGCGCATGCCAAAGGCCTCGGCCAGGCGTGCCACGGCGCCGCCCAGCTCGCCGTGGCCGAGCAGGCCGAGGGTCTTGCCTTCAAGTTCGACGATAGGGAAGTCGAGCAGGCAGAACTGGCTGGCTTTGGCCCATTGACCGTCGGCGACCGCGCGCTGGTAGTCGCACAGGCGGGTCGCCAGCGCCAGCAGCAAGGCCAGGGTGTGCTGCGCCACCGAGGGAGTGCCGTAGCCCTGGCAGTTGCATACGGTAATGCCCTGGGCACGCGCGGCGTTCAGGTCGACGTTATTGGTGCCGGTTGCAGCCACCAGGATCAGTTGCAACTGCGGGTTGGCCGCCAGTACGTCCGCACCCAGCAGCACCTTGTTGCTGATTGCCACAGTAGCGCCCTGCAGGCGTTCGGCAACCTGCTCCGGCGCGGTCGCGCCGTGTAGCGTAAGAGTACCGAAGCAGGCCCTGAGCGCGCTTAGGTCGAGGTCGCCGAGGTCCAGTGAGTCATGGTCAAGAAATACAGCAGTGTGGCTGGAGGTCATGGTCTGTCCTGTGCTCTGGCAGCGTGCGCGAAGGGGAGGGTAATAGACCCTACAGAATCAGGTGAAAAAACGCATGTCGACTAGTTGAAATCTGTCATGCGACCTTGGCCGCTGCCCCGATCTCTGGCTGCAGCGTGCAGAGGGCATCAGCAGTTTCGTGCTCGAATGCTTCCAGCGCCGCGTGCAGCCCCTGCAAGGAGGTGATCTGTGCGCGAACTGCAGCTTTCTTGTCGGCGAGCGCCTGTTGCACCTGCAGCCAGGGAATCTGACCGTCTGGGTAAGGCTGCAGGATGGCCTGCATCTCTTTCAGCTTGAATCCAAGTTGCTGCGCGCATTTGATCAGGCGCAGGCGATCTACGCTCTGTTCGCTGTAGATCCGGTAGTTGCCTGCGCGTTGCGGCTCGGGCAGCAGGCCGAGCTTTTCGTAGTGACGGATGGATTTGACGCTGGTGCCCGCAAGTTGGGCTGCTTTTCCGATGTACATGGGGGCTTCCTTGCGTGATCGATGCGCCAGCCTGGGCTGGCGATTCATCTTACACAAGCAGCTGAACGCGTCTACGTGGCTAGCTGGCGGCCAGCTTGCGGGCCTGCAGCACCCAACGCTCGCGCTGGCTGGTACTGGAGCCGAGTACCGGCCCGAACGTCAGGGTGCGGGTCGGCTTGACGCCGCAGAAGGCCAGGGTGGTCTTACGCATCTGATGCAGGCCAGGCATGCGATAGACCCAACGGTAGTACCAGGGCGGCGTGTCCATGGTCACCAGCAAATGGGCGGTGCGGCCCTTGAGCAGTTGCTCAGGGAATGGCGAGTCTTCGCGGTACTTGAAGGCAAAGCCAGGCAGGAAAGTACGGTCGAAAAAGCCCTTGAGCAACGCCGGGGTAGCGCCCCACCAGATTGGAAAGACAAACACCAGTTGTTCGGCCCAGAGGATGTCCTCCTGGGCCTGGCGCAAGTCCGGTTCCAGCGGCTGGATCTGCCGATAGCCGTAGTGCAGTACCGGGTCGAAGGTCGCTTTCGGCAGGTCAAGAATACGCACGGCATGCCCGGCCTCGCCGGCGGCGAGGATGTAGGCCTGGCCCAATGCGGCGCAAAAGCTGTCCGCGGCGGGGTGGCCGAGGATCACCAGAATACGTTTGCTCATGTCAGCTCCAGTCAATCAAGCCAACGAAGTTAAGGCCTGCCCCTAGCGGTAGAGTCAACAGCGGCACTCATACCCGCGCCGCGCAAATCATTCCTTCGGCTGATTTGGCTGTCACATCTGCGCTCTAGAGTAAGCGCCTGACCTCGCCCGACTCGAAAAAGGGATAACCATGCTGCAGACGCGCATCATCCAACCCGCTGAAGGTGCTTACCAATTCCCGCTGCTGATCAAGCGCCTGCTGTTGTCTGGCAGCCGCTACGAGCGCACCCGCGAGATCGTCTACCGTGACCAGTTGCGCCTGACCTATCCACAACTGGTCGAGCGCATCGCGCGCCTGGCCAATGTGCTTAGCGAGGCCGGGGTCAAGCCGGGCGACACCGTCGCCGTGATGGACTGGGACAGCCATCGTTACCTGGAATGCATGTTTGCCATCCCGATGATCGGCGCGGTGGTGCACACCATCAATGTGCGCCTGTCGCCCGAGCAGATCCTCTACACCATGAACCACGCCGAGGACCGAGTGGTGTTGGTCAACAGCGATTTCATCGGCCTGTACCAAGGCATCGCCGGGCAGCTGACCACGGTTGAAAAGACCCTGCTGCTGACCGACGGCCCGGACAAGCGCGCCGAACTGCCGAACCTGGTCGGCGAGTACGAACAACTGCTGGCCGCCGCCAGCCCGCAGTACGCCTTCCCTGATTTCGACGAGAACTCGGTGGCGACCATGTTTTACACCACCGGCACCACCGGCAACCCTAAGGGCGTGTACTTCACCCATCGGCAACTGGTGTTGCATACCCTGGCGGAAACTTCGGTACTGGGCAGCATCGACAGCGTGCGTCTGCTCGGCAGCGATGACGTGTACATGCCGATCACGCCGATGTTCCACGTTCACGCTTGGGGTATCCCGTACGCAGCCACGCTGATGGGCATGAAGCAGGTCTACCCTGGCCGATACGAGCCGGACATGCTGGTCAAGCTCTGGCGTGAAGAGAAGGTCACCTTCTCCCACTGCGTACCGACCATCCTGCAGATGCTGCTCAATTGCCCGGCGTCCCAGGGCCAGGACTTCGGCGGCTGGAAGATCATCATTGGCGGCAGTGCGCTCAACCGTGCGCTGTATCAGGCCGCGCTGGCCCGTGGCATTCAGCTCACTGCAGCTTATGGTATGTCCGAAACCTGCCCGCTGATCTCCGCGGCGCACATCAACGAAGAGCTGCAGGCCGGCGGCGATGACGAGCGGGTCAGCTATCGGATCAAGGCCGGGGTGCCGGTGCCGCTGGTGGAAACCGCGATTGTCGACGGCGATGGCAATTTCCTCCCGGCCGATGGTGAGACCCAGGGCGAACTGGTGCTGCGGGCGCCGTGGCTGTCGATGGGGTATTTCAAGGAGCCGGAAAAAAGCACCGAGCTGTGGGCTGGCGGCTGGCTGCATACCGGAGACGTCGCCACCCTCGACGGCATGGGCTATATCGACATCCGCGACCGCATCAAGGATGTGATCAAGACCGGCGGTGAATGGATTTCCTCGCTCGACCTTGAAGACTTGATCAGCCGCCATCCGGCGGTGCGTGAAGTGGCAGTGGTCGGTGTCGCCGATCCACAGTGGGGCGAGCGTCCGTTTGCCCTGCTGGTTGTTCGCGACGGGCAGAGCCTTGACGCCCGCGCGCTCAAAGAACATCTCAAACCGTTCGTCGAGCAAGGTCATATCAACAAGTGGGCGATTCCCAGCCAGATTGCCGTTGTTACGGAAATTCCCAAGACCAGCGTCGGCAAGCTGGACAAGAAGCGCATCCGCCTCGACATCGTCGAATGGCAGGCCAGCAACAGCGCGTTCCTGTCGACCCTGTGAAGCGCAGCGGGTCATCGGCGAATTAGGCGCGACCCGCATTGCAGAGAGGATGGCGCCTTGTCAAATGGGAAAATTGGGCCATGCTAGAGCACTGTCAGCTCGCACACCGGACCAGATCGGGGCGAGCGACGGGCACGGAACGCAAATCACACTTTAGAGGGATCTAGCGTCCGAGCCTGCTGGCTATAGTCGGGGCCAGGGGTTTTCAGAAACGGAGGGGGAGCGCTGCGTGCAACTCGCAGCGTCGCAGGTGCAAGCCTGCCTACCGGTCAGCCGGACCGTTTCTGCAAGGACTCACTGCCATAACAAAAAAGAACATGGAGTAGCGTCGATGAAATCTGCACACCCGTTCTGGCGTCGGGCAAGACTGCCCTTTGCCGTCAGCCTCGCTTCTACGCTCGCAAGCCCTGCATTCGCGGTCAGTTTCAACATCGGCGAAATCGAAGGCCAGTTCGATTCGTCGCTGTCGGTCGGTGCCAGTTGGTCGACAGCCAGCCCGAACAAGAACCTGATCGGCGTCAACAATGGTGGCAAAGGGCTTTCGCAGACCTCCGACGATGGCCACCTGAACTTCAAGCGCGGTGAGACCTTCTCGAAAATCTTCAAGGGCATCCATGACCTCGAGCTGAAGTACGGCGACACCGGCATCTTCGTCCGGGGCAAGTACTGGTATGACTTCGAGCTCAAGGATGAACACCGCGAGTTCAAGGACATCAGCGACTCCAATCGCAAGGAAGGCGCCAAGTCTTCCGGGGCCGAGCTGCTCGATGCGTTCGTCTATCACAACTACTCGATTGCCGACCAACCCGGTTCGGTGCGTTTCGGCAAGCAGGTAGTCAGCTGGGGTGAAAGCACCTTCATTGGCGGTGGCATCAACTCGATCAACCCGATTGACGTGGCTGCCTTCCGCCGTCCTGGCGCCGAGATCAAAGAAGGCCTGATCCCGGTCAACATGTTCTATATCTCGCAGAGCCTGACCGACAACCTCTCGGCCGAGGCCTTCTACCAGCTGGAATGGGACCAGACGGTTGTCGATAACTGCGGCACCTTCTTCTCTCAGCCGGACATCATTGCCGACGGCTGTACCGACAATCTGCGGGTGCTCAGCAGTGGGCGAACTTTGAGCGGGCTGCCACCTATAGCGCAGGGCATCCTGGCCGGGAGCGGGGTGGACTACAACAACGAAGGCGTGCTTGTGCGGCGCAGTGCTGACCGCGATGCCCGTGACAGTGGCCAGTTCGGGGTCGCGCTGCGCTACATGTTCGAGCCATTGGACACCGAGTTCGGCGCCTACTTCATGAATTATCACAGCCGTGCGCCGATCTTCAGTGCCACCGGCGCCGATCCATCGGTGTTCGCTGGCCTCGCCGGTTTGCCGCCACCGCTGCAGGGTCTGGCGCCGCTGATCGTTGCGGGCAACTCGAAATACTTCGTCGAGTACCCGGAAGACATCCGCCTGTACGGTTTGAGCTTCTCCACCACGCTGCCAACCGGTACCGCCTGGAGCGGTGAAGTCAGCTACCGGCCAAACGCGCCGGTGCAGCTCAACACCACCGACATCCTGTTCTCCGGCGTACGTCCGATCGGCGGCGCGTTGACCAACGCATCGTTGCTCACTGGCACACCTGGGCAGGACCTGCACGGCTACCGTCGCAAGGAAATCACTCAGTTCCAGACCACCCTGACGCACTTCTTCGATCAAGTGATGGGCGCCAGCCGCATGACTGTGGTCGGCGAAGTCGGCGTGACTCACGTTGGCGGCCTGGAGAACGCCCGCGAAATCCGCTATGGCCGTGACCCGGTCTATGGCCCGGGGCCGCTGCCAGCGACCGGTGGCGCGGATACCTGTGTGGCGCTCAATAACAGCACAATCGGTGGCGCCGGCGCGGGCGCATCCACCGCCAACCTCAGCCGCAAGTGCGAAAACGATGGCTATACCACCAGTACTTCGTGGGGCTACCGAGGCCGCGTGATCTGGGACTACAACGACGTCTTGGCTGGGGTCAACCTCAAGCCAAGCGTGGCCTGGTCGCACGACGTGTCCGGCTACTCACCTGGCCCGGGCGCCAACTTCGAAGAAGGGCGCAAGGCCGTAAGCCTGGGCCTCGATGCCGAATACCAGAACACCTACACAGCGAGCCTGTCGTACACCAACTTCTTTGACGGCAAGTACACCACCGTGGATGACCGCGACTTCGTTGCGCTCAGCTTCGGCGTGAACTTCTAAGCCCATTGATCCAGGACGACCAACCAATGAACAAGACCAGAAGTCTGCTGAAGGCCGGTGTACTGGGTATGTCCCTGCTGGCAACCAGCGTCATGGCTGCGGTTTCCGCTGACGAGGCGGCCAAGCTCGGCAGCACCCTGACGCCGATGGGTGCGGAAAAAGCCGGTAACGCCGACGGCTCCATCACGGCCTGGCAACCGCTGTCGAAAACCGCTGGCAGCGTCGATGCCAAGGGGTTCCTGTCTGACCCGTATGGCAGCGAGAAGCCCAAATTCACCATCACCGCGCAGAACGTCGAGCAGTACAAGGACAAGCTTTCGCCTGGCCAGTACGCGATGTTCAAGCGCTACCCGGAGACCTACAAGATTCCGGTCTACCCGACCCATCGCGGCTCGACCGTGCCGGATGAAGTGTTTGCCGCGATCAAGCGCAACGCTACCAAGACCAATCTGGTTGCGGGCGGCAACGGCCTGGAGAATTTCGAGACGGCTATTCCGTTCCCGATTCCCAAGAGCGGCGTCGAAGTGATCTGGAACCATATCACCCGCTATCGCGGTGGCAGCGTGACGCGCCTGGTTACCCAGGTCACCCCGCAACCCAACGGCTCCTACAGCCCGGTATCGTTCTCGGACCAGTTTGTGTTCCGCGACAAGCTGAAAGATTACGACCCAGCCAACCCGGGCAACGTGCTGTTCTACTTCAAACAGAAGGTCACCGCGCCTTCGCGCCTGGCGGGCACCGTACTGCTGGTCCACGAAACCCTTGACCAGGTCAAGGAGCCGCGCAAGGCCTGGGTCTACAACGCCGGCCAACGCCGCGTGCGCCAGGCACCGCAGGTGTCCTACGATGGTCCGGGTACTGCGGCGGACGGGCTGCGTACATCCGATAACCTCGACATGTTCAACGGCGCGCCAGATCGCTACGACTGGAAGCTTGAAGGCAAGAAGGAGATGTACATCGCCTCCAACACCTACAGGCTCGATTCGCCAAGCCTGAAATACGCCGATATCGTCAAGCCCGGCCACATCAACCAGGACCTTAGCCGCTATGAGCTGCGCCGGGTCTGGCATGTAGTCGCGACCTTGAAGCCGGGCCAGCGGCATATCTATGCCAAGCGCGACTTCTATATCGATGAGGATACCTGGCAAGCCTCGGTGATCGACCAGTACGACGGTCGCAACCAGTTGTGGCGCGTGTCCGAAGCGCATGCTCAGGACTATTACAACAACCAGGTACCGTGGTACACCCTCGAGGCGATCTATGACCTGCAGTCGGGTCGCTACCTGGCCCTGGGCCTGAAAAACGAAGAAAAACGTGCCTATGACTTTGGCTTCACCGCCAGCAAGGCCGACTTCCAGCCAGCAGCGTTGCGCCAGGACGGTATTCGTTAATCAACGCAGCTAAAACTCCGCGTGACTCCCAGAACGCCCCGGCCCGCCGGGGCGTTTTGATTTCCGGTGCGCACTGATGGGTTGCCGTAAATCAGCTCTGTCGTTTTTTGTCGTAGTCTTTTACCGGATAAACACACCCATCATCTTCAAATAGGCTGCGATACCCGCTAGTCTCGCAACAACCTGCTGTGCTGATGTCTCCCTCATAACGAGCCGGCCATGACTGATCTGTCCCGTACGCATGGATACACCAGCCAGGCCCTTGGCCTGCTGGACGGGCGTTTTTTCCGGCCACCGTTGCCCGATGGCCACGTGCCCCGTGGGCGCTTGTGCCAGCGTCTGCATGCGGGGCTGTCTGGCAGGCTGTTGCTGATCAACGCGCCAGCCGGCTTCGGCAAAAGCTCACTGGCGATCGAGTTCTGCGAGTCCCTGCCTGATCACTGGCGCAGCCTGTGGCTGGGGTTGAGCCAAAGGGATGCCGACCCTGGGCGCTTCCTCGAGCGCCTGCTGGAAGGTTTGCAGCAGTACTGCCCGGCCTTGGGCGGGCAGGCCATGGGCCTGTTGAAAATGCGCCAGCGTCATCAGCCGTTCGCCTTCGAAGAGTGGCTCGACGGCCTGCTCGACGAGCTGGCGCTGTACCTGCAAAGCGATAGCCCGATCCTGCTGGTGCTTGACGACTACCATCTGGCGCAGGGGGCGGTGCTCGACCGGTGTTTGCAGTTCTTCCTCAATCACCTGCCAAACGGCCTGGTGCTGATGATTACCAGCCGCCAGCGCCCCGATTGGCACCTGGCCCGTCTGCGCCTGTCGCGCCAACTCAGCGAACTCAACGAGCAGGACCTGCGCCTTACTGGCGACGAAGCGCTGGCGGTGCTCGGCCGACAGCCCACCGGCTTGCGCGGGCAGGCACTGGACAACCTGATCCAGCGCAGCGATGGCTGGGTAGCGGGGCTGCGCTTCTGGCAGCTGGCAGCCAGCGAGTCGGGCGACGAACAGGCCTTGCCGCAGGCATTGCATGGCGGCGAAGGGCTGATCCGTGATTATCTGCTCGAAGAAGTGATCGATATCCTGCCGGCCGACGTGCAGGCGTTTTTGTACGAAACCGCCTGCCAGGAGCGCTTCTGCGCCGAGCTGTGCGATGCCCTGCGCGCACGTCAGGACAGCGCCGGCATCCTGCGCTACCTGCAAGCGCATCAGGTGTTTCTGGTGCCGCTGGATGAACACGGCCATTGGTATCGCTACCATCATCTGTTCTCTGATTTGCTGCGCAGCCGCCAGCACAGCGCGCCGCTGGCTGATCTGCACCTGCGCGCCTGCCGCTGGTTTCAGGCCCAGGGCCTGCTTGACGAAGCGGTCGAGCAGGCCCTGCGCGCCGGCCATCTGGATGTGGCGGCGGACCTGGTGCAGAGCCTGTCCGAGGAGCAACTGCTGGCCGAGCAGAACGTCGGCATGCTCCTGCGCTGGAAGATGGACCTGCCCGACAGCCTGTTGATCAGCACGCCGCGGCTGATCGTGCTGTACAGCTGGGCGTTGGGCCTGGCCTGCCAGTTGGACGCTGCCGAAGAACTGGCGGCGCACCTCAGCCGGTTTTTGCCGGCGCCCTCGGCCACCGCCCAGCGCTCGATGCTGGCGCAGTGGCTGGCGCTCAGTGGCGTGATCGCTCGCGGCCGCGGCGACCGTGAACGCACCCTGAGTTATTGCAGCGAAGCGCTGCAGAGCCTGCCCAACAAGCGCTACGGCCAACGTCTGGTGTGCCTGTCGACGCTGTCCAACCTGGCCATTGCCGACGCCGATTTCTGGCGCGCGCGTGGCTGGAACCGCGAAGCGCTGGAGTTGGCCCAGCGGGTCGGCAACCCGTTGTTCGAGGCACTCGCCCATTACGATCGGGCGCGGGTGCTGCACGCCCGTGGTGAAATCCGCCGGGCGCTGGATGAAGTCCGTCAGGGCTTGTTGCGCCTGCAGGATCTGTCAGCGCAGCGGCTGTACGCGGTGCGCGCCAGGCTGACCTTGTACGAGGGCCATCTGCTCGCGGCGCACCTGCAACCGGCCCAGGGCCGCGCGCGCTTGCGCGCGGGCCTCAGTGAGGCCCGCGCCTGTCGCGATATCAGCGTGCTGATCGGGCACTGCGTGATTGCCTCGCTGGACGGCCGCGAAGGGCAGTATGCCGAAGCCTTCGCCGAACTGGCCGAAGCCGAGCGCTTGATGCATATCTGGGACGTACCGCCAATCTTCTACCTGGCGATGATCACCTTGGTGAAGTGCGAGCTGTGGCTGGCCCAGGGCCGAACCGACCTGGCCGAATCATGGCTGCTGCGGCTCGCTCAGACCTATGGCGGCGAGCAGCCCGCTGCGGCGCCGGAGTTTCACCCATTACTGCCATTGCACATCGAACTGCAACAGGCGCTGCTGGAGCGCGTCCAGGGCCGTTCGGCGCAGGCTGTCGCGCGCCTGCAGAGGCTGGTCGAGCGCGGCCAGGCCAGTGGCGGTCAGTTGCTGGCGGCCAGCGCCTTGTGCCAGCTGATTGCCCTGCATCTGGCCGAGGGCCGCGAGCAGTCCGCTGCCAGCCTGTTGCCGCAAGCGCTACTGGCCGCCCAGGGTGGCGCCTTGCAAGCGTTTCAACGGTTGCTGGATGAACAGCCGCTGTGGCTGCGCGAGCAGCTGTCGACGCGCCCCGCCAGCAGCGTCCAGCTCGACCTGCTGGCGCGCCTGCCGCAGCCGCAGGTGGTTGCCAGTGGCACCGGCGAAGCCCTGAGCGGGCGGGAGTTGGCGGTGCTTGAGTTGATCGCCCAAGGCTGCTCGAACCAGCAGATCAGTGAGCGCCTGTTCATCTCGCTGCACACCGTCAAGACCCACGCCAGCCACATCAACAGCAAGCTTGGCGTGGAGCGCCGCACCCAGGCGGTAGCCAAGGCCAAGGCCCTAGGCCTGCTGCCCTGAGCCTGCGCCACGGCCTGCGAATTCGCCCTCAGCTTTCTTTACCTGCTGCCGATAAACAGGTCGGCGACACGCATCGCCTCGGGTCATTTTCCATCCTCTGCCATGACAGGTCGTGTTGATGCTGCAGTACGGGCAAAAAAGCTTTCTGATCGTCGACGACTTCACCGACTTTCGCACCTCGGCCCGCTCCATGCTCCGCGAGCTGGGCGCGCGCGATGTGGACACCGCTGACAGCGGCGAACAGGCGCTGCGCATGTGCGCGCAGAAACGCTATGACTTCATCCTGCAGGACTTTCACCTGGGCGATGGCAAGAAGAACGGTCAGCAGGTACTCGAGGACCTGATCCTCGACAAGTTGATCAGCCACGAGTGCGGGTTCCTCATGGTCACCGCCGAGAGCAGTCAGGCCATCGTTCTCAGCACCCTCGAGCACGAGCCGGATGCCTACCTGACCAAGCCGTTCAACCGTGTCGGTCTGGCCCAGCGCCTGGAAAAACTGCTGCAGCGCAAAACCCTGCTCAAGCCGATTCTGCAGGCACTTGATCGCGGTCGTCCGGCCGAAGTGATGGCCGCCTGTGCTGCCCTGTGCAAGCAGGACCCGCGCTTTGCCCCGCTGTGCCTGCGCTACCGCGCCGATGCCCTGCGCGATCTCGGCCGCTTCGAAGAGCTGGAGAAGTTTCTCTCGTCGATCCTCGCCAGCAGGCCGCAGCCGTGGGTCTACTCGATGCTCGGCAGCGTGCTGCACAAGCGCGGCCAGAACGATCAGGCCAAGGGCGTGTACGAGCAGGCGCTGAAAGCCTTCCCGATCATGCCGGGGCTGTATGACGGCATGGCCGATGTGCTGGTCGCCCAGGGCGATAACAAGCGTGCCCAGCACATGCTCGAGGAGGCCGTGCGCCTGTCGCCACTGGCGGTACGCCGGCAGGCCGCGCTGGGCAAGCTGGCGATGGGCAACGACGATTTCGAAAGCGCGTCCAAGGCCTTCCGTCATGCTGTCAGCCAGGGCCAGAGCTCGCGCTACAAGGACGCCGAAACCAACCTTGGCCTGGCTCAGGCGCTGATGAGCAAGAACGCAGGTTTTGGTCTCGACGCACGCACCCGGGTCGAGATCAACACCGTGCTCAGTGAGGTGGCCAAGGAGAACGGCGAGGACCAGGGCCTGCAAGTGCGTGCCCGGTTGATGAAGGCGGCCAGCCTGCAACAGGCCGGCGACCCTGAAACCGCCGCCAAGTTGACCGAGCAGGCCATGCAGCGGCTGGACAACATGGACCAGTTCTTCTCGGTCGACGCCGCCTTGACCGTGGCCAAGCAGCTCCAGCAACTGGGCCAGGAGGCAGCCGGCACCAGCATCCTCAAGGGTTGCGTGGAAACCTACGGCGATGACCCCAAGGTCATGCAGAGCGTCGCTAAGATGACCGACGACCCAACGGTGCTGGGCGCCGTGACCGAAGCGGTCGATCTCAACCGCCAAGGGGTACGCTGCTATCAGACCGGCCAGCTCGACGAGGCCTTGGGCATGTTCCGCCGAGCGCTGTCGCTACAGCCAAAAAATATCAGTATCGCCTTGAACACGGCTCAGGCCCTGTTGCGTATCGCCGGTGAGTCGCCTTCGCCCGAATACATGCTGGAGTGTCGCAGCTGCCTGCAAAGCGTGGCCGGCATCCCCGCCAGCGACAGCCGCTACGAGCGTTATCGAAAACTGCATATGCGGGTGTTTGGCGCATGAACCAGGAAAACCCGGGGCTGGATTTCTCGACAGTGATCGCCTCCACTGTCCACGACATGAAAAACTCACTGTCAGCGTTGATCCAGGCGCATAACCAATGGCTGGCGCGGCTGCCCGAAGCGCAGCGGCAAGGCACCGAGCAGGGCGTCATTGAGCACGAATTCGGCCACCTCAACGGCATGCTGGTGCAGATGCTCGGGCTGTACAAGCTGGGCGTCAATCAGCTGCCGATCTGCCCTGGCTACCACGAGCTGGAAGATTTCATCGAGGCGCAGTTGGCGGCGCATCAGGAGATCCTCAAGCACCGCGATATCCTCGCCACCTGGCGTATCGAAAGCGCCAGCCCGCTGGGCTTCTTCGACCGCGAGCTGGTGGCTTCGGTGATCTCCAACGTGCTCACCAACGCCATTCGCTACGCCGGCCACGCCTTGCTGATCGGTATTGAAGAAGACGGCGAGCAGTTGATCATCAGCGTCAACGACGACGGCCCGGGTTATCCCGAGCGCATGCTCGAGCGGCAGCAGGATTACATTCAGGGCCTCGACGCCAGCACCGGCAGCACTGGCCTGGGCCTGTACTTCGCGGCACGGATTGCGGCCCTGCATGAGCGCAATGGCGTTACCGGCCGAATCGAAATCAGCAACGGTGGCGCCCTCGGTGGCGGTTTGTTCAGGCTCTATCTGCCCTGAGTCGAGGTATCATTCTCAGCATTCTTCAGCTGAGCACAACCCCCATGACCAGCGCCGCCCCAAGCCTTATCCGCGAAACCTTCCCGGTCGGGCCGTTGCAGTGTAACTGCACCCTGATCGGTGATCCGCTGAGCAAGAAAGCCATCGTCGTTGACCCAGGCGGTGATCCAGAGAAGATCGTCGCCCGCTTGCAGGCCCACGGCCTGACGCTGGTCAGCATTATCCACACCCATGCCCACCTTGATCACTTTCTCGCCTCTGGCCGGCTCAAGGAGCTGACCGGTGCGACCTTGCACCTGCACAAGGATGACCAGCCGCTGTGGGACAACCTGGAGATGCAGTGCCAGATGTTCGGCGTGCCATATACCCCCGCACCACCACCGGATCGCTGGCTCGCCGATGAAGAGGAGCTGGCCTGCGGCTGTGGCGTCGCGCTGCACACGCCTGGGCATAGCCCGGGCTCGATGAGCTTCTGGTTTGCCGATGCCAAGCTGCTGATTGCCGGCGACACCTTGTTCCGCCGCGGGATTGGCCGCACCGATTTGTGGGGTGGCGACCAGCGCACTATCGTGCGTTCGATCAAGGACCGTTTATACCGGCTGGATGAAGACGCGGTGGTGGTGGCCGGGCATGGCCCAGATACGCGCCTGGGCGATGAGATGCGCGAGAATCCTTTCGTACGCGCTTGAATATTCATGGAATTATTCAGCCCAGCAATGATCCAAACCCAGCATGGGTCAACGTACGATCACTGCACACTTGAATTTCTGTAGGAGCTTTCCATGATGCGTCGTCTGATTATCGTCGCTACTGCCGCTGCCCTGATGGCAGGTTGTGCTGGCCAGAACCCTTATGACAACCAAGGCCAGGGTTCTGGCGGCATGAGCAAGACTGCCAAGTACGGTGGCCTGGGTGCTCTGGCCGGTGCTGTAGCCGGCGCTGCGATCGACCACAACAACCGCGGCAAGGGCGCGCTGATCGGCGCGGCTGCGGTAGGTGCTGCCGCTGCTGGTTACGGTTACTACGCCGACAAGCAGGAAGCTGCGCTGCGCGAGAGCATGGCCAACACCGGCGTCGAAGTGCAGCGTGAAGGTGACCAGATCAAGCTGATCATGCCAGGCAACATCACCTTTGCCACCGACTCGGCGAACATCTCGCCAAGCTTCTACACCCCGCTGAACAACCTGGCGGGCTCGTTCAAGCAGTTCAACCAGAACACCATTGAAGTGGTCGGGTTCACCGATAGCACCGGTAGCCGCCAGCACAACATGGACCTGTCACAACGTCGCGCGCAGGCGGTCAGCACTTATCTGACCTCGCAGGGCGTGGATGCTTCGCGGGTGTCGGTACGTGGCCTTGGCCCGGATCAGCCGATTGCGAGCAACGCCGATGCCAACGGGCGTGCGCAGAATCGCCGGGTTGAAGTCAACCTGAAGCCGATTCCTGGGCAGCAGTATCAGCAGTAATCTGCGTTTGCGTTGAGATTTTTGGGCCGCGTTGCGGCCCTTTCGCGACACAAGGCCGCTCCTACAGACGCGCGCGGTCCGTGTAGGAGCGGCCTTGTGTCGCGAAAGGGCTGCAAAGCAGCCCCAAGATCCACTCAAATATTCCTGCTGGCCTGAATCGCCGTCAGCGCAATGGTATGCACAATGTCATCCACCTGCGCCCCGCGCGGAAGGTCGTTCACAGGTTTACGCAAACCCTGCAGCATCGGCCCCAGGCTGACCCCGTCAGTGCTGCGCTGCACCGCCTTGTGGGTGGTATTGCCAGTATTCAGGTCAGGGAACACGAACACCGTCGCGCGCCCAGCCACCGGGCTTTGCGGTGCGAGTTGGCGGGCGATCTCCGGGTTGGCGGCAGCGTCATACTGCAACGGCCCATCGATCACCAGACGTTGTTCGGCCTGCTGCGCCAGACGCGTTGCCTCACGCACCTTGTCGACTTCCTCGTCACTGGCCGAATCACTCGAATAGCTGATCATCGCCACCCGCGGCGCAATGCCGAAGGCCTCGGCTGACTGCGCGCTCTGCTGGGCGATCTCGGCCAGCTCGGCGGCGCTTGGGTGCGGGTTCATCACGCAGTCGCCGTACACCAGCACCTGTTCCGGAAACAGCATGAAGAACACCGACGACACCAGGCTGCTGCCCGGCGCGGTCTTGATCAGCTGCAGGGCCGGGCGAATGGTGTTGGCGGTCGAATGCACCAGGCCAGAGACCAAACCGTCGACTTCATCCAGCGCCAGCATCATGGTACCGATCACCACCGGGTCTTCCAGCTGCTGTTCGGCCATCGGCGCATTGAGGTTCTTGCTCTTGCGCAGATTGACCATCGGCTCGACGTAACGCCCACGGATCAAATCAGGGTCGAGAATTTCCAGATCCGGCGGCAGGGTAATGCCCTGCGCGCGGGCGACCGCCTGGACTTCTTCGGGCTTGGCCAGCAGCACGCAGCGGGCAATCCCACGCGCCTGGCAAATCGCGGCCGCTTGTACCAGCAGCGGCTCGGCGCCCTCGGGCAGGACGATGCGCTTGTTGGCCTGCTGGGCGCGCTGGATCAGCTGATAGCGGAACACCGCCGGCGACAGGCGCAGTTCACGCGGCGTGCCGCAGCGCTGGTGCAGCCAGGCGGCATCGAGTTGGCCGGCGACAAAGTCGGTGATGAATTCCGCGCGCTCGCGGTCGTCGACCGGGATCTCGCGGTTGAGCGAGTTGAGCCGATTGGCGGTGTCGTAGGAGCCGGTGCTCACCGACAGGATCGGCAGGCCGGCCTGCAGTGCGCCTCGGCACAATTCGAGAATGCGCGGGTCAGGCTTGCTGTCGCTGGTCAGCAACAGGCCCGCCAGCGGCACGCCGTTGATTGCCGCCAGACTTACGGCAAGGATGATGTCGTCGCGATCGCCAGGGGTCACCACCAGCGTGCCGGGCTTGAGCAGCGGCACTGTGTTGGCCACGGTGCGGGCGCAGATGATGATGGTGTTCATCCGCCGTTGCTCGTAGTCCCCGGCGTTCACTACCTGAGCGCCGAGCAGATCGGCTACATCGCGGGTGCGTGGCGCGTTCAGCTCGGGTTGATAGGGGATGCAGCCGAGCAGGCGGAAGTCATTGCCGCGCAGCAGCGGCGAATGCTCACGCAGGCGGCTGGCGAACTCGCTCATGCTCTCTTCGGTGCGGACCTTGTTGAGGATCACCCCAAGTACCTTGGGATCACGCGGGCCGCCGAACAACTGCGCCTGCAGCTCGACACGGCCGGACAGTTCGCTGAGCACTTCGTTTTCCGGCGCCGACACCAGAATCACCTCGGCATCCAGGCTTTTCGCCAGATGCAGGTTGACCCGCGCCGCGTAGCTGGCATGCCGGGTCGGCACCATGCCCTCGACCACCACCACGTCCTTGCCGACGCAGGCCTGTTGGTACAGGCGAATGATTTCTTCAAGCAGTTCGTCGAGCTGGCCGTCGCCGAGCATCCGCTCGACCTGGCCCAGGCTCAGCGGCGTCGGCGGCTTCAGGCCGTGGGTGCGCGCCATCAGCTCGGTCGAGCGCTCCGGGCCGGTGTCACCCGGATGGGGCTGGGCAATGGGCTTGAAGAAGCCGACCTTGAGGCCGCCGCGCTCGAGCGCGCGGACCAGGCCGAGGCTGATGGAGGTCAGGCCGACACCGAAGTCGGTCGGTGCGATGAAAAATGTCTGCATGCGTGCTTCTCGAAATAAGCGGTGCAAAGAACCAATCGCCAAGGGTATCGCTAATCGGCGCCTTGTGCGCACCATCCACACGCGAATGTCTGGCCGATGCGCTGTTCGCGCTCGGCGGCCTCGAGCACCCAGGGGCGTGCTTGCCAGGGTGGTTGATGGCGCAGGTGCTGGGTATGCCCGCACGTCAGCTCGACCACCCAGTGGCCCTGATCATCCTGATGAAAACCGCTGACCCGACTGACGGGGCGGGCATCGCCTGCAGTGCGTTCGCAATCGGGCGATGCGTTGGTTACACTTGTCCGCTCTACATTCTTTTGCAAAAGGTCTCGCCCCCATGCCGATCGCCGCCAACAAGGCCGTCTCCATCGACTATACCCTGACCAACGACGCCGGGGAGGTGATTGACAGCTCCTCTGGCGGCGCGCCGCTGGTTTACCTGCACGGTTCCGGCAACATCATCCCTGGCTTGGAAAAAGCCCTGGAAGGTAAAGACGTCGGCGAAGAACTGAACGTTACCATCGAGCCGGAAGACGCCTACGGCGAATACCTGGCCGAGCTGGTCAGCACGCTCAACCGCAGCATGTTCGAAGGTGTCGACGTGCTCGAAGTCGGCATGCAGTTCCACGCTTCGGCGCCGGACGGCCAGATGCAGATCGTCACCATCCGTGACCTGGACGGCGACGACGTAACTGTCGACGGCAACCACCCACTGGCCGGTCAGCGCCTGACCTTCCAGGTCAAGGTCGTTGCGGTCCGTGATGCCAGCGAAGAAGAAGTTGCCCATGGCCACGTCCATGGCGAAGGCGGCCATCAGCACTGATATCTGCGCTAAGCTCAGACAGTCGCCAGGCGCTCGGGCAAGCCGTACTTGCCCTCCATGGGAGGGTTGACGGTTGGCCCGCGCGCCTTTTTAGTGGGCGCCGTTTGCTCCAGCGACAATCAAAACGCAGGAAAGGGGAGTCATCATGAGTGCATTTCACGAGCTGACGTTGCATGCGTTGGACGGCGAGGATCTACCCCTTGCGCCGTTCAAGGGCCAGGTGGTGCTGGTGGTCAATGTCGCCTCCAAGTGTGGCCTGACCCCGCAGTACGCCTCGCTTGAATCGCTGCACCAGCTGTACAAGGCCAAGGGCTTCAGCGTGCTCGGCTTGCCGTGCAACCAGTTCGCCGGCCAGGAGCCGGGCAGCGAGCGTGAAATTCAGGAATTCTGCAGCCTCAACTACGGGGTGAGTTTTCCGCTGAGCAGCAAGCTTGAAGTCAATGGTCCTCAGCGCCACTCGCTGTATCGGCTGCTGGCGGGCGAGGGTGCCGAGTATCCGGGCGATATCAGCTGGAATTTCGAAAAGTTTCTGGTGGGCAAGGACGGCCGCGTGCTGGCTCGCTTCGCCCCGCGCACTGCACCGGATGACCCTGCACTGGTGCAGGCGATCGAAAAAGCCTTGGCTTAACGGCGTTGTTGCGAGCGGCCGGGGCTGGCTAACCGGCCCAGCGCGGGCAATGGCAGCGGCGCTCTGGCGCTGGTTGCGTCGCAGGCCTGCTGCCAGGCATCGCACAAATACCCTTCGAACTGTTCGACGATGGCTGGCCAACCTTGGCGGCTGGCATGCTGTCGCGCATTCAGGCGAACCCGGCGCAGGGTTTCGCTTTCCTCCAGTAACCAGCACGCTGCATCGATGAACCCGATCTGATCCCCGGGCATCGCCACGGCCCCGCTGTGCCCATGACGCACGTGCTGAGCCGCTGCGGCTTGATCATACGCGACCACGGCCAGGCCTGAGGCCATGGCCTCGAGGACGACGTTGCCAAACGTCTCGGTCAGGCTTGGGAACAGGAACACATCGCCGCTGGCGTAGTGCTCGGCAAGGTGTTGACCACGCTGCGCGCCGCAGAACACCGCGTCTGGCAGTTGCTGCTCGAGGCTGGCCCGCTGTGGGCCGTCGCCAACCATGATCAGGCGCAGGCGCTGTTGTGGATAGCGCTGCTGGAGGGCTTGCAGGCACGGCTTGAGCAGGTTCAGGTTTTTTTCTGCAGCCAGCCGGCCGACATACATTATCGCCAGGTCTTGCTCGGCCAGGCCCCATGCTTCACGCAGCATCTGGCTGCGGCGGGCGGGATTGAACAGGCAGGCATCGACTCCGCGTGCGAGCAAGGCCAGTTGGGTAAAACCGCGTCGTTCGAGATCCACCCGTTGGCTGATGCTTGGCACCAGCGTTACCGAGCTGCGCCGGTGGAACCAGCGCAGGTAGTGGGTCAGTAGCCGGGCCAGCAGGCCAAGCCCGTACTGGCCTGCATACTGCGGGAAATTGGTGTGAAAGCCGCTGACCACGGCAATCTTCAAACGGCGTGCGGCGCGCAGCGCACTCAGCCCCAACGGGCCCTCGGTGGCGATGTAGATCACATCTGGCCGCTGCCTGCGCCAGCGCCGCAGCAGCTTGTGCAGGGAAATACCGCCCCATTGCAGGTCGGGGTAACCCGGCAGCGGCCAGCCTTTGCACAGCAGCAGGTCAGCATCGTCAAGGCGCAGTGGATCGTGGGCCTGGCGCGGGCGCACCAGCTCAACGCTGTGGCCGCGCTCGCGCAGACCATCACTGAACCGGCCGAGGGTATTGGCCACGCCATTGACTTCAGGGGCAAATGTCTCACTGACAAAGGTGATGCGCAGGCTTGGAGTGTTCATGACAGAAGTTTCCGCCTGCCCGATTGCGTTCCCATGACCACTTTATGACCGGCAAGTGACGCCTGGTTGCGCAATGCCTAGTGCGCTGAATATTTCCCCGCAGGCCGCTCAAGAACGCTCATATATCTGCCGATGCAGATGGATTCGGATGGCCGGTGCGCTCCAGGAGTGCGGTAATGTTCAACAGCAAGCTCAAGAAAGAAAATCAGCAACTGCGCGAGGACTTGATGTCCATGGAGCAGGTCAAGGACAGCCTCGACAGCGAAATGCTGGTGCTGCAGCTCGATCCGCAGGGGCGCATCGAAACGGTCAATGCCAACTTTGAGCGTGAAATGTTCTATCGCGCTGACCAGTTGCTCGGCCGCAGCCTTGAAGAGATCGTTCCGGCGCACGTCAAGAAACTCGATTTCTACGAGCGCATGAAAGCCGCCATCAGCACCGGCGCCCACCTCAATGGCGCTTTCCGCCTACTGCGTGGCAATGGCGAAGAGGCGTGGCTGCGCTCGATACTGCAGCCGGTGCGCGATTTCGAGGGCCGCATCAAGTACTTCACGCTGCACTCCAGCGACCTGACCCGGACCAT
This sequence comes from Pseudomonas sp. PGPR N4, assembly GCF_059693665.1. Classification (NCBI taxonomy): domain Bacteria; kingdom Pseudomonadati; phylum Pseudomonadota; class Gammaproteobacteria; order Pseudomonadales; family Pseudomonadaceae; genus Pseudomonas; species Pseudomonas sp. PGPR N4. The sequence goes on from NZ_JCAUKV010000008.1 coordinate 215,763, forward strand.
TGCCAGTTCGCGTGAGCACGAGAGCCTGATAAATGCACTGATGCGCTCAACGGCTGTCATCGAATTCAGCCTCGATGGCCATGTACTGACCGCCAACGAGCGCTTCCTGCAGACCATGGGCTATCGCCTGGAGCAGGTCAAAGGCAAGCATCACCGCCTGTTCTGCGAGCCTGAAGAAGCCAACTCAGCCGGTTACCAGGTGTTCTGGGACAAGCTGCGCCGTGGCGAGTTTGTCGCTGACCGGTTCAAGCGGGTAGATGCCAATGGCCGCGTGGTGTGGCTGGAAGCGTCCTACAACCCAATCATCGACGCCCACGACGTGCTCTACAAAGTGGTCAAGTTCGCCACAGTGATTACCGACCAGGTCAACCAGGAGCAGGCTGTCGCCCAGGCAGCCGATATCGCCTACAGCACCTCGCTTGGTACCGATGCCAGCGCCTGCAAGGCCAATGATGTGGTGACTCAGACCGTCAGCGTGATGCGCGGCCTGGAAGCCTCCATGCAGCAGGCTGCCGAAGGTATTCAGGCGCTGGATACCCAGTCACGGGTGATTGGCTCGATTATCAAGACCATCAGCGATATTGCCGGGCAGACCAACCTGCTGGCGCTCAACGCCGCCATCGAAGCGGCCCGCGCCGGTGAGCAGGGCAGGGGCTTTGCCGTGGTCGCCGATGAAGTACGCCAGTTGGCTTCGCGCACCAGCACCGCCACCGAAGAGATCGCCCGGGTCGTGCAGCAGAACGAGCAGTTGGCGTTGGCCGCGGTGGCTATCATCGACACCAGCAAGCGCCAGGCCGAGCAGGGCCTGAGCCTGGCCGGCGAGACTGGCGGGGTGATAACCGAGATTCAGGATGGCGCCAAGCGCGTGGTCGAAGTGGTGGGGCAGTTTTCCAGCCAGTTGGGTTCTTGAGCCTTGCTCTGGGGCCGTGCACCGGCCCCAGAGCCGATCAGCTGCGCTCGCGCACCCAGAACAACGTCGCCCCGGCCACCGCTGCCGGCATCATCACGATGTTGACGAATGGGATCATCAGCGCCAGGTAGGTGATGCCGCCAAAGCCCATGCTCTGCCAGCGCTTCTGGCGTAGCCAGGCGAGCATGTCCTGCCAGCTCATCTTGTTGTTGTCGGCCGGATAGTCGATGTACTGGATGGCCATCATCCACACGCCGAAGATCAGCCACAGTGGTGCGGCAATGACGTTCACCACCGGAATGAACGAGAGAATGAACAGCGCCAGTGCGCGCGGCAAGAAGTAGCCCAGCTTGCGCATTTCGCGGCTCAAGGTGCGCGGCACCATGGCGATCAGCTCGCCCCAGCTGAACGGCGGGAAGGTGTCCTGGCCGCGCACCACCACTTCGACCTTTTCTGCCAGAAAGCCGTTGAAGGGTGCCGCGACAATGTTGGCCACAAGAGTGAAGGTGAAGAACACCATCAGCACCACCAGCGCCACGAACAGCGGCCAGATGATGTAGGTGAGAAAGCTCAGCCACTCCGGCAGAGTTGGCATCAGCGTGTCGACCCACAGGCTGAACTGATGCGCGGCCAGGTACACCAGGCCACCGAACAGCAGCAGATTGATCGCCAGCGGCAGCAGCACGAACAGGCGCAGGCCGGGGGTCAGGATCAGCTTGAGGCCTTCACGCAGGTAGTGCGGGCCGGATAGAACAGGGGCTTGCATGGAGACGCTCCGCAGAGGGTAAACGCGCTGACCTTACCGAGTTTGCTGGCATGACGGAAGCCGGCTGAGCAGCGCGCAACCGGCTGTAACAAAACCTCGCGGGACCTCTCTATCGATTTTGCTGGTGGATAGAGCGTGTCTATAAGGTGGATTGTCTGAGGATATTTCCTTAATCTCTGCGACCTCGCTACAGTGCGCTCAACTTTAAAGGTTTCGGACTTGCGCGTTATAGCCTTCCCCAAGTGCTGCGTAGGTCCATTTTATTTCCAGCCGCCGCCGGCGCTTTGCAGCCGAACCCGTGCGGCCCGCTCGACAGGAGTTCGACATGTCTGAAGTACGTCATTCGCGGGTGATCATTCTCGGTTCCGGCCCTGCCGGCTACAGCGCTGCGGTCTACGCTGCGCGTGCCAACCTCAAGCCGCTGTTGATTACCGGCATGCAGGCCGGTGGCCAGCTGACCACCACCACCGAAGTCGACAACTGGCCGGGCGACCCCCATGGCCTGACCGGCCCAGCGCTGATGCAGCGTATGCAAGAGCACGCCGAGCGCTTCGAGACCGAGATCGTCTTCGACCACATCAACGCGGTTGACCTGGCCAACAAGCCGTTCACCCTGCAGGGCGACAGCGGCACCTACACCTGCGACGCGCTGATCGTCGCCACCGGTGCCAGTGCGCGTTACCTGGGCCTGCCGTCGGAAGAAGCGTTCATGGGCAAGGGCGTGTCTGCCTGCGCAACCTGCGACGGCTTCTTCTACCGCAACAAGCCGGTAGCGGTCGTCGGCGGCGGCAACACTGCCGTTGAAGAGGCGCTGTACCTGGCCAACATCGCCAGCAAGGTGACCCTGGTGCATCGCCGCGAAACCTTCCGCGCCGAGAAGATTCTGGTCGACAAACTCAACGCGCGGGTTGCCGAAGGCAAGATCGAGCTCAAGCTCAACGCCACCCTCGACGAAGTGCTGGGCGACAACATGGGCGTGACCGGTGCGCGCCTGAAAAACAACGACGGCAGCAGCGACGAGATCACCGTTGACGGCGTGTTCATCGCGATCGGTCACACCCCGAACACATCGCTGTTCGAAGGTCAGCTGACCTTGAAGGACGGCTACCTGGTAGTCAGCGGCAGCCGTGAAGGCAACGCCACTGCAACCAACGTCGAAGGTGTATTCGCCGCCGGCGACGTGGCCGACCACGTTTACCGTCAGGCGATCACCTCGGCGGGTGCTGGCTGCATGGCTGCACTGGACGTCGAGCGGTACCTGGACGGCCTGGCCAACGCTTCGTTCTAAGCCGCCAGCGTCAAAACGCGGGGCAATGGGCACGGTTCGCAACCGGCGCCCATTGCCCCGCGTTGCGTTTACAGGCTCAAGCGCATCGACAGGTCGACCGCTTTGACGTCCTTGGTCATTGCGCCGATCGAGATGTAGTCGACCCCGGTCTCGGCGATCACCCGCAGGGTGCTTTCATTGACACCGCCGCTGGCCTCGAGCTTGGCCTTGCCGGCATTGATCCGCACCGCTTCGCGCATTTCATCCAGGCTCAGCTCGTCAAGCATGACGATATCGGCCCCGGCCGCCAGCGCCTGGCGCAGCTCATCCAGACTCTCCACTTCGACCTCGACCGGCTTGCCTGGGGCGATGCGGTGCGCTGCAGCTACTGCTTCGGCAACGCCACCGCTGGCGGCGATGTGGTTTTCCTTGATCAGGAACGCGTCATACAGGCCGATGCGGTGGTTGTGGCATCCGCCACAGGTCACCGCGTACTTCTGCGCCAGGCGCAGGCCGGGTAGGGTCTTGCGGGTATCGAGCAAGCGCACCTGGGTGCCTTCGACCAGGTCCGCAAGGAACCGCGCCCGGGTGGCCACGCCTGACAGCAGCTGGAGGAAGTTAAGCGCTGAACGTTCGCCGGTCAGCAGCGAGCGGGCTGGGCCTTCGAGATGAAACAGCGGCTGGTTGGCCTTGGCCAGGTCGCCATCGACCACTTGCCAGTGCACCGCGACCCGCGGATCGAGCTGGCGAAACACCGCATCGACCCAGGCACTGCCGGCCACCACGCAGTCTTCGCGAGTGATGATGGTGGCCTTGGCCAGGCGCTCGGCCGGGATCAGTTGCGCGGTGATATCGCCATTGCCGACGTCCTCGAGCAACGCGCGGCGCACGTTGGCTTCGATTTCGGCAGTCAGGTCGGCGAGGCGTAGGTTCGGCATGGTCGGCTCCACAAGCTAGATGCCGGCGATTATAGGGCAGGGGGGCGGTGTGTACAGTCATGCCGCTGATGACCTTTGGTCAGAACAGGGGAGCATTTCGTCTGATTAGTGGTCTTTTCACCGGGACATGCACTACGTGCTGGCAGCTGTAAGGCTTTTTGTCGATAATAGCGTCCAGTATTTGGCGTCATGGCTTTGACGATTTCCTGCAAGGAGTTAGGGATGCATACAGAAGGCAAGGTGGTGCCCTTGGTGGCGGCCGCCGACAGAGGTGCGCGCGTGCCCTCGCTGAGCCTTCCGATCGTGCTCCTGCAGGTGCGGGACAAGGCTGTCCTGCAATTGCGCCAAGGCCTGCAGGCGTTGTTCGACAATGCTGACGACAGGCTGTTCGAGATGGCCGACCGGGCCGGTGAGCGGGTCGATCAGAACCTCTACTTCGAAGCGATGCGCGACCTGCGGCTGAAGCGCAAGAGTATCGAGCGGGAGTTTCTCGATGCGTTCTATGACGCCTTCGCTCGTATCGGCCAGGCCGAGCGCGTACCTTATCTGGCGATTACCGAATCGCTGCGCAACGCTGCTCAACCGGAGCGGGCGGTGGCCATCGAGGGCATGCTGGCGCGGGTGTTGTCGCGTGATGGCTTTGCCCTTGATCAGCTGGGCTTGCGCTTCCAGGCGCTGCTGGAGATGCCCCTTGAACTGCGCCGCAATCCATTGGGCCCGGAGTGCCTGTGCGGGTTCTTTCTGGATGCCGGGCGCAGCCTGGGGGTTGGCCCGCAGGTCAAGCTGATCCTGCTGAAGCTGTTCGAACGCTATGTGCTGCGTGATCTTGATCTGCTGTACGGCGAAGCCAATCAACTGCTCGCTGCAGCCGGCATCCTGCCCGAACTGATGCCCGCGCCGCGGCGCCGCGCCGAAGACCGGCCGCTGACCCACCTGCACAGCGCTGACTGTCACGCCCAGGCCGATCCGGCCGACGGCGACAGTACTGGCCAGGACTTCTTCGCCAGCCTGCAACCGCTGCTGGCGCCTGCTCGCGGGCGTTTCGCGCCGCGCCTGCAGAGCGTGGCAACTGCCGAGCCAATCAATACCGCCGATCTGCTGCGGCTGCTGTCGCATTTGCAGCACTACGTGCCCGGCGTGGCTGATGCCGACGACTTCAACCTGAGCCAGCAGCTGGAACAGTTGCTGCTGCGGGTCGGCGTACGCAGCGGCAGCCGCCGGCGGATCGGCAACTACGACGAAGATGTGATCAACCTGGTCGGCTTGCTCTTCGACTTTATCCAGACTGACGACAACCTGCCGAGCAACCTGCGCGAACTGCTCGCGCGTCTGCATATTCCGCTGCTGAAAGTGGCCATGCTCGACAGGGGCCTGTTCAGCCGCGCCAACCACCCGGCGCGGCGCTTGCTCGACGAGATTGCCGCCGCGGCGCTGGGCTGGGAGGCTGACGAACAGGTCTCGCGTGGCGGGCCGCAGCAGCGAGTCGAGCGCATCGTCCAGCGTTTGCTCAACGATTACGCTGAAGATCCGCAGTTGTTCGCCGAGCTGCTCGAGGATTTTCTCGCCTTCAATCAGGATGAGCGCCGTCGCAACGAACTGCTCGAGCAGCGCACCCGCGATGCCGAGGAGGGTCGGGCGCGCACCGTGCAGGCGCGACGGCGCGTGCAGCAGGAACTGAACCTGCGCCTGCACGGGCGGGTGCTGCCGCAGACGCTGGTGCAGATGCTGGTGCAGTCCTGGAGCCAGGTGCTGTTGCTGGCATGGCTCAAGCATGGCGAAGCCTCACCGGCCTGGCGCCAGGGCCTGGCGACCATGGACAGCTTGCTTGCCAGCATCAGTGCGCATCGCAGTGCCGAGGCCTGTGCGCAGTTGCTCGAACAGGTGCCGGGGCTGCTCAAGGCGTTGCGTGATGGGTTGGCCAGTGTCGCCCAGGACTCGACCGCGGCTCGGGAGTTCTTCGCCGAGCTTGAGCAGTTGCACCTGCGGGCGTGTGGTGGTGTGAGCCAACTTGATCAAGGGGCGCTGATCAGTGAGGTGTTGGTGGCTGATGAGATTGTTCTCGCCGTCGCTGACGAGACTACCTGTGATGCGCCTTTTGACGACAGCAGCGAATATGCTCGGCAAGTTCGCCAGTTGCGTGTTGGTAGCTGGTTGGAAGTGCTTGAAGAAGCCGGCCCGCTGCGCTGCAAGCTGGTGGTGAGGATCGATAGCTGCGATCGGTTGGTGTTTACCAGTCGGACCGGGATCAAGGTGCGTGAATGGAGTCGCGGTGGGTTGGCGTTGGCGCTGGCCAATGGGGATGTGCGGGTGCTTGATGATGGGCCTCTGTTTGAACGTGCGCTTGATGCGGCGTTGCAGCAGTTGCGTGGGTCGCTGACGCACAGTCATTGAGCAAGGCCGCACAGCGGCCCTGGCTATCTTGAGTGCCGGTTTCATGGCTGGCTCATTCATCGGATTAAAGCCCCCCCGGATGCGCAAGACGAAACAAATTGGCTAGATAACCGAATCACCCTGCCGGACCACTAGGGCATACTGAACGCCCCTGGTTGATGATATTCAGGATCTGCCCGATGCAACTGGACCCCGCGACCGGCTGGTTTGCCGGCGTCACTCACTGCCCTTCGCCAAACTTCAACGAACGCCCTGCGGGCGAGGCTATCTCGTTGCTGGTGATCCACAACATCAGCCTGCCTCCGGCATGCTTCGGCACCGGCAAAGTGCAGCAGTTCTTCCAGAACCAGCTCGACCCGACCGAGCATCCTTATTTTCAAGACATCTGCCATCTGACCGTCTCTGCTCACCTGTTCGTCGAGCGTGACGGTGGCGTTACCCAGTTCGTCTCGTTGCTTGACCGTGCCTGGCATGCTGGCGTGTCGCGCTTCGATGGGCGGGAAGGCTGCAATGACTTTTCCATTGGCATCGAACTGGAAGGCACCGACGAAATGCCTTACAGCGATGCTCAGTACGCGACCCTGGCGCGCCTTACGCAACAGATATGTGCGGCCTGGCCGGCGATCGATGTGCAGCGCATTCGCGGCCATGACGAGATCGCCCCGGGGCGCAAGACCGACCCCGGCGCCGCCTTTGACTGGCCGCGTTATCGCGCCGACTTGCTGAACAATGAGGGACAACCATGAGTTTTCTGGTGTTGGTGCTGGTGCTGTGGGTGGAGAAGTTTTCGGCGCTGCGTCAGCGGTTGCAACGTGATGGCTTTTTTCTAGGCGAGCTGGCCCGGCTTGAGCGCCGTGGCAAACAACAGCCCTGGTGGCAGTTGGCGGTTCTGGTACTGGCGCCGGTCGCGCTGCTTGTTTTGCTGCTGCATGTGCTCGAGCCGGTGGCGTACGGCCTGCTGGCATTGCCGGTGCACTTGCTGGTGTTGATCTACAGTCTAGGCCGCGGTGATGCCAAGGCGGCGTTGGGGCCATTGCGCGATGCCTGGCACCGGGGGGATGAGCAGGCGGCGCTGCATGTCGCTGAGCGTGACCTGGGCATGCAGGCCGATGATGCGCCGAGTTTGCTGGTGAAGGTGCAGGGGTATCTGTTGTGGCACGCCTACCAGAGTTTCTTTGCGGTGATCTTCTGGTACTTCCTGCTCGGGCCTGGCGCGGCATTGGCCTATCGGCTGCTGGTGCTGTGCAGCGAGTACAGCGGACAGCCCGCGCTTAAAGCCAGGGCCGAGCAGCTGCGGCATGTCATGGATTGGCTGCCAGTGCGGGTGCTGACCCTGAGCTTTGCCCTGGTCGGCAACTTTGTCGCGGTGATGCGGGTAATGCTGCACGAGTTGCTCAATTGGCGTATCAGCGCTGCGCTGCTGGTAACCCGGGTTGGGCGTGCCGCTGACGACATCCCCGAACAGGAAGACAGCCAGTTGGGCCTGGCCCGTCTGGACAGCTTGTGGGAGTTGCTGTTGCGCTCGGCAGTGCTGTGGTATGCGGCCTTTGCTCTGTGGACGGTGTTGCTGTAGAGGAGGCGCTACCAGCCAAACAGCTCGCAGGCTGTGCGGCTGGACGCGGCCGCCAGCTGCTCCGGGGCGACGCCCATCAACTCGGCCAGCACCTGAGCGATCTGCGGTAAGTGCTCGGGGCTGTTACGCAGGCCTGGGTACATTGCCGGCGCCATGTCCGGCGCGTCGGTCTCCAGTACCACGCTTTCCAGCGGTAAGCGTGCCACGGTCTTGCGCAGGCGTAGCGCTTGCGGCCAGGTCGCCGCGCCGCCCAAGCCCAGCTTGAAGCCGAGCTTGATGTATTCGCGGGCCTCTTCGAAGCTGCCGGCAAAGGCGTGGATGATGCCAGCCCGTTGCAAGCGATAACGCTTGAGCGTGGCGATCACCTGGGCATGGCTGCGGCGTACGTGCAGCAGCGCCGGTAGGTCGAAGTCGCAGGCGATCTGCAATTGCGCTTCAAACAAAGCCTGTTGTTCGGCAGGGTCGAGCTCCGGCAGGTAGTAGTCCAGGCCGATCTCGCCCACCGCACATAGGCGCGGGTCGCCGCGCAGGCGCTCGAACCAGTTGCGCAGTTCCAGCAGATGTTCAGGCCGATGCTGGGCCAGAAACACCGGATGCAGACCTAGCGCGGCATACACACGCGGGTCGCCGCAAGCCAGTTGCCAGACCCGCTGCAGGTTATCTGCCGTCACCCCCAATACCACCACCCGTTCCACGCCGCCCGCTGCGGCATTACCCAAAACATGCTCGCGGTCGGCGTCGAACTCTGGGAAGTCCAGATGGCTGTGGGTATCGATCAGGCGCATGGTCAGGTCGGCTGAATACGTTGCTTGAAGGTTCGCGGTACCGCGTGCACACCCGGTTGGTAGCGCTTCTGTTCGATGGCCGCCAGGGCCAGCTCCAGCGCGGCGGCGGCGATCAGACCGTGCTGCTGGGCCATGGCATTGACTGGCAGCGGCAGGAAATCGAGCAATTGGTTGTCACCAAAGGTGCCCAACTGCAGTTGGCGTGATTCGGCCGGGCGGGCCTGGAGGGCGTCGAACACCCCTTGCAGCAGTACATAGGAGGTGGTCACCAGCGCATCCGGCAAGCCGCCATGCTCGGCAATCAATTGCTCCATCAAGCGCTGGCCGCACTCGCGGCTGAACGCTTCGCCCTGATAGCGGCGGATCTCCCCGGTGAACTGCTGCAGGGCTTGATCGAAGCCGCCGGCCCGGGCCTGGCTGACCGACAGTTCTGGGCGTGCACCGATCAGGGCAATGCTGCGCGGGGCGGTTGCCAGCAGACTGCGGGCGAGTTGCTGGCTGGCATCGCGATCGTCGCTGATGACCGAGCAGAAGTGCGTAGGGTCAAGGCCACGGTCGATGGCAATTACCGGCAGGCCTTTGTCTTGCAAGGCGCGGTAGCTATCGTCCTCACCTGGCAAGCAACTGGCGACGAACAGCGCATCGCAGCGCCGGGCCCGGAACAGCTGCTGCAGTTGCCGCTCGATGTCCGGCTGGTCGTCGCTGCTGGCGATCAGCAGTTGGTAGCCACGCGCGCGGGCCGCCTGTTCGAGTTGCTTGGCTATGCGTGCATAGCTGGGGTTCTCCAGATCCGGGAGAATGAAGCCCAACGTGCGCGTGTGCCGGCTGCGCAGACCCGCCGCCTGGGGGTTTGGCGTGAAACCATGGGCGTCGACAACCGCCTGGACACGCTCGACGGTGGCGCTGCTGATACGCTGCTGTTCGGCCTTGCCGTTGATGACATAGCTGGCGGTGGTGACTGAAACACCTGCCAGACGGGCGATATCACTGAGTTTCACCGAATTTTCCTTGTTATTTCCGGGACTGGCTGTGGCACCTGATTGGGTAGTTTGACCCAGCCTCAAGCCTGCGCGCAGGCGACCATTGTCGCAATTGTCCGACGGGATGGGGCTTTTTCGTCGCAAGATTATCGAGTAACGTGGCCGCCTGGTCAGATTAAACGTTTCAGCCGACAATTATCAGCGGGCACTGCCGCCTGCGTCGGCTGTTGAGCTGGTTGTTTTGCTGAATTTCACAACAATACCTCAGTACCCGCTGCGGGACTGCAAAAGGAGAAGGTCATGCTCGAGCTCGCCAAAGAGCAGATAGCCATGGGTCAGTCTGCCGCCGACAAAGGCCAGGCTCTGCGCCTGCTGGCTGACTGCCTGGTTGCCGATGGACTGGTTGCCGAGGGCTACCTGCAAGGCTTGCAGGACCGCGAGGAGCAAGGCTCGACCTTCCTCGGTCAGGGCATTGCCATTCCCCACGGCACGCCGCAGACGCGTGATCAGGTGTTTGCCACCGGCGTGCGCTTGATGCAGTTCCCCGAGGGCGTGGACTGGGGTGATGGGCAGATGGTCTACCTGGCGATTGCCATCGCCGCCCGCTCCGACGAACACCTGCGCCTGCTGCAACTGCTGACCCGCGCCCTCGGTGAGACCGACCTGGCCCAGGCACTGCGCCGGGCCAGTTCGGCCGAGGCGCTGCTCAAACTATTGCAGGGCGCACCGCAGGCGCTGGCGCTGGATGCGCAGTTGGTCAGCCTGAACCTGCCGGCTGACGACTTCGAAGAGCTGGCCTGGCGCGGCGCTCGTTTGCTGCAACGCGCCGGCTGCGTCGAAAGCGGCTTTGCCGCCATGCTGCAGCAGGCCGAGCCGCTGCCGCTGGGCGAAGGCCTGTGGTGGCTGCACAGCGAGCGCCAGGTGCGCCAGCCGGGGCTGGCGTTCATCACCCCGCAGCAGCCGCTGCGTTATCGCGATCAGCCGCTCAATGGTCTGTTCTGCCTGGCCAGCCTGGGTGCTGCCCATCAGGCGTTGCTCGAGCGCCTGTGCGAAGTGCTGATCGAAGGCCGTGGGCAGATGCTCTATCAGGCCACCAGCAGCCGCACCGTGCTTGAAGTGCTCGGCGGTGAAGTTCCGGCTGACTGGCCCAGTGCACGGATTGTGCTGGCCAATGCCCACGGCCTGCATGCACGCCCGGCCAAGGTGCTGGCGCAACTGGCCAAAGGCTTCGAGGGTGAAATCCGTATTCGTCTGCTCGACGACAGCCAGCCGGCGGTATCGGTGAAGAGCCTGAGCAAGCTGCTCGGCCTCGGCGCCCGCCGTGGTCAGACGCTGGAATTGATTGCCGAACCGAATATTGCCAACGATGCCCTGCCGGTGTTGCTGGCGGCCATCGCCGACGGCCTTGGTGAAACCGTTGAAGCACTGCCCCAAGCCAGCACCGAAGAGGTCGTAGTGGTTGCCGAACCGCTCTCGGCACCTGTGCCTGGCAGCCTGATTCAAGGCGTGCCTGCGGCCCCGGGGATTGCCTGCGGGCCGGCGCATATCTGCGTCGAACGTGACATCGACTATCCGCTGCGCGGTGTCTCGCCAAGCCAGGAGCGAGCGCAATTGCGCGCTGCGCTGGAAACCGTCAATGCAGAATTGCAGGCACTGGTGCAGCGCAGCGACAAAGCCATCGGCGAGATCTTCATCACCCATCAGGAAATGCTCGCCGACCCGGCCCTGATGGACGAAGTCGAGCAACGCCTGGGCCAGGGCGAAAGCGCTGCCGCCGCCTGGATGAGCGTTATCGAGGCCGCCGCGCGCCAGCAGGAAGCCCTGCACGACGCACTGCTCGCCGAGCGCGCCGCCGATCTGCGTGACATTGGTCGGCGCGTGCTGGCGCAACTGTGCGGCGTCATCGATACCCCTGAGCCAACAGAGCCCTATGTGCTGGTGATGACCGAAGTCGGCCCGTCCGACGTCGCCCGGCTCGATCCGCAGCGGGTCGCCGGCATCGTCACCGCCCAAGGTGGCGCTACTGCCCATAGCGCCATCGTTGCGCGTGCGTTGGGCATCCCGGCGGTAGTCGGTGCAGGCGCGGCGATGCTGTTGCTGGCCCCCGGCACGCCGCTGCTGCTCGACGGCCAGCGCGGCCGGGTCAGCGTGGCGCCGGCCGCGGATGAGCTGCAACGCGCGTTGACCGAACGCGACCAGCGTGAACAGCGCCTGCAGCAAGCCTGGGCCAGCCGCCATCAACCCGCCGTCACCCGCGACGGCCATGCCATCGAAGTTTTTGCCAACATCGGCGGCAGCCAAGGCATCGACAAAGTGGTCGAGCAGGGCGCCGAAGGGGTTGGCCTGCTGCGCACCGAGCTGATCTTCATGGCCCACCCGCAGGCGCCCGACGTGGCAACCCAGGAAGCCGAATACCGGCGCGTACTCGATGGCCTCGACGGGCGGCCGCTGGTAGTGCGCACGCTGGATGTCGGCGGCGACAAACCGCTGCCGTACTGGCCGATCGCACGCGAAGACAACCCGTTCCTTGGCGTACGCGGTGTGCGCCTGACCTTGCAGCGCCCGCAGATCATGCGCGACCAGTTGCGCGCATTGTTGCAGGCCGCCGACGGCCGCCCCCTGCGGATCATGTTCCCGATGGTCGGGCAGATCCACGAGTGGCGCGAAGCCAAGGCCATGGTCGAACAATTGCGCGAAGAGATCCCGGTCGCCGACCTGCAACTGGGGATCATGGTCGAGGTGCCTTCCGCGGCCTTGCTGGCGCCACAGCTGGCGCGCGAGGTGGACTTCTTCAGCATCGGCACCAACGACCTGACCCAGTACACCCTTGCCATCGACCGCGGCCACCCGAGCCTGTCAGCCCAGGCCGATGGCCTGCACCCGGCAGTGCTGCGCCTGATCGACATGACCGTGCGCGCCGCCCATGCCGAAGGCAAGTGGGTGGGGGTCTGTGGCGAGCTGGCCGCCGACCCGCAAGCGGTGGCCATATTGCTTGGGCTTGAGGTCGACGAGCTCAGCGTGGCCTCGCGCAGCGTCGCCGAAGTCAAGGCGCTGGTGCGCCAGCGTGATTACCAGACGGCCCGTGCGCTTGCGCTCGAGGCCCTGCAACAAGACAGCGCCGCCGCCGTGCGCGCGTTGGTGGAGCACTACTGATGGCCAAGATCCTGACCCTGACCCTGAACCCGGCGCTGGATATCACCGTCAGCCTCGACAGCTTGCGCGCAGGCCAGGTCAACCGCAGCCAGGCGCAGCACAGCCACGCCGCCGGCAAGGGCCTGAATGTCGCCCAGGTGCTGGCCGACCTTGGCCACAGCGTGACCGTCGGCGGGTTTCTTGGCCGCGACAACCTGCAGCTGTTCGAAGCGCTGATCCAGTGGCGCGGCTTTGCCGACTGCTTTGTCCGCGTGGCCGGCGAGACGCGCAGCAACATCAAGCTGGTCGAGGCCAACGGCTGCGTGACCGATATCAACGGCCAGGGCCCGGAGGTCGATGCCGCTTCACGCAGCGCGCTGATGCGCAAGCTGCTGCAGATTGCGCCAGGGCATGACGCGGTGGTGGTTGCCGGCAGTCTGCCGCGCGGCATCGACCCGCAGTGGTTTGCCGAGCTGCTCGGGCAGCTCAAGGCGCAAGGCTTGAAGATTGCTCTGGACAGCAGCGGCGAGGCCTTGCGCGCCGGCCTTCAGGCAGCGCCCTGGCTGGTCAAGCCGAACACCGATGAGCTTGCTGAGGTACTCGGCCACAGCGTCACCGGTCGGGCCGAACAGCAGCAGGCTGCCAGCCAACTACTGGCAAGCGGCATCGAGCATGTAGTGGTTTCGCAAGGCGAGCACGGCGTCAGCTGGTACCGCGCAGGTGCCGTGCTGCACGCACAACCGCCGCAGGTGCGCGTGGCGAGCACGGTCGGTGCCGGCGACTCGCTGGTGGCCGGCATGGTCCATGGCCTGTTGCAGGGCGAGGCGCCAGCACAGACGCTGCGCCGCGCCACCGCCATCGCCGCCCAGGCGGTGACGCAGGTCGGCTTTGGCATCCGCGACCGCGCGCAGCTGGAGCAACTGCAAGCAGGCGTACACATCACAGAACAACAAGAGGCTTGCCGATGAACATTGCCATTGTCACCGCCTGCCCCAACGGCCAGGTCTCCAGCGTACTCAGCGCGCGCCTGCTGGCGGCTGCAGCGCAGCGCCGCGGCTGGAGCACCAGCGTCGAGGTGCAGGATGCCGAGCACCCCGAACGTAATTTGAGCGCCACGCAGATCGCCGAGGCCGACTGGGTGCTGGTGATCAGTACCGGCGCGGTCGATCTGTCGCGCTTCGTTGGCAAACGCCTGTACCAGAGCACACCGGCTCAGGCGTTGGCCGATCGCGAGAGTTTTCTCGATGAGGCAGCTGCCCAGGCGCAGGTCCACAGCGCCAGCGCCGTGGTCGATGCACCGGCCGCGCTGGGGCCGCCGAAGATAGTCGCGGTCACGGCCTGTCCAACCGGCGTGGCCCACACCTTCATGGCTGCCGAAGCCTTGCAGCAGGCCGCGCAGCAACTGGGCTACCAGCTCACGGTGGAAACTCAGGGTTCGGTCGGTGCGCGCAATCCGCTGTCGGCGCAGGCCATTGCCGAGGCCGATGTGGTACTGCTGGCGGCCGACATCGAAGTGCCCACTGCGCGCTTTGCCGGCAAGCGGGTCTACCGCTGCGGCACCGGCATAGCTCTCAAGCAAGCCAAGGCCACCCTCGACAAGGCCCTGCTCGAAGCCAAGCAGGAAAGCGCTGCCGATGCCGCCGCGGGGGCCACGGCCAGCAGCGAAAAAAGCGGCGTGTACAAGCACCTGCTGACCGGTGTGTCGTTCATGCTGCCCATGGTGGTAGCTGGCGGTTTGCTGATCGCCTTGTCCTTCGTGTTCGGCATCAATGCCCACGAAGTGCCCGGCACCCTGCCGGCGGCGTTAATGCAGATCGGCGCTGAGGCAGCCTTCAAACTGATGGTGCCGCTGCTGGCCGGTTACATCGCCTGGTCGATTGCCGACCGCCCTGGCCTTGCGCCGGGGATGATCGGCGGGATGCTGGCGACCATTCTTGGCGCGGGCTTTATCGGCGGCATCGTAGCCGGCTTTCTGGCCGGCTACAGCGCCAAGGCGATCAGTCGCTGGGTGCGCTTGCCGAGCAGCCTCGAGGCGCTCAAGCCGATCCTGATCATCCCGCTGCTGGCCAGCCTGTTCACCGGCCTGGTGATGATCTATGTGGTGGGCCAACCGGTCGCCTCGATGCTTGCGGGCCTGACCCAGTTCCTCGACAACATGGGCACCACCAATGCCATCCTGCTCGGGCTGCTGCTGGGTGGGATGATGTGTGTGGACCTTGGCGGGCCGATCAACAAGGCGGCCTATGCGTTCTCGGTCGGCCTGCTGTCGAACCAGAGCTTTGCACCGATGGCCGCAACCATGGCTGCCGGCATGGTGCCGCCGATCGGCCTGGGAATCGCCAGCCTGATCGCCCGCAGCAAGTTCGCCCAGAGTGAGCGCGAGGCAGGCAAGGCAGCCTTGGCATTAGGCCTGTGCTTTATCTCCGAGGGGGCGATCCCGTTTGCTGCCAAGGACCCGTTGCGGGTGATTCCAGCGAGTGTTATCGGCGGCGCGCTGACCGGGGCGCTGTCGATGTACTTTGGCTGCAAGCTGATGGCGCCGCATGGCGGCCTGTTCGTATTGTTGATCCCCAATGCGATCAACCATGCGCTGTTGTACTTGCTGGCGATTGCCGCCGGCAGCCTGGTCACGGCGCTGATCTATGCCGTGCTCAAGCGTAAAGAGCAGGTCGAGCTGGCGATAGCGCCGGTCAAGGCCTGAGACCTGAGCGCCAGGCCCCTTCGGGTGAAGGGGCCTAGCGTTTGTGCTTGTGCCGCAATGGCACCAGCAGTTCACCCAGCCCGTTGTGATCTATCTCATGCATCAAAGCCAGCAGCGCCCCTAGCTCACCTGGCGGAAAGCCCTTGCGCGCAAACCAGCCAAGGTAATCGCCAGGCAGATCGGCCAACAGCCGGCCCTGGTACTTGCCGAATGGCATGCTGCGGGTCACCAGCAGTTGCAGGTATTCAGGTTTCATCGCCAGCCGCCTCCGGATAAAGCGCCGACGATACTGCAATCTGCACGAGGGCCCAAGCGGTGATCATGCAGAACGCCGTTTACAAGGGTTAGGCATTAATCCGTAAGCTAATGATTTATAAGTATTTTTTGTTGCTCGATAAATTGGCACGAAGCCTGCTCTGTATATAACCACTTCCCACTGCCAAGGAGTTTGAGCAATGAGCAATCCAAACAAAGATGTAATCGACGTCCTCAACGACCTGATCGAATACAGCAAGGATGGCGAGAAAGGCTTCAAGACCTCTGCCGAGGACGTGAAGAATCCTGAGCTGAAAGCGTTCTTCGTCAAGCGCGCTGCTGGCTGCGCTACCTCGGCTGCCGAGCTGCAGAGCGAAGTGCGTCGTCTGGGCGGCGATCCAGAAACCTCTACCAGCGTCAGTGGTGATCTGCACCGCGGTTGGGTCAATCTGAAGTCGCTGCTGACCGGCAAGGACGACGAAGCGATCCTCAATGAAGTCGAGCGCGGTGAAGACCACGCCCTCAAGGCTTACAAAGAGGCCCGTGAGAAGCTGGTCAAACTCGGCCGTACTGCTACCGATAGCAGCTACAACCTGGTCGAAACTCAGCTACAAGGCGTACAGCGCAATCACGATGAAGTGAAGGTCCTGCGCGACGCAGCACGCGCCCGCTCTTAATCGAGCGGTCCCTCTACCCGGTTACGGCCTTTGGCCTTGGCCCGGTAGAGGGCCTCGTCCGCGGTGCTCAGCAGACTGGCCAAGTCTTGCTGGGTACCGGGGATGTACAGGCCGATGCCGATGCTCACCGTCACCGAGTGGGTATCTGCGCCAAATGGCGCCAAGCCCTCCACCCCCTGCTTGATCCGCTGCGCCAGCAGCAGTGCGCCAGCCTGTTCGGTTTCCGGCAGCACAATCTGAAATTCCTCGCCGCCATAGCGCGCTGCCAAGTCTGAAGGCCTGCGAATACAGCCTTCTATGGTTTTCGCGACCTCCCGCAATGCATGGTCACCACCGGCATGCCCGTGGCGTTGATTGAACGCCTTGAAATGATCGATATCGACCATCAGGATCGCCAACGGCCTGCGGTTGCGCTGTGCCCGTGCCCATTCCAGACGCAGCACCTGATCCAGCCGCCGGCGGTTGGCAAGGCCGGTCAAGCTGTCGGTTGCCGCCAGTTTTTCCAGGCCTAGTTCGAGCTCCTGACGACGGCGCAGCTCGCGTCCGAGCAGCACCGTCAGCCACAGGATGGCGATGCACAGCACGCCCGTGGCGATGCTCACCACGGCGGCGGTACGGCGCCATGACTGGAATACTTCATCGCTCGAGTGCGCTACCACCACAACGAGTGGCTGGTCGGCAACCTGGGCGAAGGTGTACAGGCGCTCGACCCCGGAAGCACTGGACTTGGCAGTAAAGCTGCCACTGCGTTGGCTGAGGATGCGCTGGAAGTTGGGCCGGCTGCTGAAGTTGCTGCCGATCAGCGTACTGGGTGCCGCACTGGGATGGCGCGCCAGCAACTGGCCGTCGGTGTTGAACAGGCTGATGCTGCTGTCGACACCGATATCCAGGCGCTGGAACAGCTCGCTGACGTAACCCAGGCGCAGTGCGCCGGCAGCAATACCTGCGAACTCACCATTCAGCCCGTTGATACGCCGGCTGAAACTGATGCACCAGTCCAGGTCGCCAAGCCTGGCCTTGAACGGTGGGCCGATCAACATGCCCAGGCTGGGGTCGGCCTGATGGGCCTTGAATACCTTTGTGTCGGCGAAGTTGGCCTTGCGCGGGACAGCGCTGGTGGAGTCGCCAATCACGTTCCCCTGCGCATCGATCCACAGTACGTCACCGCGCCGGCGGTCGATGAAGGCTTCGTTGAACAGCAGCCGCTGGCGCAGCTCGCTCGGCACGCCAGTCAATTCCTTGCGCCCGACTGCCCAGATCAGCCCTTGCAGGGACTGGTCGTAAAGCTCGATGTTGCGTAGCACATCGCTCTCGATCAGCTGGACGATGTTGCTCGACGAACGGATTGCCGACTGCTCGACGCTGTCGCGTTCGCGGGCGAGCAAGAACACCACTATCGCCAAAATCGCGAGCACAGCCAGGCAGCTGCCTAGATTGAGCAACAGTTCGGGGTGCGACTTGAGCGGGGCATTCCCCGGTGATCGATTGGGCAACATGAGGCTCGCAACTGCGTAAGTCCCTCGTGTCCTTGAGGGGAGGGCCAGGGCGGGGCGGCGGTAGTGTAGGGAAGCGGTGATTGTCGGACAAGAAGTTATCTGGCCATCCGACGAGTGCGTGCAGCGCTGGCGGGGCTGATACGGGGCGCTCTGCAGCGGCAAAGCCGCATTGCAGAGTGCCCCGTGCTTGCAGGCCGCGATCAGAACAGGTTGAGCGGATAATCCACGATCAGGCGGATTTCATCGTTGTCCTGCTCGGCAGCGTAGGCCTGGTTGGCGCGATGGCTGGCATAACG
The DNA here is from genome assembly GCF_059693665.1 of Pseudomonas sp. PGPR N4. Taxonomy (NCBI): domain Bacteria; kingdom Pseudomonadati; phylum Pseudomonadota; class Gammaproteobacteria; order Pseudomonadales; family Pseudomonadaceae; genus Pseudomonas; species Pseudomonas sp. PGPR N4. The sequence goes on from NZ_JCAUKV010000008.1 coordinate 233,930, forward strand.
CAGGAGTACCGACAGGTCTTTGAAGTCGCCCTGCTGGAATACGTACTTGATGTCCAGGTCACGTTCCCAATGGGTGGCGTGCTTGCCGTCGGCATTGTAGTAGTCGTAGTAGGCGTTGTTTTGCGCTGCCTTGGTCAGGTCAGCTTCTCCGCGTGAGTACGACAGCTCAGTGCTCAGGCCATCGACGCCGAGGCCGGCAAAATCATAACCGTAGGCCAGCTTCCACGAGCGCTCGTTCGGTGCGTTGAAGTCCGAGTACATCCGCGAGTTGTCGAGGAACACGCTGTCACCCAGATTGATGTAGTCGAACGGCGTCTTGCCGTTGACCCGCTGATAGGCGGCGGTAACGCTGTGATGACCGGCGTTGACCGTGAAGTGCAGGCTGAACGTGTTGTTGTCGATGTCGCCCAGCAGCGCCTGGCCGGTGTCCTGGGTGTGATAGAAGTGCAAACCCGGGTTGAGGCTGACCAGGTCGTTGACTGCATAGGTGTAGTCAAAGTCGAAGTAGTACTGGTTCCAGATGTCCTTCAGCTCGGCTGCATAGAGGTTGCTGGTGATCGCTTCGCTGCCGCTCCAGGAGGCGCCGGCCCAGCTCAGGTGCTGACTGTCGCGGTTGTCCTGCAAGGCGCCGTAGTAAGTGTCGATGCGGCGGTGGCCGCTCTGGTTGTACGGCTTGGTGAAGCTGACCTGGCCGCCTTCGAGGAGCAGGCCGTCGATGCTGTTGTTGCTCAGGCTGACGCCGCGAAAGGTCTGCGGCAGCATGCGCGTTTCGCCGCCGGCGATGACCGGGTTGCTGAGGAACAAGTCACCGGCCTTGAGCTCGGTGTCGAACGCCTTGAGCTTGAGCGCGGCACCGGCAGTGGAGAAGGCGTGCGGCGCAGCGCCCAGCTCGCCGTTGGCCTTGGTGTGTTCAGGCAGGATGCTGGTGCCGGCATAGCCGCCACCGCCATCGAGCTTGAGCCCGAGCATGGCGTGCGCATCCAGGCCGAAGCCGACAGTGCCCGGGGTGTAGCCGGACTCAAAGCGGGCGACGAAACCCTGGCCCCATTCACGGTTGTCGCGCACACCGCTATTGAGGTTGTTGCGGTTGAAGTAGGCGTTGCGCAGATGCAGGTTGAACGAGGAGCCTGCAACAAAACCTTCAGCGGCTTCGTCGGCGTGGGCAACGCTTGGCATCGTTGCGGCGAATGCAATGAACAGCGGGGTGAAACGGAAAGCGGAAGACACCGGTTAGAGCTCCTTTGGTCTGACGGTGGGGCAATTTTTATTGTCGAAAAACGCAGTGACTGCAGTGAGTCAAGGTATCTGCGTGGTGCAAATTTTGGACATAAAAAAAGCCGCTGATCAGCAGCGGCTTGAAGAGGCTAACATATCGGCGCGCAGGGCGCCCACGTGCAGGCCTTGGGAAGAGGGGCAGATGCAGGTAGCTCGATCAGCTGTCGCTGGCAGCATCCTGGTCAGTCTTGGCAGCTGTCTGCTGCGCATCTTTGCCGGCCTCAGCCGATTGCGCGGCATAGCCTTCGCGGGCTTCTTGATGGGCCGTGGCAAGGGCTGCGTTACGGGCGACAAAGGCCGGCGATTCTTCCGCCATGGCGAGCGGTGACAACAACAGGGAAGAGGCAACGAACAGGCTCGCGATACCCATACTGTTGGACATTTGAAACAACCTTCTTGCGCTGCAAGTGTGAGTGAGGACAGGCGCCAAATTAGTCCTGTTCAGCCCGCAGAAACAGCATCCGCTTGGAGATGCACTGTTGCGAAAAAAGTAATGATAACCGGCGAAACCATCAGCTATCAGCGGCAAACCCGCTGGCTTGAGCGCTCGGCAGGCGTATGCCGAAGGTGTTGCTGCCGTGGTTGCTGCGCACAAATACTTCACCGCCGTGCATCAGCGCGATTGCCTTGACGATCGCCAGGCCCAGGCCATGATTGCCAGCGCCGTTGTTGCTGCGCGCGGCATCGACCCGGTAGAAACGCTCGAACAACAGTTGCAGGTGCTCGTCGGCGATGGCCGGGCCGGGGTTGCTTACGGCAATGCTGACCTGCTCAGGCTGCGCATCGATGCGCACGGTGATCACCTGATGGGCCTGGGTGTGCTGCACGGCGTTGTGCAACAGGTTGATCAGCGCTCGGCGCAACTGCGCGGTTTCGATCGGCGCGATGGCATCGCCGCTGACCCTGACCTGCACCTGGGCGTCTTCGAGGATGTAATCCAGGTAGTCGAGGGTGGTGGCTACTTCAGCGGCCAGCGACGCCTGGGTCAGCGCGGTGGCCTTGCTGCCCTGATCGGCGCTGGCCAGGAACAACATGTCGTTGATGATGCTGCGCAGCCGTTCCAGCTCTTCAAGGTTCGATTGCAGTACTTCAAGGTAGTGCTCGGCGCTGCGTCCGCGGGTCAGTGCCACCTGGGTCTGGCCGATCAGGTTGGTCAGCGGCGAGCGCAGTTCGTGGGCGACATCGGCGTTGAACGCCTCGAGTCGCGAATAGGCGAGGGTGACCCGCTCCAGGGTGGCGTTGAAGGCGCCGGCAAACTGCGCCAGCTCAGGGGCCAGTTGCTCGGTCGGCAGCCGCCCGTCCAGGCGCGGCACGGCCAGCGCCTGGGCTTTGCTGGACAGCGCTGACAGCGGCCGTAAACCGATGCGTGCCACCCAGTAGCCCAGCAGGGCGGCCAGCAGCACGCCCAGCGCGGCCAGGCTGACGATGGCCACCAGCAAGCTGTGCTGCGCCTGCCAGAAGGTTTCGGTGTCGATGCCGATAATGAAGCGCAGCGCCGGCCGCTGTGCCAAGGGCGGCAGCTCACTGACCAACATCTTGTACGGGTAGGGGCTGCCGTTCAGGCGCAGGTCGCGCATGCCCTCGGCGCCTTCGGCGAAGGCGCGGATCTGTTCGCTGGGTTTGCCGTACTCGAACTGCGGGTCGCTGCTGACCGCCCAGAAGCGGATGCGCCGATCTTCTTCACTGAGCAGATTGAGCTTGTTGCTGACCTTGAGCCAATGCTCGTGGGTGCCGAAGCGCTTCAAGGTCGACTCGAGCACGCTGTAGCGGGCGTCCAGTTCGGCCGCGGGCAGCAGGTCGAGGCTGCGGTCGACCTGGCGATACAGCGCAGCGCCGATCAGCAGGAATACCGCCAGCGCCACCAGCATGAACAACCCGGCCAGGCGCAGCGCGATGGAATTAACCGGCACGGTTTTCCAGGACATAACCCATGCCTCTGATGGTATGCAGCAGCTTGTTGGCGAACGGCCCGTCGAGTTTGGCCCGCAGGCGCTTGATCGCCACCTCGACGACATTCGCGTCGCTGTCGAAGTTGATGTCCCAGACCAGCTCGGCAATGGCGGTCTTGGAGAGGATTTCGCCCTGGCGTCGGGCCAGCACGCTGAGCAGCGAAAACTCCTTGGCGGTCAGTTCCAGACGCTGCCCGGCGCGGCTGGCCTTGCGGCTGATCAGGTCGATGGAAAGGTCAGCGACCTGCACCTGCAGCGGCTCATGATTGCTGCTGCGACGGGTCAGCGCCTGCAGGCGGGCGACCAGTTCGAGAAACGAAAACGGTTTGCCGAGGTAGTCGTCAGCGCCCTCGCGCAGGCCATGGATACGGTCTTCGACACGCTCGCGGGCAGTCAGCATGATCACCGGCGTCTGCTTGCGTGCGCGCAGGCCACGCAGCACGCCGTAGCCATCCAGGCCGGGGAGCATGACGTCGAGCACGATCACGTCATAGTCGCTGTGCAGGGCCAGGTGCAGGCCGTCGGTGCCATCGCGGGCGACGTCAACGGTGAAGCCTTGCTCGCTCAGGCCCCGATGCAGGTAGTCGGCGGTTTTTTCTTCGTCTTCGACGATCAGTACTCGCATGGTCTGCTCTCAGCTGATACGTGGCGCGGCGGCGTCGGTGCGGTGGCGGCGATGGAACAGGCGCTCCAGCGCCAGGTAGATCACCGGCGTCGTGAACAGGGTCAGCGCCTGGCTGACCAGCAAACCGCCGACCACGGCGATGCCCAGCGGCTGGCGCAGTTCGGCGCCGGTGCCAAAGCCGAACATCAATGGCACCGCGCCCAGCAGCGCGGCCAGGGTGGTCATGATGATCGGCCGAAAGCGCGTCAGGCACGCCTGGTGAATGGCCTGCTCCGGGCTCATGCCGTGTTTGCGCTGAGCCTCCAGGGCAAAGTCGATCAGCAGGATACCGTTCTTCTTGACGATGCCAATCAGCAGCACCACGCCGATCAGGCCCATGATGCTGAAGTCCTGCCCCATCGCCCAGAGCAGAATCAGCGCACCGAGACCCGCCGAGGGCAGGGTCGAAATGATCGTCAGCGGGTGCACGAAGCTCTCGTAGAGCACGCCGAGGATGATGTACACCGCCACCAGCGCAGCGAGGATCAGCCACGGCTGGCTCGACAACGAACTCTGAAAGGCCTGCGCTGCGCCCTGGAAGTTGCCGCTGATCGAATCGGGCATGCCCAGCTCGCGCTGGGTCTGCTCGAGGATGCGCACGGCATCGCCAAGGGCCACTCCCGGCGCCAGGTTGAATGACAGGTTGGCGGCCGGGAACAGGCCGTCATGGGCGATCGACAGCGGCCCGGTACTCGGCGCAGCGACATGCGCCACCGCTGCCAGTGGCACCATTTCGCCGGTCAGCGGCGAGCGCAGATAGAAGTAGTTGAGGCTTTCGGCCTTGCCACGCTGGCGCGCGTCCAGTTCGAGGATCACCTTGTACTGGTTGGTCTCGGTCTGGAATTCGCTGATCTGCCGCTGGCCGAAGGCGTCGTACAGTGCCTGGTCGATATCGGTGGTGGTCAGGCCGAAGCGTGCGGCCGCCTGACGGTCGATGTCGATGCGGGTGACGCTGGCGCCCAGCTGCAGGTCATTGGACAGGTCACGCAGGGCCGGCACCTCGCGCAGGCGCTCGGTCAGGCGTTGGGTCCAGAGGTTCAGGGCAACGCCGTCGTTGCTCTTGAGCACGTATTGATACTGCGTGCGCGACGGCCCGGAGCTGAGGTTGATGTCCTGGCCGGCGCGCATGTACAGCACCACCCCAGGCACCTTGGCCAGTTGCGGGCGCAGCCGGTCGATCAGTTCGCTGGCGGTGACGTCGCGCTCGCCGCGGGGTTTCAGGGCAATCCAGAAACGGCCGTTGGCGATGGTCTGGTTGTTGCCGGTCACGCCCACTGCGTGGGAGAAAGCGCGCACGGCCGGGTCAGCCTCGATGATCTTCGCCAACGCCTCGTGCTTGGCGACCATCGCCGGGTACGACACATCCGCCGCCGCTTCGCTGGTGCCAAGGATGAAACCGGTGTCTTGCAGCGGGAAGAAGCCTTTGGGGATGGCCACGTAACCGACTACCGCCAGCGCCAGGGTCAGGCCGAACACGCCGAGGGTAAGCCGCTGGTGGGCGAGGGCGCGATTCAGGCCCTTTTCGTACCAGCGCAGCAAGCGCTCACCGAAACCGCCATGCTGCTCGGCACTCGGCCTGCGCATGAACAGGGCGCTGAGCGTGGGTGCCAGGGTCAGCGAGACCAGCACCGAAATCAGGATGGTCGCGGTGGCAGTCAGGGCAAATTCCTTGAACAGCCGGCCGACCACACCGCCCATGAACAGCAGCGGGATGAACGCGGCAATCAACGAGAAGCTGATCGAAATCACCGTGAAGCCGATCTCGCCAGCGCCTTTGATCGCCGCTGTACGGCTGTCATCGCCGGCTTCAAGGTGACGGTGGATGTTCTCGACCACGACGATGGCATCGTCGACTACAAAGCCGACCGAAATCACGATCGCGACCAGGGTCAGGTTGTTCAGGCTGAAGCCCATCACGTACATCAGTGCGCAACTGGCAATCAGCGACACGCCAAGCACGCTGGACACCACCAGGGTCGCCGACCACTGGCGCAGGAACAACGCCATCACTCCGATCACCAGCACCACCGCAATCAGCAAGGTCAGCTCGACCTCGTGCAGCGAGGCGCGGATGGTCTGGGTGCGGTCCTGCAGTACTGACACTTCGACCGAGGCCGGCAGCATCTCCTGCAAGCGCGGCAGCGCCGCCAGCACGCGGTCGACGGTGTCGACGATATTCGCCCCCGGCTGGCGGAACACCACAAGATTCAACCCCAACTGATCGCCGGCCCAGGATTTGACGTACGCGTTCTCAGCGCCCTCGATCACCTTGGCGACATCGCTCAGGTAGACCGGTGCGCCATCGCGATAGGACACGATCAGCCGGGCGTAATCCTCGGGATGAAACAGCTGATCGTTGGCGCTGATGGTCGACACGCTGTGCTCACCGTACAGAGCGCCTTTGGCCAGATTGAGGCTGGTCTGCTGGATGGCCAGGCGGATATCGGCCAGGGTCAGGCCGATGGCGGCGAGTTTTTCCGGCTGCGCCTGAACCCGGATGGCCGGGCGCAGCTGGCCGGAAATATTGATCAGGCCGACCCCGTCGATCTGGCTCAGCTGGCGCGCGAGCAAGGTCTCGACGTAGTCGCTCAGTTCGTTGCCGGGCATTTGTGCCGAGCTGACGGTAAGCACCAGCACCGGACTGTCGGCCGGGTTGACCTTGCGCCAGGTCGGCGGGTTGGGCAGGTCCTGGGGCAGTTTCGAGGTGGCCGTGTTGATCGCCGCCTGGACCTCCTGGGCGGCGGTGTCGATGTTCTTGTCGAGGCTGAACTGCAGGATCAGGTTGGTCGAACCCAGTGCGCTGCTGCTGGTCATCTGGGCCAGGCCGGGGATGGCGCTGAACTGCACCTCCAGAGGCGTGGCTACCGATGAAGCCATGGTTTCAGGGCTGGCCCCGGGCAGCTGGGTGGTGACCTGAATGGTCGGAAAATCCGCCTCCGGCAGCGGCGCCACTGGCAACCTGGGGAAGGCAATCGCGCCGAGCAGGATCAGCGCGAAGGTCAGCAGCAGGGTTGCCACCGGGTGATCGATGCACCAGGCCGAGAGGCCGTTGCGGCTGTTCATGGCTGTAGCCTGCGCTCGGCCAGCTCAGTGCTGGCGGGTGAATCGCCGAGCACTTCGACGCGCGCGCCAGGTTTGAGCCGCGACTGGCCATCGACTACCAACTGGTCGCCGGCGGCTACCCCGCTGATGATGGTCAGGTCGCTGTCTTGAAACAGCACCTTGACCGGCACGCTGGTGACCTTGTCGCCGTCCAGGCGATAGACGTAGTGGCCATCGATGCCGCGTTGCACCACCGGCGGTGGCACCACCAGCGCGCCGCGATCAAGCCCTGTGCGCAGTTTGACCGTGACCAGTTGGCCGGGCCAGAGCAGGCCGTCCTTGTTATCGAACTCGGCCTTGATGCGCAGGGTGCCGGTGTTGGCTGATATCTGGTTGTCGATCAAGGCCAGGCGGCCTTCACCGAGCAGCGTGCGCTGATTGTCGGCATCCATGAACGCTTGCACCAGTGCCGGCTCGGGTGCCTTGAGCAACTGCTGCAAAGTGGGCAGCAGTTGCTGCGGCAGGGCGAACTCGACTGCAATCGGATCGATCTGGGTCACGCTGAACAGGCTCTGGGTATCGCTGCTGCGCACCAGATTGCCGGGGTCGACATTGCGGATACCGACTCGCCCGGTCACCGGCGAGCGGATCTGCGTGTACGACAGCTGCACTTGCGCGTTGACGATGGCCGCCTGATTGCCTTTAGCGGTTGCCTGCAGCTGCTTGACCAGCGCTTGTTGCTGGTCAAAGGTCTGCTTCGATACGCCGTCATCGCTGCTGAGCAAGCGATAACGTTTGAGATCGACCGCAGCCACCTGCAACTGCGCCTGGCTCTGCTCGAGCAAGGCGCGGGCCTGATCGAGGCTGGCGCGGATGGCCCGGTCGTCAATGACCGCGAGCAGATCACCCTGCTTGACCCACTGACCTTCCTTGACCAGCACCTGGGTGAGAATGCCGTCGACCTGCGGGCGGATCTGCACGTTGTGCAGCGACAGCACGCTGCCGATCGCCGTGGCGAAGCGCGGCACGTCCTGCTGCGCCACCTTGGTCACCCGCACCGGCACTGCGCTGGGCGCGTGATTCTGCGGCGCTGCCTGGCGCTGGCTGAACCACCAGGCAAGCGCGAGCAGGACGATCAGCGCAATACACAGCACAATCACAGAGCGGGACGGACGTCGCATCGGGTCGGGTACCGTAGCCGAAGGGAAGGGGGAAATGCTTTGGTCTACTCACAGCTTATAGCCCGGCAACCGGGTCGCCAGGGTGACAGCCAGCTGTCAGCCCTGACAGTTTTGCCCGGCACAGCGGCGCGCTCAATGCCTGCGCCGCACTGCAGTGTCGTTCAGAAACCGATAAAGGCGTAGTACTGCGGCGTCTCGGCAGTCGTGCGCAGGCCATGTTCGAGCAGCTCGGCGCTCAGCGCCGGGTCGACCACATGCACGCTCCAGGCAGCACGCTCAGCGCTGGCGACCTGCTCCAGCGCTGTGCTGAATGCGCCCACGTCCGGCAGGTACGCAGTGAAGCCGTTGCCTTTCAGGGCACTGGTGTTCATCCCCAGCGCTTCGCAGATGGCCACCTTGGTGGCGATGTCATCGCGGTCGGCCTGGCGTGACGCGGCGATCAGTGCGACCAACTGCGGATCGGCCAGCACCTGCCCATGGATCAACTCAGGGCCTTGTTGCCATGCCTCGGGCGGGCAGTCCTTGTTCTCCGGCCGCAGCGGCAGATGCGGATTGATCTCGGCGGGATAGATCCGGCACACCAGCGGCCGTGTTTCATAGATGCGGCACAGGTCGTGTTCATCGAGGTTGCGGCAGCGGCCAGGGTTGAACGCGGCAAAGGTCACCGACACGCGCAGCTCAGCTGCGCCGCAACTGACCGGATATGAACGCCCCAGCACATGTTCGCGCTGCTCCAGCGGCATGCCTGGGCCATCGCTGACGAAGCCTTCGATCAACACCACTACCTGCCCCTCTGCGGCCACCCATTGGCGGGCCTCGGCGAGGGTCAGTGGCACATGGTGGCCGGTGCAGCATTTGCCACAGCCGGTGCAGGCAAAACGAATGGGTGGATTCACTTGGCGCTGGGGTTCCACTCGCTGACGTAGGCCTGCTTGTGCGCACGGTCATACAGGCACAGCTCGGTGCCGGTGCGCTTTTTCATGTGTTTTTGCGGGTAGATGCCTTCGATCAGCAGGGCGCTGTAGCCGACCCGATCATCGAACTCGGTGGGTTTGCCGCGGGCGTGGGCGTCTTTCAGTTGGCTGGCGGCCAGGCAGTCCTTGAGCATCTGCTGGCGATATTCGTTCCAGGCTTCACTGCTGGAAGCCTGGGCGACACCGCTGCTCAGGGCGCAGACAGCGAGGAGGTAGCGCAAACACTTCATACAGGGTACCGGTAACAATTGCCCAGGGAGCGCCGATTATGCCTGACTCGTCACCCGCTGGGCATGCAGCTGGCGGTGTGCGCCGGGCAAATGGCAACCAGGTGTTACCGTTCGGCGAATACCACGGTGCGCGCTGCGGTGACCAGGCACTCGGTGAGGTCGGGCGAGGAGAACTTGGTGAGGATCGCATTGGCGCCGGCATTCTTCGCCTTCTCGCTGCTCATGGCGCTATCCAGCGAGGTGTGCAGGAGGATGTACAGGTGCTGGAAGTCGGGCGTCTCGCGCAGGGTACGGGTGAAGGCGTAGCCGTCCATCTCGGACATCTCGATATCCGAGACGATGATGTTGATCTCGCGTTCGGTGCCTTGCAGCTCGAGCAGGACGTTGATCGCATCCTTGGCACTGCGCGCGGTGTGGCACTCGATACCGAGGCCGCGCAGGGTGTGCACCGACTGCTGCAGTGCAACCTGGCTGTCATCGACCACCAGGATGTTGGCGGCCGCGAGCAGGCTGGCGTCTTCCTCGCCGAGTTCGCCCGGCAGCGGCTCGGCTGGCGCCGGGGCGATGGCGTGGATGACCTTTTCGATATCCAGTACCTGCACCAGGGTGTTGTCGACCCGGGTCACGCCGGTGATGAACGAACGGTTGCCCGAGCCGAATGGCGGCGGTTTGATGTCGGTGCTCAGGCAATGCACGATGCGGCTGACGGCCTGTACATGCAGGCCTTGGCGCGAGCGGCTGATCTCGGTGACGATCAGGCAGCCGCCATCGGGGTCGGCCAGCGGCCGTTCGCCGATGGCCAGCGACAGGTCGATCACCGACAGCGAGTTGCCGCGCAGAGTGGCCACGCCTTTGACGTGCGGGTGCGACTCGGGCAGCTTGGTCAGCTGTGGACAGGTGATGATTTCACTGACCTTGAGCAGGTTGATCGCCATCAGCTTGCCGCTGCGCAGGGTGAACAGCAGCAGCGACAACGAGTCCGCGCGGGCATTTTGGGTGGCCATGGGCAACCTTCGGCTAAGTCAGAATAGGGAGGATGCCGGGTTATCGGCCTGCCCGGCCCAGGCTTTAGCACCATCCTTTATCATCGGCGCACGCGTACTACTGTAGGAGCGGCCTTGTGTCGCGAAAGGGCTGCGTAGCGGCCCCAGGATCTGCGCAACACCACATAATCGCCGGGCCCGCTTTGCGGGCCTTTCGCGACGCAAGGCCGCTCCTACGGGGACCGTGTTGGTCTTGGGGCAACCGGTTCAACGTTCGCGCAGGGCCTCCTTGGCTCGATTGAGTGGCTTGATCAGGTAATCGAGGATGGTTTTTTCGCCGCTGCGGATGTCCACCGTAGCGATCATGCCCGGGACAATGGCGAAATGTTTGCCGGCCTTGTTCTGCAGGCTGTCCTGTTCGGTGCGGATGAACACCCGGTAGTAATAGATCTCGGGTTTGAATTCGTCCTGCAGGGTATCTGGCGAGATACCCACCACCTTGCCTTCGAGGCCGCCATAGATTGAGTAGTCGTAGGCGCTGATCTTGACCTTGGCCGCCTGATCGGGGTGGATGAAGGCGATATCGCGCGGGGCAATGCGTGTTTCTATCAGCAGGCGCTCGTCCATCGGTACGATTTTCATCACCTGGCCGCCTGGCTGGACCACCCCGCCAAGGGTATTCACTTCGATATCCTTGACGATGCCGCGTACCGGCGAGCGCAGGGTCAGGCGGGACAGCGAGTCGTTGCGGCCGCGGATCACCTGCTCGAGGCTGTCGGCTTCGGCGCTGGCCCTGGCCAGGTCTTCGCGGGCGCGCACCAGGTAGTCCGAGCGCGCTTCGTTGGCCTTGAGTTCGAGCTCCGAGCGCTGGCGGTTGAGGCGGATCACTTCGACCCGGCTGGAGGCGCCCATCTTGGCCAGGTTTTCGGTGATTTTCAGTTCGCTGCGCACCAGCCGCAGCGAGTCCTCGATGCCGGCCAGGGTCTGCTCGAGGCCGCGGCGGCGGGTTTGGTACAGCGCGGTTTCGGTCTCGATCAGCTCCGACGACTTGCTCAGGCTGGGCGGGAAGTTCAGCGGCTTGCCGGTGACCTCGGCGCGCAACCGGGCGACGCTGGCCAGCGCTGCCCAGTACTTGGCCTCGCTCTCGCCGACGCTGGATGAGGTCTTGGTTGGATCGAGCTGGGCCAGCACCTGGTCGCGCTCGACCAGATCGCCTTCGGCGACGTTCATCTGCGCGACGATGCCGCCTTCAAACGACTGGATCACCTGCTCGCGCGAACTGGGGATGACCTTGCCGGTGCCGGTCGACACCTCAACCACCTCGAACCACGCCGCCCAGGCCAGAAACGCCGCCAGCATCAAGGCGCAGACCATGATGATGCGCCCGGCGCGCAGCACGGCGTGGTCGTCTTCTCCATCCAGGTATGATGCCGGAAGTTCGTGGCTGCTCATGCTTTGCCTCCCTGGCTTGGCTGACCGCCTTGACTCAAACGTGACAGGGCAGCGTCACGTTTGTCGTCGATGATGATCCGCCCGCCATCGAGCACCAGCACCCGATCGACCCGTTGCAGGACGCTCATGCGGTGGGTGGCGATGATCAGCGTGCGGCCCTGGCAGAAGCGCTCGAGGTTATCCAGCAGGCGCCGTTCGCTGATGTCATCCAGCGATGCGGTCGGCTCATCGAGCAGCAGCACCTGTGGCTGGCGCACCAGCAGCCGCGCCAGGACCAGGGCCTGGCGTTGCCCGCCGGACAAGCCTGCGCCGCCTTCGAGCACCAGGTGGTCCATGCCCTTGGGCAATTGCCGGACGAATTCCAGCGCGCCACTGGCAGCCAGGGCGGCGAGCAGTTCCTGGTCGCTGGCCTGGCCGGCGCCGAGGGTGAGGTTTTCCCGCAGGGTGCCGTGGAACAGCCGCGAGTACTGCGCCAGCAGGCCGACGTCGCGGCGCAGGTCGGCCGGGTCGAGGTGGGCCATGGCGATGCCATCGAGCGTGACCTCGCCCTCGACCAGATCCATCGCCCCGCCCAGAGCCTGCAGCAGGGTCGACTTGCCAGCGCCATTGCGGCCCAGAATCGCGATGCGTTCGCCGGGCTGAATGTTCAGCTGGCTGATGCTCAGGGCCGGCGGTGCTTCAGGGCTGTAGCGGAAAGTGGCCTGGCGCAGCTGATATTCGCCACGAATTGCCGGCAGGTGCACGCGTGCTTCGCTTTCGGGGTGATCGACTGGTGACTGCATCAATTTGTCCAGCCCTTGCAGGGCGACCTTGGCCTGTTGCCAGCGGGTCAGCACGTGGGTCAGTTGGGCCATGGGCGCCATCATCCGCGACGACAGCATGGATGCCGCGACCAGGCTGCCGGTGGTCAGGTCACCCGCAATCACCATCGGCGCGCCGACCACGATGACCACGGCAAACACCGCGCCCTGGACGTTCTGGGTCCAGGTCACCAGGCCATTGGTCAGCGTGCGCAGGCGCAGGTTGCTGTGGGCGCAGGCGGCGTTGTACTGGTTCCATTGGCGCTCGAAGCGGGCCTCGGCCTGCAGCGCCTTGATCTCGTCCATGCCCTGGATGCTCTCGACCAGCATGGCGTTGCGCAGCGCCGACTCGCGCATCGACGCATTCGCCAGACGTGCCAGCCGCCGTTGCGCGAGCAGGCCGGGCAGGAGCATGGCCACCAGCGCTGCCAACGGGATCACCACCAGCACGCCGCCGATCAGCCAGAACACCAGCAGGAACAACAGGAAGAACGGCAAATCGGCCAGCGCCGTGGCAGTGCTCGAGGTGATCAGGTCGCGGATCTGTTCCAGTTCGCGCAACTGTGAGATGAACGAGCCGGTAGATTTTGGCCGCACCGAGTTGCGCAGGCGCAGGGCATGGCCGAAGACCAGGTCGGAGATGCGCAGGTCGGCGCGCTTGCCGAGCAGGTCGGTGACCTTCAGGCGCAGCAGGCGCATGCTGAAGTCGAACACCAGCGCCAGCACTACGCCGCCGAACAACACGTACAGGGTCGGCAGCGATTCGGCCGGGATCACCCGGTCGTATACCTGCATCGAGAACAGCACCCCGGCCAATGCCAGCACGTTGGCCACCAGTGAGGCGAGCATGACCTGGCCATACGGGCGCAGGTCGCGCAGGACGATGCGGGCGAACCAGTGGCGGTCATACGGCGCGGTGTAGTCGTCGGTGCGCACATCGCGCAACGGCCGCGCCGGACGCAGCAGGGCTACCCGCACGATGCGGCCGGTCAGCGCCTCACGGGGCAGCCGTGAGGTCAGCCCCTGATCACCGGCGAACACCACTGCCAGATCGTTTTCTTCGGTAACCGCCTCGACCGTGGCCAACTGGCCGTCGTCGAGTTCCAGCACCATCGGCGTGCGCCACTGGCGCAGGCCTTTGGCATCGAAGCGCACGAAACGCAGGGTCAGCCCGGCCTGCCGCGCCATGTGCCGCAGGATCTCGTCCAGCGGCCGCGCATCCTCAATGGCGGCCAAGCGGATGCGCTGCGGCGAGACGTCCAGGCGGTAGTGGTGGGCGACCTGCAGCATCACCTCCAGCCACGGTCCGAGGTCAGCCCGGGGCGGTGCGTCCGGCGCAGCCGCGGCCTGTTGCGTCTGCTGCAGATCAAGGTTGACGGTGTCGCTCATGGTTGAATCTCCACGCCTTGCAGGCTGCGGCCTTCAAGAGCGAAGGCCGAGCGCAGCGCACTGCTGTTGTAGAGGCAGTCGATATCCAGTCGGAGCAGGTCCGAGCGAGTGCCGGCCAGTTCGAAGCGTGACTGGTAGATCTCCTGCTCGGCGTTGAGCAGGTCGAGCAGCGGTCGCGTGCCGAGGTCCAGGTACTGCCGGCCATAGAGCATGCGCGCCTCCTGGATGCTGACCTGGCGCGCTTCCAGCGAGCGCAGCCGCCGCGCCAGGCCGGCGGTCTGCGCCTGCGCCTCAGCCAGGCCGCGGCGGGCCTGCAGGCGAGCGGCGTCTTCAGCAGCGTCGGCCGAGGTCAGCGCATATCCCGCGGCGCGGCTGCGGGCACTGACGGCGCCGCCTTGATAAATCGGCACTTCGAGGTTGAGGTAAATGCCGGCCTGGGTGCGGTCGAGGCGCGAATTGTCGCGGTCGTATTCGTTGTCCAGGTAGTGATTGACCTGCGGCTGCAACGACAGGGTCGGGTAGGCTTCAGCCTTGGCCTGGGCCAACTCGGCCTGAGACTGCGCACGCAATGCCAGGGCCATCAGCACCGCTGGCAAACGCTCGTCGCCGCCTTGGGTGCGGCTGCAGGCACCCTCCAGTTGGCGCGGTGACTCCTCGGCCAGCGCCGGTGGCGAGATGCGCCCGAGCAGCGCCGCCAGGGTCGAGCGCCAGCGTTGGTGCTGCGCTTGATATTCAGCGAAGGTGGCTCGCGCGCTTTCGACCCGTGACTCGGCCTGCACCGTGTCGGAACGGGCGCTGGCGCCCATGTCGCTGCGTTGCCGGGCGAGCTCGACGATGTCGCCGACGCCGCGGATCTGCTCGCGGGCGATCAATGTCAGTTGCTCGTAGCGGCGGGTTTCGATCCAGGCATAGGCGGTGTCGCGGGCAAGGTCATCGAGCACCAGCAGGATGTTGGCCTGGGCCCGGGCGGCAGCGGCGCGGGCGGCGCTGACGGCGTTGTCGACCTTGCCGAAGTCATACAGCATCTGCTTGAGCGACAGGTTTAGTGCCTGGCTGCTGCGGTCGGCGCCGTTGCCGGTGTCGTAGCCGCCGCGCAGGCCGCCGGAAATCTGCGGGTAATAACCAGCGCGGGCGACGTTGATGCCTTCGCCCTGTTTGTACAGGTTGCCTACCGCCTCGGCGATGCTGGGGTGCCATTGCGCGGCCATCAGCACCGCCTCGTCGATGCCGAGGCGGTCGCCAGCTATGGCCGACTGGCCGACCGGCGCGCGCGCCGGTACGGCATCCGGAGCATCGCGCAACAACGACGGGCCGATCTGGCGCAGTTGCGGGTCTATGTCATCGGCCGCCATGGCGACCGGGTAGAGGTTGCACGCGAGGAGCCCGAGGGCTCCCAGTAACAGCGGTGACAGCTGACAGCCTCGCTTCACAGGTTTCCCTTACTGCTGGTCGTCCTTGCCGCCGGTTGCCCGGCGGGATTCATCAGCTTCAAACAACGTGGATGCCGTTCTGTACCCACAAGTGGTGGCTTGGATCCTCCTGAGCGGTGTACTGGGTATAGTCGATACCGTCGGCATTCTGCTGGCCGGTCAGGGTCCAGTTGTCGCTGAGCTGCACGGTATCGTTGCTGTCACCCTTGATCAGCAGAGTGTCGTTGGCGCTTTCGGTCACCGCCACCACGTCGGCCAGGCTCAGGCTCAAGGTCACCGAACTGCTGTCGTTGAGGTCGATCACCTCGATGTCGTGCAGGCGCCCAACCAGGCTGCCGAGGTCGATACTGGCATCGCCGCCGGCCCACAACAGGGTGTCGGTACCGCTGCCGCCGTCGACGTTGGTGAACTGCTGATCGACGATCACCAGGGTGTCGTCACCGGCGCCGCCGGTCAGGCTGATTGCCCCACCCTGACTGCCGTCGAGGTGGTCGTTGCCATCGCCGCCGTGCAGCCCTTCGACCGCAGTGGCGGCGGCCACACTGAACAGCGCGCCGGCGTCATCGTCGCTGCCGGCCAGCAGTGCCGAGGTAGCGGCAAAGGCCCCGGCATTGTTTAAACCGATGGTCAGGGTGGCGGTGTCGGTGGTGCCGTTGGGGTGGGTCAGTTCGTAGGTGAAGGTGTCCTGCTGGCCAATCACGGCAGCGCTCAGGCCGGGCTTGAGGGTATAGCTGTAGCTGCCATCTGCCTGCACCAGCAGCGTGCCGTAGGTGCCGGTGACACTGATGCCGTTGTAGCCGGGGATGGCATAGGTGTTGGCCGCCACCAGCACGCTGAGCACGGTCAGGCTGGAGCCGAGGGTATCGCTGCCGGTACCGGTGGTGTCGTTGAGTAGGTTGCCGCTGACCGGGGTGTAGCCACTGACTACGAATTCCTTGGTGTAGGTCGTGGTGGTGTTGATCGTGGTGGCAATCGAAGCGGCCAGGCCAATGCCGCCGGCGCTGACGCGAATTTGATACGAACCTGGCCCCTTGTCCTGGAAGGTGTACGCCGCGCCGCCGCCGAGCAGGCTGACCAGTGAACCGCCGGTAACGGTTTGCTCAACTACATACAGACCTGTTGCCGGATTGAGCTTGAGCAGCTCGATCTTGGTGCCGTTGAGCAGCCCGAGCAGATTGCTCGAGTTGAGCACTACCTGCAGATCGGCAGTGGTGTCGACCGCAACCGTATTGGTTGCCGACGTCACCGAGCGGCTGCCAATCAGCGGCAAGCTCAGGTTGGCCAGGTTGGCGCTGCCGCTGGTTTCACGGTTGACCAGGCTGATACCGGTGCTGTCGAGGTCGTTGACCGCGTCGACCACGGTGGCTGGCGCGCTGTAGTTGTTGTCGTTCCAGATCTCGGTGGCTTGTGGGCTGTCGATGCGCACGTAGAGATTGGCGGTGTCTTTGAGGCCGTTGGCATGCAGCAGCTGATAGCTGAACACATCGACCTTGCCCACACTCGACGGGCTGCCGTTGGGGGTATAGCTGTAGCTGCCATCGGCGCGGATCAGCAAGGTGCCGTACAGACCCTGCACTTCGGTGGCGGCGCCGGCGGAGACGTAGCTGCCGTTTTTCAGGACCTGCACCACCGCGCCGTTGTCCGGGCCGGTCTGGTCGACGCTGCCGTCGGTGCCAGGGTCGCTGAGGACGTTGCCGGTGGTCGGCGTGCCGGTGCCGGTGAACTGGGTCAGGCTGGTGGACTGCACGTCCAGACTGGTGGTGACTGTGGTCAGCAGACCGATACCGGTACTGCTGACCGTTAGCCGGTAGTCACCCGCCAGCAGTTCGCCGATATTGACCTGCAGACCCTGGCCCAGCGGCAGCAGGATCAGGTCGAGCAGCCCCTGGCTGCTGCCGGTGGCGAGGGTGACCCAGGCGCCAGCAGCATTCTTGACCTGCAGGGTGTAGGTCGCGCCGTCGAGCAAGGCCAGGGCGCTGCTGGTGCTGAGGGTCAGGGTCGGGTCGGCAGTAGTGCCGGCGGCCACCGTCCAGGTGAAGGTTTTCGAGAAGCCGGACACCACCGTCAGGAAGCTGTCGGCGAATGTCTTGGTGGTGACGACCGGGGCCAGGTTTACCGTGGCTACCGCCAGGTTGTCGCTGGCCGAGACTGGCGCGTTGGCGTCGACGTCCGGTGCGATCAGCGCAACCCCGGCGGAGACGTTGTTGCGCGGGTCGGTAAGGGTGATCGAAAGGGCTTGGCCGTTATCCTGGGCAGGGCTCAGGGTGACCGTGAAGGTGCCGTCCGGATTGACCGTGGCAGGCTGCGAAACGACCCCGCTGGGACCGCGCACCGTCACCGTCGCGCCAGGCTCGCCGCGCCCGGTGATGACGCTGCCGTCGGCATTGATCACCAGATTGCTGGCGATGGCGGGTGGGGTGATGTCCGGGGCAGTCAGGGCCACCCCGGAGGTATTGCCCGCGGCATCGCTCTGGTTGACCGTCAAGGCCTGGTTGTCGACCTGCGCCGCCAGCAAGCTGACCACGAACAGGCCGTTGGCGCCGACGATGGCGCTGCCCAGCACTACGCCGCCGGCGCCGAGTACGGTGATCTTGTTGCCGGCGATGCCGGCGCCGCTGACCAAGGTGCCAGCAGCATTGATGGTGGCGGTGGGGGCGGGCGGTGGCGTAGTGTCCGGCGCGCCGATGGTGGTGGTGCCGGAGATATTGCCAGCGGCGTCGGCCTGGCGCACGGTCAGCACCTGGCCGTCGTTCTGGGTAGCGGTGAGGTTGACGGTAAATTGCCCGTTGGGGCCGACCACGGCGGTGCCCAGCGGTGTGCCTGTAGCCGAGAACACGCTAACGGTGGCACCGATTTCGCCCGTGCCACTGAGCTGGGTACCCAAGCCATTGACCAGCAAGTTGCCTGGCGGATTGGGCGCCTGCACGTCAGGGGCGATGAAGCCCACGTTGTCGGACAGATTGAGGGCAGCGTCGCGCTGGCTGACCTCAAGGATCTGACCGTTGAGCTGTGGCGCATTGAGATTGATGCTGAAGGCGCCGCCAGCGTTGACCTGGCCACTGCCGAGCAGATTGCCCTGGGTATCCCGTACGAACACGGTGGCTCCCGCCTCACCGGTGCCGGTCAGGACCAGACCGTTGCTGGACAGTGCGCTGACTACCGGTATCGCAGGTGGAGTGGTATCACCGGCCTGGACAATGACCGGGGCCGATTCGCCGGCGCCGGCTGCGTCGGCGGTTACCGAGAGCACCTCGCCGTTGCGTTGCGGTGGGTTCAGCGTAACGCTGAAACTACCGTTGGCTTGAACGACCAAGGCCTCGCCGATGACCTGACCGGCCGCGTTGTAGACGGTGATGCTGGCGCCGAGGATCGAGGTACCTGTCAGCGTTTCGCCATTGGCAATCAGCGCGACATTGAGCGGCGCGGCGGTCAGCGGTACCAGCGGCGGGGTGTAGTCGGCCGGCAGCGAAGGGTTCTGCGCGGCATCGGTCTGCACCACGCTGAGTTCTATACCTGGCAGGGCCAGGGTATCGAGCTCGATCTGGAACGTGCCGTTGGCGAGCACGGTGCCCTCGCCGATCTGCACGCCGTTCTGGCTGACGATCACACTGGCGCCGGCTTCGCCGCGGCCGCTGAGTACGCTGTAGGTCGCATCGATCACCAAGTTGCTGACCGGTGCCGGTGGGCTGGTGTCTTCAGCCGTGACAGTCACCGCCAGCGCGGCGTTGCCGGCGGCGTCAGTAGCAACCACGTCGAGTATCTGGCCGTTGTTTTGTGGCGGGTCGAGGGGCACGCTGAAGTTACCGCCTGGGGGGACCTGGATGGAACCGACCACGGTGTTGTCCGGGGCACGTACGGTGATGAAGCTGCCGGGCTCGCCAGTGCCGATGAGCAGTGTGCCCTCAGGGTTCACGGAGAGGCCAGTGGGTTGCGCTGGCGGGGTCAGGTCAGGTGCCGTGACGGCAAAGGCCGGCGACGGATTGCCGGTAGCATCCTGGGCAACGATGCTCAGCACCTGGCCGTCAAGTTGCGCCGGTGACAGGTTGAGGACGAAGGTGCCATCGGCGGCGATGCTGCCCTGACCGACCAGGTCGCCCTTGTCGTTGAGCACGGTCAGCCGTGCGCCGGCCTCACCGGAGCCTTTGAGCTGGGTGCCGCTGGCGTTGATGGTGGCGTCGACGGCAGGCGGTGGAGTGGTATCCGGCGCGGTCGCCGGGGTGCTTGGCGACAGGTTGCCTTTGGCATCCTCAAGGGTCACCTGCAGTTGCTGGCCGTTGTTCTGCGGCGGGTTCAATGCCACCACGAACCTGCCATCGGCGCCAACCTGCACGGTGCCGATCTGGCTGCTGCCAAGGTAGACCCTGGCGGTACTGCCTGGCTCGCCGACGCCGCTGAGTTGGCTGCCATCGGCATTCAGTTGCAGTTGCGCAGGTGCCTCAGGTGGGGTCAGGTCAGGTGCCTCGACGCTGACCGGCTGGCTGACGTTGCCGGGCGGGTCGGCCTGTTGCACCGCGAGCACTTGCTGGTTGATCTGCGCGGGCGTGAGCATGACCTCGAAGCTGCCGTCGGCAAGCACTTTGGTGGTGCCCAGCAACGTGCCGTTGGCATCGGTCACGGTGACGGTTGCGCCGGCTTCACCGCGGCCGGCGATCATGCTGCCGTCGGTACTGATAGTCACCGCAGTGAGCTGCGCCGGCGGGGTGAAGTCAGGCGTATCGAGAGTTGCTGGCGCAGAGACGTTGCCGGCCAGGTCGGTCTGGGTCAGGCTGAGCCGTTCGGCATTGCCCAGGGCAGGGTTGAGGGTGAGGGTAAAGAAGCCGTTGGCATCGACCAGTGCTTCGCCCAGCGGCGCGCCATCCGGGCCGCTGACCTTGACCGTGGCCCCGGCCTCGCCGCGACCAGTCAGGGTCGCGCCGTCGCTGGCAATCGCCAGCGCCGTCAGCGCATCCGGTGCGGTGATATCGGCCGCGGTGGTGCTGGCCGCCGGCGATTGGTTGCCGGCGTTGTCAGTGAGCACGACCTGCAGGCTTTGGCCGTTGGCCTGGATCGGATTGAGCGAGACCTGGAAGCTGCCGTCATCACGCACGATGCCGCTGCCGATGACGCTGCCGTCAGCGGCCAGCACAGTGACTTTGCTGCCAGCTTCGCCGGTGCCGTCGAGCAGGGTGCCGCCGCCGGTGACGGTGAGGTTGCCCGGTGCGTTCGGGGCGAGCAGATCGGGTGCGGTCAGGCTGACGCTGTTGGATTCGTTGCCGGCGGCATCGGTCTGGCTGGCGTTGAGCGCCTCGCCATTGCGCTGCGGAGCAGTCAGTTGCAGGCTGAACCGGCCGTCGGCGCCGACCACCCCTTCGCCCAGATCGACGCCTCCAGGGCCGCTGATGCTGACCCGGGCGCCGGGCTCGCCACGGCCGGTCAAGGTCAGCCCATCACTGGCCAGTTGCAGTTCGCTGAGCGGCTGCGGCGCAGTGGTATCCGGCGCCTGCAGGGTGGCCGGCAGCGAAGCGCTGCCGTCGGTGCCGACTGCGCCGACCTGCAGGGTTTCACCGTTGGCCTGGACGCTGTTGAGCGCCACCGTGAAGGTGCCGCCTGCCGCTACCACCGCAGTGCCAAGTACTACGCCGCCGGGGCCGTACACCGTGACCGTGCTGCCGGCAGTGCCGCTGCCGGTCACGCTGAGGCCATCTGCGGCCAGCAGCAGATTACCGGGGATATCCGGCGCCAGGCTGCCTGGTGCAGTGATGGTTTCGGCGGGCGAGGCGTTGCCGCTGGCGTCGCTCTGGACCACGCTGAGATTGCTGCCGACGATTGCCGCCGGGCTCAGGTTGACCGTGAAACGGCCGTCCGCAGCCACTGTACCGGTCCCCAGCAAGGTGCCATCGGCTGCCCGCACTGCCACCGTTGCGCCAGCTTCGCCGGTGCCGGCCAGGCTGGCGCCATTGGCGGCCACGGCGAGGTTGGCGACGGCGGCGGGCGGGGTCGTGTCAGGTGCGGTGAAATTACCGGGTTGGGACACGTTGCCGGCGGCGTCGGTGGCGGTCACTTGTAGGGTTTGACCGTTGGCCTGGACGCTGTTGAGGGTGACCTGGAAGGTGCCATTGTTGGCCGCGACCACGCTACCGAGAACATTGCCGGCACTGTCGCGGACAGTGACCGTACTGCCCGCCTCGGCGGTGCCGCTCAGTTGCACGCCGTTACTGGCCAACAGCAGATTGGCAGGCTCTGCGGGAGGGGTCAGGTCCGGAGCTGTCACGGCCACAGGCGCTGAGGTGTTGTTGGTGGCGTCGCTCTGGGTCACACTCAGGCGCTGGGCGTTTAGTTGTGCGTTATCCAGGGTCAGGGTAAAGCTGCCGTTGGCGGCGACGTTGCCGCTGCCGATGATGGTGCCGTCCGGGCCGCGCACCGTGACGCTGGCGCCGGGCTCGCCCAGGCCGGTCAAGGTCAGGCCATTGTTGTTGAGCACCAGGTTGGTCAGCGGTGCCGGTGGGGTCAGGTCAGGCGTGTTGACCGAGGTCGCGGGTGAGGTATTGCCCGCGGCGTCCTGCTGGGTCACGCCGATCGGCTGGCCGCTGGCCTGCGGGGTGCTGAAGAGCACGCTGAAGCGTCCATCGGCACCTACTGTGGCGGTACCGAGCAAGGCCCCGGCGCTGTTGCGCACCTCGACACTGGCACCGGCTTCGCCCAGACCGGAAAGCTGGCGGCCGTCGGCGCTGAGCACGGTTTGGGTGACCGCCGCAGGTGGCGTGCGATCCGGTGTGGCCAGGCTGGCGGGGGCAGAAATATTGCCAGCCGCATCGCTCAGGGTGACCTGCAGGGGGGCGCCGCTGGTTTGCGCTGCCGGCAGGGTGATCTGGAACTGGCCAGCCGGGTTGACGGTACCGGTAGCCAGCACCGCGCCACTGGCGTCGCGCACGGTGACGATGGCCCCGACTTCGCCCTGGCCGCTGACCACGGTAGCTGCGCTATTGAGGCTGACGCCGCTGGCCGCCAAGGGCGCTTGCAGGTCTGGCGCAGTGGTCGTCGCTGCCAGCGAAACGTTGTTGCTGGCGTCGCTCTGGGTGACGGTCAACAACTGCGCATTGGCTTGTGGCGGAGTGAGGCTGATGCTGAACAGGCCGGTACTGCCGACCGTCGCCGAACCGAGCAGGGTGCCATTGGCATCCACTACCGAAACGGTCGCGCCGACCTCGCCGCGACCCGTCAGCAGGCTGCCGCTGCGGTCAATCGCCAGTTGTGTTGGCGCATCAGGCGCCGTGGTGTCCTCAGCCGTGACGATAGCCGGTACCGAAGGTTTGCCTGCGCCAAAGCGCGCGTTGACCTGCAGGGTCTGGGCGTTGAGTTGAGCGTTGCTGAAGAACACCCGGAAGATACCATCGCTGCCCACCGTCGCAGTGCCCAGGGTGGCGCCGGCGGAGGTCACAGTGATCAGTGCACCGACTGTGCCCATGCCGGTCAGGACGAAGCCGTCGGCGCTGAGGTCGAGGTCGGTCGGCGTTGCGACTTCGCTGCCATCCGGGCCGGCCAGCGGTGTGCTGGCTTCGCCGCCCGGGTCCTTGACCACTACAGTGGCGCTGTCGCCGCTGGCCAGCGGCGGGTTGATCGGCACCACGAAGCTGCCGTCCGGGCCTGCCACCACGCTGCCTATGTCTTTGCCGTCAGCGTCACGCACGATCACCGTGCTGCCGGGCTCGGCGTTGCCGCTGACGCTGGTGCCATCAGGGCTGACGCTGATATCGGTCGCTTCTGCGGGTATGGTGGTGTCAGGGGCGGTGATCGGCAGCACCGGGCTGGTGTTGGTGGCCGCATCGACAGCCTCCAGCAGCAGCGGTTGACCGTTGTTCTGGCTGCCTGGCAGCTGCACGCTGAAGCTACCGTCTGCCTCGACATCCCCTCTGATCAACTCGATGCCGTTGGCATCGCGAATGATCACCTCGGTGGCACCTGGAGCAGTGCCGGTGACCGTGCCGTCATTGGCCACGCTGACGCCGTTGGGCAGGGCTGGCGGGGTCAGGTCGGGCGCGGTGACTGGCACCACATCGGATTCATTGCGGCCATCGGTGGCGACCACGCTCAAGCCCTGGCCGTCTTTCTGTGCTGGGTCGAGAATGACGCTGAAATTGCCGCTTGGCGGCACGGTGGTGCTGCCGATCACAGTGCCGGCAGCGTCACGCACTTCGACCGTGCTGCCCGCTTCGCCCCTGCCACTGACCTGGGTGCCATCGGCGTTGACCTGCACGCCGGTTGGCAGGATCGGGGCAGTAGTGTCGATGGCGTTGATCGGCACGCTCGGGGAGGTCTGCCCTTGCAGGTCGGTGACAGTTACCGACAACTGCTCGCCCGCGACCGGCACGGGGTTGAGCGGGAGGCTGAAGCTGCCGTTGTCAGGCACCACCACACTGCCGATGAGGTCCCCGTTCGGGTCGCGCACCTGAACCGTCGTGCCGGGTTCGGCCTGACCGCTGATCAGGTTGCCGCCCGCATTGAGTTGCACCCCTTGAGCAGCTTCAGGAGCTTGCAGGTCTGGCGCGGTCAGGGTGTCCGGCTCGGAGATGTTGCCAGCCTGGTCCTTTTGCGTGGCGGTCAGGGTCTGGCCGTTGAGCTGGACGGGGTTGAGGGCGACCTGGAAGCTGCCATCGCCCTGCACGGTTGCGCTGCCAAGGATGACGCCGCCAGTGCCGGTCACGGTGACGACGCTGCCGGGTTCACCGCGTCCACTGAGCGCACTGCCGTCCGCCGCCAATACCAGGCCGGTGGGCGCATCGGGGGCCTGGCCGTCAGGGGCGGTGACGGGCACTGTGGTGGAGATATTGCCCGCCGGATCGCGCTGCTCGACGGTCAGTGCCTGGCCGTTGTTCTGGGCTGGGCTGAGGGGAATCGTGAAGCCGCCGTTGGCTTGCACTACCGCGCTGCCGAGCACTGTACCGTCAGCGGCGCGTACGGTTACGGTAGCGCCGGGTTCGCCAAGGCCTGTGATCTGGCTACCGGTGCCATTGATCGCCTCATTGCTGATCGGCTCCGGTGCCTGAGTGTCGGGCGCAGTGAAGTCGACCGGACCGGCACTGTTGCCGCGGCTGTCGGTGGCTTCGACGGTCAGTTTCTCGCCGTTGCGCTGGGGCTGGTTGAGGGTCACGCTGAAGTTGCCGTCGGCGCCTACGGTGCTACTGCCCAGCACGGTACCGTCGGCAGCCCGCACGGTGACCAGCGAGCCGGCCTGACCGACACCGGTCAGTTGGGTGCCGGCGATATCCAGTGCCATCTGCGCCGGTTGCAACGGGCCGTCGAGGTCCGGCGCAGTTGCGCTGGCGCTGGACTCGTTGCCCGCCGCATCGCGCAGCTCGACGTCGAGCACCTGGCCATCGGTCTGGGCGGGGACGAGGGTGACGGTGAATACGCCATTGGCGCCTACCAGCGCAGTGCCCAGCAGATTGCCCTGAGCGTTGCGCACTTCTACTGTGGCGCCGGCTTCGCCGCGCCCGGTCAGGGTCACGCCGTTGGCGCTGATCTGCAGGTCGCTGGCTTCGCCTGGGGGGGTGATATCCGGGGCAGTGATCTGCGCTGGCAGCGAACTGCTGGCGCCATCCACCGCAACCACGTCGAGCAATTCGCCGTTGGCTTGCGCCGGGTTCAGCGGCAGGGTGAAGGTACCGCCGGCGCCGACCACCGTGCTGGCCAGGACATTGCCTTGGGCATCACGAACGTCGATCCGCGTACCCGGGGTAGCACTGCCGCTGATCGAGCTGCCGTCCGCGGCCAGGCTGAGATTGCTCGGGGTCGCCGGGATGGGTGTAGTGGGTACGGTCAAGTCGAGTTCCGGCGAGGTGTTGCCGGCGGCATCCTTCTGCACCAGGCTGATCGCCTGGCCCGCAGCGGCGGGGGTATCCAGATCGAACAGGAAGGTGCCGTTGGCGCCGACTGTGCCAGTGCCGAGCAGGGCGCCATTGGCATCCCGCACCTCGACGATGGCACCTGCTTCACCACGACCGGCAATGGTCAGACCGCCATTGCCCACGGTCACGCCGCTGATGATCGTTGGCGCAGTGATGTCCGGGGCGTCGTAGGCCAGCGGCGTCGATGCGTTGCCGGCCAGGTCGATGACGCGGATATCGAGCACTTCACCATTGGCCTGAGGTGGGTTGAGGGTCAGGGTGAAGGTGCCGTTGGCAGCTACGATGGCGCTGCCGAGCAAGTCGCCATTGGCGTCGCGCACCTCCACCCGGGCGCCTGGTTCGGCGCTGCCGCTGAGGGTCTCGCCAGCGCTGAGGCTGATGTTTGTAGGCTGGACGGGGGCCTGCAGGTCAGGGCTGAGCAGCGTAGCTGGGGCCGAGGCATTGCCAGCGGCGTCGGTCAGGGTAACTTGCAGGCTTGAGCCATTGGTAACTGCAGCAGGCAGTTGCAGGTTGAAGCTGCCGTCGGCCAGGACGGTGCCGATCGCGAGCAGATTGCCTTGAGCGTCGAGCACCTTGACGGTGCTGCCAGGCTCGCCGCGACCCGATACCGTACGCCCGTCTCCGCTGATAGCGAGTCCGCTGGCCGGGTTCGGTGCAGTGGTGTCGGGGCTGTCCAGGTCGGGTGCGCTGACACTGCCGGGCGCGGAGAGATTGCCCTTGGCATCGGTGGCGGTAACCTGCAGTGCTTCGCCGTCGACCTGGGCCGGATTCAGGGCGATGGTGAACACGCCGGTTGGGCCGACCACAGCTGTGCCGAGTTCAACGCCATTGGCGCCCACCACTCGCACCGTGCTGCCAGGCTCGGCGCGACCGCTGAGCTGGCTACCGTCAGCGCTGACCACCAGCTGGCTGGGGGCAGCGGGCGCGGTGATATCCGGTGCGCTGATCTGCACTGGCAGGGACACGCCGCCGTTGCCATCAAGAGCAACTACGTCGAGTAACTGACCGTTGGCCTGAGCAGGATTGAGCACCACGATAAAGGTGCCTTCGGCGCCGACGACCACGCTGCCGATTACATTGCCATTGGCGTCACGCACCTGAATGCGGCTGCCAGGCGGGGCGGTGCCGCTGAGCGAGCTGCCATTGGCGGCGATGCTCAGGTCACTCGGGCTGACTGGGGTAGTTGTAAGGGGCACATCGAACTGCAGCGGCGCTGACGCATTGCCGCTCGCGTCGGTCTGCACCACGTTCAGGCGCTCGCCTGGCTGCACGGCGCCGTTGAGCTCGATCAGGAAGGTACCGTTGGCAGCTACCGTGCCGCTGCCGAGCAGCAGGCCATTGCTGTCGCGCACTTCGACCGTGGCACCGGGCTCACCGCGGCCGCCCAATACTTGCCGATCCGGACCGACAACCAGGCCGCTGACAGCGGCTGGGGCGGTGGTGTCGGGGGCATTGAACTGGAGTGGCGCCGAGGTGTTCTGGGCGGCGTCGACCAGGCGCACGTCCAGCGCTTCACCGTTGGCCTGGGGCGGATTCAACGTCAGGCTGAAACTGCCGTCGGCAGCTACAACGCCGCTGCCGATCAGGGCGCCTGAGGCGTCGCGGACCTGCACCGTGGTGCCTGGCTCGCCTTTACCGGTCAGGGTGACACCGTTGCTCAACTGCAGGTCGGTGGGCTGCGCAGGTGCAAGCAGGTCGCGCGACACCACGCTGCCGGCGGCGGAGACATTGCCGGCCGCATCGGTGAGGGTGACCTGCAACGTGCTGCCGTCGAGCACGGCAGGGTCGAGGGTGATCTGGAAGGTGCCGTCGGCGCCGACGGTGCCGCTGCCCAGCAGGTTGCCGTCAGCATCGCGCACCTGCACGGTGGTGCCCACTTCGCCGCGACCGCTGAGTTGTTTGCCGGTACCGGCGATGACCAGATCGGTTGGCGCATTCGGCGCAGTGGTGTCGACCGGCGGCGTATCGATGTCCGGGGCCGTCGTGTTGCCAGGCGCTGAGGTGTTGCCGGCAGCATCGGTAAGGGTCACCTCGAGCGCCTGGCCGTTGGTTTGTGGCGGGCTCAGGGTGACATCGAAACGGCCGTCGGCACCGACTGTGCCGGTGCCGATCAGGTTGCCCGCCGCGTCACGGATGTTGACCGTGGTGCCGGCTTCGCCCCGGCCGCTCAGGCGCAGGCCATCAGGCGAGACCAATAGATCGATCGGGCTGGCGGGTGCGGTGGTGTCGCCAGGGTTGGGTGAACTGCCACCGCTGCTGCCACCGCCACCGCCGCCACCACCACCGCCGATTGCCGCCGCAGCACCACCGGCGCCCAGCAAGCCCAGGGCCGCGATGGCAAAGGTGTTGGTCCCGCTGCCGGCAACGCCGACCCCGGCCATCAGCTCATCCAGCGAGGCGATGTCCTCGAAGGTGAAACCGGTAAAGGCCTCTGCGTTGTACTGGGCGTGCCAGAGCGTGCCGTCTTCGCCGACGAAGACCATGTCGCTCTGCTCGCCCGCCGCGTCGACTACAAAGAAGTTGCCGATGGTGACTTTTTCGCCCGACTTGAGCGTGACGATCAGGTCCTGGCCGCTGCGAGTGACGGTGGCCACTTCGCCGGGCGGCACTGGCATCTGCACCAGGCCCGGCCCTTTCAGGCTCAGATTGCCCCAGGCGTTCTGGGTAACGGCGGCTGTTTGCTTGTCGGCAACGACGATGTTGTCCATAGGTGCTCCCTGCTGATGGACCGGCGGTGAACATAGACCAGAGGGCCGGCGCAGACGTGCGCAGCAGCCGCCCAGAGCGGTCCTTGTTCACCGTTAGTAAGGGAGATATAGCAGCCGTGCGGGAGCCAACCAGAGGCTTTCTGGGTTAATCCTTTTGTACAGTCGCCCTCATTTGAGGCCTAGCCGACGACATAAACGGCTGAGGTTTGCCCGGTCCAGACCGAGCTCGCGAGCCGCGCTCGCCCAGTTGTTCTGGTGCTTTTGCAGGCAGGCCTCGATCAGCTGGCGTTGATAACTATCGACGGCCGTACGCAGGTCGCCGTTCGTCGTCTGAATCGCATCGGCGGGCAGCTGCAGCGCCGCGGCTGGCATGGGCGCTACGCTGCGCAGGTCGAGGTCAGCGGCCTGCAGGGTGAGAATGCGCGGGCGCTGTGCTTGCTGGCCAAGCGCCTTGAGCGCTGAACGGCCAATGAGGTGTTCCAGCTCGCGCACGTTCCCTGGCCAGTCGTACGCCAGCAAGGCGGCCTGGGCTTCGCTGCTCAGACGCAGGCTGTTCAAGCCCAGGCGCGAGCGGTTTTGTTCGAGGAAGTAACCGGCCAGCAGCAGCACGTCGCGGCCGCGCTCGCGCAGCGGCGGCACCTGCAAGGGGTACACACTCAAGCGATGATAGAAGTCGGCGCGGTAACGGCCGTTGCGCACTTCGTCGGCGAGGTCGCGGTTGGTCGCGGCGATCAGGCGCACGTCGACATGGTGCTCGCGGTCCGAGCCGAGCCGTTGCAATTGGCCGCTTTGCAGCACTCGCAGCAGCTTGGCCTGGACCGTCAGCGACAGCTCGCCGACCTCATCCAGGAACAAGGTACCGCCGTTGGCCAGTTCGAACTTGCCGCGACGCTCGCCATGGGCGCCGGTGAAGGCGCCGCGGACATGGCCGAACAGCTCGCTCTCGACCAGGGTGTCCGGCAGCGCTGCGCAGTTGAGGCTGATCAGCGGCTTGTTGGCGCGGCTGCTGGCCTGGTGCAAGGCCTGGGCGACCAGCTCCTTGCCAACGCCGGTTTCGCCGGTGATCAACACGGTCAGGTCGCTGCTGCCGACCAGGCGGATTTCTTCGAGCAGATGGGTGTGGGCCTTGCTCTGGCCGATCAGCTCCTTGTCCTGGCCACTGGCCTGGCGATAGACCTCGGCTCGCTGGTGCTCGTCCTCGACGCGCAGGGCCAGGTGCTGAATCCGCTCGGCGACGGTGACCGTGGCGGCGGCGAGGCTGGCGAAGGCCTGCAAAGCTTCCAGTTCCAGGCTCTGAAACTGCCCCGGGGTCAGTGCATCGAGGGTCAGCAGACCCCACGGCTGCTCGTCGACCAGCAACGGGCAACCCATGCAGTCATGGACCTCCAGGTTGGCGTCAGGGGCATTGACCAGACCGTCGTACGGGTCGGGCAGGTCGCTGTCACTGGCGAAGCGGGTCGGTTCGCTGTGGCTGAGCAGAATCTTGAAGCGCGGATGCTCGCTGACCCGAAAGCGCCGGCCAAGGGTATCCGGGGCAAGCCCGTCGACCGCCAGCGGCACCAGCCATTCGCCATCCAACCGGAGCAACGCAGCCGCGTCGCAAGGCAGCAGGCTGCGCATGGCTTGCAGCAAGCGCCGGTAGCGTTCCTGGTCGGGCAGATCGCGGGACAGGTCGCTGACCAGCGGAAGAAGGGCAGTGAGCAGTGGCTTTGTGGTCATAAAGACTCCTTTTGGTCTTTATGACTATAGTCCGGGATTGGTCATTTTGACACTGCTTGCTTGAATGTCCCGGTTTTGCTGGGGCGGATAGTTGGCATGATAGCTGTAACAGCATCTGCATCTATTTGAAGCCCCTCAGGAGTTGCTGCAATGCTCAATGCCGACCAACGTGCAATCGTCAAAGCCACCGTACCGTTGCTTGAAAGCGGCGGGGAAGCGCTGACCACCCATTTCTATAAAATGATGCTCAGTGAATACCCAGAGGTACGTCCGCTGTTCAACCAGGCTCACCAGGCCAGCGGCGATCAACCGCGGGCGCTGGCCAATGGCGTACTGATGTATGCCCGCCATATCGACCAGCTCGAGCAACTGGGCGGTTTGGTCGGGCAGATCATCAACAAGCATGTCGCCTTGCAGATCTTGCCTGAGCACTACCCGATCGTCGGTCGCTGCTTGCTGCGCGCCATCGAGGAAGTATTGGGCAAGGACATCGCCACACCTGCGGTGATCGAGGCCTGGGCCGGTGCCTACGGCCAGCTGGCCGACATCCTCATCGGCGCTGAAGAAAGCCTGTATCAGCAGAAGGAGCACGC
Organism: Pseudomonas sp. PGPR N4; assembly: GCF_059693665.1. Taxonomy (NCBI): domain Bacteria; kingdom Pseudomonadati; phylum Pseudomonadota; class Gammaproteobacteria; order Pseudomonadales; family Pseudomonadaceae; genus Pseudomonas; species Pseudomonas sp. PGPR N4. The sequence goes on from NZ_JCAUKV010000008.1 coordinate 264,203, forward strand.
CACTGGCGGCTGGCGTGGCGCGCGTGAGTTTCGCTTGGTACGCCGCGAGCAGGAAAGCAGCGAGATCGTCTCGTTCTATTTTGCCGCGCAGGACGGCCAGCCGGTGCTCAAGGCCGAGCCTGGTCAGTACATCGGCCTGCAGCTGTTCATCGATGGCATCGAGCAGCGCCGCAACTATTCGCTGTCGGCACTGAGCGATGGCCAGCAGTACCGCATCAGCGTCAAGCGGGAGGCGGGCGGCAAGGTCTCCAACTATCTGCATGAGCAGCTGATGGTGGGCGATACGCTCAATCTGTTCCCACCGTCAGGCGACTTCACCCTGGCGGCTAGCGACAAGCCGTTGGTGCTGATCAGCGGTGGGGTCGGCATCACGCCGACCCTGGCCATGCTCGAAGCCGCCCTGACGACGCAGCGTCCGGTGCATTTCATTCATTGCGCACGTAATGGCGCAGTGCATGCCTTCCGCGACTGGGTAGACGCGCTGGCTGAGCGTCATCCGCAGCTCAAACGCTTTTACTGCTACGCCGAAGCGGGGCAGGGCGCAGACGCAGTGGGCTTGTTGAGCGAGCAGCAATTGGCCGCTTGGCTGCCGCAGGAGCGGGATGTCGATGCTTACTTCCTGGGGCCGAAGGCATTCATGGCGGCTGTCAAACGCCAGCTCAAAGGGCTGGGCGTGCCCGAGGCGCAGAGCCGTTACGAGTTCTTCGGGCCGGCGGCTGCGCTGGAGTAAACCCGTTGTTACAGCCGGCTCGCGCGATCACGGGCCGGCTGCAGCTTAATCTCGCTTTAATCCCGCTATCCTTCACTTGCGTGTGTCGAGGCGCCTGCGCCTGCCCGGCATTCGCCCGCCTATATACAGGGCCGTCGTTGAACTGAAGAGGTTTGGCTCGGTCCTAGTGTCTCCGGAGAGTGGCGCTTGCCGTTGTCTCGACGCATCCACGCTCATGGCCAGCGTGTAAACTGCCCAGCGGCTGGCCTGCGTGCTGTCACTCTCCCTCGAAGGAATCGGCAATGAACGAACAACTCTCGCGCCTGAACCGTGAACGGCGCTTTCTGGCCCTGCTGGGCCTGATCTGCCTGGCGCTGATTGGCGGCGCGCTGTATATGCAGATTGTCCTCGGCGAGGCGCCATGCCCGCTGTGCATCCTGCAACGCTATGCATTGCTGCTGATCGCGCTGTTTGCCTTCATCGGCGCGGCAATGCCCAACCGCCGGGGCCTGACCCTGTTCGAAGGGCTGGTGGTACTCAGTGCCATTGGCGGAATCGTTGCGGCTGGGCGCCATGTGTATATACTCGCCAACCCTGCGGTCAGTTGCGGTATCGATACCCTGCAACCGATCGTCGATGACTTGCCACTGGCCAAGGTCTGGCCACTGGCGTTCCAGGTCGAGGGTTTCTGCAGCACGCCATACCCTCCGCTGCTGGGTCTGTCGCTGGCACAATGGGCGCTGCTGGCGTTCGTGCTGACCGCGATTCTGGTGCCGGTAGGCATCTATCGCAACCGCAAACGGGCTTAGACCAAAGTACCGTTTGAGCGCAAGTCTGTTGCACGGCGAGAGAAGCCCCTTTTCTCGCCATTCGCTTGATCCAGATCAATGACAAAGCCTTGCAGGATAAGTGTTTCAGGCCTGTAGGATGGGGTGCGACAAACTGTCGCGAACCTGATTTTCCCTACTCCATTGTTACCGAATCTGCAAAAGACTGTTGCTCAATAAGTCATAGTCAAGGGTGGGCGACCTATCTACAATCGCCCCCAATTTCCGTTCGGCACTGCTTGCGAGTCGCAGGATTTGAAGGAAGCCACGGCCTCCTTTTTGCTGACTTCGTCAAGTTTCGCCCAACGGCGATACCGGGCGGACACCCCTCCGCGTTAACCCGCACCAAATGGACTTGGTACAGCTGTACGGGCCGTTTGCCTACACCATAAATACCGTTAAGCCCGCTAACCGCCCAGGTCCACGTTGAGGACCCCAGGCAGGAGCGAATTCGAGCCAAAATTGCTGACGCTTGGCAGGACGAAGTGTTGGTGACCAAAACACAAATTGCATTGAAGCAAGCTGATCTAGAGGTCGTGAGATGAGTAAAAAGCGTTACCCCAGACTGTTTGGCATATTGCCCTTTTTAGGCATGCTTTTACTCAGTGGGTGCAACTGGACCCTGCTCGACCCGAAGGGTCAGGTCGGCATTGAGCAAAAGAACCTTATCCTGATCGCTACCGGCCTGATGCTGCTGGTGGTTGTGCCGGTCATCATCATGACTTTGGCATTTGCCTGGAAGTATCGTGCTTCCAACAAGGCAGCCACCTACACCCCAGACTGGTCGCACTCGACCAAGATCGAACTGGCCGTGTGGATCATCCCGGTCATCATCATCGTTGCCTTGGGCTACGTGACCTACGTGTCCACGCACAAGCTGGATCCGTATCGTCCGCTGGATTCCGACGTGAAGCCGGTGCAGGTCGATGTGGTCGCGCTGGACTGGAAATGGCTGTTCATCTATCCGGAACAGGGCATTGCCACCGTCAACACGCTGGTCTTCCCGGCCAACACGCCGGTGAACTTCCGTGTGACCTCGGATGCTGTGATGAACTCGTTCTTCATCCCGGGTCTGGGCGGCCAGATCTACGCGATGGCGGGCATGACCACCAAACTGCACCTGATCGCCAACGAGAACGGTGTGTTTGACGGTATCAGCGCCAACTACAGCGGTGCTGGTTTCACCGGCATGAAGTTCAAGGCTACTGCCACTTCCCAGGCCGACTTCGAGAAGTGGGTTGCTGAAGTCAAGCAGTCGCCAAAAACGCTGAGCAAGGCTGAATACGAAGCCTTGGCCAAACCAAGCGAAAACCACCCAGTCACGCTGTACAGCGTGGCCTCGCCTGACCAGTTCCAGACCATCGTCGACAAGTACGAAGGCATGAACCGCGGTCGGCCGAACCACGAAGAACAAGGCAGCAAAGACCTGGCCACAACCCAGGGTGTGGAGTCGAGTAAGCAACCAGCTGCCGGGGCAGAGGAGTAAGAGATGTTCGGTAAATTAAGTCTGGAGGCGATCCCGTATCACGAGCCGATAGTCATGGTGACACTTGCCATGATCGCGCTGGGTGGTATCGCTGTAGTAGGTCTGATCACCTACTTCCGCAAGTGGACCTACTTGTGGACCGAGTGGCTGACGACTGTCGACCACAAGAAAATCGGCGTGATGTACATCATCGTCGCCATGATCATGCTGATCCGCGGCTTTGCCGACGCCATCATGATGCGTACCCAGCTGGCCGTGGCCACGGGTGGCGACACCGGCTATCTGCCGCCTGAACACTATGACCAGATCTTCACCGCGCACGGTGTGATCATGATCATCTTCATGGCGATGCCGTTCTTCACTGGTCTGATGAACCTTGCGGTTCCGCTGCAGATCGGTGCACGTGACGTGGCCTTCCCGTTCCTCAACTCCCTGAGCTTCTACCTGCTGCTGGCAGGCGTGCTGCTGGTCAACATCTCCCTGGGTGTTGGTGAGTTCGCCAAGACTGGCTGGGTTGCGTATCCGCCGCTTGCGGGTATTCAGTACAGTCCGGGCGTGGGTGTCGACTACTACATCTGGGCACTGCAGCTATCGGGTCTGGGGACAACGCTGACCGGCGTCAACTTCCTCGTCACCGTGATGAAAATGCGCGCGCCTGGCATGAAGCTGATGGACATGCCGATCTTCACCTGGACCTGCACCTGGGCCAACGTGCTGATCGTGGCTTCGTTCCCGATCCTGACCGCTGCGCTCGCTCTGCTGACTGTTGACCGTTATCTGGACTTCCATATCTTCACCAACGAGCTTGGTGGGAACCCGATGATGTACGTCAACCTGTTCTGGGCGTGGGGTCACCCTGAGGTTTACATTCTGATTCTGCCGGCCTTCGGCGTGTTCTCGGAAGTTACCTCGACGTTCTCTGGCAAACGCCTGTTCGGCCACCACTCGATGATCTATGCATCGGGCGCGATCGCCATTCTCGGCTTTGCAGTTTGGCTGCACCACTTCTTCACCATGGGGGCCGGCGCGAGCGTCAACACCTTCTTCGGCCTGGCGACGATGTTGATCTCCATCCCGACCGGTGTGAAGTTGTTCAACTGGCTGTTCACCATGTATCAAGGCCGCGTGCGCTTCACCGCGCCGATGCTGTGGACCCTGGGCTTCATGGTCACCTTCTCGATCGGTGGCATGACTGGCGTTCTGCTGGCCGTTCCAGGTGCTGACTTCGTGCTGCACAACAGCCTGTTCGTTATCGCTCACTTCCACAACGTGATCATCGGTGGTGCGGTATTCGGCTACATTGCCGGCTTCGCCTTCTGGTTCCCGAAAGCCTTTGGTTTCACCCTGAACGAGAAGTGGGGCAAAGCTGCCTTCTGGTTCTGGATCTCGGGCTTCTACGTTGCGTTCATGCCGCTGTACGCCCTGGGCTTCATGGGCATGACCCGTCGTCTGAACCACACCGAAAACCCACTGTGGGAACCCTACCTGTGGGTAGCGGTAGTCGGCGCCGTGCTGATCCTGTTCGGTATCGCTTGCCAGCTGATCCAGCTGTTCGTGTCGATCCGCGATCGCAACCAGAACCTGGACGTCACTGGCGATCCATGGGGTGGCCGTACGCTGGAGTGGTCGACTTCTTCGCCGCCGCCGTTCTACAACTTCGCTCACATGCCTGAGAGAGTTGGTCTGGACGCCTGGCACGAAGCCAAGGAAGCCGAAGTTGCGTACAAGGTTCCGGCCAAGTACGAAGCGATCCACATGCCAAGCAACACCTCTACCGGTCTGTTCATGGGCATGTTGTTGACCGTCTTCGGCTTTGCCTTCATCTGGCATATCTGGTGGCTGGTTGGCGCAAGCCTGGTAGCAACCATCGCAGTCTTCGTTCGCCACGCTGCACGTGACGACCAGGGCTACATGGTGCCGGCTGAAGAAGTGGCGCGCATCGAAGGCGAGCGCATGCAAGCGTTGGCCAAAGCAGGTGCTCTGCCTGCCGGCGCACGTGTCGAATCGTTTGAACGGGTGTAATCAATGTCCAGTCAAGTAATCCACGGTGACGCTCATGGTCATGACCATGGGCACGACGATCACCACCACGACTCGGGCCAGATGACCGTACTTGGTTTCTGGCTGTACCTGATGACCGACTGCATCCTGTTTGCGTCGCTCTTCGCCACCTACGCGGTGCTGTCCGGCGGTTTCGCCGGCGGCCCGTCGGGTCACGACATCTTCCAGCTCGACTTCGTGCTGGTTGAAACCGCGTTCCTGCTGCTGTCCTCGATCACCTTCGGCTTCGCCATGCTGAAGATGTTCGACGGCAACAAGGCAGGTGTACTGGGCTGGTTGGCTGTGACCTTCCTGTTCGGTGCTGGCTTCATCGCGATGGAAATCTATGAGTTCCATCACCTGATCTCTGAGGGTTACGGCCCGCAGCGCAGTGGCTTCCTGTCGGCGTTCTTCGCGCTGGTCGGTACCCACGGTCTGCACGTGACTGCCGGTCTGATCTGGATGGCGATCATGATGTATCAGATCAACAAGCACGGCATCACGCCGACTGCCAAGACCCGCATGAGCTGCCTGAGTCTGTTCTGGCACTTCCTCGACGTGGTCTGGATCTGCGTATTCACCGTCGTTTACCTGTTGGGGGTTCTGTAATGGCTAACGCACACGACACTCATCACGAAGGTAGCCACGGCAGCGTCAAGTCGTACATGGTCGGTTTCGTACTGTCGATCATCCTGACTGCGATCCCGTTCGGCCTGGTCATGTTCCCGACCTTTCCGAAGAACCTGACCGTCCTGATCGTGGTGGCCATGGCCGTCATTCAGGTAGTGGTACACCTGGTGTACTTCCTGCACATGGACCGCTCGAAAGAGCAGCGTTCCAATGTGTCGACGTTCCTGTTCACCATTCTGGTAATCGCGCTGCTGGTCGGCCTGTCGCTGTGGATCATGTTCAGCATCCACTTCGAAATGATGGCCAAGTGAGGTAAGACTGCATGTCACTGAAGCACTTTATCCAAATCACCAAACCGGGGATCATTTTCGGTAACGTGCTTTCCGTGGCAGGCGGTTTCTTCCTTGCCTCCAGCGGGCATGTGGATTTCGCCCTGTTCCTGGCGGTGGTTCTCGGTACCTCGATGGTGGTGGCGTCCGGTTGCGTGTTCAACAACTGCATCGACCGTGACATCGACATCAAGATGGAGCGCACCAAGAACCGCGTGATGGTCCAGGGCGGCATGTCGCTGCCGCTAGCGCTGATTTACGCCACCCTGCTTGGGCTGGGTGGTTTCAGCTTGCTGTACGTGCAGGCCAACCCGTTGGCGGCGTACTGCGCCCTGATCGGGTTCGTCGTCTACGTCGGTTTCTACAGCCTCTGGCTGAAGCGCAAATCGGTGCACGGCACCTTGGTTGGCAGCCTGTCCGGTGCCATGCCTCCGGTGATCGGCTACTGCGCCGTGAGCAACAGCTTCGACCTGGCTGCAGTGACCCTGCTGGTGATGTTCAGCCTGTGGCAGATGCCGCACAGCTTTGCCATCGCGATCTTCCGCTTCAAGGATTACAGCGCTGCCAATATTCCGGTTCTGCCGGTGGCGCGCGGTATCCTCGCGGCGAAAAAGCAGATCGTGCTGTACGTGCTGGCATTCGTCCTCGCTACCCTGATGCTGACCCTCGGCGGTTACGCCGGGCTCGGCTACATGGCGGTTGCCGCCGGTATGGGCCTGTACTGGTTGTACATGGCCTGGGGCGGCTACAAGGCTGAAGATGACAGCAAGTGGGCGCGCAAGGTATTCGGCTTCTCTATCCTCACCGTGACCGCCTTGAGCGTGATGATGTCGGTAGACAGCCAGACTGCTGCTGACGTGTTGATGACTTACGCCCGCTGAAGACATCTGTTGTGAAGAAGCCCTGGCCGTGTGTCGGGGCTTTTTTTTGCCTTGTTCATGGCAGTTCTTCCGCCTGCTCGGCACCGCCTCACACGCCATATGGTGTGCCTCCCTAGTCCCCAGGAGACATCCAGATGAGTGTATTTACGGCCTATTTCTGTGGCACCGGTTCCACCCGCTATGACACCGCCAACCCTGATTTCTGGAACGGCGAACTGGTCTCGACGTTGGCCCACAACGACCAAGGCCGGCTCTGGGCTGAGCAAATTGCTGTCGATGGCCCAGGCAGCGGCAACCTGCAGGACGATGACCTGTTCGTCAAGCCGGGCAGTTATTTCAACTGGACCGGTCAGCTGTTTGGCCGCGGCTGGGAAGAAAACGTCGCCCACGTGGTACAGGTGATCAAGGGCAAAACCAACTGGCAGCGCACCAAGCTCAGCAAAGAAGAGTACGAAGACCTGAAGAAACGCGGGGTTGAGGTCCCGGATGCCGAGGCTGGCTCTTCGTGGTTCTGGCGTATGTATGACTATGGCGACAGCTTTGCCAAGCAAGAGCTCTATCAGGAGATCATTACTCGCTTCCGCAAACCGCTGATTCCGACCCAGATCAATCTGGTCGGCTGGAGTCGCGGCGGCATCAGCTGCCATATGCTCGCCAATGCCTTGGCCAGCGACCCGGAACTCGAGCACATTCCGGTCAACATCTTTGCCATCGACCCCGTACCCGGGGTAGGCAATATCGACAAGCGCCGCGTACAGCTGGCCAGCAATGTGAAGGAGTACGTCGGCTTCTACTCGCGTGACGAGCGTTCAAAAGGCTTTGCCTGCGTTATACCGAGTGTGGCCGCGACTACTCGCATCCATGTCTTCCCTATGCACGGTCGGCATGCCACGTTGGTCGGTAACGCTTCGGTCGATGGTGCCGGCGGTGGCAAGCACCTCGATGAGCCGGGCTTGCTGGTGCGCCATTTTGCCGAAGTCTGCCTGACCCGTTGGGGCGTGAAGCTCAACAACCGGCTGCAGCTCAACGACATCCAGTTGATGCAGTATCACAAGGAAATGATCGCAGAGAACGAGCGCTACACAGCGATGCGCAAGAAGTCCTACACGGTGGTGACAGAGGGCAGTGCAGCAGACCGCTTTGTTCACTTCGGCACCGATGAAACGTCCTTCAGCAAGGTTACCGGCAGTGCATTCAAGCCCAGTGAAGGCTTGGCATTGGAGCGGGTAACCGTAGACAGCTACAAGGTACTACGCTGATCGAGCTGGCTGTTCAGCGCGCGCCACTGAGCAGCCGCTTCTGAGGAATTGTTTAATACGCCTGAAAATATATAAAAAAACAGAAAATTATCCTTTGCAGATAAATCATTTCGGCATTATTGTCTGATCTGGCCGCTACAGCGGCTAACGTCGCTCGGACGGTTCCGGGCGCTTACGTCTTCGAGGTACACATGGCCGACCAAGGTTCGCCGCGCCGCTTTGCGCGCATAGATCGTCTCCCGCCCTATGTTTTCAACATCACTGCCGAGCTGAAGATGGCTGCCCGCCGTCGTGGCGAGGACATCATTGATCTGAGCATGGGCAACCCCGATGGCGCCACGCCGCCGCACATCGTCGAGAAGCTGGTGCAGGTTGCCCAGCGTGACGACACTCATGGTTACTCCACCTCGCGCGGCATTCCGCGCCTGCGCCGGGCGATTTCGCGCTGGTATCAGGACCGCTATCAGGTCGATATCGATCCTGAGAGCGAGGCCATCGTCACCATTGGCTCGAAAGAGGGCTTGGCGCACTTGATGCTGGCCACCCTTGATCATGGCGACACGGTTCTGGTGCCCAACCCCAGTTATCCCATCCACATCTACGGTGCCGTGATCGCCGGTGCACAGGTGCGTTCGGTGCCGTTGGTGCCGGGGGTGGATTTCTTCACCGAGCTTGAGCGGGCGATCCGCGAGTCGATCCCCAAGCCGAAAATGATGATCCTGGGCTTCCCGTCCAACCCGACTGCGCAGTGTGTCGAGCTGGATTTCTTCGAGCGTGTGGTAGCGCTGGCCAAGCAATACGATGTGCTGGTCATCCACGATCTGGCCTATGCCGACATTGTCTACGACGGCTGGAAGGCCCCTTCGATCATGCAGGTGCCCGGTGCCAAGGACATCGCGGTGGAGTTCTTCACCCTGTCCAAAAGCTACAACATGGCCGGCTGGCGGATTGGTTTCATGGTCGGCAATCCAGAGCTGGTCAGCGCCTTGGGCCGGATCAAGAGCTATCACGATTACGGCACCTTCACCCCGCTGCAGGTAGCGGCCATTGCCGCCCTTGAGGGTGATCAGCAATGCGTGCGCGACATCGCCGAGCAATACCGCCAGCGCCGCAACCTGTTGGTCAAGGGTTTGCACGAGCTGGGCTGGATGGTCGAGAACCCCAAGGCCTCGATGTACATCTGGGCGAAGATACCCGAGGCGTACGCACACCTGGGCTCGCTGGAGTTCGCGAAGAAGCTGCTGGCCGAGGCCAAGGTCTGCGTATCACCAGGGATTGGTTTCGGCGATTACGGCGATGACCATGTACGCTTTGCCCTGATCGAAAACCAGGACCGCATCCGTCAGGCGATTCGTGGCATTCGCCAGATGTTCCGGGCGGATGGGCTGACCGCCAAGTAACCGCTTCGCACGTTCAACAGCCAACCGACATGCCGCCGATCAGCGGCATGTTTTTTTTCATATACCCTCTTCTCAGCCACCCCCGGTTGGATCAACAATGGCGCCGCGGGCCAAGCCCCGATAACAACAACTCTCCCTCCCTGGCGACCATGTCCGAATATAACCCTTGCCTTGACTGCGGCGCGTGCTGCGGGTACTTCCGTGTGTCCTTCTTCTGGGGCGAATGCCAGTCATCGGGCGGTGTCGTGCCGGACGATCTGGTGGTGCAGATCACCCCAAGCCGGGTCGCCATGATCGGCACCGACGCCAAGCCGTGCCGCTGCATCAGCCTCGATGGCGAGATTGGCAAGCAGGTGGGGTGCAGCATCTACGCCAACCGTTCCACGCCCTGTCGCGAGTTCGAGGCGTCCTGGGTCGATGGCGTGCACAATCCCAGTTGCGACGCAGCCCGTGCTGCCTATGGGTTACCGCCGCTGGAGGCCAATGAGCCGCACTGGCCAGATGAAGGCGCCGAGGTGGCGTGATTGCACTGGGTTGAAAATGCCCGGTGACCCTGGGGTCCGACTGACGCTAGACTGTCATCTTTCCAGCGATGGACAGGAGGTCCGGCGTGACCCAGCCCCGCAGTTTCCCCTCTGACTTGCTCCTTGAAAGCCCGCGCCTGCAACTGCGCCCGATGCGTCATGCCGACGCCGCGCAGTGGTTGGAGATGATGGCCGACCCGCAGGTCATGCGTTACTGGCACCACGCCCCGTGGCAGGACCTGGCTGAGGCGCAAAGCGCTCTGGCGGCAGACCGCGAAGCGTACGCCAAGGGCGAGCAACTCAAGCTTGGCATGTACCGGCGCGACACCGGGGCGCTGATCGGCATGGTCCAGCTGTTCAACATCGACGACGTCTCCCGTCGCGGCGAAATCGGCTATTGCCTAGCCAGCAGCGTGCAGGGCCGCGGCTATATGGACGAAGCACTGACCTGCTTTATCGATTACCTTGCGCACACGCTGCACCTGCGCCGCCTGGAAGGTGAAATCGACCCGCGCAATCAGGGCTCGGCACGTACCCTCGAGCGTCAGGGCTTTGTCCTTGAAGGCACCCTGCGGGCACGTTGGTGCGTGGCGGGGGAGTTGTCCGATTCGGGTATCTACGGCTTGTTGCTGGAGCCACCGGTTGCCTGATATGACGGTGAATGACGGTCGGGTGAACGCCGGTCGCCGCTGGTTCCTGCAGTTGCCCACGTTCTATATCGCCCTGAGCCTGTTGCTGTTCCTCTGCAGTCTGGCATTTGACGGTGTCTACCTGAGCGCGGGGCGGCATATGCCCGCCTTGCAGATCCTGCTATACGGGCCTTGGGGGATTCCGTTCGAGCACTACCAGTGGTTTGCCAATCCTTTGTTGGCCCTGGCCGTGCTCAGCCACCGGCGCTTTCGCCGGCTGGCACTGGTGCTGGGCCTCGCCGCGCTGTATCTGGCGGCGAGCAGCCTGGGCATCGATCGCCTGCCGGACAATCGCAGCTATGCCTTCCAGGACCTGATTGGTTTTGGCGCGGGCTTTTACCTGTGGCTGGCGGCAATCGCGTTGTTCTGCGCAGGGCAGGCCTGGTGGTGCTGGAAGGCCCGCAGTGCCGCGCAAATGCCAGGATGGCGCTGGCTCGACGTGGCCTTGATCGCCGCGTTGGGGGTGACGGTGTACGTGGCCACCGAAATGCCCTCGCTGCGCTTTCAAGTGGAAAGAGTGCTGGACCCGCCCATTCAACCGCAGGCCTTCTGACCGGTCTGTTGTCAGCGCGCAGTGCCCCACTGCACCAGCAGCATGCCGAGCACGATCATGCCCACGCCGGCCAGCCTGAGACTGTTGACGGGTTTTTCCGGCAGGCCCATCAAGCCCCATTGATCGATCAGCAATGAGGACAGTACCTGCCCGGCGATCACGCAGACGATAAACCCTGCCGCACCCAAGCGCGGTGTGAGGATCAGCGCAGCAGTGATGTACAACACGCCTGCCAATCCTCCCAGCCAGGCCCACCACGGCGCCTGGGTCAGATTCTGCAGCTGCGGCAGCGGTGTCCGCAGCACCAGCAATGCCGGTATCAGCAGCATCAGGCTGACCAATAACGAAACCCCCGCGGCCCATAACGGATGCCCCAGCAGTCGGCCGAGGGCGGCGTTGCTGCCTGCCTGGAACGGCACAGCTGCGCCGGCCAGCAGGGCGATCAGCATGGGAAGCAGGACAGACAAGGTAAGTGCATGCGGCATTGGGATGCTCCTGAAGAAATCACTGGCTGCAGTCTGTGTTATCCATTTCAATGATGGAAATTCGAACTCCGCACAGTTGGTATTCGCTAGATGGATGATCTGCGCCGCATCGACCTCAATCTGCTGCTGACGCTAAACGCGCTGCTCAGTGAGCAGCACGTGTCCCGCGCCGCGTTGCGTCTGCATCGCAGCCAGCCTGCGGTGAGCCATGCGCTGGCTCAGTTGCGAGAAATCTTTGCCGATCCGCTGTTGGTGCGGCGTGGCGGCAGGCTGCAGCTGAGCCCTCGTGCGCAATCCCTGCGCGAGCCTTTGCAGCATGCGTTGCAGCAGTTGGACGGTCTGCTTGGCAGTCCTGGCTTTGAGGCCGGCAAATCGCGTCGTACTTTTCGCCTGTCGATGTCGGACTATGGCGCCAGGGTGTTGCTGCCCGGCCTGTTACGGCAGGTCCGCGAAGAGGCGCCCGGTGTCGACCTGGTGGTCTCGCAGGGCAGCCGGGAGGCCATGCTGGGGCAATTGATCGACGGAGAAGTGGATCTGGCGCTCGGCGTGTTCCCCGATTGGCCGGCTGAAGTGCAGCGCCAGGTGCTGTTCGAAGAAAGTTTTATCTGTGTGGCCGACCGCAGGGCCCTGCCGCAGCGCGCAGGGCTGAGCTTGAGTCAGTGGTTGCAGCGCCCCCACGTGCTGGTTGCGGTGCGGCCGGGCATCGACAATGAGATCGATCGCGCCCTGCAGCAGGTGGGCGAGCAACGGCGGATTGCCTTGACGCTGCCGCACTGGGGCGTAGCGCAGACACTGTTGGTTGGTACCGATCTGATACTTACGGTGGCGCGGCGCAGCCTCAGCGGGGCTCGTCTGGACCCGGCGCTGCGTACCTTCGCCCCGCCATTGGCGATCGCACCTTTTGCTTTTGCCCAGGCGTGGCATGCGCGCCGGGAAGGCGACGCCGGCCATGCCTGGTTGCGTGCGCGGGTGGCGAGCATCTGTCAGAACACGGAGTGAGCCGAGTGGGTTTGGTCTGATTGTTGCCGTTGGTAGCCGGCCTTGGGTGGGGAAGTGCTAGGCTGGTCGCCGTCACTCATCCGCGAGACTTGCTCATGCGTAACCGCACTACTATCGTCATGACCTTGATCCTGGGTTGCTCGAGCGCAGCCGCGAGCGCCGACGACTTTTCCACCAGTTATACCGAGTGTATGGACAAGGCCTCCAGTACTGTTGCCATGAGCAGCTGTATCCATAGCGAGACCAGCCTGCAGGATCAGCGTCTGAACCGTGTCTACAAGCAGTTGCAGGCAAAGCTTGCAGGCGATGCGCAGAAGGCCTTGCGCACGGCGCAGCGCAGCTGGATCAAGTATCGCGATGACAACTGCGCCCTCCATAGCCAGGCCAGCGGTGGCACCCTGCGCCAGATCGAGGCCGGCACATGTGTGATGGGCATGACCCGCGACCGTGCCGCGGAGCTTGAGCGGATACTCAGCCCGGGGCAATGACTGGCTGGCCTTGGATGATTAGTCCGTGGTTACCTGGCCGCACTGGGCTTCGCGCTGCATCGACTCCAGATTGCGCTCGATGGTTTCGCAGATGGTGTCCATCTGGATCTGATGCTCGCTGAAACGGAACGGGCTCTGCAGGTCGGAGCCGATCCGCTCGATCGCCAGCAGCATGAAGCCCACCACGGTCGAGGCCAGTGGGGTGAACCAGCCCAGCGACTCGACCAGGCCGATCGGCACGATCAGGCAGAACAGCGAAAGGAACAACCGCGGGAAGTACACATAAGGGTAGGGCAATGGCGTGTTGGCGATCCGCTCCATCCCGCCTTGCGCGTTGGACAGGTCGACCAGGGTCGACTCCAGCCTGGCCAGGCGAATGCTGTCCAGCCGGCCGGCCTTGTATTCGCGGGCGAGCAAGGCGGCCGAGCCGCTGAGGATGTCATTGGCGAAGTTGTTCGAGCGATTACGCCGCTCGAATTCCTTGGGTGGGATAAACGCCATCAGCTCGTCTGGGCATGCTTCCCCCTTCAAGTGCGCCGCCAGGCAATTCACGTAGGCGACATGCCGGCGTAACAAGGTAGCCTTGATCGGGTTCAAGCCCTCATCGCCGTCATCAATGAGGGTCAGCACCTGGCGCGCGAAACTGCGCGAGCTGTTGACCAGCGCGCCCCACAGGGTGCGTGCCTCCCACCAGCGGTTATAGGCACTGCTGTTACGGAAGCTGACCAGCACCACCAGAGCAGAGCCGAGCAACGTCAGTGGCATCAGCGGCAAGGTGAACTTGCTGTTGAAGAACAGCATGAAATCGATTGTGACCAGGACATCCCAGATCAACAGCCAGAACAGCGACCAACCGATATAGCCGAAGGTCTTCGCCACCAGGCGCAGCTTGCGGGCGATGAGTTGTTTCACGCGGTAGACCTCGAACGGAGTGGATGCAGATCCGACGCCGGACGAGGTCCAAGGTTCGCGGCTGTTGGTCGGGGCGCTGTAACCAAACGTTTTCACGCTTGGTTCATCGTGCTGTGGCAGCGACTACCATGCCTCTGACCGGCGTCACTGGCAGTTGCGGCCTGCCCTTCTTGGCCAGCAGATGCTGATAACGCCGCCATTCCTTGTCGATCTCGCTGTAGGACATGAACACACTGATGTGCTCGCTGCTGGCCAGGTCGGCGCGGTCATGTGCTTGCACTTCGTCCCTGGACAGATAAGCGATATTGATACCCAGCACCTTGCCGTCGTCGGCAAACACCGGGCCGCCCGACATGCCTTTGGTAATAGGGCCGTCATGCACGCCATAGAACACGCTGCCCTTGGTACCTTGCAGGCGCACCAGTGATGGCAATGCGTGGCCTTTGCCTTGCATCGGCATCATCAGGCTGTTGAAACCGACGGCTGTCACAGCTTCGCCAGGCACATACTGGCGCCACAGCGGAACCTGGGTTGCCTTGTGCTTGAAGAACACCACATCGCCCAGGCCTTCATGGACAATGTTCGGCAGAAACGGGGTGTGTTTGGCGGTGACGGCGTAGTCCTCGTTCCACTGAATGGCAGAGGCCATCAACAGCATCGGCAGCGGGCCGCGCGAGGTGACTACGAAAGCCTGATCATAGACCGGATCAGATACATACGAGGTTGGCACTCCATTGCACCCACTCAGCAGCATCATTGCTGCCAGACAGGGCACGATTTTGCTCATGAATCACACACACAAGAATGGAACGCCAATATGGCGATGAGCCATCACCAAGGCAATACTTTATTGCTATACCCGACGAGCGACAGCTTAAGGTGTAGATGGCCACTGGCCCAATTGATTCGGCGGATGCCTGCGGCTGCTGCCGCCAGCATACGGGCGCCAGTGTTTTGCCTGGCGGGTGTGGCGCGGGCAGACCGCTCTTCTATATAGAGAGGAATCGCAGTGGAGGCTGGCTGTATGCGACCCGCCATAAAAAATGCGGGAGGGGGGTTGACCGGCTTTTTCTATCCTGTATTATTCGCCTCCCGCTAGCGAGAAGCTTCAAGCTGATCCTGGCGCAAGCAACTGATTTGATTGAACAAATCAAAAATAAAAGGTTGCTAAGTGAGATGAGCTTCTGTAGGATGCGCATCTCGGTTGAGACAACAAGTTCTTAACCAATCGCTCTTTAACAAATTGAATCAAGCAATTCGTGTGGGTGCTTGTGAGTACGGTTTGATAGTCGCCAAGATTATCAGCATCACAAGTGGCCACATGAGAAATCAT
>NZ_JCAUKV010000009.1:0-19461 GCF_059693665.1 Pseudomonas sp. PGPR N4
CAGCTGGAAGTTGAAGGTGAGGTTTGCGTCACCTTCTTTCGCAGCTTCAGCAGTGACGGCCACAGTCGTGGTGTCGATGGTGTCTTCGACAGCGACAGTGGTGGTCGCGCCGGTCAGATCGACCGCTTCGAAGTTGCCGCCGGTGACGCCCGTGACGGTGGCAGTCACTTCGCTGCCATCTTTGTAGACGTCTTCAACGTTAGTATTCGGAACCAGCAGAGTACCCTTGCCGGATGCATCGATATCAACGGTGTAGTTTGTGCCACCGACGTTAACGGTCAGAGTCGTGGTGCTGCCGGCTTGCGGCGGATTGCTCAGCTGGAAGTTGAAGGTGAGGTTCGCATCACCTTCCTTCGCAGCTTCGGCAGTGATGGTCACGGTAGTGGTATCGATGGTGTCTTCGACGGCAACGGTGGTGGTCGCGCCAGTCAGATCGACGGCTTCGAAGTTACCGCCATTGACCGCAGTGACAGTCGCGGTGACTTCGCTGCCATCTTTGTACACGTCTTCAACGTTGGTATTCGGGACCTGGAGAGTGCCCTTGCCATCGGCGCCAACAGTTACCGTGTAATCAGTGCCGCCGACGTTAACGGTCAAGGTAGCCGTGGTACCCGCCTGCGGCGGGTTGCTCAGCTGGAAGTTGAAGGTGAGGTTGGTATCGCCTTCCTTCGCAGGCTCGGCAGTCACAGCCACAGTGGTGGTGTCGATGGTGTCTTCGACAGCGACAGTAGTGGTCGCGCCGGTCAGATCCACAGCTTCGAAATTGCCGCCATTGACTGCGGTCACGGTTGCAGTGACTTCGCTGCCGTCTTTGTAGACGTCTTCAACGTTGGTGTTCGGGACCTGGAGAGTGCCCTTGCCATCAGCGCCAACGTTGACGGTGTAGTTAGTGCCACCGACATTTACAGTCAGAGTCGTGGTGCTGCCTGCCTGCGGCGGGTTGCTCAGCTGGAAGTTGAAGGTCAGGTTCGCATCACCCTCCTTCGCAGCTTCAGCAGTGACGGCCACAGTCGTGGTGTCGATGGTGTCTTCGACAGCGACAGTGGTGGTCGCGCCGGTCAGATCGACGGCTTCGAAATTGCCACCATTGACCGCGGTCACGGTCGCAGTGACTTCGCTGCCGTCTTTGTACACGTCTTCGATGTTGGTATTCGGGACCGACAAGGTGCCCTTGCCATCAGCGCCAACAGTTACCGTGTAATCAGTACCACCGACATTTACAGTCAGAGTCGTGGTGCTGCCAGCCTGCGGCGGATTGCTGAGCTGGAAGTTGAAGGTGAGGTTCGCATCACCTTCTTTCGCAGCTTCAGCAGTGACGGCCACAGTGGTGGTGTCGATGGTGTCTTCGACAGCAACGGTGGTAGTCGCGCCAGTCAGATCGACGGCTTCGAAGTTGCCGCCGGTGACGCCCGTGACGGTGGCAGTCACTTCGCTGCCATCTTTGTAGACGTCTTCAACGTTAGTATTCGGAACCAGCAGAGTACCCTTGCCGGATGCATCGATATCAACGGTGTAGTTTGTGCCACCGACGTTAACGGTCAGAGTCGTGGTGCTGCCTGCCTGAGGCTGGTTGCTCAACTGGAAGTTGAAGGTGAGGTTTGCATCACCTTCCTTCGCAGCTTCGGCAGTAACGGCCACAGTCGTGGTATCGATGGTGTCTTCGACGGCAACAGTGGTGGTCGCGCCAGTCAGGTCGACGGCTTCGAAGTTACCGCCATTGACTGCGGTCACGGTTGCAGTGACTTCGCTACCGTCTTTGTAGACGTCTTCAACGTTGGTGTTCGGGACCGACAAGGTGCCCTTGCCATCAGCGCCAACAGTTACCGTGTAATCAGTGCCACCGACGTTAACGGTCAAGGTAGCGGTGGTGCCAGGCTGCGGCGGATTGCTCAGTTGGAAGTTGAAGGTGAGGTTCGCGTCCCCTTCTTTCGCAGCTTCAGCAGTGACGGCCACAGTCGTGGTATCGATGGTGTCTTCGACGGCAACAGTGGTGGTCGCGCCAGTCAGGTCGACGGCTTCGAAGTTACCGCCATTGACTGCGGTCACGGTTGCAGTGACTTCGCTACCGTCTTTGTAGACGTCTTCAACGTTGGTGTTCGGGACCTGGAGAGTGCCCTTGCCATCGGCGCCAACAGTTACCGTGTAATCAGTACCACCGACGTTAACGGTCAGAGTCGTGGTGCTGCCTGCCTGAGGCGGGTTGCTCAACTGGAAGTTGAAGGTGAGGTTTGCATCACCTTCCTTCGCAGCTTCGGCAGTAACGGCCACAGTCGTGGTATCGATGGTGTCTTCGACAGCGACAGTGGTAGTCGCGCCGGTCAGATCGACGGCTTCGAAATTGCCGCCATTGACCGCAGTGACGGTCGCAGTGACTTCGCTGCCGTCCTTGTAGACGTCTTCAACGTTGGTGTTCGGGACCTGGAGAGTGCCCTTGCCATCGGCGCCAACAGTTACCGTGTAATCAGTGCCACCGACATTTACAGTCAGAGTCGTGGTGCTGCCTGCCTGCGGCGGGTTGCTCAACTGGAAGTTGAAGGTGAGGTTCGCATCACCTTCTTTCGCAGCTTCAGCAGTGACGGCCACAGTCGTGGTGTCGATGGTGTCTTCGACAGCGACAGTGGTGGTCGCGCCAGTCAGATCGACAGCTTCGAAATTGCCGCCATTGACCGCGGTAACAGTCGCGGTGACTTCGCTACCGTCTTTGTACACGTCTTCAACGTTGGTATTCGGGACCGACAAGGTGCCCTTGCCATCGGCGCCAACGTTGACGGTGTAGTTAGTGCCAACGACATTTACAGTCAGAGTCGTGGCGCTGCCGGCTTGCGGCGGGTTGCTCAGCTGGAAGTTGAAGGTGAGGTTGGCATCACCTTCTTTAGCTGGCACCGCGGTCACGGCAACAGTCGTGGTGTCGATAGTGTCTTCGACGGTGACGGTGGTGGTTGCACCACTCAGGTCAACAGCCTCGTAGTTGCCGCCGCTCACTTCAGTAACGGTTGCAGTGACCTGGCTTGGATCGATGTAAACGTCTGCGCCGTTGGTGTTAGGCACCAGCAAGGTGCCTTTACCCGAAGCATCGATATCAACGGTGTAATTGGTGCCACCGACATTAACGGTCAGGGTGGTGCTGCTGCCAGCCTGAGGCGGGTTGCTCAGCTGGAAGTTGAACGTCAGGTTGCCATCACCTTCCTTCGCCGGTACAGCTGTTACAGCAACAGTGGTGGTGTCGATGGTGTCTTCGACGGTGACGGTGGTGGTTGCACCACTCAGGTCAACTGCCTCGAAGTTACCGCCGTTCACTTCTGTGACGGTCGCAGTGACTTTGCTTGGGTCAATGTAGACATCAGCGCCGTTGGTGTTTGGCACCAGTAAGGTGCCTTTGCCCGAAGCGTCGATATCAACGGTGTAATTGGTGCCACCGACGTTCACGGTCAGTGTGGTGGTGCTGCCGGCTTGAGGCGGATTGCTCAGCTGGAAGTTGAACGTCAGGTTGGCGTCACCTTCTTTCGCCGGCACAGCTGTTACAGCAACGGTCGTAGTGTCGATGGTGTCTTCGACAGTGACCGTGGTGGTTGCGCCAGCCAGGTCTACAGCCACGAAGTTACCGCCGTTCACCTCGGTGACAGTTGCGGTGACTTTACTTGGATCAATGTAGACGTCAGCGCCGTTGGTATTTGGTACCAGCAAGGTACCTTTACCAGACGCATCGATATCGACGGTGTAATTGGTGCCACCGACGTTAACGGTGATCGTGGTGGGGCTGCCGGCTTGAGGTGGATTGCTCAGCTGGAAGTTGAAGGTGAGATTCGCATCACCTTCTTTCGCTGGCTCAGCCGAGACTACAACAGTGGTGGTTTGGATAATGTCTTCGACAGTTACTGTAGCCGTAGCTCCGGAGAGGTCAACGGCCTCAAAATTACCGCCCCTCACTTCAGTGACGGTCGCGGTCACTTGGCTAGGGTCGATGTATGCGTCGGCGGCGTTGGTGTTGGGCACCAGCAAGGTGCCTTTGCCGGATGCGTCTACATTAACGGTGTAGATCGTGCCACCAACGTTAACGGTCAGGCTAGTGGCACTGCCCGCTTGCGGCGGATTGCTCAGCTGGAAGTTGAAGGTGAGGTTGGCATCACCCTCCTTAGCTGGCTCGGCAGTAACAGCCACCGTCGTGGTGTCGATGGTGTCCTGGACAGCAACCGTGGTGGTCGCGCCAGTCAGATCGACTGCTTCGAAGTTGCCACCGTTCACAGCAGTGACAGTTGCAGTGACTTCGCTGCCGTCTTTGTAAACGTCTTCAACATTGGTGTTCGGCACCTGAAGGATGCCCTTGCCATCGGCACCAATGCTGACGGTGTAGTTAGTGCCACCGACGTTCACGGTCAGCGTCGTGGTGCTGCCGGCCTGAGGCGGGTTGCTCAGCTGGAAGTTGAAGGTGAGATTCGCGTCACCCTCTTTCGCAGGCTCGGCAGTAACAGCCACGGTCGTGGTGTCGATGGTGTCCTGGACAGCAACAGTAGTGGTCGCGCCAGTCAGGTCGACGGCTTCGAAGTTGCCACCGTTCACAGCAGTGACGGTTGCAGTGACTTCGCTGCCGTCTTTGTAAACGTCTTCAACATTGGTGTTCGGCACCTGAAGGGTGCCCTTGCCATCGGCACCAATGCTGACGGTGTAGTTAGTGCCACCGACGTTCACGGTCAGTGTGGTGCTGCTGCCGGCCTGAGGCGGGTTGCTCAGCTGGAAGTTGAAAGTGAGATTCGCGTCACCCTCCTTCGCTGGCTCGGCAGTAACAGCCACGGTCGTGGTGTCGATCGTGTCCTGGACAGCAACCGTGGTGGTCGCGCCAGTCAGATCAACGGCTTCAAAGTTACCGCCATTAACCGCAGTGACAGTTGCAGTGACTTCGCTGCCGTCTTTGTAAACGTCTTCAACATTGGTGTTCGGCACCTGAAGGGTGCCCTTGCCATCGGCGCCAATGCTGACGGTGTAGTTAGTGCCACCGACGTTCACGGTCAGCGTCGTGGTGCTGCCGGCCTGAGGCGGGTTGCTCAGCTGGAAGTTGAAGGTGAGATTCGCGTCACCCTCCTTCGCTGGCTCGGCAGTAACAGCCACCGTCGTGGTGTCGATGGTGTCCTGGACAGCAACAGTGGTGGTCGCGCCAGTCAGGTCGACGGCTTCGAAGTTGCCGCCGTTCACAGCAGTGACGGTTGCAGTGACTTCGCTGCCGTCTTTGTAAACGTCTTCAACGTTGGTGTTTGGCACCAGCAAGGTGCCTTTACCCGAAGCATCGATATCAACGGTGTAGTTAGTGCCACCAACGTTAACGGTGAGAGTCGTGGTGCTGCCGGCTTGCGGCGGGTTGCTCAGCTGGAAATTGAAGGTGAGGTTGGTATCGCCTTCCTTTGCTGGCACCGCGGTCACGGCAACAGTCGTGGTGTCGATAGTGTCTTCGACAGTGACAGTGGTGGTCGCGCCCGCCAGGTCGACGGCCTCGAAGTTGCCACCATTTACGCCGGTCACAGTTGCGGTGACCGAAGACGGATCGATGTAGACATCGCTGCCGTTGGTATTCGGGATCACCAGCGTGCCTTTACCGCTGGCATCAACGGTAACGGTGTAGTTGGTACCGCCCACATTCACGGTCAAGGTGGTCGGGCTACTGGCCTGGGGCGGGTTGCTCAACTGGAAGTTGAAGGTGAGGTTAGGGTCACCTTCCTTCGCAGGCTGGGCGGTCACCGATACCGTTGTGGTGTCAATGGTGTCGACGATCTGGGTGACCGCCGGGGTTGGATTCGGCACAACGACCAAACCACCACCGGTGGTGCCGGTGATGGTGACGGAAATCTCGCTGCCGTCGATGTAAGGGGTATCGTTAGGCGCGATCGGGACATTGACAGTGCCGGTGGTCTGGCCTGCACCGATGATGATGACCTGGCCATTGGAGAGAGTAACGGTCAGGTCGGTCAGCGGCGGTTGGCCAACGGTCGCGGTGTAAACGATGACGCCACCCGCCTCGGTGATCGAAGGCGTAGCCGTCAGTGTCACCCCGGTGGTAACCGGCGTGGTCACCGGCGGAGTTACGCCAGGATCAGTCGTGGTGCCATCGTTGACATTGGTATCGACAGCGCCTGGCTCCAGGTCGGCAGCAAGCGTCTGGAAGCCGATCGGGCCAGTCGGGAAACCAATAGTCGGGTCGACCGCGCCTGCAGTCTCCTCAAGCATCACAAAGGAGTGACCGCCGCCAGCCGCGCCGCCATTACCGGCTGCAGTCGGGCCCGCCGCCGTTGCTTCAAGCTCGGTGGTCGGGTCGGCGCCAGCGGCGATGGCTTGCTGCAGTTCTTCGACCGAGGGCGCTGCCTGTGCGGTGGCCTGGCTCAGATCGGCACTGCTGTCCGGAGCGTCCGCACTCCATTGCGAGTCACGGCCCAGGTCGAGCATGCGGCCATCGGCCAGCTCCAGAGTTACCGCGCCACCTGGGCCGGTCAGGACTTGCTCGCCCGCCATCAGACGGTCGCCTTCAATCAGAACGCGACGAAAGCCCTCTGGGGATACCGCGATGACCTGGCCAACAATGCTTTTGACGATGGCAACAACACTGCTCATTGGACTCTCCGGATCTAGCCATTCTGTTGGCTTCATGCCTAGCAGACGAAAATTGCTGCTAATGCTGAGTAACTATGAATATAACTTTTTGACGTCAAATATATGTCTATTACTTTTAGCTATTAAGCATATGCCAAAGTATTGACCGAAACTGCGTCATCCTAAACAATCACGCGGGTAATGTCACATTGATATTTTCACCGCCCGTCAGCTGCTTCAAGCCCCCCTCTCAAAAAGCGCTTAGCCCCCGAATTACGAAGCCTTGGAGCCTGACGGATAACAGGGAAAGACACCCCTGCAGATGATTTGGAACAAGCTTTGCAAACAATGAAAAAATAAAAAAAGAGCCATTGTTTTGACTGCTATAAGGTGCTGCCGATTACAAGCACTGGTCATGCCAGCTTCACACCTGAATCGGCTGTAAAAAACTGCATTACCCAACAGCCAAAAATGAAAGATTACCAGCCTTCAGCCGATAGCACGTAAAGGGTGCTGAACCGCTAACCCACTGGTAAATCGACTGTTTTCAAGTGAAACATGGGTCAGCGCTGTAGTGACCAGCCCGCCGAATTGAAGCCACGGGGTGGTCGCGCCCATGGCCATCAGTGCAAAATGACATCAAACCGCATGTGCACCGCCCGGCCGAGAGCCAAGGTGGGCATCGTCCCAAACACCGCAAGGTCTGAAGAGAGCGCCGCGTGGAATCCGAAGTCAGTCGAGTCCAACTCAGTCACGATCCACGCAGCCAGCATGACGATCCTCTACTGGATAGCCTGCTGACCCTGTGTGTCCTGCACCAGAAGCCAGCCAGCCGGGCGATGTTGACCACCGGGCTGCCCTTGCCGTCCCAGCGCCTGAACGCCGAGCTGCTGCCGCGCGCCGCCGCTAGGGCCGGCCTGCAAGGGCGCCTGTTGCAACGCAAGCTGGAGCAGATCCCGGCCATTGCCATGCCAGCCATGTTGCTGCTCAACGAAGGGCGCAGCGCAGTTCTGCTGGGCTGGGAAAACGACGACACTGCGCGTCTGCTGCTCAGCGAGAGCGACGGTGGCGAAGTCCTGGTCAGCCGCGAGGCGCTACTGGGTGACTACAGTGGCAAGGTCTTCTTTGCCCAGCCACAGCACAAATTCGACGTTACTCACGGCAACCTGATCCCGCGTACCCGCTCGTGGTTCCGCGACACGCTGCTACGCAGCAAGTGGCTGTACATCGATGCAATCGCCGCCAGCCTGGTGATCAACATCATCGCTCTGGCTGCACCGTTGTTCGTGATGAACGTCTACGACCGGGTCGTACCCAACCAGGCCACCTCGACCTTGTGGGTGCTGGCCATCGGCATTGCGGGTGCCTACGTGTTCGACCTGGTGCTCAAGTTGCTGCGCAGCCTGTGCCTGGACCTGGCCGGCAAGAAAACCGACTTGATCGTGTCGGCCACGCTGTTCGAGCGCATCGTTGGCATGTCGATGAAGCATCGCCCGGCACGGGTGGGCAGCTTCGCCCAGAACATCCACGAGTTTCAGAGCCTGCGTGACTTCCTCGCCTCGCTGACCCTGACCAGCCTGATCGACCTGCCGTTCACCATTCTGATCCTGATCGTCATCGCCATGCTCGGCGGCCACCTGGTGTGGATCCCGATCATTGCCTTCCCGCTGGCATTGGGCATTGGCTATGCGCTGCAGAAGCCTTTGATGTCGACCATGGAGCGGACCATGGCGCTAGCCTCCGAGCGCCAGTCGAGCCTGATCGAAACCCTCGCCGGCCTCGATGCGGTCA
Organism: Pseudomonas sp. PGPR N4; assembly: GCF_059693665.1. Lineage (NCBI taxonomy): Bacteria > Pseudomonadati > Pseudomonadota > Gammaproteobacteria > Pseudomonadales > Pseudomonadaceae > Pseudomonas > Pseudomonas sp. PGPR N4. Next base: position 8,365 of record NZ_JCAUKV010000009.1, read on the forward strand.
AGGTCAACAATGCCGAGAGCGAGCGCCAGTACATGTGGGAGCAGACCCTGGGCACCCTCAGCCGCCTCGAGCTGCGGGTCAAGGTGCTGTCGGGCCTGGCAATGAATATCACCATGCTGATCCAGCAACTGGCAGGCGTGGCGCTGATCTGCGTGGGCGTCTACCAGATCATCGATGGCAACCTGAGCATGGGCGGCCTGGTGGCCTGCTACATGCTCAGCGGCCGTGCACTGGGCCCGCTGGGCCAGCTCAACGGCTTGCTGGCACGTTATCAGCAGGCCAGGGTAACCATGGTCGCTACCGACCAGATGATGGACCTGCCGCAGGAGCGCAATTTCGAAGAGCGCCCGCTGAGCCGCCAGGTACTGCAGGGCTCGATCGAGTTCCGCGGGGTCGACTTCACCTACCCGAACCAGCAGAACCAGGCGCTCAAGGGCATCAACCTGAACATCCGCCCGGGCGAGAAAATCGGCATCATCGGCCGCAGCGGCTCGGGCAAGAGCTCGCTGGCCAAGCTGATCGTCGGCCTCTACGAAGCAGACAACGGTTCGCTGCTGGTCGATGGCGTGGACATCCGCCAGATCGACGTCAGCGAGCTGCGCCACAACATCGGTTACGTGCCGCAGGATATCCAGCTGCTGGCCGGCACCTTGCGCGACAACCTGGTCAGCGGTGCGCGCTATGTCGAGGACGAACTGATCCTGCAGGCGGCTGAGCTGTCCGGAGTACACGAATTCGCCAGGCTGCACCCGGACGGTTACGAGCTGCAGGTTGGCGAGCGCGGGCAGAACCTGTCCGGCGGCCAGCGGCAGAACGTCACACTGGGCCGGGCATTGCTGCTCAACCCGCAGATCCTGCTGCTCGACGAGCCTACCAGCGCCATGGACAACACTGGCGAAGAGCGTCTGAAACAGCGCTTGCAGGCGGTTATCGAACACAAGACCGTGGTTCTGGTCACCCACCGCGCCTCGCTGCTGTCGCTGGTCGACCGGCTGATCGTGATCGACCGTGGACAAGTAGTTGCCGACGGCCCGAAAGCCTCGGTCATGGATGCGCTGAAAAAGGGGCAGATCAGTGTCGCGTAAGTTGGATATAAACGGCTTCAAAGATAGCTTGCGCCGCTACTTCAAAGGTTCGGAGTCGTTGGCCGGCGCGCCTTTGCCAGAAGTGCGCAAGTCGCTGGTCGAGGATGCACCGCGGGTGGTGCGCATGACCATCTGGGGGGTGATCGCGTTTTTCCTGTTCCTGATCCTCTGGGCCAGCTTTGCCCACATCGATGAAGTGACCCGCGGTGAAGGCAAGGCCATCCCGTCGTCCAAGCTGCAGAAGATCCAGAACCTGGAAGGCGGCATCGTTTCCGAGATCTTCGCCAAGGAAGGGCAGATCGTCGAGATCGGCCAACCTTTGCTGCGTCTGGACGAGACCCGCTTCGCCTCCAACGTCGGCGAGACCGAAGCCGACCGCCTGGCCATGGCCATGCGGGTCGAGCGCTTGAACGCCGAGATCGAAGACCGTGCGCTGCAGATCGACGATGTTCTGCGCAAAGCCGCACCGCAACAGGCGAGCAACGAAGAGTCGCTGTTCCAGAGCCGCCGCCAGCAATTGCGCGATGAAATCGGCGGCCTCGAGCAGCAATTGGTCCAGCGCCAGCAAGAGCTGCGCGAGTTCACCTCCAAGCGTGCCCAGTACGCCAACAGCCTGCAGCTGCTGCGTCAGGAGATCGGCATGTCCGAGCCTTTGGTGGCCCAGGGTGCAGTGTCTCAGGTCGAGGTGCTGCGTCTGCGCCGCTCGGAAGTCGAGGTTCGCGGCCAGTTGGACGCCACCACGCTGGCGATACCGCGCGCTGAAGCGGCGATCAAGGAAGTGCAGAGCAAGATCGAAGAGACCCGGGGCAAGTTCCGCAGTGACGCGCTGACTCAGCTGAACGAGGCGCGCACCGAGTTGAGCAAGGCTACCGCCACCAGCAAGGCCCTGGATGACCGTGTCAACCGTACTCTGGTGACCTCGCCAGTGCGTGGCATCGTCAAGCAGCTGCTGGTCAATACCATCGGCGGCGTGATCCAGCCTGGCAGCGATATCGTCGAGATCGTGCCGCTGGACGATACCCTGGTGGTCGAGGCGAAGATCCTGCCCAAGGACATCGCCTTCCTCCACCCGGGCCAGGAAGCCACGGTCAAGTTCACCGCCTACGACTACACAGTGTATGGAGGGCTCAAGGCCAAGCTGGAGCAGATCGGCGCCGATACCATCACCGATGAAGACAAGAAGACCACCTACTACCTGATCCGCCTGCGCACCGACCGCAGTCATCTGGGTACCGACGAGAAGCCGCTGTTGATCATCCCGGGGATGGTTGCCACGGTCGACATCATGACCGGCAAGAAAACCATCATGAGCTACCTGCTCAAACCTATTGTCAAAGCTCGTGCAGAGGCGTTGCGCGAGCGCTGATCGGTAGCCGCAACAACGCAGGCCCACGCGAGCAGTTAGCTCAAGTGGGCCTTGTTGCCTATGCTGGCTAGTCAGGGCAGGGATTCAGGATAACCGGAGGCAGATCATGTTCTACGTGCAACGCGACGAAAAGGGCCAGCTGTTGCGGGTGGAAGCCGCCGAGTTCGAGCAGTACAACGAAATGGTCCCTGCCGACAGCGCCGAAATTCAGGAATGGTTTGCTGGCGATCAGGTTGAAAACAGCCTGAAGCAGCTCAAACAGAGCGACCTGGACATGATCCGTGTGCTCGAAGACCTGATCGAAGTACTGACCACCAAGGGCGTACTCAGCATCACCGACCTGCCGGCAGGCGCGCAGTCCAAGCTGCTCAACCGCTCCACAGCGCGCAAGTCGCTGGGCAGCCTGAACAGCCTGATCGACGATGACGACACCAGCGGCTTGATCTGAGGGGGCCAGCAGCGGCCCCGGTCAGTCATCGCCAGGGCGCGGGCTCACCCACCAGTTGCCCCTGAATACCCTGCACGCCCATCTCGCGCAGTACCTGCAACTCACCCTCGGTCTCGACCCGCTCGGCAATCAGCGGCAGGTCGATGCTGTGCGCCGCACGCTGAATGGCCTCGATGAACAGGCGTTTGTGCTGCTCGCGGTCGATGCTGCGGATATAGCTGCCGTCGATCTTCAGATAGGCCAGGCCCAGATGGGCAAGGTTGCCGATCATGCTGAAACGACCACCGAAGCGTTGCAGCGCCAGGCCGAAGCCCAGTGCATGCAGGCGGCGGGTCAGCTGCTCCAGGGCGGCCTGATCGGGCAATTGCTCTTCAGCCAGTTCAAAGGTCAGCCGCGACCCCAGGGCACGATGCTGGGCCAGCAGATCAAACACCCGCTGCAGCGTTTGCGGGTCGGCCAGGGTTGCAGCCGACAGGCTCAGCGACAGCGACTCCTGATGACCTTGCACATGCTTGAGGACTTTCTCCAGCACCAGCAGGTCAAGCCGTGGCACCCAACCGAAGCGCTCCAGCCACGGCAGGAAGCGACCCGCCGCCAGCGCCTCGCCCTGCTCGTCATGCAGCCGCGAGATCACTTTGTAATGGAGGATCTGTGCAGGCGCCTCGCTGGCGACCACGGGCTGGAAGTACAGCTCGAACTGGCCGCCGCTCAGGGCCTGATCCAACCGCGCATGCCAGGCATGATGGCTGTCTGCAGCCTGAGCAGCGACGCCCTGCTCCAGGCACACCCAACCGGGTGCCGGCTGACTTTCGGCACGGGCCAATGCTTCGTCGGCAAGTTTCAGCAGCGCCTGCGGCGCATCACCGGGGCTGTAGGGCGCCAGGCCAATGCAGGCAACTGGGTCGACGTCACTGGCCCCTGTTTCGTGCAGGCTGTGCAGGGTAGCTTCCAGCGCCTGGGCCAGTTGGATCGCTTCTTCGTGGACCATGCCCGGCGCCAGCACGGCAAACTCACCGCCGCGGCTACGGGTGATCAGGTCATTGGTCTGCGGGAAGCTGGCACAGGTGCGGCGTAGCTGCACACCTACTGCCTGCAGCAACTGGTCGGTGCGCTGGCCGCCCATGCGTGCGTTGAGGCCGGCCAGGTCCATTACCCGCAGCAACAGCAGGTAACCGGCGCGGGCTTCTTCCATGTTGCTGACGCGGGCTGCCAGTTGCATCTCGAAGTAGCGCCGGTTGGCCAGCCCGGTCAGGCTGTCCTGGTAAGACTCGGCCCGCAGCTTGTCGCTGCGCTCGGCCTGTTCGGTGAACAGCGCCTTGAGCTTCTCGACCATCTGGTTCATCGCCTGCACCACACGGCGCAGCTCGGGGGTGCGCGGCAGCTCGGGCAGGCTGAGGAATTCGCGCCGGGCGATCGCATGCGACTGCTCGACCATGTAATCCAGCGGGCGCAGCTGCCGGCGCAGCAGCAATGCGCCAAGCACTGCACTCACCGCGCCACACAGCAACAGCCAGCCCAGGCTGCCCAGCGCGCTCTGCCACAGCTTGGCCAGGGCAAACATCGGATGGCTGATCACTTCGACTCGCGCCGCCTGCTGCCAGCCACGACTGACGATCGCGTCACCTCCCGCAGGCTCCAGGCCGATCATGCCGATGAACCAGGCCGGGACACCGCCGCGGTCAGGCTCGGCGTGGCGCTCGACCAACACCGCATTGGACTGCAGGTCGACCACCTTGATGCTGGAGTAATAGCCACTGTCGAAAATCGAGCTGACCATCAGCTCGACCATCGCCGGGTCGTCGATATTCGGCGTCAGCGACAAGGCCAGGGCGGTCGCCGCATCCTGAGCATGGGAACGCAGCTGGTTCACATACTGGCTACGTGAGCTTTCCAGGCTGACCATGAAGCTGCCGCTGAAGGCAACGACGAGGAACAAGCAAATGGCTAGCAGCAATTGTTTGAACAGTGACATCGGTGCTCCTTCAGTAGACCGGCTCCGCCGGGAAGCCTTCGGCCTGCATTTTTTTCAGCAAATCCTGCCAGCGCGACAGGCGCTTGGTATCACCGACCTTCTTGTTGCCCGCCGCGCCTGTCAGCCACAGCCCTTCACCGTTGAAGGAATACACCGGCAACAGGTCGGTACGCTGGCTGGCCGGCTTGATCGCATCCATCAGGCTGTCCAGTACCAGCGGCTGCGCCTGTGGGTTGGCATAGTAGGTCAGGACCATGTGCGCGCGGTTCTGGCGTAATGCCTTGACGTAGGTAATGCGCAGCTTGTCACTGGCAATGCCCATACGCCGCAGGCTGAAGTACTTGGCGATGGCGTAGTCTTCGCAATCGCCAGCGCCTTTGAGCAGAGACTGGATCGGGGTAGCCCAGTAATCGACCTCATGCCACAGGTCGATATCCTCGGTGTAGCGCAACTGCTGGTTGAAGAAGCGGTTGACCACTTGCAGACGCTCCAGCTCACTGCCCTGTTGTTGCGTCGCCAGCAGGTTCTGCCAGGCATCGATGCGTTCCTTGCCTGCACCTAGCGGCCCATATAGCTTTTGCGCCCGCTGGCTGATCTGAGCAAAGTCCCAATCCGCATGCAAGCCGCCCAGCAGCATGCATGCCAGCAAGGCAGCAAGGCCGAGCCGACGCATGACAACACTGAGCATGCTGGGTATCGCCACTGCGAAGACCTGTGCAGACCAATCGGGAGCCGCGATGGTGCGGCCTGTGGCGGGAAAAGACAATGGCACCTTGCAATCACTGCGTGCTGAATCAATAACAGCCCGAACGTCGCACCGGCTTCCCCTCGGCATGGACTTCCTTCACCATAGCCGCCTCCCGCAAAACGGGCGGCAAAACTGTTTTGTAACCCTGGTTTGACACCCCTCCAGCAAGCCCCTAACTTGATTGGATCCAATACCGCCAGTTGTAGAGGCAGACTCCCTGTGGCCGAAAAAATCAAACTGTTGTCTGCCGTGCTTGGCACTGAGCAAGTCCCGGCACATCTGGCTCGCAGTGTCATTGAAGAACGCTTGCGTAGCGCGATCATCGACGGGCGCCTGCCTCCTGGCACTGCCGTGCGCCAGCAAGAGCTGGCGACACTGTTCGGCGTCAGCCGGATGCCCGTGCGCGAGGCGCTGCGCCAACTCGAAGCGCAGGGTTTGCTGCAAGTGGTCATGCACAAGGGTGCGGTGGTTGCGCCGCTGATCGGTGAGGATGCCGTCGACAGCTACGCCCTGCGCGTGCTGCTTGAGTCGGAGGCGCTGCGCCAGTCGGTTCCGCTGCTGGAGGCTACCGATATCGCCCTCGCCCGCAGCTACATCGAGCAACTGGAAAACCAGACCGGACACGCCGAGATCGGCCGCCTCAATCGTTTGTTGCACATGAGCCTGTACTGCAAGGCACACAATCAGAAACTACTGCGCTTGATCGACAGCGAGCTCAATGAAGAAGAACGCTTCCTGCGCTTTCACCTGTCTGCGATGGGCTTGGGCAAACTCACTCAGGACGATCACAACGCGTTGGTCGATGCAGCCAGTGACAAGCGGGTGGATGACGCGGTCGAGATCCTCGCCGAGCATTTGAATAAAGGCGCCCGTACCATTCGCCGCTATCTGGATGGTCAGCAGAGCAGCTGACATTGCGGTTGCAAAATCGGCGCTGACCGCAAACAATGAGACTAATTATCATTCATGCAGCAGTGCTGGCGGCGTATCTTCATGTCTTCCCACGACTCCGTGCACACGCTCTACAGCGAACATCACGGCTGGTTGCACAATTGGCTCCGGAGCAAGCTGGGTAACGCTGCCGATGCCGCTGACCTGGCGCAAGATACCTTCGTGCGCCTGCTCCAGCGCCGCGACCAGTTGCAGCTGAATACCCCACGAGCCTTTCTGCGCACAGTCGCCCGCGGCCTGGTCATCGACCATTGGCGCCGCGAAGAACTGGCTCGCGCCTACTGCGAGGCGCTGTCGCACTTGCCCGAAGCGCAGGCACCTTCGGCAGAAACTCGCGAGCTGCTGCTGGAGTTGCTCGAGCGTATTGCGCGCATGCTCGACGGCCTCAAACCGAAGGTACGCCGTGCGTTTCTGCTGGCCCAATGCGAAGGCCTGAGCCACAAGGCGATTGCCGAGCAGATGGGCATCTCGCTGCGCTCGGTCGAGCGTTACATCGCCGATGCGCTCTACCACTGCTATCAACTGCGCTTTGAGAACGAGCTATAGATCGATGAGCGCTGCGCAGCCTTCGGCAACCGTCGTCAAACAAGCGATCCAGTGGATGCTGCGGCTGCGCGAAAGCGGGCCAGATCAGCGTTTGCAGCGCAAGTGTGAACAATGGCGCGAGGCCCACCCGGAACATGAGCGCGCCTGGCAGCGAGTGCTCAGCCTGCACCAGGATCTCGACCTGCGCGCCATCCCCGGCGCAGGCCTGGCGCTGCATACACTGGAAACCAGCGAGCGCCGCCTGCATCGGCGCCAAGCGTTGAAACTGCTGGGGGGCGCTGCGCTGATTGGCTCGGCGAGCTGGTTGAGCAAGGACCTGCAGTTGCTGAGTGACTGGAGTTCCGACTACAGCACTGGCACTGGCGAGCGGCGCAGCGTCACCCTGCCGGACGGCTCGCTGCTGCAACTCAACACACGCAGCGCTGCCGACCTTGCCTTTGATGCCCGCCAGCGCTTGATTCGCCTCAACCACGGCGAGCTGATGCTGACCTGTAGCGACGCTCAAGCCGACGGCCGACCGCTGCTGGTGCAAACGCGCGACGCTTTGCTTGAAGGCGTGAATGGTCGTTTTACGGTGCGTCAGCGTGACGACTGTACACAGGTGAATGTCAGCGCCGGCCAAGTAGCGCTGCATGGCCCTGGCCCATCTGCTCTGCACTGGCTGGGCAGCGGCCAGCACTGGTCGATAGACGCGCATGGGCCCCGCGTGGTCGAGCAGCCCGACATGGACGCGGCCGCCTGGGCTGACGGCCTCATCGTGACTGGCAACATGCGCCTGGCGGACTTCGTCGCCGAGGTGGCCCGCTATCGACCCGGGTTCCTCAGTTGTAGCGACGACGTGGCCGATCTGCGCTTGTCCGGCGTGTACCGCTTGGCAGACACCGATGCGTTGCTTGAGTTACTGCCGCAGACGCTGCCGGTGCGCCTGCATCAACGCACCCGCTGGTGGGTGCGGCTGGAGCGGGCAGCCTGACGCCAGTTTTTTTGGCGGGAAGCGCTGACACGTCCGGCTTGGACAGTAAGCACCATCAACTGCCCTTAATCAGCCTACGGATCCCTCATGCCCGGCCAGCGTTCACCACACCGCATCAACGAGAATGATTTTCGACCTGTCTTGAATTCAGCCCTTCTAGGCAGAGCCATACGCGCCGCCTTGTTCGGCACTGCATTGGGCATGGCCGCTGTCGCGCCCCTGAGCCAGGCAGCAGAAACCGCCAGTGCCTCCCAGCAGTACAGCATCGCCGCCGGCAACCTCGATGATGTGCTCAATCAGTTCGCTCGCCAGGCTGGTATAACACTGTCGAGCACCCCGCAATTGACTGCCGAGCTGCAGTCACCTGGCCTGCAAGGCGCGTACTCGACCAACCAGGCATTGCGCCAGTTGCTCAACGGCACGGGCCTACAAGCTGACAGCAGCGATGGCAGCCGCTACGTACTGCGCGAGCAAGCCGCAGACGCTGCGCTGGCCTTGCCTGACACCGATGTACGCGGTTTCGCCCTCGGCAACGCGCTAGGCAGCATGGAGGGCTACAACGCCACCCACAGCCAGATCGCCACCAAGACCAGTACGCCTATTCTGGAGACCACCCAGTCGGTATCAGTGGTTACCCGCCAGCAAATGGACGACCAGGGCTCGCAGACGGTTGCCCAGGCCATGCGCTACACGCCCGGGGTGCTGACCAACCCCTATGGCGCCACCCACCGCTATGACTATGTGGCCATGCGCGGCTTCAACGATGGCTCGGTGGATAACATCTATGTCGACGGCTTGAAGTCGATGGGTGATAACGGCACCTACAGCACCATGCAGGTCGATCCGTATTTCCTCGAGCGTATCGATATCCTCAAAGGACCATCCTCGGTGCTCTACGGCCGCAGCTCGCCAGGCGGGCTGGTTGCGCTGACCACCAAGAAACCGACCTTCGAGGCCTTCCACCAGGTTCAGGCAACCGTCGGCACCCAAGGCCAGCGCGGCATGGGCTTTGACTTGAGCGGGCCGCTGGATGACGACAAGCGCATTGCCTATCGCCTGACCGGCCTTGCTGATTCGGCTGACACCCAGTTCGACCACAACAAGGAAGAACGCTATGCCATCGCCCCAGCGATCAGCATCGACTTCAGCGAGGATACTTCGCTGACCTTGCAGGCCTACCTGCAGAAAGATCCCAACGGCGGCTACCACGGCGGCCTGCCCGCTTCTGGCGTGCTGCACAAGCGCAATGGTCAGCGGCTGTCAGATCACTTCTTCGAGGGTGAGCCGGGCATCGACAACTATGAACGCACCCAGCAGTCGTTCAGTTATCAGCTGGAGCACCGCTTCAACGATGTGTTCACCGCTCGACAGAACTTCCGCTACCAGGATTCCGACGTGTCGATGGATCAAGTCTACTTCGCCGGTTGGGGCGCGACCGACAGCAACATCATGAACCGGGCCTACACCGGCGGCGACGAGCGCCTGCATTCGTTCATCATCGACAACATGCTGCAGGCGGAATTCTTCACCGGGGCGGCCAAGCACACGGTGCTGCTGGGTACCGACTATCAGCGGCGTAAAGCCGACGTAGCCTGGCGCTATGGCAGCGTCGACAGCCTGAATGCGGCCAACCCGCAGTACGGCAACGGCAACTTGCAGATACTGGGTGAAAACAACTACACGCGGCGCCTGCAGCAGACCGGTGTGTACTTGCAGGACCTGGTCGAGCTCGACCAGTGGCGCTTTTCACTGGGGCTGCGCCAGGACTGGGTCAAGGTCTCCGAAGAAAACCGTGACAGCGACACCCGGGTCAGTGACGACCGTTCAAGCTTCACTACGCGCGCGGGCGTGCTCTACCTGTTTGAAAACGGTATCGCTCCGTATGTGAGCTATTCCGAGTCGTTCAACCCCAATACCGTTTCTGATCAGAACGGCCGGCCTCTGGCGCCGACCGAAGGCACCCAGTGGGAAGCCGGGGTCAAGTATCAGCCGCCGGGTAGCGACAACCTGTTCACGGCCTCGGTGTTCCGTATCGAACAGGAAAACCTTGCGTCCAAACAGCCCAACGAGGAGTTCTACCGGGCAGTAGGCCAGGTGCGCTCACAAGGCCTGGAACTGGAAGCGCATGTGCAGGTGACCGATAACCTGAAGCTGCTGGGTGGCTACACCTTCACCGACATCGAGTACGCCAAGTCGATGCCTAGCCTGGCTGCGGCAACTGTAGACAACAAGGGCAACTCGCCGACGCAGGCGCCCAAGCAGATGTTCTCGCTGTGGGCCGATTACGACTTCCGCCAGGGCGCTCTGGATGGCCTTAGACTGGGCGGCGGCATGCGCTATGTGGGGTACAGCTGGGTAGATGCTGAAAACAGCATGAAGGTGCCCTCCTACACCTTGTTCGACGCTTCCATCGGTTACGACCTGGGTAAGGTCGGCCTCAAGGGTGTAGATCTGCGCCTTAACGCCAACAACCTGACCAATGAGAGCTACATCGCTTCGTGTGCCAGCCTGAGCTACTGCTACATGGGTGAGGAACGCAATGTCAGCGCTACCGTCAGCTATCAGTTCTGACCGCACTGGCTGAAAGCCAAAAGGCCCGCTCCTGGATTCAGGAGCGGGCCTTTTTATTGGGCTGTTGTCTTGGCCGGGGCCTGACAGCAAAGCAGTCCGCCGAGAAAGACAAAGCCCCTGTCAGCAACGCTGACAGGGGCTTTGGATTTGAATCTTGACGATGACCTACTCTCACATGGGGAGACCCCACACTACCATCGGCGATGCATCGTTTCACTGCTGAGTTCGGGATGGGATCAGGTGGTTCCAATGCTCTATTGTCGTCAAGAAATTCTGTGTGCCGAACCGTCGGTAGACGTGTCAGCGAAACTTGAGTCTCTCTACTTAAAGACAAAACCCCTACCTGCTCGCGCAGATAGGGGTTTTGCGAAATGAATCTTGACGATGACCTACTCTCACATGGGGAGACCCCACACTACCATCGGCGATGCATCGTT
>NZ_JCAUKV010000010.1:0-15794 GCF_059693665.1 Pseudomonas sp. PGPR N4
CACATAGTCAGCGTGACCTGGGCAGTCGACGTGAGCGTAGTGACGGATCTTCGAGTTGTACTCGACGTGCGCGGTGTTGATGGTGATACCACGCGCTTTCTCTTCTGGAGCCGAGTCGATCTTGTCGAAGTCAACAACAGCCGAACCGAAAACTTCGGAGCAGACGCGAGTCAGAGCAGCAGTCAGAGTGGTTTTACCGTGGTCGACGTGACCGATGGTGCCAACGTTGACGTGCGGAAGGGAACGATCAAATTTTTCTTTAGCCACGACAGTGAACTCCTAGCCTAAAGGGGCTGAATCAGCCTTGTTTTTTAACGAGAGCTTCGACGATGTTCGACGGAGCTTCGGCGTATTTGGAGAATTCCATGGAGTAGCTCGCGCGACCCTGAGACATGGAACGAACGTCGGTCGCATAACCGAACATTTCCCCGAGCGGCACTTCAGCACGGACAACCTTGCCGGAGACCGAATCATCCATACCCTGGATCAGACCACGACGACGGTTCAGGTCACCCATCACGTCACCCATGTAGTCTTCTGGGGTTACAACTTCGACCTTCATGATCGGCTCGAGAACCACGCCACCGCCCTTCTGGGCCAGTTGCTTGGTTGCCATCGAAGCAGCGACCTTGAACGCCATTTCGTTGGAGTCGACGTCATGGTACGAACCGTCGAATACCGTGGCCTTGAGGCCGATCAGAGGATAACCGGCAACGACGCCGTTTTTCATCTGCTCTTCGATACCCTTCTGGATCGGGGCGATGAATTCCTTAGGAATCACACCACCAACGACTTCGTTGGTGAACACCAGACCTTCGGTGATGTTGCCTTTGTCGTCCACGTCCGGCTCCGAGAAACGGATCCAGCAGTGACCGAACTGACCACGACCACCCGACTGACGAACGAATTTACCTTCGATCTCAACGTTGGACTTGGTGATCTTCTCGCGGTACGAAACCTGCGGCTTGCCGATGTTGGCTTCGACGTTGAACTCGCGCTTCATGCGGTCAACGAGGATGTCCAGGTGCAGCTCACCCATACCCGAGATGATGGTCTGACCGGTTTCTTCATCGGTCTTGACGCGGAACGACGGGTCTTCCTGAGCCAGTTTGCCCAGTGCGATACCCATCTTTTCCTGGTCCTGCTTGGTTTTCGGCTCAACAGCAACCGAAATTACAGGCTCCGGGAAGTCCATACGCTCGAGGATGATCGGCTTGTCGGCGTTGCACAGGGTGTCACCAGTGGTGACGTCCTTCATGCCGATCAGAGCAGCGATGTCGCCTGCGCGTACTTCTTTGATCTCTTCACGCTGGTTGGCGTGCATCTGCACCATACGACCAACGCGCTCTTTCTTGCCCTTGACCGAGTTGATCACGGAGTCGCCCGAGCTCAGGAAGCCCGAGTAGACGCGCACGAAAGTCAGAGTACCAACGAACGGGTCGGTGGCAATCTTGAACGCCAGAGCCGAGAACGGCTCGTCGTCGGAAGCATGACGCTCGTCGTAGTCGGCGTCGACCAGCTCTTCTTTCGACTTCTCGATCAGATCAGGGTGAATACCTTTGATCGCCGGGATTTCGGTAGGAGCAGGCAGGAACTCGATTACGGCGTCCAGAACCAGGGGAACGCCCTTGTTCTTGAACGAGGAACCGCAGACAGCCGGAACGATTTCGCCAGCCAGGGTGCGCGCGCGCAGACCGGCCTTGATTTCTTCGACGGTCAGCTCTTCGCCTTCCAGGTACTTGTTCATCAGCTCTTCGCTGGACTCGGCAGCAGCCTCGACCATTTCGGAGCGATACTTCTCAGCCAACTCGAGCATGTCCGCAGGAATTTCTTCCTCGCGCGGCGAAGTGCCCTTGTCGTCATCGTTCCAGTAGACAGCTTTCATCTTGATCAGGTCGACCTGACCCTGGAAGTTGTCTTCCGAACCGATTGCCAGCTGGATCGGAACCGGGGTGTGACCCAGGCGGTTCTTGATCTGGCCGATAACGCGCAGGAAGTCAGCGCCTGCACGGTCCATTTTGTTCACGTAGACAACACGTGGAACGCCGTACTTGTTGGCTTGACGCCATACGGTTTCGGACTGTGGCTCAACGCCGGAGGTACCGCAGAACACAACGACCGCGCCGTCGAGTACACGCAGCGAACGCTCAACTTCAATGGTGAAGTCAACGTGGCCAGGGGTATCGATGACGTTTACGCGGTAGTTGTCGTACTGACCGGTAGAACCCTTCCAGAAGGTGGTAACGGCAGCGGAGGTAATGGTAATACCCCGCTCCTGCTCCTGCACCATCCAGTCGGTGGTCGCGGCGCCGTCATGCACCTCGCCCATCTTGTGGCTCAGGCCTGTGTAGAACAGGATCCGCTCGGTAGTGGTAGTTTTGCCCGCATCGACGTGCGCGCAAATACCAATGTTACGGTAGCGGTTAATTGCTGTAGTACGAGCCATAAAGCCCTCGCAAAATGATTGATGCTTGAATTAGAAGCGGTAGTGCGAGAATGCTTTGTTGGCTTCAGCCATACGGTGCACGTCTTCACGCTTCTTGACTGCAGCACCTTTGCCTTCAGCAGCATCCAGCAGCTCGCCAGCCAAGCGCAGAGCCATGGACTTCTCGCCGCGCTTGCGGGCGTAGTCTACGAGCCAGCGCATTGCCAGAGCGTTACGACGGGATGGACGAACTTCGACCGGAACCTGGTAAGTGGCACCGCCGACACGGCGGGACTTTACTTCGACCAGCGGAGCGATGGCGTCGAGAGCTTTCTCGAAGATTTCCAGGGGATCGCTGTTCTTGCGTTCTTTGACCTTGTCCAGCGCACCGTAAACGATACGCTCGGCAACGGCCTTCTTGCCGCTTTCCATCACGTGGTTCATGAACTTCGCGAGGATTTGCGATCCGTATTTTGGATCGTCCAGAATCTCACGTTTTGCTGCTACACGACGTCTTGGCATGATAAGCCCTCAAACGGTCTTCAGGTTAGCCCGGGACCTGGGTCTACGACCCCCGCCCGACCTTACTCTTATCGACTGAAAAAAATGATTATGTGCAAACGGCCGATTACTTCGGACGCTTGGTACCGTACTTCGAACGACCTTGGTTACGACCTTTGACGCCGGAGGTATCCAGGGAGCCGCGAACGGTGTGGTAACGAACACCTGGCAAGTCTTTTACACGGCCGCCACGGATCAGGACGACGCTGTGCTCTTGCAGGTTGTGGCCTTCACCGCCGATGTACGAGGAAACCTCGAAACCGTTGGTCAGACGCACACGGCATACTTTACGCAGTGCCGAGTTAGGTTTTTTCGGCGTGGTGGTGTACACACGGGTGCACACGCCACGACGTTGCGGGCAGTTCTGCAGCGCAGGTACGTCGGATTTCTCGACGGTACGCTTACGCGGCTGACGTACCAGCTGGTTGATAGTTGCCATCTACTAGCTCCACTGATTGTCTTGCGACGCTATTGTCTTGCAAGAAAGCCTAAAATTGACGAGACGGAGCCTCACCAAATTTAAGGGTACAAAAGTCTAAAGAGGTTCTTGCACCCAGTCAAGACAAGGCCCCGGCCCTCCCCGCCCGGTGATCGGTAACATTGCATGTCACCAAGCACCGCGGAGAGGGGCCGGGGCCCCGCCCTGTTACTTAATTACCGCTGGAATTCAACGCTTCGGTCAGTGCGGCTTCCACCTCACTGGCACTTACGCGCAGCGGTTTGTCGGCATCACGGCGACGCTTGCGCTCGCTGTGGTAAGCCAGACCGGTACCGGCCGGGATCAGACGGCCGACAACCACGTTCTCTTTCAGGCCGCGCAGGTAATCGCGCTTGCCGGTTACCGCCGCTTCGGTCAGTACACGGGTGGTTTCCTGGAAGGAAGCCGCCGAGATGAACGATTCGGTGGACAGCGAGGCCTTGGTGATACCCAGCAGCACACGGGTGAACTTGGAGATGAACTTGTCATCGGCTGCGAGACGCTCGTTCTCGACCAGCACGTGAGTCAGTTCCATCTGGTCGCCCTTGATGAAGCTGGAGTCGCCCGACTCGGCAATCTCGACCTTACGCAGCATCTGACGCAGGATGGTCTCGATGTGCTTGTCGTTGATCTTAACGCCTTGCAGACGGTAAACGTCCTGGATCTCGTTGACGATGTACTTCGCCAGCGCGCTGACACCCAGCAGACGCAGGATATCATGCGGATCGCTTGGACCGTCGGAGATAACTTCGCCGCGGTTGACCTGCTCGCCTTCGAAGACGTTCAGGTGGCGCCACTTCGGAATCAGCTCTTCGTACGGATCGCTACCGTCGGTCGGAGTGATGACCAGACGACGCTTGCCTTTGGTCTCTTTACCGAACGCGATGGTACCGCTGACTTCCGCCAGGATCGACGCTTCTTTCGGACGACGTGCTTCGAACAAGTCGGCAACACGTGGCAGACCACCGGTGATGTCACGGGTCTTCGACGTTTCTTGCGGGATCCGCGCGATAACGTCACCAACACCGATCTGGGCACCGTCAGCTACACCTACCAAGGCGTTGGCCGGCAGGAAGTACTGAGCAGGTACGTCGGTACCTGGCAGCATCAAATCCTTGCCATTGGCGTCGACCATCTTGATGGCCGGACGGATTTCCTTGCCAGCGGCAGGGCGATCCTTGGCGTCCAGGACTTCAATGTTGGTCAAACCAGTCAACTCGTCAGTCTGACGCTTGATGGTGATGTTTTCTTCCATGCCCACGAAGGTCACGGTACCTTTCAGCTCGGTAACGATCGGGTGGGTGTGCGGGTCCCACTTGGCGACGATTGCGCCTGCGTCGACCTTGTCACCTTCCTTGACCGAAATCACGGCGCCGTAAGGCAGCTTGTAGCGCTCACGCTCACGACCGAATTCGTCGGCAATGGCCAGCTCGCCGGAACGCGATACAGCAACCAGGTTGCCGTCAGCACGCTCTACCTGCTTGAGGTTATGCAGACGAACCATACCGCCGTTCTTCACCTGGACGCTGTCGGCAGCCGAGGTCCGGCTGGCAGCACCACCGATGTGGAACGTACGCATGGTCAGCTGGGTACCCGGCTCACCGATGGACTGGGCAGCGATTACGCCGACCGCTTCACCGATGTTCACCTGGTGACCGCGAGCCAGGTCACGACCGTAGCACTTGGCGCAGATACCGAAGCGAGTTTCACAGCTGATCGGCGAACGAACGATAACTTCGTCGATGCTGTTGAGCTCGATGAACTCGACCCACTTCTCGTCGACCAGGGTACCGGCCGGAACGATGACATCGTCGGTGCCAGGTTTGAACACGTCACGGGCGATTACTCGACCCAGTACGCGCTCACCCAATGGCTCGACCACGTCACCGCCTTCGATGTGCGGAGTCATCAGCAGGCCCTGATCAGTGCCGCAATCGATCTCGGTAACCACCAGATCTTGTGCCACGTCGACCAGACGACGAGTCAGGTAACCCGAGTTCGCAGTCTTCAAGGCGGTATCCGCCAGACCCTTACGAGCACCGTGCGTCGAGATGAAGTACTGCAGAACGCTCAGACCTTCACGGAAGTTCGCGGTGATCGGCGTCTCGATGATCGAGCCGTCCGGCTTGGCCATCAGACCACGCATACCGGCCAACTGACGAATCTGAGCTGCCGAACCCCGAGCACCGGAGTCAGCCATCATGTACATCGAGTTGAAGGACTCTTGGTCGACTTCGTCGCCATTGCGGTCGATGACTTTCTCTTTCGAGAGGTTGGCCATCATCGCCTTGGAGACTTCGTCGTTCGCCTTGGACCACAAGTCGATGACCTTGTTGTACTTCTCGCCCTGGGTTACCAGGCCGGAAGCGTACTGGCTCTCGATTTCCTTCACTTCTTCGGTGGCAGCACCGATGATGCGGGCTTTTTCGTCCGGGATAACGAAGTCGTTAACACCGATCGAAACGCCGGAAATGGTCGAGTAGGCAAAGCCGGTGTACATCAGCTGGTCAGCGAAGATAACGGTCTCTTTCAGACCAACCACGCGGTAGCACTGGTTGATCAGCTTGGAGATCGCCTTTTTCTTCATTGGCTGGTTGACCACGTCGTACGACAGACCTGGTGGTACAACCTGGAACAGCAGTGCACGGCCGACAGTGGTGTCGACGATACGGGTGTTCTTGACGCTGCCGCCATCACGGTCGTTCACGGTTTCGTTGATACGAACCTTGATCTTGGCGTGCAGGGCAGCTTCGCCGGCGCGGAATACCCGGTCGACTTCCTGCAGGTCAGCGAAGATGCGACCTTCGCCCTTGGCGTTGATGGCTTCGCGGGTCATGTAGTACAGACCCAGTACAACGTCCTGCGACGGAACGATGATTGGCTCACCGTTGGCTGGCGACAGAATGTTGTTGGTGGACATCATCAGCGCGCGCGCTTCGAGCTGGGCTTCCAGCGTCAGCGGCACGTGCACGGCCATCTGGTCACCGTCGAAGTCGGCGTTGTACGCAGCACAGACCAGCGGGTGCAGCTGGATAGCCTTACCTTCGATCAGTACCGGTTCAAACGCCTGAATGCCAAGACGGTGAAGGGTCGGTGCACGGTTGAGCAGTACGGGGTGTTCGCGGATCACCTCGGCGAGCACGTCCCAGACCTCTGGCAGCTCGCGCTCGACCATCTTCTTGGCAGCCTTGATGGTGGTCGCCAGACCACGCATTTCCAGCTTGCCGAAAATGAACGGCTTGAACAGCTCGAGAGCCATCTTCTTCGGCAGACCGCACTGGTGCAGGCGCAGGGTCGGGCCTACAGTAATTACCGAACGGCCGGAGTAGTCCACGCGCTTGCCGAGCAAGTTCTGACGGAAGCGACCTTGCTTACCTTTGATCATGTCAGCCAGCGACTTCAGCGGACGCTTGTTCGAGCCAGTGATGGCGCGACCGCGACGGCCGTTGTCGAGCAGGGCGTCGACCGCTTCCTGCAGCATGCGCTTTTCGTTGCGCACGATGATGTCCGGAGCCGACAGGTCAAGCAGACGCTTGAGACGGTTGTTCCGGTTGATCACGCGGCGGTACAGGTCGTTCAGGTCGGAGGTCGCGAAGCGGCCACCATCCAGTGGTACCAGCGGACGCAGGTCCGGCGGCAGTACTGGCAGAACGGTCAGGACCATCCACTCAGGCAGGTTGCCCGAGCCCTGGAAAGCTTCCATCAGCTTCAGGCGCTTGGACAGCTTCTTGATCTTGGTTTCCGAGTTGGTTTGCGGAATTTCTTCGCGCAGGCGGCCAATCTCATGCTCCAGGTCGATAGCGTGCAGCAGCTCGCGAACAGCCTCGGCACCCATGCGGGCATCGAAGTCATCACCGAACTCTTCCAGCGCTTCGAAGTACTGCTCGTCGTTGAGCAGCTGACCCTTCTCCAGGGTGGTCATGCCCGGGTCGATAACGACGTAGCTCTCGAAGTAGAGAACGCGCTCGATATCACGCAGGGTCATGTCCATCAGCAGGCCGATACGGGACGGCAGCGACTTCAGGAACCAGATGTGGGCGACTGGCGAGGCCAGTTCGATGTGCGCCATGCGCTCACGACGAACCTTGGCCAGGGCGACTTCAACGCCGCACTTCTCGCAGATCACACCACGGTGTTTCAGGCGCTTGTACTTACCGCACAGGCACTCGTAGTCCTTGACTGGGCCAAAGATCTTGGCGCAGAACAGGCCGTCACGCTCAGGTTTGAACGTACGGTAGTTGATGGTTTCCGGTTTTTTAACTTCACCGAACGACCACGAACGGATCATCTCAGGCGACGCGAGGCCGATGCGAATGGCATCGAACTCTTCGACTTGACCCTGGTTTTTCAGCAAATTCAGTAGGTCTTTCAAGGCCTTTCCTCCTGGCGGAGCAAGGAGCGGGCTGTTACAGCCCCGCTCCCATTCGCGTCACGTGTTATTCGGTTTCCAGATCGATATCGATACCGAGCGAACGGATCTCTTTGATCAACACGTTGAAGGACTCGGGCATGCCCGGCTCCATACGGTGATCGCCATCCACGATGTTTTTGTACATCTTGGTACGACCGTTCACGTCGTCCGACTTCACTGTGAGCATTTCTTGCAGAGTGTACGCCGCGCCGTATGCTTCCAGCGCCCAGACTTCCATCTCCCCGAAACGCTGACCACCGAACTGCGCCTTACCACCCAGCGGCTGCTGGGTAACCAGGCTGTACGAACCAGTGGAACGCGCGTGCATCTTGTCGTCCACCAAGTGGTTCAGCTTGAGCATGTACATGTAACCAACGGTCACTGGACGCTCGAACTTGTTGCCGGTACGGCCGTCGAACAGCACCATCTGGCCGCTTTCTGGCATGTCAGCCAGTTTCAGCATGGCCTTGATTTCGCTTTCCTTGGCACCGTCGAAGACTGGAGTAGCCATAGGCACGCCTTTCTTCAGGTTGTGCGCCAGAGCAAGGATCTCAGCGTCGGTGAAGTCTTCCAGGCTTTCCTGACGACCGCCG
This sequence comes from Pseudomonas sp. PGPR N4, assembly GCF_059693665.1. Classification (NCBI taxonomy): domain Bacteria; kingdom Pseudomonadati; phylum Pseudomonadota; class Gammaproteobacteria; order Pseudomonadales; family Pseudomonadaceae; genus Pseudomonas; species Pseudomonas sp. PGPR N4. The sequence goes on from NZ_JCAUKV010000010.1 coordinate 8,469, forward strand.
ATCTCGTTGTAGATCTCGGTGAGGAAGCTGCGCAGCTCAGTGGCTTTGCGCTGCTCTTCGATCATCCGGTCTATCTTCTCGCCCAGACCTTTGGCCGCGAGGCCGAGGTGGGTTTCGAGGATCTGCCCGACGTTCATACGCGATGGTACGCCCAGCGGGTTCAGTACGACGTCTACCGGAGTACCGTTGGCGTCGTGCGGCATGTCTTCGACCGGCATGATCACCGAGACCACACCTTTGTTACCGTGACGGCCGGCCATCTTGTCGCCCGGCTGAATGCGGCGGCGGATAGCCAGGTAGACCTTGACGATCTTCAGTACGCCCGGTGCCAGATCATCGCCCTGCTGCAGCTTGCGCTTCTTGTCTTCGAACTTGTCGTCGAGCAGACGGCGACGATCGACGATGTAGGCCTGGGCCTTCTCGAGCTGATCGTTGAGCGCGTCTTCGGCCATGCGCAGTTTGAACCACTGGCCGTGCTCCAGACCGTCGAGGACTTCGTCGCTGACCACGGTGCCTTTTTTCAGGCCCGCGCCACCGTCGACAACCTGGCCGTTCAGCGCCGAGCGCAGACGCTCGAAGGTTGCGCCTTCAACGATGCGGAACTCTTCGTTCAGATCCTTGCGGATCTCGTCCAGCTGGGTCTTCTCGATGGACAGGGCGCGGCTGTCGCGCTCAACGCCGTCACGAGTGAAGACCTGCACGTCGATGACAGTACCTTTGGTGCCGGTTGGCACGCGCAGGGAGGTGTCTTTAACGTCGCTGGCTTTTTCACCGAAGATTGCACGCAGCAGTTTTTCTTCCGGAGTCAGTTGGGTCTCGCCTTTCGGAGTGACCTTGCCGACCAGGATGTCGCCAGCGCCGACTTCAGCACCCACGTAAACGATACCGGCTTCGTCCAGTTTGTTCAGTGCAGCTTCACCCACGTTCGGGATGTCTGCAGTGATTTCCTCAGGCCCAAGCTTGGTGTCACGCGCCACACAGGTCAGTTCCTGAATGTGGATAGTGGTGAAGCGATCTTCCTGAACCACGCGCTCCGACAGACAGATGGAGTCTTCGAAGTTGAAGCCGTTCCACGCCATGAACGCGATGCGCATGTTCTGACCCAGAGCCAGCTCACCCATATCGGTGGACGGACCGTCAGCCATGATGTCATGACGCTTGACCACATCACCCTTGCTGACCAGCGGACGCTGGTTGATGCAGGTGTTCTGGTTCGAGCGGGTGTACTTGGTCAGATTGTAGATGTCGACACCGGCTTCACCGGTTTCAACTTCGTCATCTGCAACGCGAACCACGATACGGCTGGCATCGACCGAGTCGATAACGCCGCCACGGCGAGCCACGACGCAGACGCCGGAGTCACGGGCAACGTTGCGCTCCATGCCGGTACCTACCAGCGGCTTGTCGGCGCGCAGGGTTGGTACAGCCTGACGCTGCATGTTCGAACCCATCAACGCACGGTTGGCGTCGTCGTGCTCGAGGAACGGAATCAGCGACGCTGCAACCGAAACTACCTGCTTCGGCGAAACGTCCATCAGGGTGACGTCTTCCGGCGCCTTGACGGTGAATTCGTTCAGGTGACGTACTGCTACCAGTTCGTCGATCAGACGCTTGTCTTCGCTCATGGTGGCCGAAGCCTGGGCGATGACGTGGTCAGCTTCTTCGATCGCCGACAGGAACACGATGTCGTCGGAAACCACACCCTCTTTCACCACGCGGTACGGGCTCTCGAGGAAGCCGTACTGGTTGGTGCGGGCATACGCCGCCAGGGAGTTGATCAGACCGATGTTCGGACCTTCAGGGGTCTCGATCGGGCACACACGGCCGTAGTGGGTCGGGTGTACGTCACGGACTTCAAAGCCAGCGCGCTCACGGGTCAGACCGCCAGGGCCGAGTGCAGAGACACGACGCTTGTGGGTAATTTCCGAGAGCGGGTTGTTCTGGTCCATGAACTGCGAGAGCTGGCTGGAACCGAAGAACTCTTTCACCGCCGCCGCAACCGGCTTGGCGTTGATCAGGTCTTGCGGCATCAGGCCTTCGCTTTCTGCCATCGACAGACGCTCTTTGACCGCACGCTCAACGCGCACCAGGCCAACCCGGAACTGGTTCTCGGCCATCTCACCAACACAACGCACACGGCGGTTGCCGAGGTGGTCGATGTCGTCGACGATGCCTTTACCGTTACGGATGTCGACCAGAGTCTTCAGCACGTCAACGATGTCTTCCTTGCTCAACACGCCCGAACCTTCGATCTCGGAGCGACCGATACGACGGTTGAACTTCATACGGCCAACAGCGGACAGATCGTACCGCTCGGCGCTGAAGAACAGGTTGTTGAACAGGGTCTCGGCGGCATCCTTGGTTGGCGGCTCGCCTGGACGCATCATCCGGTAGATCTCGACCAGCGCTTCCAGTTGGTTGCTGGTGGTGTCGATCTTCAGGGTGTCCGAAATGAACGGACCGCAGTCGATGTCGTTGGTGTACAGCGTCTCGAGGCGAACAACCTGAGCCTTGGCGATCTTGATCAGCAGCTCGGTGGTCAGCTCGGTGTTGCACTCAGCCAGGATCTCGCCGGTAGCCGGATGCACGATTGCCTTGGCAGTGGTGCGACCCAGTACGTACTCCATCGGCACGTCCAGCTGCTTGACGCCAGCCTTCTCGAGCTGATTGATGTGGCGTGCAGTGATACGACGGCCTTGCTCGACGATGACTTTGCCATTTTCGTCATGGATGTCCATGACCGCAACTTCACCGCGCAGGCGCTGAGGTACCAGCTCCAGGCTCAGGCTTTCACCGGTAACGTGGAACACGTTGGTGGTGTAGAAGGCGTTCAGTACCTCTTCGGTGCTGTAGCCCAGCGCGCGCAGCAGTACCGAGGCCGGCAGTTTGCGGCGACGGTCGATACGCACGAATACGCAGTCTTTCGGGTCGAACTCGAAGTCCAACCAGGAGCCGCGGTAAGGAATGATACGAGCCGAGTACAGCAGTTTGCCCGAGCTGTGCGTCTTGCCACGGTCGTGGTCGAAGAACACACCCGGCGAACGGTGCAGCTGGGAAACGATCACACGCTCGGTACCGTTGATAACGAAGGTACCGTTCTCAGTCATCAGGGGAATTTCACCCATGTAGACTTCTTGCTCTTTGATGTCCTTGATCGCTTTGTTCGACGACTCTTTGTCGAAGATGATCAGACGGACCTTGACCCGCAGCGGTACGGCGAACGTCACGCCGCGCAGGACGCATTCCTTGACGTCGAAAGCCGGTTCGCCCAGACGATAGCCAACGTACTCCAGGGCAGCGTTGCCGGAGTAGCTGATGATCGGGAAGACCGACTTGAAGGCAGCATGCAGACCGACGTCGCGGAACTGATCCTTGGATGCTCCCGCTTGCAGGAATTCGCGATACGAATCCAGCTGGATGGCCAGGAGGTAAGGCACATCCATCACGTCCGGCAACTTGCTAAAGTCCTTGCGGATACGTTTTTTCTCAGTGTATGAGTAAGCCATCAGCGTTCCCCAGCTTGGTCACCTGCTTGTTTGGCGTCTCCCGGCGGGAGCAACCAGAAAATCGTGCAAACCCCATGGTTTGCTCCACCCTCTAGGTGGCTACAGCACGTTATCGGGGCCGACCTGGTCGGCCGCCAATAACGGAAAAAGGCCGGTGGCAAAAGCCACCAGCCGTCAGCCTTAGCTCAACGCTCCGGCTGGAGTCGCAAAGTCGAAATTACTTCAGTTCGACTTTAGCGCCTGCTTCTTCCAGCTTCTTCTTAGCGTCTTCAGCGGCTTCTTTCGAAACGCCTTCAGCTACAACCTGAGGAGCGCCATCGACTTTCTCTTTGGCTTCTTTCAGGCCGAGACCGGTCAGTTCACGAACTGCCTTGATCACGTTTACTTTCTTCTCGCCAGCTTCCAGCAGAACGACGTTGAATTCGGTCTGCTCTTCAACAACGGCGGCAGCAGCAGCTGGGCCAGCAGCGGCAACAGCGGCGGTCACGCCGAAGGTTTCTTCCATTGCTTTGATCAGTTCAACAACTTCCAGAACGGTTTTCTGGCCGATTGCTTCGATGATTTGTTCGTTAGTCAGGGACATTGACTTAAATCCTGTATTGGGGTGAAGGCCTACGCAGCCATCAAATTAAACGTATGATTTTGAAAGCGCTTCGTTGCCTTAGGCAGCGGTAGCTTCTTTCTGGTCGCGAATGGCTGCCAGGGTACGAGCCAGCTTGCTGGTAGCGCCTTGGATAACGCTCATCAGCCTTGCGATGGCTTCGTCGCGGGTCGGCAGGGTAGCCAACACGTCGATTTCGTTCGCTGCAATGAACTTGCCGTCAAACGCAGCTGCCTTGATCTCGAACTTGTCCTGACCCTTGGCGAACTCTTTGAACAGACGAGCAGCAGCGCCCGGGTGTTCGTTGGAGAAAGCGATCAGGGTCGGGCCAGTGAAGGCGTCGTTGAGGACACTGAAGTCAGTGCCAGCAACAGCGCGCTTGAGCAGGGTGTTACGTACAACACGTACGTATACGCCAGCTTCACGGGCCTCTTTACGGAGTCCGGTCATTGCGCCTACAGTCACACCACGGGCATCAGCCACGACAGCGGACAGAGCGACTTTGGCAGCCTCGTTGACTTCAGCGACGATGGCCTTCTTGTCTTCGAGTTTAATTGCCACGGGTAAAACTCCTGCTTGTTACCGTTTCATCTGGCCGAAGCCGGATGTCGTTTTGGTGTCTGATTCGGTAAGGAACCGGGAGCACCATCTGCGTAGGCTGGGTGTTTAAGGCTTGCGCCGCCTACGGTCTTGGATAGCCCCCGCCAGGCAGGGACCCCAATTTTTGCAGCTGGCGTGCCTGAGCACGCCGGCTTTGTCTTACGCGTCCAGCGAGCTCTGGTCGATGACCAGACCTGGGCCCATAGTGGTGCTCAGGGTAACGCGCTTGACGTAGATACCTTTCGAGGAAGCCGGCTTGATACGCTTCAGATCAGCGATCAGGGCTTCAACGTTTTCCTTCAGCTTGCCGGCTTCGAAGCCAACCTTGCCAACGGAGGTGTGGATGATACCGTTTTTGTCGGTGCGGTAGCGAACCTGACCAGCTTTGGCGTTTTTAACCGCGGTAGCTACGTCTGGAGTCACGGTACCAACCTTCGGGTTAGGCATCAGGCCACGAGGACCGAGAACCTGGCCGAGTTGACCAACAACGCGCATGGCATCCGGGGATGCGATGACTACGTCGTAGTTCAGGTCGCCGGCTTTCATTTCGGCAGCCAGATCGTCCATGCCTACACGGTCAGCGCCGGCAGCCAGAGCGGCTTCAGCAGCAGGACCCTGGGTGAATACGGCAACGCGTACGGTCTTGCCAGTGCCGTGTGGCAGCACAGTAGCGCTACGAACGACCTGGTCGGATTTACGCGGGTCAACACCGAGGTTGACGGCAACGTCGAAGGATTCGCTGAACTTCACGGTGGAGAGTTCGGCCAGCAGCACTGCTGCGTCTTCGAAGTTGTAGACTTTGCCAGCTTCGATTTTCGAAGCAATAGCCTTTTGGCGCTTGGTCAGCTTAGCCATTACACACCCTCCACGTTGAGGCCCATGCTGCGAGCAGAACCGGCGATGGTACGCACGGCTGCATCCAGGTCAGCGGCAGTCAGATCAGCCTCTTTGGTCTTGGCGATCTCTTCCAGCTGAGCACGGGTCACAGTACCCACCTTGACGGTGTTAGGACGCGCGGAGCCGCTGGTCAGGCCAGCTGCTTTTTTCAGCAGAACCGAAGCAGGGGTGCTTTTGGTTTCGAAGGTGAAGCTACGGTCACTGTAAACAGTGATGATCACAGGAGTCGGCAGGCCGGCTTCTTGACCCTGAGTACGGGCGTTGAAGGCCTTGCAGAATTCCATGATGTTCACACCGTGCTGACCCAGTGCTGGACCAACGGGTGGGCTAGGGTTGGCCTGGCCGGCCTTTACTTGCAGCTTGATGTAAGCCTGAATCTTCTTAGCCATGAGCTACTCCAATATCGGGTACGAACGCCTGAAGGCTCCCCGGATTACGTGCGTTTTATCCCAGTGACGACAAAACCCCGCAGCACATAGGGCTGCGGGGTATGGGATGCGTCGTTCGCCTAGACCTTCTCGACCTGGCCGAACTCGAGCTCCACCGGAGTGGAACGACCGAAAATGAGCACCGCCACCTGGAGCCGGCTCTTTTCGTAGTTAACTTCTTCAACGGTACCGTTGAAATCAGCAAAGGGACCGTCAACAACACGAACCACTTCACCTGGCTCAAAGAGCGTTTTTGGCTTCGGCTTGTCGCTGCCGTCGGCAACGCGACGCAGAATAGCCTCAGCTTCTTTATCGGTGATGGGTGCAGGCTTGTCTGCAGTACCACCAATGAAGCCCATTACACGAGGGGTATCCTTGACAAGGTGCCAAGTACCTTCGTTCATTTCCATCTGGACCAACACATAGCCAGGGAAGAACTTACGCTCGCTCTTGCGCTTCTGGCCATTGCGCATTTCGACGACTTCTTCGGTCGGAACCAGAATTTCGCCGAAACCGTCTTCCATGCCAGCCAGCTTGACACGCTCAGTCAAAGAGCGCATCACATGCTTCTCGTAACCCGAGTAAGCATGCACAACGTACCAACGCTTAGCCACGGGACACCCTTAGCCAACAATCAAGGAAACCGCCCAGCCGAGCAGGGAGTCGAGACCCCACAGCAGCAGCGCCATAACCAATACAACGACCACAACGATAAGCGTGGTTTGCATGGTTTCTTGGCGGGTCGGCCACACGACTTTACGGATCTCGGTACGAGCTTCCTTCGCCAACGCAAAGAACGACTTGCCCTTTGCAGTCTGCAAGGCAACGAAGCCAGCAGCAGCAGCCAGAGCTAGAAGTGCGAGTACGCGGTACAGAATCGGAGAGGCGGAGTAATATTGATTACCCACGACACCAACGACTACCAGTGCAACAACAGCGAGCCACTTGAAAAGATCAAAACGCGAATCTTGGGCTTCAGTTTTGGGAGTCATCGAGGAGGATCCTGTGAGAAGAAAGCCAATCACACCGAGGTGAATGGCAGGTCAGGAGGGAATCGAACCCCCAACCTACGGTTTTGGAGACCGTCGCTCTGCCAATTGAGCTACTGACCTTTAACACTGTACCAGGCCGGCCATTATGCCGACCTGATCTTATGAAATCAACTACTTATTCAATAATTTTTGCTACGACGCCGGCGCCGACGGTACGACCGCCTTCACGGATAGCGAAGCGCAGACCGTCTTCCATTGCGATGGTCTTGATCAGAGTGACTTCCATCTGGATGTTGTCACCT
>NZ_JCAUKV010000011.1:0-3183 GCF_059693665.1 Pseudomonas sp. PGPR N4
ATCGCCGATGGTAGTGTGGGGTCTCCCCATGTGAGAGTAGGTCATCGTCAAGATTCATTTCGCAAAACCCCTATCTGCGCGAGCAGGTAGGGGTTTTGTCTTTTCCGCGATCCGGAAATCTGGGGTCGCAAAGCGGCACTAGCTCTCCATCTGACTGCCTGGCACTTCCAGGGCGCCGCGAACATTTCGCTCTATAGCTAGGCCCTGGGTCGCCTTTTCCTATGCAAGCCAGCAGGCCATGGCTATCATTCCAGCCTTATTCAAAGTCGAGACTGGCATGCTGAAGTTGTTGAATCTCCTCAAGGATGGCCGGTTTCATTCCGGGCAGGCACTCGGGGAAGCTCTCGGAGTGAGCCGCAGCGCCGTCTGGAAGCAGCTGCAGCATCTGGAATCCGAATTGAATCTGTCTATCCACAAGGTACGCGGTCGCGGCTACCAGTTGGCAGCGCCGTTGGCACTGCTTGATGCCGGCGTCATCGCTGCGCAATCCGAAGGTGAACTGTGGCCGCTGTACATCCATGACGCTATCGACTCGACCAATGCCGAGGCCCTTAGAGCAGTAGGGCAGGGCCAGGCCGCCCCCTTTGTGGTGCTGGCCGAGCGGCAAAGTGCTGGTCGGGGCAGGCGCGGCCGGCAGTGGGTCAGCCCATTTGCCGAAAACCTGTATTACAGCCTGGTGCTCCGGATCGAAGGCGGCATGCGTCAGCTAGAAGGCCTGAGCCTGGTCGTAGGGTTGGCCGTCATGCGCGCGTTACACGGGTTTGGGGTAGAGCAGGCTGGCCTGAAATGGCCCAATGACGTGCTGGTTGCCGAGCAAAAGATCGCTGGCATCCTGCTTGAGCTGGTGGGCGACCCGGCTGATGTCTGCCATGTGGTGATAGGTGTCGGGATCAACGTCAACATGCAGACCAACGACCAGGTCGATCAGCAATGGACGTCAATGAAGCGTGAAGCCGGCGCGCCGATCGATCGCAATCTGCTGGTCGCGCGCCTCAATGTGCAGCTGCAGCATGAGTTGGCTCGCCATCGTCGTTATGGCTTTGCCGCGTTCCAGGAAGAATGGGAGCAGGCGCATGTCTGGCAGGGGCGCAAAGTCGCGCTGATCGCTGGTACCAGCCATACCCATGGCATCGTCCGTGGGGTAGATGGGCAGGGTGGCTTGCGGCTTGAGGTTGACGGTGTGGAAAAGAGCTTCAGCGGTGGTGAGCTCAGCCTGAGGTTGCGTGATGATTCTTGAGCTCGATTGCGGTAACAGCTTTATCAAGTGGCGCGTCATTCATGCCAGTGACGCCACTATTGTTGGCGGTGGGATTGTCGACTCGGATCAGGCCCTGCTTGTCGCCGTGCTGGGCTTGCCTTCGTTGCACCTGCAAGGCTGCCGAATCGTCAGCGTGCGCAGTGAAGAAGAAACCGCGGCGCTTCGCGCCGTTCTGTTTGCCGAGTTTGCCATAGATGCCCGGGTAGCCTTGCCAGCGCAGGCTATGGCCGGTGTGCGCAATGGCTATGAAGATTACCAGCGGCTGGGCATGGATCGCTGGTTGGCCGTGTTGGGTGCTTATCACCTGGCCAAAGGCGCATGCCTGGTGATCGATCTAGGGACCGCAGCGAAGGCTGACTTCGTTGCTGCAGATGGCGAGCATCTTGGTGGCTACATCTGCCCAGGGATGCCGCTGATGCGTAGCCAGTTGCGCACGCATACCCGGCGCATTCGTTATGACGATGCCTCGGCGGAGCGGGCGCTGAGCACGCTCGCCCCCGGCCGTTCTACAGTCGAAGCGGTCGAGCGCGGTTGCGTGCTCATGCTGCAAGGGTTTGCTCGAACCCAGATCGAGCAGGCGCGGGCGTTGTGGGGCGATAGCTTTAGCGTATTCCTCACGGGTGGTGATGCGCCGCTTGTTCGCGATGCGGCTCCGCAGGCGCGAATTGTGCCGGATCTGGTATTTGTCGGCTTGGCCATGGCTTGTCCACTGGATTGAGGTGCCTATGCGTTGGTTGTTTCTGTTGCTGTTGGTGCTTAACGTCGTTTTTTACGTGTGGCATCAGCAGGAGGCGCCGTTGAGAGTCAAAGAGGTCGCGCCGCTCTCTCTTTATAAAGGTAATCAGCAGGAGATCCGCCTGCTGCGCGAGACGGGTGCTGCGGCGCCGCCGCGCCGCCGCGATGAATGCCTGGTAGTGGGTGGCCTGCCCAGCAAGGAGCAGATCGATGCACTGCGCCAGCGGCTGCTGAGCCTGGACATTGACACGCAGCTCGTGGCTGGCCAGCTGCCGGGAGCTGACGGTCAGTGGCTAAAGGTTGCAGTTGAAGGCGAGCGTTTGCTGGACCAATCAATGGTCGAGAGTCTTTCCAAGGATTTCAAAGACTTAAAACGCAAAATTATTTTCTGCGGGGGTATTGCAACTGCTGAATAGCTTGATAGAATGGCGCCCGCTTCGCAGGGAACACCACTCAGGTGGTAGGACCGGAAGCTGTTGTCAAAGTAGCTAACTTCAAGATTTAATTGAAAAAAAGCTTGACAGCAGGACGGCAAAAGCTGAAAATGCCGCCCACGCTCAGGAGGGGTTCCCGAGCGGCCAAAGGGAGCAGACTGTAAATCTGCCGTCTTCGACTTCGAAGGTTCGAATCCTTCCCCCTCCACCATTTTAGCGAGAGCTGCAAGCTCCGCGGGTATAGTTTAGTGGTAGAACCTCAGCCTTCCAAGCTGATGATGCGGGTTCGATTCCCGCTACCCGCTCCAAGTTTGCTGTTGTTGCACATTGTTTCGCTCTTGTAGCTCAGTTGGTAGAGCACACCCTTGGTAAGGGTGAGGTCAGCGGTTCAAGTCCGCTCAAGAGCTCCATATAACAAGGCAGATATGAAAATATCTGCCTTTGTTTTATCGGTAGTAGTGACTATTTTCTTCTGCGGAGGACTGTTCGATGGCTAAGGAAAAGTTTGATCGTTCCCTACCACACGTAAACGTTGGCACTATCGGCCACGTTGACCATGGTAAAACCACTCTGACCGCAGCTCTGACTCGCGTCTGCTCCGAGGTGTTCGGTTCGGCGGTCGTCGACTTCGACAAGATCGACAGTGCTCCAGAAGAGAAAGCGCGTGGTATCACCATCAACACCGCGCACGTCGAGTACAACTCGAAGATCCGTCACTACGCTCACGTCGACTGCCCAGGTCACGCTGACTATGTG
>NZ_JCAUKV010000012.1:0-1909 GCF_059693665.1 Pseudomonas sp. PGPR N4
CGTCACTGCGGAAGCTGCGAAAGAAGGCGACGCGAACCTCACCTTCAACTTCCAGCTGAGCAATCCGCCGCAGGCGGGTACCACGGCTACCTTGACCGTCAACGTCGGTGGCACTGATTACACCGTCACTGTGGGCGCCGATGGCAAGGGCACTCTCCAGGTCCCGAATACCAACGTTGAAGACGTCTACAAAGACGGTAGTGAAGTCACTGCGACTGTAACCGCGGTCAACGGCGGTAACTTCGAAGCTGTGGATCTGACTGGCGCGACCACCACCGTTGCTGTCGAAGACACCATCGACACCACCACTGTGGCTGTTACTGCCGAAGCTGCGAAAGAAGGTGACGCAAACCTCACCTTCAACTTCCAGCTGAGCAACCCACCGCAGGCGGGTACCACTGCTACCTTGAACGTTAACGTCGGTGGCACTGATTACACCGTCACTGTGGGCGCCGATGGCAAGGGCACTCTCCAGGTCCCGAACACCAACGTTGAAGACGTCTACAAGGACGGCAGTGAAGTCACTGCGACCGTCACTGCGGTCAATGGCGGTAACTTCGAAGCCGTCGACCTGACTGGCGCGACCACCACTGTTGCCGTCGAAGACACCATCGATACCACGACTGTGGCCGTTACTGCCGAAGCTGCGAAAGAAGGTGACGCAAACCTCACCTTCAACTTCCAGTTGAGCAACCCGCCGCAGGCTGGCAGCACTACAACTCTGACTGTAAATGTCGGTGGCACTGATTACACCGTCACAGTTGGCGCTGATGGCAAGGGCACCTTGTCGGTCCCGAATACCAACGTTGAAGACGTGTACAAAGACGGTAGCGAAGTCACCGCGACTGTAACCGCGGTCAACGGCGGTAACTTCGAAGCCGTCGATCTGACCGGCGCGACCACCACTGTTGCCGTCGAAGACACCATCGACACCACCACTGTGGTCGTCACTGCGGAAGCTGCGAAGGAAGGTGATGCGAACCTCACCTTCAACTTCCAGCTGAGCAATCCGCCGCAGGCGGGTACCACTGCTACCTTGACCGTTAACGTCGGTGGTACTGATTACACCGTCACTGTTGGCGCCGATGGCAAGGGCACGCTCCAGGTACCTAACACCAACATCGAAGACGTCTACAAAGACGGCAGCGAAGTCACTGCAACCGTGACCGCAGTCAATGGCGGTAACTTCGAAGCTGTGGATCTGACCGGCGCGACCACCACTGTTGCCGTCGAAGACACCATCGACACCACGACTGTGGCCGTCACTGCCGAAGCTGCGAAGGAAGGTGACGCAAACCTCACCTTCAACTTCCAGTTGAGCAACCCGCCGCAGGCTGGCAGCACCACGACTCTGACTGTAAATGTCGGTGGCACTAACTACACCGTCAACGTTGGCGCTGATGGCAAGGGCACCTTGTCGGTCCCGAATACCAACGTTGAAGACGTATACAACGACGGCAGCGAAGTCACTGCAACCGTGACCGCAGTCAATGGCGGTAACTTCGAAGCCGTCGACCTGACTGGCGCGACCACCACTGTTGCCGTCGAAGACACCATCGACACCACGACTGTGGCCGTCACTGCTGAAGCTGCGAAAGAAGGTGACGCAAACCTCACCTTCAACTTCCAGCTGAGCAATCCGCCGCAGCCTGGCACCACCGCTACCTTGACCGTTAACGTCGGTGGCACTGATTACACCGTCACAGTTGGCGCTGATGGCAAGGGCACGCTCCAGGTCCCGAACACCAACGTTGAAGACGTCTACAAAGACGGTAGCGAAGTCACTGCGACCGTCACTGCGGTCAATGGCGGCAATTTCGAAGCTGTCGATCTGACTGGCGCGACCACCACTGTCGCTGTCGAAGACACCATCGACACCACGACTGTGGCCGTCACTGCTGAAGCTGCG
>NZ_JCAUKV010000014.1:0-839 GCF_059693665.1 Pseudomonas sp. PGPR N4
GTTCCACTAATCTCAAACCAACTTAAGGGCTGGTCCCCGTTCGCTCGCCACTACTAAGGGAATCTCGGTTGATTTCTTTTCCTCAGGGTACTTAGATGTTTCAGTTCCCCTGGTTCGCCTCTTGCACCTATGTATTCAGTACAAGATACTCAGCTTATGCTGAGTGGGTTCCCCCATTCAGAGATCTCTGGATCACAGTCTGTTTGCCGACTCCCCAAAGCTTATCGCAGGCTACCACGTCTTTCATCGCCTCTGACTGCCAAGGCATCCACCGTATGCGCTTCTTCACTTGACCATATAACCCCAAGCAATCTGGTTATACTGTGAAGACGACATTCGCCGAAAATTCGTACTGCCCTTTCGAGCATTCACAAATTTTACCTTAGCCTGATCACACACCAGTGAAAGTGCATGTCAGTCTATTTCTATCACATATCCGAATTTTTAAAGAACGATCTGACAAAAGTCAGAAATCAACATTCATCAACGAATGTTCATTTCTAAGTTCTGACAAGCTGTGAAGCATGAAGCAAAATGGTGGAGCCAAGCGGGATCGAACCGCTGACCTCCTGCGTGCAAGGCAGGCGCTCTCCCAGCTGAGCTATGGCCCCGTGTATCTGCAATGGTAGGTCTGGGCAGATTTGAACTGCCGACCTCACCCTTATCAGGGGTGCGCTCTAACCAACTGAGCTACAGACCTATAACAGGGTCACGTTACAGCATCGTCTTTATACAAGTGAATCAAGCAATTCGTGTGGGAGCTCATCAGCAGGCTGATGTCTTCGATTAAGGAGGTGATCCAGCCGCAGGTTCCCCTACGGCTACCTTGTTACGACTTC
>NZ_JCAUKV010000015.1:0-696 GCF_059693665.1 Pseudomonas sp. PGPR N4
ACCACGCAGCAGAACGCCACAGTTCTCGCCAGCACGACCTTCGTCGAGCAGCTTGCGGAACATTTCAACACCGGTGCAGGTGGTGGTGGTGGTGTCACGCAGACCAACGATTTCCAGGGCGTCTTGAACGCGGACGATGCCACGCTCGATACGACCGGTAACAACGGTACCACGACCCGAGATCGAGAATACGTCTTCGATTGGCATCAGGAACGGCTTGTCGATAGCGCGCTCTGGCTCTGGGATGTAGCTGTCCAGAGTTTCTACCAGTTTCTTGACGGCAGTGGTGCCCATCTCGTTGTCGTCTTTGCCTTCCAGAGCCATACGAGCCGAACCGATGATGATCGGAGTGTCGTCGCCTGGGAAGTCATAGGTGGACAGCAGGTCGCGAACTTCCATCTCGACCAGTTCCAGCAGCTCAGCGTCGTCTACCAGGTCAGCCTTGTTCAGGAAGACCACGATGTACGGAACGCCAACCTGACGGGACAGCAGGATGTGCTCACGGGTTTGTGGCATCGGACCATCGGCGGCCGAGCAAACCAGGATAGCGCCGTCCATCTGCGCAGCACCGGTGATCATGTTCTTCACATAGTCAGCGTGACCTGGGCAGTCGACGTGAGCGTAGTGACGGATCTTCGAGTTGTACTCGACGTGCGCGGTGTTGATGGTGATACCACGCGCTTTCTCTTCTGGAGC